>CAKZUH010000042.1 GCA_937921725.1 uncultured Chloroflexota bacterium | reverse complement strand
TCCTCCTCCACTGTTCTTGGAGGCCCAAGTGTCACGGAACACCGTCAGTTTCAGATCTCGGCACCAGCATGCATGTGCAAGTTCGGCGGGTAGCGACAAAACGCCTTCGGCTGCTGTGATCGGCAACAGAATGCAGTTACTGTCGACCTTGTGACTAAGAAGCGGCCGTTCACTTTCGCTGTCCAGGAGCATCGCGCAGAGAGCGCCAAGCAGTGGCGGGAGCGGGCTCGCGCCATCGAGTCGATGGGATACAAGGCGCTCTACTTGCCAGATCATTTCGACGATCAGCCGAGCCCCATTGCCGCGCTAATGGCCGCCGCCGATGCAACGACCACGTTGCGGATCGGCTCACTCGTCTTCGACAACGATTACCGGCATCCGGTCGTCTTGGCCAAGGAGGCGGCGACGCTCGATCTTCTTTCGGATGGGCGCTTGGACCTGGGCCTCGGAGCGGGCTGGCTGGTCAAGGACTACGAGCGGTCAGGCATCCCTTACGACTCGCCTGGGACCCGGATCGACCGCCTCGAAGAGTCGATCAAGATCCTCAAGGGCCTCTTTGCCGACGGCAAGTTTTCGTTCCACGGCAAGCACTACTCGATCAACTCCCTTGAAGGCTTGCCCAAGCCAGTCCAGAAACCGCGACCGCCATTTCTCGTCGGTGGGGGCGCTCGTCGGATCCTTTCGCTCGCCGCGCGCGAGGCTGAGATCGTGCACCTCAACTACAACCTGCGCGAGGGCCGGATCAACCCGACACTCGTGCGGACGGGTGCGGCGGATGCAACAGACGAGAAGCTGGCATGGGTCAAGGAGGCGGCGGGCGATCGCTTCGAGCAGTTAGAGCTGGGCATGACGGTCTTCTTCGCCAACGTGACGGACGACCGCGATTCAGTGGCCGCTGCAATCGGTCCCGGCATGAAGCTCGAGACTGAGCAGGTCCTGGAGATGCCGCATTTCCTGATCGGCACGATCGATCAAATAGTCCAACAGCTTCAGGCTCGACGGGAACGCTTCGGCATAACCCATATCGCGGTTCCGGGTGACATGGTGGACGCACTGGCCCCGGTCGTGGAGCGCCTCGCCGGGAACTGATCCGCCTCCTGTAGATTGATGCCGATGGCCACCACTGAGCACGTTCGGCTCAAGGGTCCAGTCGAGGGCAGGGCTGGCGAGGTGCTCACGGCGCAAGGCCTGGGTTTCATCGGCCGCCTCCAGCGTGAGTTTGGCGGTCGCCGAGAAGAACTGCTGCGCCTGCGCGATGAGCGGCAGAGGCGGCTCGACGGCGGCGAGATGCCGCAGTTTCTCGTCACGACCAGCTCGGTGCGCGATTCTGACTGGCATGTCGCCAAGGCACCGAAGGACTTGCAAGACCGGCGCGTCGAGATCACAGGCCCAACCGACCGCAAGATGCTCATCAACGCGCTCAACTCGGGCGCCCGCGTCTTCATGGCTGACTTCGAAGACGCCAACTCGCCGACGTGGTCGAACCTGGTCGAGGGCCAGGTCAACCTGATCGACGCGATCGAGCGGCGCATCGATTTCACAAGCCCTGAGGGAAAGCAATACCGGCTCAACGACAAGGTCGCGACCTTGCTCGTCCGTCCACGCGGGTGGCACCTCGACGAACGCCACGTCGAGGTCGATGGGAAACCGATGTCCGGCAGCCTGTTCGACTTCGGCCTGTATTTCTTTCACAACGCCGCGCGGCTCCTGAAGAAGGGAAGCGGTCCCTACTTCTACTTGCCGAAGCTGGAGAGCCACCTCGAGGCGCGGCTGTGGAACGACGTGTTCAATTTCGCGCAGGACGAGCTCGGCGTTCCGCGCGGCGCCATCCGCGCCACCGTCCTGATCGAGACCATCCTGGCCGCGTTTGAGATGGAGGAAATCCTCTACGAGCTGCGTGACCACTCGAGTGGTCTCAACGCCGGCCGGTGGGACTACATCTTCAGCATCATCAAGAAGTTCCGCAACCGGCCGGAGTTCGTGCTGCCCGACCGGGTTCAGGTGACCATGACCGTGCCATTCATGCGGGCGTACACGGAGCTGTTGGTCAAGACGTGCCATCGACGCGGGGCGCACGCGATGGGTGGTATGGCCGCGTTCATACCGTCGCGGCGGGATCCTGAGGTGAATCGGGTGGCTCTTGCAAAGGTCAAGGAGGACAAGGACCGGGAGGCGAACGACGGGTTCGACGGCACGTGGGTGGCGCATCCGGACCTGGTGCCGACGGCGACCGAGGCGTTTGATCGCGTCCTGGGCGACCGTCCCAATCAGCTGGAGAGGCAGCGACCTGAGGTGTCAGTCTCCGCGGGGCAGCTCGTCGACGTGAAAGTGCCCGGCGGGACGATCACGGAAAACGGCTTGCGGATGGACGTCAGCGTCGGCATCCAGTACATCGAGTCGTGGATGCGCGGAACCGGCGCGGCGGCGATCAACAACTTGATGGAAGACGTCGCCACGGCCGAGATCTCGCGATCACAGGTGTGGCAGTGGGTCAGGCACTCGTCGAAGTTGAGCGAGGGTCCGAGCGTGAGCGCCGATCTGGTGCGCGAGATTGCCGACGAGGAGATAACGAGCCTGCGCGGGCGGTGTGGGGAGGAGGTGTGGGCCAAGAGCCGCTTCGAGGAGGCTCGCAAGGTGTTCGAAGCGGTCGCTCTGGCGAAGGACTTCAAGCCGTTTCTTACCCTCGAGGCCCTTAAGCACATCGACTGATCCGACCTTTAACAGGCTGGGTTGATTTCGAGTTTTTCGCCGCCTAACGTGTCGGTAGGCGTGCCGGTTGGGGGCGGGACCGGAGGGGGCGGGCCCGCTAGGGGAGTGCCTTTTGGGGCGCGCGGCGCCTGGGGTTACTTGGCCGGGGCGGGGGGTTTGCCTGGGAGCCGCCGCCACTGCCGCGGCCCGACCCCGTTGTTCGGATTGCCGAGCACGAACGCGACCGCCGAGGGCTTGACCATGCAGCTGTCCTTGCGCACGACGCTGCGCTCGCCGCCTTCCTGGTGCTCGATCACGACCGTTCGCTCGAGTACCGCACGCACCCGGACCTGCTTGCCATTGACAAATGCGCTGAAGCCGCCGCTGACTTCGTGGTTCGGTGGGGGGACGATGCTGGCCAGCGAGACGAGTTCAACGGTTTTGCTCATTTGGTTGTGCTTCCCTCGGGCTAGGCGGCGGATACGGCGCCGCGGAAATTCAGCAAGCGCCGAGAAATTCGGCAGCGGCAAATGTTACCAGAGCGACCAGCCCCGACTTCGGCGGGGTAAAGAACCGCTTAAGCGGCCGAGCTCTGCTGTTCCTGAAGCCGGAGCTGGCGAGCCGCCTCCCGACCGCGCCGGGCTGCCTCCTTGCTCGCGAGATGCCGCACCCGCAGGTGTCCTGGGTTGACGAACAGGCGCCGGCGGTTGACCAGCACCTTCGGTTCGCCCGGAGCGGGCTCGATCACCGCCGTCCGCTCGAGCACCGCGGTCACCCAGACGCGGCGACCGTCGTCCACCTGGGCTTCGAAGTCCGGGAGGATCTCGTCGTCCTCGTCCATCGAAACGCTGTCCAGACGCACCAGCTCCGGGCGGGTCTTCTCAGCGCTCTTTCGGTTGGTTGCCATGCTTCCTCTCACTTACCCGATAACGGTTGAGACCAAACGGAGTACCGCATGGTACTCGACGCCGAGTCTCTATACGTTAGGAATACCCGCTGGGTAACACTTTGTATTCCGATTGAGCTCAAATCGCCGGCGTTGCGGAGCCTCCAACTTCGAGGGCGGCGGCGGCAGGAGCCCATTCGAGCTCGGCCCCGAACACCGTTTCGAAGTGTCCCGCGTATTCACGGGCGGCCTCTGCAGCCTCGATCCGGCGCCCGATGACCCCCTCCACCGAGGCGGGGCGCTTCTCGGCGTGCCCGCACGGGACGATGCCTTCGAAATACTCCAGGTCGGTGGTCAGATTCAGCGCGAATCCATGGCTGACGACCGAGCGGTTGAGCTTGATCCCGATCGCGGCCAGCTTCTCGCCGTTGTGCCATACGCCTGTGAACCCGGGGTCGCCTGGCTTCGAATCGATGCCAAGCCCTTTCAGGTAGTCGATCAAGGACCGTTCGAGCCTCGACAGGTACTCGGGAATGCTCAGGTCGAAGTGCGCCAGGTCCAGGACCGGATACCCCACCAGCTGCCCGGGCCCGTGGTAGGTCGCCTCCCCGCCGCGGTCCGACCAGACGACGTCGACTTTCCGCCGGACCCGCTCGGCCTCGTCCCACAGCACGTGCTCCGCCAGGGCGGCTTTGCCCATGGTGAAGACGTGCGGGTGCTCGAGCAGCAGCAAAGTGTCGACGCCTTGACCATGCCGCAGCCCCCGAACCAGCTCCGCCTGGAGGTCCCAGGCTTCCTGGTACGGGACGCTACCCAGCCAGCAGGCTCTTACGCGCGGCCGGGATCTGTTCATCGGCGTGGTACGAAGACCGGACCAACGGTCCGGCTTCGACGTGCCCGAAGCCCATGGCGAGCGCCTGTTCCTTCAGGCGCACGAATTCCTCAGGGCGGTAGTAGCGCACCACCTCCGCGTGCTTTTTCGACGGCCGCAGGTACTGGCCCACGGTCAGCACGTCGATGTTGTGCGCGCGCATGTTCCGGAACACCTCGATCAGCTCGTCCTCAGTCTCGCCCAGGCCGACCATGAGTCCGGACTTGGTGACCATCTCCGGGGCGAGCGCCTTGACGTGGCGCAGCAGGGCCAAACTGTTTGCGTAAACCGCCTTCGGCCTGATCCGCGCGTAAAGCCGTGGCACCGTCTCGGTGTTGTGGTTGAAGATGTCGGGCCGGGCCTCGACGACCGTGCGCACCGCCTCGAAGTCGCCCTGGAAGTCCGGCGTCAAGACCTCGATCGTGGTTCCGGGACTTCGCCTGCGGATGGCGCGGATGGTGCGTGCGAAGATGCCGGCACCGCCGTCCTTCAAGTCGTCGCGGTCGACAGAAGTGATAACCGCATGCTTGAGCCCGAGCTCAGCCACCGAATCCGCCACGCGAAGCGGTTCCCCCAGGTCGAGCTCTACCGGCCGGCCTGATGTAACCGCGCAGAAGCGACACGCGCGCGTGCAGACGTCGCCGAGGATCATGAACGTTGCAGTGCGGCGGTTCCAGCAATCGAAGATGTTGGGGCAGCGCGCCTCTTCGCAGACGGTGTGAAGGCGGCGTCCCTGGACGATCTGCTTCAGGTCCTTGAAGTTCTCGCCCTCGCTCACGCGAATGCGAATCCATTCGGGGATCGGCGCCTGCCGCAGGGGCCCGGTTGCGCTCACAGTCGAATGCTTCCCGGCGTCCAGTCTTCGAGGCTCTTCTTGAGCGCACTCAGGAACTGGCCGGCCATCATGCCGTCGACGATTCTGTGATCGAAGCTGAGACACATGTTCATCACGTGGCGGATCGCGATCGCGTCGTTGATTACAACCGGCCGCTTGACGATCGATTCCGTGGTAAGGATCGCCGCCTGCGGCTGATTGATGATCGGCTGGCTCGCAATCGAGCCGGTGGCTCCGGTGTTGTTGAGGGTGAACGTTCCGCCCTGCACGTCTTCGGGCTTCAACCGCTTGCCGCGTGCCCGATCGACGAGGTCGTTCAAGGTCCGGACCAGGTCGGTGAACCCGAGCCTGTCTGCGTCTTTCACCACAGGCACGATCAAGCCGTCGGGGATGGACACCGCGATTCCCAGGTTGATGTAGCGCTTGAGGAGGACGCCCTCGTCCGTCCACGTCGAGTTGAGCCACGGGAATTCCTTCAGGGCCTCGCACACGATCTGCGCCACGAAAGGCAGGTATGTGAGGGCTGTGCCATGCCGCGCCTTGAAGCTGTCCTTCTCGGCCTCGCGGTAGCGGACCAGGTTGGTCACGTCGATTTCCTGCAGCGTCCAAGCGTGCGGCGAGGTGGCGAGGCTGCGCACCATGTGATCGGCGATCGACTTGCGCATGACGCTGAGCTTCACGAGCTCCTCGCGCGCTTCGTCCACTCGGGGGGGCGCGGCCGCCGGCGCGGCTGCTGGTTTGGTCGGTGCCTCAGGCGCGGCACTCGCCGTGCCGCCGGCGACTGCGGCCAGCACGTCGTCCCGCGTCACGCGGCCGCCCAGCCCGGAGCCACGCAGGGACGCCGCGTCGATGCTGTGCTCGGCGGCCAGCTTCCGCACCGCCGGCGAGAGCCGCGCATGCTCGGTGCCCCCGTCGGCGCTCTGCGCCTGGGCCACCGGTTGCGGCGCCCGCCCACCTGATGGCTCGGGCGGCACCTCGGTGTGTGCAACGCCTGTTTCCCGCTCCTTGGCCGGTGCCGAGGCGGCCTTCGAACCCGGGTCCGCGGCAGGCGCGGCGACGCCTGTCTCGATCTGGGCGATGACCGCCCCGACCTGGACCGTTTCGCCCGCGGTGACGGCGATCTTGAGCAGCTTGCCTTCGAACGGCGAGGGGATCTCGGCGTTGACCTTGTCGGTCACGACCTCGACGAGCGGCTCGTCGCGCTTGACGAAGTCACCTTCCGCCTTCAGCCAGTGGTCGACCGTGCCCTCGGTGACGGACTCTCCGAGCTGGGGCATTTTGATCTGCGCAACGGCCATGTCGCGAGTGTAGCCGAGGGCTCGGGAAACCGAGGTCAGGCGGCCTCGTCGCGGCTCTGGGTCGTCGGGGCCACAGCCTCCACGCGTCCGGACAGGTACGAGGTGACCAGGCGCTCGATCACCCGCCGCGCGATCAGTCCGGCCGTGTCCTGCTCGAAGCCGCTGCTGATCAGCTCGTTGCGCAGCACCTCACGCCAGATGCTCGGCGCAAGGAGGAGGGCGTTCGTGGTTCGGTGTCCTGAGAGCAAGGCCTTCCGCTCAGTAAACGCGCGAGCGGGCTGGAGGCGACGCCCAGAATCGAACTGGGGATGGAGGTTTTGCAGACCTCTGCCTTACCACTTGGCTACGTCGCCGCCCCCGGAAAGCACGATTCTACCGTCCGCCTATCTGAGCTCAGGGCGGCCGTTAGGCTGTGCGGCGCACCCAGTGAATCAGCAGTTTCGCGATGTCATGGCTCGCCTTCCCGCCGGAGTCGTCGTGGTGAGCGCCCGCGTCGCCGGCGAGTTCCGCGGAATGACCGCGAGCAGCCTGGTCTCCATCTCGGTCGACCCGCCCCTCGTGCTCGTAGGCCTCGAGCGGGAGTCGACGACGCGAGCCGCCGTGGTCGAAACCGGAGCCTTCAACGTGAGCCTGCTCACCAGAGCCCAGGAGTTCATCGCCGACCGCCTCGCCGGCCGCGCGCCGGCCATCGATCCGGAGTGGCGCTCGCTGCCGCATCGCCTCGGGGCCAACGGCCTACCGCTGGTCGAGGGCTGCGCCGCGTGGCTCGAGTGCCGCCTGGTCCAGGTCCACGCGGCCGGCGACCACGACATTTGCGTCGGCCAGGTCGAGGCGGCCGCGACCGGAACTGGCGAGCCGCTCATTCTTTGGGACCGCTCCTTCTGGACTCTGCGCTGACCCGTCGCAATTAATAAGGAAGGTCGTCCTCTTCCATGCCGAAGTGATGGCCCACCTCGTGCAGGATGGTGCGGCGCACCTCCTCGACGAGCTCCGCCATCGAGCGGACGGCCTCCTCGTGCGACCTCTTGAACAGGGTGATCCGCTCGGGCATGCCCATGCCCGCCGCGAGCGCGCCCGCGCCCTCGTAGAGGCCCATCAGCCGGTCCGGCGACTCCTCTTCGATGATGAACACGGTGTTCTCCAGGTAAGGCTGGAACTGCTCCGGTATCGAGTCGATCGCCTCCTGCGCGGCAGCCTCGAATTGCTTCATGCTCACCCGCATGCATGAATTGAAACGCGTGCTGGTCGTCGGCGCGGGCACTATGGGTTCGCAGATCGCCCTCCAGACCGCACTGAGCGGCCGATATGACGTCGTCCTTCTCGACACCGTGTCGGGACAGCTCGAGAGGGCTCGCGCCCAGAACAAGAAGCTGCTCGACCGCTCGGTCGAGAAGGGACGCCTCACTCAGGACGCCGCGGACCAGGCGCTGCGGCGCATCACCGACTCCGCCAACCTGGCGGAGGCGGCCCCGGTGGCAGACCTCGTGATCGAGGCCGTGATCGAAAATTTCGAGGCCAAGAAAGCGGTCTTCGAACAGTTTGGCAAGTACGCACGCGACGAGGCCATCCTGGCCAGCAACTCGAGCACCATCGCCATCAGCCGGCTCGCGGACTTCGCGCGCAGCCCGGAGCGCTGCTGCAACATGCACTTCTTCCACCCGGTGACCGTGATGCAGCTATGCGAGGTGGTGCGCGGCCCGAAGACGTCCTCTCAAACCGTGGCGACCGCGATGGAGTTCGTCCGCTCCATCAACCGGACACCAGTCCTGCTGAAGAAAGAGATCTGGGGCTTCATCGTGAACCGCATCCTGTTCGCGGCCTCGGAGGAGGCGATGCGCCTGCTCGAGGGTGGCTACGCCAGCGCCGAGGACATCGACATCGCGGTCCAGAAGGGCCTCAACTGGCCGATGGGCCCCTTCCACCTCCTTGACTTCAGCGGATTGGACATCTTCTATGGAGCCCTGCAGGATCGCCATGCGTCGGGCGAAGGCAGCGAGGCGCCGGCGCTTCTACGCAAGCTCATCGAGGAAGGCCGCCTCGGCCGCAAGACTGGGAAGGGCTTTTTCGACTACGACTAGCCGGCGCGCTCCGGGGCAAAATTGAGGGTGCCCCCGTAGCCCAATGGCAGAGGCAGCCGGCTTAAACCCGGTCCAGCGCGAGTTCGACCCTCGCCGGGGGTACCAGAGCCTCGTGAGCCTACAATCGACGGCGATGGAGCTGCGCTTGGAAGAAGACCCGGACGAGGAACCCGACGAGCCGGCGCGGCCGTCACAGCCCGACGGCGCTCGCGGGCAGGCGAACGGGGTCCTCCCGACGGTTGGCATTCCCAGCCGCGACTGGGAGTACTCGACGAAAGTTCTGACCGTGGCCCAGGTTGCTGACGGCGTCACGCTGGTCAAGGCCCTGCAGGAGGCCGGAGCCGACGGCTGGGATCTTGCGGACGTGATCGACGGGGGGGAAAAGCGCGTGATCCTGATGCGCCGACCGAAGCGTCCAGCTCGCGAGTCGCGCCGGGTGGGTTTCGCGCCTCCAACGCACAACTGACCACAGCGCCACCGCGTCGCCGGCGTCGCATCCTCGTCGTCGAGGATGACGTACCGGTTCGGATGCTGATCGCGGAGGTGTGCCGGCTGCAGGGACACGACGTCGTCGAGGCAGGCACGGGGGCGCAAGCCATCGAGCTCGGCCGCAGCTCGCAGCCAGACCTGGTCCTGGTCGACTGGGTGCTGCCCGACATCAGCGGGACCGAGGTTATCCGCGAGCTGCGGCGCCAGGGCGTGAACAGCCCGATGGTGATGCTGACCGGACGCAGCACCAAGATGGATGAGGTTGTGGGACTCGAGGTCGGCGCCGACGACTACATCACCAAGCCGTTCGACTCGCGAATCCTCGGCGCTCGGATCAACGCGCACCTGCGGCGCTCGGCGCTCGCCGAAACCGGCGGCGGCCGCGAGGGTGTATTGAGCATCGGTGCCTTGCAGATCGACAACGCGGCGCGGCGGGTCAAGGTCGGCGACGACGAGATCACGCTGACGATGACCGAGTTCAACCTGCTCGCGGTGCTGGCGGCGAATCCGGAGCGTGTGCTGACCCGCGCGCAGCTCCGGGACAAGGTGTGGGGCTATCCGCACGACCTCGACGACCACTCGGTCGACCCGCACGTGCAGCGGCTGCGGCGCAAGCTCTCGGAGCGCACGAACACGGGCGTGAGCCTGGAGGCGGTGCCCGGGCTGGGTTATCGGCTGTCCGTCAAGACGGGGTGAGCGAGACCGCATCCCTGTTCGGGCCCGCCGCCCCAGAGCTCCAAATCGCCGAGGATCTGTTGAGGAAGTCGGTCGCGGGCGACCCTCCCGAGGTGGCGCGCCCGATGGCGGAATTGCTCGAAGCCGGGGGCAAGCGAATCCGCCCGGCGCTCGTCGTGCTCGCGGCGATGTGCGGCACCTACGATCGCGACCGAGCGCTGCCTGCGGCGATAGCGGTCGAGGTGACGCACGCGGCGACGCTGGTCCACGACGACGTGATCGATCGCTCCCCGACCCGACGCGGCCGTCCGACTGTGGCGGCGGCGCTGGGCGATGAGCCTGCGATCGTCATCGGCGACTTCTACTTCGCCAAGGCTTACGGGTGGGCGGCGTGGACGAACACTCCCGAAGTGGTCGCGATTCTCGCGAAGGCCGTGATGGACATCTGCTCCGGGGAGGTTCGGCAGCAAGAGATCCGCTACCGATACAGCACTGGAGTCGATGAGTACATGCGTCGCATCGAGGCCAAGACCGCGACGCTGCTCGCGGCTTGTTGCGACATAGGCGCGCTGTTGGGTGGCCTGCATGACGCGCCGCGCGAGGCGCTGCGGTCTTACGGGCGCCTCCTCGGCCTTGCGTTTCAGATCGCCGACGACGTGCTCGACTACACCGGCACCGAAGGCGAGGTTGGCAAGCCGATCGGTCAGGACGTCCTCGAAGGTTTCGCGACCCTTCCACTGATGCTTTCGTCGATCAGGCTCGACGACGATCGAAGGCTCGATGAGAACGAGGCGCGCCGCGTTGCCGATGAAGTGCGCAGCAGCCAGGGACCCGAGTTGGCGCTTGAACAAGCACGCAATCACGCGACCGCTGCACGCGATCAGCTGTGGTCTTTGCCCGCGGGCGAAGCCATCGATACGCTCGCATCCCTAACGGACTACGTGGTCAGTCGAAAGCTCTAATCTCTAGCCGTGTCCCGGGTTGGGATGGGGATGGTGGCATGGGTGGTATGGGCAGGGTCCGCCTCGTAGGCGTCGGACCAGGCCACCCAGGCCTGGCCACCGTGCAGGCGGTCGAGGCGGTGAAAGAGGCCGACGTCATTCGCAATTACGATGGCTGCGGTAGCGGCCTCTTGCACCTCGCGCGCGCGAACGCCGACATCGCCCCGCTCGAATCCATCGATGAGATCATTCGACTCGCGCGCAACGGGCGCAAGGTCGCGGTTCTATTTCCGGGCAACCCATACGCCTTCTCCAACGGGAGCCAGGTCGCCGAACGGCTGGAAAGAGCCGGCATTGACTTCGAGGCTGTGCCAGGCCTTATCGTCGAGCTCGCCGCACCGGTGATGAGCGGCATCCCTCTCACGATCGAGGGCCTCTCCGCGTCGATCGGCTTCGGCCTGGTCAAAGAGGGTGAGACCGTCGTGCTGCGTCTCGCCTCCGGATGGTGGGACTCCGGAATCACCGCCCTTCTGCAGAACGGGCGCGCCCCGGAGACGCCCGCCGCGCTGATCCTGAATCCTGGGCTGGCGGGCCAGCATCGCGTCACCGCGCCGCTGGGTGAGCTGGCCCGCAAGGCCGCCACCTACGGAATTCGCGGCGATGCGCTGCTCGTGCTGGGTCCGGGCGTCGACATGTCCGAGCGCCTCGACACGATGGCGAAACGGCCCCTGCATGGGCGGCGGATCCTCATCACGCGGGCGCGGCACCAGGTCGATCCGTTCCGCAGGGAGCTCGTCGATCTGGGAGCGGCGGTGGTGGAGATACCCACGCTCGAGATCCGCCGGCTGCCGACGGACGAGCGCGTGAGCAAGGCGATCAAGAACCTGGAGCAGACGGCGCTGGTCATCTTCGCGTCGGCCAACGCCGTCGACATCTTTTTCCAGATGCTCCTTTCATCAGGTCTGGATGCGCGGGCGCTGCACAAATCGAAGCTTTGCGCGATCGGCCAGGAGACGGCGGACACCTTGGGCAGCCATGGGCTGCATCCCGAGCTGGTAACGTCGGAGTACACAGCGGAAGGTCTCGCGACTGCGCTCGGCGACTGGGAGATGGCCGGCATGCGGGTGCTGGTGCCGCGAGCGGAGATCGCCCGTGACGCCCTACCATCCCTGCTTGCCAATCGTGGAGCTGAGGTGCACATCCTGCCCGTGTATCGCGCTGTTTGCCCGGCGGACGCCGCGCCGGCGCTCATGCGGCTGTTCGACGGTGACGGTGTGGACGTGATCACCTTCACGAGCTCGTCTACGGTCTCGAACTTCGTGCAGGCGTTTCCGGAAGATCGCCTGCCCGCGATCCTGGGTGACGCTGAGATCGCCTGCATGGGGCCCGTGACCGCCGACACCGCGCGCAAGCTGGGCCTGAACGTTGCGATCGTCGCTCGCGAATACACGACCCACGGCTTGGTCCAAGCGATCGCCGAGGCGACCGCGCGAAAGTGAGCCAGCGTCGACCCCAGACGCGCCGCCCCTTTCCCGTCGAGCCGGATGAGCTCGAAGGCGCGCCGCGCGGCCGCCAGGCGTTGCTCGCTCTGCTCGTGATGGCCGTGTTGATCGCCGCGGTCGTTGCATCGGGGTTGCTGATCAACAAAGCGTTGGAAGCGCCGTCGAAGGCTCTGGCCAACTGCGCGACGTCGACGCAGATCTCATCGCACGAGTTCATCGGTCCGCAGCCGATGTGCATCACCGCGAGCCAGCAGCTCGAGGCGACGATCACCACGTCGCAGGGCGACATCGTGATCAAGCTGCATCCGGAAATTGCTCCGGTCACGGTCAACAACTTCGTCGTGCTCGCCATCCACGGCTACTACACGGGCCTGCAGTTCTGGAAGGCCGAGGACTGGGTGGTCCAGGCCGGCGACCCGCTCAACAACGGGCGTGGGGGCCCCGGGTACAACCTGCCCGACGAGCCCAGCGCCCAGGCATGGGAGCTCGGAGCGGTCGGCATGGCCCGCGTGCCCGGCGGGTCGGTCAATGGGAGCCAGTTCTTCATCCAGAAAGCGCCGTGGCCAGGGTCGGGACCGAACGCCGTCTACAACCGGTTCGGTACGGTGACGTCGGGGATGGACAAGGTCCAGGCGATCAGCGGAAGCGACACCATCAACTCGATCACGATCAAGGTTTCCTGACGGGCGCCTGAGCTTCCCATTACAAGCGGGAGCCTATAATCGGGTTCAAATGCCATTTCACCCTCTGTGGCTCGTCCTCATCCTCATCGTCGTGCTGATCGTCTTCGGCCCGGGCCGGCTGCCCGAGCTGGGGGGAGCGGTGGGCAAGGCGATGCGCGAGTTTCGCAAGGCGACCACGGAGCTGACCAACGAAGTCACGTCGGCCGCGCAGGCCAAGCCTGAGACGCCCGCGCCGGCAGAGAGCGCCGCCAAGGCCCCGACGTCGACGTCGTCCGAGGCTGATACCTCCAAGAACTAGTGGTCGTGGCCCTTCTAGACAGGGTCCTGCAGCGCGGCCCTAGGACCGGCGTCCCGGTCGAGGAGCAGCGCATGTCCGTGATCGAGCACCTCGAGGCCCTGCGGCGCATGCTGATCGTCTCGCTCATCGCTTGGGGCCTCGCCACGATCGCGGCGGTGTTCATCGCGGGTCGGATCATCACCTTCGTCATCACGCGCGCGGGTATCGGCCACGCGATCTACCTGCAGCCCGGCGGTGGCGTGATCCTGCAGCTGAAGGTCGCGCTGTACATCGGTCTCGTGATCGCCGCGCCGATTCTCATTCAGCAGATCTGGTGGTTCGTCAGCCCCGGGCTGCATCCGCACGAGCGGCGGTTCGTCCTGCCGCTGGTGATCGCGACGATCGCCTTCTTCGCGTTTGGAGTCGGAGTCGCGATGTTTGCACTGCCCCTCTACATCAAGATCCTTGGCTCACTCGCCCCTGCGGACGTCACGTACCTGCCCGACATCAACGAGCTGGTCAGCTTCGTCTTGATCATGGTCGTCGGGTTCGGGCTCGTCTTCGAGCTGCCCGTGGTGCTGTTCGTGCTCGGCATGCTGCGGGTCATCAGTTCGCGCTGGCTCTACAAGAGGCGGCCTTACTGGTTCCTCGCGCTTGCCGTGCTGGCGAACTTCCTGACACCGGGCGTCGATCCGGTGACCCCTATGATCATGTTCGTCCCCCTCTACATGTTCTTCGAGGTGACTGCGCTATTACTGAAACTACTCGGGAGATGACGAGCGCGGCCGTGCGCCGCGACGGGCGGGCGGCAGACCAGCTGCGGCCGGTGAAGATCGAGCTCGGTGTCAACGTCCACGCCGAGGGCTCTTGCCTCATCGAGATGGGCCGCACACGCGTCTGGATCACGGCCAGCGTGGAGGACCGCGTGCCGATGCACCGCCGCGGCAGCGGTCAGGGTTGGATCACCGCCGAGTATTCGATGCTGCCGCGGGCGACCCACGACCGCGGGACGCGCGAGTCCATCCAGGGCCGGCTGGGAGGGCGGACACACGAGATCCAGCGACTGATCGGCCGCTCACTCCGCGCGGCGATCGAGATGAAGGCGATCGGCGAGCGGACGATCACCCTCGACTGCGACGTGCTGCAGGCGGACGGGGGCACCCGCACCGCGTCGATCACGGGCGCGTTCGTCGCTTTGTACATCGCACTGAGGCGCATGAAAGACACGCGAATGATCGACCGCATCCCGGTCCGCCAGCACCTCGCGGCTGTCAGCTGCGGCGTGGTCGACGGGACGCCTGTGCTGGACCTCGATTATTCAGAGGACTTCCAGGCCTCGACCGACCTGAACTGCGTGATGACCGAGGACGGGCGGCTGGTCGAGCTGCAGGCGACAGCCGAGGGCGCGCCCTACACGCGCGCGGAGCTCGACTCGATGCTGGCGCTGGCTTTCAAGGGCATCAAGGAGCTGATCGTCGCGCAGAAGCGCGCGTTGGCATCCTAGCCGCGCTTGCCTGATCGTCCGCGACTCGTCATCGCGTCGGGCAACGCCGGCAAGCTGCGCGAGTATCGCGACTTGCTTTCGGGTGCGGGCGTCGAGCTGGTCGCGTTCGACACCGAGGTCGACGAGGCGGGGGAGACCTACGCGGACAACGCCAGGCTGAAGGCCGAGTTTGCGCTGGCACGCTCCGGTCTGCCGTCGCTGGGAGATGACTCCGGGCTCGAGGTCGAGGCGCTCGGTGGATTCCCCGGCATCCGCTCGGCACGTCTAGGACCGACGCAACAGGAGCGAACCGCGGAGCTGCTGCGCCGGCTCGAAGGCGTGCCGCGACCGTGGAATGCCCGGTTTGTGTGCCTCATCGCTCTAGCGGTGCCTGGTCAAGACATCCAGTTCTTCGAGGGGGAATGCCGAGGCGAGGTGGTGCCGGAATGGCGCGGCGAGGCGGGGTTCGGCTACGACCCGATCTTCCTCGTGCCCGGAACCGGTAAGACCTTTGGCGAGATGCCGGCCGAGGAAAAGCGCAAGTACAGCCACCGCGCCGCAGCGGCTCGCGCACTGCTAGAGTCGGGCGCGCTCCGGCGCCTGTCTGGTTCAATCGACACGCGCGGGCGGTAGCTTAGCTCGGTAAAGCGCCTGGTTTGGGACCAGGAGACCGCGAGTTCGAATCTCGCCCGCCCGACCACCATGTTTCTCAGCGTTGAAAACGGCCGATTTTGATCTCGTTTCGACCACTTTGGGAAGGCCTTGTGCGCGGGGTTGGAACGGCTGAGGAAAACTCCTGGAACATGCCGAGTTAACGCCGCCATGTCCGGCAAGGCCGGCACCACCGAGGATGAAAATTGAGGAGCGCCGGCTGGGCGGGTGCTCGACCCTCTCCGGTGTGTGGAGCCCGTAAGTTAACGTGAGCTGGCGGCTTCCTCGTACCAACGAATGTCGCCCCGTCCGACGGGAGCACGCAACGGAAACTCTTGACTGGTACAGGCCGCTCGCTCAGTCGGCAGCACGCGGTGGAGGTGGCCAGTGAGGGCGATCTACGAACGATGCTCGGGGACGTGCACAAGAAGACGGTGCTGGCTTACTTGATCAGTCGGAGCGGCACGGAGACTCGAACCTTCGGGACGATGACAGCGGACTCGGTCCAGCCTGCGGCAAATGGCCGGAGTCCGAGCGGGTGACCCACGTCGCGATGGAATCGACTGGCGTCTACCGGAAGCCGGTCTTCAACCTACTCGAAGACCAGGGCATGCAAATTGCTGGTGGTCAACTCCCGACACGTGAGATATAGGCGCCAAGACCGATCATCGACAATCTCTCGCCAGCCCTAAAGAGCATGCCATCTATCACCTCTTGGGTCATCCACGTCCATCCCTCTGCTCCGCATGACTGCGGAGTCCGCCAAAACGGCATGAGAGCGACATCGTCAGCCCGGATTGAGTTGTCAACGCCGCTCTGAAACTCCCCAGTTTTCGCCGATCTGAAATTCCCCATCTCAGGACCGATTTCGTCTGAGCGCCGGTCTCAAATTCCCCACCTGAGCCTCTGTGGTGACCGAGGCGGCGGTGGGCATCGTGAAGATGCCGGCACGCTTCTTGTCTTTGAGCCGATAGCTTTCGCCGCGGATGTTGACCGTCGTCGAGTAGTGGAGGAGGCGGTCGATGATGGCGGCCGCGGCGACCTCGTCACCGAAGACAGCGCCCCACTCTGAGTACGACTTGTTCGAGGTCACGATGATGCTGCCGCGGGTGTAGCGCTTAGAAACAAGCTGGAAGAGGAAGCTGGTGGCGACCTGGTCCAAAGGCAGATAGCCCATCTCGTCGAGGATGAGCAGAGTCGGCACGCGGAGCTTGACCAGTCGCTCACCGAGACGGTTCTCCTGCACATCGCGTGCGAGCTCGTCGAGCAATTCGGGCACGGTGATGAAGTAGACGTTGTGGCCGTGGGCGACTGCCTCCATGCCCAGAGCGACGGCGAGGTGCGTCTTGCCGACACCGGGTGGGCCAAGCAAGATGATGTTCTCGCCGTTGGCCAGGAAGCGGAGCGTGGCCAGCTCCTGGATCTGCTTGCGGTCGATGGAGGGCTGGAAGCTGAAGTCGAAGTCGGCCAGCGTCTTCTGAAATGGGAAGTGAGCCAGTCGAGTCTTGGCCAAGAGACGTCGCTCGGCGCGACTGGCGGCCTCAGCTTCGAGCAGGCGGTCGAGGAAGTCGAGATAGCTGAGCGATTCCTTGGTCGCCTGCTCGGAGATGGGGTCGAGAAGGTCAGCCACGCGCTTCAACTTCAGCCGCTCGAGATGCATGTGCACGCGCTGGTAGGCGACGCTCACGTCACACCGTCATAGACCGAGAGCGGACGCTTCTCCACCTCGGGTCCGAGCAGCACCGGCCTCTGCTTGGCGACCTGAGCGAAGGCCTGCTCGGCCTCCCACTGCAGGCGCTGGTCACGGCGTAGAGAAAGCGCCTCGAAGTGGGCTCGAATTACCTTCCTTTCATATGGGCGCTCGGCCAGCGGGTGCTCGGCAAGCACGCGGTCCTGGTCGCAGATGACCAGACGGTCCTCGGTCTGGCGAACCCAGACCTCGCGTCCTGCGTATTCAGCCGGAGCCGAGTACCAGCTGCCGGCGTAGCTGACGAAGCAGTCGCGGGCGACGCGTCGACGCTCCAGGACCAGAGCCCGGTAGGGCGGCAGGTCCTGGATGGAACGCAGGCCTTCCTTTGGGTAAGCGGTCGATTGGTCGCTCGCCAGTGGTGCCATGGATACGCACGTTGCACGTCTCATCCAGCCAACGCCGGCGCAGGCCGAGCAGGTCGTGGGCGTCGCGGTAGTCGCGGACCCGCGGCCAGAAGTTCTTGCGCACGTAGCCGATGCCGTTCTCGGTCTTGCCTTTGGTCTGTGGACGCTGGGCGCGGCAAAGCCGGGGTCGAAAGCCGTAGTGCTCGGCGAAGTCGACAAAGCCGGGGTGGAAGACGGGGTCGCCACGCTCATCGTCACGCAGCCAGACCGTCTTGACTCGGTCATAGAGAATCTCCTCGGGCACACCACCGAAGTCGTGAAAGGCCTGCTCGTGGCAGGCGAGGAAAAGTGCAAGGGCCTGGCTGTCGGTGAAGTCGAGGTACTGCGCTCGCGACCAGCCGAGTGTCATCACGAAACCCTGCACGCGCTTGCGACCGGGCTTCTTGAAGGTGCCCCAGTCGACCTGGGCCTGGCGTCCCGGTGGCGTCTCGAAGCGAACCGTCGCCTTCTCCTTGGCCAAGGCGCGGAACGGATGCATGAAGTCTTTGAGAATGCTGCGGCCACCGCGATAACCAAGCTCGCGAATCTCGTCGTAGAGAACTTCAGCGTTGCTCACCGGATCCCCACCCACCATGCGAGCAAGCAGGTACTCACGGAACGGGTCGAGCTTGGAGCTGATCTGTCTCGGCCTGCGCGTCGCCGTTGCTCCTTCGCGCAGCAGCCGGCGGATGGTCTTGCGGTCGCGCCCGGTCTGGCGCGCTATCTCGCTGATCGACTTACCCCTCACCCAAGCGTCGTGGACGTCCATGAACTCCTTCTGGCCGACCATCTCGGTGCCTCCTGCTGCGACGTGTACTGCAACAGGAGCAACCTCCCACACCCGGGTTGGGTGGGGAATTTCAAACCGGCGCTATCTGAGGAGTTTCACACCGGCGCTGACATGAGTGGGGTGCTCCGCTTGTAATGGCCGTTGATTTCGCGCTTCAGCGTTAAGCATGCATGGACTTTTGAGGTAATGTTTTGTAAAGTCAAGTGCATAACGCGTCTGGGGGTGCCTATCCGGGGGGACATCACTGCTTGGTCGGCCGTACGCAGGTGGCTAGTAGTTGCCGCCGTCTTCCTCTTTCTAGGTTTTGCAATGGCGGCTCGGGCGGTTCACGTTGGGGCGGAGCCACCGGGCCCGCCCGGGGTTAACGCTCCGTCTCAGTTCACCTATCAATTCACCTTTCTGGGAGATGATCGCTGATGTTGCGCAGAGTCTCGCTTGCGGGTCTGCTGACGATTCTCGTGTCACTCATGCTGACTGTCCACGCGGTCGCTAGCGCGCCAACTCCGCCTGCTCCAAAGCATCAACCAACTGCGGGCAGCATGAATTTCGATTTTGGTACCCATGGCCGAACAGGTCCGGAGTCCGCGTTCGTGTACAACGCGCCGATCGGTTGTAACCAAACGACTGACAATCCGCATTACTCAACGAGCCGCGGCGATCTTGGACCCGGTCCTGGATCAGGTGCACCCAATCGGTTCCGTACATGCGACTCTGGACGACGCTCTGGTTCAACAACGGATACAACAGCGGGTGGTATGTGATTGCCAGCGGTGGCGCGTACGTGACGCAGTGGGGCACATATGTTGAAGCCTGGGTTGACTATCCATGCGGGGGCGTCGGCTGGTTTCAGGGCGAAGGCGTTGGCTATGTCCAATCCCCAGCCGGCTATCAGCCACCCGATGAATACGGCTATTCGTGGTCTAATGTCGTGTACTCACCGTGTTAGATCGTCAGGAAGCGCACGGTTGGGCGGTACTAGTTTCACCGTGTTGCCGACTAGTCCCGAGCATTTCTAGGCTCGTCATGGGGGTAGGCAAACAGAATTGAGCTCGCGACGGTCTCGGTAGGGCCTTCTCTGCCGAGACCGTCAGATGGCGCAAGGCGTAGCAAAATGGATCTCTGAGGTTTCGGGTAGGTGGGGCAGTCGCGCCGATGAGTGCGTTAGCGCGGGCGCTAGAGCTGATGCGCACGAGCTCTCAGCGCTGGGAGACGCTTCAGCTGAAGGGACATGAATGGCGTGATGTCGAGAGGTTCCTTGAAGCATTTGGCCGACCGCTGGATATCTTCCCCGCAACAGGATCCCCGACTACTACCTACGCGATGAAGTTCACGAGCCGCGAGCGTCAAAAGCCGCCACTACGGAGGCTCGAGAGCTGGGCGCTCTGGCTTGCCAAGCCCGACAAGAAGAGGGCTCAATTTCACGTCGGTGGGGACGTGGCGACCGCCGTTTTCATCGGCGACCGTTGGCGGAGCTGGTCACCGACCGGTTACCTCACCAACGAAGGCACTCTGGACAGCACTCACGGACTGGGGCCGGGAGAGGCGCTAATCGATCCGCGTCGCCATTTGACGTCGCTTCGGTTCCAATTCGTCGATGAGAGGACATTTCTTTCGCGTTCGGCGCTGCTTGTGACCGCGTATCCGAACCCGCAGGCAGTTGCAGACCAGGACGACTTCGGCGTGACGTTTCACCTCCTCGGCGCAGGGGCCGATTTATATCGGTTGCTGATTGACGGCGAGACTGGCCTTCTGTTGCGTTCCGAGGCGCAACTGAAAGGGCAAGTCTTCAGGATCATAGAAATTGACGAAATCGCCGTCAATCAACCCTTGAGTGACGCGACGTTCGATCACGATCGTTTGAGTGCAGGCATCGTAGACCTGTAACTTGAGCTGCTCAAACTCGCCTGGCTCGGCATTCTCCGCGCCCGCGACCTGGCATCGCCGCGATTGCAATCGACGCATTCTCCTGCGTTTTGCACTCTTGGCATCCTTCGTTACTGATTGGCGCTCTTCGAAGAATGCCAAGGATGCCCAGAATGTCAGTCACCTAAGGACGCCCACGAGTTAAGAGACTTGCGCGCGATTCGGTTTGTGAGGTGAATTCGGTTCAAGTTCGATGGCCATCGGGTACGGTTGGGGACCAGGAGACCGCGAGTTCGAATCTCGCCCGCCCGACCAGATATAAGCTGCACACGACTATGAGCAGTGTCGCAACCGAGTCGGTCGGCGACCTCGGCAGGCACGTCCCCGCGCTGTCTTCGGCTCTCCGGCCGCGTCCTCACGACGAACTCAGGGAGTGGGGCGGCCCGCCGCTGCTGCGCGGGAAGCGCGTCCTGGACCTCGGGTGCGGCGACGGCCGCTTGGCGCTCGGCGTCGCGCCGTTCGCCACAAGCGTGGACGGGATTGATCCCGACGCGGAGGCCGTTGCTGCCGCGAAAAGGAACGCGCGCAAGGCCGGTGTTCGAAATGTCCGCTTCGCCGCCGGCGCGGCGCAGCATCTTCCGTATCCGGATGCGGCCTTCGACGTGGTGATCCTCTCGTGGACGCTTTGATGAATCGCGCGAAAGGGCATGGTCGATGCCCTGGTCGAGGTACACAGGGTTCTCGCACCCGCCGGGACCCTGGTCGACGCCCGGCCTGATTCGCGCGTTCCAGCGTACGCAGAGCGGCGGAAGCCGCGCGGATTCCAGCGCTTCGGGGTCGTCACGACCTCCAGGCTGGAGGTTGCGAACGACCGAGCGTCGGATCGCGCGATCGCGAGCGTGGTCCGCGAGGGATTGTTCAAGCGCAGACGTCGCGGCCGTTTCTGGCATCTCGTCCCATTCAGCAGCCTCGCTGAGCTCCGCAACTACCTGTCGGAGCACCTGCGCTTCGTGCATCGCGCGGAGTGGGTCGTCGACGGCGCGACGCGTAAGCGCCATTCGAACGACCAGTTCGTCATACGCCGTGCCGTACGCTACGAGCTCCTCGAAGCGCTGCGCAGTCCGCGAAACATCTCGCCTGAGTGACCCTCCGGCTCGGTTTGGGACCAGGAGACCGCGAGTTCGAATCTCGCCCGGCCAACCGAGTCACCAGACGCCAGGTGGGTCGGCGGGATGTACTATCTCGGCGCCGTCGCGCCAGATCGGAAAGGAGAGAGAGAACGATGCCGGCCTTCATACCCAAGCCCGAGGAGCAGGCGACCTACTTCCAGAACGTGTTGGAGCCAGGCGAGCGCATCCAGGCCAATTTCTGGTTTGAGCAGCGACTCTTCTGGCTCGTGCAGTATCTGATCGACGAGGTCCCCTTGGGCGAGCTCGTCTTCATGAAGATGCGGCACCGTTACTTCGCCTCGCTGACCGACCGCAGGCTCCTGATCATGGGCTCGACGGGCCTCCACAAGCCGATCCCCGAGAAGCTGGAGGCGCTGCCGCGCGCCACGGTCAAGACGACCAACTTTCGCAAGTGGTTGGGCGGCGGTGTGAGCCTCGATCTTCAAGTGAACGGCGAGCTCAGGCGCTACAGGATCCCGCGGTCACAGGTCAAGCAAGCAGAGGCGGTCCGCAGCCTGGCAGCGACCTAGCGGCGTCCGGGATTCAAATCCCGGGCTCGCCAGACCGAGGCCGCACGACCCTGCTGCGATCTACACCTTCGAGAAGGTTTGCACGCCGTGCTCGCTCAACGCTTTGAGCACGGGACCCAGGTCGCGGTCTAGATCCAGCGTCGGTCCGCACAGGAAGACCATTCGGGGCTGGCCGATCACCAGTCGCAGATAAACCGGATTCGGGCCCCTGGGGGTCTCGACCTCCACGGGTTCCGCCAGTGCCACCTGAGCGTATTCGAACCGCCACCGCGGCAGCTGATGTTTAGGGCCGCGCCAGATCTGGAGTCCTTGCTCAAAGAGCTGGATCTGGCATTTTCCGGCGCGGCCTCTCAGAGTCCGAACGCGCAGCTTCGCCATCGCCAGGGGCATCCCCACGATGATGTCCGAAGGGGCTTCGACGTCACGAGGTATCTCAGCCTTCGCCAGGCCGCCGGGCACGCGCAGCGCTTCGCGGAAGAAGACGTGCCGGTACCGAAACCACAGCCCCATCCAGAGGAACGCCAGAGCTATGAAAACGGCAATGGCGGTGGCACCAACCGCCGGATTGACATTGAGCCAGTGGGCTCCGATTGCGATGGCGCCACCGACGAGCACGAAAGCGCTGAGGGCGTAGAGGCAGCCAAACCCGTCGAACCAGGTCTCGGCGGCCTCGAGGCGCTTGTCGGCTGTAAGGGGCTGGATTACATCGTCGGACCCGACCACGGCGCCATGGTAGGCGCGCGGGACGGGTCAGGAACGCTTCCAGGCCGGCCCTTCCCTCGATCCCCGTCCTAAGATGCAGTCGTTGGTGGATGCGGAATGAGCACGCCTGACCTGGTATTCGGGGGCTGCATCGTCCTGGGCGGCGGACTCCTACTGCTGACGCTGATCTTCGACGATCTGTTCGGCGGCTTCCTGAACGCGATCCACGTCGGCTTCGATCTCGGAGGGGTCTCGCCGACGCCGCTGCTGCTGGGTTTCGTCGCCATGTTTGGAATCGGCGGCCTGCTCGGCATCCACAGCTTCGGCGCCGGGACTGGAGGGGCCACCCTGATCGCCGTCGTCGCCGGATTGTTCGGGGCGGGTGTCGTCTTCGGCTCCTTCAAGGTGCTGCGCCAGGCAGAGTCGACCGAGACCTTCAGCCTGCAGGACATGGTCGGTTCGACGGGGCGGGTCTCCGTCGGGATCCCCGCCCACCGGTTTGGCACCGTCCTCATCAGCTTCGCCGGCGCGTCCCACAACATGACCGCCACCGCCGACGCCGGGATCGCCGCCGGCAGCGTGGTCAAGGTGGTGGCGATCGCCGGCGACAACCTCGTTGTCGCACCCGCGTCAACTGTGAGTACCGAAGGAGCACGGTCCGATGCCTGATTTCTTGACCTCAACCCCATTTCTCGTCGTGGCGGCGGTGATCATCCTCATCCTCCTCATCGCGTTCGTGGCCAGCCGCTACCACGTCGCCGGCGCGAACGAAGCGCTGATCGTGGCGGGCTCGCGCGGGGCCAAGGTGCGCGACGAGCGCGGCCAGCCGACCGGCGCGGCGGGTGACAAGGGCGTGAAGGTCGTGGTCGGGGGCGGCACCTTCGTGCGTCCGCTGCTCGACCGAGTCGGCAGGATGAAGCTCACCGCGCGGCAGATCAGCGTCCAGCTCACCGACGCGGTAACTAGCCAGGGCATCAAGGTGCAGGTTCAGGGCGTGGCCACGTTCAAGATCGGGCGGGATGTGGAGTCGCTGCGCAACGCCGCCGAGCGTTTCCTCGACGCCAAACCGGAGCAGGTCGACTCGATCGTGAAGAACGTCCTCGAGGGATCCTTGCGTTCGATCGTCGGCACCCTGACGATCGAGGAGCTGATCCGGGACCGCCAGAAGCTCCTTCAGCAGGTGCAGGACGCGGCCAAGGGCGACCTGGCCACAAGTGGGTTGCAGATCGACGCATTCACGATTCAGAGCTTCTCCGACGAGTCGAACTACATCGAGCTCCTCGGCAAGCAAAGCGTCTCCACCGTCACGCGCGATGCCCGTATGGCGCAAGCCTCGACGGACCAGGAGGCCGCGGTCCGGGAAGCCGAGGCGCAGCAGATCAAGATCAACGCGGCCCGCGACGTCTCGCTGCGCGAGGCGGAAACCAAGATGCAGGTTGCGGCGGCCCAGGCGCGCGCCGACCAGGCGGGGCCGCTCGCGATGGCCACAGCGCAGCAGGAGGTCGTGCGCAAGCAGACGGAGTTGGCCCAGCTCGAAGCGGACCGCAAGGAGAAGGAGCTGCTCTCGACCACGGTGAAGCCTGCGGCAGCGGACGCGCAGGCAGTGATCGCGCGCGCCGAAGGCGAGAAGCGCGCCCGGATCGCGGCCGCCGAGGCCGACGCCGAAACGACTCGGCTGGAAGGTGGGGCCGAGGCGCAGATCGTCCTCACGAAAGGCGAGGCAGAGGCGAAGGCGCTCGCCATGCGCGCCGACGCCTACAAGCAGTTCAACGAGGCGGCCATCATCCAGACCGTGCTATCGGCGCTGCCGGACATCGTCCGCGCCGCGGCCGAGCCGATGGGCCACATCGATTCGCTGACCGTGATGAGCGCCGACGGAGCGTCGGACATCGTGAAGAACGCGACCAGGGCGGTGATCGAATCGACGACGGCGATCAAGGGGCTCACCGGCCTCGACGTGCCTAATCTGATCGGTGGCGCGCTCGGCCGTGGGTTCGGCGAAAAGCTCCGGACCGGCGAGGGCAACGGCGAATCGACCGAGTCGGCGGCCGGCCGGATCAGCGAGATCGCCAAAGATGGGCTGACAACGCTCAAGGCACGCTCGTCGGAAGCGGCTTCGTCGACGAAGTCCGCCGCCGAAGAGGCCGCCGCCAAGGTAGAGGTCGAAGTCGAGAAGGCGAAAGCCGTGACCGAGAAGGCAGCGACAGCAGCCGAGTCCAAGGTCGCCGCCGCGGCGAGAAAAGTATCGCCCGCGGACGGCAACGCGAAGCAATGGGCCAAGTGGATGGCCGAACAGCTCCGCCACGTGCCGGACATCGGGGTCTACGGGCGGCTCCGCCTGCACGACCTGGCCCAGAGCGGCCCGGCCGCGGCCCGCGGCGTCTGGGCGACCGCCAAGGACGCGCTGACCCAGGAGTACGGCAACGTCACGATCGACGACCTGCTGGCGGAGTTCCAGGGTCCCCAGTCATAAGCCGGCTGGACAAGCCCGAAAAGCAGGAAGCCCGCTTGCGCGAGCTTCCCAAGGCTGGGGTGGGGGCGTGAAGTCGAGTTCAGTGGGCCCTTATCGGCCGTCGATATAGTAGCACAGGGATGCGTCGTCCACAAGATATAGACACCTGGGGACAATTGGCTTGAAGCTGCCGATCAAGCCGGACATGGAGCCGATGCTCTCCGCGATCTCGGAGACCGGAATTCCGAAGGGTGACGGCTGGGAGTACGAGCCGAAATGGGACGGTTTCCGCACGCTGGTCTTCCGCGATGGCGATGAGGTGGCCCTCGTCAGCCGGGGCGGCCGTCCGATGACGCGCTACTTCCCCGAGGTGCTGCCGGCGTTCCGCAAGCTCCCTGCCTCGAAGCTGGTCCTGGACGGCGAGCTCGTCGTCGTCGGCGCCAACGGGCTCGACTTCGGCGCCCTGCAGCAGCGGGTCCATCCGGCCGAGTCACGGGTCCGGATGCTGAGCGAGGCGACGCCCGCGTGGTACGTCGCGTTCGACATCCTGGTGGAGGGCGACCAGGACCTACGGCGCGAGCCGCTGGGCGAGAGGCGCAAGCGCCTCGAGAAGCTGCTGAAAGGCGTGAGGCAACCGATCTTCCTCACGCCCTACACGCGCGATTCAAAGACCGCCCAGGAATGGTTCGAGAAGTTCGAGGGTGCGGGCCTCGACGGGGTGATAGCCAAGTCCTGGTCGGGCGCCTATGTGCCCGGGAAGCGTCTGTGGGTGAAGATCAAGCACCGGCGCACGGCCGACTGCGTGGTCATCGGCTGGCGCAAGAGCAGCGACGGATCAACGCTGGGGGCGCTGCTGCTCGGCCTTTACGACAAGAAGGGGACGCTGCACTACGTCGGGCACACCTCGTCCTTCAACGCCGCGCAGCGCAAGGAGCTGATCGCCAAGCTCAAGCCGCTCGAGACCGAGATCCCCGAAGAGGAATGGAAGGCGAACCCCGGCCGAATGCCGGGCGGTCTCAGCCGTTGGTCGCGCGTCAAAGACACCGAGTGGGTCGGGGTGCGGCCCGAGCTGGTGTGCGAAGTGACCTACGACAAGCTCGAGGCGGGCGAGCGCTTCCGGCACGCGACCGGGTTTGTGCGCTGGCGGACCGACAAGCCTCCGCGCAAATGCGGCTTCGACCAGATCGCGTCAGCGGCCGAGTTCGACGTTCGAGGGATCTTCCGCAGCAAGTAGCATGGGTTTGGCTCCAGGGCCGCCTGGACCGTAGTACTTGACCGCAGCGCGCCCCAAGCCTGTCACCGCGACCCAGTCGAAGCCGGCGCCAGCGACCACTCCGATGCCCAGCGGGACAACTCGAGCCGCCACCTTCGCGGCGCCGGTGGTGGCGAAACGGGCGAGGATTCGCGTCAGCACGCGGCTGCCGCCATGGATCAGCACGGTGCTCGGCAGGCGGCGGAAGGCCGCGATCGCGAGGCGCTCGCCGCCCGCCACCAGCACGTCCTCACGGAGCTTGACCGCTCCGCTCGTGATGCCGACGACGACGAGCGCCTCAAGCACGCGCTCGTCCGAGCCGCCGAGCTCGTGGCCGAAGATAATCGCGATGCCGAGCACGAGCTCGACCTCCTGCTCGAGGGCGAACAGCGTCTGGCTCGTGACGGTTCCGATGGCGAGCACAGTGCCGAGACCGGGCGCGATCGAGATCGCCCCGCTCAAGGCGCCGGTCGAAGCGACACGCCGCCTCGTGGAACGGATGAGCTCGTGGGCGAGTTGATGATTCGTGTAGAGCGGATGGGATGCCCGGAACTGCTCGACCTTTTCGCGGATCACGGGCTCGCGGGCCCTCACCGCCTGGTCGAGTGATCTGAGGATGGCCCGCAGCGGCGGCGGAATGTCGTGCAGGTCCATCGGGCGAACTGTACCGGAGGCTTTCAAGTGCGACGCAGTCCCAATTCGGCTAGTCCGAGTTGAATACGAAGTTGCGACCTTGTCGCGATAAGGGTAGGCTCTGGCCGTGAAACTGGACGCTGGGGAGCGAAGGCGGCTCGCGGCGTTCTTCGGGTCGGTCGGCGTCCTGCATCTCGCGGGTTGGGGACTGCTGCTCGTCTACGCGGGGAGCCACCCCGGCTTCTTCTGGCTTGGCGGAATCGCGTACACGTTGGGCCTCCGCCATGCCTTCGACGCGGACCACATCTCAGCGATCGACAACACCACCCGCAAGCTCCTACAGAGCGGCCAAAAGCCGATGGGCGTCGGCTTTTTCTTCTCATTGGGTCACTCGACGGTCGTGTTCGTGATCGCGGCCGCGTTGGGCCTCGCGGTCAGGTGGGTCGTCCAGGGCGTGGTGTCGGACAGCGGTCAGCTCCGAAGCATCGGCGGTGCGGTCGGGACGACGGTGTCGGGCGCGTTCTTGGTGCTGATCGGCATCCTGAACCTGGTGGTTCTGCTCGACATCCTGCGCGTGTATCGAAGGATGCGAAGGGGCGAATACGACAGGCAGGGGTTGGAGGACGAACTGGTCGCCGGCGGGGTGATGACGCGGATCTTCGGCCGGCTGTTTCGCGTGATCGAGCACAGCTGGCAGATGTATCCGATCGGGTTCCTGTTCGGGCTCGGCTTCGACACGGCCTCTGAGGTGACGTTCCTGGCGGTTTCGGCCGGCGCGGCTGCGCAGGGCCTGCCGCTCGCCGCGATCCTCTCGCTGCCCTTGATCTTCGCCGCGGGCATGTCGCTCATGGACACGATGGACGGTGCCTTCATGTCGAAGGCCTACTCATGGGCATTCGCGAGCCCGATTCGCAAGGTCTTCTACAACCTCACCATGACGTCGCTCTCAGTGTTCGTCGCGCTTTTCGTCGGTTTGGTCGAGTTGACGCAGATCATGGTCCAGGTCCTAGGTCTGCACGGCGGCATTTACAGCGCGATCGCGAAGTCCAACTTCCTCCTGTACGCGGGATACGTGATCGTGGTCGCGTTCGTGATCACGTGGGCGGGCGCGATCGTGTTCTACAGGGTTCGCCACATCGACGAGCGCTGGAGCGCGGCCATCGACAAGGTGGCCTAGGCCAAACCGTATTCGGGCGCGGCGTGACCGGGGCGAAGACCTAGAAGGAGATCTGCTCCCGCGCATCTTGGACAGGCTCCGAGGGTTCGTTCCGAGCAGGTGGACACGGGAGGTCTGGCGTGAGTAAGGTGAGACGATGACCACACTCAAGAACCGGCCCAACACAGCGCTCCTCGTCATCGACGTGCAGAACGGCGTCGTTCAGGGGGCTCACGAGCGCAACGCGGTCGTCGCGAACGTCGGCAGCCTCGTCGAGAAGGCGCGGCGGGAACGGGTCCCCGTTGTCTGGGTCCAGCACTCCGACAAGGGCCTTGCGAACGGGAGCGACGACTGGCGAATCGTCCCCGAGCTGACTCCGGACGACGCCGAGCCGCTCATCGCGAAGAGCTACGGCGACTCCTTCGAGGACACCACCCTCGAGACCGTGCTGTCAGGCCTCGGAGTCGGGCGACTCGTCGTCGTCGGCGCACAGACGGATGCGTGCATCCGCTCGACGCTCCACGGCGCGTTCGCCAGGGGCTACGACGCGACCCTTGTCAGCGACGCCCACACCACGGAGGACCAGACGGAATGGGGGGCGCCGCCGCCGGACAAGGTCATCGCGCACACGAACCTGTACTGGAGGTACCAGACGGCGCCGGGGCGGACGGCCGGGACCGTCGAGACCAAGGACGTCGACTTCGGCGCGTGACCGGGGCGAAAAGCTAGCCGGCTACTTTTCTTGCCCGGTCGGGCCTGCCATCTTCCAGCCGCTCTGCCACGGCCATTTGTGCTTGATCTGCAGCATCACGTTGACGAGGCCCATGCCTTCCAGGGCTTGGGCCATCGCGAGTGGGCCGGCGTCGATCGGTCGGAAGTCGATCGATTCGACGAGGTCAAGCGTCTTCTTCTTCGCGGCCTCGTCATCGCCGGCGACATATCCGTCGAGCTGCGTGCCATGGATGTTCGGATCGGCCATTCGCGAGGCGAATGCGTAGTTGAACGCCTTCATGACGTGCGCTTTGGGCGCCTTCTTCTGGATGCGCTCCGCGGTTGACGAGCCGTCCAGGACCTGACCTGGATCCTGTGCATTGATGCGGTTGGTGACGTCGATGGTCACTTTGCCATCCAGGTCCCCGGTTAGCGCGTCGACCGCCTCGTCCACCTTGTCCGCCGGTACGGCGAGGACGATCAGGTCCGCGTCCTTGACTGCATCCTTGTTGGACGAGGCGGCATGCGAGTTGGTCGCGGCGGCTGCTTCCCGCGCGTGCTGCGGGTCAGTGGCCGAGACCGTCACCGAATGTCCAGCTCTCGTCGCGGATCCTGCGAGCGCTTTGCCTACATTCCCAGCGCCGATGATGGCCAACTTCATCGCTACGTTCAGAATACCGGCCTGGATGAGCTCACTTGACTGGCACGGTGCCAAGATGCCTGACGGCGCGCCTCTCGATGGCGAGACAGTGCGGCTCGAGCACCTCGAGGCGAGTCGCCACGCGAGTCAGATCTATGCGGCGGTCAAAGGCGCGGCCGAGCTCTGGCAGTTTCTGCCCTACGGACCTTTTGAGAACGAGCGGGCCTTCACGGAGTGGATTGCGGAGTGCGCGGCGTCGACCGACCCGCTGTTCTACGCGATCGTGGATCGCGCCTCGGGGGTGCCGCTGGGGTTGGGCAGCTACCTGCGCATGGTCCCGCAGCACGGCGTGATCGAGGTCGGCCACCTCTTGTTCACGCCGCGATTGCAGCGGACGCGCCAGGCCACCGAAGCCATCTACCTCTGGGCCCGCCACGCTTTCGATGACCTGGGCAACCGCCGCCTCGAGTGGAAATGCAACGCGCTGAATGCGCCGTCGCGGCGAGCGGCCGAGCGGTTCGGGTTCATATTCGAAGGCCAGTTTCGCCGCCACATGGTGGTCAAAGGCCGCAACCGCGACACCGCCTGGTACTCGATCACCGCTGAGGAGTGGCCCACCCGACGTGACGCCTTCGAAGCGTGGCTTTCCCCCGATAACTTCGACCCGTCAGGTCGCCAACTTCGCTCTCTCGCCGAGGTACGCCAGGGAATACAGGCCGCGTCCACCGGATAGAACCGTTTGAGATGGCAGCAACCAAGGACGCGATCGAGGCCGCGCTCGAGCACGGCCACACCATCGACATCACGACCACCGGCCGGCTGAGCAAGCAGCCACGCCGGCTCGAGATCGTGTTCCACAACATCGACGGGCGGATCTACATCAGCGGCACCCCGTATCCGAGGACGCGCCGCTGGCTGCTGAATCTCGAGGCCGACTCGCATTTCACTTTCCACCTGAAGGGCAAGACCAAGGCCGACCTGCCGGCTGTCGCCCGGGTCATCGACGATGAAGCCGAGCGGCGGACGATCCTGCCTCACATCGCGCGAGCGTGGAAGCGCGACGACCTGGAACGGATGGTCCGCTACAGCCCCCTGATAGAAGTCACGTTCGGTACGTAGCGAGCCAAAGCCCCCACCCGGCGGCCCCGCCAAGCCGACACCGCCGCGCTTGCGCGGCGCCCCCCAGCGAGTGGGGAGGTAAAAAAAAGCGCCGCCTGGGGGGTTAGGCCAGGACGGCGCCTTTATTGGGGAGGGGGGTTTAGCTGCAGCCTGTGGTGGCTCCGCAGTTCAAGCACTTGTAGCAGGAGCCCGAGCGGACTGTGATCGAGCCGCAGTCCGGGCACGCCGGCGCGTCGGTGTTCACGAACGCGATCTGCTGTGACCCCGTGAAGTTGATCGGTTTCGGCGCGGGCGAGGCGATGACCTTGAACTCAGGGTCCGCCGGCTTGGTGTCCCCGGCCCCCGGTGCGGCGGGGACGTCGCGGCGGATGATGCCGACCTCGTCCTGTTCCTCGACCGGCAGGAAGTGGCTCGCCATCCAGCGGAAGATGTAGTCCACGATCGACTTGGCGATCGGGATCTCCTTGTTCTTGGTGAAGCCGGACGGCTCGAAGCGCATGTGGCTGAACTTGTCGACCATGAACTTGAGCGGGACGCCGAACTGGAGCGCGTACGAGGTCTGGGTGGCGAAGGCGTCCATCAGGCCCGAGATCGTCGAGCCTTCCTTGGCCATTGTCACGAACAGCTCGCCAGGCGTGCCGTCCTCGTACAGGCCGACCGTGAGGTAACCCTCGTGGCCGCCGATGTCGAACTTGTGGGTGATCGCCTTCCGCTCTTCGGGCAGCTTGCGCCGGACCGCGCGGTACTCGACCTCCGCCGATGCGGTGGTCTTCTTGTCCTTGTCGAGCGACGTGGAGAGCGGCTGTGAGCGCTTGCAACCGTCGCGGTAGATCGCGATGCACTTGAGGCCGAGCTTCCAGGACTCCACGTAGGTCTGCTGGATGTCTTCGACGGTCGCTTCGGTCGGCAGGTTGACGGTCTTGGACATCGAGCCTGAGATGAACGGCTGCACCGCGGCCATCATCCGAACGTGTCCCATGGGCGCGATGGAGCGGATGCCCTTGACCGGCTTGAACGCGCAGTCGAACACCTTCAGGTGCTCGTCCTGCAGGTGAGGCGCGCCCTCGATCGTGTCGTTCTCGTCGATGTACTCGACGATCTCCTTGACCTTGAGCTCGTCGTAGCCCAGCTTGCGCAGCGCAGCCGGAACGGTGGTGTTGACGATCTTCAGCAGCCCGCCGCCGACCAGCTTCTTGTACTTGACGAGAGCCAGGTCGGGCTCGATCCCGGTGGTGTCGCAGTCCATCATCAGCCCGATGGTGTTGTGACTCACGAAACCGTTGGCGACATAGGTAACGTTTTCAGGGACTGAGATGTCGTATGTGAACTGCTCCTCACCGAGCTCAGCTTTCTCGACGGAGTCGTAGAAAAAGCTGAGGATCTGCTGCAGCTCTACGCTGCCTGTCCGCTCCAAGAGTTCAGTGGCCGATCGCCTCGAGACCGCCCCGTGGCGACGGATTGACATCATGAGGACCTTTCGCAGGCGGTCGTTCTCTGGGACGAGCCGGTCCACCATCTCTCGCGAGAGCGGAATGTGATCGTAGCGGGCCGCCTGTGGGTGGTCGACTGGAGCCACCAAAGCCAACTTCCTCTCAGAAATGAAGCCGACCGACCTTCCGAAGAGACCTGAGACCGACTGGTTCAGCAACCGCAGAATGTATCGCGGCGAGCTGCCCCAGCTTCCGTTACCGGGCTGGTCCACCTTGCGTGTCGTTACAAAGCCCAGCGCCAACAAGATCGCTTGCACGTCCCGACTGAATTGCTCTGACGCGGTTGTGAACGAGACGTAACCAGATGAGACCGTGCCGTCGGCTTCAAAGAGCCCGCGCACAAAGGCGCCGTACACGGCCGGGTCATTGGTGTGGAGCACGGCATCGGGGACGTGAGCCACGTATCCCTTCCCGCGATGGTCGGTGGCCGGCGCTCGTTTTGCAAAGCCACAGGCCTCCCACCACAGAACCAGCCGAACCGAGTTGAACGCAACCTCGGTATAGCCCTTCCTCTCGGTGACGGCAGCCTTGAGGCCGAAGAGAGACTCGCCCAAGCCGGTCAGGTGCTCGACAACATCGCGATCTCCTGAGGTGACACAGACACGAATGCCCTTTGCATGCAGCGAGCCATCGCCCATGAAGTAACCGATGAACTCAGCCAGGTCTGCTGTCATCCGGCGTGGCACGAAGGTGCTTTGATCCGATGTCCAGTACGCGTCCGGCAGTGGAGGCAGTTGAACGTCGGCGGGTTCACCGACCATGCCTCCGAGCATCATCGGGACTCGATCGCCGGAGCGGATATCGCTCAGGCGTCGCCACATCCATTGACCGTCGACGTCCACAACTTTGATCCGATGGGTCGTAGTGCCCTGGATTCGGTAGCCGCGACTGGTTTCGATCGTGACAACCGGCTCCGCCCCGTTCACATAGAACTTAGTTGCGTCCCGTGGTCCCTGGTCGGTTGCGACTCTGGCATCAAGCGCTTGCCACTTGTCGCCATCAGGATTGCCAAGGCTTCGCAGCCTGACCAGGCCACGATCAGTAAGGACGAGGGAATCCCCAACAAGGCAGCCGGTGGGAGCCAGCACGGTGGCCTGGGCGTTGCGGTAACCGTGCGAGCGGCCGAGCTTGACCGTTTCGTCCCACGTATCACGCGCGGCCTTGACGACCTCGGCCGCTTCCGGCGAAGTGGGGAGCTGGTGCGCCGCCGCCCGGTGCTTTTCCATCACGCGCAGCATCGGTTCGCGGTTCTTCGAGTACTCGCTGAAGGGACCCTTGACCTGGGCCATGCGGGCCGACTGCGCGAAGGCGCGGCCGGTCATGATCGCGGTGATCGCACCCGCGAACCGGCGGCCTTCGTCCGAGTCGTAGGCCAGGCCCATCGACATCAGCAGCGCGCCGATGTTGGCGTAGCCGAGACCGAGCGGTCGGAGCGCTTCTGAGTTCTTGCCGATGGCCGGGGTGGGGTATGAGGCGTTCGAGACGAGGATCTCCTGACCGGTGAAGCAGATGTCGACCGCATGCCGGAAGCGCTCGACGTCGAACTTCCCTTCCTCGTTCTGGAACTTCATCAGGTTCAGCGAGAGCAAGTTGCACGCGGTGTCATCGACGAAAACGAACTCACTGCAGTTCGCAACAACCAGCCCGTTGACGACGTAGGAGTGGTTGCGGGGCTCGGTCAGGTTATATGTGAGCTCGACACCATCGGTAGACCGATCAACCAAGCGACCTGTCCGATCAGTGTTGTATTGCTCGAAGGACATCATTGATTCAAGCTTCGCCTGCTTGGACTTGAGTGAAAAGCCGACGTCACTTGCAAATCGCTGCATGTAGCGACCTGTGATCCGGAGGTCATAAGCCCAAGCTTGAGCGCCGTAAGTCACGGTTTGACCGTCCTTACGCGTGTAAGAGAAGGAGTCGCCTTTCTTCTTCGTCCGATAGATCCGCGACACAATTCCGAACGTCGTCAGCAACCGCTGGGCGCCTCGCACCAGCTCTTCCGAGCGAGAGCCAAGGCCAACGTAGCGGCCCTTGTCGCCGCCGTCGCGCACGCATCCGTCCGCGTCAAATAGACCGCGCAGGAATCCAGCCGCAATGTCCGGCGGCGCCTGAAACATCGTCCAGGGAACCACTTTGTGCGCGGCGCGCCCGGTGCTCAGTCCCAAGGCCGCGAAGTAACGCGCGAATGCCTTACGTCCGATCCGCAGCTGTTGGGTGCCATTGGCCTGCATCGAGATCCGGGACTCAAAACCCGCGTGCATCTCCGTAACAAGTGCCCGGTGGACGGGCAGCACCAGTTCCTGGTCTTCAGCGGAGCCGTAGACGGTACCCGCGACTTCCAATTGCTCCGAGACATAACCGTCGCCAACCATCCAGCCCAGGTAGTGAGCAAATTCCGAGGTCCACTTCTTGGGCAGTTCGACAGGCAGCGAGGTGTGGTCGCCCTTCTCGCGATAGAGCTCAGAGTCGCTGGCGATTGGGATCTCGTAGCGCGCGTCCACAGCTGGTGCCTTCCGGTCGAGAGTCAAGACCCGGTCCAGAGGGGTCAGCTCATCTGCGCGTACGTAGCCACGATTGAGGGTGAAGAAGCGATGGTTCGCCGTGCAGCGAACTTCCATTCCGTTGGAGAAGCGAAGCTTGAACACCTCTTTGTACCCGGTGACCATGAAAGCCTCAGGGCTCGTGAGCTGAATCGAATCGACTGGCTGTTCCGGATGAGTCAGATCATGGGTGTAAACCTTGAACATCTCACCCTGGTTCACACGGTCGATCAGCTCTGAAAAAGCAATAAGGCCCTTGCTGGTGTGAACCAATGTGTCGCCTGTGAAGCACGGGTTCGTGGCGTTGATGCGGCCGGTGTTCGGCACCACGTTCCAGTCCTGGATGGTGCTGTCGAACTGCAGGCCGGGGTCGCCGCAGATCCACGCGGCGTCGGCGATCTCCTTCCAGAGGTCGCGAGCCTTGTAGGTATCGACGACGCGGCCGTCGACGACCGCCTTCGTCTTCCATTCCTTGTCGTCGATCACCGCGCGCATGAAGTCGTCGGTGACCCGGACCGAGTGGTTGGCGTTCTGGAACTGAACCGAGTCGTAGGCGCCGCCGGGCACGTTGAAGCCGACGTTGTAGCCGGCGTCGATCAGCGCCCAGGCCTTCTTCTCTTCCTCGGCCTTGCAGCGGATGAAATCCATGATGTCGGGGTGGTCGGCGTTGAGGATCACCATCTTGGCCGCGCGGCGCGTCGTGCCGCCCGACTTGATCGAGCCGGCGAACGAGTCGTAGCCCCTCATGAAGGAGACCGGGCCGGACGCGGTGCCTCCGCCCGAGAGCTGCTCCTTCGACGACCGCAGGATGGACAGGTTGGTGCCCGTTCCGCTTCCGAACTTGAAGAGCATGCCTTCAGTCTTGACCAGGTCGAGGATCGACTCCATCGAGTCCTCGACCGAGTTGATGAAGCAGGCCGATGCTTGCTGCTGCCGGCCGGGCACGCCGATGTTGAACCAGACCGGGCTGTTGAAGGACGCGTGCTGGGTGACCAGCAGGTACCGCAGCTCCTCAGCCCAGTTCAGGGCGTCTTCCTCGGAGGCGAAGTAGCCGCCCTCGCGGCCCCATTTGGCCAACGTGTCGACGACGCGGTCGATGATTTGGCGGACGCTGGTCTCCCGCTCCGGGCTGCCCGGGCTGCCGCGGAAGTACTTCTGGGCGACGACGTTGATGGCCAATTGGGACCATGCCCGGGGCACCTCGACGTCCTTCTGCTCGAAGATCATCTGGCCCTTCTCGCCGGTGATGGCCGCTGTGCGCCGCTCCCACTCGACGAGGTCGTAGGCGTGGCTCTCGGCGGGCGTGAAGTAACGGCCAAAGCGCAGCCCCTTGGCTTTGCTGTGATGCCCGTTCCCGTTCTTGGCGCGGGCCGTGCTGGCGGCGCCGTTCGAAGCGGTCATGTCGGCGCCGGTGTCGGCGAGATTCTTGGCCATCTGGTTGAGAAGCCTCCTTAAATCATCCCCGGAGTGGGTGTTTTTGAACCGCTTTGCTGCGACGTGGAGTGGGTCGTTGGGCTTATTCGTTTGGGGATGCAAGAGGCCCCAGAGCATGCCCGCCACTTATGCCCCAGGGCCTCGATGTAACGCTGCCGACTATACGACGGGCTTTTGGGCTTGTCAAGACCAAAACACAACATCTTTGGGCTTGATACCCCTTTACCCCCAACATGTTGGTGGATTAACTGTGGATATCCCTTGGGAGGAGCTGGGCACAGGGTGGGTTTGGGTTGGGGGAAAAGGTGCATAACCGGCCCTACTGGACGGTGTCTACGATCGCTAGACGGAGCGTCTCTGTGGAAAGGTCGCCGGCGGTACCGGGGGAATCTGTGGAAACGTTGTCCCCAGCGGCCTCGCCGATCTGAACGCCCTGGACGGAAGATCGGATCTTGGCCGAGGCCTGCTTGCCCTCCGTGTAGGCGTTCTGCAGCACCGTCAGCGAGCGTTGGAGCCTGTTCTCGAGGATGCCCTCCAGGACGCCGACCTGGCGCTCGATGTCGATCAGAGCCGACTGGAGCTTCTCCATGTCGACCGTGCGCGCGAACTGCAGGTGCAGCTGGTACAGCGTCAGGAGGTAGGGAAGGGCCATCGCGTAGCCGACCACCATCACGTGGCGCCGGTGCGCGTTGACGATCGCCCCGCGGCAGACGTCGTACGCGGCGTCCGGGATCACGGCCAGGGCGAATGGGGAGGTGGTCGCGGGATCGATGTACTGGCTGACCTCGCGCACGCGACGCTCCACCTCGCGCTCGATCTGGGCAGTGAGCTGCGCCCGGCGCGCCGTGTCGAGGCCCGGCTCTGCCAATTGCTCGAGGGCGAGGCTGGATACCCACTTGGAGTCCATCGGAAGGAGCTTGCCTCCAGGGAGCCGGAGGGCCAGCTCAACGACCTTCCCGCCGACCCAGACGTTGCGCTGCAGCATCTCGGGTGGCAGATGGCGCAGGGCTTCCTCGAGGATGTTCTCGCCCGCGGCGCCTCGGGTCGAGCTGCCGGCGATCACGTTCTCGAGCCGCCGCAGACTTGCCCGGGCTTCCTCCTCGATGGGCTGGCGAGCCGACAGGGCGGACCGGAGCCCTTCGACGACCGACTGGGTCTGGGCGAGGCGCTCCCTGAGCTCGGCGGCCTGGGATTCCTGGGTCTGGCCCCCAACCGCCAGGCGGCTCTTCAGGTCGGCGACCTCGAGGAGCTGGGTCGAGGTCCGGCGGCCGAGATCCCGGACCAGGGTGGCCACCCAGGCAAGACCGGCCACGAGGCATACCAGAAGCAGCGCGAACAACAGTTCGGCCAACGACATCTTGCGCATTGTAGCCCCGCCGAGGGGGTATAAACAAGGGTGTTAACGTGACCCATATGGCGGAGATCACACCCCTTCCAAAGGCCGACGACGCGCCCAACCGAATCCCTCTGGAGGAGGTCTACATGCGGATGGCCGAAGAGCTCGCGAAGCGCTCGACATGCCTGCGGCTTCAGGTGGGCACCGTGATCACGACCCCGGACCTGACCCAGGTCCTGGGCATCGGCTACAACGGCAACGCCCGCGGGCTGCCCAACCGCTGCGACTCGACTACGCCGGGATCCTGCGGCTGCCTTCACTCGGAGCAAAACGCACTGATCAAAGCCGGTGCGCAGCTCGCGGGCAAGGTCATGTTCGTCAGCGCGTCGCCCTGCGTGATGTGCGCCAAGATGGCGATCAACGCGAATGTCGCGCGCGTCCATTACCGCGAGGCGTATCGCGACCCCGCGGGTCTCGACGTCCTGCGCCAGGGCGGCGTCGAGGTCATCCACTACGACCGCTGGCGCGACCTCTGGCGCTAGAGGGTTCGCCTAGTCTCGGACGATCTCCCAGCCGCCGTCCGTGGGCACGATCCGCGGCTCGACGACCGGCACCTCTTTCAGAGCACGAGCGCGCGCGAAAAGGGTCGACGCATCCGGCGCGTCGGCCACCGACTCGAGCACCGCTTTGGTTGCGAACACCAACGTGATCTCGGGATCATCGAGCGCCATTTGTGGCGCGATCCACCGCCAGTCGGTCACCTCGCCCTCCTGAGGCCGCACGCCCTGACCCTCGGGCACGCGGGCCAAATAGAAGCGCGCATCGAACCTCCGCCGGAGCTGCGCGGGCGTGACCCAGCGCGCAAACAGGATGAGGTCGTCGAGGACCGGCTCCATGCCGATCTCGTGGAGTGCCTGGCTGAACGACGAGCCGCCCTCGGTGAGCACGCGCACGCGATCGCAATCGGTGTCGCGGGCGAGTCCGCTCTCGTTTCGCGCCAGCAGGATGCCGGCCTCCTCGAACAGCTCGCGCACCGCGGCGCCGCGGATCTCGTCGTTCCACACGCGGTCATCTTCATGAACTGCCCCGCCAGGAAACACGTACGCGCCCGGCGCGAAGTCGGCGCCGCCCGGCCTGTGCACCAGAAGCAGCTCCCATGGCGCGCCCTCGCGGACCAGGAGCACCGTGGCCGACGGTCGCGGCGTAACCGGTGGCCCGGTGAGGTTGAGGTGATCGGCGAGTCCGGGCGGGAGAGAGATGCGTCTGACGATACCTGCTTACGATTCGAGCGGTGGACTACGGCATCGCGGGAAAGGTCGCGCTTGTCACCGCCGGCACGCGTGGCATCGGCCTCGGCATCGCGGAAGCGCTGGCAAGGGAGGGTGCGCGTGTCGCCGTGATCGCGCGCACGGAGGCCGACGTCGTGCGCATCGCGAAGTCGATCGGCGGCATCGGCGTCGCGGCCGACCTCCTGAGCGAGACCGACTGCGCGAGGGCGGTCAGCGAAACCAAACAAGCACTCGGCCCCATCGAGATCCTCGTCAACAACTTCGGCGCACGTGCGGGCAGCTCGTGGAACGACACGGGCCCGAGCGAGTTCGAAGCGGCGTTCCGCGGCAACGTCGTCGTCAGCGCGCGCATGACCGCGCTCGTCCTGCCCGGAATGATCGAGCGCGGTTGGGGCCGCGTCGTGGTGATCACGTCCATCTTCGGACGGGAGTGGGGTGGCGCGCCGGCCTACAACGTAGCCAAGGCCGGCGAGATCAGCTACGTGAAGTCGCTTGCCCGCGAGGTGGCGTCGAAAGGCGTGACGGTCAATGGCGTTGCTCCGGGCGGGATCATGTTTGAGGGTGGCGGCTGGCACCGCCGGGAGCAGGCCGATCCGCAGGGGATCGCCGACTTCGTCAAGCACGAGATGCCGATGGGCCGATTCGGAACCGTCGAGGAGGTCGCGAGCGTGGTCGCCTTCGTGTGCTCGAGGCAGGCAAGCCTGCTCAACGGCGCGAGCATCCCGGTCGACGGAGCGCAAGGAAGGTCCAACATCTGATTCCGATGCGCAACCTGACCCTGGTGTGCCTGGTGATCCTCGTCGCGGCCTGCAGCCAATCCAACAACTCGCAGCCTCACACCGGCGCGCTGCACCTGGCGGGCAGGATCGGCGAGGCGGCTTACGCGATCGACGTGCCGAACGACTGGAACGGGACGCTCTTCTTGTACAGCCACGGCTACGTTGCCCCCGGTGAGCTCAACCAGGCAGAGGCCGCGCCGCCGGGCGAGGCGAGCGCCTGGCTGGCCAACCAGCATTTCGCGACCGCGGGATCGTCGTACAGCTCCACGGGTTGGGCCCTCGAGGACGCGTTCAAGGACCAGATCGACCTACTCGATTACTTCTCGAAGCATGTCGGTAAGCCGAAGCGTGTGATCGCGTGGGGAGCGTCCCTGGGTGGGATCATCACCGCCGGGCTGGTGCAGCTGAATCCCGGACGCTTCGTGGCCGCGATGCCGCTGTGCGGCGTCCTCGCCGGAGGAATCGCGACCTGGAACCTGGAGCTGGACGCTGCGTACGCGTTCAAGACGTTGCTCGCCCCGGCATCTGCCATCCAACTGGTGCACGTTACGGACGGCGCGGCAAACCTGCAGCTTGCAGAATCCATCTTCAACGCGGCGAGCTCGACCCCGCAGGGTCGTGCTCGGCTCGCGCTTGTCGCCGCGCTCATCGACCTTCCGGGCTGGTTCGACCCAACCAAGCTCGAGCCGGCCAGCACGAACTACATCGACCAGGCCCAGGCGCAGGCAGAATGGGAATCGCGGGTGGATTTCGCATTTGCCTTCCAGCACCGCACTGAGCTCGAGGCTCGCGCCGGCGGCAATCCGTCCTGGAACGTCGGGGTAGATTACACGCAGCAGCTGGCGGCGTCGCCCCACCACGACGAGGTGACTGCGCTGTATCAGCAGGCCGGCCTCGACTTAGGCGCCGACCTCCGCACCCTCAACGCCGGGGCGACGATCAAGGCCGATCCCGCCGCCACCGCGTACCTGCAGCGGTACGTCACCTTCAACGGTCAGCTCAACATCCCGGTTCTTTCCGTCCACACGACGGGAGATGGCCTTGTCATCCCGGAGAACGAGGGCGCCTACTCACAGGTGGTAGGCCGCGCCGGCAAGCAGGACTTGCTCCGTCAGCTTTTTGTCCACAGAGCGGGTCACTGCGCGTTCACGCCGGCGGAGATCATCTCCGCGTTCGAGGTCCTCCTCAAGCGTCTCGACACCGGGAGATGGGATGGCGCAGCGCTTCAGCCCGACGCCCTCAACACCGCAGCGGGAAGACTGGGCGGCGGCGCCAGTACGATCTTCGGGTTCCACTTCGACCCGTCGTTTGTGTTCTTCAAGCCTGCGCCTTATCCGCGACCGTTCGGCCAAGGCTCGAGCATCCCGGCTTGAAAATCTCGCTTCCCTGGCCCCTCTCCAGGTAAAGGGAAGAGGGTACCGCTCCGAGGTTAGGGGGAGAGGGGACCTGCGCCCAACTGGCCTGCGATGAACAGCGTCGTGGGGTACAGCCCCAGACCCAACGAGGCGACACCGCTTAGCCCGATCGCGAGCTGGGTGCTCAACGACGCGGGCACGCGCTCGAGACGCGGCGACGGCGTCCAGATGGGGATCAGGACCCGGATGTAGTAAAAGACCGAGACGACGCTCATCAGTACCGCCAGTACGACAAGCCACGTGTACCCGGCGCCCACTCCCGCGGTGAACAGAAAGAGCTTGCCGAAGAAACCAACCGACGGGGGGAAACCTGCCAAAGAGAGCATGAATACAGTCATGGCGCCGGCGAGCAGCCAATTGCGGCGCCCGAGCCCCTCGAGGTCGCCGAAGCTGTCTCGTTCGCCGTCAGCGTCGGTGAGCATCGTGATCACGGCAAACGCGCCGAAGTTCATGAACATGTAGACGAAGAGGTAGTACAGGACCGCGGCGAGCCCGTTCTGGCCACCGGCGATCACGCCGATGAGCATGTAGCCCGCCTGCGCGACGCCCGAGTACGCGAGCAGGCGCTTGAGGCTCGTCTGGACGATCGCCATGAGGTTGCCGGCGATCATGCTGGTCGCGGCGACGAAGGCGAGCAGGGTCTGCCACTCGGGGGCGAGGTGGGGAAGTCCGCCGGCGAAGACGCGGATGATCATCGCGAAAGCCGCCGCTTTGGTCCCGACCGACATGAACGCCGTGACCGGCAGCGGCGCGCCCTGGTAGACGTCCGGCGTCCACATGTGGAACGGCGCGGCCGACACCTTGAAGGCGAAGCCGACGCCCATCAGGAGGATGCCGAGAAGCAGAAGGGGATTGCCGGTTGCGGACGAGGCGAGGTTTTTCGCGATCTCGGGAATCACCGTGGTCCCGGAGCCGCCGTAGACGAGCGCCATGCCATACAGCACGAAGGCACTGGCGAACCCGCCGACGAGGAGATACTTGGCCGCCGCCTCTTGGGATCGGCTCTCGGTCCGAGCGTAGCCGCACATGATGTAGAGAGCGATCGACAGCGTCTCCAGGCCGAGGAACACTGTCACGAGAGACGTCGCCGAGGCGAGGACCATCATGCCGATCACGGCGGCCATCACGAGCAGGTGAAACTCGGACTCGAGCAATCCCCGCCGCTTCAGGTACGAGTGCGACAGCGCCACCGTGAGGATGCCCAGGCTCGCGAATAGCACTTCGAAGAACAACGCGAAGTTGTCGCCGGTCGCGAACCCGTGATAGGCGGGTCCGCCCTGCGCGTATCGCCAGCGATACGTCGCGCTCGCCAGCGAGTACGAGAAGCCGACCACCGCGACGATCGCGACCGCGCCCCCGCGACGGCTTCGCGGCAGGACCAGGTCCACGACGACGGCGAGCAGGAAGAATCCGGTCAGCGTCGCGATGGCGGCGATCTGGTTGAGGTCGGCGAGCGCCTGGGACCAGTTGTAGCTGAGGTCAGTGGTGAGAGGCATCAGCGGTAGAGGCCCGTCTGGCCGAGCGAGGTCATCAGGCTGGTCAGGACACCCGGAGCCAGGCCAAGCGCGAACATGAGCGCGACCAGCGGGGCCAGCAGCATCAATTGGCCGGCATAGATGTCGGATCGCGGCGCGGGTCCATCGGGCGTGCCCTGCATCACACCCTGGAACAGTCGCAGGATGTAGACCGGCGTCAGCACGAGACCGATCGCCGCGAAGACCGCGAGCAACGGCGCCCTCTGCCAGGCGCCGAGCAGCGTCATGAACTCGCCCACGAAGCTGTTGAGCCCGGGCAGCCCCAGCGCGGCGAAAGCGACCACCGCGAACACGCCGGCCATCACCGGCATGCGGAGGGCCAGGCCCGCCACCGCCCTGCGGTCGCGCGTCCCGGTGAGGTCGGAGATCCACGCGACGATGAGGAAGAGCGCCGCGATGATGATCCCGTGGTTGACCATCTGCAGGACCGCGCCCTGCTGGCCCTGGATGTTGAAGGAGAAGATGCCAAGCACGATGAAGCCCATGTGGCTGATGCTCGAGTAGGACACGAGCAGCTTCATGTCGTTCTGGACGAGCGCCATCAGCGCGCCCCAGATGATCGCGGCCACCGCGAGGACCGGGATCACCCACCGCCAGTCCCACCAGTCGGCCGGCTGCGGGAAAAGCGGGACCGCGATGCGCAGGAAGCCGTAGGCGCCGGCCTTGCCCATCACGCCCGCGAACGTGATCAGCATCGGCGTGGGTGCGGCCATGTACGCGTCCGGCAGCCAGCTGTGAAACGGGAACAGCGGCGTCTTGATCGCGAAGGCGAGGGCGAAGACGAAGAACAGCCCGAACTGGAGTGAGGGTGACGGGGCCAGGGTCGCCAGCTGCGACAGGTCGAATGTCTGCTTGCCCGTCGCGATGTACTCGCCGATGATCCCGACCAGCATCAGGAGTGAACCCGCCAGGGTGTAGAGGACGAACTTCAGCGCCGCCCCGCCAGGCCGCGGCCCCTCGCCGTGGAGCCACAGCAGGAAGTAGGCGGGGATCAGCATCGCCTCCCAGAACACATAGAAGAGGACGAGGTCGGTGGCCATGAACACGCCGGCGAGGCCGGCGGACATGGCGAGCAGCAAGCCGACGAAGCCGCTCGTCCGCGCCTTGACGGGGGTGGCGAGGACCGCGATCACGGTCAGGAAAGCATTCAGGACCAACAGCCACAGGCTTATCCCGTCGACGCCGAGCCTGTAGAAGATGTTGAACTGCGGGATCCATCCGAGGCTCTCGTTGAACTGATAGCCGTGGTAATCCGGCGCGAAGCTGAACGCGACGTACCCGGCCACGACCAGGGTGACAAGCGCGACCAGGGCGCCGAACCACTTGCCGAGCCGCGGTGGCAGGAAGGCGACGAGCGCGCCGCCGATCAAGGGCGTCGCCCACATCGCGGTCAGGGTCATGAGCTCGCCCTCAGGAGGAGGATAACCGCGGCCACGACCGCGCCTCCGACGAAGACCAGCACGTAGTTGCGGAAGTAGCCGCTCTGCGTGAGGCTGAGGCTGGCGGCGCCCGCCCGCGTCAGGAGCCCCGTGTCGACGACCGCGCCGTCGATGACCGGCTCCTCGATCCCGCGCAGGGCGAACCCGGCGACCGCGTCCATCGGGTGGACGAAGGCCGCGTCATAGACCTCGTCGAAGTAGTACTTGCGCTCGAGCAGGCGCTGGGCCCAGGGCACGTAATTGCTCCAGGGTCTGATTCGCATCGCAGCGAGGAACAGGCCCGTCGCCAGGACCATCGTGGAGAGGCCGATGACGACCTCGCTCCAGTCGCCCTCCCAGCGGAGCGGGCCGACCGCGGGAGCGAGGAAATCGTTCACCTTCGCCGGGCCGACGCCGAGGGCTCCCGTCTGGATCACGCCGCCCACCGTCGCGAGCACTGCGAGGATCCCGACGGGAACCATCATCACGAGCGGCGGAGCGTGCGGGTGCTCGACGGGACGCTGCGGCGACGGCTTGCCCCAGAAGGACATCCACCACATGCGGCCTGTGTAGAAGCCCGTGATGAGCGCTGTGACCGCGCCGATGATCCAGACGATGAGCGCGAGCGAGTCGTTGGGCTTGGAGAAGGCGAGGCCGAGGATCTGCTCCTTGGAGAAGAACCCAACGAGCGGGATCACGCCCACGAGCGAAAGCGATCCGACCAAGAACGAGATCGAGGTCGGGCGCATCTGACCCCACAGGCCGCCGTACTTGCGCATGTCCTGCTCGTCGTGCATCGCGTGGATGACGTTGCCGGCCGCCATGAAGAGGAGAGCCTTGAAGAACGCGTGGGAGAGCAGGTGGAAGAATCCCGCCGCGTACGCGCCGATGCCGACCGCAAGGAACATGTAGCCGATCTGGCTCATCGTCGAGTAGGCGAGGACGCGCTTGATGTCGGTCTGGACGATGGCGATGGTGGCGGCGAACAGCGCGGTGACCGCGCCGATGATCGCGACCGCGCCGTGGGCGTAGACGGCGACGTCGTAGATGGGGTGCATGCGGCCGACGAGGTACACGCCAGCGGTGACCATCGTTGCGGCATGGATCAGCGCACTTACGGGCGTCGGGCCCTCCATCGCGTCGGGCAGCCACGTGTGAAGCGGAATCTGCGCCGACTTCGCCACCGCACCCACCAGGAGGAGGAATGCCGCCAGCTCAAGAGTCGGTGTGTCGAAGACGAAGCGATACGGGAGGTGGCAGATCCCAGTGCATGGTTGACTAGGCGTCAGTTGCGCAAAGACCTCGGAGTACCTGACCGACTGAGTGTTCACGAAGATCACGAAGGTGCCCAGGATCATCCCGACGTCGCCGATCACGTTCATCACGAACGCCTTCCGCGCCGCGACCACCGCGGAGTGACGCTGGTACCAGAAGCCGATCAGCAGGTAGGAGCTGAGGCCGACCATCGCCCAGCCGACGATCAGGAAGATGAAGTTACCCGCCAGGACGAGCAGTAGCATCGAGAAGATGAAGACGTCCATGTAGGTGAAGAAGCGGGCATAGCTCGGGTCGTCCTCGTGCTCCATGTAGCCGACGGAGTACGTGACGATCAGGCCGCCGACGCCCGTGATCACGAGGCACATGAAGATCGAGAGGTTGTCGATCAGCAGGTTGAAAGGCACCTCGAGAGAGCCGCTCTTGATCCACGTCCAATAGGTGAAGTCGCCGTGCGCCTTGCCCGACCACAGCGCGAGCACGCAGACGAACGACGCCCACACCACGCCCGGGCCGACGATCACGGTGAATATCCGAGGCAGCCGCCACCCGCGGCCGGCGAGCAGGATCGCGCCGGCGACGGGGAAGAGGAGGACCAGGAGCGCCAGCGCCTGGTCCGTCACCCGCGCAGCTCGCTCAGGTCGTCGACGTCCTCGGCGTCACGCGTGCGGAAGATGTCGACCAGGATGGCGAGGCCGACGACCGCCTCAGCCGCGGCCACGGTCATCGACATGAGCGCGAACAGCTGGCCGTCCATGTTCTGGAGCTGGCGCGAGAAGGTGACCAGCGCGAGGTTGGCCGCGTTGAGCATCAGCTCGATCGAGATCAAGATGACCAGCGGGTTGCGCCGGACCAGCACGCCGGCGGTGCCGAGGATGAACAGGATCGCGCTGAGCAGCAGGAACCACGACGCGTCGAGCTGCGAGCCGCCGATGTTCAGGGTGCTCATTTACGGGGTCCCCGCGAAATCACGGCGAAGCCTCCGATTTCGTGGGGTCTTCACAGGTCGTCGATCCGTTTGCGGCTGAGATAGATCGCTCCGATCGCGGCGACCAGCAGCAGGATCGAGGTCAGCTCAAAGGGGTAGAGGTACGTGGTGAAGAGGCCGGCGCCGATCGCCTGCACAGTGCCGAAGACCGACATGTCCGCCTTCGAGTCCGGCTGGCGGTACTGGACGCCCTGCAGCATCGCCCACATCAGGCCGAGCAGGACGACGACGAACAATCCTGAAAGCCAGGCCTGGAAGCGAAGCCGTCCGCGGCCCAGCTCACGCGCGGGACCCAGCAGCGCGATCACGAACAGAAACAGGACCATGACCGCTCCGGCGTAGACGATGATCTGGACCGCGAAGATGAACTGCGCGCTCAGGAGGAGAAACTCGACGGACAGCGCGAGCATCACCACGACCAGGCTGAGCACCGAGCGGATGGGCTGGTGGAAGCTGATGACTCCAATGCCGCCGAGAATTGCCATCGCGGCGGCGACGAAGAACACCGCGATCGCCAACTACTTCTTTTCCTTGGTGGTGAGGCGCGCCTGGACGTCAGGCGGCAGCGGCTCCAGCAGCTTCTCCTTGGTGTAGATGAACTTCTCGCGGCTGGTGTCCGAGAGCTCGTACTCGGGACCGAGCACGATTGCCTGTACGGGGCATGCATCCTCGCAGTAGCCGCAGAAGATGCACCGCAGCATGTTGATCTCGTACGTCTTGGCGTAGCGCTCGCCTGGAGAGACGCGGTTCTCGTCCGTGTTCTCGGCCGCGATGACGAGGATGCACCCGACCGGGCACGCCGCGGCGCAGAGCTCGCAGCCGATGCAGCGCTCCAGGCCGTTGTCATAGCGCCGCAGGTAGTGGCGACCGCGGTAGCGCTCCGAGCGCGGCGTCTTGTCTTCCGGGTACATGGTGGTGACGGCCGGCCTGAACGCTTCCGACAGCGTCGTCTTGAGGCCGGTAAGCAACGCACCCACGTCGGCGGCAACGCTGTGCTTGTCGCCCTCCCCACTTGCTGGGGAGGGCTGGGGTGGGGACGTAGGGTTCTTGTTCTCGTTTGTCACGCAGCTACCCCTGGACCGCCACGAGCACGATCCCCGTGACGATCACGTTTGCAATGGAAAGCGGCAGCAGCACCTTCCAGCCCAGCCGCATGAGCATGTCGTAGCGCAGGCGTGGGAACGTGCCGCGGATCCAAATGTATAGGAACAGGAAGAGCACGACCTTGAGGAGGAAGGCGAACACCGGCGGCACGACCCACAGGTACCAGCCGCCGAAGAATAGGAGTGCGGCCAGCGCCGAGACGGTGATCATGTTCACGTACTCGGCGAGGTAGTACATGACGAACTTCAGGCCCGAGTACTCGGTCAGGAAGCCACCGATCAGCTCTTGCTCGGCCTCGGGGAGGTCGAACGGCGCGCGGTTCGTCTCCGCCACTGCCGAGATCAGGTAGATGATGAACCCGAGGGGGGTCAGGATGACGAGCGGGAGCGGCCCGTTGTACGGGCCCCAATGCACCGTGTACTCGACGATGTCGCGCAGCCGGAGCGACCCGACGATCATGAAGGTCGGGACGAGCGACAGCCCGAGCGACATCTCGTAGCTGATCAATTGGGCGGCCGAACGCAAACCGCCGAGCAGCGAGTACTTGTTGTTCGATGCGTATCCGCCGATGACGATCGCGTACACGTTGAGCGCGCTGACGGCGAAGATGATCAGGATGCCGACGTTGACGTCGGCGATCCAGTACTGGACGTTGTACCAGAGCCCGATCGGGATCACGGCCCAGGCCATGAACGCGGCCGCCACTGCGATGGTCGGCGCGATCACGTAGAGGAGCTTGTCCGTCTTCTCGGGGACGAAGCTCTCCTTGAAGGCGAGCTTGATCCCGTCCGCGGCCAATTGCATCAGGCCGAAGGGGCCGACACGATTCGGTCCGGGACGGCGCTGGATGCGCCCGAGCGCCACCCGCTCGAACCACACCGTGTACGCGGTCGCCGTGAGCACGACGAAGAGAAGGACTGACATGGCGACGATGACGATCACCCAGTGGCCGATGGCGTTGTTGTAGAGGTCGTTCACGGGTGCGCCGGCCCGATGAGCACCGGGGTGGGATCCGGGTCTGCAGCGGGGTGCTGCGCGAGGGCGGAGAGGCTCGGGATCTTGCTCGCCATCTCCCGTTGGATGGGGAAGATGCCCGCGTAGTCGAGCGTCACGCCGAGCGCGGCGCCCAGCTCGGTGAGCACCTCCCAGCCCTCCTTCAGCGGCTGCGGGACCGGGATCGGCGGGCGCAGGAACTGCACCGTGCCTTCCAGGTTCGTGTAGCTGCCCTGGCGCTCGGCGAACGTCGCTGCCGGAAGGACGACGGCGGCGCCGTAGCCCTCACGCGGAAGGTGATCCCACGCGGCGATGAACTTGACCGAAGCAGGGATGCCGGGGGTGGGAGGAGGTCCCCAGCTGAGCAGCGCCTCCACGCCGTCAAGGCTGTCCCATCCGGCAACGCCCGCAGCCAGGGCGCCGCGTTCGTTGGTCGCGCGATAGAGCGGCAGCTCCTTCCCCCCGACCTGCTCGGCCAGGTCGCCGCAGGCTGTCGCCAGCTCGTTGATGTCCTCGCTGCCGTGGCCGTCGCCGAACAAGATCGCGACCGGTCCGGCGGGATTCTTGAGCAGGTCGTGCGACGCAAGCTTGCGGACCTCGGCGGCGGCGCCGCCCTTCGCGTTGCGGATGTGGACCGTCCCAGGGTGGCGGTCGAGGTCGACGCCGTCGGGATGAACCACGATCAGCTTGGCGCCGCGCTTGCTGACGGCTTTCTTGACACGCAGGTCAACGATCGGCACGTCGTGCTCGAGGTCGGACGCGACCACGACGATGACCTTGGCGTCATCGATCTCCTTGATCCGCAGGGTCGTGCCGGCGGGCTGCGGAATCGCCGTGCGGCCGTGCATCTTGACCTTCGCCCCCTTGAGCGGGCCGTCGAGCAGGCGGCGAAAGAGGAACGCCTCCTCGTTGGTCAGGTCCTGCGGCAGCGAGATGCCGAGCTTTGCGCCCTTGCCCTTGATGCCGTCGGCGACGGCGCTGATAGCATCGGCCCACGTCGACTTGCGCCCGGCGATGACCGGCGTGTGGAGACGCGCGGGGTCGTTGACGTCCGTGTAATCGAAGCGGCCGCGGTCGCAGATCCAGCCCTCGTCGATGTCGTCGTTCTCGCGTGACGTCACCCGGACCAACTGGCCGCGGCGCTGCCACTGCGTCACGCTGCAGCCGACCGCGCATTTCGAGCAGATGGTCGCGGTCTGGGTCATGTCCCATGGTCTGGACTCGAAGCGCCATACGCGCGAGGTGAGGGCGCCGACCGGGCAGAGGTCGATGATGTTGCCGCTGAAGATCGACCGGAGCGGCTGGTCGAACTGGCTCGTGATGAACGACTGGACGCCGCGCTGATCGGTCGTCAGCTCCTGCTCCCAGGCGACCTCGTCGTAGTAGCGCGTGCAGCGATAGCAGAGGACGCATCGCTCGCGGTCGAGCGCGATCTTGTCCGAGAGCGGGATCGGCTTCTTGAAATGAAGCCGCGGCCCATCGATGCGGCTCGTCGGATAGCCGTGGCGGAACGTGAAGTCCTGCAAGGGACACTCGCCGCCCTTGTCGCAGATCGGGCAGTCGAGCGGGTGGTTGGCCAGCTCGAACTCCAGGATGTCGGCGCGGGCCTGCACGGCCATCGCGCTCTGCGTCCTTACGACCATGCCCTCGGAGACAGGCGTCGTGCAGGCTGTCTGCGGCCTGGGCGGTCCGGGCGAAAAGTCGACGAGACAGAGGCGGCAGGCGCCGACGGGGTCGAGCTTGTGGTGGTAGCAGAAGACCGGAATCTCGATGCCGATGGTCTTGGCCGCTTCGACGATGAGCGTGCCGGCGGGTACGGTGAGCTTCCTGCCGTCGATCGTGAGGTTGACGTCAGGCATGGGCACTCCTCCCCACTTGTGGGGAGGTGGTCCGAAGGGCCGGAGGGGTCGCCCCGACGTTGCACTCGTGCCTCAGCGCGTGGTCCTCGTACTCCTCGCGGAAGTGGCGGATGGTTGAGTCGATCACCCACCCGGCCGAGTCCCCGAGCCCGCATAGGCAACGCCCGTTCTGCAATCCATCGGACACTCGAAGCAGGGTGTCCAGCTCGATCTGCGAGCCCTGGTTGGCCAGGATGCGCTGGTAGGTCCTCACGGCCCAGTCGCCGCCCACGCGGCATGGCGTGCACTTGCCGCATGACTCAAAGGCGTAGAACCTGAGCAGCCGGTAGGCGGCACGAACGACGCAGTGGGTGTCGTCCATCACGATCACGCCGCCCGAACCGCCCATCGAGCGCGCGGCGGCGAGCGCCTCCATGTCGGTGTGAGTGTCGAGCATCGATTCGGGCAGCACCGGTGCCGAGGACCCGCCGGGCCAGAAGACCTTCACCTTGCGTCCATCGGGCGGCCCGCCCGCCAGCTCCATGATCACGTGGCGGAAGGTCTGGCCGAGCTCGACCTCGTAGACGCCTGGCTTGCGAACGTTGCCGCTCACCGACATCAGGCGAGTGCCAGGTGACTTGTCGGTGCCGAATTTCGCATACGCGGCGCCGCCGTTGTTGATGATCCACGGGACCGTGGCCAGCGTCTCAACGTTGTTCAGGAGCGTCGGCCGCCCCCACGCGCCCTTCACCGCGGGGAAGGGGGGACGCGAGCGCGGCTGGGCTCGCTTGCCCTCGAGCGACTCGAGGAGCGCCGTCTCTTCGCCGCAGATGTATGCGCCATGGCCGCGGTAGAGGCGGATGTCGAGCGGGAAGTCCTTGCCCATCGGCTTGGGTCCGATATAGCCCTTCGCGCGCGCCTCTTCGATCGCCTCGGTCAGCATCCGGTGGGGCTCGTCGTACTCGCCCCGAATGTAGACCCAGGCCTGGTTCGCGCCGACCGCGTACGCGGCGATGAGGATGCCTTCGACCACCAGGTGCGGCGAGTTTTCGAGGATGTAGCGGTCTTTGGAGGTGCCCGGCTCGGATTCGTCCGCGTTGACCACGACGTACTTCGGGCCCGGCGCGTCGCGGTTGATGAAGCTCCACTTGGTACCGGTGGCGAAGCCGGCGCCGCCGCGGCCGCGCAGACCTGAGGTCTTCACCTCGTTCGTGAGGTCGGCGGGAGCCATCTCGAGCAGCGCCGTCCGCAGCGCCTTGTAGCCGCCCGCCTTCGACTCGTAGACCTCGAGCCGGTGCAGGTCGGGCGTGCCGAACCAACGCGTCAGGAGGTGCTTGGGAGCCTCTCCAAACGACCCCCGCAACTCAGCCATCCGCCTTCTTCCTAGTTCTTTTGGCAGGCTTCACCTCCCCGCTCGCCGGGGAGGTCGCCGGCGAAGCCGGCGGGTGGGGACTATGGGTTGGCGTAGTCGCGGCAGAATGCTTCTCGGCTATGAGCTTGTCGATGGCGTCGTTCGTCAGGTCGTAGTGATATCGATGTTCGAATCGCATCATGGGCGCGTACTCGCACGCACCGAGGCACTCGACCTCCTCGTAGCTGAAAAGCCCATCGGCAGAGACCTCGCCCGGCTCCTTCACCCCGATCGACTGCTTCAGGTGGTCGACGATCTCGTTCGCGCCGCGCAGCATGCAGCTGAGGTTCGTGCAGACGTAAAACCGGTGCTTGCCGATGGGCTCGAGGTGGAAGAGGGTGTAGAAGGTGGCGACGCCCTCGACGTATCCGGGGTCGAGCTGAAGCGCCTCGGCCACCTCGCTCATCGCCTCGGGCGTCAGGTGGCCGAGCTCCTCCTGAGCCAGGTCGAGCGCGGGCATCACCGCCGAGCGCGGCTGCGGGTATTTCGCGGGGAGCTCCTTGATCTCGTCGAGGAGATGCGACGACAGGGCGCTCTTGAGGGGTCCCCGCGAAATCGCGGTGGTGGGGTGCGGATTTCGCGGGGTATTCATCGGTCGACGTCTCCCAGCACGGTGTCCGCCGTGCCGATGATCGCGACCATGTCCGCGACCATGTGGTTCATCGCCATCCTCTCCAGTGGCTGCAGATTGACGAACGAGGCTGCCCTGAATTTCACCCGGCGCGGTTTGTGCGTTCCATCGCTCACGACGTAGCACCCGTTCTCGCCGCGGCCCGACTCGACAGCCACGTACACGTCGCCGGGCGGCACCGAGTAACCCTCGGTGAAAAGCTTGAAGTGGTGAATGACCGCCTCCATCGAGGTCTCGAGCTCTTCGCGCGGCGGGGGCAGCATCTTGCGGTCGTCGACGTTGACCGGCCCGTCGGGCAGGCGATCGAGCGCCTGGCGCAGGATTTTCACCGACTCGCGCATCTCCTTGATGCGCACCAGGTAGCGCCCGTAGCAATCGCACATGTCTGAGGTCGCGACCTCGAACTCGTAGCCCTCGTAGCCCGAGTAGGGCATCTGTTTGCGGAGGTCCCAGGCGACGCCGGAGCCGCGGAGCATCGGTCCGCTCGCGCCCAGCACCTTCGCATCCTCCGCCGAAAGGCGGCCGATGCCGATCGTCCGCGACCGCCAGATCGGGTTCATCGTCAGTAGGTCCTCGTATTCGTCGACGTGACCAGGCATCGCGACGATGAACTTTTCGAGCAGGTCGAGGAAGCGAGGCGTGGCGTCGGCCATCACGCCGCCCGGCCGGATGTACGAGGTGTGCATCCGGTAGCCCGAGATCTCCTCGTTCATGTCGAGGATGGTGTCGCGCTCGCGAAAGCAGTACATGAGCATGCTCATGGCGCCAAGCTCGAGCCCGCTGGTGCCCATCCAGACGAGGTGCGACGAGAGGCGGGTGAGCTCGGACATGATCACGCGCAGCGCGTTGGCGCGAGGTGGCACGTCCACGCCCATGAGCTTTTCGACCGCGAGCGCGTAGGCGAGGTTGTTGATCGGCGGCGAGAGGTAGTCGTGGCGGTCCGTCACGGTCACGCCCTGCTGCCAGCGCAACGCTTCCATCTGCTTCTCGATCCCGGTGTGCAGGTAGCCGATCACCGGCTTGAGGCGTTTCACCTGCTCGCCGTCGAGGTCGACGATGAGGCGGAGGACGCCGTGTGTCGACGGGTGATGCGGGCCGAAGTTGATCGTGAGCAGCTCGCCGCCGAACGCGCCGGTCTCGCCTGTCTTGGTGACAGTGACTCCCATCCCGATCTCGGCTGTGTCCGTGTCGGTCACGCTTTATCCGGTGCCGTCTGCCAGGTTTCGTGCTCTTCGGAGAACTCGACCACCTCGCCGCCCACGGGATAGTCGCGGCGCAGCGGGTGGCCGACCCAGTCGTCGGGCATCAGGATCCGCGTCAGGTCCGGATGGTTTTCGAAAACGATGCCGAACATGTCGTAGGTCTCGCGCTCGTCCCAGTTCCCCGGCGGGAAGAGGTCGGAGACGGAGTCGACATGCGGCGGGTCCCCGTCGACGAACGCCCGGACGCGCAATTGCTCCAGCGAGTCCATATTGCGGAGCTGGTAGACGAGCTCGTAGCGGCTGGGCCACTCGCGCGAACTGTCGGCCAGGTGGTCGACGCATGTGAGGAAGACGAGCAGGCGGTAACCCTCCTCCTTGAGGCTCGAGAGTGCCTCGTGCGCACTTTCCGCGGCGATCGTGATCCAGTTGTCGCCGGCGCTCACGCCTCGGTCGACTATCAAGTTTTCCGAAATCACTGGCGCGGCGTGATCCCTTGGGCCTTGATCCGCTCCTGGAGGATCATGAGCGCGTTCAAGAGGTCCTCGGGTCGCGGCGGGCAACCCGGGATGTACACGTCGACGGGCACGATCTTGTCCACGCCCTGCAGCAGCGCGTAGTTGTTGAAGACGCCGCCGGTCGATGCGCATGCCCCCATCGAGATGACCCATTTCGGCTCGGGCATCTGGTCGTAGATGGTGCGGAGGATGGGCGCCATCTTCTGCGAGACGCGGCCCGAAACGATCATCAGGTCCGACTGGCGAGGTGAGGCGCGAAATGCCTCCGAGCCGAAACGCGCGATATCAACGCCGGCCGTAGCCGTCGCGATCATCTCGATCGCGCAGCAGGCGAGGCCGAACTGCGCCGGCCACACCGAATTGCCTCGGCCCCATCCGATCAGCTTGCCCAGGCTGGTGGTCAAGATGTTCTGGCCCATCGACTCGGCGAGAGCCTCTAGTCCCAATCCAGTCCCCCCTTGCGCCAGATATGGGCGAGGGCGATGGCCAGGATGCCCATGAAAACGAGCATCTCGATCAGGCCGAACCACTTGAGCTGGCGGAGCAGGACGGCCCAGGGATAGAAGAAGACGGCCTCGACGTCGAAGATGATGAATAGCATCGCGGTCAGGTAGAACCGGACCGACAGACGCCGCACGGCGCCCGTGTCCGGGATGATGCCCGACTCGTAAGGCGCCATCTTGCGGCGGTAGGGCTTGGCCGGCCCGAGCACGAAGCTCAAGGTCGTCAATGCGCCGACAAGCCCCAGGACGATGAGGACGAAGATCAGAACTGGGACGTAGCTCTCGAGCAAGTTTCCGGGACGGCCTCCGGTCGCTAAGGGGGCTTTCGGGGAACGGGATTAATTCTATGCCGACCTTGAGAAATCACGGGGGAGGCAGGCCTCCCCCGTGGTGCCCCCTCCGTTGCAGTCGTTGTCTGAGGCGCTTGGACGTTCGACGTTGGGGCGACGGCCGGAGTAAATCCGGCCTCGAGCCGCACCCCGTCTATTTAGTTCAGTTAGTGGGAATCCTTGCGGTCGTGTTCGATCTTCGTGCCGCGCGAAAGCGTGGCGTGGATCGGGCAGTACCGATTGCAGGCCCAGTCGATCGCCCTTTCGACCAGCTCCTTGTCGATCTTGTCATCCCACGCGCAATGGAACGTGACCTTGATCCTGTTGAAGGCCTTCGGCCATTCCTCGTCCCGCTCACCTACCACCTCGACCTCGAGCGAGCGCAGCGGCTGCTTGAACTTTTTCAGAAGGAGAACGGCATTGAGGCCGGTGCAGGCGCCCAGCGAGCCGAGCAGCATCTCCGTCGGCCGCATCGCCGCGTCGTCGCCGAAGATCGGCGCCTCGTCAATCTCGGTCTTGTGGCCCGACCCCGACTCGATCTCGAAGCGGACCTTGTCCCCGGTCCAGCGCGCCGTCGCCGTAGTCGTCACGGACTCAGCCCGGCATCGGAGTTTCGACGTACTGCCGTACGAGGTCTTTGAGGAAGCCGGTGTAGATGCCGCCGAGGATCATCCGCTCCGGACGCACGACCTTGCCGGCGCCCACCTCGGCCAAGACCGGGAAGGTGATGGCGGCGAATCGGCGGCCGTGCGGGTGGTCGGCCCACTTTTCCGCCTCAGGCGCCACGCCGTCGATCGCGGCGACCGTCAAGGCGGCGACCCCGCTTTGGGCGCCGCGCATATGGCCCTTCCGGTTGATGGCGTCCTGGCAGGCCTGAGTCATGTATTCGTCGAGTGCTCCCACAGGCGTGCCCGGCGGCATGGCCGTCGCGTAGATGAACCAGTTGAGCTTGGTCAGCATCCACTGCCACTTGAAGGTCGAGCTGCCACCGACCACTGTCTGGAAGCCGGCGATACTGCCCATAACCGGCTGCAGGCCGGACGCCGCAAGCGTCATCTCGATACGCTGGACGAGCTCGGCAGCCGAAGCGGGCCGTGCCACGAGGCGTAAGGGTAATCTCACCCTGTGCCGGACGTTAGGGACAGCTTTCGCAACGTCGCGGTCAACTACACGCGTTCGACGTTTCATACCGCGTCGGCGCGCCTGCAGGAGGTGCTCGACCTCGCCCGGCCGCAAAAGGGCGACCTGGTGCTGGACGTCGCCACCGGCACCGGCAACACGGCCTTTGCCCTCGCGCCCTTCGTCCGCCGGGTGATCGGTGTCGACCTGACTCGCGAGATGCTGAACGAGGCGCGGCGGATCGCCGCCGAGCGCAGCATCGTGAACACCGACTGGGTCATCGGCGATGCGGCTTCCCTGCCTTTCCAGGACGACACCTTCGACATCTACACGGTGCGCGCCGCGCCGCATCATTTCGCCGACGTCGATCGCTTCCTCTTCGAGGCGTTTCGCGTTCTCAAGCCGGATCGCGACGCCGTTTTCATCGACTGCGCGCCCCCGGTGCCGGCGCGCGACGTTTTGCACGAGGTGGAGGTCCGCCGAGACCCGTCCCACGTCATGTCCCTCACGGTCGAAGAGTGGGTGCGCAAGCTCGGCCGATCGGGCTTCGAGGTCGAGGCGGCCGAGGCGCGTGAGCTCGACTGGAACTACGAAGAGTGGATGCACAACCAGGCGGTCGCGCCCGACCTCGCGGCGGAGCTCGCGGAGCTGATCGAGTCGGCGGAGGGCGAGGCCAAGGTCCAATTGCATCCGGTGCGCCGCGACGGCAAGCTGTGGCATGCCTACTGGCACTGCTTGATCCGAGCGCACAAACCGGGGTGACCGGCGTGCTCGCCGAGGGCGAGCTGATCCTCCTGGTGGACAAGGTCGGCCGCCGCCACCGCGTCCGGCTGAAGGCGGGCGACCGCCACTCGATCCACTCGGGCCTGATCAGGCACGACGAGCTGATCGGCCGACCGGAGGGCGTGGTCGTGACGACCCAGATGGGCGCGCGCCTGCTCGCCGTCCGGCCGACATTCGCCGAGCAGGTAACCGGCAGACGGCGCCAGGCCCAGCCGATCTACCCGAAGGACCTCGGCGCGATCCTGATCGCGGCTGACCTGTATCCGGGTGCCCGGGTGCTGGAGGCCGGGACCGGCACCGGGGCGCTGACGCTCGCCGCGCTGCGCGCGGTCGGTCCGGCGGGCGAGGTGATCAGCTACGAGGCGCGGGAGGAGTTCCTCGAGGCCGCGAAGCGCGGGATCGTGGAAACGCTCGGCGCCCTTCCCCCGAACCTGACCCTGAAGCTGGGCGACGTCTACCTGGGGGTCGAGGAGCGGGACGTGGACCGGGTGCTGCTCGACCTGGCGGAGCCGTGGCAGGCCGCGCCCGGCCTCAAGGCGGCCCTCCGCCCCGGCGGGATCGTCTTCGCCCACTGCCCCAACGTGAGCCAGATCCAGCGGTTCTTCGACTGCCTGCGCGAGCTGCGGGGCTTCGGGATGCTGGAGGCGTTCGAGCTCCTCCAGCGCGGCTGGACCGTCCGCGGCCGGAGCATGCGGCCGTCGCACCGCATGGTGGCGCACACCGGGTTCCTTTGCTTCGCCCGGCGGCTGGCAGAGGACGAGCTTTTCGAGCCCGAAGGCGAGGGGTTCAGGTAACGAATCGCCGAGGAGCGACGTTCCGTCTGCATGGGGCGCCGCGTCCTACCAAAGGTCCTACAAATCGCTTCAACAACGGCTACCGTCGCGATCGTCGCCTGCGCCCCCATTTACCCCCGCGAGGTACTCGCGGCCGCCGTGGGAGCGGTCTCAGGCCCGCCGCAGCACCCAGTGCGGAGGAGGTTGACGCCGCACTAGCATTTCGGTGAGATGAGCGGCGGACGAGTGCCGATCCAGGTCACGGTCACCGGCGCGGCGGGGCAGATCGGCTACGCGCTCGTCTTCCGCATCGCCTCCGGCCAGATGTTCGGTCCCGACCAGCCCCTCATCCTGCGGATGCTCGAGATCGAGCCGGCGATGAAGTCGCTCGAAGGCGTCGGCATGGAGCTGGACGATTGCGCCTTCCCCCTCCTGGCCGACATCGTCCTCACGAGCAAGGCGGAAACGGCCTTCGACGGCGCGAACTGGGCGCTGCTCGTTGGGTCGGTGCCCCGCAAGGCGGGCATGGAGCGGGGCGACCTGCTTTCGGTCAACGGCGGCATCTTCGGGCCGCAGGGCAAGGCGATCGCCAAGAGCGCGGCGAGCGACGTGCGCGTCCTCGTGGTCGGCAATCCGTGCAACACGAATTGCTACATCGCGCGCATGAATGCGCCCGAGATACCGGACGAGCGCTGGTTCGCCATGACGCGGCTCGACGAGAACCGGGCGCGGACGCAACTGGCGAGGAAGGCCAAGGCGCCGGTCGCGGCGATCACCAACCTCGCGATCTGGGGCAACCACTCCGCGACGCAGTACCCGGACGCCCGGAACGCGCGCATCGCGCAGCTCCCGGTCTTCGACGTCATCACCGATCACGGCTGGCTGAAGGGCAAGTTCATCGAAACGGTCCAGAAGCGCGGCGCGACGGTGATCGAAGCGCGGGGCGCGTCCTCGGCCGCCTCGGCGGCCAACGCCGTGATCGACTCGGTCATCAGCATTCGAACCCCCACGGCGTGGGGCGACTGGCACTCGCTCGCCGTGCCCAGCCGCGGCGAGTACGGCGTTCCAGACGGTCTGCAGTTCGGCTTCCCCGTGCGATCGGACGGCGAGCACTGGGAGGTCGTGCCTGACTTGGAGCACGACGACGACGCCAAGAACCGGATCAAGGTCACGACCGAAGAGCTGATCCAGGAGCGCGACCTGGTCAAGGGGTTGATTCCTACCGAGGCTTAGGCACCCCGCCCCTGGCCCTCACCCCTAACCCCTCTCCCCGAAGGGGAGAGGGTGCCACTTCCGCAACCTATGCTGAACTCAATGAGTGTGACCCTCGACCGGCACTCGTTTCCCTTCACGGCGATCGTGGGCCAGGAATCGATGAAGCTGGCCCTGATCCTGAACGCCATCGTGCCCACGATCGGCGGCGTGCTGATCCGGGGCGAGAAGGGGACGGGCAAGTCGACCGCCGTGCGCGCACTGGCCAGGTTGCTGCCCGAGCATGACGTCGTCGAAGGCTGCCACTTCGGCTGCGACCCGTCGGACGTCGAAGCCCTTTGTGCGGAATGCAGGGCACGCTTGAGAGACGCGGGCATGCTGCCCCACCACAAGCGCCGCATGCGAGTGGTCGAGCTGCCGATCAACGCGTCGGAGGATCGCGTGGTCGGCACCATCGACATCGAGGCGGCGCTGCGCAGCGGCGCCCGCCGCTTCGAGCCAGGCGTCCTCGCCGAGGCCAACCGCAACATCCTCTACGTCGACGAGGTGAACCTGCTCGACGATCACCTGGTCGACGTGCTGCTCGACGCGGCGGCGATGGGCGTCAACGTCATCGAGCGCGAGGGCGTGTCGTTCAGCCACCCTTCGCGTTTCATCCTCGTCGGGACCATGAATCCGGAAGAGGGCGAGCTCCGGCCCCAATTGCTGGATCGTTTCGGCCTCTGCGTCGACGTCGAAGGGATCCGCGACCCCGACGAAAGAGTGCTGATCGCGGAGAGGGACGCGGCTTTCAAGCGGGGCGACCACGAGTTCGGCAACGAGTTCGCCGCGGCTGACAGCAACCTCGCGCGGGCGCTGGCCGAGGCGATCGCGAGGGTCAAGTTCGTCCGGCTGACGGCCGGGCATGCGCGTCTCATCTCCGCGATCTGCGTCGAGGCCGACGTCCTCGGTCACCGCGCCGATGTGGTCATCGATCACGCGGCGCGGGCGATCGCGGCCTACCGCCGGCACAACGCTCCCACTCGCGAGGACATCTACGACGCGGCCGCCCTGGCGCTCGGGCACCGCGCCCGCCAGCCGCTGCGCCGCGACCAGGACGAGAACACGTCGTCCGAGCAGGGTGAGCAGAAGGACGGCTCGCAGCCGTCCGACTCCGAGCCCGGCGAGACGCAGGCTTCGGAAAGCGAGTCGTCCGCGGAGGCTTCGGCCGAGCAGAGCGCGAGCTCCTCCGACACAGGCCAGCAGTCGGCCGGCGCGGACCAGGGCGTGACGACCGGCGGGTCCAGCGGGCATGAGTCGTCTCCGGACGCGCTGGATACCTTCAACCTGCGCCGGATCGACCTGCCACGGCAGCGGCGGGTCCGCAAGCAGGGCGGCAAGCGCGCGGCCAGCCAGACACCCGACCGCCGAGGTCGCTATGTCCGGGCTGAGCCCAAGGCGAAGGTGAACGACCTGGCCATCGACGCGACGGTCCGTGCGGCAGCCCCGATGCAGCGGCAGCGAGGACGCCGCCACGGCGAGCGTTTGATGCTGGAGCGGCAGGATCTCAGGCAAAAAGTCCGCGAGCGGAAGGTCGGCAACCTGATCGTGTTCGTCGTCGACGCGTCCGCGTCGATGGACGCCGAGCAGCGCATGGCGGCGACGAAGGGCGCGATCCTGTCATTGCTGCAGGACGCATACGTGCGGCGCGACCGCGTCGCGGTGGTCATCTTCAAAAACCGCACGGCCGAGGTCGTACTTAGGCCGACCTCGAGCGTCTCATTGGCGCGCCGCCGGCTGGAGAGGCTCTCGGTCGGTGGGACGACTCCGCTGACGCATGGCCTCATGGCGGGATACAAGGTTGTGAAGACCGAGCTGCTGCGGGACCCCACGATCCGGCCGCTGCTCGTCCTCATCAGCGACGGCCGGGGCAACATCTCGATGTTCAAGGAAGAGCCTCTGGTCGAAGCGCAGAAGGTGGCGGCGCTGATCGACGCCGAGGACATCGACGCGCTGGTCATCGACTCGGCGCGGGACTACAGCCACCTGCCGTCGGTGCAGCACCTGGCTCGCGTCGCCCCCATGTACCAGACGTACGCCATCAACGCGTGTGCCGACCTGGCCGAGCGGATGGGCGCGCGCTACTACGGCCTGTACGACCTGTCGCGGGACGAGATCCAGTCGGCGGTGGAGAGGGAGCTCGGAAGGGCCCGGTAACCGGGCCTTTCGCGCTACCGTTTCACGTTCCGATGAGATTGCAGTTGGCCGTGCTCGCGCTTGGTCTTGTTTGCGGGTGCTCGTCGCAAACGTCTTCGGTGCAGACGCCGTCCGCTTCGGCGTCCGCGTCCCCGAGCGCCGTCTCCTCTCCGTCGAGCTCCGACACTCCGGGGGGCGTGCCAATCGGGTCTCCGGTGCCGTCGCACGTGCTAGCGCCGGCGACAGATCCGCCGGTCGGTTCGTTGTGCTCCGCGCCGATCCAGAGCACTGCCGACGGCAACGCCGGACCGCTCCTGTGCCGCGGCGGTGAGGTCAACGTCCAGGCGTGGCAGTTCTACGCCGACGTCAGCGCGAGCATCCTTGGGCTCGGACAGAACCCGACCGCGGGCCAGGTCCAGGCCGCGATCTGCGACGACTTCAAGCACGGACACGCGACCAAGCTGGAGGAGGCGAGCGGCTACAGGCTCGCCGCGGCTTACTACGGCTGGAGCTTCAACATCGACCCGACCCAGGTGACATGCCAGTAAGCCCGTTCGGGCGCCGGTAATATCGACCTGCACATGGCAATCGACCGCTACTCCTACCCCTTCACCGCGATCGTCGGACAGGACGAGATGAAGCTCGCCCTGGTGCTCAACGCCATCAACCCGACGATCGGCGGTGTGCTCATCCGGGGTGAGAAGGGGACAGGCAAGTCGACCGCAGTCCGGGCGCTGGCTCGCCTTTTGCCCGAGCAGGAGGTCGTCGAGGGATGCCATTTCGGTTGCCACCCCGACGACCCCGAGGACTGGTGCCTCGACTGCCGCGACAGGGCAGCCGGCGGCGAGCTTCCGGTGGCGACGCGGCGGATGCGCGTGGTGGAGCTGCCGATCAACGCGTCCGAGGACCGCGTCGTAGGGACGATCGACCTCGAAGCGGCTTTGAAGGAAGGCTCGCGGCGGTTCGAGCCTGGCGTCTTGGCCGAGGCGAACCGCAACATCCTGTACGTCGACGAGGTGAACCTGCTCGACGACCACATCGTCGACGTGCTGCTCGACTCGGCGGCCATGGGCATCAACACGGTCGAGCGCGAGGGCGTCTCTTTCTCCCACCCGTCGCGCTTCATCCTCGTCGGCACCATGAACCCCGAGGAAGGCGAGCTGCGGCCGCAATTGCTCGACCGGTTCGGCTTGTGCGTCGACGTCGAGGGCATACGCGATCTCGACCAGCGGGTGGCGATCGTGGAGAAGCGCGCGGTCTGGGAGGACGACCCCAACCTCTTCTATCAGCAGCACGCGGAATCGGAGCAGTCGGTCAAGGCGCAGATCGCGGAAGCGATCGCGACGTTTCCCGAGGTCACGCTGCCGCGCGAGATCCTGCGCCTGATCGCCCAGATCTCCATCGCGCTCGAGGTCGACGGCCACCGCTCCGACCTGGTGTGTGCGCGCGCGGCACAGGCGAAGGCCGCCTACGACAGCGACGAAGAGGTGGGCGTCAAGCACGTCGGCGAGGTCGCCGAGATGGTGTACGCGCACCGGGTCCACTCGGTGCCATTTGGCAAGGGCGGGCCAAACCTCAGCGAGGTCATCGCCCGCATGGTCGGGCAGTCCTGACCACCGAAGAGACCGTCAACGCGTTCAACGAGGCTTTCGGCCGTCACGACGTCGACCGCGTGATGGCGCTCATGACCGACGACTGTGTGTTCGAGAACACGCTGCCGCCGCCGGACGGCGAGCGCCACGTCGGCCAGAAGGACGTGCGCAATTTCTGGGAGACGTTCTTCAAAGACACCCCGCAGGCACGCTTCGAGGCGGAGGAGATGATCGTGGCCGGGGATCGCGCCGTGGTCCGATGGCGCTTCGACTGGGGAAATGGCCACGTGCGCGGCGTCGACCTGTTGAAGGTCAGGGACGGCAAGGTCGCGGAAAAGCTCAGCTACGTAAAGGGATAGCGAGAACCCTTCACTAGACTGGGGCGCGTGGCTGCATCCGAGCAACCCGCTCTTCAGCCGAGACGTGCCGCAGATCTCCTCGACCGCGTCGAAAAGAACATCCATGTCGTCATCGTGGGCAAGGACAAGGTCGTGCGGCTCGCCCTGGCCGGCCTCGTCGCCGGCGGGCATGTCCTTCTGCAAGACCTCCCAGGCACCGGCAAGACGATGCTCGCCCGGGCCCTCGCGACGTCGGTCGGTGGCACGTTCCGCCGCATCCAGTGCACACCCGACCTCCTACCGTCAGACATCACCGGCTCGAGCATCTTCAACCAGAAGGACCTGACGTTCGAGTTCGTACCGGGGCCGATCTTCGCCAACATCGTGCTCGCCGACGAGATCAACCGCGCCACGCCGCGCACGCAGTCGGCGCTGCTCGAGGCGATGGGGGAGGGACAGGTCACCGTCGAGGGCGCCACCAGGACGCTGGAGAAGCCGTTCTTCGTGGTGGGCACCCAGAACCCGGCCGAGTTCCACGGCACGTATCCCCTGCCCGAGTCCCAGCTCGACCGCTTCGTCCTGACGGCGGAGATGGGTCCGCCCACCGACGCGGAGGCCATGGAGGTCCTGGCGCGGCGCGAGCACGGCGACCCGATCGCCAACCTGACCGCCGTGATCGACATCCGCGAGGTCATCGAGTTGCAGGAAGCCTGTTTGCGCGTGGTCGCGGCGCCCGCGATTCGCACCTACATCGTGGCGCTGCTCGACGCGATCCGCACCCGACCCGACGTCCTGCTGCCCGCGAGCATGCGCTCGGGCGTGTACCTGCAGCGCGCGGCCCAGGCGTGGGCGCTGTTCGAAGGACGCGACTTCGTCCTGCCCGACGACGTCAAGCTCCTCACCGTCCCGGTCCTCGCGCACCGGCTCGGCATGCGCGGCCGGGGCAAGGCCGCCGACGCGCTGAACGAAATCGTGGCTGCCCTGCCGATCCCTCCGCTGCGTCAGCACTGAGGCCGCGCCCTGAGACCATCTAGGCGGGTGGGCGGCGCCGTGGCGCTCTGGCTCGTGCTCGAGTGGTACGGAGCCGCCTCGGAGGTGCCGTGGCTATTCCTCCTGGCTGCGTGGATGCTCGCCCTGATGCTGGCCACGTTCTCCTATTCGGCGTGGAACCGGGCCGGCCTGCGGCTCCACCTCGAGGCGCGCGAGAGCCGGTCGGCTGCTGACTCACCGGCGGACGCCCTGCCCGAAAACCTGCTGAGGAGCGCCCCATGGTCCGCGCCGGTGTTCGAGGGGGACGGCCTGGCTCTGGAGGTCGGGCTCACGACGACGGGCGCCCCGCGCGGCCCGGCATGGGTCACGGGCCTGGTCGGCGGCAGGCCGATCACGTTCGGCACCGGGGTCGTACCGAGGGATGGCTGGCGCCGCCTCGAGGTGCTGCACAAACTCAGGCGTGGCCCCATCGGGGCGACCGGATGGCAGCTCGGGGCGAGCGACCCGCTGGGGTTTTTCAACAGCGTAAGGTCGTGCCCCGACGTCGAGGTCGCCGTCGTCCTGCCCACCTTTACGTCCCTGGCGCCGGCACGGCAGCCGCGTGAGCTGGAGGCGAGCGTCGCCGCGCCGCGAGCGGGCTCGGGCAACGAGCTCTTCGGGATCCGGGAGTACCGCCCGGGGGACTCGCTCCGGCGCATCCACTGGCGTTCGAGCGCGCGCCACGGCGAGCTCGTTGTGCGCGAGTACGAACCGCCCGGCATGCGGACGCTTGCGATCCTCGTCGACCCGTCGCCCCGGAGCGTCGAGGTGGCCGACCAGGTCGCGCGTCTTGCGGCCTCCGAGGCGTGGGATTGCATTCGAGAGGGGGGACGGGTGTCGTTGTGGGCGCCTGGGCTCGAGCCCACCGAACCGGCGCAGGGCCGCGACCTGTGGGCGCTCCTGGAATGGCTCGCCCGGTATCCGGCGGTCCCCTCCGGCGACCTCGCGGATGCTTCCCCGCGGGCCGGGGAGGTGGTGATGGTCACGGCGACCGCAAACCGAACCCTCATCGATGCGGTCGAGCTGGCGAAGCAGCGGGGAGCGGGCGTCAGAGCGTGGGTCGTCGGTGACGCCGAGGTCGATCTCGACGCCCCTGTGCGGCGGGTGGGGATCGCGTGGCCGCTCTGATCCACCGCTTCAAGCTGTGGCCCTCGCCGGTCGAGAACTCGATCGAGGGGCGAGCCTTCGTGTTCTCGGGCTTCACGGTGGCGGTGCTCGCCATCGTGCTCTACGGGCAGGACTACGCCGTCCCGGCCGTGGGCGTCGCGGCCGCGGCCGCCGGCCACGTCGTCAGCTATCGCGAGCGCAACCGCCGGCGGGGGTTCTGGCGTCAGGTCTTTCTCGCCGCCCTGATCTTCGGCGCGCTCTTCTACGTCCTCGCCGACTCGACGCTCGCCCTGTTCGGCGGCGTCCTGCCGCAGGCCAACTTCGCGATCCTCCTGGTCGCCATCACGAGCTTCGACCTCAAGACCCGCCGCAACTGCTACTCGAGCCTGTGGATCAGCCTTGCGATCCTCTATCTCGCGGCGGTCTACGCGTGGGACTACGCGTTCGGCGTCCTGCTCGTCCTGTGGACGCTGTGCCTGGTCGGGTTCTGGACGGCGTCGCATCTTCGCCGCCTGAACGCCGATCTACGGTTTCCGGTCGAGGGCGTCACCATGATGCTCGTCGCCGCGCTGGTCGCCGGCGTGACCTGGTTCGTCGCCGTCCCGCAGCCGTCCGGGCTCCCGATTTCGCCCCTCGTCATATCGCTGCCCAACTTCACCAACTTCCAGGGCAACCTCGAAAGCCCGGCGCTGCCGCTGATCCAGGTGAGCGGCGACCAATCGGGCGCGACGAGCAGCGTCGACCTGCGTTTCCGCGGCAGGCTGGGCGACGCGCCGGTGATGTACGTGCGAACGGGGGCCCCGGCGTACTGGCGCGGGCTGGTGTTCGACACGTACCAGAACGGTGTGTGGACCGCTTCCAACCGCTCTTTCCGCGATCTGCCGCCGTACGTGCCTCCGCGATTGCTGCCTCCGGCTCCGGCACGAAACCAAGGCACTTTCGTGCAGACGTTTCGAGTCCTGCGCACGATGCCCGGAGTCATCCTGGCGGCTTATCCGATCGAGAGCCTTTACGCGCCTGTCGCGGCACTTCGCGAGGACGTGTACGGCACGTTCCACACGCCCGACCAATTGCGAGCGGGCCAAACGTACTCGGTCGTCTCGTACATCCCGGACCTTTCGCCTGATGCGCTGCGCACCGCCGAAACTGGTTCCTCGCCGTACGGAGACAACCTCGCCGGCGGGCTCTCGCCCAGGGCCGCGGATCTCGCCGCGCAGGTGACCGCGGGCGCGAACAACGAGTTCGACACCGTGATGGCGCTGACCGCGTACCTGCAGCACAACTACCGCTACACGCTCGACCTCGGCCGAGTCCCGACCGGCCAGGATCCGGTCGACTGGTTCCTCTTCGGCGTCAAGAGCGGCTACTGCGAGCAGTTCGCCACCGCCGAGACTCTGATGCTGCGCAGCCTCGGCATACCGGCGCGCCTGGCGACGGGCTACGCCACCGGCGAGTACGACCCGGTGCTGAACCAGTCCGTGGTGCGCGAGCACGATGCCCATGCGTGGGTCGAGGTCTGGTTCTCCGGGCATGGATGGGTGCCGGTGGACCCGACTCCGGGCGTGTCGCCGCTCGCCGTCACTCAAATGCCGAGCCATTGGGCCGCGGGCGGCATCGCGCGACTGATCCCGCACCTCACGCTCGGCGCGCCCGCCGCCGCCCTCGGATCACTAGGCGCGCTCGCGGTTTTTCCGGCGGCGATCGCGATTGCGTTCGCGGTGGTGCTCGGCTTGGCCTGGCTGCGGCGGCGCACATGGATCCGGCGACGGACGGCGCAGCCGGGCGAGAGCGAGCTGCTGCGTCTCTACGAGCGGCTGCAGCGCAGGCTCGGACGGCGGCGCGCTCCGCCCGAAACTCCGCTCGAGTATCAGCACACGATGCACTCCTCGCTCCTCGAAGAGGTCACGCGCGCCGTCAACGAAGGCGTCTACGCGGGTCGCTGGCCGGAGCCGGGCCGGGTGCGCGAGATGGCGTCAGGGGTCCCCGCGAAATCACGCCGAAGGCTCTGATTTCGTGGGGCTAGAGCGGATATCCTGACGCTTCGTGTCTGAAGCGGTAAGAACAACCGGCGCGGAGACTGTGCGCTGGGACCTCTCAGATCTGTTCGCATCGCCGGACGACCCGGAGCTCGAGCAGACGCTCACGCGCGAGCTGGAGCGCGCGAAAGAGTTCGAGACTCAGTACAAGGGCAAGGTCGCGTCCCTGGAACCGAAGGCGTTCGCCGACATGATGCGCAAGCTGGCCGAGTCCGAGGAGTCCGCCTCGATGCCAGAGGTGTACGCGTACATGCTGCACAGCCAGGACACGCAGGACCACGCCGCCGGCCGTCTGCTCGCCCGCGTCCGCGAGGCGAGCGCCGAGCGCGGCCGCCACATGGTGTTCTTCTTGCTCGAGCTCGCCCACATCACCGACGAGCAGGCGGCGTCCCTATACGACGACCCCGAATCGGCTGTCTACCGTCACACCGTGGAGGAGGCTCGCAAGTTCCGGCCCCATCAGCTTTCGGAGCCGGAAGAGCGCGTTCTGACTGACTTCAGCCCGGTCGGCACGGCCGCGTGGGCGAGGCTCTTCGAGGAGCTGTGCGCGGCGATTCGCGTCGACGTCGAGGGGCGAGACCTGGCGCTGGACGAAGCGCTGAACCTGCTGCGCGAGCCTGACCGCGACCTGCGGCGCAGCGCCAGCGCAGCTATCACCGGCGCGCTGCGAGGCGACATCCGCACTCGCGGCTACGTCTACAACGTGATCCTCCAGGACAAGGCCATCGACGACCGCCTTCGCCGCTTCCCGACGTGGATCAGCTCGCGCAACCTCGCCAACGAGACGTCCGACCAGGCGGTGCAGGCGCTGGTCGATGCGGTCACCTCGCGTTATGACGTGTGCATCCGCTACTACCGGGTCAAGCGCAGGCTGCTTGGCCTCCCCGACCTCCACGAGTGGGACCGCTACGCGCCCGTGAGCGAGACGACGCGCTCGCTGACGTGGGATGACGCGAAGGAGCTCGTGCTGGGCTCGTACTACCGGTTCTCGGAGCGCGCCGGTTCGCTGATCGAGCAGTTCTTCTCCAAGCGCTGGATCGATGCTCCCGTCGTGCCGGGCAAGGTCGGCGGTGCCTACTGCATGCTGGTGACGCCGCACCACCATCCCTACGTCTTGATGAACTTCACCGGCAAGCTGCGCGACGCACTGACCCTCGCCCACGAGCTGGGACACGGCCTCCACGACCAATTGGCGTCGAAGCAGCACATCTTCGACTACCACCCGCCGCTCACCTTGGCGGAAACGGCGTCCGTCTTCGGCGAGGAGCTTACGTTCGACCGGATCATGGCCGAGGAGAAGGACCCCAAGATCCGGCTCGCGATGCTCTGCAGCCAGTGCGAGGACATCTTCTCGACCGTGTTCCGCCAGGTCGCCTTCAATCGCTACGAGGAGGCGAGCCATGTCGCGCGGCGGACCGAGGGCGAGCTTTCGATCGACGAGCTCAGTGAGATCTTCCAGGTGAAGCTGCAGGCGATGTTCGGCGACGCGCTGACCCTCACCGACGAGCACAAGATCTGGTGGAGCTATGTCGGCCATTTCGTCCACACGCCCGGTTACGTCTACGCGTACGCGTTCGGCAACCTGCTCGCGCTTTCCGTCTACCACCGCTATCTGGATCGCGGCCGCGGGTTCGTCGAGGATTACCTGGAGTTCCTGGCGGCGGGTGGATCGACGCGGCCGGACGAGTTGGTCAAGCGGATCGGCATGGACATCACAGACCCGGGCTTCTGGGACTCGGGGCTCAAGATCCTCGACGGCATGGTGGCTGAAGTCGAGCGCCTGGCGGGCTCAGTGTCCAGCGGCTCTTAAACTACACACCTAACAGCTGGACCGGCCTCTTCACAGGGGCTTTCGCAAGGAGTGACATGGCAGTCACCGAGACCATTGCGACCACCGATCTCGAGTTTGCCCGCCAGCTCGGGCAGCAGCTCCGGGTGGACTCCATCCGCTGCAGCACCGCCGCGGGCTCCGGCCACCCGACCTCCTCGATGTCGGCCGCGGACCTCATCGCCGTCCTCATCGCGCGCTATCTCCAGTACGACTGGGCCAAGCCGAAAGACCCCAACAACGACCACCTGATCTACTCGAAGGGCCACGCGTCGCCGCTTTGCTACGCGATGTTCAAGGCGGTGGGCGCGATCACCGACCAGGAGCTGATGACCTTCCGGAAGTTCGGTTCGCGGCTACAGGGTCACCCGACACCGGTCATCCCCTGGGTCGACGTGGCCACCGGCTCGCTCGGCCAGGGCCTGCCCATCGGCGTCGGCGTGGCGCTGGCCGGCCAGTACCTCGACAAGCTGCCCTTTCACGTGTGGGTGCTGTGCGGCGACTCCGAGCTCGCCGAAGGATCGATCTGGGAGGCGCTTGACAAGGCCGGGCACTATCAGCTCGCCAACCTGACCGCGATTTGGGACGTCAACCGCCTCGGCCAGCGTGGCGAGACCGAGTACGGCTGGAACCTCGACGTCTACCGGCGCCGCGTCGAGTCGTTCGGCTGCTACCCGATCGTGATCGATGGGCACGACATGGCCTCGATCGACCGCGCCTTCGGAGAGGCCCTGTCCAATACGGGCAAACCGACCGTGATCATCGCCAAGACGATCAAAGGCAAGGGCTTTTCCGAGATCGAGAACAAGGACGGATGGCACGGCAAGGCGCTGCCCCCCGACATGGCCGAGCGCGCCATCAAGGAGCTGGGCGGGATCCGCAACTTGAGGGTCAAGACGCAAAAGCCCGATCGTGGGAACGCGCCCCGAAAGCCGGTGGTGGTCGAGCCGGTGCTGCCCACCTACAAGAAGGACGAGAAGGTCGCCACGCGCAAGGCGTATGGCGACACGCTCCTGGCGCTCGCCGCGATCCCTGAGGTCGTGGCCATGGATGGCGAGGTCTCGAACTCGACGCACGCAGACGAGTTCGCCAAGGCGCATCCCGAGCGGTTCTTCGAGATCTGGATCGCCGAGCAGCAGCTCGTCGCCACCGCCGTAGGCATGAGCGTGCGCGGGTACAAGCCCTTCGCGTCGACCTTCGCCGCCTTCTTCGCGCGGGCCTACGACTTCATCCGGATGGCCGCCATCTCCCAGGCCAACATCCGGCTCGTCGGGTCGCACGCGGGGGTCGAGATCGGCCAGGATGGGCCTTCGCAGATGGCGCTGGAAGACCTGGCGTCGATGCGCGCGATCCACGGCTCGACGGTCCTGTATCCGTCCGATCCAAACCAGACCGCGAAGCTGACCCGCGCGATGGCCGACACGCCGGGCATCGTTTTCATGCGCACGACCCGGGGCGCCTACCCGACGCTATACGGCGCCAACGAGACGTTCAAGGTCGGTGGCTCCAAGGTGCTGCGTCAGAGCCCGAAGGACAAGGTGGTGCTAATCGGCGCGGGCGTGACGCTGCACAACTGCATCGCGGCCGCCGACGCGCTTGCGGCGAAGAAGATCCCCGCGCGCGTCATCGATCTGTACTCGGTCAAGCCCGTCGACGTGAAGACGCTGCGCGAAGCCGCGCGGGTCACGAAGGGGCGGTTCGTCGTGGTCGAGGACCATTACCCCGAGGGCGGGCTGGGCGCCGCTGTCCTCGAGGCGCTTGCCGCCGATCCGGCCCCGCGGGTCGTCCACCTCGCTGTCAAGGGTCTGCCCGAGTCCGGCAAGCCTGAGGAGCTCATGAACGCCGCCGGCATCTCGAGCCGGCACATCGTCGCCGCTGCGACGAAGCTCGCCCAGGGCAAGTGATGGCGACCGCAACCTCCGGGCGACCCAGCGCGATCAAGGAGCTGCGCCAGATCGGGCAGTCCCTGTGGCTCGACAACATCCGCCGCCAATTGATCACTTCGGGCGAGCTGGCGCGGCTGCGCGACGAAGGCCTGACCGGCGTGACGTCAAACCCGACGATCTTCGAGAAGGCGGTCAGCGGTTCGACCGACTACGACGAGGCGATGGTGCAGCTCGTCCGGGAGAAGAAGAAGCCCGAAGACATGCTGTGGGATCTGATGATCGAGGACGTGCAGGCGGCGGCCGACGTCTTCAGGCCCGTCTACGACCGGACGAAGGGCAAGGACGGCTTTGTAAGCATCGAGGTGGGGCCCACGATCGCCGGCAGCACGCGGCAGACGATCAAGTTCGCCGAGTACCTGCACGATCGCTGCAAGCGGCCCAATGTGATGGTGAAGATCCCGGCCACCAAGGCAGGGTTGCCGGCAATCGAGGACCAGATCTCGAAGGGCAACAACATAAACATCACGCTGATCTTCGCGGTCGAGCGATACGACGAGGTCGTCGAGGCGTACCTGTCCGGGTTGGAGAAGCTGCATAGAGACGGCGGGGACCTGAGCAAGGTGGCGAGTGTGGCCAGCTTCTTCGTCAGCCGCGTGGACACCAAGGTCGACAAGCTGCTGACCGAGAAGATCAACGCCGCCTCGGACCCGAAGCAGGGGGAAACGCTGGAGCGCCTCTACGGCAAGGCCGCGATCGCCAATTCCAAGATGGCCTACGAGCAATACAAGCAGCATTTCGCCGGCCCGCGGTGGGAGGAGCTGCGCAAAGCCGGGGCACAGACGCAGCGCTGCCTGTGGGCCAGCACCTCGACGAAGGACCCGCGCTACCCCGACACGTATTACGTCGAGGAGCTGATCGGCCCGGAGACCGTCGACACGGTGCCGCCGCAGACGCTGGCCGCGTTTCGCGAGCATGGCGAGGTCCGCCGCAGCCTCGACGAGAACGTCGACCTCGCAAAGCGCCAGCTGAGGCAGCTTGCCGAGGCCGGGATCGACCTGGGCGAAGTCACTCAGCAGCTCGAGGTCGAGGGTGTCGAGGCGTTCACGAAGTCGTTCGAGAGCCTGCTCGCGGCCCTAAAGAAGAATGCCACAGACATCAAGGCCGGGAAAGGCCCGCGCCAGTGGTACACCCTCGGCCCGCTGCAGCCGGCGGTCGACGCTCAGGTGGCCAAGCTGCAGAAGGACGACGCGCCGCGCCGCCTGTGGGCGAAGGACTCGACCCTCTGGACCCCCGACCCCGCAAAGCGCCAGGAGATCCACGACAGGCTCGGCTGGCTCGACGTCGCGGACAAGATGCAGGAGAAGAGCCACGAGTTCACCGCCCTGGCCAGGGAAAGCCGCGCGTACACCGACGTCGTGCTTCTGGGCATGGGCGGCTCGAGCCTTTGTCCGGACGTTCTGCGCAACACGTTCGGTGCCGTCAAAGGGCATCCGAAGCTTCATGTCCTCGACACGACCGACCCGTCGACGATCCTGGGGGTGCGCTCGAAGATCAAGATCCCGACCTCGCTCTTCATCGTCGCGTCCAAGTCGGGCGAGACCACCGAGACGCTCTCGCATTTCGCTTACTTCTGGGAGCAGGCGAAGGGAAACGGCAAGCAGTTCGCCGCGATCACCGACCCCGGCACGTCGCTCGAGAAGCTGGCCAAGGAGCACAAGTTCCGCTGGATTTTCTCGAACCCTCCCGACATCGGCGGCCGTTACTCGGCGCTCTCGTATTTCGGGCTCGTTCCCGCAGCCCTGATGGGCGTCGACGTCGGCGAGATGCTCGAGCGCGCGACCGAGATGGAGCACTCATGCGCGGATTCGGTGCCCGTCGAGACGAATCCAGGCGCGTGGCTCGGCGCCGTGATGGGGCGGCTGGCCACGCTGGGGCGCAACAAGGTCACGCTGATCGCGTCGCCGAAGGTGGCGACGTTCGGTTACTGGGTGGAGCAATTGATCGCCGAGAGCACCGGGAAGGAGGGCAAGGGCATCGTGCCCGTCGAAGGCGAGCCTGTCGGCAAGCCCGCGGTCTATGGCGACGACCGCCTCTTCGTCTACATCCGGATGGACGCAGATCCGCCCAACCGGGCGGTGCAGGCACTCGAGAAGGCCGGTCAGCCGGTGGTCACGCTGACGATGCGCGACAAGCTCGACCTCGGCGGGGAATTCTTCCGCTGGGAGGTGGCGGTCGCGATCGCCGGCTCCGTGCTGGGCATCGACGCCTTCGACCAGCCCAACGTTCAGGAATCCAAGGACAACACGAAGAAGGTCCTGGCTACATTCAAGAGTCGGGGCAAGCTCCCGGCGGCCGAATCGGTCGCGGCCTCGAAGGCTCGCGCGGGCATCAGCTCGCTGCTGGGCCAGGCCAGGAAAGGGGCCTACTTCGCGATCATGGCCTACACCGCGCGGACGCCGGGGTCGGAGGCGGCGATTGCCGCGATTCGCACGGCGGTTCGCGACCAAACCAAGATCGCGACCACGGCCGGTTACGGCCCGCGGTTCCTCCATTCGACAGGCCAGCTGCATAAGGGCGGCCCGAAGACAGGCCTGTTCCTGCAGATCGTTCAGGAGGATACGAAGGACGTCCCCATCCCCGGCCAGCCGTACAGCTTCTCCATCCTCAAGCAAGCGCAGTCGTTGGGCGACCTGCAATCGCTGACGTCGCGCCGCCTCCCGGTGCTGCGCGTCACGCTTGGCCGCGATCCCGCCGCGGGCTGGCGGGCCCTGGCCGCGGCCGCCAGGCAAGCGGTCAGGAAGTAGCCATGGAGATGGGGATGGTCGGCCTCGGCCGCATGGGCGGCAACATGACGTTGCGCCTGATCAAGCGCGGGCACCGCGTCGTCGCTTTCGACCTCTCACCGGCGGCGGTCCAGGCCCATGCCGCGCAGGGCGCCGTCGGGGCCGGCTCGTGGGAGGACTTCGTCGCGAGGTTCCAGAGCCGGCCGCGCGTGATGTGGATCATGGTGCCGGCGGGCGATCCGACCACACAGACGATCAACAAGCTGATCGAGCTGGGTGACCCGGGCGACATCATCGTCGACGGCGGCAACACGAACTGGAAGGTGGCGCTCGATGACTGCGCACGGATCAAGGCCAAGGGCATGCACTACATGGACGCGGGCACGTCCGGCGGCATCTGGGGCGAGGAGTACGGCTATTGCCTGATGGTCGGGGCGGAGCAGGACGTATACGACCACTGCATGCCGCTGCTGAAGGACCTGGCGCCGGACGACGGCGGCCTGGTGCGCACCGGGCCCGAAGGCTCAGGCCACTTCGTGAAGATGATCCACAACGGCGTCGAGTACGGACTGATGCAGGCCTACGCCGAGGGTTTCCAGGTCATGAAGATGTCGAAGTCCTTCCCGGGAATGGACATGCGCGCGATCGCCGAGGCCTGGCGCACCGGGAGCGTCGTGCGCTCGTGGCTGCTCGACCTCATCGCCCGCGGCCTGGCGCAGGACCCCGAGCTCTCGTCGATCAAGGGCTGGGTCGAAGACACAGGCGAGGGGCGCTGGACGGTCGAGGCCGCGATCGACGAGTCGGTGCCGACGCCGGTCATCGCCGAATCGCTCTTCGCGCGATTCCGCAGCCGGATGGAGAACACGTTCGGCGACCGCATGCTCGCGATGATGCGGCAGCAGTTCGGAGGCCACGCCGTGGTCAAGGATGCCGCGGCCGAGAAGTGAGGGTCGAAGAAGCCCCGAATCCGCTCGCCGAGGGCCTGCACGACTACCGCGTCGCCGACCCCGCGGTCATGGTCATTTTCGGCGCCACGGGCGATCTCAGCGGCCGCAAGCTGCTGCCGGCTCTCTACAACCTGGCCAAGCAGCGCTCGCTGCCCGCGGGGTTTGCGGTCGTGGGAGCCGCGATCGACGATCTGACCGACGAAGCGTTCCGCAACCACGCGTCCGATGTGATCAACAAGTTCTCACGCACCCAGCCGATCGATGCGCGCGTGCTCGATGCGTTTGTCTCGTCTTTGTCGTACGTCAAGGTCGACTTCAGCAAGCTCGAAGACTTCAAGGCGCTGGCGCAGAAGCTGCAGGAGCTCGACAACACGCGCCATATCGAGGGCAACCGAATCTTCTACTGCGCGACGCCTCCACCGACGTACCAGACCATCACGCTGCAGCTCCAGGCCGCTGGGCTGAACACCGGCGACGGATTCCACCGCATCGTGGTCGAGAAGCCCTTCGGCTTCGACCTCAAGTCGGCGCGCGAGCTGACGCAAACGCTGCAGAAGGTCTTCGCGGAGGACTCCGTCTACCGCATCGACCACTACCTCGGCAAGGAGACCGTTCAGAACATCCTCGCGTTCCGCTTCGCCAACTCGATCTTCGAGCCCATGTGGAACACGAACCACATCGACTCGGTGCAGATCACGGTCGCGGAGGACATCGGGATCGAGCAGCGCGGGGCGTATTACGACAAAGCCGGCACGCTGCGCGACATCGTCCAGAACCACGCGCTCCAGCTCGTGACTCTCACGGCGATGGAGCCGCCCCTCGCCTTCGAGGCCACCGCGGTGCGCGACGAGAAGGTGAAGGTGCTGCGCTCCATCCGCCCATTGCTTGGCGAGGACATCGCGAGCTCGACGGTGCGCGGCCAGTACACGAAGGGCTGGGTGCTGGGAGAACAGGTGGCGGCGTATCGGGACGAGAAGAACGTCGCGCCCGATTCCCAGACGGAAACCTTCGCCGCGCTGCGCCTGTTCGTCGACAACTGGAGATGGGCGGGCGTGCCTTTCTACATACGCGCCGGCAAGAGGCTGCCCAAGCGGGTGACCGAGATCCGGGTCCAGTTCAAGCGCCCGCCGCACCTGACATTCGGGCGCGAGGCGATGCAGGAGGTCGACCCGAACGCGATCACGCTCCGCATCCAGCCGGAGGAGGGCATCTCGCTGAAGTTCGGCGCCAAGGTGCCGAGCGCCGGTCTCCGCATCCGAAGCGTCACCATGGACTTCCAGTACATGACGTCCTTTCTGGTCGAGGCGCCCGAAGCCTACGAGCGCCTGCTGCTGGACTGCATGATCGGCGATCCGACGCTGTTCACCCGCTCCGACGAGGTGGAGGCGGCATGGAGGCTGATCGATCCGATCGAGGATTCGTGGCGGAACGGCCGGCCGCCGCTGGGAATGTATGCGGCCGGGACATGGGGCCCGCCCGAGGGGGCGCGTTTGCTGCAAGCTGACGGGCGGGAGTGGCACCGGCCGTGAGCGTGATCCTGAACCCCGACGCGGAAGTGCTGTGGCGCGGCGAAGCCGTGAACATGAGCAGGGTGCTCGACGCTCTGGAGGGCATCCGCGCGAAGTTCGCGCGGGAGGAGGCAGGTGATCAGGAGCACGTGCACCCGCGGAACTGCGTGATGACGCTGATCGCCGTGGCGACCACACCGGAGGAGGAACGGCGCGCCGAGCGGACCTGCCGGCTCATCGGTGTGGGTCATCCGGCGCAGGCGATCGTGATTCGCGAAGACAACACGTTGCACGGGAACCACATCGACGCCTGGATCACCGCGGACACACAGAGACCGGCCATGTCCTGCGCGGTCGAGTGCGAGATAGTCACGCTTCATGTTCGCTCGGCCGCCGCCGACCACCTTGCGGCTCTCGTCGACCCGCTGCTCGTCAGCGGTGTTCCGACATACCTGTGGTTTGTAGGCACGCCCCCGTTCGGAAGGCGTGAGATCGACGAGGGTCTGGCCATTTGCGACGCGCTCGTGGTCGACTCGGCGCGTTTCGACGAGCCCTATAAGTCGTTTCGAGCGCTGTCCAAAGTCGCCATGCATGCGCACACCAAGCTTGGGCTCGGCGACCTGCAGTGGTCGCGACTCCGGCCTTGGCGCGAGGCGATCGCGCAGTTCTTCACGCCCCGGGATCGGCGCCACTTCCTCGGCGGCATCGCCGAAGTCGGCATCGACTATGAGGGCGATGGCCGCGGAAACAGGATCGCCGCGGCGTTGTTGGCCGGCTGGATCGCGTCGGCGCTGGGCTGGAACATCAAGCGAGCCGCGGCAGGCACCGGCGGCGTGGTGGTGGTGTACTACGAAGTCGGCGGCCGGACGGTCGAGGTGCAGTTCCGGTCGGTGGCGAAGCAGCACCTCGCCGCCGGCGAGCTGAGCGCCGTGCGCATCGCGGGCACCTCGCTTGGCGCGACCTTCCGGCTCGCGGTGCAGCGCGACCCGAACCGCCCCCGAAACACGAGCAACGGAAACGGCTACCGCGTCGTCCACCCGACCGAGGGCGAGGACGACGCCGGTCTCGAGCTCGCCGAGCGGCGCGCCGAGTGGCACCGCGGCGTGCTCCACGAGAACCTCAGCGCGCTGCACCACAACGCCACGGGCGACCCGCCGGGCGAGAGCCGGCCGAAACACCCGGTGGTGTTCAGCCGCGAGCGCCGGGGGACGGACACGGCGCAGGTCCTGCTCACGATGATCGAGATCGGCCAAGGCGCCCCGCTTCGCCACGTGCAGCAGGTCGAGCCGGAGGACGAGGCGGCTCTGCTTCTCGACGTCCTTTCGTCCGGGACTCATGACACGGTGTTCGCGCGATCGCTGGAGGCGGCGTCCGACCTCATGCACCGGCTGTAGGTGGCCGACTTCACCGTCTTGGCGACGGCTGAGGACGTGGCTGCCGCCGCCGCCGCTGACATCGCCGAGGCCCTTCGCGAGGGCGCGCGGACGCTTGTCCTGGCGGGCGGCACCACGCCCAAGCGCTGTTACGAGCTGCTGGCCGAGCTGGAAGTGGAATGGGGTCGCATCGCCGTCCTCTTCGGCGACGAACGGTGCGTGCCGCCTCACGATCCCGAGAGCAACTACCGCATGGCGAAGGAGTCGCTGCTCGATCGGGTCGCGCCGGCCACGGTGTATCGCATGCCCGGCGAGCTGGGCCCGGACGAGGGGGCGGAGGCCTACCGCCGCATCGTGGCCACGGAGTCCCCACTCGATCTCGTCACGTTGGGGGTGGGGGAGGACGGGCACACGGCGTCGCTCTTCCCGGGTCATCCGGGGCTGAAGGCGCACGGGCTCGTGGCCGGCATACGCGACTCGCCGAAGCCGCCGCCGGACCGCATCACGCTCACCCTTGGCGCCCTGCGAGCCGCCCGGCGCGTGATCATCCTGGCAACCGGCGCGGGCAAGGCCGAAGCGGTCGCGCTGGCAAGGCGGGGGGTGGTGCCATCCGGGATGATTCCTGGCGCACGATGGCTGATCGACCGGGCCGCCGCGGGTCAATGAGCAAGATCGCGATCGTCCCGTCGATCCTGTCGGCGGACGTCGGACACCTGGCCGAGCAGGTGAGAGAGGCAGAGGCCGCGGGGGCGGACCGCATTCAGGTCGACGTGATGGACGGTCACTTCGTGCCGAACCTGACCTTCGGACCACTCGTGGTCGAAGCCGTCCGCAAGGCGACATCGCTCCCGATCGAGGCACACCTGATGGTCCTGCGACCCGAGCTGTTCCTCGAAGCGTTCGCCAAAGCAGGAGCAACGCTGATCGAGGTACAGGTGGAAGCTACGAGTTCTCTTTACCGGACGGTGCAAGCGATCAAAGAGCTGGGAGTGCGCGCGGGCGTGGCCATCAACCCGGCCACGCCGGTCGAGGACCTGCGCGAAATCCTGCCCTACGTCGACCTGGTCAATGTGATGACGGTCGAACCCGGCTTTGGCGGGCAGAAGTTCATCGCGCACAGCCCCGAGAAGATCCGCCGCGTGCGAGCTCTGTCTGCCGCCATCGAGATCGAGGTCGATGGGGGCATCGACGCCCACTCGGCCCCCTTGGTGGTGAAGGCGGGCGCGACGGTGTTGGTGGCGGGCAGCTCCGTGTACGGCCACAAGCGGGGGGTGGCGGCCGGTATCAAGGCGATCCGTGACTCTGTTGACTGACGAGCTGAAGCAGGCGGCGGCGCAGAAGGCGCTCGAGCTCGTGCAGGACGGGATGCTGGTCGGCCTGGGCAGTGGATCCACGGCGCGCTATTTCATCGAGGGCCTCGGACGGTTGGTCGCCGATGGGATGAAGGTTCGCGGCGTGCCGTCGTCGCGGGAGACCGCGGAGCTGGCGGCGGAACTTGGCATTCCGATCGTGACTGAGATCCTCGGGCAGATCGACCTCGCGGTTGATGGGGCCGATGAGGTCGATCCCGCGCTGAACCTGATCAAGGGGCGCGGGGGCGCGCTGTTCCGCGAGAAGCTCGTGGCCGCCGCGTCGAAGAGGTTCGTGGTGGTCGTCGACGAGTCGAAGCTCGTGAAGGAGCTCGGCGCCGGCGTGCTGCCGGTCGAGGTGCTGCCGTTCCTGTGGCGCACCACCGCCGAGCGGCTGACAGCCCTTGGTGTGAGCCTCGTCGTGCGAGGTGGGGAGGAGACGCCCTACATCACCGACAACGGAAACCTGATCCTCGACGTGACCGTCGAGGGCGGGATCAAGAAGCCGGCGGACTTCGGCGTAGAGCTGAAGAAGACGCTGGGCGTCGTCGAACACGGACTGTTCGTTGGCATGACCGACACGGTGATCGTGGCCGGCCCTGATGGACCCAGGGCAATCGGCGGAGGTCGCGCAACCTAAGCGAGCGACTGACTGAGCTAGGCGATTCAAGGTTATTGGCACAATGGTCGCGGAGCGGTCGCAGGGTCGAGTCCGCCGATCACAGGGCTGACCACTCGCAGGCTCGTCACGGCGGTCGACCGAGCTAGGCGATTCACGGTTATTGGCACAATGGTCGCGGAGCGGTCGCCTAGCTCGGTCGAGGGCGCGGCACTGGAAATGCCGTAGGCCCGCAAGGGCCTCGAGGGTTCAAATCCCTCCCGCTCCGCCACTGTCCTGAACTCAAACACCTCCCGCTCTGCCACTGTCATGTCTCACGACAACGCGGACACTTGCAACGAGACGCTGTTTAGCCGCATCCAACAAGCAGCAAGATGTCAACTGCCTTGATGGATTTGCGCCCAGAAGCCCTCTCCCGTGCGACCCGCGGCGACAGCGGCTCGTTCGCTGAGCTGATCGAGCCGCTCCTGGTTCCCGCTTACCGCCTCGCGGCGGTGATGCTGGCGGACCGGGACGCGGCCGAGGACGCGGTGCAGGAGGCGTCGATCAAGGCATGGCGCAAGCTCCGGGAGCTTCGCGGGGACGTCCAGTCGCTGAGGCCCTGGTTCCTGTCGATCGTGGCGAACGAGGCCCGGATGACGCGCCGCACGCGCTGGTGGGCCGTCGTGAAGCTCGCCGACATGCCCCCGAAGGGGTCGGAAGACGTCGCCGCCAACACCGACCTGCATCAAGCACTCTTGCGCTTGAGTGCCGACGAGCGCCTGCCGCTCGTCCTCCATTTCTACCTCGACCTGCCGCTGGACGAGGTCGCGCGCACCCTGGGCGTCTCACCCTCGGCCGCCAAGTCTCGGATCTATCGCGCCGCGAAGCGACTGCGCGCCGACCTCACCCCTGAGGAGGTGTTCTGACGTGAGTGACCAGAATTTCCGCCGCGACCTGAATCGCGTCTTTGACGACGTCAGCGGCGAACCGAGCCCGGACCTTCGCGACCGCGTCAAGTCGTCGATTGCCCAGGCGCCCGAAGCGCGGGGTCCGTACTGGATCGCGGCCGTCGCCGCGTGCGTCATCGCCCTGATCATCGTCGGGGTGCTCTTCGTCGCCAATCCGCTCAACCGCCGTCCGGCGCCCGTCGGGCCTGGACCGCAAACCACGGCCACGCCGGGGGCGACGCCCAGCCCGTCCACGACTCCGACGCCAAGCTCGGCTCCCTCTCCTTCAGCTACGCCGCAGTCGACGCTGCCCGCCTTCGTGTGCGCGGCCGGCGACCTCAACACGAATGGGTCCCAGCCGGTCGCCTTTGTCAGCGACATGCGCACCGGCTCGCACCAGGGCTACGACCGCGTCGTCCTCACGTTCAGCAACGGGCTTCCTGCGGGCGGCATCCACCTGGCGCCCCAGGCCGGGACGGCATTCACCGCTTCGCCCAGCGGCCAGACGCTGGTCTTGAAAGGTAGCAACGGAATCCTGGTCGTGATCCATGGGAGCGATCTGCACACGTCGTACAACGGATCGATCGACATCGTGACCGGCTACTCGACGATGGTCGAGGTGCGGCGGGTCGAAGACTACGAGGGCGTCGTCCAGCTCGGCATCGGAATCAACGGGGCCGCGTGCTACAGGGCATTCCTCCTGGACGCTCCGACACGGCTGGTGATCGACATCCAGTCCGCCGGCTGAGGCGGGAATCAGCGCAAATCGAACGCGGTTAGAGTTGGCCTGATCGACCTGTCACCAAGGAGAGGATCATGCCAACTCTCGCGTTCGATCCGGAAGAGACGACCCACTGGGAGCAGGTTCGCCCCCGCGAAATCAGTCCCGACCAGTGGAAGAAGTTCGAGGGTTACGCCGCCGAGATCTTCCAGGCGTTCGGCATGGACCTCGACACGCCTGGCACGCTAGCGACACCGACCCGCTTCGTGCGGGCGTTGTTCGAGGCGACCGCCGGCTACGAAGGCGACCCGAAGCTGCTCACCGCGTTTCCGACCGAATGCCACGGCGGACCGGACTGCACGATCAGCCAGCTCATCGAAGGACCGATCGAGTTCTTCTCCCTGTGTGAGCACCACGCCTTTCCCTTCCACGGCCACGCCTACATTGGCTACATCGCTCACGAGGAGATCATCGGCATCTCCAAGCTGACGCGCCTGGTGCGCGTCTTCTCCCGCCGTTTCACGGTCCAGGAGCGTGTCGGCGTCGAGGTCGCGGACGAGCTCGTCCGGGTACTGAAGCCCCATGGCGTAGCCGTTCATCTGAACGCGATGCACCTGTGCACTCAGATGCGGGGGGTCCGCGAAGGTCATTCGCGCACATGGACGACCTACTGGCGCGGCAACTACGAGAACGATCCGCAGCTGCGAACCGAGTTCCTCGCGGCCGTCAACAGCCGGGTCGACCACTGATCGATCCGTTCGACGTTCTCTACGAGACCGACGTGCCTCGATACGAGATGCCCGCCGGGCTGGAGCGCATCTACGGCCGCCTGGGCTTCCGCGATCGGGTCATCTATTCGAACTTCGTCATGTCCCTCGATGGCGTCGTGACGCTCGGCGAGAGCCTGTCGGCCGGATCGGTGATTAGCGGCCGCAATCAGGCGGACCGATTTCTCATGGGCCTGCTGCGTGCTTGCGCCGACGCGGTGCTCCTTGGCGCGGGCACCCTGCGCGCCACGCCCGGGCATCAATGGACCCCCGGGCACATCTACCCAGACGAGGCCAAGAGCTTCAACGAGCTGCGTCTCGCGCTTGGGCGCAAACCTCAACCGAGGTTGGTCTTGCTGACGACCGGCGCGATCGACCCGTCTCATCCCGCGATCGTCGCGGGCGCAACGATCGTGACCACCGCTGAAGGCGCGGCCGCGCTGCACGGTGTGCTGCCGGACACCTGCGACGTGATCGAGGTGGGGGAGTCCGGCGAGGTCGACATGGTCCAGACCCTGTCCGAGCTTCGTTCGCGCGGGCACGACGCGATCCTCACAGAAGGTGGACCTCATGTCGTGGGCGAGCTGGTTGCGCGTGGGCTGCTCGACGAGGCATTCATCACGATCTCGCCGGTGCTCGCCGGGCGGGACAGCGGCGAGCGGCTCGGCATGGTGGCCGGCGCCGAGCTCCTACCTGATCACGGGGCCTGGAGCCGTCTCCTCAGCGCTCGGCGCCATGGCGACTTCCTGTTCATGCGCTACGGGCTGACGCGCGGCTAGCAGGAATCCGCGCCAAGGAGCAGCGGGGCGGACTGGGCCACCGCCGGGGTTCGGGTCACGACAAACAGGGCTGCGGATTTGGCGCCGGTTGGAAGCTGCAGGTTCAACAGGGCCGCGGGCTCGCCGATCGTGAATCCCGTGGAGGAGTCCGGATGGGAGAGAAGGGTGGCCGGCGCCTCGCCGGTGCACCGGTCGAAATACATGATGTCGTAGGAGTACTTGCCCGTGTACGCGCTGGTGAAGATGACCCCCACGTCGACCGCGCAGGACCCTCCGAGCGTGCATACGGTGTCCTTGTCGTTCGTGAACGGGCACGGCGTGCTCGTCGTGCAGAACTGGACGGCTTTGACCTGACCGGCCGTTGCCGGGGCGAGCGTCGGGACCTCGTGGATGGCGCTCGCGGAGGGGCTTGGGCTCGCCTTGGGCGAGCTGGACGGGTGAGCGGACGGCGTCGTGTGGACCTGGCCGACCGGATTGTTGCCGCGGCCGGCGAGGACTATGACACCGAAAATCCCGAGCAGCACCACGATCGCCGCCGCGACCGCCGCGGGTATGAGCCAGGGCGGACGCTCGGAGGGACGGCCGCCGGACGAGGGTGGTCGTGGAACGTACGGTTTGCGCGCCGGCGCGGTCGGCGGAGGCGTGGTCCGCGTGGCAGGCGCCACTGGCGCGGCTAGGGGTGCCGCGACGGGCGCGGGCGCTGAAGTCGGCCCCATGCCTGGCGGGACGACCTCTCCGGGCTTCCAGACCGGGGCTTCGACAGTGCTCCAGGTCGGGGCGCTGGACGCCGGCGGGTTGGTCGCCATGGCGGGCGCCGGCGGGGCCACAGGCTCGTAGGCGGGGATCGCCGGCCTTGGTGGTTCGGAGCTGGGTTCCGGGGCGGGCGGCGCCGGAGCCGCGGGGGATGGAGGGTTGGTGATACCGGCCGGGGACGACGTCTCGAAGGGCGACGACGGCCGTGCCGGAGGGTCCGACCAGGTCGGAACGGAAGGGGGGCTTGGTCGGGGTTCCGCGACGGGGGCGGCAGGGGCTGGCGGCGCCGATGCCGCGGGAGCTGGCGGGAACGTCACGGCCGGCATCGACGGGTATGTCTGCAACGACCGTTCCGGCGCGTCGTAGGAGACCGGCTTGCGCACGGGAGTCTCCTCGCGGGTGGCAGGCGCTACATAGGGTGCAGGCCCAGCTTGTTGCGGCGGCGGCGCCACGGTGCCCGCGGGCAGGAACGGCGTGATGGGTGGGAGCTCGCGTCCGCCCGCCCGCGTGGCGAGCTCGGACTGTGCCGCCATCTCGCGGTCCGGGGAGAGCAGCGCCGACGCCATCTCGCGCAGTGCGCTCTGGGCGCGGTCGGCGGACGGGCCCATGGCTCCGCTCGCCATCGAGCGCATGGTCACCACGAGACCGGGCGGGATGTTCGGCGGCGCGGGCGCGCCGGCGGGGTCGACCCCGAACGCAGCGCACACGGCCATGCCCGAAGAGCGCACGTCGGCTCGCAGGTCGCTCTGCGACGGCGCGCCGCGCACCGCGGCGGCGGGATGGCCCGCCAGCCTCACCTCGCCGTTGGTGGTCACGCGCACGGCGGCGGCACCGAAACCGCCCATCGCGATACCGGCTTCATGCAGCGCCGCCACTCCTGACAGCACAGCGGCCCCGAGAGCCGCCGCCGCCGGCGGTGTGAGCGGGCCGCGCGTGAGGATCGAGCCCAGAGGGGTTCCTTCGTTGGGTTCGACCGCGACCCAGACGCCATTGGTGTCTGTGCCCCACGCCAGGACGGGCGACAGGGCCGGGTGGCGGTGCTCGTAGAGGCGCTGAAGACGTGGCGCGGCCGCGGCGGCCTCTGCACCGGGAATCGGAATCTCGTGGACGACCGCGGGCTTTCCGTTCCGCAGGACGGCCTTCCAGCCCTGGCCCGCGCCAGGCGCTACGAGTTCGATCAGCCTCGGTTTCGGCTCAGACTCGGGCATTTAACGGTGCATGGTACCCTTGCGGAACGTGGCATACGTCATCGTCCAGCCCTGCATAGACGTCAAAGACGCCTCGTGCGTGGAGGTATGCCCGGTCGATTGCATCCACTCAGACGACGCGGCGAACATGTATTTCATCGACCCTGACGAGTGCATAGACTGCGGTGCTTGCGTCGATCCGTGCCCGGTCGACGCGATCTTTCCCGAGGATGAAGTGCCTGAGCAATGGCGCAACTTCATCCAGATCAACGCCGACTACTTCAAAAACCGGTAGCACGACACTCGTCAAACGTATTGGCCAAGCACGCAGTAACGCTGATCCCTGGCGACGGCGTGGGCCCCGAGATCTGCGAAGCCTCCGTACGGGTGCTCGAGGCCACCGGCGTCCAGTTCGAATGGGACGTCCACCAGGCAGGCGAAGCCGCCATCGCAGAGTTCGGCACGCCCCTGCCCGACCACGTCCTCGAGTCGATTCGCAAGAACAAGGTCGCGCTCAAAGGCCCGATCACGACGCCGATCGGCAGCGGCTTCCGCAGCGTCAACGTCGCCTTGCGGCAGGCGCTCGACCTGTACGCGCTGGTGCGGCCGGTCAAGGCGTACAAGGGCGCTCGCAACCTCCGCGACGACCTCGACTTCATCATCGTTCGGGAGAACACAGAGGACATTTACGCAGGGCTCGAGTTCGAGAAGGGCACGCCAGACGCCGTGCACATGATCGAGGAAATTTCAGGTCTCCTTAAGAAAAAGATCCGGCCCGACAGCGGGCTTTCGATCAAGCCCATCTCGGTGAGCGGGTCGGAGCGGATCGTCCAGTTCGCATTCGACTACGCGCGCCGGTACGGGCGGCGGAAGGTCACGGCCGTGCACAAGGCCAACATCATGAAACACACCGACGGCCTCTTCCTCGCGGTCGCGCGGCAGGTCGCCGAGCGGAACAAGGACATCGAGTTCGAAGACCGCATCGTCGACAACATGTGCATGCAGCTCGTCCTGCGACCCAAGGAGTACGACGTGCTGTGCTGCCCGAACCTATACGGGGACATCATCTCCGACCTGGGAGCCGGAATGATCGGCGGGCTCGGCCTCGCCCCGGGGGCGAACATCGGGACCAACGGCGCGGTGTTCGAGGCCACCCACGGCAGCGCACCCAAATACACCGGCTTGAACAAGGTCAACCCGATGGCGGTGATGCTGTCGGGCGTCCTGATGCTGCGCTACCTGGAGGAAGACGCAGCCGCTGACGCGATGGAGAAGGCCATCGCGAACGTGATCGCGCTGGGCCAGAACGTGACGTACGACCTTAAGGAGAAGCGCGACGACACGACGGCCGTGGGCACGAGCCAGGTCGCCGATGCCGTGATCGCGCAGCTCAAAGCGGGGGCTTGAAGGGGGAGGCAGAGGCTCTCCGGCGGCTGCGCAGGCTCTGGGATGAGCACATCCACACGCTGTCTCCCGTGGGAGGCGCCGATCCTCGCCACCAGGAGGTCGCTCTTTACGCCTCGTGGGTCGGCAGCGTGGTCGAGGTCGCGCTCGCCCGCGGTTCGCTCGATCGCAATCTTGCCAAGATGCTCGAGACCAGGCGCGCGGAGGGTGGGGAGGCGGTGTTTCGAGCGGCCGCCGACCTGGGCGGCCCGGTTCGCTCTTACGTGGCGAGGCTGATCACGATCGAGGACCTGCTGGCAGAATTGCCCATCGGATGATTACCCCACGCCGTAGGGGCTGGGTCGTTGCATTCCTCCTGCTGGTTTCCTGCAACAACGGCGGCGCACCGGCGGCCGCGACCATCGTCGCGTCGAGCGCGCGAGAGCTGGTGGCCGCACCCGACCTCGGCGACCAGCCGAATTTCTCGGATCGCACCGGGCAATTGCCGGTGCTGAGCCTGCAGACCCTGTTTCACCCGAAGTACCTCGTACCAACCGACCCGAGCCGGATCCGGACGCTCCTCGTGACGGGCGACGTGATCCCGGCTCGTGGCGTGAACTACTTCGCGACCTCACGCCGCGATTTCCTGTGGCCCTTCCGCCCAACCGCCGCTTACACGAAAAACGCGGACATCACGTACATCAACCTCGAGTCGCCGCTGTTCGCCGGCTGTCAGGTCGATCCTGGACCGAGCTTCACGTTCTGCGGCGACGCGCGCTTCGTCAACGGATTGACGTTCATGGGCGCGAAGGTGGCGAACCTCGCCAACAACCACCTGACGAATTACGGCGCGCAGGGCGTAGCGCTCACCGACCAGCTCTTGCAGAAGAACGGCATCCTGACATCGGGGCCCGGTCCGGTGGCGGTGATCGACGTTCGAGGCATCAAGTTCGGGTTCATCGGCTTCAACGGGGTGGGCCGGGCGATCAACAAGGACGCGGTCAAGCAGGGCATCGCAAACGCGCGGCAGCTGGCGGACATCGTCGTCGTGCAGTTCCACTGGGGCAAGGAGTACGAGCGGCAGCCGCTGGCCGATCCGCATGTCCCCACGCCGGACGACCCGGTGGTCATCGGGCACGACGCCATCGACTGGGGCGCGGACATCGTCATCGGCAACCATCCCCACTGGTACCAGGGCATCGAGATCTATCACGGAAAGCTGATCACCTACGCGCATGGCAACTTCGTCTTCGACCAGATGTGGTCGGAGGAGACGCGAGAGGGAGTGATCGGGACCTACACGTTCTACGGCACGCAGCTCGTCGCGGCGACGTGGAAGCCGGTCCGCATCTACGACTACGGACAGCCGGTATTCATGAACGCGAACGATTCCGCCGCGGCGCTGCACACGATGGAGGCCGCGAGCGACGAGCTCGCGGTGCGCCTCCACGAGCCGACGACATCACCCATCCCCGCCTATCCGCCCGCACCGGCGACGGCGCCGATCAACGCGCCCTCCTAACCGCTAGAATCGCCGGCAACCTAACCAGGGGGTTCCCACCGTCCCAGCCTACGTTTCAGAACAGCGGAACTCGCGCAAAGTCCCCACGAAATCAGGCCGCTCCGCGGGTCCTTCGGCGTGATTTCGCGGGGACCCCTCTATCAGCGTGCTCGGCGCCGAAGCCGGCGCGAGCGGCTGACGTTCTTCGTCTCCCTCGGAGTGATCGCGGCCGCGATCGCCGCCACGGTCTACCTCGCCCACCATCGGACCATGCCGATCCAGTTCACGCTCGAACGCTCCACCGCCCCCGCCGCGAGACCCTTCGACCACTTCGATTTTTCTAACTACTGGCTGGTCACCCACAAGCAGCCGAACCTCGCCGTTCGCGGGCAAGCCGCGTACCTGGTCGACCTCGATGCACGCCAGGTGCTGTGGCAGCGCGACCCCGAGACCTCGCGCGCTCCGGCGAGCCTGACCAAGCTGGTGACCGCGATGGTCGCAGTGGACGACGCCGGCTCGCTCGATCGCGAGGTCGAGGTGACGGCGCAGGCGACCCAGGTGGTCCCCAGCGTGATGGGGCTCACGGCAGGCGAGCGGCTCACCGTGCGGGACCTCCTCTACGGGATGTTCCTCGATTCCGGCAACGACGCGGCCGAAGCGCTGGCGTCGGGCATCGTTCCGCGAGACCGGTTCATCCGGCAGATGAACCAGAAAGCGAAGGCCATCGGGCTCGCGGCGAGCCACCTCGTCAACGCGAGCGGCCTCGACGCGCCGGGGCATGGGATGTCGGCGCACGACCTGGTCCACGCTGCCGCGTATCTCGACGCCTACTACCCGGAGCTCGCTCAGATCGCCGCCACGAAAGACGTCGTGATCGCCGCGACGGCGACGCACAAGGCTTTCTACCCGCACAATCTCAACCGGCTCCTGTGGAGCTACGCGGGCGCCACGGGCCTGAAGACCGGGCTCACCGACGACGCGGGGGGGTGCATGCTCGCCACCGCGACGCGCGACGGACGCCACCTGATCGCCGTGGTGATGAACGACACCGGCCGCTCGACTCAGGACGCCGCCGTGCTGCTCGACTACGGGTTCAGTGTTCACCCGAGCCGGGCATTCGGGCCATTTGGGGCGAGCCCCTAGACTTCCTGATCGTGGCTCACCTGAAAGGGCTTGAGGCCCTCGAGGTGCTTGATACGCGCGGAAACCCGACCATCGCGGTGACCGCGCATACGGATCGAGGCAGCGGTCGCGCCATCGTTCCGTCTGGCGCATCGACCGGCGTGCACGAAGCGGTGGAGCTCCGAGACGGCGATCCGAAACGATATGACGGGAAAGGCGTCACCCAGGCGGTCGCGAACGTGGCGGGGGAGATCGCACGGCGGTTGCGCGATTTCGACCTCGGCGACCAGGGCGCGCTCGACGCCGCGCTCATCGAGCTGGACGGCACTCCCAACAAATCGCGGCTTGGCGCAAACGCCATTCTCGGTGTCTCGTTGGCCGCCGCTCACGCCGAGGCGAACGCGAAGGGCGTTCCCCTTTATCGGCACCTCGGCGGCAAGGATGCGGCACTGCTGCCGCTGCCCATGGCGAACATCCTCAACGGCGGAGTGCACGCCGACACGTCGGTCGACCTGCAGGAGTTCATGGTGTGCCCAGTCGGAGCGTCTCGGTTCAGCGAAGCGATGCGCGCGGTGTCGGAGGTTTACCACGCGCTCAAGGACGTGCTCAAGTCGCAGGGCCTGGCGACGGCAGTGGGCGACGAGGGAGGCTTTGCCCCCCAGCTGCGTTCGAACGAAGATGCATTGAAGCTGATCGTCGACGCGATCAAGAAGGCGGGCTACGAACCCGGCAAGGACGTCGCGATCGCGGTCGATCCCGCGTCGAGTGAGTTCTACAAGGACGGGAACTACAACCTGAAGGGAGAAGGTCGCATGCTCGACGCGGGCGGGCTGGTGAAGCTCTACCAGGACTGGATCGACCGCTACCCGATCGTCTCGATCGAGGACGGGATGGCGGAGGACGACTGGGAAGGCTGGAAGCGCCTGACCGAAGCGGCGGGCGACCTGGTGCAGCTCGTCGGCGACGACCTCTTCGTGACCAACGTCAAGCGCCTGCAAATGGGCATCGACCGCGGTGTCGCCAACTCGATCCTCATCAAGGTCAACCAGATCGGCACCCTGACCGAGACGCTCGATGCGATCGAGCTCGCAAGAAGGGCGGGCTACAGCGCCGTGATCTCGCACCGCTCGGGCGAGACCGAGGACACGACGATCGCCGATCTCGCCGTGGCGACCGGCGCGGGAATGATCAAGACCGGCGCTCCGGCGCGCTCGGAAAGGGTCGCGAAATACAACCGCTTGCTCGCGATCGAGGCCGAGCTCGGCGAGGCGGCGGTATATGCCGGCCGCACCCGACTGAGGTGAAGCCCGCCTCACGCGCCGTGCACGCGGGTCGGCAGCTTGGCGCCCGGACTCCCCTCGCGCCCGACCTGAGCACGGCGGCCGTCCACGTCTTCACCGACCTCGCCGACTACGACGCCGTGGCCCGCGGCGAACGGCCCGGGCATTACTACGGGCGCAACTCCAACAGCAACCGCGAGATGCTGGAACGCGCGGTCGCCGAGCTCGAAGGCGCCGAAGCCGGGGTGGCGACCGCTTCGGGCATGGCCGCCCTTCACGCCGCGATCCTCGCCCTCGCGCCGCGGCCGGCGACGATCGTCGCAACTCGCGAGCTCTACGGCGGCACCGCCGCGCTCCTGCGCCAGGACCTCGAGCCGGCCGGCTACGAGGTCCAGTTCATCGACCTGACCGACCTGGATGCTGTGCGGGGCGCGGTCGGCGGGGCCGGGCTCGTCATCGCGGAAACCATCACCAACCCGCTGTGCAGCGTGCCCGACATCGAAGCGATCGCCAAGATGGCGCGCGACCGCGGTGTGCCATTCCTCGTCGACAACACGTTTGCCACCCCGATCTTCTGCCGCCCGCTCGACCTCGGCGCGACCGTCGTCATGCACAGCGCGACCAAGTACCTGGGCGGACATTCCGACCTCGTCGCTGGAGTGATCATTGGGAGCGCGGCAGAGATGGGCATCGCGCGAGCCCGCGCCGCACGCACGGGGACGACGCTCAGCCCGTTCGACGCGTGGCTCGCCCTGCGTGGTCTGCGCACGCTCGAGGTGCGCATGCGCCGGCACAACGCGAACGCCATGGCGCTCGCCCGGGCGATGCGCTCCATGCGCGGCGTGGCCCGCGTCCACCATCCGGCGCTGGAGGACTCGCCTTCGTACGACGTCGCGCGCAGGCTGATGCCAAACGGCTCGGGCGGGATGATGGCTTTCGACCTCGAGGGCGGTCGCGATGCCGTCCAGCGCATGATCGAACGCTTTGTATTGGTCACCTTCGCCGCTAGCCTTGGGGGCGTCGAGACGACGATCTCGTACCCGGACATCACCTCACACCGGTCGATGAGCCCCGAGGAGCGGGCCGCGGTCGGTGTCGGCCCGGGCACGGTCCGGGTCTCGGTCGGCATCGAAGACCCCGACGACATCGTGGCCGACTTCGCCCAAGCCCTTTCGGCCTGATTGGCCGCCTACACCCTCCTGCAGCTGTTCGAGGTGGTGCTGGCGGCCACCGTCGTCCTCTATGGCGTGCTGTGGCACTCCGTTCAGGTGACCTTGCTCGGCGCGGGCTTCCTGATCGGCAAGGCGATCCTGAACATCCTGGCGCCCGAGGGCGGCACCGTGTACCGCCGCTCGCTGATCGCCTACACGATTGCGGCGGTGTTCGTCCTGGGGGCGATCATCGCCGCCCACTTCGCCGGCTGACGCTTGCTTCCTATTCTTTGATGGACATGCGCAGCATCGGCGTCCCCGGCATCACGCGGCTGGTCGGCAACACGCCGCTCCTTCGCGTGCGCCTGTTCGAGCGCGAATTTCCGAAGGTCGAGGTCTACGCCAAGGCCGAGTGGTTCAACCCTGGCGGGTCCGTGAAAGACCGAGCCGCCCTTTCGATGATCGAGGACGGGGAACGCCGCGGGGCGCTCAAGAGGGACGGGACGATCATCGACTCGACGTCCGGCAACACGGGGATCGCGTACGCGTTGATTGGGGCGGCGAAGGGCTACCGCGTCAAGCTGGTGATGCCCGGCAACGTCAGCGCGGAGCGGAAGGCCCTCGTGATCGCGTATGGCGCCGAGATCGTGTACAGCGATGCGGGGGAGGGATCGGACGGAGCGATCCGGATGGTGCGGGACATCGTCTCGCAGGATCCTGAGCGCTACTTCTATCCCGACCAGTACTCGAATCCGGCCAACCCGCGAGCTCATTACGAAGGCACTGCCGTGGAGATCCTCGAGCAGACCGCCGGGCGCATCACGCATTTCGTCGCCGGTCTCGGCACCACTGGAACTTTCGTCGGCACGTCACGGAGGTTGAAGGAGCACGACGCGTCGATCAGGACGATCGCCGTCGAGCCGGACGATGCATTTCACGGCCTGGAAGGCATGAAGCACCTGCCGTCTGCGATCGTGCCGAAGATCTGGGACGCGAGCCTTGCGGACGAGGTCTGGGGCTGCCCGACGGAGGCTGCTTACGACATCGCGCGGACCGTGGCGCGGACAGAGGGACTGCTCGTCGGTCACTCCAGCGGAGCCGCCCTTTGGGCGGTGCGCAAGCTGGCGGAGACGATTCGCGAAGGCGTGGTCGTGACCGTGTTCCCGGATTCCGGCGACCGCTATGTATCGACGGGTCTTTACGGCAACAAGTGAAGATTTCTCACGGGGCCCTGGAGTCGATTCGGATCCATGGCGCCGAAGGGTATCCCGACGAGATCTGCGGGATCATGATCGGCCCGCACGGTGATCGCACTGTGACCGAGGTCAGGCGGGCGAGGAACATCATCGTCGAGCGGGTGCGCGACCGCTACGAGATCGATCCGCGCGACCACATTCGGATCCAGCGCGAGGCTGACGCCGCCGACCTCGACATCGTCGGCTATTACCACAGCCACCCCGACCACCCCGCGCAGGCTTCGCGCTTCGACACGGAGCGCGCTTGGGCCGGCTACGTGTACCTCATCGTCGCGGTGCACGAAGGCAAGCCGGTCGACGCGAACGCGTTCACGGCCGACAAGGACGGCGGTCCGTTCCATCCCGAACCCATGGAGGTTGTCTGACCGATCGCGTCTAATTGACGCGTGGCACGGCCCATCGTCGCGATCGTCGGCAGGCCCAACGTCGGCAAGTCGACGCTGTTCAACCGCATCCTCGGCTGGAGAAAGGCGATCGTCGACGCGGAGTCTGGTCTGACGCGCGACCGGCTGTACGGCGTCGCGGAGTGGCGCGGTCGCGAGCTGACCGTCGTCGACACCGCGGGCCTCGACCTGGACGGAGCCGCCCGCGACCACGGCGCGGGGACCCCGCAGGTATCCCGCGCGGCCATCGAGGCGCAGACGAGGGTCGCGATCGACCAGGCGGACGTCATCGTCCTGCTCCTCGACGTCCGGCAGGGTCTCACGCCGATCGACCGCGACATCGCGCAAATGCTGCGAAGGTCGCGCAGGCAGGTGATCGTGGCGGCGAACAAGGCCGACACCCCGACGGAGCGTCATTTCGCCCACGAGATCCTCGAGCTTGGGTTCGACGAACCGAGTCTCATCTCGGCGCAGCACGGCCTAGGCGTGGGCGATCTTCTGGACCGCGTGCTCGATGCGCTGCCCTCTCCCGCCGACGAGCCGCAAGGCGATGACAAGGCCGACCGGCTCGCCATCATCGGCCGGCCGAATGTCGGCAAGTCGTCGCTGCTCAACGCGCTCCTCGGCGACGAACGAGCCCTGGTCAGCGCCACCCCGGGCACCACGCGCGACCCCACCGACACCGAGCTCGTCTTCGACGGGGTCCCGGTCATCCTCATTGACACGGCGGGCATCCGGCGCAAGTCGTCGAGCAGGGACCGGCTCGAGCGGTACAGCCTCCTGCGCGGCATCCACGCCATGGAGCGCGCCGACGCCGTGCTGCTCGTGATCGAGGCCTCGGCCGGGGTCCTCGCCCAGGACCAGCACGTGGCCGGGTACGCCCTCGAGGCCGGTCGCGGGCTTGTCATCGTGGTCAACAAGATCGACCTCGTGGAGCCCGCTCACCGCACACCGGCCTACTGGCGCAAGGCGCTGGCCGGCGAGTTCAAGTTCGCACCCTTCGCGCCTGTGGTCACCCTGTCCGCCAAGACCAAAGAGGGCATCGGGACCGTGCTGCCCGCGGCTCTCGAGGTCGTCGGCCAGCGGCGGATCAAGATGCCGCCCAACGAGCTCAACCGCCTCCTGCGGGAGGCATTCCTGGACCATCCGCCGCCGAGCTTCAAGGGGCGGCGGCTGAAGGTCAGCTTCGCCACCCAGGCGGCCGGCGAAGCTCCCACGGTGGTGCTGTTCGTCAACGACACGAACCTGCTGCACTTTTCCTACCGGCGCTATTTGGAAAAAAAGATCCGGGACCGGTTCGGGCTGATCGGCAACCCGCTGAAGCTCGTGCTGCGTTCGGAAGAACGCCGAAAAGGCAAGACCCGCGCCGCAAAATAGCTGTCCTTACATTTCGCTGACACATGTAAGACAGCAATCTGACCTGATGGTGATGAATTTGACGTTGTGGGTAGTGCGATGAGCTCGAAGATCATGGTCGTGGACGATGAGAAGCACATCGTCGAGCTGGCGCGGCTCTACCTGACCCGCGAGGGTTATGAGGTGGAGGGAGTGGGGGACGGGGCGCAAGCCGTGGCAAGGTTCGGCCAGGTCAAACCCGACCTCGTGATCCTCGACATCATGTTGCCCGGCAGCGACGGGCTGACCATCTGCAAGGAGATCCGCAAGCAGAGCCAGGTGCCGATCATCATGCTGACGGCGCGCGACGAGGTCACGGACAAGGTCGTGGGCCTCGAGGTCGGGGCCGACGACTACCTCACGAAGCCTTTCCACCCGCAGGAGCTGGTGGCGCGCGCCAAGGCACTTTTGCGGCGGGCCAGGACCGAGCCCGACCAGCCGAAGCTGGTGCGCGCAGGCAAGCTCGAGGTGGACATCGAACGCCACGAGGTCCGACATGGCAGCGAACGCGTTCAGCTGCGCCCCAAGGAATTCGACCTGCTCGCGCTGCTGGCACGGCACCCCGGCCGCGTGTTTCAGCGCAGCGAGCTGCTCGACCTGGTGTGGGGCTACGACTTTCCGGGCTACACGAGGACCGTCGACGTGCACGTGCAGCAATTGCGCGAGAAGCTCGCCGGGGCGAAGATCACGGACCCGAGCATCCAGACGGTCTGGGGAGTCGGGTATCGGTTGGAGCTGGCGGGAAGCTGACGCTGCGACTCCGTCTCCTCGCGGCGGCCGCGGGCATCGTGGCGGTGAGCCTTCTCCTCGCAGGTTTGCTCACCTGGGTACTGGTTCGAGATCTCGAGTTTCAAAGTGCCCAGGACCAATTGGACAGGCAGGTCATCGCGGCCGCGACCGCGGTCAGGCTCCAGGAATGTTTGATCCCGTCGGGCGCAGCCCAATGCCGTCCCGCACCACAGACCGACTTCATGCAACGACTCAGTCTCACGGCCGACAAGCTGGGAAGCGGACGACTACTGCTCCTGGATGGCGGTCGCTACGTCGTCTATGACAGCGGGTCGAGCGACACGATCGGAACGCAATTCTCGGTGACTCCATCCCGGCGCTTCGCCAACGTGTTGGAGGCGCGGGCCGCGCTCGCAGGTGACAGCTACATCGCGGCAGCGATCAAGCTGCCGAGCACGCCCAAGCACGTCGACCCGCTGGGCGCGGACTATGTCGTCCTCGCCGAACCACAATCTTTGGTCGTGACGGCGGCGGCCGGCGACCTCGCAACGCGCCTGCTCGAGGGGGGAGGCGCGGCGCTGGTGGTCGCCATGCTCCTCATCCTGCTCGTCACCCGCTCCATGACGCGCCCGCTGACCACGCTTGCCGCGGCGGCCGAAGACATAGCCGCGGGCAACTACGCGCGCCGCGTCGACGTTCAGGGCCAGGACGAGATCGGCTTGCTCGGCTCCGCGTTCAACCGCATGGCCGAGGCGGTGGAGCGCGCGCGCAAGATCCAGCGCGATTTCCTCGCCAACGTCTCGCACGAGCTCAAGACACCGCTCACCAGCCTGATCGGTTTCAGCCAGGCGCTGGTCGACGGCAGCCTGCTCAACGACGTTGAGCGGACGCGCGCCGCGACGATCATCCACGAGGAATCCGAGCGCGTGCTTCGCATGGCGCAGGAGCTGCTCGACCTCGCACGAGTCGAGGCCGGGTCGATCTCGATGCACATCACCGCGGTCGACCTCGGCGGCCAATTGCAGCAGGAGCTCGAGATGGTCCGCCGCCGTGCGGTCGCGCGCTCTCTTTCGCTCAAGCTCAACGTGCCGGACGACATCCCGCCGGTGGCGGCGGACACGGAGCGGCTGCACCAGATCCTCGACAACCTGCTCGACAACGCGGTGAAGTACGCCCCCGACGGCACGACGGTCAACGCGACGGCCCGCCTGAGCGGTGCCCTGGTCGAGACGGTGATCTCGAACCCTGCCGGCCCGAATCGCCCCGACCCGGACCGGATGTTTGACCGCTTCTACCGCGGGGACGCTTCTCGCTCGGCCCCAGCGGGCGGCGTTGGCCTCGGGCTTGCCATCTCACGCGAGCTGGCGGCGGCGATGAAGGGGCGCCTGTGGGCGGACTTCGACGATTCAGGCAACTTGCGCATGCACCTCACGCTGCCGGCGTCGCGCGAGGTCACGGCGAAAGCCGAGCCATCGGCCCCGGCGGCCGTCGCCTAACGGAAGCCCCCATCCGACCGGGCCGCTTCACGGCCGGGTCACCTTCCCCAGCAAGTGGGGAAGGGAAGCCTAACCGCTCGTGAAGCGCTGGGCGTTGCCCATGGAACGCCACACGTAGGCCTGGACGTTCGCATAAGCCTGGCGCAGGTGGTTGCCGTCGTGATGCACCCACTCGTGCAGCAGCTCGTCGACAGTCAGCCGAGCGACCTCCGGGTGCATACCGCCTCTGCCTAGCTGTTCCGGCTTCAGCGATCGCACCAGGTCCAAGCTCTCGCGACGCACCGGCTCGAATTCGTCGAGCATCTGCTGCGGTGAGCGATCGCAGTCCCGCCGCGACCGGGAGACCTCTTCCTGGTTCCAATTCTCGAGCTGGGGTTCATCCCGGGCCAGGATGATGCGGATGCGGCCCGCAAATCCACGTCGCTCGGCTTCGACGACGTGGCCGGCGCATTCGTTGACGCACCACTCGCTCGGCGCGGGCCGCCACGCACCAATTTCGGCGGGCAGCGACTTCAGAAGACCCGCATACGCGCTGCCGGAGGTCTCGAGGACGTCGGCGATCTCGGCCGGTGTCACCCCTGAGGTACGACCAGGGTCACCGGGCTCTCGAGCAGCCGCTTGACCTCGGCCATGAACTGCGCCGCGGTCGCGCCGTAGAACACGCGGTGGTCGACAGATAACGTCATCCGCATTACCTTGCCGGGGACGATTCGCCCGTTGTCGACGACGGCCACGTCCTTGATCGCGCCCACCGCCAGGATCGCCGCCTCGGGTGGATTGATGATCGCGGTGAATTCGTCGACCCCGTACATGCCGAGGTTCGAGATGGAGAACGTCGCGCCGCTGAGGTCGCCTTCGTTTGGGCGCCCGGAGCGCGCACGCTCGATGACCTGACGCGACTCGATCGAGATCTGGATCAGGTCCTTGACGTCGGCGTCGTGGACAACAGGCACGAGGAGGCCCATGCCCTGGCTCGGCGCCACCGCGAGCCCGATGTTGATCGAGCGCTTGCGCTGGAATCGCCCGTCGACCCACGAGCTGTTGACCTCGGGAAACTTGCGCAGCGCTAGAGCGCAGGCGCGAACCAGGAAGTCGGTCATCGTGACCTTTTCCGCGCCTGGAACCGAATCCTTCAGCTGCTGGCGCAAGCTGACCGCAAGGTCGACGCGCGCCTCGACTGTGACCTGGAACTCGGGGATTGTCGACTTGGCCTCGGTCATCCGGCGCGCGATCGTCGCCTGCATCCGCGAGGGCTCGACGAGCTCGACGTCGGGGCCGGCCGGGCGTTCGGCGGTGGGCTGCGGCCGGCGGCGATCCGCCGTCGGTCTTGCGCCGCCCGCCGCGATGACGTCTTCCTTGACGATGCGGCCCTCAGGCCCACTGCCTTTCAGCGACGCGAGATCGACGCCCATCTCGGCGGCGAGCCGCTTGGCGAGCGGCGAAGCCTTGATTTCGCGTCCGTCCTGCCGGCCGTCGCTCTGGACGTCCGGGCTTTCTCGAGGCGCGGGCTTCTCCGCCGGCGCTTCCTTAGGGGGCGCGGGTTTCTCCGGCGCCGCGTCGCCAGGTGGCGCTGGCTTCTGGGCCGGCTGACTCTCCTCCGCCGCCGTGGGCGTCGCGGTCTCCTTCGGCTTCGCCTTTGGCGCAGGGGCCGAATCCGCCTCCCCGATACGGGCGATGGGGGCGCCGATCTTGGCTGGCACGCCCTGCTCGACCAGGATGTTGAGCACCCCGTCGGCCTCCGCCTCGAGGTCGAAGGTCGCCTTGTCGGACTCGACCTCGGCCAGCACCTCTCCGGTCTTGACCTGGTCGCCGCTCTTCTTCTTCCACTCGACGATCGTGCCCTCCTCCATCGTGTCGGAGAGCTTGGGCATGTTTATGTCAGGCATCGGGTTTTCGTCCCACCGTGCTGCGAACCAGGCGCTTGATGTCCTCGCTCGTCGGGATCGACGCCTGCTCCAGCCCAAGCGCGTAGGGCATCGGGACCTGAGCGCCACCCAGCCGGCGGATCGGAGCGTCCAGGAAGTCGAAGCACCTCTCCTGCACGCCGGCCGCGAGCTCGGCCGTCACGCCGTAGGTCGACCAACCCTCCTCTACCACCACGCATCGGCTCGTCTTGCGCACCGAGTCCACGATGGGCGGCCAGTCGACGGGCCGGATCGAGCGCAGGTCGATGACCTCGGCGTCGATGTCCTCCTCCTCGAGCTGCTTGGCCGCCTCGTTGGCGAGCACGGCCATCCTCGAAACGCCTACGATCGTCACGTCCGAGCCGTTGCGGCGGACCGCCGCCTTGCCCAAGGGCGTCGTGTAGTCACCCGCCGTCACCTCGCCCTTGACGTTGTACAGGCTCAGAGACTCGAGGAAGATCACCGGGTTGTCCGAGCGGATGGCGGACTTGAGCATTCCCTTCGCGTCGGCGGGCGTGGTCGGCGCGACGACGAGCAGGCCGGGGATGAGGCCGTACAGGACCTCGAAGCTGTGCGAGTGCTGCGCCGACAATTGGTGCCCGGCGCCGCCTGGCATGCGGATCACCATCGGTACCTTTACCTCGCCGCCCAGCATGTAGCGGATCTTGGCCGCGTTGTTGACGATCTGGTCGTAGGCGATCAGCGAGAAGTTGATCGTCATCATCTCGACCACCGGGCGAAGCCCGAGCATCGCCGCGCCGATTGCCGTGCCGACGATGACCTCTTCGGCGATCGGGGCATCGACGACGCGCTGCGCCCCGAACTTGTCGAGCAGACCGTCCGTGACGCGGTAGGCGCCCCCAAACTTGCCAATGTCCTCGCCGATGAGGAAGATCGACGGGTCTCGGTCCATCTCTTCGTCGAGGGCCTCGCGCAGCGCGACGCGCAAGAGCTTCTCTTCAAAGGCAGCCGGCGCTTTCGACGGCGATGCGGTGGCCATCAGACCCGCTCCGTGCGAAGCTCGGGCCGGTTGTCCCACTGGCCCGCGTAGGTGTACCTGTAGAGGTCGGCCACATTGGGATCCGGGCTGTTGTCGGCGAACTCGATCACATCCCGGATCTCGGCGTCGATCTCCTGCCGCACGTTCTTGAAGTACTCCTCATCCGCCAGGCCGCTCTTCTCTAGCTCGTGCTCGAAGGCGACGATCGGGTCGGCCTTGCGCCACTTCTCCTTGTCTTCGGCCGAGCGGTACTTGTCCGGATCGACGACGGAGTGGCCCCTGAATCGGTAGCAGAGCGACTCGATGAACCGCGGCACGGAATCGTTGCGCGTCTTCTCCACGATCTCGCTTGTCCGCAGCAAGACCTCCCGCACGTTCATGCCGTCGATCTGGATCGACTCCATGTCGTATGCGCACGCCTTCTTGTAGATGTCGGCGACCGCGGACGCCTTCTCGACTGGCGTGCCCATGCCGTACCGGTTGTTGACGCAGAACCAGACGACCGGGAGGTCGAAGACCTTGGACATGTTCAGCGACTCGTGAAACGCACCGATGTTGGTGGCGCCGTCGCCGAACATGCAGAAGACGACGTCCGGCTGCTTCTGGTACCTGACCGCCCACGCGCCGCCGACCGCGAGCGGCAGGTGGCCGCCCACGATCCCGTAACCGCCCATGAAGCGCTTGCTGACGTCGACGAGGTGCATCGAGCCGCCCCGGCCGTGTGACGTTCCCGTCTCCTTGCCGAAGAGCTCGGCCATGACGGCCTTTGGGTCGATGCCGCGCGCGATCGCGTGACCATGCTCCCGATAGCTCGTGAAGATCCAGTCGTTCGATTTGAGCGCGAGGATGCCGCCGACCACCGTGGCCTCCTCACCGATGTTGAGGTGGCAGTAGCCGCCGATCTTCGCCTTCGTGTACTGCTCCTGGGCGCGCTCTTCGAATCGGCGAATGAGCTGCATCTGCCGGTGCATGCTGAGCAGCAGGTCGCGATTTGCCTTCGCCAGCTCGAGGGACTTGGGGTCGGCCGCGCCTTTGGGGGGTGCAGCGGTTGGAATCTTGGTCGGGGCGGCCATTGGCTCCTCTCGATTTTGAATGGTTGCCTTTGTGGCCGGCTGAGCGCTGGCGCCGGAGGCGCCCGCCACTGCTGACACGACAGGTTTCACCTCCCCACTCGTGGGGAGGTCGGCCGGAGGCCGGGTGGGGGCTTGCCCTTTTCTATTGGCTACGTGAATGGCACGCCCCTGCGCGGCCAGCGCCGCTTCCATGAGCGATTCGGGCAGCGTGGGGTGGGCGTGGATCGTCAGGTCGATCTGCTCGAGCGTGAGGCCGTTCTGGATCGCGAGCGTCGCCTCCGCTATCAGGTCCGTCGCCCGAGGTCCGATGATGTGCGCGCCGAGCAGCTTCCCGGACTGAGCGTCGGCGATCACCTTGGCGAATCCTTCCGACTGGCCGAGCGTGAGCGCTCGCCCTGAGGCGGCGAACGGGAAGCGCCCGATCTTCACGTCGAGCCCCTTCTCCTTCGCCTCTTTCTCGCCGAGCCCGACGTGCGCGATCTCGGGGTCGGTGTAAACGCAGTTCGGAGCCGCGTGGTAGTCGGGCACGCGACTGGATTGAGGAGGGGACTCCCCCCCTGCAGCCGGCCCGGCGAAGCCGGATCCGGGTGCACCCCCCCTGTGACCGACGATGTTCTCCACCGCGCAGACACCCTCGTACGACGCGACGTGGGCGAGCATGATGCCGCCGATCACGTCGCCGATCGCCCAGATGCCGTCGGCATCCGTGTGCAGGTGCTCGTCGACGACCACCCGACCGCGCTCGAGCTTGACTCCCGCCTTCTCCGCGTCGAGGCCCTGCGTGTAGGGCACCCGACCGACCGCGAGGAGCACCTGGTCGGCGTCGATGGCGCCGCCCTCACCGCCGGTCGAGAAACGCACTTGCAGGCTTCCGTTCTGCTTCACGACCTCGGCGACCTTGCTGTTGGTGTGGACGTCGCCGCCCAGGCCGTTGAGATGCTTGGTGTACACGGCGACCAGGTCGGCGTCGACCATCGCCAGCACCTGCGGGAGCATCTCCAGGACCGTGACCTTGGTGCCGAGCGCGGCGAACATCGCGGCGAACTCCATCCCGACCACCCCGCCACCGATCACCGCGAGGCGGCGCGGCACCTCTTTCAGCTCGAGGATCTGGTCGGAGTCGATGGTCAGCTCGGCGCCGGGAAGCGGGATCCGGGCGATCGCCGAGCCGGTCGCGATGACGATGTCCTTCGCCTGTACCTGGTCACCGGAAACGTCGACGACGCCCTTGCCCCCGAGGCGGGCGATGCCTTTCAGCGTCGTCACACCGCCGGCCTTGAGCAGCCCTTCGACGCCTTTGACCAATTGGTCGACGACAGCCGTCTTGCGCTTCTGGGCCACGGCCCAGTCGAAGCCGATCCCGTCCGCCACGAGGCCGAAGGGAGCGCCTTCCTTGGCCATGGTGTACAGCTCAGAGGACTGGAGAAGCGCCTTGGTCGGGATGCATCCGCGGACCAGGCAGGTTCCGCCGACGCGGTCTTTCTCGACCACGGCGACCTTCGCGCCAAGCTGCGCGGCCCGCAAAGCGGCGACATACCCACCGGGGCCGCCGCCGATCACGACTACGTCAAAGGACCCGCCCATAGCTCCTACCTATACGGGATATCGACAGAAATTATGCCGAGCTTACCGAGCGGACCCGCCAGGCCGGATGCCGTTGGGGCTGTAGCGGTTGACGATCGGCATGCGGCGGTCGCGTCCGAAGGCTCTTTCGGTGATCTTCACGCCGGGCGGGGCCTGGCGCCGCTTGTACTCGCTGCGGTCGACCAATTGGATGACGCGCGCCACGATTTCCGGCTTGTGCCCGGCCGCGACCAGCTCCTCCGGGCTCAGGTCGTCCTCGATGTAGCCGATGAGGATGGGGTCGAGCACCTCGTACGGCGGCAGGCTGTCGGTGTCCTTTTGGTCCGGCTTGAGCTCGGCGGAGGGCGGCTTGGTCATCACGCGTTCCGGGATCGCCCGGCCTAGCGCGTTGCGGTAGCGGCACAGCTCGTACACCGCTGTCTTGGTGATGTCCTTCAGCACGGAATACCCGCCGGCGATGTCGCCGTACAGCGTCCCGTAGCCGGTCGCGAGCTCGGACTTGTTGCCCGTGCTCAGCACGATGTAGCCGAACTTGTTGCTCAGCGCGTGGAGGATGGTGGAGCGGATGCGGGGCTGGAGGTTCTCCTCGGCCACGCCGGGCTTGGTGCCGGCGAAGACAGGCTTCAGGATGTCCTCAAAGCCTTTGTGCGGCGGCTCGATCGAGAAGTCCATCAGCTGCATGCCGAGGTTCTCGGCCACCAGGCCGGCGTCCTCGAGACTTTCCGCGGACGTGTGGCGGGAGGCCATGCGGACGCCGATCACGTTCTGCGCACCGAGCGCGTCGCAGGCGATCGCCGCGGTGAGGGCTGAGTCCACTCCGCCGGACATGCCGATGACGACCTTCTCGAATCCCTGCTTGCGCATGTAATCGCGCGTGCCCAGCACGACGGCGGCGTAGATCTCCGCCGCACCTTCGAGGGGCTCGGCGATCCTGGCTTCGATCGCCGGCGTGCCCTGGTCTCGAGGCGTGTCGCTGATGTGCACCTCCGTCACCTCGAGATCGAGTCTCTCCGCGGCCTCCGCTTCGCGCCTCAGCTGCTCGACGGGGCGGTGCACGAGGACGCTCGTGTCGATGTCGCACACGAGCAGCTCGGGCTCGAACGACGCGGCCCGCGCCAGCAGACGCCCGTACGGGTCGAAGATCACGCTGTTGCCGTCGAAGACCAACTCGTCCTGTCCACCTACCGTGTTGACCCACGCCACATATGCGCCATAGCCGGCGGCCCGTTCGGCAACCATCGCCTCGCGCGGCGCGCGCTTGCCGTAGTGGTAAGGCGAGCCGTTGATGTTGATCAGAACCTGGGCGCCGTGATGCGCTTGCCAGGCCATCGGACCGGCGGGAAACCAGCAGTCCTCGCAGACCGACATGCCGATGCGCACGCCGTCGAGCTCCACGATCGGGCAACGATGCCCGGGCTCGAAGTAGCGCTTCTCGTCGAAGACGCCGTAATTCGGCAGGAACACCTTGTGGAAGATGGCCTTGACCGCCCCGCCCTGGAGGAATGCGGCCGCGTTGAAGATGTCGCCCTCCTCGTCGACGAACCCGACCACCGCCGCGATGCCCTTCGCCTCGCGCGCGATCAAGTCGAGGTGGGCCAGGTTGTCGCGGACGAAAGCAGGTTTGAGGACCAGGTCCTCCGGCGGATAGCCGGTGATGACCAGCTCGGGGAAGCAGACGATGTCCGCGCCGAGCTCACGCGCGCGGCCCATCCAGTCGATGACCAGGCGGGTATTGCCTTCGAGGTCGCCTACTGTCGGGTTGACCTGCGCCAGCGCGATTCTCACGCCTCAATTGTCGTTCCGCCGCGTCTTTACCATTTGGGTGGTTGAGCTACTTCGAACGTCTGCGCGCGCTTGCCCGAGAACGGCAGACCATGCTTTGCGTCGGGCTCGACCCCGACCCAGAGCGCATCGAGGGCGGCGCCGCGGGCGCGCTGCGCCACTGCCGCGAGGTCGTCCGGCAGACCGAGGAGCACGTGTGCTGCTTCAAGCCCAACAGCGCCTTCTGGGAGCAGTACGGCCCCGACGGCTGGAAGGCGCTCATGGAGCTGAGGGGCGCAGCGCCCGCGACGCCGTTCCTGCTCGACGCCAAGCGCGGCGACATGAACAACACCATGCGGGCCTACGCGCGCGCGGTCTTCGGCACGCTGGCCATGGACGCGGCGACCGTGAACCCTTACCTCGGCGCGGACTCCTTGCGGGAGTTCACCGCGTACGCGGATCGCGGCGTGTACGTCCTGTGCCGCACGTCCAACCCCGGAGCGAACGACCTGCAGCATCTCGAGGCGAACGGCAAGCCGCTTTACGCCCACGCGGCGCTGCTCGCCGAGCGCCTCAACGAGCACGGCAACGTCGGTCTCGTGGTCGGCGCGACGGCGCCAGTCCAGGTCGCCGAGGTCCGGAGCATGAGCGCGCTGCCCTTCCTGCTGCCTGGGGTCGGAGCCCAGGGCGGTGACGTCGAGGCCGCGGTGCGCGCCGCGTGGAACGGCGATCCGGCATCCTGCCTGGTCTCCTCGAGCCGCAACGTCATCTTCGCCGCCAGCCCGGGCCGCGAGGCGAACGCGCTGAAGGCCCAGATCTACGCGGCGGCGGGTGTCCGCGCGTGAGCATCCCCACGAACTCCGAGGCTTCGCCGTGAGTTCGCGGGGACCCCTTGGGACCGAAGGAAGACACACCGCCCGCATCGTCCTGCAGGGCCACATCATCGATTCGATGATGCTGCCGCAGGTCATGGACATGGTCATGGACCTCGGGGGCAACTTCTCCATCGAAGAGCTGAAGGTGGGCCAGCACAAGACCGACACGTCTCTGTGCCGGATGGAGGTGTACGCCAGCTCGGCAGAGCTCCTCGACCGGATCGTGCAGCGAGCCCGGGCGCTGGGGGCTACCGCCGAGCACGAAGAACCGGTGCAGGTCGAGACTGTGGACCGTGAGGGCGTGTTCCCGGAGGGTTTCTACTCGACCAGCAACCTGCCCACTGAGGTACTCATCGACGGCAACTGGGTGCAGGTCGAAAAGATCGAGATGGACGCCGCGATCGCCGTCGACCCCAAGGCAGGCCGCGCTTGGTGCATCGTCTTCCAGGACGCGAAGCCGGGCATGGAGGTCGTGGTCGGCCACCAGGGCGTCCGGGTGACGCCCCTCGAGCGATCGAGGCAGACCGAGATCTTCAGCTTCATGGGCAGCGAGGTCTCGGCCGAGAAACCGAAGAAGGTGTTGATCTCCGGCATCGCCGACGAGATGCGGCACATCCGCGAGGCGGGCGGCCGCATCCTCGTGGTCGCGGGGCCGGCCGTCGTGCACACTGGCGCCGGCCGCTACCTGTCTCGCTTGATCGAGCTTGGCTACGTCCAGGTGCTGTTCGCGGGCAACGCGCTCGCCGTGCACGACGTCGAGTCCGTGCTGTTCGGGACCGCCCTGGGCGTCAACATCGACAGCGGGCTTCCGATGGAGCACGGCCACGAGCACCACATGCGCGCGATCAACCGTGTCCGCGCCGCCGGCGGCCTGCGTCAGATGGTCGCGAGCGGCGGGCTCAAGTCCGGTGTGATGAAGGCAGCGATCGACCACGGGGTGGAGATCGTGCTGGCGGGATCGGTGCGCGACGACGGCCCCCTGCCCGACGTGATCACCGAGATGGTGGAGGCGCAGCGCCGGATGCGGGCGGCGCTGAAAGACGTGCGGCTCGCCCTCATGCTGTCGACCATGCTGCACTCCATCGCCACCGGCAACATGCTGCCCGCGGGGGTGCGCACCGTATGCGTCGACATCAACCCGGCGGTGGTCACCAAGCTCGCGGACCGAGGGAGCTGGCAGTCGATCGGGCTGGTCACCGACGTCGAATCGTTCTTGCGCGAACTGGCCCTGGTCGTGGAAACTGGGCGCCATGGCTAAAGGACGCGACAAGCAGGGACGCGAGACCAAGAAAAAGAAGAAGGCGAAGCAGCCCGCGACGGCCGTGCCCCAGAACGTGCAGTTCCGGCACCACTCGGTCGTGACGAGCCAGCCCGAGACGCCGCCCCGCCCAGCCGAATAATCGAAGGCACAGGCCGCCCGGCCGTCTTTGCCGCGATCGGCTTCCTGGGTGGCGTGCTCGGCGGCCTGCTCGGCGTCGGCGGCGGCTTCGCCCTGGTGCCGCTCCAGGTGCTATGGGCCGGCGTGTCGCAGCGCCACGCCAACGCGAACTCGCTGATCGCCATCATCCCGATCGCGATCGCCGCCCTCCCGATCTACTACTTCCGCAAGGGCTCGCCGCAGGTCGACTTTCACGTCGCGTTCTTCCTGATCGCCGGCAGCGTGGTCGGTGCCTACGTCGGGGCAACCCTCCTACGCCGGATTCCCGAGCGAGAGCTGAAGTTCGCCGTGGCGCTGGTCCTGGGCGTCGTCGGGGTCAAAGAGCTCGTCTTCTCATGACGTGGTGGGACGTGCTCGCGGTGGTGGGCGGCTTCACGGCGGGGTTCCTGAGCGGCACCATCGGCATCGGGGGCGGCCTTCTCTTCGTGCCGACCATGACCGTCGGATTTCGACTCTCGCAGGCCGTCGCGCAAGGTACGTCGCTGATCGCGATCATCCCGACCGCGATCGTGGGCGGCTTCACGCACCTGCGCCAGGGCAACGTGCTGGTCCGGCCGGCGCTGTGGATGGGAGGTGGGGGAGTGGTCGGGGCGGTCATCGGGGCGCTGGTGGCCGTCGAGGTCCCCGGGCCGATCCTCGCCCGCGTGTGGGGCGCCTTTCTCGTGTTCAGCGCCTACCGCTTGTTCGTCCAGGGAAGACAACCCGCGCCCAAAACGCCCTGAAGGGCCGAAACCGCGTTGAGTCGTTGACACCGTGACGCGCTGCGGCGTACCGTTTCGGATTGGAAACGGTACGTACGAGTACCAGAGCGTTGTTTAAGCAGGAGCGGCAGAAAGGAACATGGTTTCGTTCGAGCTGAGCGACGAGCAACGGGAGATCCGCGACTGGGTCCACGGCTTCGCCGAGAAGGAGATCCGGCCGTACGCGCACCAATACGACGAGTCTGAGGAGTTTCCCTGGCCGATCGTCAAGAAGGCGGCCGAGGTCGGGCTGTACGGCGTCGACTTTCTGCAGCAGACCTTCGGCGACGGCACCGGGATCATGCCGGCCCTGGTGGCCGAGGAGCTGACCTGGGGCTGCGCCGGCATCGCGCTGGCGATCCAGGGCACCGGGCTGCCGGTGGCGGCGATCTTCTCCCAGGGCACGCCAGATCAGATCTCGACGTGGATCCCCGCGTGCTACGGCACGGCGGACAAGCCGGCGTTGGGCGCCTTCGCCGTGACTGAGCCGGACGCGGGCTCGGACGTCTCCTCGATGAAGACCCGGGCGGTGCGCAAGAACGGCGACTGGGTGATCAACGGCCAGAAGGTTTTCATCACCAACGGCGGGATCGCCGACGTGCACGTCGTCGTCGCGGCGGTCGAGCCCGAGTTTGGGACGCGCGGCCAGGCCAGCTTCGTGGTGCCCCCGGGGACCAAGGGGCTGCGCATGGGCAAGAAGGAAAAGAAGATGGGCATCCGCGCCTCGCACACGGCGGAGGTCTTGCTCGAGGATTGCACGATCCCCGCTGAGAACGTGCTCGGCGGCACGGAGAAGCTCGCCGAGAAGCTCGCCCGCGCCCGCGAGGGCAAGCACACGCGCTCGTCGGTCGCCCTGAAGACCTTCGAGATGACGCGGCCGATCGTCGGCGCGCAGGCGCTGGGCATCGCACGAGCTGCGTTCGAGTTCGCGCTCGACTACGCGAAGCAGCGCAAGCAGTTCGGGCGGACGCTGATCGAGAACGAGGCGATCGCCTTCATGTTGGCCGACATGGCGACCGAGATCGAAGCCGCGCGGGCCCTGATCTGGCGGGCGCTGTGGGAAGGCCGTAACGGCGGCGACTTCAAGAAGGCCGAAGGCTCGATGGCCAAGCTCAAGGCCGGCGAGGTCGCGGTCAAAGTGACGGAGCAGGCGATCCAGATCTGCGGCGGCTACGGCTACATCCGCGACTTCCCGGTCGAGAAGTGGCACCGCGACGCCAAGATCTACACATTGTTCGAAGGCACGAGCGAGATCCAGCGGATCGTCATCTCGCGAGCCCTGGCGGCCGCGTAGCCGGCATGTCCCTCGCGCCGGCCCAGCTCAGGCGGGATGCGAGGATCGAGCGGCGGCGCCGGCGGATCGCCGAAGCCGCGCTGCAGCTTTTCGCGAGCCGGGGCTACAACGTGACCTCGGTCGACGACGTAGTCCGCGAGGCGCGTGTCTCGAAATCGGCCTTCTACGAGTTCTTCGAATCCAAGGAGCACTGTTTCCGAGAGGTCCTGGACCAGGAAGGCGGAGCTCTGATCCACGAGGTGCTGGCGGACGCCGCGACCGGCCACGATCATCACGAGCGTCTCCGGCTCGGCATCACACGTTTCGTCCACAGCTGCTTTGAGCGATCGGACGTGGCCCGGCTGCTGATCGTCGAGTCGGTTGGGCTCAGCCAGGGGGTCGACGAGATCCGGCACGGGCTGCAGGCCCGCTTCGCGGACGCCGTGGCCGAGGAGGTCCGCCACGCGATGGACCACGACGCTTTCTACGCGGACAAGGACCCTGTCGTCTTCGGGCGTGCTGTCGTGGGCGGCGTGAGCGACGCTGTCGGATACTTCCTGACCCACCCGGGTGTGGACGCCGACTCGCTGGCCGCCAGCCTTTGCAGGATCTTTGCCCCTTAGGCGCTCAGAGGTTGAGCAGCCTGAGAACCAGCAGGACTGCGGCGACCAGAATCAGCGCGACGCCGGCAACTTGCTCGGATCGCTCCCTCACTGCTTCGCCGACCCGCTCGCCGAAACGCAGCCCGACCTGGCCCGCGACGAAGGCCTGGATGGCGATCCAGATCACCGTTACGGCGATCGAGAGGCCCAGCAGACCCGCGCTCAAGCCGATCGTCAGCTCGTCGGTGCTGATGCTGATCCCAAGGTCGATGATGGCCAGGCCGCGGGCGCGGGCCAGCAAGCGCAGCCGCTTGGTGTCGTCGTCCTCATCTCTCCCGGGCCGGAGGAGGATGAGGCCGGCCAGGAACAGGAACAGGATGCCCGCGTACCCCGCGTACGTGCCCAGCACGCCGCCGATCAGGCGGCCGAGGGCGATGCCGGCGATCGGCGTGCCCGCCTCGAACGCGGTGAAAATGAGTGAGACACGCAACCAGTCCCGCCGCTCCAACCCCGCCACGCCAAGCGCGGCCGCCAGGGCAAAGGTGTCAAGGGCGAGAGGGAGGAGGAGGCCGGCCGTCAGGAGGAGCTGGCGCACGGGGTTGAGCTTAACAACCCCCCATTGCCCCACGAACAGGGGTTCGGTATGATAGCACCACGGACATGCGTACGCTGGCGACCCAGGTCAAGCTGCGGCGGCTCATCCGCGCCTTTGGCGAGGCGTCGTCGCGCCTCGCTTCAGAGCCGCTCGGGCGCGGCCTGGCCGGCACGATCGTGGACAGGCTCCTGGAGCTGGCTGAGGAGGTCCGGCTGGGCTGGCGCCCGGAAGACGCTTCGAGGCCCCTGGAGGCGCCTCTGGAGGGCTATGTCGAGGCGTCCCTGAAAACGATCGACCTGGCGATCGCCGGCCTGAGCCAGGCCGGGGCCGACCTGGAGCTCCTACGAGGCGACTTCGAAGGCGCGGCGCTGCCGCTGGAGATGTTCCTTCGCGGCCTGGACGCCGAACCGGCCCTGCAGCGCTCCGCCTAGGCCCGATGCCTGAGATCAAAGACACCGACTGCGCCTACGCGGCGGGCTTCGTCGACGGCGAAGGCTGCATCGCTATTGGTCGCTCATTCGAGCCGCGTCGTGGACGGTTTTATTACACGGTCCAAATCGTCGTCACAAATCGCGATCGCGCCGTCCTCGAATGGCTTCGACAGACTTGGGGTGGCTGGGTCGTACCAACCACGAAACCGGCACCCGGCACGAATGCCCGCCAGTCATGGAATTGGCGCTGTCCAACCGGACAAAGCGGGGAGCCATTTCTGCTCGGTATCGCTGACTACCTGCGGATCAAGATGCCGCAGTGCGAAAACGCTCTGGCAATGATCGAACTGTCTCGACGTAGCCATCGGACGCTTGGACCATATCCTTTGCCCAAAGCATGGCTTGCCGAACAGGAATCCGTCTATTGGAAGCAGCGCGAGCTAAACCATCGCGGTTCAGTCGAATTCGTCCGCAAACCCATGCACTCGCCGCGCAAGATCAACCGAGATCGGTTATCACAAGCCATGCTTTCCTAAAGGGCTAATATCGTGAGCATAGCCCGCCTCAGATAAGCCTCTGGCCCACTGCCTTTACCAGCTGGTCAGCAGTGATTCGACCCTCGGCAACGGGCCGGCCGTCAAGAAGCACGACCGGGACACGCCAGTCGTAGAGGTCGTGGAGGCGATCGTCCGCGTCGACGTCAGCAAGCTCCGGCTCGTAACCGAGCCCGCGAATGAGACCGAGGGCGTCATCGCAGAGGTGGCAGCCTTGACGAGTCACGAGGACCAGCTTCACGCCTGATCACCCTGGTCAGGCTGGCAGCCGCAGCTCCTGCCCCGCTTCGATCGTCGGGCTCGAGAGGCCGTTGGCACGTTCGATCTCGTCCACACGTACCCGGACATCATCGCCCGGATAGTGCGCCGCGGCGATCGCCCACAGCGTGTCGCCCGGCTGCACGACGACCGTGGACTCAGCCGAAGCGGTTCCGCCATGAGCCACCAGCGCCAGGCCGAGGGTCGCCGCCACGACCAGGCCCAGCGCCGGCAGCAAACGGACTCGAATGCCGCCGGCACGGGTTGCCCGCAATCGTGTGATCCCGTGGCCGGCGGCGTACATACGTTCGTGACTGTAGCGAACGGCCGTTCGCTTGTCAAGAGAACGAACAAAAGTTTGCGCTCGGGCTCCCGAACTGCTAGCATGCCGTAAACGTCCCCCACCACGATCTGGAGATGAACATCAAATTGAGCGATCAACTAACCGACCGGCAGACCAAGATCCTCGAGTACATCCGGCACGTCACCCGGGTTCGGAACTACCCGCCGAGCGTGCGGGAGATCGGCGAAGCGGTCGGCCTGAGCTCGAGCTCGACCGTGCACAACCACCTGAACCAGCTCGAGCGGCGCGGCCTGATCAAGCGCGACCCCAGCAAGTCGCGCACGGTGCAGCTGGTCCAGGACCAGGAGATCGACCAGCAGCGCCGTAACGCCGTCTCCGTCCCCATCGTCGGCCACGTCGCGGCGGGCGTCCCCATCCTCGCCGAGCAGAACATCGAAGACCACGTGCTTCTCTCGTCTGAGCTCGCCAAGGAAGGCTACTTCCTCCTTCGCGTGCGAGGCGACAGCATGGTCAACGCCGGCATCCTCGACGGCGACCTGGTGCTCGTCCGGCCCCAACACGAGGCGACCAACGGGTCGATCGTAGTGGCGCTCGTCGACGGCGACGCCACCGTGAAGCGCTTCGAGCGCGCCAACGGGCACGTCAAGCTGATCGCCGAGAACCCTGCCTACGAGCCGATCGTGACCAGCAACGTGAGCCTGGTCGGCCTCGTGCGAGGTGTGATCCGGATCTTCGGCTAGCGGCCGCGGGAGCGCACGGCGCTCTTCTGATCGAATGCGGCGAACCGTCGAGCTGCGTGGCGCGGCACCCATCCCCAGACCCGGGTGCCTTCCTCCACGTACTCGGTCCGGTCCACTCCCCCCACCTTGCGCACCTCGGCAAGCACGGCTTCGTTGCCATACGGCACCAGGATTTCCAGCGCGACCGCGTCGACCCTGCTGGCGCGCTCGATGGCGGCCCCGAGCTCGCTCATGCCGGTCCGATTGATCGCGGAGATCGCCACTGCGCCGGGATAACGCTCGGTGAGAGCGGCGATGGCCCGCCGGCGCGACGCGGGCCCAAGCAGGTCGACCTTGTTGAGGGCGACGACCCGAGGCTTGGCCGCGGCGTCCAGGTCGGCCAGGACCTCTTCGACCGTCGAGGCCTGCTCCTCCACGGCCGGCGAGCTGAGATCTAGGACCTGCACGATCACGTCGGCCTCGGTCACCTCCTCCAGGGTCGCCCGGAAGGCGGCCACGAGGTCGGTAGGCAGCTTCTGGATGAAACCGACCGTATCGGTCAGGAGCAGCTCCCGACCGGCGGGCAGCTCCATCTTCCGCGTGGTGGGATCGAGCGTCGCGAAAAGCTTCTGTTCGGCGCGGACGCCGGCGCCGGTGAGCACGTTGAGCAATGTCGACTTGCCGGCGTTCGTGTAGCCCACGATCGCCGCGGTCACGAGCTCCGCGCGACGCCGGCCGGTCCGCTGCTGGTGCCGCTGCGCGCGGACATGCTCGATCTCGAGGTCCAGGTCGCGGATGCGCTTGCGGATGCGCCGGCGCTCGACCTCGATCTGCTGCTCACCGAATCCGCCGCGCGCCCCCACTCCCCCTCGCCGTCCGCCGACCTGGCGGTCGTACGCGTAGGCGCCGATCAGCCGCGGCAGCAGGTGATGCAGGCGCGCCGCCTCCACCTGGAGCCGTCCTTCGTGGGTGCGGGCGTGCTGGGCGAATATCTCGAGGATGATCTCGGTGCGGTCGAGAACCCGGACCTTGAGGGCAAGCTCGAGGTTCCGCTGCTGCCGCGGGCTCAGGTCCTCGTTGCATATGACCAGGTCGAAGGCGCCCTCGAGCCTCATGTCGCGCAGCGCCTCGACCTTGCCCATGCCGATGAAATGGGCGGGGTCGATCTCGGCACGCCGCTGGACGTCCGTACCGACCACTTCCGCCCCGGCCGTGCGCGTCAGGTCCGCCAGCTCGACCATCTGCTCACGCACCGCCTCGGGGCTGATGCGGGGCAGCAAGACGCCGACGAGGTACGCGCGCTCGCGCGGGCTCCTGGTCGTGATCATTTGACGGGGGCCCCCACGAAATCGCGGCGAAGCCTCCGATTTCGTGGGGATTTCAGAGCCTGAGCTTCCTCATTCGCGACATCGCCTCATCGAGGCGTGCGTCGGGCGCGGTGACCGAGAGCCTGAAGTAGCCCTCGCCGTGGGCGCCGAACCCCACACCCGGTGTGATGTTCACACCCACCTCGTCCAGCACGTGACTCGCAAAACCGATCGAGTCATACCCCTTCGGGACCGGCGCCCACACATAGAAGGTGGCGCGAGGCGGTTTGATGTTCCAGCCAAGGCTGTTCAGCGTGTCGGCCACTAGCCTGTGCCGGCGCGCGTAGACGGCGCAGGCGGCTCGCGTCTCCTCCTCCCCACCGTTCAGCGCCTCGATCGCGGCCCACTGCACGGCCTGGAAGATGCCTGAGTCGATGTTGGTCTTGAGCTGGCCGATCAGCTTGACCAGGTCGGCGCGGCCGCAAACCCAGCCGATCCTCCAGCCGGTCATGTTGTAGGTCTTCGACAGGGAATGAAATTCGAGGCCGATCTCCTTGGCGCCGTCGACCTCGAAGAGCGTCAGCGGCCGGTATCCGTCAAACGCGATCTCGGAGTACGGCGCGTCGTGGCACAGGATGATGTCGTGGCGCCGGCAGAACTCGACCGCGCGCTCGAGAAACGCACGGTCCGCGGTGGCCGCGGTCGGATTGTTCGGATAGTTCAGCCACATCATCCGAGCGCGCCGGGCGACTTCCTCCGGAATTGAATCGAGGTCTGGCAGCCAGTGGTTCTCAGCCTTGAGCGGCATCACGAAGGGCTCGGCGCCGGCCATGATGGCGCCCGTGACGTAAACGGTGTACCCAGGATCTGGCGCCAGGACCACCTCGCCCGGGTCCACCAGGGCAAGGGGCGCGTGGCTGATGCCGTCTTTCGAGCCAAGCGTGGGCAGGATCTCCATGCCCGGGTCGAGCTCGACATGTGCGCGCTCCGCGTACCAGCCTGCGATCGCCTCGCGCAGCTCGACGAGCCCGAAGTACGACGGATAACGGTGGTTCGCCGGATCGGCGGCGGTCTCCTGGAGCACGCTGACGATGCGTCCCGGGGTCGGCAGGTCAGGGTCACCGATCCCAAGCGAGATGACGTCGATGCCTGCCCGCTTCTTCTCCTGCACCTTGCGGTCGATCTCGGCAAAGAGGTAAGGCGGGATCAGGTCGAGCCGTCTGGCGCCGGCTCTCCTCCCCATTTATGGGGGCGCCGCGCGAGCGCGGCGGTGTGGCCTCGACAGGGCCGGAGGGGGCGATGGGTTGCTCACGAGCCTGAGAATACCCGGCAGGGGATCGGGCTCGATCTCGAACCACCGCACGCGTCCATCGCGACGCCACCAGCGGAGCTGTCGTCGCGCGTAGCGGCGATTGGAGCACGCCATCGCCCCAGGTAGCTCATCGATGGTCAGCTCACCGCGAATGTGCGCGAGCGCTTCGGCGTATCCGATTCCCGTCAGGACCGGCGCTGTCGGGGGCACGCCCGCATCCAGCGCTTGCCGGGTCTCGGCGATCAAGCCTCGCGCGACCTGGAGCCGGCTGCGCTCCTCGATGCGGCGGTCGATGACCTCGAGGTCCGCGGTGAGCCCGATCCGAAGCGCCTGCCACGGCGGCGCGTTGCGCGTGCGCAATCTCCGCAGGGGCGGCCCCGCCGCCTCGACGATCTCGATGGCGCGGATGACGCGCACAGGGTTCTGGAGGTCGACACCTGGGTCAGGGTCGAGTGCGAGCAACCTGCTGCGCAACGCTTCGGGGTCGAGCTGCTCGAGCTCGGCGCGGAGCGCCGCGTTCGGCGGGATGCCCGTCAGGCTGAATCCGTCAGCCAGAGCATCCACATACAGCATGGTCCCGCCCTCGACGATTGGGAGCCTGCCGCGCGCGGCGATGTCCTGGATCGCCTGGCGCGCGCGCTGCACGTACTCGGCCGCGTTGAAGTTGGTCGCCGGATCGACGAAGTCGATCATGTGGTAGCGCACCTCACGCCGATGCTCCGGGCTCGGCTTGTTGGTGGCGATGTCAAGGCGTTCGTAGACCTGTCGCGAGTCGGCGACGACGATCTCGCCGTCCAGCTGTCGCGCAAGCTCGAACGCAACTTGCGATTTGCCGATGCCCGTCGGGCCGACGACGACCGGGACGACTAGGGGCCCCCGCGAAATCACGGCAAAGCCTCTGATTTCGTGGGGATCAGGTCAGTAGTTTCTGCGGAAGTGGCGCGTCAGCTCCTGCCACTCGACCAGCAGACGCGTCGGACGCCCATGGGGGCAGGTGATCGATTCCTCGGCGGTCTCGAGGTCGGCGAGGAGGCGCCGCTGCTCGGCGATGTCGAGGACGTCGCCGAACTTGACCGCCGAATGACACGCAAGGGCCGCCGCGGCTTTCTCGACCGCCCCATCGCCGCGACTCTCAGCCAGCGCGGCAAGCGTCTCCTGAATCGCGGCGGTCGCTCGACCCGCGGACAGCTCGACCGGCACCGCGGTGATGCGCAGGCTGCGAGGCCCGAACTCCTCGTACTCGAGACCCATGCTCGCAAGGTCGGCGCGATGGTCGGCCGCGGCGGCGATGAGCGCAGGCTCGACGTCGACCGCCTGCGGGATGAGAAGCGGTTGGCTGGCGCCGCGACCCGAGCGAAGGCGCTCGAGCAGGCCGTTGTAAAGCACACGCTCATGCGCCGCGTGCTGGTCGACGAGAACGAGCCCGTGCGGGCCCTCGGCCACCAGGTATCCCGGGCCCACTTGCCCGATGGGCCTCAGGACCGGCGTCGCGGCGTGGCCGTTGGTCTCGGCCGCCTCCACCGCCACACGTGCTTCATGCAGCGTGAGCTGCGGACCCGGCTGTGTTGCAGTGGCGACCGCGGCCGAAGACGTTTCGGCCGGCCGGTAGCGGAAGGGATCGCTTCCGTCGAGTGCCGACCTCACCGCCCGCTGCAGCGCGGCGAAGACAGCGCCTTCGTCGCGGAAGCGCACCTCCTTCTTGGCTGGGTGCACGTTCACGTCGACGAGCTCGGGGTCGATCCCGATGTCGATCACCGCGACCGGATGGCGCCCGCGTTCGAGGCGGCCCTGATAGCACTCCTCGAGCGCATAGACCAGTGAGCGGGCGCTGATCGGCCTCCCATTCACCGCGAGCACCATCCCGTCGCGGCTCCCCCGGCTGAGTCGAGGCTGACTCACCATCCCAGTGACTAGCGGCATGCCGATCATCTCGAGCATCTCCGCCGCCACGGGCTGGCCATAGACCGCGGCCAGCGCCCGCCGCCGATCGCCGTCACCGCTGCTGCTCACGGCGGCGCGGCTGTCGATCGTGAGGTGGAACCGGACGTGGGGATGCAGCAGCGCGAAAGCGCTGACGATCTCTTTGATCGCCGCGACCTCCGTGGCGTCGCTCTTCAGGAACTTCAACCTGGCGGGCACGTTCGCGAACAGGTCCCTGACCTCGATCGCAACCCCGGGCAGGAGCGGTCCGCCGCCCTGCTCCTGCACCTCACCAGCGCGCACGCGCAGCACCGCGCCGCCGCTAGCGCATTCGACGTCCGCCACGGCGGCGATGCTCGCGAGCGCCTCGCCGCGAAATCCAAAGCTCTGGATGGACATCAGGTCGGAGAGCGCGGAGAGCTTGCTCGTAGTGTGTCTCACGAACGCGACCACGAGCTCATCCGCCGGTATACCTGCGCCGTCGTCGCTGACGCGAATCGAGGTCTTCCCCGCTCCCCGAACGTCGATGCTGATTCGCCGCGCACCCGCATCGAGCGCGTTCTCCACCAGCTCCTTGACGACGGACGCCGGGCGCTCGACGACCTCGCCCGCCGCGATCGCGTCGGCAACCTCCGGCGGAAGCATCTGGATCATGGGGTCAGCTTCGCCCGGAGCTGATACAGCTTCTGCAGCGCCTCGAGCGGACTCAACGCGGATGGGTCGATCTCTTCGAGCTCCTTGCGCACCGGGTCGGGCGCAAGTTCGATTGGCAGGCCGAGCTGCAGCTCCGGCGGCTCCAGCGGGCGCTGGCGCTCCAGGTCGCCGAGGATCTGCCGCGCCCGCCCGATCACCCCGGCGGGAAGCCCCGCCAGCGCGGCGACGTGGATGCCGTAGGAGCGGTCCGCCCCTCCGGGGACGACCCGGTGCAGGAATCGGACAGAGTCGCCTTCCTCGAGCACCTCAACACGCTCGTTGCGGACTCGGGGCAGTCTTTCGGCCAGCGCGGTCAGCTCGTGATAGTGAGTGGCGAACAGGGTGCGACAGCCGAGCTTCGGCGAATCGTGCAGGTGCTCGACCACGGCCTGGGCAATCGACACGCCGTCGTAGGTCGACGTCCCCCGCCCCACCTCGTCCAGGATCACAAGAGACGATCGCGTCGCGTGGTTCAGGATGTAGGCGGTCTCGGTCATCTCGACCATGAAAGTCGACATGCCCGCGCTGATGTCGTCGTGCGCGCCGACTCGCGTGAAGACCCGGTCAGCGAGCCCGACGACCGCGCTCTCCGCGGGGACGAAGCTGCCGCACTGCGCGAGCAAGACGATCACCGCGGCCTGGCGCAAGTAAGTTGACTTGCCGGCCATGTTGGGACCGGTCAGGATCACGATCTGCGCCCCGTCGGGGTCCAGCTCGAGGTCGTTCGACACGAACACACCCGGCGGCAGGCCCACCTCGACCAGTGGATGCCGCCCGCCAGTGATGCTCAATCGGAATCCGGCGTTGACCTCCGGGCGTCTCCAATCCCGCTCGGCCGCGGCGACCGCAAGACTGAGGAGCGCGTCGATCATGCCGATGGCCTGGGCGCTCTCCCTTACCGCGGGCGCGGCCTCGGCCACCTTCGCGCCAAGGTCCTGGAGGATTTCGAGCTCGCGCGCCGCGATTCGTTCCTGAGCGGTCAGGACCACCGCCTCCTTTTCCTTCAGGCCCGGCGTGATGTAGCGCTCGGCGCCGGTGAGGGTTTGCTTGCGCACGTAGTCGTCGGGCAGCCGCGCCGTGTTGGCGTGGGACACCTCGATGTAATAGCCGAAGACCTTGTTGAAGCCCACCTTCAACGACTTGATCCCGCTTCGCCGGCGCTCGACGGACTCGAGGTTTGCGATCCACTCGCGCGCGCCTTTCGAGGCATCGAGGATCGCGTCCAGGTCGGGGTCGTAGCCCGGCCGAATCACGCCGCCGCCGCGGAAGGCTGGCGGCGGGTCATCCACAAGGGCGCTACTCAGGACGTCAACGAGCTCGGGCGCGCCGCTGACCTGACCCGCCAGCTCCCGCGTGACGAGGGCTTCGCATGCGCCCAACACGTCCTGGACGGCCGGTATGGCCTCCAGCGAGACGCGCAGCCCGACCAGCTCTCGCGCGCTGGCGTGACCCTGCGCCGCTCGCGCGATCAGCCTCTCCAGGTCGCCGACCGGTCGCAGTGCGCCCTGAAGGCGATCGCGGAGCGTTGCCGCCGTGACCATCTCCTCGACGGCGGCGAGGCGCAGCTCGATCGACTCGGCGTCGCGCAGCGGTGCTCCCATCCACCCGCGGAGCTGTCGGGCGCCGATCGCGGTGCACGTGCGATCGACGAGCTGGACGAGCGCGGGCAGCTCCAGGTTCCTCACGGTCGCCGCATCAAGTGGCATGGTCGCGTCGGGCGAATATGTGCGGACCCTGAAAGCGCCGGGCACGACGCGCGTTTGGTTCTGCTTCAGGTAATCGAGGATCACGCCGGCTGCACCGACCGCCAGCGGCGCGTCGCCCGCGCCGGCCGATTCCGGAAAGGCGATCCCGAGCATGTCGCGCAGGCGCTGGCGGCCGCGCACCGGATCGAAGCGATACTCCTCGATTTCAGGAGGCGTCAGGAGCTCCGCCGGAGCCAGACGCTCGAGCTCGGACTGCAGCCGGTCCTTCGACAGCTGGCAGAGCAGCAGCTCTCCTGTCGAGACCTCACACGCGGCGATTCCCGCCTCGGTGCCTTTCGTCCAAGCCGCCACGAGGTAGTTAGGACGCGACGGCTCGAGGTAGGCATCCTCGACCACGGTTCCCGGAGTCAGGACCCTGGTCACGTCGCGGCGCACGATCTTGTTCTTGCTCGCAGCCTCGACCTGGTCGCAGATGACGACCTTGTGGCCCGCGCGCAACAGCTTGCCGGCGTACGACTGCCACGCGTGATGCGGCACACCGCACATCGGGGCGGGCCCGGTCTTGCCGAGCGGCCTGGAGGTCAGCTGCACACCCATGATCGGCGCGGCGACCTTCGCGTCGTCGAAGAAGATCTCGTAGAAGTCGCCGAGCCTGAAGAGGAGGATCCCGTCTGGGTGCTTCTCTTTCGCCTCCCGGTATTGCCGGATCACCGGGGTGGCTGGACCTATCACGCCGCCGGCGCGCCTTCGGCGGTCCCCAGCAGCTGGCCCGCGGTCGCCTGCAGCACGCGTACTTTCAGCACGTCCCCGGGCACGATATCCCCTCCCCGCAGGACGATGGCGCGCTTGCCCTGGCGGATGCGTCCGTAAGGGCGGTGCAGCTCGTCGTGGCCCTCGATCAGAACTTCGACGTCGCGGCCGACCCACCTCGCGGTCTTGCGCGCCGCGATCTCCCGCTGACGAGCCAGCAGGTCGTTCAGCCGGCGCAGCTTCTCGCCTTGCGGCACGTCATCTTCCATGCGCGTGGCGGCGAATGTGCCGGGTCGCGGCGAGTACATCGCGATGTGGACCACGTCGAACTCGATTTCCTCGACCAGCGCGCGCGTGTTCATGTACGCATCTTCTGTCTCACCTGGAAACCCGACGATCACGTCGGTCACGAGGCCGAGATCCGGCATGAGCGTGCGAGCCCGTTCGACGATCGCTCGATAGTGCCGCGTCTGGTAGCCGCGCGCCATCCGTTTAAGGATCGTGTCGTCCCCGGATTGCACGGGCAATTGGAGCTCGCGGCACACGACACCGCTGGCGGCCATCACCTCGAGCAGCTCGGTCTCCAGGTCTTGCGGGTGGGACGTCATGAAGCGGAGCCGCTTGAGGTCGGGAATCCTCTCCACTTTCCTGACCAGCGCGGCCAAGCCGCCCGCGCCTTCGGGGTCCTGATAGTCGTCGACGTTCTGGCCGAGCAGCACCACTTCCCTCGCGCCGTCTTCCACCGCGAGCCTGCATTCATCGACCACCGCGCGCAGCGCCACGTGTTTCTCGCGGCCGCGCACGCGCGGCACTATGCAGAACGTGCAGTTGTGATCGCAGCCCTGGATGACGCGCACGTAGTGGCTGACGCCGGTGCGTCCCGCTTGTGGCAAGGCCTCGCCCTGCGAGTAGTCGAAGCGGGCTTCCAGCTCGGCGACGAAGGGCTCGTATTCGCCGATCGGTACCACCGCATCGAGGTGGGGAAAACGCCGGCGCAGCTGATCCCCTTCCTTGGCGACGATGCAGCCAGTGATCGCGACCGTCCGCTCAGGCGTCTTCCAGTGTTTCAGCTCGTGAAGCTTCGAGTAGACGCGGTCCTCGGACGCCTGACGCACGACGCACGTGTTGAGGATGACCACATCCGCGCGTTCGAGCGAGTCCTCGATGTAGCCGGCGGCCAGGAGCCTCCGCGCAAGACTTTCGGAATCCGCCGAGTTCATCTGGCAACCGATCGTCCAGATGTGAAAGGACCTTGTCTGGACTGCCGTCAGCGACTCTCCACGAGCAATCTGATTCCTGTGCGCTCCTCGCCGTCGATGGAGATGTCGATGAACGCGGGTATGCAAACGAGGTCGAGGCCGCCGGGGGCGACGTAGCCACGCGAGATCGCGATGGCTTTCACGGCTTGGTTGATGGCGCCCGCGCCGATCGCCTGGACTTCGACCCGCCCTTTGCTGCGGATCACACCGGCGATGGCGCCCGCGACCGCGACCGGCTTCGAGGTGGCCGAAACCTTGAGCACCTCAACTGGAGCGCGCTCCGTAGTCATTGCTGGAACCCCTTCAAACATGTTCACGGTCGACTCGCTGGATCGATGTAGCGCGGCCGGTAGAACTGCTAATGGTAACCAGTACCGAATTGAATGTCACGATCCCAGAGGCCACAACAAACCGGTTGGGGACCCCGGTCAAGAAGCGCTGGATGACTACGTCCTTGTCCATCCCGATACAGCTGTCGCGGGGGCCGACCATGCCCACGTCGGTGACGTATGCCGTGCCACCCGGGAGGACCCGGGCGTCCGCCGTCGGGATGTGCGTATGCGTGCCGACGACGGCGCTCGCCCGGCCGTCCAGATACCACCCCATGGCCGTCTTTTCCGAGGTCGCCTCGGCGTGCATGTCGCAGAAGACGATCCGGGCTTCAGGGTGGGCTTCCAGGATGGCGTCCGCAGCTCGGAACGGGTCGTCGAGCGCGTCGAGGAAAACCCTCCCGATGAGGTTCATGACCAGGACCTGGTGGCCGCCCGCCTCGACCACGCACCAGCCCTGGCCGGGCGCCGGCGACGGGTAGTTCGCGGGGCGCAGGATGCGCTCCAGGTTCGGCAGCTCGCCGACGAACTCCTTCTGGGCGAAGACATGGTTTCCGCTGGTGATCACGTCCGCTCCGGCGCCCTTCAGCTCGGCGGCGATCTTGGCCGTGAGGCCGAAACCTCCGGCGGCGTTCTCGCCGTTGAGCACGGTCAGGTGGGGGTGCAGGTCTTTCTTGAGGCCGGGAAGGATCGCCTTGACCGCTTCGCGCCCGGGATGACCCACCACGTCCGCCACAAACAGGATGCGAATCTCGCTCATGTCAGATCGACCGTACTCGAAGGCAACCCGGGGTCCCCGCGAAATCGAAGATTTCGTGGGGTGGGAAGAGAATCCGAAAATCGCCTTCAGGCACTGATCGATTCTCGTGCAAATACAAAAGGGAGCCCGTTGCCGGACTCCCTTTGTCGGTTACTTGGCATACTCCACGGCCCTCGTCTCGCGCACCACGGTGACGCGGATCTGGCCCGGGAAGCTGAGCTCGGATTCGATGCGCTTGGCGATGTCCCGGGCCATGAGCTGGGCAGCCGTGTCGTCGATCTGCTCCGGCTTGACCAGGATCCGGACCTCGCGCCCGGCCTGGATGGCGTAGGACTGCTGGACTCCCTGGAAGGAGTTGGCGATCTCCTCCAGCTTCTCCAACCGCTTGACGTAGGCCTCGAGCGACTCGCGTCGAGCGCCGGGGCGGGCGGCGGAGATCGCGTCTGCCGCTATGAGCAGCAGGGCTTCGATCGTGTGCGGCTCTTCGTCGTAGTGATGCGCGCGCACCGCGTGCACCACCTGAGCCGGCACCGAGTGTCGCTGCAGCAGGTCCGCACCGATCACCGCGTGGGAGCCCTCGACCTCGTGGTCGATGGCCTTGCCGATGTCGTGCAGCAAACCTGCGAGCTTGGCGGTCCGGACGTCGGCCCCGATCTCGGACGCCATCATGGCGGCGAGGTAGGCGACTTCCTTGGAGTGATTCAGCACCTGCTGGCCGTAGCTCGTGCGGAACCGCAGGATGCCGAGATGTCGGACGACCTCAGGGTGGAGTCCCTGCAGGCCCAGCTCGAGCACCGCCGCCTCGCCCTCCTCTTTGACCCTTTGCAGGACCTCCTGGCGGGACTTGGCGACGATCTCTTCGATTCGGGCCGGATGGATCCGGCCGTCCACGATGAGCTTGTTGAGGGCGACCCGCGCCACCTCGCGGCGGACCGGGTCGAAACCGCTGATGATCACAGCCTCCGGGGTGTCGTCGACGATCAGGTCGATCCCCGTCGCCTGCTGGAGGGCGCGGATGTTGCGGCCCTCTTTGCCGATGATGCGGCCCTTCAACTCGTCGGTTGGCAGTGGCAGGACTGAGACCGAGACCTCGGCGGTCTGGTCGGCGGCGATGCGCTGGATCGACTCGGTCACGATCTCCCGAGCCCGACGCTCGCTTTCGTCGCGGGCGGACAGCTCGGCTTCGCGGACCTTGCGCGCGACCTCGTTGCGCAGGTCCTGCTCCACCTGGGCCATGAGAATGCCCTGGGCCTCCTGTCGCGTCATGTTCGCGACGCGCTGGAGCTCCCTTTCCTGCTGCCGGTAGCTCTCCTCGAGCTGGGCTTTGATGTCGTCCAGCGACTTCTTCTGGTTGGCGAGCTCGCGCTCGTTTCGGTTGAGCTCCTCGCCCTTGCGGTCGAGGTTCTCTTCTTTCTGAAGCAGGCGCCTTTCGAGCTGCTGTGACTGTGCCCGGTACTCCCGGGCCTCCTGTTCGGCGGCGGTGCGGATCTTGACGGCTTCCTCTTTTGCCTCGAGCAGCTTTTCCTTGGCCTGCGTTTCGGCCTCCAAGAGGGTCTGCTGAGCCCGGGTCTCGACCACGTTGGTCCCGTTGCTCTGCCGGCGCTTGAGCATCGTGTAGGCGATCCCGAAGCCGGCGGCGAGGGCTACCGCAACTGCCACCACCAATAGCGGGACTAAGACGTAGACAGGCATGTGACATGCACCTCGTTAATTCGATTGTCAAAGTGCGTGACCACGGCAGGCCCTCGGAGGCCCGCCTGGGGTTGGCTCTATGACTTACGGTGCCCCGAAACGGGCCCCGTGTGCACCTGATTCTAGGCTCCGCCGCCGCCCGGATGGGTCGCAGGAAGTGGCAGGCGCCAACGGCGCCGGTCAGGCGGCCGAGGCCACGGCAGGGGTGGCCTGAGGAGGAGCGCAAACCTGCTGGGGTCCCCGCGCCGTGGACGCGGGGGCAGCGACGATGGCCGGGGCCCCTAACACCGGCATTCGGCCGCCTGAGCCGCTTCATGCGGCCTAGGCGGGTGGCGAAGGAGCCTAGGCTTCGGCCTGGCCCGGCGTCCCGTCCCAGACCGCCCGGCAAGCAGCCCGGACCGTCCCCGGAGAGAAGCCCCGCCGGACGATCTTGGGCCCCACCGAATCGAGCAGCTCCCTGTAGCCGGCGACCGGCCGTCTGCCGCTCAGGCGTTCGACCAGGCGGGTGGCCGCGGCGAGCTGGGCATCGGGGCTCAGGCCGGCCATCGCTGCATCCGCGGCGGCGCGGTCGACGCCTCGAGCCGCCAGCTCGGCGGACAGCGCCAGCGGGCCGAGCGAGGCGGACCGGCGCCTGACGTGCCCTTCGGCAAAAACCCGATCGTCTAGGTAGCCGAGCTCGATGAGGCGCTCGACCGCGGTATCGACGTCCGCCTCGGAGTATCCGCGGCGTCCCAGCTTGCGGCGCAACTCCTGGCACGAATGGCCGCGGGCCGCCAGGAGCCGCAACCCGGCATCGATTGCTGGGACGGCCGGTGGGCTAGAAGTCCTCCGCGGCACCAGCCGCCGCCCTGTCTGCGGAAGGGCCCTGCGCGCGCCCGGCGGCGCCCACCGTCTTCAGCGGCGGAGCCGCGGCCACGGCCTTCTGGCGGACCTTCTGTTCGATCTCCGCGGCAAGCGTCGGGTTCTCGCGCAGGTAGTTCCGCACGTTGTCGCGGCCCTGGCCGAGGCGCTGGTCGCCGTAGGACATCCACGTGCCGCTCTTCTCCAGAACCCCGTACTCGACCGCGGCGTCGATGAGCCCCCCCTCGCGGGAGATTCCCTCGTTGAACAGGATGTCGAACTCGGCCGACCGGAACGGCGGCGCCACCTTGTTCTTGACCACCTTGACCTTCACCCTGTTGCCGACCGAATCGAGCCCGTTCTTGATGACCTCGACCTTGCGGATGTCGAGGCGCACCGAGGAGTAGAACTTCAGGGCGCGGCCACCCGGCTGCGTCTCCGGGTTGCCGAACATGATCCCCACCTTCTCGCGAAGCTGGTTCAGGAAGATCACGCAGCAGTTCGACTTGGAGATCGCCGCGGTCAGCTTGCGCAGGGCTTGGGACATCAAGCGAGCCTGGAGGCCCATGTGGGAGTCACCCATCTCGCCTTCGATCTCCGCCTTCGGCACGAGCGCCGCCACCGAGTCGATGACGATCACGTCGACCGCGTTCGAGCGGACGAGCACCTCGACGATCTCGAGCGCCTGCTCACCCGTGTCGGGCTGGCTGATCAGGAGGTCGTCGATCTTGACACCGATGCGCGACGCGTACAGGGGGTCCAGCGCGTGCTCCGCGTCGACGAACGCCGCGACGCCTCCCGCCTTCTGCGCCTCCGCGATGACGTGCAGCGCCAGCGTGGTTTTGCCGGCCGACTCCGGGCCGTACAGCTCGGTGACGCGGCCGCGCGGGATTCCGCCCACGCCGAGCGCGAGGTCCAGCGGCAGCGCTCCCGTAGGGATGGCCAGCACCTCACCGCGCTGCGCGACATGCTCGCCCAGCTTCATGATCGCGCCCTTGCCATAGCTTTTCGTGATCTGGGACATCGCCGAATCGAGAGCCCTGTCCTTCTCCTCGAGGGCTTTCTCCCGTTCCTTGTCCTTCTCTTTGTCCTTGTCCAATGTTTCTCAATGCCTCCTAGCTCGTTGCGGCGAGTGTTCTACGTCGAAGGGTCGGGAATCAACGTCATTAACAGGCCGATGTGCGAGCAAGTGTAGCGAACAGGTGTTCGAGCGTCAAGCGCTCTTGACCTTGTACTGGGCCGCGCGCCGCGCCTCGGCGAGGAGCATCTTCAGCGCCTCGGTCGCCGCCTGGCGCCGGTTCGAAGCGCGGTCGCCCTCGAAGTGAAACTCGCGCGATGACGTGTGCCCCTCCCACGCCACCGCGATGTAGGTGAGCCCGACGGGCTTCTTCGACCCGTCGGCGTCGGGACCCGCGATCCCCGTGACGCTGACAGCGAGGTCGGTGCCGAGCCTTGTGCGCACGCCCTGGGCCATCGCCTCCGCAACCTCGCGGCTGACAGCGCCGGCGCCGCTCAACAGGTCGTCCGAGACGCCGAGCTGGTCGCGCTTGACCCGGTTCGAGTACGCGATCACGCCGCCCGCAAAGTAGCGCGAGCTGCCGGGCTGGTCCGTGATCAGAGCGCCGATCATCCCTCCGGTGCTTGACTCGGCGACTGACACCGTGAGTCCGCTGTCGCCAAGCAGGGTGCCCAGCTCCTTTGCGGGTGATGCATCCGGAGCGCCACCACTCGGGCCGGCGCGCATTCGCGACGTGTCGAACGGGCCGATCAGGTAGCGGAAACGCCACAGGTAGTCCAGGCCGCTCCACAACGTGAAGACCACGGCGATGCCCACCGCGATGGCGGCCGGCGTCGCAAGCGCCGGATAGGGACGCTGGAGTATCAGCAGCGTCACGGCGGCCATCTGCGTCACGGTCTTGGTCTTGCCAAGCGGGGCGGCGGCGATGATCCGGCCCTGCCCGGCGGCGACCGAGCGGAGGATCGTGATGATGAGCTCGCGCGAGAAGATCACGACCACGACCCACGCCGCGACCAGACCCGCCTGGACGAGGACGATCAGCACGGCGAGGACGAAGAGCTTGTCGGCGAGCGGATCCATGAACTTTCCGAAGTCGCTTACCGTTCCACGGCGGCGTGCAATCTGACCGTCGAGGGTGTCGGTCAGCGAGAACGCGATGAAGAGCGCGGCCGCGACCTGGTCGTGCCCGGGGAACCGCACCAGAAGCAGCGCCATGAGCACCGGGATGCCGGCGAGCCGGCTGACGGTCAGCGCGTTGGAGATGTTCATCTGGGTGAGCCTAGGGAGAAGTTTGCGACGAGAACTCCCGGGTTGCCACCCCGACCCCCATCGCGCCAAGGTTGTGTCCGTCGATGCTGATCAGCGTCGCCGACGCCTTGCCGCTCGTGATCTTCACGTCGAGGCCGGTGAAGTAGACGACCGATCCCGCCGGGAGCGTCCGGCCGGAGTCGCCGTACTGCGGAGTGCCGTCGACGACCGCGTTGATCCACACGGTCTCGGTGACGTGGACTCCCACGACGATCGGACGCGCCTGCACCGCGGGGGACGCGCCGGGCGTGACGGCCGCTCCGGCGACCGTGGAAGGCGACGGGAGGACAGATGCGCCGCGCTGATCGGCCACCACCTGGCGCCACGCGTAGCCGCTGAATGCGCCGGCCAGCAGGACCACCGCGGCGGCGGCGATCATTGGGGTGGTCACCACGACCCGAGGGCGCGGTTCGCTGCTGCCCAACCGCAGCTCGAGGCCGGGCCTGGGGCGACCCGGCAGCTGCGCGGCGAGCTCGTCCGCGTCGAGCCCGAGGTATGTCGCGTAGGTACGGAGGTAGCCCGTCGCGTAGACAGGCGCGACCACATGGCCGATCTCGTCCGACTCCAGCACTCGCAGATACTCGGCCCGAACGCGCGTGGCCGAGGCCACCTGCTCGATGGAGAGGCCACGCTCGCCGCGTTTGGCAGCCAGCACCTCCCCAACCGTCATTCGAGGCCCAGCCGCTCCAGCAGATCATCGACGTCGGGCAGCGTCATCAGCACCTCGCGCGACTTCGATCCCTGGTAGCCGCCAACCACGCGGTGCTCGGCGAGCTGGTCGACGATCCGGCCGGCGCGCGAATATCCCACGTTGAACTTGCGCTGCACCAACGAAACCGATGCCGCGCCTTCCGCAGCGACCGCCCGCGCCGAACGTGCGAACAGGGAATCGAGCTTGCGCTCCTCCCTCTTCTCGCCGTCCCATTCCGTCGCCGCGCCCTCTTCGAGGATCTCCTCCATGTAGCGCGGGCCGCCCTGCGCTTTCCAGAAGTTGACGACGCCCTCGACCTCGGGATCGCTCACGAACGCGCCCTGGATGCGCGTCGGCTTGCCTGAGTCCACCGGCTGGTAGAGCATGTCGCCGCGACCGAGCAGCTTCTCGGCACCGCCGGTGTCGAGGATGACGCGGCTGTCCACCTGTGAGCCGACCGCGAACGCGATGCGCGACGGGATGTTGGCTTTGATCAGGCCGGTGATGATGTCGGTCGAGGGGCGCTGCGTCGCGATGATCAGGTGTATGCCGACCGCACGCGCGAGCTGGGCGATCCGGCAGATCAGTTCTTCGATCTCTCCGGCAGCAACCATCATCAGGTCGGCCAGCTCGTCGATCACGATGACGATGTAGGGCAGCGGCCGCGCGAGCTTCTGGGTGGCCTTCTCGTTGTATGCCGCGACGTTGCGCACGCCCTCGGCGGAAAAGAGCTTGTAGCGGCGATCCATCTCCGCCACCGCCCACCGCAGCGCGGCTGCGGCCTCATGGGATTCCACGAGCACCGGCAGCGCGAGATGCGGAAGGCCGTTGTAGCCGGTCAGCTCGACGCGCTTGGGGTCGATGAGCAGAAGGCGCAGATGGTCGGGCGTGACCTGGAACAGCAGGCTGGTGATCAGCGCGTTGATGCACACGCTCTTGCCCTGGCCGGTCGCGCCGGCGATCAAGAGGTGCGGCATGCGCGTGAGGTCGGCAACGATCGATTGGCCGGAAACGTCGTTGCCTAGCCCCAGGGCCAGCTTGTTGGTCCCCTCGCGGAAGGCGGCGGTTTCGATCACCTCGCGAATCGTCACCAGGCTGGCCGACTTGTTCGGGACCTCGATGCCCACCGCGGACTTGCCCGGGATCGGCGCCTCGATGCGCAGAGGGGCCGCGGCGAGGGCGAGGGAAAGGTCGTTCTGCAGCGCGGTGATGCGCTTGACCTGAACACCGGGTCCGGGCTGGACCTCGTATTGCGTCACCGCGGGTCCAGGGTTGACCCCGACGACCTTGCACTCCACGCCGAACGTCTGGAGCGTGGTCTCGATGACCTTGACGTTGCGCTTGATCTCGTCCGCCATCCGCTCGCGGCGGGCGGTGACGGTGTCGAGCAATGCCACGGAGGGCAATTTCCATTCGATCTCCGGCAGCTCGTCTTCGGGCTCGGCGACGACGCGCATGAGGGGTGCCGTGAATGGCTCCGGCTCCTCCCCACCCGGTCGTTCGACCTCGACCCTCTCTTCCGGTGTTTCGTCCTCCGGCTCGTCGAGCTCCCACGGGCGAGGGTGCTCGACCGCCGATCCCGGCGCGGTGGCAAAGCTGGCCGCGGAGCGCGTCAGCGCGTCCGCGGTCTGAGGCGCTGCTTTGAAGGGTTTGGCCTTCTCCGCCGGCTGGGACGCGACCAGCCCGCGGAGCCGGGCGTGTTCTGAGTACGCGCCACGCAGTGCTCCGACGGCGGTGACGAGCAGGGCGCCGGGGCTGAAGTGGATGGTGACGATTAGCCCGATCACGAGGCCTGCGACCAGCAGCGCCCATGCGCCGAGTCGGGTCACAAGGCTGATCAGAGACGCATCGATGCTGCGCCCCAGCGATCCGCCGGCCTGGGCAGCCATCCCGAACAGCCCGACCAGCGACAGCACGGCGACGAGGCCGGCGACCACGTCGACGGCGCGAGGCCGCGGCGCTTTCGGCCACAGCAGGTATGCGCTCGCGGCGATCGCCGCGGCGACCGGCACGAACCACGCGTCGCCGAACGTGTAGATCAGGCCGTCGCGAATCCCGGCCAGGATGCTGCCCGCGTGGCTCGCGATGGCGAGGAGACCGAGCAGCGCGGCGAGCATGAGCAGGATGCCGAGGATCTCGCGAACCTGGCGCGAGCTCAGTCGTGGGCGCGGGGCGCGCTTGCTGCGCTTGGATCGGGATGATGCAGCGCGGCGGCTGCCGGATCGAGGTGCGCTTCGGGATGTGGTGCGACGCATGCTGCGGGCCCTAGAGCCGACTGGATTCTACGCGATCAAGCCTCAGCAGCCATAATCGCCGCCGTGGCCGTCGACCCATTCGCCGAAGCAGAGATCCGCTACAAGTACCTCGTCGAAGAGCGCCGCACCGGCAACATCCAGGCGCGTGCATTCAGGGTCGCCGTGCGCGACCTCGCGGTTCTCGACAGTGAGGGCCGCCGCTGGATGCTCGGACCGGAGGACGGAATCTGGTACCGGCGGGAGAACGAACGGTGGCTCCAGGCGGACCCGCCGCGGCGGCTTGTGTGCCCGTCATGCGGACATCACAATCTGGGGCGCCATAGCTTTTGCGTGGAGTGCGGGCAGCGACTGAATCGCTAGTGGTGTATCTGCGCCTGGGCGATTCCGTAGGCCAGGCCCAGGGCAACCGGCAGCAGCGCGGCGAGGAACCACAACCGCCACCACAACGGTCGCGTGGTGCCCTGCACCATCTCGTGGCCGCAGAACCCACAGTACCTGTCGAAAGGTCCCGCAGTGCCACGGCACCGGGCGCACTGGTGCAATTGCAGCCCGCAATGAGCACAACGTCCTTCCTCGGAGTGGTTGAGCACCATGGCCGGCTGGTCGCAGCGCGGGCACAGGCTCGGCGCGATGAGCGCCAACGGCGGGAGCTTCATATCTCCGTCACGACAGGGATCACCATAGGCCTGCGCCTGGTCTGCTTGTAGACGGTCTTCGAGACCGCGTCGTGGACCGCCTCTTGGAGGAGATTGAGGTCCGCGTGAGTGTCGGCGAGGCGAGCGATGCTCTCTAGCGCGGCGGCGCGCGCGCCGGCCATCAGGCGCACCGACAGCTCGGGCTCGATGACGCCGCGCGAAATCAGGTCCGGACCGGCGCGCACCGTGCCCGTATCCCGATCCAGGGTCATGGTGACGACCAGGATGCCGTCCTCAGCGAGGTGCCGCCGGTCGCGAAGCACGACCTGCTCCACGTCACCCACCCCCAAACCGTCGACGTAGACGAGTCCGGTGGCGACCTTGGGACCGCGCGTCATCGACTCGGCGTCCAGCTCGACCGACTCGCCATCCTCGACCACGGCGATGCGCTCGGCGTCGAGGCCCGCTTCCCGCGCGAGCTCCGAGTGCAGCAAGAGCTGGCGGTACTCGCCGTGCACGGGGATGAAGAAGCGAGGCCGGACCGCGTCGAGCATCTCGCGCAGCTCCTGGCGCTGGGCATGGCCGGTCACGTGCACGTTGCCGACCTCTGAATAGAAAACCCGCGCGCCGTGCCGGTACAGGTTGTTGACGGTCTGGTGGACCATCCGCTCGTTGCCGGGAATCGGCCGGGCCGAGATGACGACCCAGTCGTCCTTGCGCACGTTGACGAACGGGTGGCCCTGCGCCGCGAAACGAGCCAGCGCCGACATCGGCTCGCCCTGGCTCCCGGCGGTGAGCAGGAGCAGCTTCGAGGGAGGGATACGCTCGTAGTCCGCGAGCGGGATGGTGAGGCCCTCGGGCACCTTCAGGAAACCAAGCTCGCGCGCGGTCTTGAAGTTCTGCTGCAGGCTTCGGCCCACGACGGCGACGCGGCGGCCGAACTGTTCCGCCATCCGCACCAGGTGCTGAATGCGGTGGATGTTGGACGCGAAGTTCGCGACCACGATTCGGCTCGGCGCCTCGCTGAAGATGCGCTCGAAGGGAGCGTGCAGGTCGCGCTCGGAACCTGAGCGTCCTTCGCGCTCCGCGTTGGTCGAGTCGCTGAGGAGCAGCAAGACCCCCTGTTCGCCCAGGCGGCGGAAGCGCTCCATGTCGGTCGGGCGCCCGTCCGGCGGATCGGGATCGAGCTTGAAGTCGCTCGTGTAGACGACGCGCCCCACCGGTGTGTCGATCGCGAGCGCCACGCCGTCGGGGATCGAGTGGCAGACCGCGACCGTCTCGACGCGAAATGGGCCGAGCTGCACCGAGTCGCCAACGCGCACCTCGCGGAGGTCGGACTCGCGCAGGATGCGGTGCTCCTTGAGCTTGGGCTTGAGGAGACCCAGCGTGAGACGAGTGCCGTACACGGGCACGTTGAGGCGCTTCAGCGCGTAGGGCAGGCCGCCGATGTGGTCTTCGTGTCCGTGCGTGACGAAGATGCCCAGGACCTCGCGTCCCTGCTCCAGCAGGTACGAGATGTCGGGCAGGACGAGGTCGATGCCCGGCATGTCTTCCTGGGGGAACATGAGGCCGGAGTCGACGACGAGGACCTTGCCCTCCCACTCCAGCGCCCACATGTTGATCCCGACCTCGCCCAGCCCTCCGAGCGGGAGATAACGTAGTCGCGAGGAGCTCACAACAATCGCAGCTGTTCGGATTCCTGCTTTGGGGCGGCCACTGGGACCGGAGGCGGCGGCGGCGCGAGCAATTGGTCCAGGTATCGCTTCAATTGGTCGAAGTCGTGCTCCAGGTCAGCCACCAGAGAGCCGTTGTGAAGCGCCGCCGCGGGGTGGTACAGCGGGATGTAGGCGATGTCGCCGCGCTTGATCAGGCTGCCGTGGATGCGCGAGATCGAGCCCTGACCGGGCATGAGGCGCTCGAGCGCGTGTCGGCCGAGGATCAGGACGACCTTCGGCTTGACGAGCTGCAATTGCTGCTTGAGGTAGGGCGAGCATGCCTCGGCCTCGTTGGGCATCGGGTCGCGGTTCATGGGCGGACGGCATTTCAAGACGTTCGTGATGTAGACGTCGGCGCGGCTGAGACCGATGCGAGCCAGCAGCGTGTCGAGCAGCTTGCCGGCGGCGCCGACGAAAGGCTCACCCTGCCTGTCCTCATTGAAGCCGGGCGCTTCGCCGACGATCATCACGTCGGCCGGACATGGCCCGACGCCCGGCACGGCCTGGGTGCGTGTCGCGTGCAGCCCGCAGTTCTTGCAGGCCCTGATCGTGTCGTGGAGCTGAAGCAGCTCGGCCGGGGCGCTAAGCGACTTTGACCCCCGGCTTGGAGAACGTGATCAGCTCGCCGGCGTCCTGGATCGTCTTCATCACGGACTTCAGCTGTTCGTCGGTCAGCGGTACGAGGGGCAGGCGGAACGGTCCCGCCGGAAAGCCCATCGCGTTCAGCGCGGACTTGATCGGCACGGGGTTCGCCGCGGTGGTCATCAGCGCCTTGATCACCGGAAGCAACCCGAGGTGGATGTCACGCGCGACGTCGTTCTCGGCCTTGACGAATGCGTCGATGAGCCTCGCCATCGACTTGCCCGCGATGTGGGAGACCACGCAGATCACGCCGTAGCCGCCCACGGAGAGGACCGGCAGCGTCCAGCTGTCATCGCCGCTCCACACCTTGAACTTCGCCGGCTTGCCCGCGCAGACGAGCCCGATCTGGTCGAGGTCGCCGCTCGCCTCCTTGACCCCGATGATCCCCGGGAGGTGAGCGCAGCGGAGCGTAGTGGCCGCGGTCATGTTCACCGCGGTTCGGCCCTGGATGTTGTACATGATGGTCGGCCCGACCTCGGAGATCGCCTTGAAGTGCTCGTACATGCCCTCCTGCGGCGGCTTGTTGTAGTACGGCACGACCGCAAGCAGCGCATCGGCGCCAGCTTTCATCGCGAGCTTAGACAGCTCGACCGAGTGGTGCGTGTCGTTGCTGCCGGTGCCGGCGACCACGGTCGTCTGAGGGATTGCGCTCCTGACCGTCCTGAGCAGCTCGATCTTCTCCGCATCGCTCAGGCTCGGCGACTCCCCCGTCGTGCCGGACACGATGACGCCGTCCGATCCGTCGTTGACGAGCATCACGGCAAGCTTCTCGGCGGCGGCGTAGTCCACCGAGCCATCGGCTTTGAACGGCGTGACCATCGCGGTCAGCAGACGTCCGATTTCTTTTGTCATCTCGGCAGCACTCCCATCTCGATTGCCTGTTCGGCGATCTGGACCGCATTCAGCGCGGCTCCCTTGCGCACGTTGTCGGACACGATCCACAGCGCCAGCCCGTGTCGTGTCGATGCGTCGTCTCGGATGCGGCCAACATACACCTCGTCCTTGCCGGCCACGCCGTGCGGGGTCGGGTAGAACTTGGCGTGCGGATCGTCCTGGACCACGACTCCTGGGGCGTTCGCGAAAAGGGTGCGCGCATCGTCCGCGCTGATTTTCTCGGTCGTTTCGACGAAGACGGACTCACCGTGACCGACCGGGACCGGCACGCGCACGCAGGTCGCCGTGATGCGGAGCTCCGGCATGTGCAGGATCTTCCGCGTCTCGTTGACGATCTTCACTTCCTCTTCGTTGTAGCCGCCGGCTTCCATGTGCCACCCCCCGGGAACCACGTTGTATGCGAGCTGGTATGGATACACGGCAACGGGCGGCTCATTGCCATCGGCGATCGCCTTCGTCTGCTCCTCGAGCTCGTCGACCAGGAGGCGCCCGGCCCCTGACGCGGACTGATACGTGGAGACGAGCACGCGCTCGAGCCCGGCGGCCTTCTTGAGCGGGTTCAGGATCACCGTGAGCGGGATGGCGCAGCAGTTCGGGTTCGCGATGATGCCCTCGTTTTCGCGAATGTCGTCGCCGTTCACCTCCGGTACGACCAACGGAACGTTCTGCTTCATGCGCCACGCTGAGCTGTTGTCGATCACGAGCGCACCCGACTCCGCGGCGACGGGTCCGTACATCAACGCGATGTCCCCGCTTGCCGCGAAAAGCGCGACGTCGATTCCCTTGAAAGCCGACTCCGTCAGCTCGTCGATCTGGATCGCGTCGCCGTTGTAGGCCACGGTCATGCCTTTCGACCGCTCAGACGCGAGCGCGATGATTCGCTCGCTAGGGAAGCTCCGCTGCGCGAGCACGCGCAGCATCTCGTGGCCGACCATGCCGGTCGCGCCGACGACAGCAACGTTTAATCGCTTGGAGGTGGGCACGGCGCCAGTTTACTTCAGGCCTAACAGCTCGTCGAGAGCTCGATAGAACCTCGGCTCGGCTGTCACTTTTCGGATCGCGAGCAGGACCCCGGGGACGTACGCTTCGCGGCTCGTGGTGCGGTGCGCGATGGTCAGCGTCTGGCCCGGCAGGCCGAAGATCACCTCCTGGTCGGCGACGAAACCCGGCAGGCGGACGCTGTGCACGGCCACGTTGCCCTCTTCCCCACCTCGCGTCCCGGCCAGCGTCTCCTTTTCCGGTTTGCGATGGGCGAATGGTTTGCCGGCTCTTCGTGCGGCGAGACGGCGCGCCGTCGCGAGCGCGGTTCCCGACGGCGCGTCGACCTTGCCCGCGTGGTGCATCTCGATCACCTCGACCGCCTCGAAGTGCGGCGCAGCGATGTCGGCGAGATGCATCATCAGCACCGCGCCGATCGCAAAGTTCGGCGCGACGATGCCGCCCAGCTTCTTGTCGCGGCACGCCGTCTCGATCTTGTCCACGTCGGTCGCAGAGAGCCCGGTGGTGCCGACTACCGGCGAGGCGCCGGCCGCGACTGCCGCCAGCGCGTTGTGGAGCGCCTCCGACGGACGCGTGAAGTCGACAAGCGCATGCGGTCGCTTGTCGTGCAGGAACGTGGCGAGGTCGTCCCCGCGTGTCACGCCGCCGACATACTCGACGCCAGGTTCGTTCTGAAAAGCGGCGGCGAGGACTGAGCCGACCTTGCCGCGATAACCGGCTATCGCAACGCGTATCGGCTCAGGCATGTGTCTGCTTGTTCAGCTAGTCCCGGCGCGGACGCCGGTCCCTGCCGCCGCCGTTGCGACCGCCCCTGTCGCGACTGCCAAAACCACCCTCGCGTGGCGCGGGCGGCGGTGACGCGAGCGCGACCGCCATGGCTTCCTGGCTGATCTTTTCGTCGATCGGCTCACCCTTCGCGGTCAGCTCCTCGATCGCCGCTTGCCGGCTGAGGTTGAGACGGCCCTGGCTGTCGACCTCGACGGCCTTCACCACGATCTCATCCCCGACGTTGACCACCTCCTCGACCCGCTCGACCCGGTGGTCGGTGAGCTTGGAGATATGGACGAGGCCGTCCTGGTTCGGCAGCACCTCGACGAAGGCGCCGAAGGGCATGATGCGAACGACTTTGCCGCGGTAGATCTTGCCAACATCGACCTCGTCGGTCAAGCTCTTGATCCAATCGATGGCCTTCTTGCCGGCCTCCTGGTCGACCGCCGCGATGAAGACGCGGCCGTCGTCCTCGACGTCGATCTGTGCGCCCGTCTCCTCGGTGATCTTGCGGATCATCTTGCCTCCCGGGCCGATGATGTCGCGGATCTTGTCGGGATTGATGAGGATGGTCGTGATGCGTGGCGCGTAGTCGCTCATCTCGGTGCGAGGCTTCGGCAGCACGGCAAGCATCTTGTCGAGCACGAACAGCCGCGCCTCGCGAGCCTGCTCCAGAGCCTGGGCCATGATCTCGTGCGTCAAGCCCTTGATCTTGATGTCCATCTGCAGGGCGGTGATCCCGTCGCGCGTTCCGGCGACCTTGAAGTCCATGTCACCGAGCATGTCCTCGACGCCCTGGATGTCGGTCAGCACGGCGAACTTGCCTTCGCGCGTGACCAGGCCCATCGCGATGCCCGCGACCGGCGCCTTGATCGGCACGCCCGCGTCCATCAGCGCCAGCGTCGAGCCGCAGACCGACGCCATCGACGTCGACCCGTTCGAGCTGAGGATCTCCGACACCAGCCGGATCGTGTAAGGCCAGTCCTCGACGGTCGGAATGACGGCGAGCAACGCTCGCTCCGCCAGCGCGCCGTGACCGATCTCGCGCCGGCCGGGGCCTCGCAGTGGCCGAGCCTCGCCCACCGAGTACGGCGGGAAGTTGTAATGGTGCATGTAGCGCTTGAACTCTTCGGTGGTCAGGCCGTCGAGCTTCTGCTGGTCTTGCATCGAGCCGAGGGTGGCGATCGTCAGCGCCTGGGTCTGGCCTCGGGTGAAGAGCCCGGAGCCATGCGTCCGAGGCAGCACGCCGACTTCGACTGTGATCTGCCGGACGTCCTTGAGGCCGCGGCCGTCCACCCGCACGCCCTCCTCGACGATGCGCTGGCGGACGCGGTCCTTCAGAGCCTTGTCGAAAAGTTTTCCGAGGATCTCGACGTGCTCGGGGAATCGCTCGCCGAGCTCGACGACGGTCTTGGCGCGGAGGTCGTCCAGCGCAGCCTCACGCGTGTGCTTGTTCGGGCTGTACAGCACCTGGTCCAGGCGCAGCGCAAGGTACTCGCCGACGATCTCGAGCATCTGCTCCGGGTATGCGGCGGGGACCCACTCGCGCTTCTCCACGCCGACCTGCTGCTGCAGCTCGAGCTGCGCGGTGCAGATCCGCTTGATCTCCTCGTGTGCCCGGGCGAGCGCGTCAAGCACGACCTGCTCGCTGACGCCCTTGGCCCCGGCCTCGACCATGAGGATCGCGTCGGCCGTGCCGGCGACGACCAAGTCGAGCTCCGAGTCCCCCATCTGGGACATCGGTGGATTCACCACCACTTGGCCCTCCAGGTAACCCATGCGAACCGCGCCGACCGGGCCCTGGAACGGGATGTCCGAGATCACGAGCGCGGCGCTTGCGCCGTTGATGCTCAGGATCGTCGGGTCGTTTTCCTGGTCCACGGACAGGACCGTCGAGATGACCTGGACGTCGAGCCGGAAACCCTCGGGGAACAAAGGACGAAGTGGACGGTCGGTCAGGCGCGAGGCGAGGATCGCCGTCTCGCTGGGCCTTCCCTCGCGACGCATGAACGCGCCAGGGATCTTGCCCGCCGCGTACAACTTCTCCTCGTAATCGCAAGTCAGCGGGAAGAAGTCGATCCCCTCCCGGGGCTCCTTGGACATCACCGCTGTGCTGAGCACCACCGTGTCGCCTTGCCGGATGATCACGGCGCCGTTCGCCTGCTCGGCGACCCGACCCATCTCAAAGGAAAGTCGCTTGCCCGCGACCTCCACGTTTTTCGTGACTATTGCCACGCCAATACCTCCATGAATGTGGGAGGACTACCCGGAGGCGCGACCTTGGGTCAGTTTCCTAGCAGCTGCCGCCGAGGGCTTGTCCGAGGTGCGCCCTGCGCGCGCCCGGCGCCTGAGTGAGAGCTTCTAAGAGGCTGACCCGCGCTACCCGCCGGGTCCTCCCGATTACCGAATGACTATCTCCTGATCCCAAGCTTGGCGACAAGAGCGCGGTAGCGCTCGACGTCGGTGTCCCTCAGGTAGTTCAGCAGGCGCCGTTGCTTGCCCACCAGGAGAAGGAGGCCGCGGCGCGAGTGATGGTCTTTGGCGTGCGTCTTCAGGTGCTCGGTGAGCTCTCGGATTCGCGTTGTGGAAAGCGCGATCTGGACTTCCGGGGAACCGGTATCCCGCTCCGTGCGCTTGTGATCCGCGATCAGCTTGCCTTTGACGTCGTTCTCTACTGCCAAACTCGCAAGCCAGTATACGAGCGAGGCGCTACCTCACGTATTCGACCGAGCCGTCCGACCTCGGGTCGGCCCCGGCGCGCCAATTTGCCGGACCGTCGACCACGACAGCGTGGGCGTGCCCGAACGATGGGTGCCGGGGCGGCATCAGGTGCACGTTGTGGTCCGCCCGCGCCATCTCGCCCGCGCCGGGGTAATCCGCTTCGACCGCCAGCGTCACCCCGTCGGGCAGGATGGCCAGGCGCGGCCGTGCGACGGCCTCGCCTGGATCGAGGCCGCGGTCGACCACGTTCATCAGGACCTGGGCCTGCAGCTGCGGCTGGAGGTCGGCGCCCATCGAGCCGAAAGCAGCCCACGGCCTACCCTGGCGCGCCGCCATCGCGGGGATGAGGGTGTGCATCGTCCGCTTCTTCGGCTCGAGCCGGTTGACGTGCGAGGGATCGAGGCTGAAGTACGCGCCCCGGTTCTGCAGCAGCATGCCAGTGCCCTCCGCGACCACTCCCGACCCGAAGTCGAAAGCGACGCTCTGGATCAGCGAGACGAGGTTGCCATGCTCGTCCGCCGCGCAGAGGTAAACGGTGTCGCCTCCCTCGTGTGCCGCGCCTTTGCCCGCCGGCACGTGGAGCGCGTCGAGAAACGGCTCCACGGGCGTGGCGCTGAAGGCGGGGTCGGTGATGTATCGGTCGCGTAGGGCATAGCTCGCGTCGCGTGCTGCCTGGAACGGCACCCCGGCTTCGAGGCGCACGAGCATCGCGGCCGCGGCGAGGCCCTGTGTCGGGGGCGGCAGCTCGTACACGACGACGCCGCGATACGGAATTGAGATCGGATCGACCCACTCCGAGCGATGCGTGGCGAGGTCGCGGCGCGTGACCAACCCGTCTCGCTTCTCGATGGCCGAAGCTATCGCAGCCGCGATCTCGCCGCGATAGAAACCGTTGATGCCGCCGCGGCCGAGGTCATGGAGCACCGAGGCGAGGTCCGGATTGCGCAGCAGCATCCCCGCCTCCATCGGCGGGTAGAGCGCGTAGGCCACGCGCTCGCGGCCGAGCCATCCCGCGGCCTGCATCAGGAATTGCGAAAGCTGCGGGGTGATCACGTATCCATCCCTGGCCAGCGCCGCCGCGGGCTCGAGCACCGCGCCGAGTCCGAAGGTGCCGAAGCGCTCGAGCAACCTTCCCCACGCTTCGACCGTGCCTGGCACCGTCACCGCGAGCACGCCGCGCTGGGGCATCTCGCTGTGGCCGCGGGAGCGGACTGCTTCGATGGTCGCGTGCTCACCCGAACGACCCGCACCGATGATGCCGACCGGTGCCGCCGCCCCGGCGGCCCAGACGATCGCCATCAGGTCGCCCGCGACCGAGGTCATGTGTGGGTAGACGACGCACAGGACCGCATCCGCGGCGATCACCGCGTCGATGGCGTTGCCGCCGTCCCGCAGAACCTGCGCACCGACCTCGCTCGCGATGCGGTGCGGGGTCGCGATGACCCCCGTTGTCATCGGGGCGTCATGAACTCGATGGCGCCGGGCTGGATCTCGAAGAGGGCGGGCAGGAATCCGACCGCCTCGCCGTCCACGTCGATTCGCACCTTCACCGGCGACGTGACCGAAACCCGCTTTCCGTACAACAGCTCGATCTTCGGATTGTTCTGGTCCAGGTGCTTGCCGCTCCGGAAATCGTTCATGCCCCGCATGGTTTCGATCTTGCCCGCATCCTTGATGAGGATCACGTCGAACACCCCGTCGGTCGGCGACGCCGACGGCGCCATCTGCATGCCACCGCCGAAGTACTGGCAGTTGGCAACGACCACCTGCTGCGCCTTCGGCAGTTGGTGCGTGATGTGGTCGACCTCGACTGTCATGGGTTTGTTCTTGAAACCGATCAATGCCCGCAACCCGCCGAGGGTGTACGCGGCGCTGCCGAACCTCTTCGTGCCGTTGCCCATCGACTGCACCACATCGCCTCCCAGCCCGGCGTCGGCGATGTTGATGAAGTGGCGAACCGCGGTTCCCCCGTCCGCCGTCTGAAAGGTGACGCATCCCGCATCCAGCCTGCGGACCATGCCGTTGCGCAGGACATCGATGGCCTGCTTCGGATCGATCGGGATGCGCAGCGTGCGCCGGAAGTCTCCGCCTGTCCCAAGCGGCACCATCGCGAGCTTGCTCGACGTCGGTATGGGTGCGCCGTTGCGGAAGAAGCCGTTGACCACCTCGTTGAGCGTCCCGTCGCCGCCGACCGCGACGATCACGGGTCGCGACTCTCGGACCGCGCGCTGCGCGATCTCCGTCGCCTCGAGCGGCCGCGTCGTGAACGCGGTCTCGTAGGGCAGGCCGCTGGTCGGGAGCCACGTCTCGACCTGTGCCCACTCCCGTCCGGCTTTCCCCGCGCCGGATGAGGGGTTGACGATGAAAAGGATCGGTGAGCCGGGCCGGGAGCCTATGACGAACGCCCCAGCGCGCGCGGACTCATGATCCCCTCAGGGTCGAGCCCCGCCTTGACGGCTTGCCACACGCTCATCCATCCTCCCATCTCATCCGCGACCCAACGCGCCCGGACCTGGCCAGTGCCGTGGTGGTGAGTGATCGTCGCACCAACCTCGAGGGCGGCGCTCATCGCGCCCTCCCATGCGTGCCCGTACGCGGCACGTGCTTCCTCTTCCGTGTCACCCGATCCGCCAAACGAGAAGTAGGCACAGCAGCCCTGCTCGTAGGCATGGCTGAAATGGCATAACGCCAGCCCACCGACGGCTATTGCGGACTTCACCCGCCGGTGAAGCTCGGGGAGCACCGTCCACGGCGCCGCCAGCTCGATCGTGTCCAGGTACGAACCCGGCGGCTCGAGGAACGATTTGAGGCGCTCGGCGGAAAGGTCGAAACGGTGGCGCTGCCAGCGTTCCCAGGGCGATTCACCCAACGGTTTTGCCTCCCGCGCCAGGCTTTCGACCGCGGCGCCTTCGGCGCGCGCGATGTCCGCGAGGCCCGCGGTGGCGACGACCAGCAGGCACTCGCCGGCTTCGAGGTCGTAGCCGCTGAAAGCGGTGTCTTCGGAGTCGTAGAGGCGCATCACGAACGGTCTGATGCCCACCTGCATCACGGCGCGCATGCACTCGAGCCCGCTCTCGAGGTCGCGGAAGGCGAATCCGCGGCCCACGACAGACTCGGGCTGTCTGTGAATCCGCAGCACCGCCCCGATCACGACGCCGAGGCCGCCCTCGGCGCCGATGAAGAGATCATGCAAAGCAGGCCCGAGGGCGGATCGGGGACCCGGCCGCGGCGCGGCAAACGTGCCGTCAGGCAGCACCACGGCGAGCGAAATCACCATGTCCTCGATGCCGCCGTAACGGCTCGACTGCTGACCCGAGGATCGAGTCGCGATCAGCCCGCCCACAGTCGTGCCCGGCAGCGAGCTCGGGAAATGGCCCAGTGTGAGACCGCGCGCGTTCAGATGCTGCTCCAGCGCGAGGCCGTTGACCCCGGCCTCACAACGGCACAGGAGGTTGGTTTCGTCAACGTCCAGGATCTTGTCGAACGCGCTCATGTCGAGGACCAGCTCGCCCGCGGCCGGCGACAGCGCGCCGCACACCCCACTGCCTCCCCCCATCGGCGTCACGGCGACCCGGTTGGCGGTCGCCCAACGCAGCAGCGCCGCGACATGCTGCCGGCCGGTCGGCTTCGCCACTAACGCCCGCGGCGCGGCCTCGCCGGCGCGCTGCCGCATGATCGCGAGGGGCCACATGTCGCGAACCGGCCGCTCGTCGACCGCCGCCGGCCCGACGATCTTCTCGATGTCGGCCCTCATGAGCCTGACTTGGCGGCCCAACGGCCGGCGAGCCAGCCGGTGAGGATCGGGATGCCGAAGCCGCACGGTCCGCTGTAGCCGTATCCACCGAGCACGGCCCCCGCCGCGTACAGATTGCCGTGCGGCGCGGTGCCGTCCTCCAGGAGCGGATGAAGGCGGCGGTCGGCGGCCAGGCCCAGCTTCATCTCCTCGCCGGGGTCGAGGTACTCGAGGTGTTGCAGTCGGGTGCCGAGGCTCGATGCGGGGCGTCCCTCGTAGAAGACGCCGAGTCCAAGCAGCGATTCGATGGTCGAACGCCCGCCGCGGACACCTCCGCCGATGTGACGGCCGGTCGCGAGCACGAACGAATCGGCTCGAAAACTTCGGCTGCCGGCCCTCGCTGCGGTGATCCGGCTGCCCGATGACTCGAACGAGGTCACCTCGGCGCTGACGGTGCCGAGGGCGATCGCCTGCTGCAGGCGCCACCCGTGCGGCGAGGGCGGCGACGCGAGCAGCTCGAAGCCGTCCGGTGGAAGGTTCGTGAAACCTGGCGGGTAAGCGATCGCAGCCCCCCGCGCGCGGGGCGCCGGCGCGCGACGTCCATACAGGTCGGTCAACGCCGCCGCTTGCGGAAGGTCCGGGATGGAGATGTCCTCGGCGAAGGCCTCGATGCTATGCAGCTGTTTCAGCGCCTGCGCCGTCGACGCGGCGTCGTAGTCACCGATCTCCGGCACCCCGATGACCGCGACGCGTTTGCCGCTCAGGGCTCCGAGCTCACCGCGCGCGACCGTCTCGGGCACGACGTTGGCCGGACGTGCGAGGCCGTGGATGTCCGCGTAGCGGCCGCGAGTTCGCCAGGTGCCCTCGAAGCTCAGCCCGTCCTTGCCGAGGGCGAGCTTGAGGTTCGAGATCGCTTCGTCCAGCTCGGCGGCCAGGCCGACCGCGTCGATGCCGAGACGTGTGAACGGGTGGTGCGGCTCGTGCTCGAGGATGGAGTCCAGGTCATCCACGATCTCCATCGCGCCGGCGTAGAGCGCGGTCGCCCCTGGAGCTCGCGCGACCACCGTCACCTCGGCGCCGCTTCGGCGGGCGGAGAGCGCCGCGCAATACCCCGCGATCCCCCCTCCGATGACCAGGACCTTCGTCATCGGTGGACGATGCGGCGGGTGTCGGCGACGTCCTTCTGCAATTGCTGCACGAGGTCGTCCGGCGTGGCGAACTTGATGTCCGGATGAAGGTAGCGGATGAACCGGAGCTCCAGGCGCTGCTGGTAGAGGTCACCCTCGAAGTCGAGCAGGAAGGCCTCGACACGAAGCTGCGTCCCCCCAAACGTCGGGCGGTATCCAACGGATAGCGCCGCGACGAAATCGCCTTCCGGGGCTTTCACACGACCCGCGTATGCGCCAAGGGCCGGCACGAGCTTGTTCGGCTCAATGCCGATGTTGGCTGTGGGGAAGCCCAACCGCCTGCCGACCCGATCTCCGGCTTCGACCGGCCCTGACATCGAGTACTCGCGACCCAGGAGCCGGTTTGCACCCTTGATGTCGCCGGCCGTGATGAGGCGCCTCACCTCGGAGCTGTGCAGCTCGCGTGCTTCGACCTGGTAGGGCGGGACGACCTCGACTTCATGGTCGTGGCTCCTCAGCCAGTCCGCGTTGCCGGTCCGGCCCCGGCCGAACGCGAAGTCGAATCCGATCACCCAGCGGCGGATATCCATCACCGCCGAAAGGCGATCGATGAAATCCTGCGGCGACAGCGCGGCCAGCTCGCGATCGAAGCGGAGCACGATCGCGTGCTCGACGCCCGCCCGCTCGAGCAGGGCGAGCTTCTCGCTGAGGGTGGTGATCGACTGAGGGCAGTTGGCGGGGTCGAGGACGCAGCGCGGGTGCGGCTCGAAGGTTATCAGGGCCGGCGAAACGTGCTCGCTCGAGGCCGCCGCAACCGCGCGCCCGATGACGTCGAGGTGACCCAGGTGGACGCCGTCGAAGCTGCCGACCGTGAGCGCCACGGGCCCAATCGGGTCCGAAGGCAGCCCGATATGTACTTTCAGGTGAGCCCTCCGACGTGTCGCCGCGGCGGAGGTCTCACCTCAGGTGCTGAACACCTTTTCAGGCACGAAGGTCCTGCGCAGTGGATCTGTGTGGCCCAGCGCGACGAGGCGTCCGCCGGCGTCGTGGGCTCGCACCGGTCCCGCCCCTGGCTCGGGCATCACGCGCACCGCGCGGCCCTGGCGGACCATCGCCTCCTGCTCCACGGTCAGGCGGACTTTTTCCATGTCGGGCAGTATGACTTCGGGGGAAAGCAGCCGGTCCTTGACCGCCTCAGGGGTGGTCAAGTGGTCCAGTCGGACTGCGTTGTCGATGGTGAGATCTCCGTAGGCGGTGCGGACGAGCCGGCCAAGATACCCACCCACGCCGAGCCGGCCGCCCAGGTCGCGCGCGATCGACCGGAGATATGTGCCGCTGCCGCAGCGCACCTCCACCCGGACCACCGCACGCGGCCCGGGTTCGAAATCGAGCAGGCGAGTAGCGTAGACCTCGACCTCGCGAGCGGAAGGCCGGGTCGCGTCTCCGCTTCGCGCCAAGGCGTAGGAGCGCTTGCCCTCGACCTTGACCGCGGAGTACGCCGGCGGCTGCTGCAGGATGCGGCCCGAGAAAGAGCTCAGCGCCTCTTCGACGGCTTCCGCGCTGAGGCTGCTCGGATCGGACACCGCCTCGGGCTCGGCCTCCGCGTCGTCCGTCGCCGTGACGTATCCGAGGTGGATGTCGGCGACGTATGTCTTGGGCAGCCTGTGGGCGAACTCGGCCAGCCTGGTGGCGGACTCGAAGAGGATGGGCAGCACGCCTGTGGCGAGCGGGTCGAGCGTTCCGGCGTGACCGACTCGATGCGCGCCGGTCAGGCGCCTCAGCCGGTTGACGACCGAAAACGAAGTCTCGCCCGCGTCCTTGTCGACGTTGAGGACGCCTGTCGCGAAGCGCGCAGGAGGTAGGCCCGGCCGACCCGGGCGGGCATCTGCACCCTGGATGCGGCCGATCCGGGCGTTGCCACTTGCGCTCCGGTCCTCGCGCGTCAATAGACGCGCTCCGGTCCGGTGCTCGTGGCGCCTTCGGCTCGGCTCGCCCCAGGGCGCATCTGCCTCGCCCGGGCGACCGGACCTACCTCTTCAGCCGTTGGGCGAGGCGGCAAGGATGGCCTCCTTGGCAGCCGCCAGGACGAACTTCACCGCATCTTCCATCGGCCGCTCTATCTCCGCTCCCGCGGCACGGATGTGCCCGCCTCCCCCGAAGGTCGCGCAGAGGGCGGCGGCGTCGACCGCACCTCGGCTGCGCACGCTGATCTTGGTCAGCGCGCCCGAGACTTCCTTGAAGAGGATGGCCAGCTCGAGTCCGGCGATGCTGTTCAGAGTGTCGATGATCCCTTCCGATTCGGCCATGACCGCGTTGGCCTCTTTCAGCATGCGGCGGGTCACCTTGGCCCACGCCAGGCGGCCGTCCATCTCGACGCGCATGGTGGCAAGGGCCATGCCGCTGAGCTTCAGCGTCGTCTCGGGCCGCATCTTGTAGACCTGCGTCGCGATGTGACCCGGGTCCGCACCGAGCCTGGCCAGCCGCGCCGCATCTTCCAGGGCGCGAGGCGTCGTGTTTTCGTGGCGGAAGCCGCCGGTGTCGGTGAGCAGCGCGACGTAGAGGTTGGTCGCGATGGTCGGCGTGATGGGATAACCGAACGCGTCGAGCATCTCCATCACCATCTGCCCCACCGCCGACGCGTTCGGGTCGATGATGTTCATGTCGCCGAACCTCGTGTTCGAGGGATGGTGGTCGACGTTGATGATCGTCGCGTGAGTGGCGATCTTTCGGACGGCGCTGCCCGACCGTTCCAGGTTGCCCGAATCGAAAAAGAAGACGAGCTGCGGATCGACGCCATGAGGCGGATCCGCCTGGATCTCATCGATACCGGGAAGGAACGTGTACATCGGCGGCAGCGGCGGCGGCACCAGGATCCACACCTCCTTGCCGTCGGAGCGCAGCGCTTCGGCGAAGGCGAGGCTGCAGCCGAGCGTGTCGCCGTCGGCGTCCTTGTGGCCGAAGATCAGGATCTCCTGGTTCGCGTCGATGAGGTCCTTGATCTCGTCGTAGAGGTGCGGCTTGTCGCTCTTGGCGGTGACTATTGGGTCGCCTCCTCGTTCGGGCCGTGCGGCAGAACCTCTTTCAGCAGCTCTGAGATGTGCACGCTGTACTCGATCGAGGGATCGAGCTCGAAGCGCAGCTCTGGCGAGAACTTCAGGTTCTGCAGCCGCCGCCCCAGCTCGTGGCGGATGAGGCCCTTGGCCGAGACAAGTCCCTTGATCGACGCCTTCTTTTCCTCGGAGCTGCCGAGCACGCTCACCCGCACGCGCGCCTGACGCAGGTCAGGTGACATGCGGACCGCGGTGATGCTCACGAAGCCGATTCGTGGATCCTTGAGCTCGCGCGTGATGATGGACATGATCTCTTCGCGCACCTGCTCCCCGACCTGGTCCGCGCGGTAGCTGGTCATGACGACCTCCGCTCTCAGCAAGTCACGACTTGCCTAAATTTCTTCCCGCTCGAGTCGGTACGTCTCCATCGTGTCGCCGGGCTGAAACTCTTCCCAGCCTTCGAGCCCGATGCCACATTCCTGGCCGGCCGGCATCTCGCGCACGTCTTCCTTGAAGTGCTTGAGGGAGGTGATCCGGCCCTCGAAGATCTGCTCCTTGCCACGGAAAAGCTTGACCCAGCCTCCACGGCTGACCTTGCCCTCCAGCACGCGGCTCCCGGCGATTATGCCGAGGCGCGGAATCTTGATCGGGGTGATGACCTCGACCTTGCCCTCCCGGATCTGGCGGTAGGTGGGCTCGCGCAAGCCCTTGGCCGCGCGCTCCACGTCTTCCGTCAGCTTGTAGATGACGTCGTAGTAACGGACCTCGACCTTCGCGCGCTCCGCCGCGGCGGTGCTGGCCGGAGTCGGCTTCAGGTTGAAGCACACGATGATCGCGTTGGAGACGCTCGCGAGCAGAAGGTCCGAGTCGCTGACCGCGCCGACGCCCTGGCCGACGACCTTGATCGCGACCACCGGGTCCTCGATCTTCTGCAATGCGGCGAGCAAGGCTTCGAGCGTGCCCTGCGCGTCCGCCTTGACGACGAGGCTCAGCTCCTTGACCTCGCCTTCCTTGGCGCGGCGCGCCAGCTCTTCCAGAGTGATGCGAGGCGCGACGTCCCGTGCGGCTTCCACAGCGCGGCGCTCGATGAGCTTGGTCAGGGCGATCTGGCGAGCTGCCCTTTCCGATGCGACGACCTGGAAGATGTCGCCGGCCTGCGGGACCTCGCTCATGCCCGACACGACCACAGGGGTCGCGGGCGCAGCCTCTTCCACGCTCTGACCTCGGTCGTCGGCAAGCGCACGCACGCGGCCGTATATGTGACCGCAGACGAAGTCGTCGCCGACCTTGAGCGTTCCGGCCTGGACGAGGACCGTCGCGACAGGTCCGCGACCGCGCTCGAGGTGCGCGTCGACGATGGTACCGATTGCGTTGCGGTCGGGATTCGCCTTCAGCTCGAGGATGTCGGAGGACAGCACGATCGTGGTCAGCAGGTCGTCGATGCCCTTGCCTGTCCTCGCGCTGAGGTGCACGCACTCGTGCTCGCCGCCGTAGTGCCGCGTCACGATGCCCTGCTCGGCGAGCTGCTGGTGCACACGGTCGACGTTCGCGTTGTCCTTGTCGATCTTGTTGATCGCGACGATGATCGGCACCTTGGCGGCGCGGGCGTGGTGAATCGCCTCGACCGTCTGCGGCATCACGCCGTCGTCGGCCGCCACCACGAGGACGACCAGGTCGGTGACCTGCGCGCCGCGCGCCCGCATCGCGGTGAACGCCTCGTGGCCGGGCGTGTCGATGAAGACGACCGGGTGCCCGTCGGCGGTCTCGATCTTGTAGGCGCCGATCCGCTGCGTGATGCCACCGGCCTCGCCGGCCGCCACACGCGTCTTGCGGATCGCGTCCAGGATCGACGTCTTCCCGTGGTCGACGTGGCCCAACACGGTGACGATGGGAGGCCGTGGCTTGAGCTTGCTGGGGTCCTCATTGGCGAGCGAGAAGAGCTCTTCGCGCGACGTGGTGACCACGTCGCCCTCGCCCTTGCCTGACTCGACCGCGACCACGTCCTCGCTCGCCACGGGCTCGACCGTGTAGCCGAACTCGTCGGCCACGATCTCAGCGGTGGCGAAGTCGATGACCTGGTTGATCGTGGCCAGGATCTTGGAGGCCATGAGCTTCTTGATGACCTCGACAGGGCTCACCCCGAGCTTCTCGGCGAGGTCCTTGACGGAGAGCGTCGGGGGCAGGACGGCCCGGCGGTCGCCGTTCGTCTCGATCTTGACGGCGACGGAGGCGGGCTTGAATGCCGAGCGCGCAGCCTCGATCGCACCGGGAGCCAGAGGGGCCGCAGTGTTGCGAGTCAGCCGGCGTTGCTGGAGGAAGTTGACCAGCTCCTTTTGGCTGATGCCGAGTTCGCGCGCGAGTTCGTGTGCCTTCATGCCGGACTAATGATTATGCCGCCCACGGCTAATTCAAAACCTGAAGGGCAGCCGCTAGCGCTTCAGGTCGGCCCACACCTCGGGCTGAACAATCGCCCCCAGCGCGCGGTCCAGGGCTCGTCTTTTCCGGGCCAGATCGATGCACTCGGGAGTGTCATGCAGGTAGGCGCCGCGCCCGGGAGCGCGTCCGGTTGGGTCGAGCGCGGCGATGCCGTCGGGACCGCGGACGACGCGGACGAGGTCCCGCTTGCCGGCCTCCTGGCGGCAGGCGACGCAGGTCCGCGCCGGCTCATGCGTGGACTTCAGCGCCCGCCTGTGCCTCGCCCTCGCTGGCCTTGATGTCGATCCGGTAGCCGGTGAGCTTCGCGGCCAGGCGGGCGTTCTGCCCGTCGCGTCCGATCGCCAGCGACAATTGGTTCTTCGGCACCAGCACCGTCGCGGTGCGGGTCACGCGGTCGATCGTGACCCGGTCGGCCTTCGCCGGTCCGAGGGACGCCGCGACGAATGCCTGGGGCTCCTCCGACCACGGGACGATGTCGACGTGCTCGTTGGAGAGCTCGCTCAGGATCGCGCGGTGCCGCACGCCCTTGGGACCCACGCAAGCGCCCACAGGGTCGAGGCCAGGCTCACTCGAGGAGACCGCGATCTTTGTCCGCAGTCCCGGCTCCCGCGCGATCGCGCGGATCTGCACGGTCCCGGCCTTGATCTCAGGCACCTCCGCCTCCAGGAGACGGTGGACGAACGAGCGCGCGGCGCGCGAGACCCGCACCTGCGCCTGCTTGCGGTTGTGCTGCGTGTCGAGGATGACCACGAGCACCGGCCGGCCGGGACGCAATTGCTCGCCAGGGATCTGCTCTTCGGGCGGCATGACCCCCTCGGCGCGTCCGAGGTCGACGTAAACGGTGCCCGCCTCGTTGCGATCGACGATTCCAGTCGCCAGCTCGCCCCTGTGCTCGGCGACGTCGCGCAGGACTTTGTCGCGTTCGAGATCGTGGATGTGGCGAAGCACGGCGTGCTTGGCCGTCTGGGCCGCCATCCGCTTGAAGTCCGCGGAGGGTAGCTCTTTCTCCAAGACCGTCCCGTCCGGCTTCAAGACCCGGCTCCGGACGTCGAGCGCGCCAGTCTTCGTGTCGAGCTTGACGGTCACCTCTCCGGGTGCATTGAACGCGCGCACGTACGCCGCGGCCAGCGCGTTCTCGACCGTGTGCAGCATCTCCTCGAAGGGGATGCCGACCTCGGCGCAGAGCGCAGTGAGCGCTTCGGCCAGGCCCTCGGTGGACGGTTCAGATTGCGACCGCAAGCCTGCCCGCGACAACGTCGTCCCACGTGATGTGAATGATCACCGGCGCGCGACCGCGCGCTCCGGGCGCCTGCACGGCGATGCCTGCCGTGTCCACCGCGAAGAGTTGGCCCTCGACCACGGCTTCCGACTCGCCACTGCGATAGCGGACGTTGACCCGCTTGCCATTGAATCGCTCGTAGTCTGGGCGTCCACGCAGCGGGCGCTCCGCACCCGGCGACGACACCTCGAGGTCATAGGGTCCGCTGATCAGGTTGGCGTGGTCGAGCAGCGGCCCCGCGACCCTGCTCACCCGCTCGCAATCCTCGATCGTGATCGGCTCGCTGCGGTCGATGGAGATGCGCAGCGTGCGCCCCGCCTGGCCCGACTGGTCAAGCGAGTACAGCTCGTAACCCATGTGCTTGAGGGTGGGCTCGAGCAGCTCCTTGATCGACGTTATGGGCCAGGTTGGCATGTCCGGTTACTCATCTGAACCCTACCGCAGGGGCTGGAGCCTTCGCCAGACCACTAGAAGGGGCGCGGCGTTGAAGATCGAGCTGTAGGTACCGGAAATGATGCCGATGAGCAGAGCCAGGGAGAGCCCCTGCAGCGTCGTCCCGCCGGCGATGAAGATGGCGGCCAGCACGAGCACGACGGTGAAGCTGGTGATGATCGACCGCGCGGCGGTCTGCATGATGCTCAGGTTCACGACCTGCTCGAACGACAGCCGCTGGCTGACCCGCAGGTTCTCGCGAATCCGGTCGAAAACCACGATCGTGTCGTGGACCGAGAAGCCGACCACGGTCAGCACGGCGGTCACGAAGAAGGCATCGATCTCACCCACGCGCCAGTGCAGCACCGTGCCGAAGATGGAGAAGAGTCCCGTCAGGACGAACACGTCGTGCAGCATCGCCGCGAGAGCCGAGCCACCGAACTGGACGCCGGCGCCCCATCCACCTGGGACGTTGCGAAATCGGACCGCGAGCAGAACCAGGATCGCGATTGAAGCGGCGATGACCGCGATGATCGAGAACTCGATCGTCTCGCCGGCGATCGTCCCCCCCACCTCCAGGATCTGCTGCACGTTCATCGGGCCAAGACGGTTTTTCAGATCCGCCTGCACGCTCGTCTGCTGCGCCGCGCTTAGAGGCGGGTAGCGAAGGATGTAGCCGCCGCCCCCTGTCTGGATCACCGAGCCATTGAGGCCCTCGGCGGAGACGGCGCTCTCCACCTTGGCAAGCGAGGGATTCTCCGTGAAAGTCGTGGTGAACTCGGTTCCGCCGGCGAAGTCGATGCCGAGCAGGAAGTGGTTGTGCCACATCGACAGGATGCCCGGAATGATGACGATCAGCGAAATCGTGAAGAACAGGTTCCGCATGCCGATGATGTTCAGGCGGCGGACCTTCGGCTCCGGCGCCGCCACCGCAACCTGTTGGACCTTGGCGTCTTCGACCATGTCCGCGACCCGCTGCTGCGGAGAGACGTCAGACAGTTCGGACACGGTCGACTCCCAGCAGGCCGGCCCGCCTGAAACCGCCAGAGGTCAGGACGATCGCAAGGAGGTTGTGGGTCACCACGATCGAGGAGATAAGGCTCGCGACCACACCGATGGCCAGCGTGATTGCGAATCCCTTCACGATCGACGGCCCGAAAAATCCAAGGATCACGCACGTGATGAAGGTCGATGTGTTCGAGTCCCGAATCGCCGGCCATGCGCGGCGCACCGCCGCGTCGACCGCGGCCGTGATGGTCCGGCCAGCCCGCACCTCTTCTTTGAATCGTTCGAAGATCAGCACGTTCGCGTCGACGGCCATGCCGACCGAGAGGATGAATCCGGTGATGCCTGCCAGGGTCATGGTGATGGGAACCACCTTGAATATGGCGAGTACCGCACCCGCGTAGAAGAGGAGCGCAAGGCTCGCGAGGAAACCGGGCACGCGGTAGTAGATGATCATGAAGAGCACGACGATCGCGAGGCCGAGCAGGCCCGCCGCGAGACTCAGCTTCACCGACTGGTCGCCCAGCGTCGCGCTCACCTGCGTCACGTCGAGCGCGATGAGGTCGACCGGCAGGGAGCCTGAGTTGATGCCGGTCGCAAGGTCCTGGGCTGACGTCTGGGTGAAGCCGCCGGAGATCGTTGCGTTTCCACCCGCGATCTCCTGCAGGGTGATCGGGTCGGTGAGGAACTTGCCGCAGACGGTGCCTTCCGTCTGCTGGGCAAGGCAGCCTGGGTCGTAGGGCGCCATTACCTTGGCGACGTACGACGAGTCACTCCAGTGGTCGATGTCCGTCTGGGTCAGGTCGAGCCAGATCGTCAGGTGGCGTTCCGGGCAGTTCGCGGTAAGGCTCGTGTTGGGGTCACCGGGGCACGCGGCGACGTTGTCACGCGTGAGGTTGTCGAACGTGGTGCCGCCGTGCGACGTGAACGCCACGTTGACGACCCAGCTGGTGCCCGTCGGGTCGATGCTCGCATTCGCACTCTGGATGTCGTCGCCGGTGAGTCCCGTCAGCTGCGGTTTGTAGCCCGGTTGGGGGCCGCCGGTCACGTTTGCGTCCTTGACCCATTTTGTGTACACCAGCTTGGACACGGCGCCGATCGTCTTCTGTGCCTGTGCCGCATTCACCCCGGCGAGATCCACCGTGATGCGGTCGGAGTTGGTGCCGGCACCGCGGATCTCTGGTTCGCTGACGTTCAGGGAGTTGACGCGCTTGTTGATGACCTGGATGGTCCTCTGCTGCACGTCGGCGCGGCTCTGGCCGGCCGGAAAGTTGGTCAGCTGGTAGTCGATGTGGGTCCCGCCCGCAAGGTCGAGGCCCTTGTGGAAGTAGAGCTGCCAGCCTCCGAAGTTTGGCGGCAGGCCGGGGACGTTACCGGTCAGTGGGTAGTGGTTGGCGATGCGGTAGACGTAACCCGCGCCATCCACGAACAGAGAGAAGGCGAGGATCAGGACAACGGCAAGGCGGATGGGCCAGCTGAGGACTAACTGCACGGCAGCCGATCAGTGTACGGCGCGAAGGATGGCGCCTGTCTTGACGAGCCGGTCGTGCAACGTGACGCAGACAGCTGAACCGCACCCAAGCTGGTGGCGGCCTGGGACCCACGAGACCCAGGCCGCCGGCGCCATCGTTCGCTTCGGTCCGAAACCGGCCCCCGCGCAACCACGGCGCGGGGACCCCGAGTAGGTATGCGATTTCGGACCGGTAAAGGTAGACGACAGCTGAGAAGACACGGTTACCGCTGCCGGAACACGACGTTCAAGACGACCGTCAGCACGATGGACAGGATGATGCTCGTGGCGATCGGGATGTAGATCGTCACGCTCCCACTGCGAAGGGTCAGATCGCCCGGCAGATGGAAGCGACCAAACAGCATCAGCGCCCCGCCTATCACGACCAGGAGAACGCCGAACACAAGGACCAGGCGCCCCACATCAACCAATGGTTCTTACAGTAGGCGGGTCTGCTGGGGTTCGGGGTTGGGCGGTGTGATGCCGAGGTGGCGGTAGGCCAGGTCGGTGGCCACGCGGCCCCGCGAGGTCCGGGCCATGAAGCCCACCTGGATCAGGTACGGCTCGTGGACGTCCTCGATCGTCTCGGGCTCCTCCGAGAGCGACGTGGCCAGGGTGTCGAGCCCGACGGGCCCGCCCTTGAACTTGAGGATCAGGGTTTCCAGGAGCTGGCGGTCGAGCGGCTCCAGGCCGATCTCGTCGACCTCGAGCATGCCGAGTGCCAGCTTGGTCGTGTCGACTGTGGCTCGCCCATCGCCCCGGACCTGCGCGTAGTCGCGCACCCGCCGCAGCAGGCGGTTCGCGATGCGCGGCGTGCCCCGGGCCCGGCGCGCTATCTCCGACACCGCGTCGTCGTGGATCTCGATCTCGAGGAGGCGGGCGGACCTGCTCACGATCTTCTCGAGCTCCGCCTTGGTGTAGAAGTCGAGACGGTAGACGGCGCCGAAGCGGTCCCGGAGCGGTCCGCTCAGCAGACCCTGCCGGGTCGTCGCCCCGACGCAGGTGAAATGCGGTAGCGGAAGAGTCGCGGCGCTCGCCCCGACCCCCTTACCCAGCACCGCGTCGAACCGGAAGTCTTCGAGCGCGGGATAGAGCGACTCCTCGACCACGCTATTGAGCCGGTGGATCTCGTCGATGAAGAACACGTCCCGCGTGCTGAGGTTTAGCAGGATCGAGCCCAGCGCGCCCTGGTGGTCGATCGCCGGACCGGAGCTCACCTTGATCGCCACCCCGAGCTCGTTGGCGATGATGTGCGCGAGCGTCGTCTTGCCCAACCCGGGCGGGCCGCACAGCAGCACGTGCTCGATGGGCTCGCCGCGCATGCGTGCCGCCTCGATCAGGATGCCGAGGTTCTCCCGCACCTGCTCTTGGCCGACGTACTCGGCCAGGAAGCGCGGGCGCAGCGTAAGGTCGAACTGATCGTCGTCGGACTTGGCATCCAACACCTTGTCCTTGGTCACTTGCGCCCCAAAGCCTTCAGGGCCGTGGCGAGGGCTTCTTGTGTCGAAGGCGACCCCTTCCAGTCGACCGACTCGATTCCCGTGCGCGCTTCCAGCGACGAGTAGCCGAGGTTGCGCAAGGCGGTCTCGACGGCCTTCGGCACCGCGCCGTCCCCGGCGATGGCGGCCGCCCGCGGGACCGCTTCCAGCGCGGCCACCGCGTCGAGCCGGGGCTTGAGCTCGATGATCACTTTCGCGGCCGTGCGCGGACCGACACCGCTGGCGCGACGGATGGGCGCCGCATCTTCGTTCATGATCGCTCGCTTGAGCACCTCGAGGCTCGCCGCGCTGAGGATGTTTAGGCCCACCTTCGGGCCGACGCCGTCGACCTGGATGAGCATCTCGAACAGCTCGAGCTCTTCGACCGACGCGAAACCGTAGAGCGCCAATTGGTCCTCGCGCACGTGCGTATGGATGTGGAGCTCTACGTCGCCTCCAGGTGGCGGCAGCTGCTGACGCGTCTGCGCGCCGACCGCGACCATGTAACCCACACCGCCGACGTCAACCACCACATACTCGGAACTCGCTCGCCGGACGACTCCGCTCAGATGTGCGATCACGTCGGGACTGCCCGCGAGAAGCGGCGGCTGCGCGCGTGGCACACGGCGATCGCGATCGCGTCGCGCGCGTGGTCGTCGAGGCGAGCATCCGGGAGCTTCACCTGCGCCGCGAGCATGCGGCTGATCTGCGCCTTGTCGGCGTTTCCGTAGCCGGTGAGGATGACTTTCACCTGGCTCGGCTTATATTCGAAGACGGGCACGCCGGCTTCTTCGAGCACGGTCAGGATCGCGCCGCGCGCCTGTGCCACACCTACTGCGCTGGTCGCGTTCCGGCCCATGAAGAGCTCCTCGATGGAGGCCTCGGCCGGCGGATGCTCGGCGAGCAGCGCGCGAAGGTGATTGGTGATGGTCAGCAGTCGAGCCCCGTCGCGACCTGGAATCGTGACCACGGTGCTGCAGGACAAAACCACGTTGGGCTCGGCGAGCAGAGCGAATCCAGTCCCAGCAAGACCTGGATCGACGCCAAGAATCAGCCCGTCGCGTTTACCCGGCATGTGTCCATCAGGTTTCTACACCTATTCATATTCATACCTGTGCTGAGACGCGTTCAAGGACGTCGGTGGGGATGTCGAAGTTGGCGTAAACCTGCTGGACGTCGTCGTCCTCCTCGAGTGATTCCATCAGCCTGAGCACGGCGGCCGCTTTGTCCTCGCCCACCGCGACGGTCTGCTTGGGCTGCATCGTGACCTCGGCGTTCTCGACGGTGACGCCAAGGCCCTCCACCGCAGCCTTCACCTTCTCGAACGTCGAAGGCGGGGCTGTGATCTCCACCGACTTGCCCTCGACCTGCACGTCGTCGGCGCCGGCCTCGATGGCGACGAGGCCGACCTCTTCCGGGTCCTTCTTGCCCGCGTTCGCGGTGATCACGCCCTTGCGCTCGAACATCCACCCCACCGCGTTGCTCTCGGCGAGGTTGCCGCCCAGCTTGGAGAACCGGTGGCGGATCGAAGCCGACGTCCGGTTGCGGTTGTCGGTCAGGGCGTCGACCATGACCGCCACCCCCGCCGGGCCGTAGCCCTCGTAGCGGACCTCCTCCAGCTTCTCGCCGGCGAGCTCCCCCGTCCCCCGCTTGATCGCGTTCTGGATGCGGTCCGTGGGCATGTTGATCTCGCGCGCCTTCTGCATGGCCAGGCGCAGCCGGAAGTTGCCTTCGGGGTTGCCGCCGCCTTCGCGCGCGGCGATCGTGATCTCGCGGCTCGCTCGGGTGAAGGCCTGGCCGCGCTTGGCGTCGACGACGGCCTTCTTGTGCTTGATGCCGGCCCACTTCGAGTGGCCCGACACTAGTTGCAGCCTCCGAACATGCTTTCGTTCATTGTAGTTCCACGTACCGCCGCCGAGCCGAAACAACATCTCCCGTTCGGGGCGCCGGAGAGTCAACGCCGACTTTCTGACCGTTGACGCGGACGCCGCCCTGCTCGAGCAATCGTCGCGCGTCGTTGCGGCTGTTCGCGATGCCCGTGTCTACGAGCAGGCTCACGAGGTCCGTCGCCCCTTTGCCCCATTGCTCCCTCTGCTCTGGTATTTCGCGCTTGCGGAACTTCAGGTTGAAGTCATTCTCGGCGCGAGCCGCTGCCTGTTCACCGTGTAGGCGCTTCACCAGTTGGCGCGCGAGCGCCGCTTTCGCGTCCCGCGGTTTCATCGCGAGCACCTCGGCATGGGCTGCAGGGTCGAGCTGCGAGATCAGCCTCACGTACTTCTCGATCAGGCGATCGGGGATGGACATCGTCTTGCCGTAGATCTGCTCCGGCGGCTCGGTGAGCCCGATGTAGTTGCCCAACGACTTGGACATCTTCTGCTCGCCGTCGGTGCCCTCCAGCAGCGGGAATACGGCGATGTCCTGCGGCTCCTGGGCGTAGGCCTTCTGGATCTCGCGTCCGAACAGAAGGTTGAACAGCTGGTCCGTGCCGCCGATCTCGACGTCGGCCTCGACGGCCACGGAGTCATAAGCCTGGTTAAACGGATACAGGACCTCGTGCGCGCCTATCGCAGCGCCTGCCTTGATCCTTTCGGCGAAGTCCTCCCGCTGCAGCACTTGCTGCAATGTGGCCTTGGCCATCAGGCGAAGGATGTCCGCGGCGGACATGGCCGCGAGCCATTCCGAGTTGTGCCGGACCTCGATGCGACTTCGGTCGAGCACCAGGTCGAGCTGCTCGAAGTAGGTTTCGGCGTTGGACGCGATCTGTTCCGCGGTGAGCATCGGTCGAGTTTCCGAGCGTCCGCTGGGATCCCCGATCAGCGCCGTGTAGTCGCCGATGATCACCACCACCGTGTGCCCGTGGTCCTGAAAGAGCCGCAGTGCGTCGAGCACCACGAGGTGCCCGACATGAAGGTCGGGAGCGGTTGGATCGAGGCCAAGCTTGATACGCAGCTTGTCCCCGCGCTCGAGGCGTGAGCGGAGATGGTCTTCGACGTGGATCTGCACCGCCCGCTCGCGCAGGCGGTCGAACAGGTCGCCGCTCAAAGCCGGCTTAGCTGACGGGCCCGGGGCCGAAATAGATCTGCGGGTCTCCCGGGAGGAAAGGCCCAAAGACCGCGAGGATCGGTTTGTCGACCGCATTGACGAGTCCGACCATGAAGACCGAGTGGTGAATCGAGTCGCGGATTCCCGCCTGCAGCGGATCCAACTGCGTGCCGCCGATCGGGTTGGCCGCCGCGCCCAGCTCGTAGATGACCACCACCGAAAGAAGGACCCCGGTCAGCACGCCGAGGGCAGCTCCCAACGTGCGGTTCAGGGTCACGGCTTGGATCTTGATCTGCGAATGCGCCAGCTGCGTCGCCACCTCGACGATCAGCAGCAGCGCGGCGATGATCCCGAAAAATCCGTAGATGCGCCCATCGGGCACTTCCATGTTCGACGTCTGCTGGAGGATCCCGCCCGCCTGGATGCCCATGTTGGTGGCGCCCCAGCACGCAATGAACAACGCGGCCAGGCCGATGAAGCGACGGATCAGCCCGCTGAAGTAGCCGCCAACTCCGTACGCGACGACGAGCACGACCGGAAGGATGTCGATCCAGGTCACCTGCTGCTTCCCCCCGTACGGCACGCGATCGCGTGCGTCAGCCGCGCCGGCTTCACTCTCGAAACCTGGCGGTGTGTCTTTTCTCCAGTCCCAGCTTGATCTCCGACATGACCTTGTCCACTTCGGCGTCCGTCAGGGTGCGCTCCGGGCTCCGGAAAGTCAAGGTGAACGCAATGCTCTTGTGTCCCTCCGGCACCTGGGCTCCGCGGTACTCGTCGAACGCACCCGCGTTCTCCAGCAAATCGCCTGCCGCCTCCTTGATCGCGGCGAGCAGCGCGCTTGCGGCCACGGTTTCGTCCACCACGACGGCCAGGTCTCGCTCGACGCCAGGGAATTTCGGCAGCGGCTGCGCGCGCCTGATCGTCGCCGCGCTCAACAGGGGATCGACGTCGATCTCGAAGGCGACGGCACGCCCTTCGATCTTGGCTGCGCTCGCCACGCTCGGATGCAGCTCGCCTATATAGCCGAGCTGGCGACCGTCGAGGACGACCGCGGCGCAGCGTCCCGGGTGGAAGAGCTGAGCGGCTGCGCGCTGGTAGGTGCAGGCGGGTGCGGAGAGGGAGGCTATGCATCCATCGAGCACTGATTTCAAACGGTAAAAGACCGCGGTTCCTTCGCCGGACGAGGTGCCTGCCGTGGCCACCGCGGCGAGACGCAGCGGCTCGTCTGGCTGGGTGTTCTTCTCGCCGACGCGCGCCAGAAACGCGGTGGCGATCTCGTAGACGCGAACGTCGACCCGGCCGCGGTCCCGGTTCAACGCCACGGCGTCGACCAGCGAGGGCAGGAGGGACGTCCGCAAGGTGTCCACGTCGTCACTGAGCGCGTTCATCACGCGCATCGCATGCGCGGCGATCCTCAGCTCCTCGAGCTTGCGACCCGAGACCAGGCCCGGGTTCCACGTCTCGGTGAACCCGGCGCCCGCCAGCACCTCACGCGCGTCGTCGAGCCTGCGATCGATGCTCGGCGCGAGCGGCGTCCAGCTATCGTGGCGCCGGCCTGGCAAGGTGGGAGTGATGCGGTCGTAGCCGTAGACGCGCCCGACCTCCTCGACCAGGTCCTCCGGGATCGTGACGTCGAGGCGGAATACAGGAGGCAGCACGTCCCACTCTCCGTCCCCCATTACCTTGACGTGGAAGTTGAGGCGCTTGAGGATCGACTCCGCCTCCTCGAGCGGGACATGGGTGCCCAGCACGTCGTCGATCAGAGACGGCCGCAGGTTCACGCGCACCGGTTCCTGCGGGCGCGGATAGACATCGGCCCAGTCGCGGTGCACCTTGCCGCCGGCAAGCTCCGAGATCAACGAGGCGGCGCGACGCGCGCCGGCGAGGGCGAGCTCCGGCGGCAGCGTTCGCTCGAACCGCGTGGAGGCTTCCGTTCTCAGGCCCAGCGCGCGCGCCGTCTGGCGCACGCTGGGTCCGTTGAATGTTGCGGCTTCGAGGAGGATGTCGGCGGTCGCCTCGGTGACGGCGGACTCCTCGCCGCCGATGATCCCTGCGATCGCCACCGGCCGCTGCGCATCCGCGATCACGAGCATGTGCGGCGCCAGCTCTCGCTGCACGCCGTCGAGGCACAGCAGCTTCTCCTTGTCGCGCGCCCGCCGCACGTGGATGGCAGGGCCGTCGAGCTTAGCGAGGTCGAAGGCATGGAGCGGCTGCGCGTACTCGAGGAGTACGTAGTTGGTGATGTCCACGATGTTGTTGATCGGCCGGACGCCGCTCGCCCGCAGGCGTCTCTGCAACCAATCGGGGCTAGGTCCCACCTTCACGCCTTTGATCACGCCGCCGATGTAGCGGCTGCACAGGTCGGGGTCGTCGATGGTCACCTTGATCAGGTCTCGGCCGGCCGGCTCGGCGGTTCCGGTGAAGGCCGGCATGAAGTCCCGCTTGAGCGGACGGTCGAGGCCCGCCGCCAGCTCCCGCGCGATGCCCAGGTGGCCCATCTCGTCGGGCCGGTTGGAGGTTACCTCGGCCTCCATCACCGCCTGGTTCGGGATCACCGTGGTCAGCGGCTCTCCGGGCGTGCCGTGGTCGAGGAGCAAGATGCCCTTGTGGTCGTCGCTCAGGAGCAGCTCCTCTGCGGAGCACAGCATGCCGCTCGCCTTTTCGCCGGCGATGTTCATGTCCTTGACGAGCTCGCCGTTGGGCACCGTCGTGCCGGGCATGGCGACCGGGACCAGCGTTCCGGGAACCGCGTTCGGGGCGCCGGCGATGATCTGCATCACGCGTCCGCCGACGTCGACCTGATGGATCCAAAGGTCGGCGCGCGACTTCGGGTGCTTGACCTGCTCCAGCACCTTGCCGATCACGATGCTGGACAAATCGATCGTCGTCAGCGACTCGACCTCGACCCCAAGGCGCGTCAGCACGTCCGCGGCGTCCTTCGGCGTGACGCCCTCGAGGTCGACGAAGTCACCCAACCACTCGAAGCTAACGCGCACAGGTAAGCCCCCATCCGACCGGGCCGCTTCGCGGCCGGGTCACCTTCCTCGGCGAGCGGGGAAGGGAAGACCACGCCATCAAAATTGCTCCAGGAAGCGGAGGTCGGAATCGTAGAACAGGCGGATGTCGTCGACGTCGTGCTTGAGCATCGTCATCCGCTCGATGCCGAATCCCCACGCATAGCCGTTCCACTTGGTGGGGTCAATGCCGCCGTTGCGCAGCACCTGAGGATGGACCATGCCGCAGCCGCCGACCTCGAGCCAACCCTTGTGCCGGCAGCTCTTGCAGCCCATCCCGCCGCAGATGCCGCATGTCACGTCGAACTCGAAGCTGGGCTCGGTGAAGGGGAAGTAGCTCGGGCGCACGCGGACCTTGCGCTCCCGCCCGTACAGGGACTGGATCATGTACAGCAGCGTGCCCTTCATGTCCCCGACGGTCAAACCCACGTCGACCGCGAGCCCTTCGACCTGGCTGAAGTACGGAAGGCGCGTCGCCTCCGGCGCATCGCGGCGGTAGCAGCGGCCCGGTGTGATGATGTAGATCGGAGGCTCCTTGATCCGCTGCATCGCGCGGATCTGCACGGGCGACGTGTGCGCGCGCAGAAGGAGCTCGGGGCTGAAATAAAACGAGTCCCAGTTCTCACGCGCCGGGTGGCCGGCCGTGATGTTGAGCGCCTCGAAGTTGTACCACTCGGTCTCGACCTCGGGTCCGAGCTCGACCTGGTAGCCCAGCGACTCGAGGACCGTCTCGATCTGACGCCTGACCTGCGTGAGGACGTGAATGTGGCCGCGGCCCGGTGGCGGGCCTGGGAACGTGACGTCGATCGCCTCGGTCTCCGCCAAGTCGGCGAGCCGCGCCGCATCGAGCTCGGCACGACGTGTCGCGAGGGCAACCTCGATCGTCCTCTTGGCCTCGTTGGCCGCCTTGCCGAGCGCCGCCCGCTCGGCCGGCTCGAGCTTGCCGATCCCATCGAGCATGCTGCTGATCCGGCCACTCTTGCGGCCGAGGTACTCGACCTCGATCCGCTCCAGGTCCTCCGGCGACTGCGCCTTGGCGATGGCGGCCAGCGCCTCGCTGCTGATCGCCACCACGTCGGGGGTCTCACCCCCGGCGGCTCCAGACTGACGGCTCACGACGCCAGCCTCCGCCGGATCTCGAAGAGGATCAGCGCCGCGGCCGCCGCCACGTTGAGCGACTCGACGCCCTCGGTGAGCGGCACCGTGACGAGCTTCAAGTCGCCGCGCGACAGGCCATGCGCCTCGCTGCCGAGCACGATCATGCCCGCAGACTCTATCGGCGACTCGGCCAGCGGCGCACCGCCCGACGCGGCGGCCCCGAAGCCGTCGAGCCCCTCGAGGTCCTTCCACCGCGCATGCGCGACCTTGAGCCGGAACACGTTCCCGGCCGACGCCCGCACGGCCTTGGGGCCGTAAGGATCGGCGCTGCCGGGCAGGACCGCGAGCGCGGTGGCGCCAGCGGCGGCCGCGGTCCTGCAGATCGCTCCGACGTTGCCGGGGTCCTGGATGCGGTCCAGCACGACCAGCGGCCAGCCGGCCTGGCGGGCCGCTGCGATGGCTTCTGGCGGCGTCACCTCGCTGACGCGGGCGATCGCGATCGCGCCCTGCCGCGTGACGGTTTGAGTGGCGGCGCGAAACGCGCCGGCGGTCAGGGTCACGCGCGACTCGGTGTGGAATGGCAGCTTGTCGCCCTCGCGCACGGCGATCAGGTCGAACTCGAGCCCTGCCGCCCTGGCCTCGGCGAGCACGCGGCGACCTTCCAGGAGGACGAGGCCTGGCTCGCGCCGGTGAGCGAGGCGCCGCAGGCGGCGGACGACTTCGTTGTCCGGGCTGGAGATTATCTGCTGGTCAGAGGTTGTTCTTCGCAACCTCCACCAGCCGAGCAAAGGAACCGCTGTCGCGCACGGCCAGGTCAGCCAGCATCTTGCGGTCGATCTCCACTCCGGCCTGGCGAAGGCCGTGCATCAGCTTGTTGTAGGGCAGCCCCGACTGCCGCGATGCGGCGTTGATGCGCGCGATCCAGAGACGGCGCATCTCGCGCTTGCGGCGCCGGCGGTCACGGAACGCGTAGGCCAGCGCGTGCAGGACCGCCTCGTTGGCGGGCCTGAACAGCAGCTTCTTGGAAAGCCGGAATCCCTTCGCGCGATCGAGGATCGCCTTGTGGCGCCTGTGCGCCGGGACTCCGCGCTTGACTCTTGCCATCTCGCCTCTAGACGCCCAGCGCCCGACGGACGGTCTTGCGATCCGCCTTGGACACCGGCTGCTTGTTCTCGTAGTTCCGCTTGCGCTTCTTCGACTTGTGCTCGAGCAGGTGGCTCTTCCAGGCCGAGGCGCGCATCAGCTTGCCGTTGCGCGTCACGCGGACGCGCTTCGCGAGTCCCTTCTGCGTCTTCAACTTAGGCACTGGTCGGCTGCTCCTTTCTCGCGCCGTCGCGGCTTGGGGCCAGGATCATGAAGAGGTTCTTGCCCTCGAGCAAGGGCTGGCGCTCGATCACCGCGAACTGCTTGGCGTCATCCGCCACCCGCTCGAGGATCTTCCGCCCGATCTCCTGGTGGACCATCTCGCGGCCCCTGAACATGATCGTCACCTTTACTTTCTCTCCAGCTTCGAGGAATTGCTTCAACCCTTTGAACTTCGTCTGGAAATCGTGCTCCGCGACCTTCGGCCGGAGCTTCATCTCCTTGAGCTTGATGACGTTCTGCTTGCGGCGTTGGTCCTTCTCACGCTTGATGGTCTCGAACTTGTAGCGTCCGTAGTCCATCAGGCGGCAGACCGGCGGGCTCGCTTGAGGCGCCACCTCGACGAGGTCAAGCCCCTTCTCGTTTGCGATGCGAAGCGCGGCGTCCAGGGAAAGAACGCCAAGCTGGTTGTTCTGGTCGTCGATCAGTCGCACCTCGGAGCTGCGGATCTGATCGTTGATCCTTAGCTCTTTAAACGGGATGAGACACTACCTCGGTCAAATTCAGGGTTGCTTTATTCCTCCACCTACATAAAACAAAACGGACAGCATGCGCCGTCCGCTCTTGTCAACCCTTTCGAACCCGGGTTCTGGGGGTGAGGGCCGGCGCCCTTCTTCAGAGGGTGGATGGTACCGGAAACGTAACCTGGTTGGCAAAGCGGCGTTCACTTTGCTGATGGGAACGCCACGGCGGCGTGCACCACTCGAGACGATGGGCGCCCTCGTGGCGTTGATGATCGCCGCGGCGGCATGCGGCGGCCCGTCCAACAATGTGGCGAGCCACTCACCGACTCCGTCCCAGATCCCTTCCTCGCCATCGGGCACCGCCGTGGCGTCCACCCCCGCGACCCCGAGCGCCAACCCCACCTCACAACCGCCCGCGGTTACGGGTTCCTATGGCGTGTTGGTCACGCGCCCCGCCTCGGGCCAGTACAGCGTCACCATCGTCGGGATCGACGGCACGGTAGCGGCGAGCAAGGTCGTCAACAGCCCACCCGCGGTCAGTTGCCCGGGCGCCGGGGCGGTCGTGCCGCTTCCGGTGAGCACGTCGAACTCCGGCGTCTACTACCAGGAGGCGTCGGGAGGGGTCACCTTCATGTCTCCGACAGGCGCCGTACGTCAGGCGGCGAGCGTGCCCGCCGGGACCGCATCGCGGCGCAGCATGTTCGCGGTCAGTCCCGACGACAAGCGAATCGCCGTGGTCGTGGCGGACTTCAACTCCGCCGGAGCCTCGACGAAGCTGTACGTCGAAGACCTCAACGGCGGCAACCACCTGGACCTCTTCAGCGAGTCAGGCGCGCGCACGCTGTGGCCCCTCGGCTGGCACGGGACCGGCAACCTGGTGCTCGGGGTCGTCCCTTCGTGCACTCAGGGCGGGGGTCCGTTTTGTTGCGGGGTCCAGGAGATCCATGTCGTCGACCCGGCCACCGCGAACCGGCGATACACATTGGGCGGGGTCAACACCTGCGTGATTGCCGGCGCTGCGTCGCTTGCGGGAGTCGTATGTGAGGCTCCACCCCAGGCCACGGCCGTCAGCTGGACGAACACGGTCCTCCACACCTATCCGATCCAGGGCCCAGTCGGGGCCTACCTCTCACCGAACGGAACCAATGTCGCCTTTGTCGACAACACGGGCACGACCTTTACCGGAAGCGGTTCGGCGATGGCCGGAATGTTCACGTGCGCGTGGATCGACGACACGCATATCCTCGCGGGCGGCGACACGCAGCAGCAGGCCCGTGTCGGGGATGTCACGAACGGCACCATGGCGCCGGTGGCCGCCCAGGGAGACTGCGCCGGCCGCCTCCCCGGAGGCCTCTAGAGGCACGGCCGAAAACCCTCGACGAGAGATTCGGCGATCCAGGTGGTCCAGATCCGGGTGAACCGACGAGCAGCGGAGCGAGCGCATCGGAGATGCGTGAGCGAGCAGCGCAGGCGGTGAACCCGGAGATGGGCCGCATGGGCGCCGAAGATCCGTCGACGGCTTTTCGGCCGTGCCTCTGGACCCTCCGACCCCTATAAATAGGTCGTGGGCAGCGAGGCGCCTAAGCACGGCGCCCTGAACTGCCTCCCGTCGGACTTTCCGAGCTATCCGGGTGCCACGATCGCCCGCGAATACACGTACTTTGGCGGCGGGGTGGCTCCAGGGACTGCAAGGAGTGCCAGATGACGCTCGAGTCCGACGATGATTCCGCTACGGTCGCCGATTTCTTGGCGAGCAGGCTCAACGCCGGCGATTGGTCGGTCACGTCCAACGACTCCGCCACCGGCGAGATCAAGTTCCACCGCGTCTCGAGCCGCTCACCACGGGGGTCATCGCACTGTTAGGGTGTGGCCGGCACACCGAGATCCAACTGAAGCTGGACAGTTAGAGGCTCGGCCGCTAGCGCCGGCGCTCCGCGACTTCGGCGGCGACCATGCTGGCGAAAGCCTCGAGGCTCGAGTCGACCTGGCTGCCAGAGCGGTCGCGCACGTTCACGTGCTCTGACTCCGCCTCGCGGGCTCCGAGGATCGCCATGTACGGCACCTTCTGCGCCTGGGCGTCGCGGATCTTGCGCTGCATCCGTTCCGAGCGGTCGTCGAGCTCGACCCGCAGGCGCAAGGCGCGAAGGCGCTCTGCCACCTTCAGCGCGTAGTCCTGCTGCGCGTCGGTGATCGGGATCACGACGACCTGCACCGGATGCAGCCACGTCGGAAACGCGCCCGCGTAGTGCTCGATCAGGAAGGCCGTCATCCGCTCGAAGGCGCCGAACGCCCCGCGGTGCACCAGCACCGGTCGCTGCCTCGACCCATCCTCGGCGACGTACTCCAGGTCGAACTTCTTGGGCAATTGGTAGTCGACCTGGACGGTGTTGTTCGTGAACTCGCGGCGGTGAGCGTCCATGACCTGGAAGTCGATCTTCGGTCCGTAGAAAGCGGCCTCCCCCACCCCGACCCGATACGGAAGGTTCAGGCTCTCGAGCGCTTCTTTGAGCATGGCCTCGGCGCTCTCCCATTCCTCGTCGGTGCCCGCCCACTTCGTCTTGACGTTGTCGCGGACCGACAGCCGGTACCAGTAGTCCGTGACCCCGAGCACCGACATGAAATGGTTGGCCAGCTCGAGCGCGCCGCGGACCTCGCCGATGACCTGCTCGGGAGTGCAGAAGATGTGCGCGTCGTTGAGGTTGAAGGACCGGACACGGACCATTCCCATCAGCTCGCCTGATTTCTCGAGCCGGTAGTTCTGTCCCAGCTCCGCGATGCGCACCGGCAGGTCGCGGTAGCTGTACAGGTCGTGCGAGTAAACGATGATGTGGTGCGGGCAGTTCATGGGGCGAAGCTCCAGCTCCTCACCGTCCTCGAACCGCATGGGCGGATACATCGTGTCGTGGAACAGCTCCCAGTGCCCGCTCTGCTTGTAGAGGTCGAGCTTCGCAAGGTGCGGTGTGATGACGTGGCGGTAACCGCGCCTCAGCTCCTCGTCGACGATCCACCTCTCGAGCTCGCGCCGGATGGTCGCCCCGTTCGGCAGCCAGACCACCTGGCCCAGACCAAGTCGCTCATCGAGCGTGAATATCTTCAAGTCCTTGCCGAGCTTCTTGTGATCGCGCTTTTCCGCCTCTTCCATGAACTTCAAGTAGTCGTCCAGCTCGCGCGGCGTCTGCCACGCGGTGCCATAGATGCGTGTGAGCTGCGGCCGTTTCTCGTCCCCGCGCCAGTAAGCGCCCGCGACGCGAAGCAGCTTGAAAGCCTTCAGGTCCCTGGTCGAGCGGACATGGGGACCGCGGCACAGGTCGAGAAAGTCGCCGGTGCGATACAGGCTCACACCGTCGCCTTCAACCTTGTCCGCGATCAGCTCCAGCTTGTAGTCCTGACCGCGCTTGCGAAATTCCTCGATGGCCTGGTCGCGCGAGACGACCTCGTGCACGAACGGGATGTCGGATTGCGCCATCCTGCGCATTCGCGATTCGATCGCCGGCAGGTCGGACGTGGAGATCGGGCGGCCGAAATCGAAGTCGTAGTAAAAGCCGTCCTGCACCGCAGGCCCGATCCCGTACTTCGTCTCCGGATAGAGCTCGGTGACAGCCGCGGCGAGCAGGTGGGCGGTCGAATGCCGCAGCGTCTGCAGCGGATCTCCGTCTGATTCGTGCTCCCCGTACTCCGCCATCGGGTCGTCCAGTATATGGACGGCTTGGATTGGGCTCGCATCGTCGACGCTCTCGGTTATCCGTCTGCGGGCGTGGGCATCCTCATCGAGAGCGCGGGCGTGCCGTTTCCGGGTGAGGCTCTGCTCCTGGCCGCGGCGGCATGGGCCGCGGCGCGCCATCACTCCCTGGTTCTTGTCATCTTCTTCGGGTTTGCCGGCGCCACCGCGGGCGCCGACCTCGGATACCTGCTGGGTTACCGCGGTGGCCGGCCCTTCGTGGAGCGTTTCGGCAGCGTGCTGCACATCCGGCCGGACCACCTGGCCCGAGCCGAGCTTTTCTTCGCCCGCCATGGCGACAAGGCCGTCCTCGCCTCGCGATTCCTGCTCGGCCTCCGGACGTGGGGTTCGATGCTCGCGGGGATGTCGCGCATGCCGTTCTGGCGGTTTCAGATCTTCAGCGCGCTGGGCGGATTGCTGTGGGCGATCCTGATCGGATGCGCTGGCTACATCCTGGGCGGCAACCTCGCGCTGCTCGAAGCGATCATCCGCGGGATCGGGATCGGCGGGCTTACGGTCCTTGTGCTGATTGCGTTGGTTCTGCTGCTGGCGCGGGAGCGCGCTGCCCGGCAGCGATGACGCCGACACCACCTCCCAGGAGCAAGACTCCCAGCCCACCGAGGACCTGGGCCGTGCCGATGTTGTCCGCCAGCGCGGCGGCCACCAGCACCGGGAGCGCTGACACGCCGTTGATGACCATGTAGAGCAGGGCGAAGATGCGGCCGCGGATGGCGTCGCTCGTCGACTCCATCAGGTACGTGATGGCGGGGATCAGGATCGCGCCGAACTCCACGCCGAGCAGGAGGCTGAACGCGGCCCCGGTGATTCGGTTGTGCACCTGCAGGTCGGCAAAGTGGCGCATGGCGTAAGGCACCGCCGCGAGCCCGATCAGCGTGACGCCGTTGGCGAGCAGCGACCCGGCGAGCAGTCGCGAGCGGTCGATGTGCCGCATGAACTGACCCAGTAGGACGGCGCTCAAGATTGCGCCACCGGTCGCCGGTCCGAGGATCACGTAGGTGTCCTGCGCCGCGATCCCGATGACCTTGCTCACGTAGGAGGGCGCGAGCGTGTAGAGCATGAAGAGGACGAGCACCGCGATGCTCACCTGTCCGAACGCGAGGCGCAGGCCACGCGAGGCGCGCAGCGCGTCGAACCCTTCCTCCAGGTCGAGGATCATGACGCGGAACCGGCTGCGGCTCTCCTCGACTGGGGACTCCGTATGGCGTTCCAGCTTGGGGATCTCGGAGGCGAAGATCAGGCTCGCGGCGACGATGAGCAGCACGGCCGCGCACCAGTAGGGATCGTAAAGGTCGAACCGGGATACGACGGGCGCGAGGACCCCACCCACCACCAGGGTCAGCACCATCGTCAGCAGCGCCATCGAGTTCGCGGTGATGAGCATCGAGCGCGGCAGGATCGTCGGGATGACCGCAGCCTCGGCCGGCCCGAACAGCTGGCCCACCGAGGAAAAGATGAAGGCGATGAGCAGCAGATGGAGGAAGTCGTCCTTGATGCCGGGGATCACTGAGGCGATGGGGATCGCCGCGACGACCACCGCGCGACCGAGGTTGCTCCACAACATGATCTGCTTGCGGTCGACGCGGTCCGCGATCACACCGGCCAGCGGGGCCAGCAGCACCGCGGGCACCGTGTACGCGAGGAGCGTCACCGCGACCGGCGTGCTGCCGTGCGAGATGTTGTACGCGAGGATGATCAGCGAGAAGAGGAGGAACTTGTCGGCGAGTTGAGCCGCGAGCTGGGCAAACCATATGTTGCGAAACGCGGTGTGCCGCAGCACGCCACGAAAGCCGCCAGGAGCCTCGACGGGCAGCCTGATCGGGTCCACAGTCGGTAGAGACTAACGATCGAACCTGGGGTTGAATGCGCGATAGACCGTTTCCCACTCCGGCAAGGTGAGGGTCTGGGCACGCCGGGCTGGATCGATTTCGAGCTCGGCCATGCGTTTCGCGGATTCAGGCCCGGCAATCCCGCCGATGCGGGCGAGCGTGCCGCCCAATTGCTTGCGCCGGAACTGAAAGACCGCCTCGACGAACCGGAAGAAGGCATCCAGGTCCGGGACGTCAACCGCCGGCTGCGCACGCACGTCCAGGGTGACGAGTGCTGAATCGACACTTGGCTCGGGCGTGAACGCAGCCGCCGGGATCGTCATCAACATCCTTGCCTCCGCGAAGACCTGGACGACGATCGTGGCGAGGCTTGCGCCAGTCTTCGCCGTCCACCGTTCGGCGACCTCCTTCTGCACGACCAGGGAGAGGCGCCGCGGTCGCGGTGGCCGGTCGAGCAGCTTCCGGATCAGCGCGCCTGTGAGGTTGTACGGGATGTTGCCCGCGACGACCTCGCCGCCGTTCGGAAACGCCGCGGCGGCATCAAAACGAAGGATGTCCGCCTCCACCACCTCGACGTTGGTGTGTGCGGCGAGAACCTGGTGCAGGGCGGGGATCAACGCGTGGTCGAGCTCGACCGCAACCACGCGGCGGCACGAACTGGCGAGCGCGATGGTGAGAGTGCCGACGCCGGCGCCTACTTCGAGGACGTCGCCGTCCGGCCCGCATTCCGCCGCCTCCGCGATCGCGTCTCGCAAGGAAGGATCGATGAGGAAGTTCTGGCCGAGGCGGTGCTGCAGCGTGATCCTGTGCCGGCTCAGCAGGCCCTCGAGCTGATGAGCGTCCGCCGGGTCGATCACGAACGGTGCGCCCGCGGCGGGCCTCACTTCATCTTTTGAAAAAGGGTGATCGCGTTGGCCCGCTCCTGGTCCGCGAGCTTCTCGAGGCCCATGCCGCGCAGCTCGGCGACAACCTCGGCGGTATCGAGCAGGTAGGCCGGCCGGTTGGGCACCCCCATTCTTTTCTGCGCGTTGCCATACGGCGAATCGGTCTCGAGGAGCAGCCGGTCGGCGGGACAGCGCTTGGCGACGTCGCGCAGCGCCTCCCGGCTGGGGCGCGTGATCAAGCCCGCGAACGAGAGGTAGAACCCGGCGTCGAGAAACTTCTGCGCCCACTCCCAGTCGAGAGCGAAGTAATGCATGACGCCGCGCAGACCGGGGTGCGTCTTGATGGCGGAAAGGATCTCCTGCGCCGCACCGCGGTTGTGGATTCCCACCGGCAGGTCCAGCTCGGTCGCGATTTGGAACATCTCGTGCAGGCGCTCGATCTGAATGTCCCTGAGGGGACCCCCGATGTGCTCGAAGTCGAGTCCGATCTCGCCGATCACGACGACCATCTCGTCCTGGGCCAGCCGGCGCAGCGCCCCCAGGTCGGGTTCAGAAGCTTCGAGCGGGTGGTGTCCGACACCGGACCACACCTCCTCGTAGGCGTGCGCCAGCGACGTCGCCGTGCCACTCCGCTCCAGGTCGACGCCCACCGCGATCAACCGCGTCACGCCCGCCGCCACCGCCTGCTCGACCACTCCGGTCGCGTCGCCGAGCTCCTCGAGGTGGAGGTGCGTGTCTACGAAGATGACGCGCCCTCCTCGGGCACATCGTCGAGGCGCTTGAAGAGCGGCTCGGGTGCCGGGAGCTTGCGTCCTGACTCGAGTCGCGACGGGTGCCAGCGATCGACGGCCTCGTAGTCGCCGGTGATCACCGTGTGGGCCCCGGCATCCTCTGAGAACTGACGCACCTCTGGCTGCGGCGCGATCACGTCCTCGTAGCCCAGCATCCGGTGGAGGCGCTGGGACGAGAACGGCAGGAATGGCGTGAGCATCGTCTTGAGGTTGTCGACGCAGCGCAGCGCGACGTAGAGAACCGTGCCGGCGCGCTCCCGGTCGGTCTTGATCGTGTGCCAGGGCTGCTCGGTCCCGAGATAGACGTTCACCTTCGCCGCCGTGGCCATCACGTGCTTCAGCGCGGCCTGGAAACGCGCGTCCTCGAGCAGGCGCTCGACGGTGCCCAAAGCATCTTCGACCTCGCCGATGATCGCGTTGTCTCGTTCTTCCAGCTTTGGCGCCGGGACCTCACCAAAATTCCTCTGGACGTTGACGAGCGTGCGATGGACCAGGTTGCCCCACGTGGCGACCAGCTCGTCGTTGTTGCGGCGGATGAACTCCGCCCACGTGAAGTCGGTGTCCTGGTTTTCCGGTCCGGCGATCATCAGGTAGTAACGGAGCGCGTCGGCGTCGTAGCGGTCCAGGACGTCGCGCACGTAGATGACGTTGCCCCGGCTGGTCGAGAGCTTGCTGCCTTCCATGTGCAGGAACTCGCTCGCCACGATCTCGTCCGGCAGCTTGAGGTCGCCGGCGCCCATTAGGATCGCGGGCCACAGCACGGTGTGAAAGGTGATGTTGTCCTTGCCCATCGTGTAGTAGTGGTGGGAGTCCTCGTTCTGCCACCACGCCTGCCATGCGTCGGGCTCACCGCGCTGGATCGCCCATTCGATCGACGCGGAGAGGTAGCCGATGACGGCATCGAACCAGACGTAGATCCGCTTGGTCGGGTTGTCCTCCCAACCGGGCAGCGGGACGGGCACGCCCCAATCGAGGTCACGTGTGATCGCGCGGGGTTTGAGGTTGCGCACGAACTCGAGCGAGTACTTGCGCACGTTGGGACGCCAGTCTTCGTGGGATTCGATCCACGCCTTCAGCTTCTCGCCGAACGCCGGTAGGTCGAAGAAGAAGTGCTCGGTCTCGTGAAACTCCACCGGCGAGTCGCTTCCGCGCTGATGCGGGTTGATCAGGTCGGTCGGGTCGAGCTGGTTGCCGCAGTTGTCGCACTGGTCGCCACGTGCGTCGGGATAGCCGCAGATCGGGCACTTGCCCTCGATGTAGCGGTCGGGCAGCGTCCTGCCCGTCGCCGGGTCGAACGCGCCCATCAGCTTCTCCTTGACCAGGTAGCCCTTCTCGTGCAGCTTCAGGAACAGGTCCTGCGTGACGCGATAGTGGTTCGCCGTCGTAGTGCGCGTGAAGATGTCGTAGGTCATGCCGAGGCTCACCAGGTCTTGGACGATGAGCCTGTTGTTCTCATCGACGAACTCGCGCGGAGGGATGCCCTTCTTGTCGGCTTCGTAGGTGATCGGAGTGCCGTGCTCGTCGGTGCCGCTGGCCATCAGGACCCTGGAGCCGCGCAGCCGCTCGAAGCGGGCGAGCACGTCCGCCGGCACGGCGAAGCCGACCACATGGCCGATGTGGCGCGGCCCGTTGGCGTACGGCCACGCGGGCGCGATCAGGACTGTTCTCTGGCTAGGCACCTTTGTGGACAGTATCGGTCGGTCAGGACCCGATCTCATCGGCTCGGGACGCCGATGCGTGCGTTAGGGGCCCCGGCCTGCATTCGTCGTGCATTTGCAATGCACTCCTCAGCAGGCCACCCCTGCCTTCGCCTCGCCGCCCCGACCGGCGACCTGCTGTCGCCTGCCGCGATCTCAGGCCCCGCCCGACCGATCCTGCCCACTGATGACAAGGGTAAACTCGCCGCGCGCCCGGTCACCGAGCGCGGCGAGGATCTCGGAAGCCGTGCCGCGCAGCACCTCCTCGTGCACCTTGGTCAGCTCGCGAGTCACCGTGACGCTTCGGTCCGGCAACGACTCGGCGAGCCTCTCGAGCGATTTGCGGATGCGGTAAGGCGATTCGAACGCGACCGCCGGGCGCGGGTCGTCGCGCAGCGATTCGAGGAGGCGGCGCATCTCGCCTGGCTTGCGCGGAAGGTAGCCGAGAAACGTGAAGCCCGGCCCACCGTACCCGGCGATCGAGAGAGCCGCCGTGATCGAGCTCGGGCCAGGCACGGGCACCACGGTGTGGCCCGCCGCCCACGCCGCCGTGACCAGGACCTGGCCGGGGTCGGACAGTGTCGGGGTGCCCGCGTCGCTCACCAGCGCGATGTCGCCTTCGTCGAGTGCCGCCATGACGCGCGGCAGGCCGCGCCGCTCGACGGGCGCCCGGTAGCTGATGAGGGTTTTTCTGATCCCGTGACGGGCGAGCAGCCTCGAGGTCACGCGCGTGTCTTCGGCCGCGATGGCGGACACCTCGCCCAGGACGCGAAGTGCTCGTGCGCTGACATCCTCCAAGTTGCCGATCGGAGTTCCGATGACGTAGAGCTTGCTCACACCCCGTCGAGCCATGCGCCCACGTGGTCCGCGACGTCACCCGATGGACCGACATAACGCGACGCCGGCGGAAGGATCTCGAGGAAGGTCCTGCCGTAGTCGCGTCCGAGGATGCGGTTGTCGAGGATGACGACCGCGCCCCGGTCGGTGGAGCGGCGGATCAGCCGCCCGAATCCCTGCTTCAACCGAAGCGCCGCCTGGGGCAGCGCGAGCTGCCCGAACGGATCGCGCACCTGCTCCGCCCGCGCCGCGTAGACAGGGTCGGCCGGCACTGGAAAGGGCAGGCGCACGACGATGACGCAGCTCAACCGCTCGCCGGGGATGTCGATCCCCTCCCAGAACGTCGCGGTGCCGAGGAGCAGCGGGCGCTCGGCCTCCTCGAAGGTCTTCAGTAATTGACGCCGCTGGCCGTCGATCCCCTGGCCGAGGATGAGCACCTCGTCCAGGTCGACCCGGTGCTTCAGGGCCCCGTGCACGTCGCGCAATTGGCGATGCGATGTGAACAGCGCGAGCGTCCGCCCTCCGACACGCCGCGCGACCGCGGCGATGACGTCGACCACCGACGCGTCGAAGCGCTCGTCCTCGGGCAGGGGAAGGTCGGTCGGCAGGCAGACCAGCGCCTGGTGGTAGAAATCGAACGGCGACCCAAGGATGAGCTCCTCGATCTCCGCCCCGAGACCGACTCGCGAGCTGAAGTAATCGAAGGTCCCGCCGACGGCGAGCGTCGCGGAGGTGAAGACCGTCGACCGGCGCTCCGCGTAGACGCGATCGCGAAGGAGAGAACCGACGTTGATCGGAGCCGCGCGGAGGAGCAAGCTCTCGGCGCGCGCGACCTGGCTGAACCAGTAGACGCGGTTCGCGTCCGGCGTGAGCAGTGCCTCATCGAGCAGCGTGCGCGCGACCTCGAGCCGGCCGCGAATCATCTCGAGCTCCCGGATCCCCTGATCTGGTTCTTCCCCGCCGAGCCACTCGCGCACGCCGGCCACCGCGCGGCGCAGCGAAGAGTCCAGCACTGCCAGCGCGGTGACCGTGTTCTCGCCGGCGAGATTCAACTCCGTCCAGGCGGGCTCATCCCGCAGAGCCTGGGTGATGCGCACGGATTCTTCGCGGCGCTCCGCTTCGCCGAGGCGCGCGGCGACCCAGCCCTCCCCGATGTCGAAGGCTTCGCGGACTCGCGCCGCGGCGGAGCGCGCAAGAGGCGTCGCCTCGGTGAAGGCGTCATCCGAGGCTCCGAGGTGCGGCTGCCGCTGCAGCTCGCCGAGCAGGCCGTCGGCGAGCCGTTCGAGAAGCGCCACGAGGCCCGGTCCATCGACCTCCTGCCTCAGGCCTCGCGTCGCGGCTTCTTCGAGATGGTGTGCCTCATCGACGACGAGGTGGTCGTACTCGGGCAGCAGGCCACCCCCCACCTCGGCGTCCGCGAGCAGCAGCGAGTGGTTCACCACGACGAGGTCCGCCGTCTCGGCCTCCGCTCGCGCGCGGTGCACGTAGCAGTCTTCTTTCGTGCAGTGGATGCCGACGCAATCCATCGGGTCGCTGGCGATGCGATTCCACAGCACCTCCTCGCGGCCGTGGAGGCGGAGCTCGGAGCGGTCGCCGCTTTCGGTGCTGTGCAGCCAGATGATGACCTTGAGCTTGAACATGAGCTCTTCGGCGTCCGCGCAAGGTTCGGCGAGGAAGCGCCGCCACCGGCGTAGCGACACGTAGTTCGCGCGCCCCTTGAGAAGTGATGCCTTGAAGTCCCATGGCAGCCACTCCCGCAGGGCCGGCAGGTCCTTGCCCATCAATTGCTCCTGCAACGTGTGGGTGTTGGTCGACACGATCACGCGCTCCTTGTGCCGGACCGCGCGCGCGATCGACGGGAGCAGGTACGCGAGGCTTTTCCCCGTGCCTGTGCCCGCTTCCACGACGAGCGTTCCACCGCGCGCCTGGATCTGCGCGACAGCCAGCAGCATCTGCATCTGCGACTCGCGGTGCTCGTAGCCGGGCAGAACGTTGGCGAGCGGTCCGTCGGGGCCCAGCAGCGCGGCCACGGCGGCCGGATCTTCCGGTGGCGCCTGGGCCGGCGTCGCTCGACCGAGCGATTCGCCGCGCACCGCCGCCGCAGGCTCGGGATTTGGATTGGGGGCGGTCAGCGCGTCGGAGAAAAAGCGCGCCACCGGCCACGGGTAGGGCGCGACCAGCGCCAGCATCGACTCCTTGATCGACTCGTCGAGCGCGACCGCCTCCTCGCGCAGCCGGAGCAGCAATTGCCGCGTGGCATCGGCGTCGTCGAGCGCGCGGTGCGGCCTTGGCTGCGTGAAGCCCATCTCGGTCGACAGCAGCGGGAGGCTGTGGCTGGCCGCGGTCGGAAGCAGGATCCTGGAGATGTCCAGGGTGTCCAGGATCTCCTGGGACTCATCCCAGACACCGGCCGCTTCGAGAAACTCGACGTCCAGCCGGGCGCCATGGCCGACCGGCTGCCGGCCCTGGAGGAAGTCGGCCAGGCGGCGCAGGGCGGACTCGGGGCTGGCGGCCCCCTTCAGCTCGTCCTGCTTGATCCCGGTCAGGCGCAGCACCGTGTCGGGCACCGCGCGGCCTGGGTCGACCAATTGCTCGAGCGTGGAGGTGACCTTGTCGGGTGTGAACGCCACGGCGCCGATTTCGATGACTCGGTCCCGGGCCGGGTCGAGACCGGTGGTCTCGAGGTCGAGGGCAGCGTACTCCGGCAACTTTTCAGCGATTCTACGAACCCGGCTGAATCGAGGTCGGATTCCGGGCTCGAACCTGAGTCCCGAACTGTAATATGTGCGCCCGATGGTAACTGGGGCGATAGAGGCTCCCAAGCGTCTGGAGGATCTTCACGTCAGGCGTGACCTCGTGGCGAGCCTCCTCCTCCGAACGCTCGCCTTCGCCGACCAGTTGACGGGCGCCACGCTCGAACAGCGGCTCGGGCTGCCCTTCGAGACCTTCTCCCCGATCATCGACGAGTTCGAGAAGAACCAATTGATGGACACCCGCGGAGTGTCCAACGACCCCGGGCTGGAGGGTCGGCCTTACCCGGTGAAGATGAACTACGCCATCTCCGGGGCAGGGCGCCAGCGCGCGGCAGAGATGTCGGCGGTGCAGACGCGATACCTCGGCCCGTGTCCCGTCAACTTCGAGGACTACCTGGCGCTGATCCGCTCCCAGGTGTCGGGCAAGTCGCCGGTCACCGACGCGCAGCTCAAGCGAGCGCTCGGCGAGCTCGAGCTCGAGCAGCATGTCATCGATCAGATCGGCGGCGCCATGGTCTCGCGGGCGTCGCTGTTCATCTTCGGAGCGCCTGGAAACGGCAAGAGCACCATCACCGAGCGCATGGCGCTGCTGATGGGCCAGCCGATCGAGATTCCTCACGCTGTGGCCGTCGGCGACGAGATCATCCGCGTGATCGACCCCGTCTACCACAAGATCGCCGAGGGCGACCAGCCGATCGACCGCCGCCTCGTCAAGGTCGAGCGACCTGTCGTCACGGCCGGAGGCGAGCTCAAGCTCCAGCAGCTCGACCTCACGTACGACCAGCAGAACCGCTACTACGAGGCACCCCTGCAGTGGAAGGCCAACGCCGGCGTGTTCGTCATCGACGACTTCGGCCGCCAGGAGGTGCCCCCGATGCGCCTCCTCAACCGCTTCATCGTCCCGATGGAGAAGAAGATCGACTACCTCGACCTTTCCGCTTCCGGCCGCAAGATCGAGCTGCCTTTCCTCTGCCAGGTCGTCTTCTCGACGAACCTGTCGCCTACCGAGCTCGTCGACGAGGCCTTCCTCCGCCGCATGGCCTACAAGATCGGTATCGGCAACCCCTCGCCCGAGGCCTTCGCCCGCATCCTGCGCTACGAGTGCGACCGGCAGGGCGTGCCCTGGGACGAGAAAGCGGTCGGGTACCTGCTCAACAACCTCTACGGAAAGAAGCCTCTTCGCGGTTCGCACCCAAGAGCCCTGATGGCGCGTCTGGTCGACCTGGCAAACTACCGCCAGCAGCCGCCACGCCTCACGCCCCAATCGCTGAAGGAGGCCTTCGACGCCTGCTTCAACCCGGCGCTCGGCAGCCTGGTCGAAGACGACTGGGCAAGACCAGCAATCGGCTAGGTCCCGCTTTAAGCCGGCGCCGTCACCCCGGCCAGCCGAGACCGCCGCGCCTCGAAGTCGTTGAAGACCCCGCGTTTCTCCGGCGGCAGGAGCTCGGCGATCGCAACCATGATGGCTTCGGCAGCCTCCTCATGCGAGACGCGCTCGCCTGTGGGCCGGCGTTGCAGCACCACGAAGGGCTTGCCAAACCGGACCGTGACCGGGACGCGCCGCGGCCACAACTTGCCCTTGGGCAGACACTCCCTCGTGCCCGTCAGAGCGACCGGTGCCACCGGGCATCCGCAACGCTGCGCGATGAAGCCCGCCCCGGGCTCCGGCTCGGCGAGGACCCCTGACTCGACCCGCGTGCCCTCCGGGAAGATCACAAGGCACTGTCCGTCTTCGAGCAGCTCCAACGAGCGACGCAGGGCCGCCCGGTCGGCGGTGTGTCTCACGACCGGGAATGCGTGGTAGGCGCCGAACAGCCAGCGCATCCAGCGCTTGCGGAAGAATTCGGACTTGGCCATGCTCCAGGTGTCGGATCGCGGTAGGAACGCCGGCACCAGCGGCGGGTCGATGGTGCCTGTGTGGTTAGAGCACACGATCAACGGACCGTTGACCGGGACGTTCTCGATGCCCTCGATCCTGAACAGGCCGCCGAAGAGGAAGCCTCGGGTCAGGGTCCGCATAATCACCCGAAGGAACGCGTACATCATTTCAGCGCGCGCACCTGCTCAACGATGCGGTCGACTACCTGGTCGAGGTCGAGGTGGTCGGTGTCGATGACGATCGCGTCTTCGGCCGGGCGCAGCGGCGCCACCGGACGCTCGGAGTCGATCCGGTCTCGCATCTCGACCTCCTTGCGCATGGCCTCCGGGTCGATAGGCTCGCCGCGGCGCTCGTACTGCGCCGCGCGGCGCCGGACCTTTTCGTCGAGGCTGGCGGTCAGGAAGAACTTGTGGTCCGCGTTCGGGAACACGACGGTGCCGATGTCTCGGCCCGCCATCACGACCCCGGATTCGCCCATCCGACGCTGCTGCTCGACCAGAGCCTTGCGCACCCCGGGTGTTGCGGAGATCACCGGCAGCGCGTCAGCGTTATCCGTGTCGTAGATGCCCTCGGTCAGCTCCTGCCCGCCGGCCCACACGCGCTCGCCTTCGACGCGAATCGGCGACCGCACGGCGAGCCGCGTCACCGCGTCGGAATCATGCGGGTCGATTCCGCGCTCGGTGACCATCCGCGTGATGGCGCGATACATCAGACCGCTGTCGATGAACGGCAGCCCGAGCCTTTCCGCGACACGCCGGCCGACCGCGGACTTGCCAGTCGCCACGCCGCCGTCGATGGTGAGGATCACGCCTTGTCGAGGCCGGTCGCGTGACGGAGGGCGGTGATCTCGCCGGGCGACAGGACGCGCCAGCCGCCGCGCCTCAGCCGGCCCATGCGCAGGGGACCGAACGCGGTTCTCTCCAACGCCAGAACCCTGTGGCCGACAGACTCGAACATCCGGCGCACCTGTCGATTGCGGCCTTCGTGGATCACAAGGCGGATCTCTGCGCGGCCCGAATCGCGATCGCCCGTCGTCGCCCGCATCAACTGGACCTCCGCCGGCGCCGTGATGCCATCCGACAGCTTCACTCCGTCGCGAAGCGCCCGCAGGTCTTTCGTCGTAGGCACTCCGGCGACCACAGCCAGATATTCCTTCGCGACCTTGTAGCGCGGGTGCGTGAGGCGAAACGAAAGGTCGCCGTCATCCATCAGCAAGAGCAGGCCGGTGCTGTCCCCATCGAGGCGGCCGACCGGAAACAGGCGATGGCCATGCTCGCCTTCTTGTCCAACGACGTCGATGACGGTCCTCCGCGACGATTCGTCCCTGGCGGTCGTGATCACGCCGAGCGGCTTGTTGAGCATCAGGTAGCGACGAGTAGTAGTGGGCCGGACCGCAATACCGTCGACCGTGACCTCGTCGTTGTCCGGATCGACCATCATGCCCGTGGCCGGAGGCTTGTGCCCGTTGACGCGGACCGCTCCGGAAGCGATCAACGCATCGGCGGCGCGGCGGCTGGCCACGCCAGCCCGCGCGAGAAAGCGATTCAGGCGCTCATGAGCCTGACGCGCCTCACCGTCAGGCGAGCGCGTCAGCTTCCGCCCGCGGGGTGGGCAGATGATCGAGCGACTCGAGTCCCATCACCTGGAGGAATCGCATCGTGGTCCCGTAGAGCTTGGGCTGCCCCGGTCCCGAGCCTCGGCCGACCTCCGTGATCAGCTCGCGCAGCTCGAGGTTGCCCAGCACGCTCTCGCAGTTCACCCCTCGCACCTCTTCCACGCGCGCTCGGGATACAGGCTGCTGGTAGGCGACGATCGCGAGCGTCTCGTAGGCCGCTTGCGAAAGCCTGCCCGAGACCTCCGGGCGCAGGGCGCGCCGTACCGCGGGCGCGTACTCCGGGCGCGTCGCGAGGTGGATCTCGTCGTGGTGGCGCATGAGCATCACGCCGCGGCCCTCGAGGTTCTCGCGCAGGTTCTCCAGCGCGCCCTCGAGGCTGTTGCGGTCCGAGTCGGTCGCCTGCTGCAGCTCGCGCAGCTTCAATGGTCGGTTGGAGCTGAACAGGATCGCTTCGAGCGCCGCCGCGACGTTGTTCATGCGGCGACCTCCCGCAGCTCCATGTGGATGGGACCGAACCGCTCCTTCTGCTTGACCCTGATCGCCGAACGCCGCAGCAGCTCGAGCACCGCGATGAAAGTGACCACCGCTTCGAGGCGATCCACGGACTCGAGGATCAGCTCGGTGAGCTCGATCGGGCCGCGGCGCAGCCGGTCGGAGATCAGCTCGACCTTTTCCTGCAGCGTCCAGGTGCGCCCCTGGACGACCAGCGGGCGTGGCGGGATGCGTGCCAGCACGCTGTCGAACGCGACGACGAGCACCTCCACGTCGAGCGGCTGCTCCTGGCCACCCGCTTCGACCGGCCGCGCCGGAGGTGGGAACGAGAACGTCTCCCGCTGCGCACGCTCGAGGAGCTCGCCTGCGATCTCCTTGTACACGCGGTATTCCTCGAGCCGCTGCCTGACCTCGTCCTCCCAGCCCAGCAGCTCGGTTTCTTCGTCGGTGGGCGTCTCGCCCGGAAGCAGCCTGATCGACTTCAGGAGCAGCAGCCGAGCCGCCATCCACAGGAACTCGGCCATCTCGTTCGCGTCGGCGATCTCGCGCGAAGCGACCTCGGCCAGGTACTCGTCCGTCACCTTCGCGAGGGAGACCTTGAAGATGTCGACCTCCTCGCGCTCGACCAGCGCGAGAAGCAGTTCGAGGGGACCTTCGAAAACCGGGGTGCTGACGTCGAGCCGGCTGGGAGCTCCAGCTTCCACGAGGGGCAAGCCTACCTGAGATTCACCTGATGGAATTTCTCGATCCGCCCGATGCTGCGCCAGCGCCGTGCGAGCGCGGCCGCGTTCGTGGTCTGGCTCGCGTGCGCGAGGCGTGCATCGATCTTGGCTGCGATCACCTCCGTCACGTCGACCTCGAGGTTCGGCTGGACCCCGCCGAAGCACCATGCCTCGGCGGTCTCGTGAGGCTCGCCGCTTTTCGGATAAGTGAGCGGGTCGCGCGCGCACGGCCACGCGGCATCGAGGGCCACGCGGCCCACCACGCGATGGTCGGGGTGGAACCGGTATGGGACGTTGGGGTCGAAGGTCAGCATCACGTCAGGCTTCGACGCGCGGATCTCGCGCACGAGCTCCGCGCGAAGCTCGAGGCTCTCGACCAGCTCAGCGTCGGGATGGCGGAGAAAGGTGACGCGCTTGACTCCGAGAAGATCGGCGGCGATCTCCTGCTCGCGCTCGCGAGTCCGCGCGACCTTGGCCCGAGATTTCCGCGCGTCGCGCGTCCCCTTGTCGCCGGACGTGGCCACCACGAAATCCACGACGGCGCCGCGCCGGCTCATCAGGAGCACAGCACCGGCGCAATAGAACTCGATGTCGTCTGGGTGGGCGACGATGCACATCGCTCGCTTGATGCGCCTGTCCTGAGGGCCGGCGAAAAGGCGCGGCACCGCCATCAGGCGCGCGCCTCCTCGAGCAGCTCGTGCGCACGCGCCACCGCTTTCGCGGTCACGCCGCCGCTCATCATTCGCGCAAGCTCGCGGGCCCGCTCCTCCTCGCCGGCCAGCTCGCGCACGGTGACGACGTTGCGGCCGTCGCTGGCCGGGCTCTTCTCGACGACGAGGTGGTGGTCGGCAAACGACGCGATCTGCGCCAGGTGTGTCACCACGAGGACCTGGTGGCGTTCGCCCAGCTTCTTCAGGCGCAGGCCAACCTGGATCGCCGCCTCCCCGCCGATCCCGGCGTCGACCTCGTCGAACACCAGCGTCGGAAGGCGGTCCGCGTCCGCGCCAACCGTTTTGATGGCGAGCATCACGCGCGCCAGCTCGCCGCCCGACGCGACCCTCGCGAGCGGCGCGAGGGGCTCTCCCGGGTTGGCGGAGAACATCATCTCCGCCACCTCTGCGCCGGTCACGCCGATCTCGGGCTGGCCACGAAGCACCACGTCGAACCTGGCGCCCTCGAGCCGCAGGCCCTGGAGCTCGCGGGCGACCGCCTCCTTCATCCGCCGAGCCGCGGCGGTGCGCGCCTTGGTGAGTCGCCCGGCTGCGGCTTCGAGGTCGCCGCGGCGAGCGTCTTGTTCCGCCGTTGCGCCGGCCACCGCCCCCTCAAGGTCCGCGGTCGCGCCGACCTGACGCTCCAGCCGTTGCTGCTCTTCGAGTGCGCCCTCGATCGACCCGCCGTACTTGCGCTTGATCGTGTCGAGCACGGCCAGCCGCGTCTCGATGGCTTCGAGGCGGTTGGGGTCGGAGTCGAGCACCTCGGAGTAGCGGCGGACGGCCGCCGCGACGTCCGCCATCTCCTCCGACAGTCCCTCGAGGCGCTCGGCATCGGCGGCAAGCCTCGGATCCAGGTCCGCGGCTGCACGGAGCGCCACGGCGGCCCGCGCCACGCCCTCTTCGCGCAAGGCCTCGATCGCCTCCTGGCCGAGCTGCGCCAGGCGCGCGGCATGGCGCATGGCCGTCCGTTCGACGGTGAGCGAGGAGTCTTCGCCGGGCTGCAGGTCCGCGGAACGCAGCTCTTCGAGCTGCCAGCGCAGGTACTCCTCCTCACGCCGGCCCCGCGAACGCAATTGCTCGAGGTCGCGGAGCGCGGCCAGGGCAGAGATCCAGGCGCCATGCGCGATCGCCACCGCGCTTCGCAGCTCGACTGCGCCGGCGTAGGCATCCAGGAGCTCGGTCTGCGTGTCGGTGTCGAGCAGCGCGTGGTGCTCGTGCTGGCCGTGAACGGCGACCAGGCTGTTGCCCAGCTCGCGGAGCTGAGCCGGGCCCGCGGGGCGACCGTCTATGCGTGCTGCTCCTTTCCGCCCCACCTCCCGCTGCAAGACGACGGAATCGAAGACTGCCTCGACGCTGGCACGTTCTGCGCCGTGCCTCACCTGGTCGGCGTTTCCGCGCGCGCCCAGAGCAAGGCTCAGCGCGTCGATGATCAGCGACTTTCCGCTGCCGGTCTCACCGGTGAGGAGGTTGAGGCCCGGCCCGAACCGCACGGTCGACTCCGCGACCAGCGCCAGGTCGCGAACCTTGAGCTCCTTGAGCACTACTTCTTGGGGACCAACGGCCTGCCCCAGCCCAGCTTCTCGCCCAGCCGGCGGTAGAAGGCTTCGGGCGGGCTGAAGCGGACGACCTTGAGCTGCTGCGGGTGGGATCCGCAGCGGACAACGTCCCCGGTGGCGACGGCCCTGCCGCGGCGTCCACCGTCGACGCGCATCTCGGCTGGACCCCTGACCACCGTGAGCGAGATGTCCTGCCCGGGCGCGAACACGATCGGCCGCACGGTGAGGGCGAAGGGGCTCATCGGAACGAGCACCAGGTCGCGGAGCGTGGGCTCCAGGATGGGCCCGCCGCTCGCCAGCGCGTACGCGGTCGAGCCGGTCGCGGTCGCGACGATCGCGCCGTCCGCGTCGATGACGCCGACCGCCTGGCCTCCGACGTCGATCTCGAGCCGCAGGATGCGAGCCTCGCCCGAGTGGTCCACGACCACCTCGTTCAGCCCGATGCCCTTGGTCACGCTGCGGCCGCCGCGGATCAGCTCGACCTGGAGCATGGTGCGCTCTTCGATCCGGTACGAGCCGTCGAGAAAACGGCCGAGTCCTTGCTCCATCTCGTCCGCCTCGACCTCGGTCATGAAGCCGAGACGACCGAGGTTGACGCCGAGGATCGGGATTCCGCGCGGCGCCGCGAGTCGCGCGCCCGCGAGGAACGTTCCGTCCCCGCCAAGCGTCACGAGAAGGCCCGCGTCCTTCAGGTGTGCGGCATGGTCGGCGACAGATCCGTCCCGCTCGACCTCGACCGCATCGACCTGGCGCGAGGCGAGCGCGCCGTGGAGCCTGTCGACCACCGCCTGCTCCGCACGCGGGCCGCGAAGGACGAAGACTTTCATCGGGGCGTCAGGTGAAAGAAGATCTCGCGGTTGCCGTCGGTCCCCGCGACCTCCGAGGGCGCCTCCGCTTTGACCGTGTAGCCCTCGCCGGCGCACCACTCGCGAAATCGGGCGACGGCCTGAGCGACCGCTTCCGGGTCGCGCACGATGCCGCCCTTCCCGACCTCGGCGCGTCCCACCTCGAACTGCGGCTTGAAGAGCGCGACGACCTCAGCGCTCGGTGCGGCGCGGTGCAACGCCGGCAGGACCTTCGTCACGCTGATGAAGGACACGTCGATCACGACCAGGGCGACCGGCTCGGGAAACGCGTCGAGCGCGCGAGCGTTGACCCTCTCGATCACCACAACGCGCGGGTCCTGCCGCAGGCGCCAGTGCAGGAGTCCGCGGCCGACGTCGAGGGCGTAGACCTTGGCCGCTCCGCGCCGGAGCAGGACGTCGGTGAAGCCGCCGGTAGACGCCCCGATGTCGGCACAGACCCGTCCCTTAGGGTCGACCCCAAACCGATCGAGGGCCGGCGCGAGCTTCAACGCGCCACGACTGGCGTATCCAGGCTCCGCGTCGACCGCGATCGATGCGTCTTCGTGCACCGCACGGTCGGGGCTGCGCACGGTCTCGCCCGCCACACGCACCTTGCCCGCGAGGATCAGCGCCTGGGCGCGCTCGCGTGACTCTGCCAGCCCGCTACGCGTCACCAGCACGTCAAGCCTCGGCATCAGCGGACAGGGAGAAAATACCCAACCGCGAGCCCGATCACGGCACCGACCAGGACCTCGAACGGGGTATGGCCGAGGAGCTCGCGCAGCCTGGCCTCCTGGACCCCTCGCATGTGGACGAGGTCTTCGACCAGGCGATTCAACACCTCGGCCTGGCGCCCGGCGGCCCGGCGCAGACCTGCGGCGTCGTACATGACCACGAACGTGAAGATAAGGGCGATCGCGAACGGAGCGGAAGCAAGGCCCGCATGTTTACCGACCGCGGCGGTCAGGCCCATGACGATCGCGCTGTGGCTGCTCGGCATGCCTCCGGTCACGGCCAGGACCCGAAGGTTGAGCCGACGCTCCCGAACCGAGGTCAGCGTCACCTTGGCCGCCTGCGCGATGACCCAGGCGACCAGCGGGGGAAGGAGAAAACTCACTCGGAGAGCAATTTTGCGGTTTCGTCTGCGCGAGCCCTCAACTGGGCCAGGCGCGCATGCGCCTCGGCAAGCAGCTTGACCGCCTCCTGGTGGGCCGCCACAAGCTCCTCGAGCGGCGCGGTCCCGCTCGCCAGACTCGCCATGGTCCTGTCCAGGTCGGCCAGGAGGTCGTCCAGCCCGCGCTCGCTCACGTCGCGGTCGCCGCCACGCGGCCGAGGATGCCGTTGACGAAGCGGCCGGCCTCCTCGCCGGAGAATGTCTTGGCGAGCTCGATCGATTCGTTGATCGCGGCCTTGGTCGGCACCCGGCGGTCGATCGCGATCTCATAGACCGCGATGCGGAGGATGATCCGGTCGACCTTCGCCATCTGGCCCAGCTTCCAGTGCTCCGAGGCCTCGCTGAGGATCGCGTCGAGCTTCTCGCGATTCGCGATCACACCCTGGACCAATTGGCTCGCGAAGTTGGCCACGTCCTCGCTGGAGCCGCCTTCGGACGCGTGATAGGCGAGCACCTCCTGTGGATCGTCGCCGGTGCCTTCCAGCTGAAACAGGACCTTGAGCGCCAGCTCCCTTGCCTGGTGGCGCTTCCCCACGCTGCGGTTACGTGGCGAAGGCGACGCTCGAGACGAAGACGTTCACCTCGCCGACCTCGAGGCCGAGCATTCGCTCGGTCGCCTCGACGACGTTGGCCTGCACCGCGGCGGCCACGTCCGCGAGCTTGGCCTCCGAAGCCACCGTGATGAACACCTCGAGGTGGATCGAACGATCGCCCTCGATGTGCACCCGGACTCCGCGATGCGCCGCCTGCCGCCGGACGAAGTCACCGAAATGACGGGCAGCGGCCTCGTCCATGCCCTCCACGCCCTCGACTTCACACGCGGCCAGCGCGGCGATGCTCGCGATCACCTCGTTGGCCACCCGGACCGCCCCCAGCGAACCGTTCTCACTCATAACTGGGTGATGGTACGCCGGAGAACCCCTACCGGGCTCCGCGTCCCCATCCGACCGGCCGCTTACGCGGCGGGTCACCTTCCCCGGCGAGCGGGGAAGGCAATTACGCACGTTCGATGTACGAGTGGTCGCGTGTATCCACGCGGATCACGTCGCCCGAGTGGATGAACAGCGGCACCTGGATCGTCGCGCCGGTCTCCAACTTTGCGGGCTTGGTTCCGCCGGACACCGTGTCGCCCTTGAAACCTGGATCGGTGGAAACCACCTTCAGGTCCACGTTGATCGGCAGCTCGACGCCGATGAGGCGGTCCTGATAGCGCTGCAGGAAAACGGTGCTGCCTTCTTTCAACATCGGAAGGACTGATTCCAGCATGTCGTCATCGACCGGGATCTGGTCATAGGTCTGCGTGTCCATGAAGTAGTGATGCGTGCCGTCGGAGTAGCTGTACGTCGCTTCATTGCTGTCGATGCGCACCGCGCGGTACTTGTCTCCGCTGCGGAAGCTCTGCTCGAAGATCGAGCCCGTGAGCACGTTGCGGAGCTTGGCCTTGATCACCGCGCCGGCGCGGGCGAGCTTAATGTGCTCCACGCTGACGATGGACAGCAATTGGCCATCCATCTCGAACATCGTGCCGTTGCGAAAGTCGTTGGTCGAAATCATTGCTGTGTTGCCAGAAACTCCAGTGCCATCTCATATCCCACGAATCCGAGCCCGGTAATCACGCCCCGGGCGGCGCGCGCGGTGAGGCTTCGGGAGCGGAATTCCTCGCGCGCGTGGATGTTCGAGAGGTGGACCTCCACGACCGGGAGCGCGAGCGCCTGCAGGCAATCGAAGAGGGCCAGCGAGTAGTGGGACAGGGCGCCGGGATTGATGACGATGCCCGCCGACCCGGGACCCTCCTTCTGCAGGAAGTCGATGATCTCGCCCTCATGATTGCTCTGGAAGACGCTGACCTCGAGGCCGAGCTTTTCGGCCTTGGCGCGAACGGTCTGGTTCAGGTCCTCCAGGGACCGCGTCCCGTAGATGTGCGGCTCCCGCTTGCCGAGCAGGTTCAGGTTTGGGCCATGGACGACGACGACCCGCTTCACGCCAGGGCCTTTGTCACGACCCGGCGCACGATGCCGGCCGGGACCGCGTGGCCGATCTCAGCGTGGCCCATGCGCCGCGGCATCACCCACGCCACCTTGCCGCGCTTTGCCTTCTTGTCTAGGGCGATCGCCGCCAGCACCCTCTTGGGGTCGACGCGAGGGGGCCTGTCGGGCAGGCCGAAAGCGTCGAGCAGGGCGTCCTGTGTCTCGACGAACCGCTTGCTGCACAGGTCCATGGACAGCCCGATGCGAGCCGCTACCCGCATGCCGAAGCCAACCGCCCGCCCGTGCGTGATGCGAAAGCCTGTCGCCGCCTCCAGCGCATGGCCGGCCGTGTGGCCGTAGTTGAGGATCGCCCGGGGACCCCGGTCCCGTTCGTCCTTGGCGACGATCAGAGCCTTGGCCGCGATGCAGCGGAAGACCACCCGCTCGAGCATCGACGGATCGCCGTCGAGCAGTCGGGGACTGTTGCGCTGCAGCAGGTCGTAGAGGCCTCGGTCCAATGCGACGGCGTACTTTACAACCTCAGCGAAGGCGTCCCGATAGCTGGCCGGCGGCAGGGTTTCGATCGCGGCCAGGTCCGCCACGACGGCGGACGGCTGCCAGAAGGAGCCGATCGCGTTCTTCGAGCGCCGCCCGTTGACCCCGGTCTTGCCTCCGATGCTCGAGTCGACCATGGCAAGAAGAGTGGTCGGGACGGCGACGAGGCGCACGCCGCGCTGCCAGACGGACGCCGCCAGGCCGGCCAGGTCGCCGACCGTGCCTCCTCCGACCGCGATGACGCAGCCACCCCGGTCGATCTGATTCCTCTCCAGGAACCAGAGCACGTCCTCGAGCCGGCTGACCGACTTCGAGCGCTCGCCGGCCGGGACCACGTGGATCGCGGTCTTCAAACCGGCGCGCTTGATCGCCTTTGCCACCGTGACCGCCCACGGGCGCACGTTGGAGTCGGTGATGATCGCGGCGCCGGTCGGGTCGAGCCGCGTGATGGTGTTGCGCAGCTCGCGGTGCAGGTTGGTGCCGATCAGCACCGGGTAGCTGCCGGAGGACGAGTCGAGGATCAGCCTGACCAAAGCTTCAAGACCTCAATCGCGACATCGCCCGCCTCGCGCGTCCCGTCCACGTGGTGCTCCGCCTGCTCGTAACGAGCGCGGCGGCGTTCGAACAGCGCTTCGATCTCCGCCTCTGTGCGGTTGAAGATCAAAGGCCTCCCGGGTAAATGGTGGATTCGCTGCCAGATCGTCTCGAAGGGTACTTGGAGATAAACCGTGAGCGCCGTGCCCGAGATCAGCCGCCAGTTGTCGTCGTCGACAACCGCGCCCCCGCCGAGGGCCACGACCGACCCTGGCTGCAGAACTCCGGGCAGCGTCTCCTTCTCAAACTCGCGGAAGGCCTCCTCGCTGTGCGTGGCGAAGATCTCGGCGATGGACATGCCGGCTTTGTCCTCGACCAGGTGATCCAGGTCGAAGAATGGGGTATGGGCTCGTTGGGCGACAAGCGCGCCCACGACGGTCTTGCCCGACCCCATGAAGCCGAGCAGGGCGAGGGGTTTGCGGGGGTTGCTAGACGCCGCTGGGATTGGCAGGCATTGGGGTGGCCGCCGGAGCGCTTTGCATGCCGCCGCCACGTCTCTTCTCCGACTGCTGGAACACCTCGTCCCGGAACTTGCCGGGATCCGGTAGGTGGTCCAGCACCTCGGCACCCTGCGCGCCCGCGGCATCGACCTCGACGCGGCCGTAGTTCAGGATCCGGCCGATGACCGACTGGCGGGTCGAGCAGTCCTGGACCCGATCGATCGGGATGATCTTCTCCTGGCGCCCGAAGACGCCGGTCTCGATCTTGATGCGCTGGTCGGTCAGCGTGTAAGTGGTCGACTGCCAGCGGATCCACACGACGATGAACCAGAGCACCGCGATCGCGACCGCGGCGAGCGCGAGGAAGGTGCGGAAGTGTGGAATCGGCAGCAGGCCGTAGTTGTCGAGAAGGACGGTGAAGTCCAGCCACGCCACGATGATCACTAGCGCGACGGGGATGGGCAGCGTCTTGATGACCGTGATCCCGTGGGGGTGATTCTTGAGGACGAGGTTCTCGCCGGGAAGGAGCTTGCTCATGGCCGCGTATTCTCCCTCACTCTCAGGGAAGCTGTAACAGCATGATCAGCGCGCCGGCGGCCAGGTAGGGGCCGTAAGCGATCGTGCCCTTCATCGAGCGGTGCGAGACGATGTAGACGATCGCGCCGGCGGCGGCCAGGACGACGCCGTAGAACAGCGCGCTGAATACGAAGGGCCATCCCAGGAGCAGGCCAAGGAACGTGGCGAGCTTCACGTCGCCGAACCCCATCGCTTCGGCCCGGAAGAGCGCGGCGCCGGCCAGCGCGATGACGAGAAACAACAGGCCGGCGACCAGGCCCATCAGGACGCCCATCCACCACTCTTGACTCCACAGGCCCACGCGACCTCCCAAGACGCTGACCAGCAGCGCGAGCACCATCGCCGGGAAAATCACGCGGTCGAGGATCAGGTGATGCTCGAAGTCGAAGAAGATCACCTGCACAAGGACGAGCGCGAACAGGCTGCGGAGAATCAGGATCGGCAGCGACGTGAGCTGAAGGGCGTAGACGGCGAACACGATGGCGCTCAGGATCGGCGGCCCGTATTCCTGCCAGAGCTTGTGGCCGGGTTCGAGGCCTTCGAGCCGCGCAAGCCGGACGGAACCCCAGCGGGCGAACCATCCGGCCGTGGCGCCGACGACCGCCCAGATCACGGCCACCAAGTAGGCATTCACGGCTGCAGAGTCTCGCGCATCGCGTCAAGGGGCGCGCTGCGGCCGGTCCACATCTCGAACGACCGCGCACCCTGCGCGAGCAGAATCTCCCAGCCGTCGGCCGCGCGAAGGCCGAGCGACCGCGCCTTGCGCACGAGAGGCGTGCCGCCGGTGACGTAGACGAGGTCGATCACCGCTCCCGTGCGCGGGAGCGCGCCGGGACGGATAGGCATCTCCTCCCGCCGGCCGAGGGGCGTCGCGTTGACGAGCACGTCGGCAGAGCGGGTCAGCGACGGGAGCAGCGGGTCGTCCCAGGACACGACCCTGCCCGGCACGTCCACGTCGTCGGGATGCCTCGAGACGAAGGTGAGATGCGCGCCTTCGAGAGCGAGCGCCGCCGCGCGCGCCGCGCCGCCGGCGCCGAGAATGACCACCTTCGCGTCTTGCGGGTGCACGCCAACCTGTTCGACGGCGGCGCGAATCGCGCCCACGTCTGTGTTGGCGCCCTCGAGCCTGCCTTCGTGGTTCGCGATCGTGTTGATGGCGCGCGCGCGCACCGCGGCGGGTTCCACGGCGTCCAGATGATTCATCACGTCCTGCTTGTAAGGGATCGTGACGTTCGCGCCGGCGACATCCGGCGCCCTCAGCCGCTGGACGGCGGCCGCAAGCTCCTCGGGCGCCACGTCGAGCAGGTCGTACGTCCAGTCCATGTCCAGGGCGCGGAACGCCGCGTTGTGCATGGCCGGGCTGTGTGAATAGGAAATTCCGCGGCCCAGCAAATAGAGCTTCAGCTTCCGCTCACGCCGTATCTCGCCTTGTCGTTCTCGAAGTCCTGCGCATTGGTCTCGAAGTGCGTCGTGCCCCCGCGGTCGGTGAAGTAGTAGAGGTAGCTCGTCTTCGGCGGGTTCACGCACGCGAGGATCGCCGCCTTGCCCGGGTTGCTGATCGCGCTCGGCGGCAAGCCCGCGTGCTTTCGAGTGTTGTAGGGCGAATCGATGCCGAGCTCGGTCCCCGTGGGCTCCGGCGAAAGGCGGCCGAGCGCATAGAGGAGCGTCGCGTCGACGCCAAGCGGCATGTTGATGGCGAGCCGGTTGTAGTACACGCTGCAGACGTTGCCCCGGTCGGTCGCGGTGTTCGCCTCGCGGTCGACCATGGAGGCCAGGATGACGATGGCTCCGATGCTCTCCGCCGGGCGCGTCGCGGTGGCCTTGCCGATCTGGGCCCGTAGGTCTTGCGTGAATACGACGCCGAACTGGTCGAGCTGCGCCTTCACCAGCGCGCTCGCGCCCGCCGAAGGGTTGACCAGGTAGGTGTCCGGAAACAGGTATCCCTCGTAGGGGTAATCGGGATTGCCGGTTTGCAGGGGCAGGAACGTGTAAGTGGCCGCCAGGGCAGGACTCTTGGCCGCCTGCAGGTAGTCCGCACCCCTGATACCGACCTTCTTGTCGTCGAGGATCTGGGCTTCGCGCCAGAGCGGGTAACCCTCGATGAAGGTGACGGTCTTTTCGTCGGGATTCCCGTGCTGCAGCGCGCCGACGATCTGGCTGAGCGACATGTTGGTATTGAGCACGAACGAGCCGGCCTGAAACTTCGGCCCCGCGTTGGTGGCTCGCGTGTAGATGTCGAATGCGATCGTGCTGCGGATCAGGTGAAGGTTGAACAGGTCGCTGCCGATCTCAGACGGCGTCTCGCCTGGATCGATGTGGAAGGCAACCGTGTGGCTGGTGTTGGAGACGGGGGTGTCGACGTTGAGGTTCCACCAGTCCAAAGCACGCTGGGTTCCAAAGCCGAGCAGCGCGAGGATGACGATGATCGTGATGAGCCGTCTCACTCCACCTCGTCCTTTTCGAGCGCATCCATCACTTTCTGGAATTCGTCGCCGTCGACCGTCTCCAGCCCGTTGCCCGTCTCGCGCAACAGCAGGACGCGATCGGGGTCTTTGACGTCCTCGACCAGGTAGTAGGCGGTCTCCTCGATGTCGAACGCGTCATGCAGCTTGAAGCGGCGCTCGACGCCCGACTCGTCGATCAGCGTGATCTCTTCGGGATCAGCCACGTTTGCGATCGAGGTGTGATTGGAGGAGAAGGGCGGCGGCCACCTGGTCGATGCTCTCACGCCGCTTCGCGCGGCGGGCGCCTCCTTCGATCATCGCCCGCTCGGCCGCGACTGTGGTCAGGCGTTCGTCGACCAGCTCGACGGGAACGCCTGACGCCCGGCGCAAGCTGCCGGCCAGCTCGCGCGCAGACTTCGCCTCCGGGCCATAGGTGCCGTCAAGGCGCCGGGGCAGGCCGACGACGATGCGCGCAGCCTCCTTGTCCTTCGCCAGCTGGGCGATGCGCGCGGGCAGCGTGTCCAGCGGTTCGGCCGCCAGCGTGGTCAGCCCCTGCGCGATCGTGCCGGTCGGGTCGCTCAGCGCCACCCCCACCCTCTTCGACCCCGGATCGACCGCGAGGATCCGCACCCTCAACTACGGCGATGGTTTCGGCGACGGCGAGGGATGCGGTGACGGCGTGCTCTGCGCCGAGGAAGGCGCGGGAGCGTTCGAATCGATGACGTAAGACAGCGTGATGCGGCGATCGAGCAGCGGCATCAGGGGCAGCGCCAGGGGTTCCTCCTTGATCGCCACCGAGCGGATGGGCAGCTTCTCCAGATAGAAGCGCGCCTGCGCCACCGGGCGCCCGACGATCTGGGAGCGGATCTTCTCCTCGTCGAGCTTCGGCGCAACGTACGCCGACGCCGACCCGACGAACACCAGGTAGCCGCCCCTCGCGGCGCTCAGCAAGCGGTACTGGACCTGGATCGGGCTCGAAGTCAGTAATTGCTGGTCGTTGGGCACCAGCTTGGTCAGGTTGGCCTTGTAGGCGTTGATCACGTCGGCGTCGACGTAGAAGTCACCCTCGCCGCTCACCGTCATCGTGCCGGTGAAGCTCGGCACCTTGTCGGCGGGCTGATGGTCGGTGGTGAACTGGGGCGGTCCGAAGATGATCGTTTCGCTCAGCTTCTCGCCCGGCTGGCCGCCGGCCTGCAGCTCCTGCGCGATCGACTGATGCAGCTCCTGCTCGAGCTGCGCGCGGGCCGCGTCGAAGTCGGCCTCGGTCATTTGCGGCGTCGACGACGGGTCGGTGCCGCCACCGGTCGCCTGCGGGTTGGTGACGCTGAGCTGGTCGTAAGGATTGTTCTCGATCTGTGTGATCGTGTGATCGCCGACGTTACCCAGCGAGCCGGCTTTGACGGCGATCACGTTCACGGTCACAGTGCCCGGGCCGGTCGACGTCTTCCACGGCACGATGACGTTGCCTGATGTCTGCGCAAATTCCAGGTTGTTGGTGTTCATCAACCGCTGGCCGTACGGGATCATGATCCCGGGCGAGCCGCAGTCGAGTCCAGGGCACGGCGGCTTGTTGATGTTGTTCGAGTACACGACCTGGCCGATGGCCGGCGCCAGAGGCACTTCGATCGAGCCCGTCACCTTGAAGCCCTGCGAGTTGGAGTGCGCGATCACAACGGAACGCACCTTGATCGGCGGCTTGCCGGCCTGCGCCTGGATCTCCACGTCCTTGACGTTGAAGGGCTGAGCCTGGGCGACGAGCGTCACCGACGCCGACGGCACGAAGACCGCGGCGGCGAACAGTCCGACCAGGATCAGCGTCACCGCGGTGACATAGAGAAGGAAGCGTCCGGGCTTCAGCTCGGTCGCCGTCTTGGTTAGGAGCCGGGTCGGGGCGGCGATCCCGATGTGCGTCGTCGGGGCGACCGCCTTTCGCTGCCACCACTTCTTGACGCCGGGCTGGACCTCCGCCTCGGAGGGGATGCCCTCGCCCGCGGGGCCCACCGCGCCGAACACGGGAAATCCGCTTTCCGAGGCCATCTTCTGCACGGCCGGGTCGTCGCACACGACGGTGACCCGCTTGCCCAGGCGAGCGGAGTAGTTGCGCAGTAGCTGGAAGTTGAACCGGCTCTGTCCGATGCGCGAGCGCATGGGCAGGACGAGCATCGTGTCCTCGCCGTGGTAGCGCCGGAGGCGCTCCACCAGCTCGGGAATCTCTTCCTCTGTTTCGACGTAAATCGGGTTCGTTGCCATGGCGGTTATAGGTCTCCTCGGTGTCTGGTCAGACTTTTATAGCGCTTAGGACCCGTCTCATGACGGTGTTGACCGTGTCACGCTCCTCGGCTTCAGTTCGCAAAGCGTGGTTGGCGAGGCCCATCGGGGCGATGTCCTGAGGGCTCGCCAGCTGTCCTGTCGAGTCCGTGAGGTTCCGCACGTCGGCCGGCACCAGGTGCCTGACTCGGGGCTCACGCGGGAAAGGAAGGCCGGCCGCCCAATTGCCCTTCACGATCTCGAGAGTCAGCTCGGGGAGCAGGCTTCCACCTCCGCAGAGGTAGATGCTGGCGGGCAGGCGCTCGCCGCGGGAGAGCTCCTTGATGCTGAGGGCGAGACCCTGCAGGAGGACCTCGGCGTCGGCGCTCAGCAGCTCCGAGACCTGGCGATGCTGCTCGGCGGAAAGAAGTCCTTCGGAGTGCCGGAGCTTGCGCGCCTCGGCCTCCTCGTAGCTGAGCCCAAAGGCGAGCGCGAGGCGCCGGGTGAAGGCGCGGCCGCCGAGGTTGAACATGCGGGTCCCCTCGACCCCTCCGTCGCGGATGAGCGCGACGTCCGTCGTGCCTCCGCCGACGTCGACGAAGATGCCGCCCTCGGCCCACACCTCCTCGTTGGCGCACGCCCGAGCCAGCGCATACGGCTGAGCCACCGCGGCCGCCAGCTCGAGGTCGAGCTCGCGCACCACGCTTTCGACGGCATCGATGTGAGTCATCGGCGCGAAGGTGTTGAAGACCGTCACCTCGAGGTTCTTGCCAGTGAAACCGACCGGGTTCGTCACCGGGTATCCGTCGACGCGGACGCTCGTGATCGCCGAGTGCACCAGCCGGGCCTCCAATTGGCCGTAGCTGCGCTCCAGCTCGAGAAGGTGCTGCGCCTCGCGCAGGGCACGGCGCTGAACCATCTGCAGCATCGTTGACATCTCGCCTGAGCGGACCCGCGACTTCGAGTTCTCCCGCGGGTAGGCGATGGTCGAGGAGAAGCCCTTGATCAATTCGCCGGCGATCCCGACCACGACCTGGCCTGGCACCGTCCGTGCCATGTCCTCGGCGGCCTCGAGCGCGCGGTTGCAGGACTGAATGACCGATTCGAGGTCGGCGATCGCGCCGCCCGACATGGCGGCCGGCGCCTGCGGCTCGCGGCCGACTCCCAGCACCTCGCCGTCCGGGCCCTCGCGCCGGACGACCAGGACCTTGATCAGGTCGGTGCCGATGTCGAGCACGGTGAAGTGCCGGTAGTAATCGCTGCGCTTGCGCAGGAACTTGAATTTGGTCATTGGAGAGCCTCGTCGAGGCGCTTGAACGCTTCGTCCGCCGGGACGGTCAACTTCCCGCTGACAAGCTGAGGACGCCCGCCGCCATTGCCGAAAAGCTCCTTGAGGCGCGTGGCATCGTACTGGGGAACGAGGTCATTCGACACCTTGATCACAAACTTGTCTCCGGAGATAAGGGTTACGACGCCTGATTTGACCCGCTCGAGGTAGCGGTCGGCGTAAGCCCGCAGCTCCTCGACGCTGGCGGCGTCCACAGTCTGCGCCACGTAGTCCACACGGCCGTGCTTGACCGCGACCCCCCCATCGGTTCCTCCGACCCGTGCCGTGCGGAGCTGGTCCCTCAGCTTTGCGAGCTCCCGCTCGGCATCCTTCAGCTGGGTGCGCAGCGCCTGGACGCGCTCGGGGAGCTGCTCGGGAGTGGCGTTGAACGACTTGGCTAGCTCTCCGAGCAGGTCGCGGTCGCGCCTGACGAACTCGTCCGCGGCCTCGCCCACGACCATTTCGATGCGGCGCAGGCCGGAGCCGATGCTCGATTCGGAAAGGATGACCGCGGTGCTGATGTCGGCGGTGTTCTTGACGTGCGTGCCGCCGCACAGCTCGCATGTCCAGTCGCCGAAGCAGACGACGCGGACGACGTCGCCGTACTTCTCCTCGAACAGGTGCATCGCGCCCTGGGCCACTGCCTCCTTGTAGGGCTTCTGGCTCTCGTGAAACGGCAGGGCCTCGCGCACCTTCTCCATCACGCGCCGGTTGATGCGGTCGAGCTCTTGCTTTGTGATGGCACGGTTGAGCGGGACGTCGAAAGTGGTGTGGTCGGGACCCACCCACGAACCCTTCTGCACGACCTGCTCGCCGAGCGTTTCGCGAAGCGCCTTGTGCAGCAGGTGCGTGGCCGAGTGGTGTCGCATGATCTGATGGCGGCGCTTCTCGTCCACCGATGCGGTTGCCTTCTCGCCGGCGACGACCTCGCCTGTGACCACTGTTCCGAGATGCGCGATAGCGTCCTCCACGGGCTTTTGCGTGTCCTCCACGCGGACGCGGCCGCTCGGCGTCGTGATGGTGCCGGTGTCCCCGATCTGTCCACCGGACTCCGCGTAGAACGGTGTCCGCTCCAGGAAGACCTCGACTTCGTCGCCCTCGCGCGCGGCATCGGCGCTGGAGCCGCCCCTTCGAAGAGCAACGACTTTCGTCTGCGTGACCAGCTCACGGTAGCCCGTGAACGCGGACTTCGGAATGTCCTTCGCGAGCGCCCACTGATGTGGCACCCCACGGCGCGAGCGCTCGCGCTGGAGAGCCATCTCGGCGCGGAAGCCGTCTTCGTCGACCTGCATTCCTCGCTCCGTCGCCAGCTCGCGCGTGAGCTCGAGGGGAAAACCAAATGTGTCGTGCAGCCGGAAAGCGTCGGTGCCCGAAACCGTTTTCGCGCCACGTGACGTGACTTTCTCGAACTGCTCCATCCCCTGCTCCAGCGTTCTCTGGAACCGGTCAGATTCGCCGCGCACGACCTCGGCAATCGCGGCTGAACGCTGCTCGAGCTCAGGGTAAGGCTGGTCAAAGAGCCCTGCCGTGATCGCAACCGCGTCCCCCAGGGGACGTTTCATGCCGACCTTGCGAGCATGGACGAGAGCGCGACGGATGATCCGCCGCAACACGTAGCCCCGCCCTTCGTTGGACGGTACGACTCCATCCCCGATGAGGAAGGTCATGGCGCGAAGGTGGTCGGTGACGATGCGCTCCGAGCGCAGCTCCTGGCGGGAGCTGTTCTCGCGGACGAACGCGATGATCGGCGCGTAGAGATCCGTCTCGAAGACGTCCTGCTTACCCTGGAGCGCCGCCGCCGTACGCTCGAGGCCGCTTCCCGTGTCGATGGCAGGCTTTGGTAGAGGAAGCAGAGTGCCGTCTTCCTGCTGGTCGAACTGCGGAAACACCAGGTTCCAGATCTCGAGGTACCTGTCGCAGTGGTCCGGCTCGCAATCGGGCTGACCGCAGCCTACCTCGCGACCGAGGTCGTAGAAGATCTCCGAGTCAGGACCACATGGGCCGCGGCCGAGACCCCACCAGTTGCCTTCCATCTTGTGGATGCGATCGGATGGCATCCCTATCTTCTCGGTCCAGATCTTGAGCGCCTCGTCGTCGGTGGGATGGACCGTGATGCGCAACCGGTTGACGGGCAACATGAACGTGTCGTGAACCAGCTCCCAGGCCAGCGGGATGGCCGTGTCTTTGAAGTACGCACCGGTGGGCGCGAAGTTGCCCATCATCTCGAACATCGTCGTGTGCGTCCGGTCACCGACCTCGTCGATATCGACCGCGCGAAAGCATTTCTGGACAGAAGCCAGCCGGGGCGCGGGCGGCTTACTCAAGCCCAGGTAGTAGGGCTGGAGCGGCTGCATTCCGGCCGAGATGAAGAGCGTGCTCGGGTCGCCGTGCGGCACCAGCGGCGCGCTAGGCAAGACCAGATGCTCCCGGCTCGCGAAATGCTCTAGAAAACGTTTGCGGATCTCGTTCCCGGTCACGGGGCGAACTCAGTTTAGGGGGCGAGCCGTTCGATGCGCCAAAGGCCGCCGGGGCGACGGAAGTAGCGGAGGCGGTCGTGGAGGCGGTCCTGGCGGCTTTCCCAGAACTCGATCCACCGGGGCCGCAGCGCGTAGCCGCCCCAATCGGCGGGCAGCGGCACCTCGTCCGGATACCTGGCGTCCAGGTCGAGCACGGCCGTCTCGAGGACGTCGCGCGACCGCACGACACGGCTCTGCCGCGACGCGAGCGCCGACAGCTGCGCGCCGCGCGGGCGCGTCGCGAAATAGGCACCCGAAGCCGCGCGGCTCAGCCGGCGCGTCGTGCCCGACACCCTGACCTGGTGGTGCGTGGCGAACCAGTAGAAGACCAGCGCGGCGCGATTGTCCGCCCGCAGATCGGCACCCTTGCGGCTGTCGTGGTTGGAGTAGAAGAGGAACGAGCCGTCCTCGATTCCTTTGAACAGCACCATGCGCGCGGACGGTCCACGCGGTCCCGAAGTGGCGAGAGCCATGGCGTCCGGCTGGGGAGCGCCCGCCTTCTCCGCCTCCCCGTACCAGCGCCGGAAAAGCTGGAGTGGATCGGACGGCGCGTCCGACTCGAGGAGCGGCAACCTACTCCTGCGCGCTCTCTACCGGCACGTACTTGCGCAATTGCTCGAGCGCCGCCCGCTGGAGGCGCGACACGTGCATCTGGCTGATCCCCAGCCGGCGGGCGATCTCCGATTGGGACATCTGCTCGTAAAACCTCATGGCCATGATGGACCGCTCACGCGGCGTCAGGTGCTCCATCGCGCGGTCCAGCACGTCGCGCATCTCGACGCGTTCGAGCTCCGGGTCGGCCCCGCCGATCTGCTCCGCGACCGCGCGCGCGTCCTGGCCGTCGCCGCTCGCGATAGGTTGGTCGAGCGACAACGGAATGTAAGCTGGGCCAATCTCCATCGCCTCCGTCACGTCGTCGGGCGAGACGCCGAGGCGTTCGGCCAGCTCGCCCACCGTCGGCTCGCGACCGAGCTCGTTCTTCATCTGCTCGTTGACGCGGAGCACCGACTGATGGAGCTCCTGCAGCCGGCGGGGGAAACGGATCGCGGTGCCCTTGTCGCGGAAGTAGCGCTTGATCTCGCCCGCGACTGTCAGCGTGGCAAAGGTCGTGAACTCGTAGCCCAGGTCGGGGTCGAAACGCTCGATCGCCTTGATCAGGCCGAGATATCCGACCTGCGCGATGTCGTCGAGCGGCTCACCGCGGTTCTGAAACTTGCGCGCCAGGAAATAGACGAAGTCGTGATAGGCATCGACGAGCTGTGCGCGAATCCGGTCCCGTTCGGCCGGGTCCGTGCTCTCCCTGTAGCGGCGATGGAGGGCCCGCAGCTCCTCGCGCGGGATCCGCGCCGACGACGAAGACACCTAACTAGTTAACGCGCTTGGCGAAGTTCAGCCGGCCAGGTGCTTGACCATCCGGAAGCTCACGTGTCCCGTACGTGGCTCGATGACCGGTCGAAAGTCATCGACGAAGCAGCGGATCATCTCGTAGGCGAGGCGCTGCAGCTCCGGGTCGATTTGCGAATCGTGCTTGGCCGCCGGCAGTGACAGCGCGTCACCCGTCGGTATGAGGTCGACGTCAACCACGAGCGCCCTGTTGGTGGCGAAGTACGTCAGCTTCAGGTCGGCCGGTGTGCCCAGGTCGACGGCCGCTCCGATCGCGCTGTCGCATGCCTGCGTCAAGGCGATCGCCAGCTCGTCGAGGTCCATGAGGCTGAGCCCCAATTGGCCGCCCAAGGTCGTCGCCACTCGCTTGGCCACCGGGATGAACGCCGGTGTCGCGGGGATCTTGAGCTCGGCCAGGTGGCGCTTCGCCATGTTCGGTGCCTATGCCTCCAGGTCGGTCGTCCGCTGCATCTTGCGCGCGGCGCCGGCCTCGAGCTCTTCACGCTTTCGCTTGGCCGCCGCGACCCCATCCTGGATCGCCTTGCCGACCGGGTGGTTCGGATCGCTGACCATGTCGCGCGCCCGTCCCGCCGCCTCGCGCGCCCGCTGCACGGGCTCGCTTCCGCTCAGCTCGATCGTCTTGCTGCGCAAGCTGTCGATCTGCTCTTTGCCCGGACCGGACGCGATGTACGCGCCGACCGCCACGCCGATCAGGCCGCCCAGGATGAACCAGCCGAAACCGCCGCCGCCGCCGTTGCTCTCATCAGCCATCGCTAGCCTCCTTTCACTGAGCGAACAAGACTTTCACCCGCCACCTTGACGCCATGAACCGCGGCTTTGACGCCACGCCCAAACGCGGCCAATCCACGGCCTCCGGTCCGCAGACCGACGTTGACACCAGACGTGATGTCGTTGACGTTCACGATCGTCTGCCGCACCTCAGGCAATGTCTCTTTCATCTCTTCGTTGGTCGTGTCGATCAGCTCTTCCACCGCACCAAGCGTGCCGCGCAGCCTGAACAGCAGCGCGGCCAGGGCGAGCGCCACGAGTAGGGCGGCCACCCCGAACGCAATCCACATGAAGCTCTGACTGCTCATCGACTGAATACCCTTCGTGCCGAGGCGGCAAACACACAGGCAATCTTAAGTGCGCGGGTTCGAGTTGCTCGGCCTCGGTTCCTTGGGTTGCTCTTGGGTCTGTCCGCCTGGTCGCGGCACGAACCGCGCGAGCGGCTGGAGCAGCAGGGCGAAGAGGAGCGCGGGGACCAGGTTGGTCTGGCCGAGCCGCCAGGACGGCAGCCCGAGATAGTCCCAGCCCTGGCCGAGGGCGAAGCCGAGCGCTGTCATCAGGAGGATGGGCAGGTAGGCGCGCCGGCGGTAGGGCAGGAAAGCGAAGAAGAGTTGGGAGGCGATCAGGACCAGCAGGACGGCCACGATGGTCCCTGGGGGGATGTATCTCAGCGAGGGCTCGCCCCCTCCGTCGGGCTTCGCCCGACACCTCCCCACAAGGTGAGGAGGAGAAGCGCTCCCTCCGACGAGCGGCGGTGGGTTGTCCTGAGCATGCTCAGGTGGGTCCCCTGCCTGGGCTCTCCAAGTCCCGTCCAAGCGGGCATGTGGTCGGCCGTCCGGACTCCGGGGTCCCTAATGATCGACTGTTGGGCAACGCGCACATGGCCGCAGTCTTCGGGAGCAGCCCCAATCCTACGACTGACCCTTCTTTGGCTGCTCGACCTTGACGTGCAGCTCTTCGAGCTGTTCCGGATCCACCTCGGAAGGCGCGCCCAGCATCAGGTCGGACATCGACTGCGTCTTGGGAAAAGCGATCACGTCCCGGATGTTGTCCGTCCCCCCGAGCATCATCACGATCCTGTCGATGCCCGGCGCGACGCCTCCATGCGGCGGCACGCCGTAGGTGAATGCCCGCAGCAGGGTGCCGAACCGAGCGCGAATCGTTTCGAGCGGCATGCCCAGGAGCTGAAACACGCGCTCCTGCATCGCCGGGTCGTAGATCCTCAAGCTCCCGCCGCCGAGCTCGTAGCCGTTGCACACGATGTCGTACGCGTGCGCCCTCACGTCGTATGGCCGGTCTTCGACGAACGACATGTCCTCATCGAAGGGGCGCGTGAATGGGTGATGCGCGTAGGTGAGCTTGCCCTGGTCGTCCTCTTCAAACAGGTATGTGGGGTTGATCCACAGGAACTTCCACTCGCTCTCGCGGACGAGCTTGCGGCGGCGCGCCACCTCCTGGCGGATCAGGCCCATGACGGTCTCCGCCTTGCGCCGGCGATCGGCCACGACGAGGACCAGGTCGCTCGCGCCGGCACCGGTCAGGCGTCGGATCTCGCCCATCTCCTCTTCGCTCACGAATTTGTCGAGAGGTCCAGGCAGCCACGCCAGGCCCTGTCCGCCCGCGCCTTTCGCCACGGTGACGAGCTCGTCGAGCTCGCGCCTCGCGAGGTCCTTGCCATTGGGCACGGAGAGTGCGCGCACGACGCCGCCCGAGGCCAGGACCTTGCGGAAGGTCTCTGCCTTGGTCTCGCCCAGCGCGGCGCCGAGGTCCGCGATCTCCAGCTCGTAGCGGAGGTCCGGCTTGTCCGTTCCGTAGCGCAGGTACGACTCCTTGATGTCGAGGCGCGGAAACGGAGCGGCCAGGCTGACGCCCAGGATGGTTTGCCACAGCTCGGCGAAGAGTCCTTCGATCAGCGAGAAGACGTCCTCCTCGTCGCAGAACGACATCTCGAGGTCGAGCTGCGTGAACTCCGGCTGACGGTCGGCCCTCAGGTTCTCGTCGCGGAAGCACCGAGCGATCTGGTAGTACCTCTGCACGCCCGAGACCATCAGCAATTGCTTCAGCATCTGCGGCGCCTGCGGCAGCGCGTAGAAGTTGCCCGGGTGCAGGCGCGCCGGAACGAGGAAGTCGCGAGCTCCGGACGGCGAGCTTCGGGTCAGGATCGGTGTCTCGACTTCGATGAACTCGTTGCGCTCCATGAAGTCGCGGATGATCTTGTTGACCTGGCTCCGGAGCTCGAGCATCCTCGTCATGCGCGGTCGCCGCAGGTCGAGGTAGCGGTACTCGAGGCGGGTCTTCTCGTCCGGTTCCTCGAGATCCTCGATCGGGAACGGCGTCGTCTCAGAGGCGCTGAGCACCTCGACGTCGGACGCGACAACCTCCACCTCGCCCGTCGCCAGGCGCGGATTCTCCGCGCCGTGGCGGCGTCGCGCCACGGTGCCGGTGATCCGCACGACGTACTCCGACCGCAGGTCGGACGCCTTCGCGTGCGCCTGGGGTGAGGTGGATTGGTTGAACACCACCTGCACCGACCCCCACCGATCGCGCAGGTCGATGAAGATCAGGCCGCCCTGGTCGCGCCGGCGCGCGACCCAGCCGTAGAGCTCCACCTCGCGGCCTTCGTCGGTCGCGCGTAACGAGCCGCAGTGCGGGGCGGAAAACCCACTCATGCGAGGCGAGTCGGCAACTCTACCCATTCCAGGTCAGTCTGCTCGCCGCTCGACATGTCGCGCAGGCGGGCGGTCCGCTTTGCCGCGTCCTCCGGAGTGAGCAGCACGACGAACTTCGCGCCGAGCTTGTTGGCGGCGCGCATCTTCGCCGCCAGGCTCCTCGGCTCGTAGTCGACCGCGGTCGATCGCACGCCGCGGCAGATCCGCGCGACCTCGGCCGCCTCGACCGCAAGGTCTCCATCGGGCAGTACCACCACGTCTGCCGCCGGCCTCGCGACCACCGCCTCGCCGCTTGACGCCATCAGCTCGGTCACCCGGTCGATCCCGCCGGCGAACCCCACACCGGGTGTCGACGGCCAGCCCTCCGCCTCTGCCAGGCCGTCGTAGCGTCCGCCCGAAGCCAGCGCGTCCTGCTGCCCTGTCGCCCCGCCCGGATAGAACTCGAACACCGTGCGCGTGTAGTAGTCGAGGCCGCGCACCAGGTAGGGATTCACCTGGTACTCGATGCCCGCCGCGTCGAGCAGGCGCCGGACGGCCGCCCAGTGCGCGGCGCATTCCGGGCAAAGGTGGTCGGTGATCTTCGGGGCGCCGGCCTTGAACGGCTGCTCCTGCGGCACTTTGGAGTCGAGCAGGCGCAGCGGATTACGCTCGAGACGGAGCTGAGAGTCGGCGTGGAGTCTCGACTTGAGCGGCCGGTAGTACTCCTTCAACCGCTCGAGGTAGGCCGGCCTGCACTTGCCGTCTCCGATGGAGTTCAGCTCGAGGCGGAGATCGCCCGCGCCGACCTCATCGAGCCAGGCGCCGGCGAGCTCGATCACCTCGGCGTCGAAACCGGCGCTGCCGCCGCCGATGACCTCCACGTTGAACTGGAAGAACTGGCGATAGCGGCCCTTCTGCGGCTTGTCGTGGCGAAACATCGGGCCGATCAAATAAAGACGCGAGGGCTGAGGGCCCTGGTTCAGGCCGCCCTCGAAGTAGGCACGTACGACGCCCGCGGTCGCCTCCGGGCGGAGCGCCAGGTCCTGCGATCCGCGCTTCTCCAGGCGGTAGAGCTCCTTCGCCACGGCGTCGGTGTCCTCGCCGGCGCGCTGGATCAATTCCAACTGCTCGATGATCGGCGTGGCGATCTCCTGGTAGCCGAACCTCTTGGCGACGTCCGCCGCACCCTCCTCCGCCTGCCGCCACAGCGGTATCGCGGCCGGAAGGATGTCGCGAACTCCACGGGCGGCTTTCATCGGTTCGGAGCGAGGCATCGGAGTGTTCGATTGTAAGAATCTCGGGTTTTTTCAAGGGGGTCCCCGCAAACTCACTGCGAAGCATCTGAGTTTGTGGGGGTCTTTGGCGGTTAAACTCACCGGCCGGTGACCACGGCCTACATCCAGCTCATCACGATCGTCCTTGCCTCGCTTGCGCTGCTGACCGGCGCCTACCTCTTGATCATCGGCAAGCGTCCGTGGCGCGGCGACGAGACCGTTGCGGTCGCGCCACGGGTGCGGCTGCTCGGCCTGAGCTACATCCTGGTCTTCGGCGCCGCGATGGTCCAGATCATCGTGCAGCCGCGCGGCACCGACGCCGAGGCCCTCGGCGGGCTGATGGTGCTCGGCGGCATGATCGTCATCATCGTGGTCTATCTCGAAGCGCGTGCCGGGCGCCGCGCGACGCACGAGGACCGGCTGGACCACCGCCTCCGCAGCTGAGGCTCAGCCTAAAGCCCAACCTGCTCCCGGTTGGTCCGGTAGCCGACCGCGGCCTTGAACGCTTCGGTCAGGTCCTCCAGGTGCACGGGCTTGCTCATGTAGTCGTCGAAACCCGCGCGCAGGCAGCGCTCCTGATCGCCGGGGCCGGCCATCGCAGTCAGCGCGATGAGGCGCGGCCGGTTGCCTCGAGGCCAGCGGCGGCAGATGGCTTCCGCGGCGGCCAGGCCGTCCATCTCGGGCATGAGCACGTCCATCAGCACGGCGTCGTAGGGCTGCTGGGCGACGGCAGCGACGGCTTCGCGGCCGTTCGAGACCACGTCGACCTTGTGGCCGAGCTTGCCGACGAGCCGCTTCAACAGGTTTTGGTTCAGTGCGTTGTCGTCCGCGATCAGGACGCGCAGAGAGCCCGGCGTGGTCTCCATCTGCACCTCGCGAGCCGGCGCGGGTTCGCCGTGCGAGCCGACCTGGATCATCACGTCGTGGAGCGTGCGAGGCGGCACCGGCTTGGTGAGCATCGCCTGGATGACCCCGCTGTCGGCCGCCGCCGCTTCGCCTGCGCCCGGGGCGCCGGAGGCGATGAGCACGATGGGCATCTGGTCGGGCCGGCGCAGCTTGCGCAGCGCGGCCGAGATCTCAAACCCGTCGACCGCCGGCGCGCGGTGCTCGATGAGGGCGATGTCGAACGGCCGGCCGGCCTGAATCGCGGCCAGCGCCTCCTCCGGCGTGGCCGAGGTCGCGTTGGCGCCCCACTGCTCGACCTGGAGTGTCAGCACGCGCTTTTCAGTCGGATCCGCCGCCACCACCAGGACGCGCATCGCCTCGAGCGTCATCTGCGTGGTGGCAACTGAAGCGGGCATCATCTCCGCGAGGATCGTGAAGTCGAAGGTGGTGCCGGCATCCGGGCCTGCCTCCACCCCACCTTGCTCGACGCGCAGCTCACCGTCCATCATCTCGACGAGCTGCTTCGTCGTGCGCAGGCTCAGGACCGCGAGTCGATCGCCGGGCTCGAGCTTGTCGTAGGGCCCGGTGACGCCGTCAAGGCCGCCGCGCAGGATGCGGGCCGGCACGCCGCGCCCTGTGTCGCGGATCTTGAAGTGCAGCGCGACCAGGCCACCCTTGTCTTCGAAGCTCAGCTCGACGCCGATGCCACCGCGATATGTGCGATCGACCGCGGCGTGCAGCAGTGTCAGCAGGATCTGCTCGAGGCGCCGCGAATCGCCGATCACCACGTTCGGCACGTCGGGGGCTGGGGTGAAAGAAACGTCCAAGCTGCGGGTGGCCGCCGCGTCCGAGATGAGCGCGAGGCAGCTCTCGACCGCGGACCGCACGTCGAACGGATGAAGGGCAAGCTCGAAGCCGCCGCCCTCCATGGTGGCCGCGTCGAGGACGTCGTCCACGATCCGCGCGACCTCTTCAGCGCCGGCCTCGACGATCGCGGCCAGCTCGCGTTCCTCGCTCGTCTCGGCGCCAGAGGACAGCAGGCCCGCAGCGCCCACCACCGCATTGAGCTGGTTGCGAAGCTGGTGTCCTACGTCGGCCAGGAGCTCCGCGTCGACGGTGATGACGCGGTGGTGGCCGTCGGCCTGCGCCTTCTCGGGCGGGACCAATTCGCTCATCAGTAGAGCTGCTCCATCGGAGGCTGATTGGTGGGCGTGAACATCGACGCCGGCAGCTCGACGCCGTTGCTCTGGAAATGCGCCAGGAAATTAGAGCGCTGTCCGGTCGCGGTGTGGTAGCCGACCGCGCGCCCGTCCGGGGTCACAGCGACCTGTCGGAAAGCGAACATCTCCTGCAGCGCGATCTCGCCGTCCACCATCCCGAGCAGCTCCGCGACGCTGACAATCTTGCGGGCTCCGCCGCGCAGCCGCTCCGTCTGCACGACGACGTTGATCGCCGACGCGATCTGCCCGCGGATCGCGCGCGAGGGAAGCTCACTGCCGGCGAGCAGCACCAACGTCTCGAGCCTGCTGATGGCGTCGCGTGGGTTGTTCGCGTGAAGCGTGCTCATCGACCCGTCGTGGCCCGTGTTCATCGCCTGCAGCATGTCCAGCGCTTCACCACCACGCACCTCGCCGACGATGATGCGGTCCGGGCGCATGCGCAGAGAGTTGCGCACGAGGTCGCGGATCATGATCTGGCCGTGGCCCTCCACGTTGGCGGGTTTCGACTCGAGGCTGATCACGTGCACCTGCCGCAGGCGCAGCTCGGCTGCGTCCTCGCAGGTCACGATGCGCTCGTTGCTCGGGATGAAACCGGACAGCACATTGAGCAGCGTTGTCTTCCCCGATCCGGTGCCGCCCGACACGATGACGTTCAACCGCGTCCTCACCACGGCGTCGAGGTACTCGAGGATCGCCTCGCTCGAGCCGCCTGTGGCGACGATCTTCTCGGGCGTCAACACCTCGCGCCCGAACTTGCGGATGGTCAGGCACGGGCCGTAGATGGCGACCGGGGGGATGACGACGTTGACGCGCGATCCGTCCTTCAGTCGGGCGTCGCACATCGGCTCGGACTCGTCGACGCGGCGGCCGATCGTGGAGACGATGCGGTCGATCACGCGGCGCAAGCTCGCCTCGTCCTCGAAGGCGAGGTTGGTCAGCTCGATCTTGCCCCGGCGTTCGACGAAGATCTGCTCCGGCCGGTTGACCATGATCTCGGTGACGTCGGGGTCGCGGAGCGGCGCCTCGAGGGGGCCGAGCCCGATGACCTCGTCGAAGAGGATCTCGACCAGGCGCTCGCGGTCGACTGCGGTGACGAGCGCGGCGGGCGGCTTGGCGCGGAAGTGGTCCTCCGTGAGCTGCATCAGCAGCCGCCTGATCCCCGCCCGGTTCGTGATGTCGATGGCGGCGGCATGCCTCCGGAGCAGCTCCGCGTGGATCTCCGCCTTCGCCGCCGCCAGGGCCGGGCTCAGGGTGCCCGGGGCTTCGACCGGACGGAGCGGGGCCTCGACCGTCGCAGTGGCGACCGGGACCGCGCCCTCGCGTGCCACGGCTCGGCGTTCGACCGGCGCGATCGTCGGCACGCCGTCGACCGGCGTCAGGGGCCCGGTCACCGGTGCCTGCGGCGCCGAGGGCGCCTCAGTGGTGCCCGGCGGCTGCTGATAGCGGCGGTCGAAGCGCTCCGACAGCTTCATCGAGGCTTGCCCACGGCCCGCCGGACGAGCCTGCGGTGCGCCCGTTCGGCGGCGAGCTTGACGGCGGGGTCGGGCTCGGACTCCGCCAGGCGCTTCAGCCCGTCCGCGGCCGAACGGTCGGCGATCATCGCCAGGGACTTCGTCGCCGCGACGCGGACCTGCTTCGGCCAGCGCCGGTCATGGGCGATGCCCAGCAGGGCCGGGACTCGCAGGACGTCCCGGCGGAGTCCACAGGCGAGCACCGTGGCAAGCGCCGTGCGCTCGTCCTTCGGCTTGCGCACCAGCCCTTCGATGTCGAAATCCGTGACGGCCAGCGAGAGGGCGATTGCCAGGCGGTAGAGCGGGATGGTGTCCGACCGCGCCATCAGCGCGTCGACCGCCCGGCTGCCGCCAATCTGGGCCATGGCCCGGACGGCCGAGTCGCGGACATGAGGGTTCGGGTCCGCGATGAGGTCGTCGATCCACAGGACCGCCTCGGTCAGCCGGGCGGCTCCGCAGATCCGGGCAGCCCCCGCCCGGGTCATGGGGTCCGGGCTGGCGAGCGCGTTGACCAGATCGTCGTGGAGGTTCGAGCGGCGGAGCAGCTCATGGACCATCCAGTGGCCCATCACCCCGACGCCCGGGCGCTCCAGCGCCGCCCAAAAGACCCCCGCCACGGCGAACGGATCGGCCAGCATCTCCTTGGCGGTGACGTTGAGGACGGAGGCGCGCTCCCCGGCGATGGCGCTGTTAAGCACTCGGTCAACGCGCCCGGCCACCCGGGACCGGCCGGCGGCGCGCGGTTGGGCCGTCAGTACGGGCCTCGTACTTGAGCCGTTGCTGCGTTGCGGGGAGTCCATCTGAGGGGGGGTTGGTACAGTATCGGCGTTTTGAACGCCCGTGAGGTTCATGAAACCTTACAGCGGGCGCGGGAGGAAGAAAGAGGTCAGGTGGGCGCCCGCGGCAGCGAACCCGCCGGAGAGCAGGCGCCGTCGGCACTCCAGATGCGGATGCGCATCCTGGAGATGTCCTCCGTTTTCTCAGAGCTAAACGACGGCATTTTGCGTGCGCTGGCCCGCCGGATGCGCCCGGTCGGCCTGGCCGCCCGGGACACGCTCAGGCTCGGCGGCCAGGGCGGCGACATCGTCGTCTTCCTGGCCTCCGGACAGGCCGAAGAGTCGATCACAGACGCCACAGGAAAGGTCCTGATCACCCGAAGGCCGAGCCCGGGAGACCTGGTGATCCTGCCGGCTAAGCGGACCGGCGGGCGCTACGTCACCAACATCTACGGGCTGACCGAGGCGAGGCTCCTGACCCTGGACCGGGACGGCCTACTCGAGGGCCTGGGGCCCGAGGTGGAGAAGGTGGCGCTGACGCTCGACAAGATGTGGGAGCAGGAGCTCTCCGCCGCGGCCGCGATCGAGGTCCAGACCGCCTCTCGGACGGCGGCGCCAATCGTGGCCTTCTTCTCCGCCAAGGGGGGGTCGGGCACGACCACGCTCGCCATCAACACGGCGGCCGCGCTCGCCCGCAAGTTCCCTCGCCAGGTCCTGCTGATCGACCTCGGCGCGCCATTCGGCCACGCCGCGCTGTTCGCGGACCTGATCGCAACCGGCTCGATCGCCAGCGCCTCGAAGGCCGCGGCGGTGGACTTCGAGGCGGTGCTCCGGGGCAACATCGTCAACCACCGCACCGGGATGGGCGTGCTGCCCGGAACGCTGCGGCCGGAGGAGGTCGACGTGATGACCGCCGAGCTGGTCGGCCGCGTTCTCGATGTGGTCATTGCATGGCAGAAGGTGATCGTGGTCGACCTCGGCACCTCGCTTTCGGAGTCGGCCCTCGCCGTGATCGAGCGCGCCGAGTGCCTCGTCACTGTGATTCCGCCGGAGATCGCCGCCATGACTGACGCGCGCCGGTCGCTGGCGATCTTCCGCGACATCATGAACGTGCCCGACAACCGCATGGAGCTCGTGCTGAACCAGCGCACTCCCCACCCGCCGCTCGACAGGGCGGCCGTCGAGACGATCCTCGGCCGCAAGATGTCCGTGATCGTCGGCTTCGACGACTCGCGGCCGGAAGATTCGACGCTCGCGGGCGGACTCGTCCTGCAACACGACCCGTCGTCGGTGGTGTCGCGCGGAGCGACCGAGATCGCGCGGGTGATCATGGCCAGCCTCAAGCTCGATGGGTAAGCGTCAGGGTGGCCAGGCGCTGGTGGAGTTCGCCATCGCGCTGCCGGTGCTCGTCCTCCTCGTCGCCGGCATGCTCGAGATGGGACGTGGCTACTCGTTCGCCGTGGCGACCTCCGACGCGGCGCGCGACGGGGCGCGCTACGTAGCCGGCAAGACATCGTCGACCAACGGGCCGGGCATCACGGCGATGTGCGACATCATCAAGGCGGACCTCGCCGCCGCAGTCACCCCCGCGTCCTCAATCGCATGCGCCACCCAGGTCAACCACGCGCCGCCCTTCGTCGTCGGCACCGACTACGCAGCCCCGACGCCCGGCCAGGCTGTGGTCGCGGTCTACTGCGGCTCCAGCGCGAACTGCACCGGTTCCATCCCCACGCTGTACCAGTCGGAGGTCGACGTCGCCGTCTACTACGGCTTCAGCGACCTCAATCTCCTCGGAGGCGGGATCACCATCTCGGGGTCGAGCCGCGCCACGACGGCCTGGTGACCCTCGCGATGCATCCGCGCACACGCCGCTCGTCAACCAGGTGGATGGCCGCGCAGACCCTGGTCGAGTTCGCGCTCATCTCGCCGATCATCCTGATCATGATCGGCGCGACCGTCGACCTGGGCCGCGGCGTGCTGATCAATACGATGCTCCAGGGCACGTCGCGCGACATGGCACGCCAGGCGGCCCTCTCCTACTACAGCGGCTCGAACACGCTGCCCCCCAACTGCACCGCGCTGACCATACCGTGCTCGCTCAGCCCCCTATTGAACGTCGCCCACCAGGCCGATCCGCTGGGCATGTCGGTCGTCTACCAGGACTCGGCCGGGATCAGCTCGGCCCCCTCATACGGCTCGTTCGTCGCCAACGCCAACCCGCTTCTCCCCGGCACCATCACTCTGGCCGGCGGCACGAACGCGAGCACGGTCTACGTCTTCATCTATGAGCTCGATTCGACACCTGGGAACCCGAACCCGCGGTGGAGCTGTCCCACGTGCGCCGCGGTCAACGGCGCCGCCGTGCGCACGTCGGGCCATCAGGTCGTGGTCGTCGACCTGAAGGTCAGGTGGATGCCGGTGCTGACGACATTGCTGGGCATACCGAGCGTCATCACGTTCGACTCCCAATCCGTCGAGCGGCTGGAGTACTGAATGAAAGCCGTCGCCCCCTCGCGGAGTCGATCCCAGTCCGGGCAATTGATGGTGATCGTCGCCGTCTGGCTTGTCGCGCTCATCGGATCGGCCGCGCTGGTCCTTCTCGTCGGGTCGGTCGAGTGGCAGCGCAACCAGCTCCAGCAGCTCGCCGACCAGGCCGCGCTCGACGCGGCGCTCAAGATCGGCGTCGGATGCGGCGCACCCTCGGCGACCATGGTCATCACCGAGGCGGACAACTTTCTCGCCACGCAGCGGACTCGGACAGGCGCGCTGGGCATCGCGGCCGGCACATGCGCCCCGCCGTACACGGGGAGCGACACCTTCGCCGGCGGTCTCAGCGAGACGGTCCACTACCCCTACCGTGCGCACCAGCAGCAGGTCGAGGTCATCCTCACCCTTTCCCTGCCGATCTCCTTCGGCAGCTACTTGGGCGCCCCGAACACGACGGTCACGCGCCGCGCCGTCGCGCAGCAGCTGAGCGGTTCGACCGCCGCGGTCTCGGCCACGACGCTCTCGTGCACCGGCGGCCAGTTCAACGTCGGCGGCAGCATCGCGACCCAGAACGCGATCACGCTCAGCGGTAATTGCGCCGTCTACGCGCACACGCGCTTCGACGCCGCTTCGGGCACCTACTCGGACCTCGGCAACGCGTCCGTCTACGCGAACGGTCAGTCGTGGCTAGGTGGTGGCGGCCTGTGCGTCGCGGGGGCGAACACCGGCTCCAGCAACGCGATCTGCGCGGACGGATACGAGCTGTCGGGGCACACGGCCACGACATGTGGCACGACCGGCGTCAGCGCGTTTCTGTCGGCGGGCGACGCCGCGATCAACCCCAACCCGTGCGCCGCCGGCACCGCTCCCCGGCCGGTCGCCACGCTTTCGACCAGCCAGCCCCCCGATCCCAACACCGACCCGGCCATAACGGCAACCTTGCCAGGCGGAGTCGCGTGCGGCTCCGCGGGCGTCTACGGCAACGTCGTCGTCAACGGCGTCACGGTCGGCACCGGGAACGCGGCGCCGCCGACCCTGGACGGCGCCGGCTACGTCCACTTCAAGAAGGGCTGCTACACCTACCTCGACGTCGGCAACCTGGGGTCGACGGGGAGCATCTCGAACCGCCAGATTGGAGCGGAGCTCACGCTGGCGGACCACTTCGTCAACCCGACCCTCCCCGCGGCGAGTTTGGCCGGGACGCTGCTGGTCGCGACCGTGAGGTCGAACGACGGCGCCAACTCGATCAACGGGCCTGCGGGCTGGGTGCTCGCCGCCAGCGCGCAACAGGCGGGCGAGGGCTGGAACGAGGTCTGGTACTACCCGAACAACCCGGGCGGAATCACGACCGCCACCTGGACGGTGGTGCCCGCCGTCGTCGACGTCGCCGCGCAGATGACCGAATGGAGCGGCGCCGCGGCCGTCTCGCCGCTCGACCAGACAGGCACCACGACCCTGCCGATCGCCGCGACGACTGCCGTGATCGCGACCGGCGGCGCGACGACGCAGGCCAACGAGCTGGTGATCACGAGCGACGGATTCAAGATCCCCGCCGGGCAGACGTTCACACCCGCCGGCACCTACACGAGCCTGGTCAACGACGCGACCGCCGGGTTCGCCTCGGAGTACCGCGCCAACGCCGCGATCGGAGTTCAGAGCGAAACCGTGACCACGAGCCAGGCCAGCCTGTGGTCGCTGACCATGGCGACGTTCAAGCCCGCTGCCGGTGTCGTCCCCAACGGCGCGGTGCTGGATCCCGGGTTCTACTACTTCAACGGGAACGGCTTCTCCGGCGGCGGCGGGATCTGCCTCAACGGCAACACCCTGCTCGCTCGGGACGTGACCCTCGAGTTCGTCAACCAGGCCGGGTTCTCGTCCGGCACGTGTGCGGCGGGGGCCGGTAGCGCCAGCCAGTTCGGGTCGACCCCCTGCTCGATCTCGGCCTGCCCGCCCAACGCGGCCGCCGACCCGGCCGGCGGCGGCTTCACGTGGTTTGCGGCCCCGTGCTCCCAGTCGCCCGCCGCGGACGCGGCCGCGTGCGCAGGGTCGGCCTGGTGCCCGAGCGGCGACCGAGCGTGCTGGAACCTATTGATTTGGGCTCCTCCCAGCAACACCGGTCAGTTCGCGATCAAGGGCGCCGCGGCCAAGCACTGGCTGCTGGGCTCGGTCTACTTCCCCAGCACCTGCACGGACACCGTGAACGGGACCAGCACGCTCGACGGAACGCTCGCCTGCGGCACCCTGACCGCTTCAGCGGCGGCCGGCACGGGGACCGCCGTGGGCAGCGACTACGGGATCAACACGGCTGTGGTGGAGGCCGTTCTCGTCGAATGAGTTGCGTTCCGGCGTCCCTTTTGCGAGGCTTGCGCGGCAATTAAGTGTCGACAGCCTCCTCTGCACTCGCTAGGCCGCGGCGCGGGCGGCTCTACATCGTCATCGGCGCCGTCCTCGCGGTGCTCGCTTTCGCGACGGCCGCGGGCATCGCCAGCCTTCCCTACCTCCAGAGCACTAGCGGGGGCACGAAGGTGGTCGTCGCGAGCCACGACATCAAGGCGCGGACGGTGATCCAGGAGTCCGACCTGATGCTCAGCAGCATCAACCCGGCGCCGCCCGGTTACTTCGTCGCCGTGAGGGACGTCGCCGGCAAAGCGGCAAGGGTCGACATCCCCGCCACCTCGCCGATCAGCGCCAACCTGATCGCACCGTCGGGCGACCTGCTGAGCAGCAGCGACGTCGCCTACCTCCCGATCCCGCACGGCTGGGTTGCGGTGACCGTCCCGACGAACGAGCAGGTCGGGGTCGGCGGTTACGTGCAGGCGGGCGACCGCATCAGCATGATCGCCACCCTCAACACCGCGATATTCGGCCAGAGCCCGGGCTTCGCGTCCGTGCGGACCGTGTTTCGCGATGTCTATGTGCTCAGGGTCGGACCGGCGAGCAACCAGGCCCCCACGGGCGGCGCGGCGGTGACGAGCAGCCTCACCGTGATGATGACCAGCTGCGACTCCGAGCTGCTCTTCTGGCTCCTGAACAACGCGACGATGAAGTACGAGCTCGAGTCGTACCACGACTACCAAACTGTGCCGACCCAGCCTTCAGACAAATGCCCAGAGCTCGCGTCGGCCGGCGGCGTCGGGCCGCTCGAGGTCGACAAGCGCTGGCACTTCACGACCCCATAGCAAGTTGAGCACGGCGATCTTCCTGGTCGCGGCGGTGGCCGCGATCGGCGTCGGCCTCGTCGTCTACGGATTGGTCCGGAGCCAGCAGCTGGCCGGCCCCCAGGAATCTGTGCGCGCCTCGTACCGCACCCTGGCCGACGTCCGCGAGCAGCTCCGCCGGCGATTCGAGCCGACCGGGACTCCGTCGTGGATCCAGGAGGAGCTGCGAATCAGCAGGCTGCAGAAGGACCTGATCAGCGCCGACATCGAGCTGAGGCCTTACGAGTTCCGAATCCTGCAGGGGCTCTCGGCCCTGCTCCTCGCGGTGCTTGGCCTCCTCCGCTTCGGCTTCAACCCCGCCTTCGTCGTCCTCGCCGCCGTCGGATATATCGCGCCGTATCTCTTCCTGCGCAACCGGCGCGGGCACCGTCTCCGCCAGTTCGACGTGGGCCTTCCCCAGGCAATGGACCTGATCGCCAACTCGATGAAAGCCGGCCAGTCGGTCGCCCAATCGCTGAGCGCGGTGACCGACAACGCGAGGCCGCCCCTCTCCGACGAGTTCATGCTCGCCCGCCGCGAGATCGAGCTCGGCGCGTCGCTCGACAGCGCGCTGAACAACATGGTGAAGAGGATCGGCAGCGCGGACCTGAAGCTGATGGTCATGGTGATCACCATCCAGCGGTCGATCGGCGGCGACCTGCCCGCCATCCTGATCACGCTCGCCGACACGATGCGACAGCGTGCCGAGATGCGCGCCGAGATCATGGCCGCGACCGCTCAGTCGCGCGCGACCTCGCTGATCATCACGCTCCTCCCCATCGTCGCCGCGGCGATCCTCTACTTCATCGTGCCGGACTACTTCCGGCCCATCTTCTACAACCCGATCGGCTGGGTGATCCTCATCACCGCGGCCTTCCTGCTCTTCGTCGGAAACGTGATCACCCGCCGCCTGACGGCGATCGCATGAGCGCGCTCCCTTTCATCATCGGCACGGGCGCTGCGGCCGGCATCTATCTGCTGGCGATTGGGATCATCGCCTCGCGCGCCGGTGACGCGACGTCGCTCGCCCGCGAGCGCCTCGCGCGCCAGGAGCTCGGGCTCGGCCAGAGCGCTGTCGCGCTCGAGCTCGAAAAGCCGCTCGCCGAGAGGCTCATCGGCCCGCTTCGGCGCTGGCTCGACAGCCAGGCGATGCGCTTCACGCCGGACGCCGCGGCCGTGCACTACCGCCGCCAGCTCGATTTCGTCGGCAACCCACTCGGCCTCGACCCCGCCGGGCTGCAGACGCTGCGCATCGCGGCCGCGGCCGGCCTCGGCGCGGTTGGGCTGGCGTTCGGAGTGTTTGTCGGCACCCCTGTCGCCATCGGCATCGCGCTCCTCATCGGCGTGGCCGTCGGCTTCTACGCACCGGTCTTTTGGCTGGAGCAGGTCGTGCGGGAGCGGCGCACCGAGCTCGAGGCCTCGCTGCCCAACGCGCTCGACGTGGTCGCGATCAGCATGGAGGCGGGGCTCGGCCTGGACCGCGCGCTGGAGCAGCTCGTGCGGCATCAGGACGATTCGTTGACCCTCCTGGTCGCGCGGGCCCTGCGCGAGATCCAGTTGGGCCGTCCCCGAGCGCAAGCGCTCGAAGAGATGGCGGAGTCGACCGGGATCGACGACTTCACGTCGCTTGTGCGCGGCATCCTGTACGCGGAGCGGACCGGGGTGCCGATCGCTCGCACCATCGCGGCGCACGCGGCTCAGATGAGGGTCAAGCGCCGGCTCAAGATCCGGACCGAGGCGGCCCGCGCTTCGCTGAAGATCCTCCTCCCCACCGTCGGGTGCGTGTTCCCGACCCTGTGGCTGATCCTTCTTGGGCCGGCGCTGATCGTCGTCCTGACCTTGGGGTCCACTAAGTAAGAAACGGGTTCATCTTTTTTTCGCGGCCGATCGTGGTCGCGGGACCGTGCCCGCTGTAGACGATCATGGCGTCCGGCTGCGTGAGCAGCTTGGTGCGGATGCCCTCCAGAAGGGCTGCACCGTCAGAATTTTCGAAGTCCGACCGTCCGATCGACCCCGCGAAAAGCGCGTCGCCTGTGAACAGGTAGCCGTCGATCTTCAACGTCACTCCCCCCGGGCTGTGGCCCGGCGTGTGCTGCACATCGAACTCGAGCGAACCTGCTCGATACGGGACACCCTCCTCGAGACTGTCGGTCTCCGTCACCCTCGGCAGGTTGAAGTTGATTTGCCGCCGGAGCGGAATTCCGCGCGTCACCACGTCTTTCTCAGCGTGATGGACCGCCACGCGGAAAGGCCCGAGCTCGTCGATCAACTGCGGCAGACCCATGATGTGGTCGACGTCTGCGTGAGTCAGCACCACAGCGATGAGGTTGACCTTGCGCTCGCCGACCATTCGACCGATCTGCCCCGGATCCACGTTCGCGTCGATGAGAACGGCGTCACCGGTGTCCTCATCCTGCACGAGGTAGGAGTTCGTTCCGAATCGATTGTCGGTGGCGACGTCGACGCGCAGCCTCACGAGGCTTCGCGCGCGACCGTGTGGACGTCCTTGACGCTCTCGAGCTTTTCCATCAGGCGCGAGAGCTGCGCCAGCGAGTCGATCTCTACAGTGGCAGACACGACCGCCGTCTTGTCGTCGTAGACGTGGACTTCGAGCGCGGACATGTTGACGCGGTTCTCGGCGACCACCGTTGCGATGTCGCGCATCAGACCCTGTCGGTCCCATGCCTCGATCTTGATCGCGACCGGGTAGAGATGGGTCGCGTCCGATTCCCAGTCGACCGGCACCATCCGCGCGACGTCCTGGGCGTTCACCGCGTTGATGCAGTCGGCTCGGTGGACCGTCACGCCCCTGCCGCGCGTGATGTACCCGACGATCGCGTCGCCCGGCACCGGCTGGCAGCAGGTCGCGATCTTCGTGAGGATTCCCTTCTCGCCGCGGACCAGCACTCGCGGCGACGGCTGGACCTGCGGTATCAGAGGGATCGTGCGCAGGTCACCGCCGGGTGTGTCGAGGTTGAGCGCCATGCGCATGACGACCGAGTGCGGCGAGAGGTCGCCGTAGCCGATCGCCGCCATGAAATCGTCGACCGACGCGTACTTGTGCAGGTTGGCGATCTCCTGCAGCTTAGGCTCGGGCAGATCGGCCAGGTTCACGCGGTGCATGCGGTGCAGCTCTTTGTCCAGAAGGTCGTGTCCCTTGGCCACGTTCTCCTCGCGGCGCTGGCTCTTGAACCACTTGCGGATCCGCTCCTTGGCGGAGGCGCTCTTGACGAAGTTGAGCCAGTCGCGGCTGGGCCCGTGCGGACCCTTCGACGTGAGGATCTCGACGATCTCGCCGTTCTTCAGCTCGTAGTCGAGGGGGACCATGCGGCCGTTGACCTTGGCGCCGATGCAGCGGTGCCCGACCTCGGTGTGGATGCGGTACGCGAAGTCCACGGGCGTGGAGTCGGTGGGAAGGTTGATCACATCGCCGCGGGGCGTGAAGACGTAGACCTCATCCTGGAACAGGTCAACCTTGACCGTGTTGAGGAACGACTCCGCGTCGCCCACCTCGTTCTGCCATTCCAGCAAGCTGCGCAGCCAGGACAGCTTCTGGTCGAAGCTGCCTGAGCCACCTCCCCCCGATCCCCCCTCCTTGTAGGTCCAGTGCGCGGCCACGCCGAACTCCGCGATCCGGTGCATCTGTTGCGTGCGGATCTGGATCTCGATGGGTTCGCCCGTGTGTGTGATGACAGTCGTGTGGAGGGACTGATAACCGTTTGACTTCGGCATCGCGATGTAGTCCTTGAAGCGCCCGGGCATCGGCTTCCACAGCGAGTGCACGACACCGAGCACGCCGTAGCAGTCGCGCACCGTTTCGACGTGGACGCGGATGGCCGAGAGGTCGTAGATCTCGGAGAAGTCCTTGCTCTCGCGGGTCATCTTCTGCCACACCGAGTAGATGTGCTTGGGGCGGCCGGTGATGTCGGCCTTGATGCCGACCTTCTCCAGCTCGCGGGCGAGGATCTCGCGCAGGTCGGAGACCAGCGTCTCCCGCTCGTGGCGCTTGCGCGCGATTCGCTTGACGACGTCGTCGAACGCCTCCGGCTCGAGGTTGCGGAAGGCGAGGTCCTCCAGCTCCCACTTGATCTGACCTATGCCGAGCCTGTGCGCCAGCGGCGCGTAGATGTCCAGCGTCTCGCGTGAGATCTTGCGGCGCTTCGGCTCGGGCAGCGGCTCGAGCGTCCGCATGTTGTGCAGCCGGTCGGCGAGCTTGATGAGGACGACCCGCAGGTCCTCCGCCATCGCCACCATCATCTTGCGGATGTTCTCCGCCTGCTGCTGCTGGTCGGTCCGCAGGGCGATCCGGCCCAGCTTGGTCACTCCCTCGACCAGCCGCGCAACCTCGGGACCGAACTCTCGCTCCACCTCTTCCGCGGTCAGGTTCGTGTCCTCGACCGTGTCATGGAGGAGGGCGGCGGCGATGGTCGCCGAGTCGAGCTCGAGGTCGGCCAGGATCGCGGCGACCTCGAGCGGGTGGTTGACATAGTCCTCGCCGGACAGGCGGTGCTGGCCCGAATGGGCTGTGGCGGCGCGTTCAAAGGCCTTGCGGACCACCTGCTGACCCTTGGGGTCGAGGTGATCGGCGATCCTCAGGAGCTCGGAAACCGTCAATTTGTGCCTGGCATGAAGTTTAGATTCGCTATCTAGCTTCCCCTTCCGAACACGAACCTAGACTTACTCGCCGCGGAGATGAACTCAAACCGGGCGGTCCTAGGCCTCCGAATCGGGTTCTCGGCCGCCACAGCGCTGCTGATCCTGGTCGGAGCCTCGCTCAACGCGAGCGGGCGAATCGGCTGGGCGACCGGATTTGCCGGCCTCGCCGGGCTGCTGGCGCTCGCCGCCGGCCTGGTCTACGACAAGTGGCGCCTGTCGGCGCCTGTTGGCGCGGCCGCGGTCGTGTTCACGCTGCTGATCGCCCAGTTCAACCCGAGGCAGGGCGACCTCCTCCTGCAGCTGGCGGGCCTGGTCCTGCTCGGCATCGCCGGCGGCCTGGGAGGCATTGCGTACCGCCGGGTCACGGAAACGATCCAGCGGCAGTCGCAAGAGCTGGAGCAAAAGCAGCGCGCCTTCCTCGCCGCCACGTCGGAGGTGGACGAAGCCGCGCCGGGCGACCTTACGGCCCTGACCGCGAACATCGCGCGCCAGGCTGGAGCCGACCTCGCGTGCACCTACGTCGCGTCTGCCGACCTGCGCCATTTCGTCCCGCAGGCGCCAGGCATCGGCCTCGAGCACCTCCATCCGCTGGCGCTGAATCGCCAGCCCAACGGGGCGCGCCCCCTCCTGTCGTCGATCGAGAAGGGCCTGACGTTCGCCGGGGAGGGCGTCCGCGGCCTCGACGAGCTGTTCAACTACCTGCCCGAGGACCTGGGCTTGCAGAGCACGCTCGCCGTGCCCATGCCGATCGGCGATCGCGTCGGCGGCTTTGTCGTGCTCGGCAGGAAGACCGGGCGCTTCAGCGACGACGACCGGCGTGTCGTGACGACCCTCACGCTGCGGGCCGGCTCCCAGCTCGCCAACGCGCATGCGGTGGCCCTCTCCCAGAAAGAGTCGGCGCGGTACTCGGTGATGAACGAGCTGGTCAAGGACGCCTCCGGCAAGACCATGGCCGAGGTCCTCGAGCTCGTGCTCGAGCGCGGCACGGAGGTCATCCACTACGACGCCGGCCGCGCCGTGGTCTTCCAGCCCGACGAGGTCCCCTACGACCTTCAAGACGAGCCCCTGACAAGGGTCCGCAACGGCGAGACGGTGCTGCGCAACGCGGTGACCGAAGAGCAGCGTACCTTCAGCGGGCTGAGGCTGGAGACGCACGCTGTCACGGTCAACGAGGCGCTGACGCCCATCCGAGGCAAGACCGGCGTCATCGGCGCGCTGTGCCTCGGTCGCCGCGGCACCTCGAGCTTCAGCCAGCACGACATCGGAGCGCTCGAGGAGCTCGGTTCGATTGCCGGCGTGGCAGTGGAGAACTCGCGCATCCTGCAAGTCGTCACAGGCCAGGCCTCGCGTCTCGACACAGCTCTCGACGCCCTGGGCGAGGTGTCGCAGGCCCTGACCACTGTCACGCAGGGACCCCGCGTCCTGGAAGAGAAGACGCTCGAGACGGCGATCCGCGTGACGACGGGCTCGGCCGGCCTCCTGACGCGCACCGGGCGTGAGGGACAGCAGGCGGTGTTCCTGTCGCGCGGCTTTCCGCAGTCTGTCGAGGGTCTCGAGATCCAGAACGGGCAGGGCATCGTCGGGGCGGTGATGCTGAGCCTGCGCGCCACCGCCGTGAGCGACATCGACGCGAGCTCCGATCTCGGGTCACCCCCCGATCTGCGCGCCCATGGATTCCACGCTGCGATTTGCACCCCGATGCTCGAGGACGGCCGGCTTTGGGGGACGATCTCGGTCTTCGACGCGAAGAAGCGAGAGTGGACCGCCGACGACCAGCGTGTGCTGGCCACCCTCGGCAACCAGGGCGTCGTCGCGGTGCGCAACGCCGAGCTCTACGAGAACAATCAGCGGAGCATCTGGGAGCTGCGCAGCCTGCAGGATGCGCTGCAAGCGGCGACTTCGACCCTGGACCTGAACCTGGTGCTGCCGCGGGTGCTGGCGGGCGCCGCGAAGGCGTCTTCGGCCCAGATCGGCTGCCTGGCCCTCGACGACGACGGCCACCTCGAACTGAAGAGCGGCTTCGGGACCGACCACCTCACGGCCGAAAAGCTCGCCCTGGGTCTCGGCGGCGACATCTGCCAGCGGGTGATGTCGACAGGCGAGCCGGTGATGGAGGCCATAGAGCGCCACACCGACAACGACAGCCCGCTGAACCCGCGCGCCGTTTTGTGCGTCCCGATCACGCTGCGCGGCAAGCCGCTCGGCGTCGTTTTCCTGGCGAACTACCAGGTCGGCCACGCGTTCACCGCCGACCACCGCAACCTGGTCACCGAGCTCGCCGCGCAGGCGGCGGTGACGATCGACAACGCGATGCTGTTCAAAGACCGCGAGGAGGTCATCCTCCTGGTCCTCGAGGCGACGGCGCGCATCGTCGACGCCCGCGACCCGTACACGCGCGGACACTCCGAGCGGGTGACCCAGTACGCATTGATGATCGCTCGCCACATGAAGTACGCACCCGACGACCAGGCGGCATGGATCCGACTCGAGCGCGGTGGGCGGCTCCACGACATCGGCAAGGTCGGCGTGCCCGACGCAATCCTTTCCAAAACCGGGAAGTTGACCGACGAAGAGTTCGCCACGATGAAGAGCCACACGACCGTCGGATACAACATCTTGCGCGACTTGAAGATGCTCACCGACGAGCTTGTGATCGTCCGCTCGCACCACGAGCGCTACGACGGCAAGGGCTATCCAGACCGCAAGACGGGCGACCAGGTGCCGATCGTTGCGTGGATTGTCAGCGCCGCCGATGCAATCGACGCGATGACCTCCGACCGGCCTTACCGCAAGGGCATGTCGATCGAGGTCGCGCTCGACCAGGTCCGCCAGGGGGCGGGCACGCACTTCCATCCAGACGTCGCGGAGGCCGTGCTCGACGCGGCGCAAAGCGGCGGGCTCAAGGTGATCCCACAGGAATCCCTGTTCCGCGGCGCCCCGAAGATCGGAGCGTTCGAGAACCCCATTAGCTAGACGGAGTGGGGCTGTAGGCCGGATTCACTCCGGCCGTCTCCAGGTGTCGCTGCCCAGACGCCTCCAGGCATCGTGTGCAACTCGGGAGGGGGTTCCGCGGGGGAGGCCTGCCTCCCCCGCGCTTTAGTAGGCTTTGGCCAGGGCTACGCGGAATTTCGCGGGCTTCGAGCACACCAGGCACTTGCCTGCGGCTTCTGTGGCCTCGTCGATGACCCGGACCGTTACGCCGCCGGCGTCGGCCTTGATCTTCGCCTCCTCCTCCGCGTCTCCGCACCAGCCTGCCCAGACGAAGCCCCCTCGCTCTCGGAAGTGCGCAACCACCTCGTCGAGCGTCCCGAGCTCGTACGTGTTGTCCCGCTGGAATTTCTGCGCGCGATCGAACAGCTCCCTCTGGAATGCGTCCAGCGCCTTGGTCAGGCGCTGACCGATGCCCGCAACCGGAATGCTGACCCGCTCGCGCGTGAGCCGGTCGACCATCTCGACGTTGCCCGCGTCGGCGTCGCGGGCGCCCACGTTCAGCCGGATCGGCACGCCCTTCAGCTCCCAGTGCGCGTACTTGTCACCGGGGCGCTCGTCGCGCCAGTCGACGCGGTGGCGGATCCCAGCCGCCTTCAGCTCACCGGCCCACGAGCTGATGAACCGCTCGACCTTGGCACGGCCCTCGTCGTCGCGGAAGATCGGCACCACGATCACCTGTGTGGGCGCGATCCGTGGTGGGACGATCAGGCCCGAGTCGTCGCCGTGGGCCATGACCAGCGCACCGACGAGCCGCGTACTGATGCCCCATGAGGTCGAGTAGCACAGCTCGCGCTCGTTTTCCCTGTTCGAGAAGGAGATGTCATAGGCTCGCGCGAAGTTCTGGCCGAAGTAATGCGACGTGCCCATCTGCAGGGCGAGGCCATCGCGCATGAGACCTTCGAGAGTCAGCGTGTGGACGGCGCCGGGGAAAGTCTCCGCGGGTGATTTCTTGCCCACGAGCACGGGCACCGCGAGCCAGTCCTCGGCGATCGAGCGGTAGTAGCCCAAAATGAGCTGCGCCTCGTCCATCGCCTCCTGACCGGAGGCGTGGAACGTGTGGCCTTCCTGCCACCAGAACTCGCGGCTGCGCAGGAACAGGCGCGAGCGCATCTCCCAGCGGACGACGCTGTTCCACTGGTTGGTCAGCTTGGGCAGGTCGCGGTGGCTCTGGATGTAGCGCTTGATGATCGCGCCGATGATGGTCTCGGAGGTGGGGCGCACCGCCAGGGGCTCTTCGAGCTCTTCCATCCCGCCGCCCGCTTTCGTGACCCATGCGACCTCGGGGGCGAAGCCCTCGACGTGCTCCGCCTCTTTCATGAGGTACTCGCGAGGGATGAGGAGCGGGAATGCCCAGTTTTCGTGGCCGCTCTCTTTGATCATGTCGTCGAACGCGCGCATGATCGCTTCCCACATCGCCCAGCCGTAAGGGCGGACGACCATCATGCCGCGCACGCCCGACCAGTCGGCCATCTCGGCCTTGCGGACCACGTCCGTGTACCAGCGGTCGAAGTCGTCGGACATTTTGGTGACTTCTTTGACGAAGTCCTGCTGCTCTTCGGTTTCCTGCTTCATAAGTTCGCTCCCATGGTGATGTAAGTCGATTTCTCGGTTACCGGCTGGGCCGGAGCCCCACCCGGCGGCTTCGCCGCCGACCTCCCCAGCCAGTGGGGAGGTGAAGGGGCTAGCTCGGGAGCGGAGCCGGAGCGGGGGCGTGCTCTGCCGCGACCGCGTCGATCTCGGCCAGCAGCACGGTGAGGAGCTCTTCTTGGGGCACGGTTTTGTACATCTTACCTTTCTTAAAAATGACTCCCTTGCCGCGCCCGCCGGTGACGCCGATATCCGCGTGGCGCGCCTCGGCGGGCCCGTTGACGACGCAGCCCATGACCGCGACCGTGATCGGGACCTTGAGCTTCGCGATGTAGGCCTCGACGGCCTTCACGGTCGGCACCATGTCGTACTCGAGCCGGCCGCACGTTGGGCACGCGATGAGCGTCGGACTCTCGTTGCGGAACGCCAGGGTCTTCAGGATCTCGTGCGCGACGCGTACCTCTTCGCGAGGATCCGATGTCGCGAGCGAGACGCGGATCGTGTCGCCAATGCCTTCGCTCAGGAGGATGCCCATCCCGACGGCGCTGCGGATGCTGCCTGCCTCGACAGGTCCTGACTCGGTTACCCCGAGGTGGATCGGGTACGCCCGCGCCGCCGCGAACTTGCGATTGGCGAGGATGTTCGTCCACACGTCGGTGGCCTTGAGGGACACCTTGATGAAGCCCGGACCGTAGTCGAGGTCCTCGAGGATCTTGCAGTGGCCAAGAGCGACCTCGACCATGCGGTCCGCGGTCTGCTCGCGGTTGTCCCGGTCGATCGCATGGTCTTCACGCATGCTCTTGTGCACCTCTTCGGGTAGCGAGCCGGCGTTGACGCCGATGCGAAACGGGATCTGCCGCTCCTTCGCCGCGGTCACCACCTTGATCACCTTGTCGCGGTCGGGAATGTTGCCGGGGTTGAGGCGCAGGCAGTGCACGCCGGCCTCAATCGCCAGCAGCGCGAGTGTGTGGTCGTAATGGATGTCCGCGATGACGGGCAGGGGCGATCCCTTGACGATCTCCTTGAGCGCTTCGGCGGCCTCGTGGTCGGGGACTGCCGGCCGCACGAGCTCGCACCCGGCTTCCTTCAGCTCGTGGATCTGGCGCAGCGTGGCCTTGACGTCGCGCGTGTCGGTCTTGGTCATCGTCTGCACCGCGATGGGAGCCGCGCCTCCGATGACGACGCCGCCGACGTTGACAGGGATCGACTTGCGCCGCGTGGCCAAGGCCATCAGTGCGTAAACCCCGGGAACTGGCCTGTGGCGATGCGCTGGATGTCCAGCACGCTGATCACGGCCGCGATCGCCAGCAGCGCGGCAAGGCCGAAGCGCTGGAAGTTCAGCTCGCTCGCCCGGTCGAACGGCCTGCGCCGCAGCACCTCGAGCAGCACGACCACCACGCGGCCGCCGTCGAGGGCCAGGAACGGCAGCAGGTTGGTAAAACCGAGCGCGACGGAGAGCAGGGCGACCAGGAAGATGTAGGTCGAGGGTCCCTGGCTGACCGCGCCGGCGGTGACGTCCGCTATCCCGATGGGACCGGTGAAGCCCTGCGGGCCGAAGACGCCTCCCGGCACCTGCCCCGTGATCAGCGCACCCAGCCCATTGACGATCTCGCCGATCGCCCGGAAGGGAAACTCCACGCCGTCGAGGAGCGCCGATTGGACCGTTACAACCGGGGCGACGCCGAGGCCTATGTGGCACTGCTTCTGGGGGGTGCAAACGGGCGCGACGACGTACGTGAACGGCTGGCCGCCTGCGTGAACCCCCGAGATGATGAGCGGAACTCCAGGCTGGTGGTCCTCGACCTTCTGCACGTATCCCGGGCTGACCGGCCGTCCGTTGACTGTCGTGATCCGGTCGCCGGGCACGAACCCGGTTCGCGCTGCCGTCGTGCCGGGCACCACTGTCACGACCTTGCCCGGGTCGCTGTTGACCTGGCTGAGGCCCAGCCCCGCGAACAGGATCATGGCGACCACAAAGTTCGCCGCCGGACCGGCGAGCAGGATCAGGATTCGCTGCCAGGCGGCTTTGTGGTGGAACCCGCTTGGGTCCTCGAAGTCACCGGCCTCCATGCCCCCCATGCGGACGTAGCCCAGGATCGGGAAGGCCCGGATCGCGTAGAGCGTCCCGCCCCGAGACACGGACCAGAGCCGGGTGCCGGCGCCGATCGAGAACTCGATCACCCGCACCTTGAACAGCTTGGCCAGGGCGAAGTGGCCCGCCTCGTGGGGGGCGATCAGGAGCAGGAACATGCCCGCGATGCCGGCGACGTACAAGAGGGCCGTCACGTGGCCCTCAGACTACCGAACTTTCCTTTGATGTAATCCCGCGCCCAGGCATCCGCCTCGAGGATCTCGGCGAGGGTGGCGCCGCACCCCGGGAAGGCGCTGAGCGCCTCCTCCACCGCACTGACGATCTCACTGAAAGGGATCCTCCTGGCCAGGAACGCGTTCACGGCCTCCTCGTTCGCCGCGTTCAGCACCGCGGGGTGTCCGTTCCCCGCCAGGGCGGCCTCCCGAGCCAGCCTGACCGCTGGGAACCGGCGTTCGTCGAGGTCGTAGAACTCCAGGCCGGTCAGGTCGCGGATGTTCGCGGGCGGCACCGCGTCGGGCAGCCGGTCGGGGTACGCGAGGGCCACCGCGATGGGCAGCCGCATGTCGGGCCTGCCGAGCTGCGCCTTGATCGAGCCATCGACGAACTCGACCATCGAATGGACCACGCTCTGGGGGTGGATGACGATGGTGATGTCCTCCAGGGCGATGCGGAACAGGTGGTGCGCCTCGATCATCTCGAGGCCCTTGTTCATCAGGGTCGCCGAATCGACGGTGACCTTGGGGCCCATCGACCAGCGAGGGTGGTTCAGCGCCTGCTCGACCGTCACCTGGTTGAGGTCGACGTCGGGCGTGGCCCAGAAGGGGCCGCCGCTCGCCGTGATGACCAGGCGCCGCACGTTCTCGCGCTCCTCGCCCCACAGGCACTGCCAGATCGCGCTGTGCTCGGAGTCGATCGGCCGTAGCCCACGCTCGCCAGCCGCCTTCATCACCAGTACGCCACCCATCACGAGGACCTCTTTGGTCGCGAGCGCGACCTCCTTGCCCGCGCGGAGGGCGGCAAGCGTGGGCGTCAGCGCCCGCGCGCTGGGGATGGCGACTACCACCAGGTCGCATCGCGGGTCGGTGACCATCTCGTCGACCCTCTTGTCGAACTCGGGCTCGCCGGCGTGGCCCTGGATCAGGTACTCAGCGGTGCGGTTGCTCGTCCGGGCGCCCTCGGTCAGGCCGAAGAGCTTGAAGCGGGCCGGGAAACGGTCGATGACGTCGAGCGTCTGCTGCCCGATGGACCCGGTGGCGCCCAGCACCGCGATGTTCAGCGGTCTGGACATCAGAGAAGGTGGAACATCGTCACGTAGAAGTACACGAGGATCGGCGGGAAGAGGATCGAGTCGAGCCGGTCCAGGACCCCCCCATGCCCGGGGATCAGGCGCGACGAATCCTTCACCTCGGCGATGCGCTTCATCTGCGACTCCACCAGGTCCCCCACCTCAGCGCTGGCCCCGACCAGGATGCCCAGCACGATCGCATGCACGGGGTTGAGCCCCAACACGGCGGAAACGCCGATGAGCATCACCAGGACCGACCCGACCACGCCGGCGACGGCTCCTTCGACTGTCTTGTGCGGGCTGATCGTGGCGAAGAACGGATGGCGCCCGATCCGGCTGCCCACCAGGAGCGCGGCCGCGTCGCTGACGACGACTGCGAAGATCGTGAAGAGCGTCCACACGAGGCCGTTCTTGGACGTGAAGAGGAGCAGGTAGTAGTTGAACGGCATCCCGATGTAGAGCGCGCCGGCCAGGCCCATGGCCCAGCGCCCGAGGCCCTGGCGGCGGCCGGGAACCACCAGGAACGCGGCGAGACCGGCCACAAGGGCAAGGGAGAGGACCAGGGCGAGGTCGATCTGCTTGAGAACGGTGCCGCTGAACGCGAAGAACACGCCCAGGGGAAAGAGGAGCCACGCCGGAGCGCGCGAGCCCATGCCGTCGGAAAGACCGATGAACTCCCACAGCGCGAGGCCGCCGAGGATCAGGACGAGCAGGTAGACGCCGTAGATCCCGGCTAGGACGAGCCCGATGACCAGGCCGAGGATGACGAACGCGCTGAGGATGCGCACCATCAGCGGGCTCGGTTTCCAGCCTCCGGTCAATGATGGATTTCTGGTTGTCATGTGCCGAAGCCCCCTCCGGCGCGTCGCGCCACCTCCCCACGAACTGGGGAGGGGACTCGTTCATCTAGCGGACGCGCTCCGAAGCGGCGCACGCGTGATGCGTAGTCGGCGAGGGCAGCCTTCAGGTCCGCGACGTCGAAGTCAGGCCACAGGGTCTCGGTCACGAGCATCTCGGCGTAGGCGCCCTGCCAGAGCAGGAAGTTGCTGACGCGCCGCTCACCGGCGGTGCGGATGATTAGGTCGGGATCGGGCAGCTCGGGCTGATACATCCGGGCGGAGATGGCGGCCTCGTCGATGTCGCCGGCCGGCACGCCGTCCGCGATCACCCGGCGCACCGCGTCCACGATCTCCGCCCGCCCACCGTAATTGAGACAAACGTTGAGGACGCCGTTCTTGTTATTCGCGGTCCGCGCCATGGCCTCGTCGATGCGCTCGCGCATGCGGGGCGACAGCTCGTCGCGGCGGCCGCTGACCACGATCCGCACGCCGCGACGGTGCATCTCGTCGATCTCGCGGAGCATGGTCTCGTGGAAGAGGCGCATCAGGGCGCGCACCTCGGCCCTCGGTCGTGACCAGTTTTCGGTCGAGAAGGCGTAGATCGAAAGTACGTGCACGCCGAGCTCCTCGCAGGCCTCGAGCACTCGCTTGATCGCGCGGACTCCCTGGCGGTGGCCGAAGCTGGCAGGACGGCCCTTGCGGCGGGCCCAGCGCCCGTTGCCGTCCATGATGATCCCGATGTGGCGGGGGATCGGTGAGTCCAAAGGTGATGAAAGCGTACCGGCCGGAACTAAACCTCGGGTTCCAGGGTGGCCAGGGCGGCCGAGTTCATCTCGGCCGCCCTGGCGGCCGAGTTCATCTCGGCCGCGCCACGCGCGACCTGAAAGCCTCCCAGCGTTCCGTGGAGTAGATATTCAGAAAATCCCAACGGCGGGAAGGTGAGCAGGGCTGGCGGCCCGATGAGCGGAAACCCTTGGTTTCCGCTCATATGTCTAGACCTCCATCACCTCGCGTTCCTTTCGGCCCGCTAGGGCGTCGATCTTCTCGATGTTCGCTTCTGTGATCTTCTGTAGCCTGGCGTGGGCGCGCTTTGAGTCGTCCTCCGTCACGCCGCCGTCCTTTTGCATCTGGTCGATGCGGTGGAGCTCGTCGCGGCGGACGTTCCTGATCGCGACCCTGGCCTCCTCGGCCTTCTGCTTGACCAGCTTCACGTACTCGCGGCGCCGCTCCTCGGTCAGGGGCGGGATCGGGACCCGGATCACCTGCCCGTCGTTGGCGGGGTTCAATCCCTGGTCGCCCGAGCGCAGCGCCTTCTCGACCGCGCCGATCTGGCTCTTGTCGTAGACCTGCACCACGAGCAGACGCGGTTCGGGCGCGCTGATCTGCGCGAGCTGGTTGAGCGGGGTCGGCGTGCCGTAGTACGGCACCATGACCTTGTCGATGAGCGCCGGGTTGGCGCGGCCGGTGCGAATGGTGGCGAGCTCGGTCGCGAAGTGCTCGACGGACTTCGCCATCTTCGTGTCCGCGTCTCGCAGGATCGGATCGATCATGACGTGGCAGCGCTGACGAGCGTGCCTATCTTCTCACCGAGAACGACGCGCTCGATGTTTCCCTGCTCGAGCAGGTTGAACACCACGATGGGCACGTCGTTGTCCATGCACAGCGTCAGGGCGGTGTTGTCCATGACCTCGATTCCGCGATTGAGGACCTCCAGGTAACCCAGCCGCTCGAACTTGGTCGCGGTCGGGTCGCGCTTCGGGTCTGCCGTGTAGACCCCGTCGACCTTCGTCGCTTTGAGGATGACGTCCGCCTCGATCTCCACCGCGCGAAGCGCGGCCGTGGTGTCGGTCGTGAAATAGGGGTTGCCCGTGCCCGCCGCGAGGATGACGACCCTGCCCTTCTCGAGGTGCCGAACCGCGCGCCGCCGGATGTAGGGCTCGGCGACCTGCGGCATCTGGATGGCGGTCATCGTCCGCGCCGGGATGCCCGCGCGCTCCAGCGCGTCCTGCAGCGCCAGCGCGTTGATGACCGTCGCGAGCATGCCCATGTAGTCGCCCGTTGCGCGGTCGAACCCGCGCTCGGTCGCGGCCAGGCCGCGGAAGATGTTGCCGCCCCCGACCACCACGGCGACCTGCACGCCCATCTGGTGCACGCGCTTGACCTGGGCCGCGATCGTCTCGACGACCTCGAGGTCTATGCCGTAATCGCGGGAACCACCAAGCGCTTCGCCGCTGAGCTTCAGAAGCACGCGGTTGTACTTCGGCGCACGATCTCCCACGTTCAGCGTTTGGATCAGCTCTCCCTGATGTTAAATCGCGCGAACCGCCGGACCGTGATGTTCTCCTGGAGCTTCGCGATGTATTCCGCGATGAACTGCTGCACGGTTCGCCCGGGCTCGCGGAAGTACTCCTGCTCCATCAAACAAGCGTGCTTTAGAAAGTCCTCGATCTGGCCTTCCACGATCCGCGAGATCACCTGCTCCGGCTTGCCGTCCTGGCGCGCCTTCGCCTCGTAGACCTCGCGTTCGGTGACCAGCACCTCATCGGGCACATCCTCGCGCGTGACCCAGCGCGCCCCGAAGCCCGCGACCTGCAGAGCCAGCTCTTTGGCGAGCTTGCGGAAGTCGGCGCCCTTGGCGACGAAGTCGGTCTCGCAGTTGACCTCGATGAGCACGCCGATCTGCGGTGGGTAGTCCGGCGAGGGGCTGTGCAGGTACGCCTCGACCACGCCCTGACCGGTCGCCCGGTCTGCGCGCTTGGCGGCTTTCGCGACCCCCTTTTCGCGCAGGATCGTGTAGGCCTTCTCGATGTCTCCGCCGGCCTCTTCGAGCGCGTTCTTGCAGTCCATCATCCCGGCGCCGGACATCTCGCGGAGCTTCTTGATCAGGTCCATGTCCACGGCCATCAACGAGCCTCCTCCTCGTCCGCGGTGCGCCCGATGAACTCCTCCTCCGACACGGTCGGCAGGTAGTCCTCCTCGTCCTCGAGGTACTCCTCGATCTCCTCGTAGCGGGGCGTCTCCAGGAACTCGCGGTCCTCGACCTCGGGCAGGATCTCTCCGCGCGCGGCGGCCTCCTGGCGTCCTTCCTGGCATGCGTCGGCGATCTTTCCGGTGAGAAGCTTCACCGCGCGGATCGCGTCGTCGTTGCCCGGGATGACGTAGGTGATCAGGTCGGGGTCGCAGTTGGAATCGGTGATCGCGACCACCGGGATCTTCAGTCGGTTCGCCTCGGTGACGGCGATGTGCTCCTTGCGCGGATCCACGACGTACAGGGCGCCGGGCAATCGCTTCATGTCGGCGATGCCGTCGAAGTGGAACATCAGCCGGTCGAGCTCGTCCTGAAGGCGCTTGGCCTCCTTCTTGGCCATCTGCTCGAACTGGCCCTCCTGCTGCATCTTGCGCAGCTCCTGGAGCCGCTCGATCCTCTTCTTTACCGTGCTGAAGTTGGTCAGCATGCCGCCCATCCACCGGCGGTTGACGAAGTACATGCCGCAGCGCGCGGCCTCGGTCTGGATCGTCTCCTGGGCCTGCTTCTTGGTGCCCACGAACAGCACCGGCCGGCCGCTGGCCGCGACGTTGCGCGTGAACTCCCACGCGTCGTCCAGCAGGCGAACGGTCTTCTGCAGGTCGATGATGTGGATGCCGTTGCGGGCGGTGAAGATGTACGTCTTCATCTTCGGGTTCCAGCGGCTGGTCTGGTGCCCGAAGTGCACGCCGGCTTCCAGCAGCTGTTTCAAGGTCACTTGAGCCACGTTCTTAGTTGCCTCCTGTTCCTCTTCCGCTCGGTGCAGGCCTTCATGGAGAAGGACAGGTGCAGTGCCCCGGGCGTGCTAACTCAGTCGGTTAGGACTGGCTACGCGATTGTACCCACTACAGGCCGCCGGGAAACCGGCCCGCGCACTGGCCGGCTTGAGGGAGGGCGGTCACGGCGCCGGACGGGTAGGCGATGACGGCATCCTCGGCGAGCATGTGGCCCTCATCGATCCACAGGCATGACAGGTGCCCCGGGGTCGTCACGGCGCCGCTGCCGTCCACGCGCTCGATGGTCGTGGTCGGCGACGGGTTGCCGAGTCCGCCGCCATTGGGTAGCGCTATCAACAACCCCGATGGCGACAGCTCACCGGCCTGGTCGGTGCGTACGGTTGTGAGGAGCTTGCCACTCCAGTCGTACCGCTTGAGCTGGTTCGCGTTGAAGTCAAAGCAGTCGACACCCGACGGATAGGGCCAAACGGACGCAAGGCAACTGCTGTCGCCGATCGACGCCAGGCGATCTGCGTTCGACGCGTCGACCACGTGCCATGCTTTGGGATACGGCACAGATTCGAACGTGCAGGCGGCCCACACGGCCAGAACCAGCCTGCCATCGTGCCATCCCATCGGCCACAACATCGTGGCGGGCTTTCCGGCAGGAAACGTAGTGGTGTAGATATCAGCGTGGCTCCCTCCTCCGCGCAGGTTTTCGACGTAGAGCCTCAAAGAGATCGACGCGGCTTGGGACGGGCCGGCGCCGGATAGTTCCTCGACGACGACCGCAATGCGTTGATCGTCGGGGCTCACCGAAAAGCCGCTGACTGTCGTCGGGCCACCAGGCACGGTCGTGACGTCGACCGCCATTGACGGCGGCACCAACATGCGAATCTTCGTGTCGCCGTCCCGAAAATACACGTGGTTGTTGCTGGTGCTGACCGGAGGCTCCGTCCACGCAGCGGCGCCGTCGCCGCAAGCCTGCGACACAAGCGACGGCTGGGCGATTGGGACTGAACCCGCGACGGTCCCGTCTGGCCTGATCAGCTGAAGCTTGCCTGGCGTCGCCGGATCGAATGGGGTCAACAAGAGGCCGTATGCCCCTGTCAGGTTTGGCCCAGCGGAAGGGCTCGTCGTGAGGCGGGACGAGCTGGCCGGGAATCCTTGGTTTGAAGCGTGGCCGCCGCACGCCGTCAGCAGGACGATGGCCAGCATCACGAAAGCTCGCGGCTGCATGTCACTGGAACCGGACACGGACCCGGCCGGTTACGCGACGGCTTTCTTGACGCCCTTCGGGCCTGGGCATTTGGGGTAGTCGGAGCAGGACTTGAACAACCCAAAGCGTCCGCGCCGCTCAACGAGTGGCTTGCCGCATATGGGGCACGGCTCGTCGAGGACCTTGGGTCCCTGCCGCACCTGGCCGTCCTTGCCTACGTTCGCCCGGTAGTTGCAGTCCGGGTATCTCGAGCACGCGACGAACGGTCCGTAGCGGCCGGTGCGCTCGACCAGATCCCCCTCCCCACACTGCGGACACTTCTGACCGGTCAGCTTCGAGTCGCCCTGTGAAGCGTCGCGCTTGATGTACTTGCAGTCCGGATAGCCGGAGCAGCCGACGAACTCGCCGTACCGACCCGTGCGCTGCTGCAGCGGCTTGCCGCAGTTGGGGCACGCCTCGTCGAGAAGCTTGGGCTCGGGAGCCTCGCCGTCGGCGTTGAGTGCTCGGCGGAACTTGCACTTCGGATAGCGCGAGCAGCCCATGAACGGACCGAACCTGCTGGCCTTGTGGACCAGATGGCCCTCGTTGCACAGCGGGCAGACCTCGTCGGTGTCGGCCGGCGTGGCCTCTTCGGCTGCGCTGAGCATCCGCTGCAGGGGTCCGTAGAAGTCCTTGACCACGGGCACCCATTCCTGGCTGCCGTTCTCCACGTCGTCGAGGCGCTTCTCGAGCTTCGACGTGTAGTCGTCGTCGGAGATCGTCTTGAAGTGGTCGACCATGAGCGTGTTGACCGCCTCGCCGACGCGCGTCGGGTAGAGCCTGCGGTCCTTGATCTCGACGTAGCCATGCGCCTTGGTGATCGTCTGCACGATCGGGGCGTAGGTCGACGGGCGTCCGATCCCGCGCTGCTCGAGCTCTTTGATCAGCGTCGCCTCCGTGTAGCGCGGAGGTGGCTGCGTGAAGTGCTGCTCGGACTTGAGGCCGTGGTAGTCGAGGTCGTCGCCCTGCGTCAGCGCGGGCAGCTCGTTCTCGCCGTTTTCGTCCCGTCCCCACACCTTGTAGAAGCCGTCGAACGTCAGCACCGAGCCGTTGGCGCGGAAGACGTAGTCGCGGCCTTGATCAGGGGGGGTGTCCCCCCTGTCGCCCTGCGCGGGCAGAGCCCGCGCTGCCGGGCTACCCCCCTGGATCTCGACCTGGGTCTGGTCGTACACGGCCGGCGCCATCCGGCTGGCCACGAAGCGCCGCCAGATGAGGTCGTAGAGCTTGTACTGGTCGGCGCTCAGGTGCTCGCGAATCGAATCCGGCGTCCGGTTGACATCGGTTGGCCGGATCGCCTCGTGCGCGTCCTGCGCCCCAGGCGTCGCCTTGGCCACTCGGGACGCGCCGAGGTACTTCTCACCATGCGTCGCCTTGATCCAACCTTTGACCTTCAGGTCCGCGTCGGCCGAGATCCGGGTCGAGTCTGTGCGCATGTAGGTGATCAGACCAGTCGGCCCTTCCGCGCCGAGCTCGACGCCTTCGTACAGCTGCTGGGCCACGCGCATCGCGGCAAACGGGCGCATGCGGAGCCGGCTCGACGCGTCCTGCTGCAGCGTCGACGTGATGTACGGGGGGTTCGAGCTCTTGGTGCGGCGCTTCTGCTCCACGCCAATGACGCGATAGGTCGCGCCCTCGAGCTTGCGCACGATGTCCTGCGCTTCGGCTTCGTTGTGGACCTCGAATTTTACGTCGCCCTTCTCCGGTACGCCGACCGGCCGGTTGAGCCGCGCGAGGAAGTGGTTCTCCGCGCCCTGCTTGGCCAGCTCGGCGTCGATCGTCCACGACTCGACGGGGACGAACTTGCGGATCTCGTCCTCGCGGTCGACGACCAGGCGCAGCGCGACCGAGGACACGCGCCCCGCGCCGATTCCCTTCTGGACCTTGCTCCACAGGAACGGGCTGAGGCGGAAGCCGACCAGCCGGTCGACGACGCGACGCGCCTGCTGGGCGTTGACCAGCCGCATGTCGATAAGGCGCGGCGACTCGAGCGCCTTGCGCACGGCGTCGGCGGTGATCTCGTGGAACTCGATGCGCTTGGGCTCGCGAAGCTTGAGGACCTCGGCCAGGTGCCAGGCGATCGCCTCGCCCTCGCGGTCGGGGTCGGACGCGAGGATGACCTCGCGCTCACCCTTGGCCGCGGAGCGCAGCTCGTTGATCGTCTTGCGCCTGCTCTCCACCACCTCGTAGTGGGGCTTGAAGCCGTCGTCCACCTCGACCCCCATCTCCTTTTCGGGCAGGTCGCGGACGTGGCCCATCGAGGCCCTGACGTCGTAGCGGTCTCCCAAAAACCGCTTGAGCGTCTTGGCCTTGGCAGGCGACTCGACGATGATCAATCCTTCTGGCACAGCTTTCTCTTTATTCCCAATCCCGGACGTTTGTTCCCCGCACCGCCGCCGCCGACCCGCCCCAGCGCCGCCGAGCCGCGGCGCGCATTCAGCCAGGCGTGAGTGGCGGGCATCCTACGCCGAGTCTTTGCCGCGGCGCAACGCCCTTACATACCCATCCTGGTGCCTTCTAACCGCCCCGTCGAGCTCCAGGGCGGTCAGCCGGCCGAGCACTTCCGCGATCGGAAGCTGAAGCTTCCGGGCGATCTCCGCGGCGCTCAGGGCGAGAACGTCCGAGAGGTGGGAGAGGATGCCGTCGCGCTCTCGGGGGAGCTTGAATCCGAGCCCTCCGGGAGGTGCCAGCGGGTCGTCCAGCACCTCGCCGCCGGGGCTGACCGCGGCCAGGACGTCCCGGGCGTTCTGAACCAGGCCGGCGCCGTCCCGGATGAGCCCGTGGGTGCCGACGGACAGGGGCGAGAAAACGCTGCCCGGCACGGCCATTACCTCTTTATGTAGGTCCAGGGCGGCCTCGGCCGTGATGAGCGCGCCGGACCCCTCCGCCGCCTCGACCACGACGACAACGTCCGACAGCGCCGCCATGGTGTAGTTGCGCGCTGGAAAGTTGTGCCGCCGCGGCGCCGTTCCGTCGGGGAACTGGCTGACCAGCGCGCCGCCTCCGCGGAGGATCGCTTCCGCCAGCACGCTGTGGGCGGAGGGATAGATGACGTCGACGCCCGTGCCCATCACCGCGACGGTGACGCCGCCACCGTTGAGCGCGCCCCGATGCGCCGCGGCGTCGATGCCCAGGGCGAGGCCGCTGATCACGACGACTCCCGCCCGCGCCAGCTCCAAGCCCAATTGTTCCGCCACCGCCTCGCCGTAGGGCGACGGCCGGCGCGAGCCGACGATCGCGACACGGGGTCCTTCGGGCGGCGGCCACCTGCCGCGAGCCCTTAGTGGAGCCTGCACCCCCCGATCCCCGCGGGCGTCTTCGCTACTGGTGCGGCTCATCCGTGCGTTGCCGCTTGCGCTCCGGTCCTCGCGCACCCACGGGTGCGCTCCGGTCCGGTGCTCGCGGCGCCTTCGACTGAGCTCGCCCCAGCGCGAATCCGCTCCGCGTGGCCGGCGGGTACAGGCTCAGGCGGCGACATCCTGCAGCCGGAAGCCCAGCGCTTCGAGGACGTGACGTTCTTCGATGTGCTCCGACCCATCCAGGTCGGCCGCTGTGCGAGCGACCCGCCAGGCTCGGTGAAATCCGCGAGCCGTCATCCCACGCTGCGCCGACCACCGTTCCAGAGAGCGGCGCGCTGTGGGGGCAAGGCCGGCGAGCTGGCGCAGCCGTGAGGGCTTCAGCTGTGCGTTGAGGCAGCCCTGCCGGTCCGCTTGGCGAAGCCGCGCCGCGACAACACGGTTCCGGACCGCGGCGGACGGCTCGCCGGTCGGCTCGGACGCGAGCGTCTCCAGGGGAACGCGGCGGACGCCGACCTGAAGGTCGATGCGGTCCAGGAGCGGCCCCGACAGCCTGCGCTGGTAGCTGTCGATGCCCCCGGGGGTGCAGCGGCAACCGCGCAGTGTGTCGCCCGCCCAGCCGCATGGGCACGGGTTTGTCGCGGCGACGAGGGTGAATCGGGCGGGGTATGTGACCGACCCGCCGGAGCGGGTGATGCTCACGCGACCGCTTTCCAGGGGCTGGCGGAGCGCCTGCAGGACTGGCGCCTGAAACTCCGCCAGCTCGTCGAGGAACAGGACGCCGTGGTGGGCGCGGCTGATCTCACCGGGCGTGGCGAGCCCGGTGCCGCCGCCGATGAGGCCGGCCATGGAGACGCCGTGGTGGGGCGCGCGGAACGGCCGGTTCCAGTCCAGCGGCCGGTCGCGCGGCAGCTCGCCGAGCAGACTGCGGACCTGGGCGACCTCCAGAGCCTCCGTCAGCACGAGCGGCGGGAGGATGCCAGGCATGCAGCGGGCGAGCATCGTCTTCCCCACCCCGGGCGGCCCGCTGAGGAGCAGGTGGTGGCCGCCGGCAGCGGCAACCTCGAGGGCGCGCTTCGCCTCTTCCTGGCCGTGCACCTCGGCGAGGTCGTGGTCAGGTTGATCGGTTTCGGATGAGACACCGGCCGGCGCGCTTTGCGCAGGTGAGATCGCCTCGACGCCGACAATGTGGTTGACCACCGCGCTGAGCGATCGGCAAGGGATGACCTGAATGCCTTCGACGAGCGCGGCTTCGGCGGCGTCGTCAGCGGGCACGAAGATCTGCTCATAGCCGAGATTGCTCAATCCGCGCACGGCGACGAGGATGCCGTCGACGTGGCGCACCGAGCCGTCCAGCGCCAGCTCACCGATGAAAGCGCTGCGTGCCGGTGGGCGCTTGGCCGCGCGAGCCAGCGCGATCGCCACCGCGATGGGCAGGTCGAGACCGGTGCCCTCCTTGCGGAGCTCCGCCGGCGCAAGATTCACCGCCAATCGATTCGACGGAAACTCGAGCCCGCTGTTCTTGATCGCAGACCGAACCCTCTCGCGCGCCTCCTTGACCGACGTCGTGGCGAGCCCGACCACGAAAAACCCAGGATCACCCCTGCCGTAATCGGCCTCCACGTGGACGCGGCGCACGTCGAGGCCCGCGAGCACGCATGAATCGACGCTTCCGAGCACGAAGGCGAAGTTATCGAGGACTGAGGCTGGAGTCAGCCCAGCTTGTTAAGAACCGAGGAAGTCGGCGATTTCGTCGTGGAACTTTTGCGGCTGCTCGACGAAGATCATGTGGCCCGAGTCGCCCACGATGACCATCCGCGCGCCCGGTATCCCGGAGCAGATCTCCTCCGCGCACAGGGGACCGCAGATGAAGTCCTCGTCACCGGTGATGACCAGCGTCTCGGTCGTGATGTTGGGGAGCCGGCTCCTTAAATCGAACGTGGTGAAGATCTCCTTGTTGAACAGGCGGAGGGTGTCGGCGTTCAGGCGCTCCGTTCTCAGGGTGTCGAGGTAGCCCGCCTCGACCGGCCCGTAGTGGGCGAAGTAAAGCGGCATCTCGCGAAACACCAGCTCCGACATCTCGTCGTCATTGGTGAAGTTCCCGGCCTGCTCGGCCTCGAGTGCGGCGAGCGCGTCCTGGTACCACGGCTGGTTCGACCGTTTCTCCATGCCCAGGTGCATCGCCTTCTCCTGTGCCGAGGCGAAGCGGGCCAGCGTCGAGGCGAGGACGAGCTTCCGCACGCGACTCGGATACCTCGCGGCGTACGCCTGTGCCACAACCCCGCCGTGCGAGTGGCCCAGGAGAAAGACTCGTTCTTGACCAAGATGCTCGCGCAGCTCCTCGAGGTCGGCGACGTAATCGTCGATTTGATAGGCGGTCGCATCCGCCGGGCGGTCGGATCCATCAGTGCCGCGCGGATTCAGCAGCACCAGCGTGTACTGCTCCCACAGCCCGGCGAGGTCGCCGAAGTAGAGCGACGAGAATCCAGGACCGCCCGGATGGCAGATCAACACCGGGCCGTGGCCATGCTTGCTGTACGTCAGCTTGCGGCCGTCCCGGGTCTTGAAGCTCACGTCAGCCGCGGCTCCGGCCGCCAGCGCCCGCCCTCTTCGAGGTAACCCGCCGGCTGATCCGGCTCGTGGCTGAGGACGAGCAGCCAGCGATGCTTCTCCGCCTCCTCGAAGAGACGCGCCTTCTGCTCGAACGTCCGCAGTGGATCGATGTCGGCGGACATGTTCCAGGCGACTCGCAGGTGCGGAATCTGGCAGACGAGGTCACCGGTCACAGCGCAAGCCAGCTCTCCCGACTGCAGCACCATCACCTGACTCCCGGGCGTGTGGCCACCCACGTGGCGCAGGTGAATCCCTGGCAGCACCTCGGCGTCGCCGTCGAGAAACTCGACCGCCCGGTGGCCGTCGGCGAGCGGCGTGAAGTCGTCGATCACGTAACTCGGCCTGCTGCGCACGTCGGGATGCACCGCGAAGTCCCACTCGCTGCGCTGTATGAAATGACGGGCTCGCGGGAACGTCAGCTCGAGCGCACCCAGCTCGTTCCTGCGCGTCATTCCGCCGGCGTGGTCCCAGTGCAGGTGCGTCGTGACGACGACGTCGACCTCCTCCGGCCTGATGCCGAGGCGCCGGAGAGCCAGGAGCAGGCCCTCGGGCTCGCGCAGGCGGACCTGCTGTGCGCGCTTCTCGCTCAGCTTGTTCCCGATGCCGGTCTCGCACACGATGACGCGACCGTCCACCCGGGCGATGAGGCAGACGCACGAGCAGTCGATCATGTTGTTCTCGTCCGCCGGCTTCTGCTTCTCCCACAGGATCTTCGGCACGACGCCGAACATCAGGCCGCCGTCCGCCTTCCAGCGGTCGGCCACGAGGAGATGGAGCTCGATGTCTCCCAGCTTCACGGCGCCTTATATGCTGCGCGAAATGGCCCTCGCCGCGATCAGGACCTCGAGGCTCACCAAGGATTTCGGCGCGCATCGCGGTCTTTTCAACCTCGACCTTCATGTTTCGCCCCAGGAGGTCTTCGGATACCTCGGGCCCAACGGCTCGGGCAAGACGACCACCATCCGCCTGCTGATGGGGATGATCCGGCCCACCGCCGGCTCGGCGTACATCTTCGGCCTCGACTGCGTTCGCGAATCGGTCGAGGTCAAGCGCAAGGTCGGCTACCTGCCGGGCGACGTGCCGCAGTTCGGCAGCCTGCGAGGCGGCGAGATCGTCGCCTACCTGGGAGGCATGCGGGGCGGCGTCGACAAGCGCAACGTCCGCGCCATCGCGGAGCGGTTCGACCTGGACCTCAGTCGTCGGTTTCGCGAGTACTCGAGCGGCAACAAGCAGAAGCTCGCGATCCTGCTCGCCTTCATGCACCGGCCTGAGCTGCTGATCCTGGACGAGCCGACAAGTGGTCTCGACCCGCTTAACCAGCAGGAGTTCTACGCCCTGATGGGCGAAGCACGTGCTGACGGCGCGGCGATCTTCCTCTCCTCGCACGTGCTTTCTGAGGTCGAGCGCGTGTGCGACCGGGTCGGCATCGTCCGCTCCGGCACCCTCGTGCGCGTTGCGCAGCTCGAGGAGATGAGGCAAGCGGGCAGCACCGAGAGCCTCGAGCAGATCTTCCTCAGCTATTTCAGCGAGCCGAAACCGAAAGCCCTGAACCCATGAGCTCGCTGCTGCTGGCCCTGAGGCTCGGCCGGTGGGGGATCGCCGGCTTCTCGGCGCTGGCTTTCATCTCGACGCTGGCCCAGACGTTTGCCTTCTACACGATCGCCGGCCAGACGGCCGCGCAGCAGGCCGCGTTCGGGGCCGCCATCGGGACGCTGGCGTCGCATTTCACCGCGATCCTGCCTCCTCCCATCCGGCCGGAGACCGTGGGCGGTTACGTCGAGTGGCGCGGCTTCCACGCGTTGGGCCTGATCTTCGGCGTGTGGGCCTTCGCCTCGGCCACCGGCATGTCGCGCGTCGACGAGGAGCGCGGCGTGATCGAAGCGATCCTGGCCGCGGGCACGTCGCGCCTCGAGCTGATCGCCGCGCGCGTCGCCGCGTTCACAGTCGGCGCATTGGTCGCCTCGCTGGCGGCAACGGCCGGCTTCGTTGCGGGCGTGCTCGCCCACCACGACACGCTGAATTCATCCGGCGTGGTCGATGAGCTTCTTCTGCTTGCCGCGCTCGCGGTGTGCTGCTACTCGATCGCGCTCCTCGTCGCGCAGGTCAGCTCACCACGAGCGGCAACCGCGGCCGCTGGCATCGTGCTGCTCGGCCTTTTCTTGATCAACAGCCTCAGCCGCACGTTCTCCTCGCTCGACACCGTGCGCTGGCTCTCGCCCTTTCGGTACTACGACCTCAACCAGCCGCTGCCGCCCGGCGGCACTTTCGACGCTCGGTCGGTCGTGGTCCTATTGGCAATCGCCATCCTCGCGACGGTGGCTGCCGCCGTGGCGTTCATGATGCGCGACATCGGGTCGGCGCTCATCAAGATTCCGGGCTTGCGGCATGCGACGCGATACGACCCATCAAGTGCGATCTGGTGGCGGCTGCCCCTGGTGCGCGAGCTGTACGACCGCAGAGTCGCGCTGATCGCGTGGAGCTCGGGTGTGGCGGTGCTCGCGGCGGTCTTCGTCTCGGTGGTCAAGTCGACGATCCAGCCCCTTCTAGCCGTGCCGGCGCTCCTCCCGTACTTCGCGGCCATCGTCCACGGCGACATCTATCCCGCGGTGCTCGGCTTCGTCTGGTTCAACTTCGCCCAGCTCCTGTTCGCTGCCTTCGCGATCACGCAGGTGGCACGTTGGGCGGCGGACGACACGGACGGCCGGCTCGAGATCGTGCTGAGCCAGCCGCGGTCACGCGCCTCGGTGGTCGTCGAGCGCCTGGTGACGCTGACCGTCGGGGCGGCCGTCATCGCGCTCGCGAGCGGGATCGCGGTCTATTACGCCTCCCAGGCGCAGGGGATCGACCTCAACCGGCCCCGCCTTGCCGCCGCGTCGTTGATGCTCGTGCCCTTCGCGTTGGTTTTCGCCTCGGCCGGCGCCCTCCTTGCCGCATGGAAGCCGCGCGCGGCGATCGGGCTCCTCGGTGTGGTCGCTTTCGCCAGCTACCTCGACACCGAGGTCGGACCGCTGCTGAGATGGCCCCTCTGGGTGCAGGACCTTTCGGCTTTCAAGCTTTTTGGGACCCCGCTCTCCAGCGGTGTCGACGGGCGCAACCTGGCGATCATGCTGCTGGTCGTCACCGCCCTCATCGGAAGCTCGATACTTGCCATGCAGAGACGGGACGTCGGCGCGTGAGCCTACGAAAGGTAGCCAAGCGGGAACTCAGGAGGTAAACTTCGTCGCCATGCCGAGATCGATGTGGAAAGGCGTGGTCTCCTTCGGAATGGTCTCGATCCCGATCCGTCTCTACAACGCCACCGAATCAACCGCCAAAGTCTCGTTCCGGCAATTGTGCCCGGATCACCACTCCCCCATCTCGTACAAGCGCTGGTGCGCCGAGGGCGACCATGAGGTGGCCTACAGCGAGATCCAGCGCGGATACGAGGTCGGCAAGGACCGCTACGTGATCATCGAGGACAAAGACCTCGACAACCTGCCGCTGCCCACCGCCCACGCCATCGACATCGAGGAGTTCGTCCCGGTCGACGACATCGAGCCGGGCCTGTACTTCGACAACGCCTACTACGTCGAGCCCGAGGAGCTTGGCAAGAAGCCCTACCAGCTCCTGCGTCAGGCGCTCAAGGCGACCGGGCGGATGGCGATCGCGAAGATCGCCCTGCGCGACAAGGAGCACCTCGCCGCGCTGCATCCCAACGGCAAGGGCTTGATCATGAACACGCTTCACTGGCCCGACGAGATCCGCTCGACCGAGGGGCTGAAGGGCCTCGAGGGCGAGGTGAAGATCAACCCCAAGGAGCTCGAAATGGCGAAAGCGCTCATCGAGAGCCTCGCCGACAACTTTGACGCCAGCCGCTACAAGGACGACTACCGCGATGCGGTGATGAAGGTCGTCCACGCCAAGATGGAGGGCGAGGTGATCGAGGCGCCCGAGGCACCGCAGCCGGGCAAGGTCATGGACCTGATGGAGGCTCTGCGCGCGTCGGTCGAGCAGGCCAAGAAGCAGCGCGCCGCGCGCGAAAAGCCGGCCGCGGACACCAGGAGACGGCGTAAAGCTTCGTAGCCGGCCGCGGCCCTACTCTGGACGGCAGGTGAAGGATCCCGACCAGCTCCAGATCGAGCTCGAGAGCTTCCCTGACGAGGTGCGGCCGATGCAAGCCGCCTCGGCTGAAGCCCCGTTCAGCTCCGGCGAGTACATCTTCGAGGTGAAGTGGGACGGGCTTCGCTGCGTCCTGTTCCGCGACCCTGACGGTCGCGTCCGCCTGCAGGACCGCGGGCTGAAGGACATCACGGCAGACCTGCCTGAGGTGGCGGCGGCGGCGAAACGCGTGCCCCCGGGCAGCGTCATCGACGGCGAGCTCGTCGCCACGGACAACGACGGGCGCCCGGACTACCCGCGCCTGCGCCAGCGGCTGGCCGGCGGTGCGCGCATGCGCGACGAGATCCCGACCGCCTACCTGGCGTTCGACGCCCTCTACCTGGAAGGCCGGCCGCAGCTCCGCCAGCCGGTGATCAGGCGGCGGGCGCGACTCGCGAAGTCGGTCGAGGCCGGCGGCCACATCTTCGTGCCCGCGCACATCGAGGAGGACGGGGTCGAGCTCTTCGAGGCTTGTCTCGAGCGAGGCCTCGAGGGCGTGGTCGCCAAGCATCGCCAGAGCCCGTACGTGACCGGACAGCGCAGCCCCTTCTGGCTGAAGGTGAAGGCGGTCAAGTCGGATGATTTCGTCGTCATCGGATGGATGGGCGACAAACCGTTCGACGCGCTGGTCGTCGGATATCACGAAGACGGGCGCCTGCTGCCATGCGGCACGGTCGGCGGCGGTTACGACGACGACGCGCTGCGCGTGATCCGCGCCGGCATCGAGGAGCTCGCCACGGAAGCCTCGCCCCTGGAGCCGCCGCCGATCATGATGCGGCCGGTCCACTGGCTCCGGCCGGAGCTGGTGGTCAGCATCCGTTACTCCGAGTGGTCGCCCGACGGGACATTGCGTTTCCCGATCTTCAACGGCCTGCGGCCGGAGGTGCACCCCGCGGAAGCGGTGCGCCACCGGCCGCGTGTCGTGATCACTGGTCACGTCAGGCCGGGTTCGGCCGCCTACGACCTGACGCGATTTCCCTTCTGATGGATTCGCCCTTCGACGTCGTCACGGGCGCCTTCAGCTTCACTGGGCGGTTCATTGCGCGGCGATTGCTCGCGGAGGAGCGCCGGGTCAAAACGCTGACGAATCATCCCAGCCGTCCCGGCACGGAAGACATCAAGGTCGACGTCGCGCCGCTTCAGTTCACCGACCGCGCCGCGCTGGTGGAGAGCCTGCGAGGGGCCGACGTCCTCTACAACACGTACTGGGTGCGCTTCCACCGCGGCCGCGTGCGCTTCGGCGACGCGGTCGCCAACACCCGCATCCTTCTGGGCGCCGCTCGCGAGGCGGGCATGCGGAAGGTTGTGCACATCTCGGTCAGCAACCCGTCGGTAGACTCTCCGCTTGACTACTACGCAGGCAAAGCCCGCGCCGAGACGGCCGTGCGCGAGTCGGGTCTCGCGTGGGCGATCGTCCGGCCGACGCTGATCTTCGGCCAGGGCGACATCCTGATCAACAACATCGCGTGGATGCTCCGTCGCTTTCCCATCCTCGGGATCCCCGGCCGCGGTGACTACAGGCTGCAGCCGGTCGCCGGAGAGGATGTGGCGGAAATCGCGACGTGGGCCGCCGAGCAGGTGGACAACGTGACGGTCGACGCGGCCGGGCCCGACATCATCTACTACAGCGAGATGGTGGAGTCGATCGCGATCGCCGTAGGGCGGCATCCTCGCTTCGTCTACATGTCGCCGCGCCGCGCGCTGCTCGCCGTGCGTTTGATCGGCCGTTTCGTCAACGATGTGGTGCTGAACGAGCCGGAGCTGGAGGGACTGATGCAGGAGCTGCTCGTCTCGCATGAGAGACCGCGGGGCACGCGCCGGCTCGACAACTGGCTGCTGGCCGATGCCGAGAACCTGGGCCTGAAATACGCATCCGAGCTGGACCGCCACTGGAGGTAGGGCCACCGAAATTCGGGTCTGTTGACGCGTCGGCTCAAGGGGTCAACGCAACACCTCATGGAAAGCATGCAAGGTTG
>CAKZUH010000041.1 GCA_937921725.1 uncultured Chloroflexota bacterium | reverse complement strand
CGGCGGGGTGATCGGAAACTCCGGAATGACTGATCGCTTTCGCCGGAATACGCATCTCAGCTATCCGATCCATCACCGCACCCACGTTGGCGGTGGGTCTGCTCGGAGGACTTGTCGGCGTGGTCGTCGGCGCCGGCTTGGCTGTCACAACGATCCACCTCGCCTCGACCACGACTCCGCAGACTCCCTCCACGTCAGCCCAGGGCAATCAAGGCCAAGCCTCAGGCCATGGGGCCGAGGTGACCGCCGCAGTCGCCAAGTGCAAGGCAGCGCTGAAGGCCGGTCAGCACGGAATTGGCCAATGCGTCAGCGCGGTCGCGAACAAACACGGCAAGGCTGTCAGCGCCGCTGCATCTGCGAACGGCAAACAGAACAGCGGAGAAGATGACAGCGGCGCCGATTCCAGCTCAAACCCCTAGGCCGAGCGGTCAAGGTCGATTCGAGACGCCGACGACGGACGTGAGTGCGAACCCCCCTACGCGCGAGACTCAGGCGGTTCGGGCCGGTCCAAGCTCGGAGACCGAAGACTGTTTGGAGTGGAGCCGTGCTGTATCGCGACTGTGTCGAACCAACCGCAGCGAACCGGTGGATCAACCTGATCGAACCGACTCACATAGGGCTTGATGTCCAAGAGCGAGGTCCCGTCGACCATGTCCACGCCCGCGAAACGGACCTCGGGCGGGTCAACTCGCAGAATCCGAACGAGGCTCAGGCCGATGGGATTAATACGGCGCGGCCCCCGGGGTCGCCAAATAGCCGATTCGCCGAGGCTGGCAGGAGAGTAGAAATGGAACCGGCCGGAGGTTGATCTCCGCCGAGGATTGATCGGTTGACCCACTCAGCCAGGTCAGGATCCAGGCGTAGTCGAAACCAGACAGTCCGTCCGGTGCGTCGCTGAGCTCGGGATCAAGTTCCACGACGCCCTCGGCGTCTCGAGACAGGGCGGCCTGCACCGGCGTGTCGTCTGGGTCTCGAAATTCACTATGTATGACTCCGACCGGCCGTAGGCCCGGCAGAGCCGGACGATCACCCATGCGGCCCCAACGTCTTGCTCAGTAGCGCGGAGCTCGTGGCGCGGGTGGGATCGGCGGGTCTTCGACCTTCACTATTAAGTCGGGCATCGATCCTGGAGGCAGAAGCTGACGCGTTTCCGCCAATGTCGCCAGGAGACTTCTCCAGGTCGCGTACAGCGTGCGGTCCATCTCGTCGAGGCTGTCCCCTACGGCCTCTGCGTGGAAGGGGTGCGAGAGCTTGCCCTCGCCTAGAGCATCACCGATTCCGAGCGAGAGGTTATCGCGCATGAAATCGCTCGTTCGCTGCAGGTAGTGACGCGCCCACTGCATGTACAGGCTGCAAGCGCCGATGGACTCCACCAGCTTGCGCAGCTTCAGCTCATCAATTTCCGTCATCTTCACTCGTTCTGTCTTCTGATATCTAGCAAATGCTCGATCCCCCAGCGATTACTCCATAATTATGGCCAATCCGCTTTGGAGACCCGCAATTGCTATAGTTCGATTGTGCCAACCCATCTCCAAACTGGGCCCCCTTCCGCAGACCCGACGGAGTGCAAAGGCGAGCCTCTCGCTGAGGACGACAGCCTGATAGTCCGCGATGTGATGCGAAGAGGGCCAAAAACGCTGCCTAGGAATGCCACAGTCGGTGATCTGCGCCGCCTCTTCGACAATCCGAAGGTTCTCGATGTGGTTCTGGTTGATGGCACGGCGTTCTCAGGGGTGGTCGACCGCGACGCTGTGGATGGAGTGCCTAACGAAACACTCGCTCTAGATCTAGCCCGCTCCTCCGGCGTGACGATCGCGCCCGAGGCAAGTGTGAAAGACGCCATGGCACGCATGGACAAGGCCGGCGGTTGGCGACTGGTCGTAGTCGGTTCGGACGGAGCCACCCTTGAAGGCTTGCTGTGCCTGAACGCCACGCGAACCGGCTTCTGTCGCTAGGTAGCGCCTTGAGAACACACCTCAGGATCGGGCAGGCGGCCGAGCTCCTACGGGTGAGTCCCGATACGGTCCGGCGCCTGGTCGACTCAGGTCACATAAAGACCGGCCGGTCGGCAGGGGGTCAGCGTCAGATCGACGGAGCTGCCCTCGCCCGGTACATGGCCGACCTCCCCCGTCAGGATCCTCCGGCGGCGGTCAGCGAATCAGCCCGCAATCGTTTCGTCGGCATCATCACTCGAGTCATCAAGGACGGCGTCGCCGCCCAGGTCGAGATGCAGGCAGGACCGTATCGAATCGTGTCACTCATTACTCGGGAGTCCGTGGACGAGCTCGCCCTGAAAGCCGGCGTCGTTGCGGTCGCGTCTGTCAAGGCAACCAACGTTGTGATTGAGCTGCCGCGCAGCTGAGGGAGGGTAGCTGGTGAGACTGCACCGTTTGTTGGTGACTACGCTGAGCGCAGCGGCGATCTTGGCGACGGGTTGCGGTTCCCCGTCAGCAGCACCCTCGTCCACGTTACCGGGCCTCATTCACGGAAGCGGGACCGTGAACGTCATGTACGCAGCTTCACTGACTTCCTTATTCGAGAAGAAGGTTGGGCCTGCTTTCGACTCCGCCAGCGGATTCACCTATCAGGGCGAGGGTAAGGGCTCGGTCGCGATCGCCAACCTGATCAAGGACAAGACCCGAACGCCGGACATCTTTGTCAGCGCAGACCCGGCGGTGAATACCGCCCTGCAGGGGGCCGCCAACGGCAGTTATGTGTCATGGTGGGTGAACTTCGCCCGCACCGAGATGGTGATCGGCTGGAGTCCCAAGAGCAGATTCGCCGCAGACTTCGCGGCGGCTAAAGCTGGCACGAAAACCTGGGAGTCGGTGCTCGAATCGCCCGGACTGAAGTTGGGCCGCACGGATCCGGAGCTCGACCCCAAGGGCTACAGGACTCTCTTCCTATTCCAGCTCGATGAGCAGAGGACAGGCGAGTCGGGTGAGGCCCGGAAGATCCTTGGCGCTCCGGGCAGCACATCCCAGATCTTTCCGGAGGAGCAGCTCGTGGCTCGCCTCCAGGCGGGCGACCTCGACGCCGGCGTCTTTTACACGATCGAGGCGGTCGAAGCCGGTCTCCCCTACATAACGCTTCCGGCCGCGATCAACCTCGGGGACGCCTCGCAGGCCAGTACCTACTCGTCGGTGAGCTACACGAACAAGGCGGGCAAGGTTTTCAAAGGCAGCCCGATCCTCTACACAGTCACCATACCGAGCACCGTCAAGAACCCGCAGGGCGCGGAGTCTTTTGTCGAGTACTTGCTCAGCGCCGACGGCCAAGCGCTTCTTGCGCAGGAAGGGTTGGGCTCGACGCCGGCGGTGGTTGCCGGCGATCCGGCGAGCGTGCCACAACCGCTAGAGCCATTCGTCAAGAAATGATCCAGGCCCGGCTATGACCGGACGCGGCGACAGGGGAATCCTCTCCTGGCCGCTCTTGCTCCCAGGCGCGCTGCTGGCCAGCTTCCTGGTCCTGCCTTTCTTTGCCCTGATCGGAGCCCTGCCTGAGGCCGACCCAAGGGCCCTCACCGATGGAGATGCCGGGAGTGCCCTCGGCGTCTCGCTCATCGCGGCGACCGTCGCAACCGGGATCGACGCGATACTCGGAATCCCCTTGGGCCTGTGGCTCGCGCGCACCCGCTCGCCAGCCCGCCACCTGGTTACGGGAATCGTCCTGCTCCCGCTCGCTGTTCCACCGGTGGTTGGCGGTCTGGAGTTGATCCTTCTGGTGGGACCCAACGGCTGGCTTGGTGCCCAGTTGGACCGAATCGGTCTGAACCCCCTCGACACGATCGGGGGCACCGTGTTGGCGCAGATGTTCATAGCGGCACCATTTATCGTGATTTCGGCGAGAGCCGCATTCGAGGCTGTCGACCCCAGCGTCGGCGAGGCGGCGCGCATGCTGGGCTGTGGCCCAACTGCGACGTTTCTGCGAGTCCTTATCCCGTCGGCCCGGCGTGGGCTCGTGGCGGGGTTGGTCCTGGGCTGGGTCCGATCCCTCGGCGAGTTCGGAGCCACCGCTGTGCTGGCATATCACCCCTACACGCTCCCGACGCTCACTTATGTCGACCTATCCGGTCAGGGATTGTCTACTGCGCTGCCAGTCGGCGCACTGCTGGCCACGGTGGGGGCCGCGCTGGCCGGCGCTCTGCTCTGGATTGACGCGCGCTCGGGTTCAAAGCTTCGACGCACAACCGAAACCGAGACCCCCGACGCCATCCGGCATCTCGACTGGGTCGAAGCCGCGACTCGAACTCCCGCCGGGCTTCAGGTGCGCGCGGCTGCCACTATCGGTAGGTTCGAGCTCGACGTGGCTTTCGCCTCGACCTCGCGGGCGGTGGCAATTCTGGGCCCCTCCGGCGCCGGTAAGTCTCTGACGTTGAGGACAATTGCCGGACTGCTGCGCCCGACCTTCGGGTCGGTCTCGATCGGAGAAAAAGTCCTCCTCAACACCAGCGAGGGCTTGGATGTTGCGCCGGAGCGCCGCGGGCTCGGATACGTTGCCCAGAAGGATGGCCTGTTCGACCACCTCGATGTCGAGGCCAACATCGCTTTTGCACTGGGCAATCTGGATGTGGCTGAGCGGTCTCATCGCGTCACCGATCTGCTCGCCGCGACTGGCCTCGCCAGCGTTCGCCACCAGCGCCCGGTGACCCTCTCGGCCGGCGAGAGGCAGCGCGTGGCGCTTGCGAGGTCCCTGGCGCCCGGTCCTCGGGCTCTTCTACTCGATGAGCCCTTCTCGAGCCTCGACGCCCCGATCCGGCGTCAGCTTAGGAAATTAGTGCGAGACCTTCACGAGGCCACTGGAATACCCCTTGTGCTGGTCACGCATGATCGTGAGGACGCGCTGGAGGTGGCCGACCATCTCGTCGTCCTCGAACGCGGTCAGGTCGTCCAGCACGGCCCGATCGAGGAAGTGTTCGCGAGGCCGGCGCGAAGTTCCGTCGCTCGTCTGTTGGGCATCCCCAATGTTCTCGGCGTGCACAGCATCGAACCGGAAACCGCCTCCACGGTCAGGGTCGCTACTAGTTGGGGCACGCTTAGCGTCGAGGCACCTATCGAACCAGCGGAAGCCTGGAGCCTGGCAGTGCCGATCGACGGGGTGCTCACCGACCGCGACGGCACGCCCACTTTCATCCGATCCTGCCGACCCGCGCCGGGCGGATGGAGGTTGACAGTCACTTCGCCAGGGGCAGGCGAAAGCCTGGAGGCGCTGATTCCCGTGGACAAGCTGCCGGCTCGGCCGATCACGGGCGCCAGACTTTCGATCAGGATCGCGGGCGAACGCTGCCATCTGATGCCTTCGGCATCTGGACGCAGCCAGCTTGGAATGGGAGATCCAGCGTTGTCCGATATCGATAACCCAATCAGCAGCGCGCATGACGGATAGCGTGAATTTGAGCGCGCGAGATCAGATTGAACACAGCGTTTCGACCGACGTACTGCAATGCATTCTCACGAGTCAGCGGTTGCTGCAGTCAATCAATGCATCCGGGAGGAATCACGGTGGAGCTAAGCGCTCGCAATCAGCTCAAGGGTCAGGTTGTTCGCGTCAAGTCAGGCGCGGTGATGGCCGAGGTCGAGGTCAAAGTCAAGTCTGGCAAGGTGGTGGCGGCGATTACTGACGGTTCGGTCAAGCGCCTGAAGCTCAAGGCTGGTGACAAGGTCACGGTAATCATCAAGGCAACCGAGGTCCTGATCGGCAAGTAGGGGTCGTAGCCGCCCGCTTCTGACGCCGTAAGGGGATGAGAGAGTTCGACGTGGTCGAAGTGATCGACGAAACGATTGGGTCGTAGCAGGTGAAAGGTTTGCTCGTCAGCCTTACTCCGGTCGGGAATCTGATCGGAGGATGTCCGACTCGTCGTGGAATTTCGAGCGGTCCAGCCGACGGTAGCGTAGT
>CAKZUH010000040.1 GCA_937921725.1 uncultured Chloroflexota bacterium | reverse complement strand
GCCTGATCATGTCGACGGAGCGGAAGGAATTTCCACACCTCTTGACAAAAGCTCCCGGCGCTCGCGGCGTGCCTCGTTGGCATACCGGCCGGCGCGGTCGCCAGCCAGCCGCTGCTCGCGAACAGCTCGCAGGCGCTCGGCCTTGCCTACGAGCCGAGCTTTTCCATTGGCCTCGACCTGCTTGCGCTGATCGGCGCCGTGCTCATCGTCGCCCTCGCGGCGACACTCCCGGCTTTGCGGGCCGGGTTGATGAAACCCGTCGCGGTCCTGGCGAGCGCGACCGCGCCGCGCGGCGCCGGAGGGCGGTGGCTGCGGTTGCTCGCCAACCGCGTGCGACTTCCGCAGCCAATCGTGCTCGGGGTCGGCGATGCGTTTGCCCGTCCGCTGCGCAGCGGGCTGACTCTGCTCGCCATCCTCCTGGGCGTGGCCACGGTGACGGTGGCGATCGGCCTGCCCCGGAGCTTCCAGAAGATCAACGACAGCGAGACCTCCGCAGGCAACATGCAGGTGATCGTCACGCGCAGCAGCGGATTTCCTGACTCGGAGGTCATGCGGATCCTGAACGGGCAGCCCGAGACCGCACGCGTCGTGGCGCTGACCGGCCAGAACGTCGACGTCCCCGGCATCGGCGATCCCGTGAACACGCGGGTGTTCCGCGGAGACTCCTCACGCCTCGGGTACATGCTGGTCTCCGGGCGCTGGTTCAGCGGCCCCGGCGAGGTGCTGGCTGAGAAGGCGCTGCTTCGCGACGCGAACCTGAAGGTCGGCGACTCGTTCACGGCCACGGTCAACGGCAAGCCGCTCCAGCTGCGAGTGGTGGGCGAGGTCTTCGACGTGTCGAACCTGGGCCATGAGCTGTTCATGGATTGGACGACGCTGGCCGAGGTCAGTCCCGACTCCAGCCCTGACGTGTACTACGTGACCTTGACGGCGGGGGCGAACGTCAGTGACTACATACGGAGGGTCGCTGCGGCCGAGCCGGATTTCATCGACGTCCGGCCAAACGACACGGGACTCATCGGCCCCGTGAAGATCATCGACTCGGTGCTGGTGATCCTCGCGATCGTCATTGCGCTGATCGCCGTCGGCGGTGTGTTCAACACGCTCCTTCTGAACACGCGAGAGCGCGTGCGTGACACGGCGACGCTCAAGGCCGTGGGCATGAGCCCGCGCGAGGTCATGGTCATGGTGGCGGCTTCGGCTGGATTGCTCGCGCTGATCGGCGGCCTGGTTGCGACTCCTCTCGGGGTCGAGCTCAGCAGGCTTCTTCTGGATGTGGTCAACAGCTCGGCCGGAAACGACACGCCGCCTACCGGCTACGCCGCCTTCAGCCCGGTGGAGCTGTTGGTCATCCTGCTGCTCGGCGTGGCGGTCGCTGTGCTTGCGGCGATGGTTCCCGGGCGCTGGGCGGCGCGCACCAACGTGGTCGAAGTCCTGCACGCCGAATGACCGACCCCACCTGGGCACGCACCGGCCGGGCTTTCGCCTGGAGTTACGGAGGGCTGGCCATCGTGGCCGGCGTCCTGGTCACGGTGGTCAGCATCGGCATCCCATCCACGGACAACCTGGCGGTGCACTACGCGTACATCCGGCAGATCTGGCCGGAGCTCTATGTCTCATTCCTTCTGTTCATGGCTGCGTTCCTTTGCCTTGTTCCGATCGGCCTGGTGCTGCGCGAATTCTTCGGCCGTGGCATCCGCAGTGAGCTGCTCTACGCCTCGTTCCTGGCGGCGGCCATCGTCGGTGTGCTCTGGATGCTGGCCCAGGCCGGCTCGGCACAGGTAGTCTCGCGCGACAGCGCAGGCCTGAGTCCTCAGGAGTTAGACATTCTTGGGAGGTCGTCAGGCATCTGGTCCGGCGTCATCAACTGGCTTCAGCGCGGGTTTCTGCTCTTTGCGAGTCTCGGCACGTACTGGACAGGGCGCATCGCTCTGCAGCAACGATCGCTGCCGGCCGGTCTTGGCTGGCTGAGCCTGGTGCTTGCGGTCTTCTACTGGCTCGGCCTTGCCAACCTCGTGCTTTTAGACCTCGGAGCCTCTCTGTCCGGCGAGCTCGGATCGATCCTGATCGCACTGGGCTCTTTGGTCGCTTTGGTTTGGGCGGCCTGGCTAGGCTGGGTCATAGGCAGGTCACGGCAGCCTTCGCCCTGAGAAGTAGTATATTCAGTACGTGCTGAATATACAGAACAAGCGAAATGGGACCGCTGATCCGCGCCTCGAGGTGGCCGACGACATCGGGCGGACGTACGCAAGGTATGGCCTTCCCACCAGCGTCGGTCGCGTCTTCGGCTTGCTCCTCGCCAGCAACGAGCCGCTCAGTCTCGACGAGATCGCGCTCACGCTCGGCATCAGCAAGAGCGGGGCGAGCGTAGCCGCCCGCGACCTCGAGCGCGTCGGCGGAGTGCACCGCCTCGCGACGCCCGGCAGCAAGCGGGTCCTCTACGAAGCGACGGATGAGATGGAGTCGACTTTCACCGGCACCTTTGCCCGGGTTCGCGATTCGCTGGGCGCGATGAGCCGGTCGGAGGCGCGCCTCGGGCCCGGGAAGGCGAAGCGGCGCATGAAGCTCATGGTCGACGTGCACCAGTTCTGGCTTCAGGAGGCCGGCGGAATCATGGAGCGCTGGAAGCGCAGGAGACAGGGCAGATGACGCAACCGATGATCGAAGTCGAGAAGCTCACGAAGAGCTACGGCGGCAAGCGCGGCATCGCCGATGTCTCGTTCCAGGTCGGCGAAGGCGAGGTCTTCGGCTTCCTCGGGCCCAACGGCGCAGGCAAGACGACCACGATCCGCGTCCTCATGGCGCTTCTCCGAGCCGACTCGGGCAGCGCGCGCGTCGCGGGGCTCGACTGCTGGGACGGCTCGATCGCGATCAAGCGTCTGATCGGCTATGTCCCCGGCGAGCCCTCGCTCGATCCCAACCTGACCGGCGGCCAGATCCTCGAGTACTTTGCGAACCTGCGCGGGGGAGTCGACCAGGCGTATCTCAAGCAATTGATCCAGCGACTCGATCTCGACCCGAGCCGCAAGTTCCGCCAGTACTCGACCGGCAACAAGCGCAAGGTCGTCCTCATCCAGGCCTTCATGCACCGGCCGCGCGTGCTCATCCTCGACGAGCCGACAAGCGGACTCGACCCGCTCAATCAGCAGGAGTTCGACTCGATGGTGAACGAGGCCAGCGCCCAGGGCTGCACCGTGTTCCTGTCCTCGCACGTGTTGAGCGAGGTCGAGAAGACCTGTACGCGCGTCGGGATCATCCGCGAAGGTCGCCTTGTGCGCACCGGTGGCGTGCACGAGCTGAAGGACATCAAGCGTTACGAGATCACCATCGCGTTCGCCGAGGTTGTCCCGGTCGAGACATTCAAGGCGCTCGAGGGCGTCGCCGACGTCGAGATGCTGAACAACGGCCACGCGGTGCGTCTGGCGATGCAGGGCGCGGCCGACGCCGTGATCAAGGCGGCATCGCGCTACCACGTCGTTTCGCTCACCAGCTACGAGCCGAGCCTTGAAGACGTCTTCCTCCGCTACTACGAAGGCGATGGGCAGGTGGCGCCGGAGCCCGCCCGTGTTTAGGAGCATCTTCCTCAAGACCCTGCGCGACTACCGGATCGCGATCCTCGGCTGGGGAATCGGCATGGGCCTGGTCATCGTTTCGCCGATGGCCAGCGTGGCCACGCTGATCAGCACGCCCCAGCAGCGCGCCGCCCTCGCCAGCCTGGCCGCGTCCTTCGCGTGGAACGCCGACCCGGTCAAGGCCGACACGGTCGGCGGCTACGCCACGTTCAAGATCGGCATCTTCGTGTTCCTGATCGTCGTCTGGCCGCTGCTCGCCGCCAGCCGAATGCTTCGGGGCGAGGAGGAGCGCTCCTCGCTTGACGTGCTGCTTTCGGTGCCGCGAACCCGCGTCCGCGTCGCCGTCGAGAAGGTGGCCGCGATGTGGGCGGCTCTCCTTGCGATGGCCGTGCTCATAGGTGTCATCGCCTTTCTCGGCGGCAAGGGCTTCAAGGCGGATTTCACCCTGGTCGACGGACTGCTGTTCGGGCTGAACCTCGCCCTGATCTGCGCCGTGTTCGGGGGCGTCGCCCTGCTCGCATCGCAGTTCACCCAGGAGCGCGGGCCGGCCGCCGGGATCACGGCCTTCGTGCTGCTGTTCGCCATCGTCGTGGACATGGTCCACCGCGTGATCCCGAACACCGACTGGGTGTCTCGGTTCTCGCCGATCTACTACTACAACCTGAGCAAGCCGCTCATCCCCAGCTATGGCACCAGCGCCGGCGGCATGCTGGTCCAGCTCGGGCTTGCAGCCGTCCTCAGCGGAGCCGCGATCTGGCTGTTCGCCCGGCGGGACGTCGGGAGCACCGTGGCGCTTCCGCGGTGGCTGAGCTTGCCGCGGCGCGCCCCCACCACCGCGCTGCCCGTGCGCGACTGGTCGCTTCGCTCGGTGTACACGCGCAGCCTGGGCATGATCGGCATTCCCACGTTCTGGTGGACGCTCGGCATCGCGGCGGGCGCAGGGTGGATGGTCGTGGTCGTGCAGCAGCTGGTCGGCAGGATGCAGACGCTCCTCGCGGGGTCGCCGGCGTTCCAGCACCTGCTCATCCAGATGGGCGGAGCCGGCGCCGCCTTCAACGCCAGCTTCCTCAATGCCATGTTCCAGCTGCTTCCGCTGCTGCTGATGGCGTTTGCCGTCACGCAGGTCAACCGCTGGAGCGCGGACGAGGACGACGGCCGGCTCGAGATCGTGCTCTCGACGCCGCACTCGCGGATCCTGGTGCTGCTCGGCCGGTTCGCAGCCCTGGCCACCGCGACGGTGGCCATCGGCCTGGTGACGCTGGCGGTCACCGCGATCGCCGCTTCGGTGGTGGGTGTCGCCCTTGATGGGACCAACCTGGCGGAAGCCGTGCTCGGGATCATCCCGATGGGCCTGCTCGTCGCGGCGATCGGCTATCTCGCTTCGGGCTGGCTCCGGACGGCCGCCGACACCGGGCTCGTGAGCTTCTTGCTCGCGGCCTGGTTCTTCATCAGCTTCATCGGGCCGGACCTGAATTGGCCGGACGCCACCCTCCGGGTTTCGCCCTTCTACTACTACGGCTCGCCGCTGCTGCACGGTCTGCAGCTCGCCAACGTCGCGGTCCTGCTGGGCGTGGGCATCGTGGCGCTCGGCCTGGCCTCGCTGCGGTTCGCCCGCAAGGACATCGGCGTCTAGCCTGAACAACACACGAGATGTCGCGCCAGTCGCGGCTCATCGTGGGCTGTTCAGCTTAGGCTTTCACCGGCGCGAAGCGGACGTCGTGCTTCGCGCCGGGCGTCAGGAATTCGAGCAGGCGTGTTGCCTCCTCGACGATCTGTGGGCGTTGGCCCTTCGGGATCGGCTTGTCGAATGGGGTGATCACCAGCTCGGTCCTGGCCGGCACCCACAGGGCCCGGACGAAGCCGTCGACGAGGACCGCGCCCTGCATGACCGCGTTGCTGCTGAAAATCCCGAGGTGCTTGCCCTCCGGCATGATCCGCGTGCGGTCGGCGTGGCCGAGCAGGATGTTGTCGTAGTCGGGCAGGAGCCGGACCGGCACGTCGATGCCGGCGCTCGGGCGAGGTGCCTTCGGCAGGTCGAACAGCTCGCCGCCCTTGGCGTCGCGGAACGTGACGAGGCGAGGCCTCAGGCGCTCGAACACATCGCGCATCGCCAGGCCCGACCACGCGCGCATGTCGGCGGGCGACGCGGGGCCGAACATGGCGAGGTAGCGGAGGACGAGGTCCTCGGGTTTGTACGCGGGGCCCGGTGGGCGGCCGAGCCAGGCCTCAAAGGTCGTCAGCGCGACCGGGCCGCTCGCGCCCCAGACTCCGCGGGGCGGGGTGAACACGAGCGGGACCATGTAGCGCACGCCGTAGGCCATGGCCAGCGCGTCGCGGCCGGGGAATCTCTGCCCGAGAAGCTTGGCCAGCTCCGCGACCGTGCGCGGTTTCTCGCCCATGATCTCGACGCCCGCCTGGCGGATCGCGGCGACGTCCTCTTCACGCATCCCGCGGCCCCAGGGGCTGCCTCGCATGTAGCCGCGCTCGGCGAGGTCCATGAAGAGGGGCTTCATGCCTAAGGCGTCAAGCGCGGTGACCAGGTGGATCGTGTTGCGCATGAGCGAGATGCGGACGGCGGCGCGGGTCTCGATCAGGCGGGACAGCTGCTCGGGGCGGAAACCCACGAGGCGTGCCCACAAGCCGACGTAGGGGAGGTTCGGGGCCTGGGCCTGCATGCCCGCGAGGCGCTCGAGGGCGGCCGGGACGGGGATGCGGTGACGCTCGAGCAGGAGCTGGCGCGCCAGGAGCGCGCGGTTCAGCGCGCGCCGGTCAAGCGTCGGGGCGCGTGTGGGCACAGCCCAATTGTCCCGTCCCCAAACTTCGCTCGGCGGTTACAGGCCTGCTTGGAGCTTGGCCTTTTCTCCGGCCTTGCGCATCTTGGCGACCCGCTTGCGCAGGTCCTTGCGGCGCTGCTCGCCCCGGTCCGGGTCGAGGAAGTACGTCGCCGCCGCGGCAAGGCTCATCCACATCATCAGGCGCGTCAGCCTGAATCGCATAAACATCACCTAGAGAACGAAGACGCAAAGCGCAAGTACTCAGGCACACGTGTACCGTGGCGACCAAGGCGGTCCGCTTTTCAAGCCAGGGGAGCCCAGTCCGGTGAACGCGGACGGCTCGGAGCTCGAGCTGCTTTACCGGTTCGTGAACGGGTTCGGCCAGCGCATCCCGGCGCAGCTCAGAGCGGAGTTCGCAACGCCAGCGCAATGAAAAAGAGGGGGCGCCCCGAGCGCCCCCTCTCGATTCGTGATCGGTCAGGAAGTCCCGTAGATGTCGGAGTTGCCGAAGTTCGCCGGGCAGTCCATTTCGGGAGAAGGTCTTGTCACGGTGGTGCCGGTGCGGAGCGACAGGCGCCAGGCGTCGATCTTCGGGCAGTCGCCTCCATTGCGGGAGTCGTTCCAGACCGCGGCGCCGTAGCTTCGCGTCGCGGTGGCGTACACGTAGTCGCCGAGGAACTCGCCCACCAGGTTGTTCTGGCTCGAGCTGCGAGCGTCGCCCGGAACCGAGCGGTTGGTTTCGGTGAAGGCGCCGGTCCCGGCGGCCGTCGTGGTTGCGTGAAGCATCACTCCCACGAGATTGCGCGGGCTGCTCGTGTCGGTCTGATACGGCGTAGTGAAGGCGTTGTACACGACGTAGACATTCTTGCCGTCGGGTGAGATGGCGGGCGCGGTGTAGTAGCCGCGGTCCTGAGTGCCCACGACGTGCGTGCCGGTCTCGATGGCGCGCGGCGCCGTCCAGTTCGCCCCTCCGTCGCCCGATTCGGTGAAGTACACGTGCGGCGAGTCGATGGTGCCGCTGACGTAGCTCATGACGATCCGGTTCGTCGCGCCGGCGCCCGTCGGAGCGCCGTTCGCGATGTCGACGCTCGGCGCGGGTGCGAGGTCACTCCGCGCGCCGGCGATGCCGTCGATCGTCGGTCGCCCGAGCACCGGGTCGAAGATGCCCGGCTGGGTGACCGGTCCCGCCACCGGCGTGGGGCTTGACCAGTTCGCCCCACCGTTGGTCGACGTCGACATCAGCTCGAAGCTGGCGTGGCCCGCCGAGGAAACCGTGCCGATGCCGAACACGTACGCGGTGCCGCTGCTGTCGGTTCGGATCGTGCATCCGTCAACCGGGTTGCGCTGGCCGTTGTTCGCCGCCGCGCCGATCGGGTGCTCGGTCCACGTGTCGCCTCCGTCAGTCGAGACGCCGACCTTCAGCTGCGCCGGGGCGGCCCTGCCCTTCTCCTGGCCGACGAAATCGGCCCAGCAGACATAGGCGGTGCCGAAGAACGAGCTGGACGCAGCGTTGTCGGCCCAGATCTGCTCTTTGTCGGAGAAGGTGGTGGTCGACTGGTGCGAGACCAGAACGGGAGACTTCCAGGCCGCCTGGCCGGAGGGGCCGCCCGCAGCCGCCGCCGCCACGTCGTCGGTGCGCGAGACCGCGATCGCCTCGAAGCCCATGAAGGCCTCTTCAGACCGTGTCGCGGCGAAGTTTGACGTCAGGTTGGCGTAGTAGAGCCGCGAACCGTTGGCCCAGCTGAACCCGTTCGCGCCTTTCCGCGGACCGAACGCGACCGCGGGGTCGCCGTCTGACACGAGCCCGGCCTCCAAATACCCGGGCAGCGTGCCGATTGGTCCGACGGCCGGTGTGCACGTGTAACCCGGGGTGGTTGGGTTGTAGCACTGGCGTGCCGTCCAGCCCCTGTACGTCGGCTGGGTCCAGGTCGCACCGGAGTCAAACGAGAAGTAGACGCCCGAGACGCCCACGCCGTGCGTGAACGGGCAGGTCGTCGGGTTGCCTGCGTTGCAGTCCTCCATGTCGATCTCGTCGTTGCTGCCCGCCACCAGAATGTTGGGCCTGCTCGCGTCCACCGTGATGGTCGGTTCGTTCTGCTTGTTCTGCGAGAACGGTGTGGGCGGGCTGCCCACGGATACGCGCACATCGCCTGACGACGCGCTGCTCACGACCGCGCCGGCGATGAGCGCAAGCAAAGCCGCGACCGGGATCACCGAAACCCTCTTCATGCTGTTTCCCCCACTTAACGGCGGCTGAAGAACCTGATGTTTTGGCCAGTGTAATCGCCCCCGGGCCGTGCCACAAACAGCGAGTTTGCCGGCCGCTCGGCCCCACCCGGCGGCTTCGTCGCCGACCTCCCCCCAAGCGGGGAGGTGAAAATTTGGAAGCCCCACCCCGTCCGCTAAGTTGGTTGTCTTGTGACTCGCCGCGGGCTGCTGCTGTTCGCCGCCATGTGCGTGATCTGGGGCATTCCTTACCTGCTCATTCGCGTCGCCGTGAGCGAGCTGTCGCCCGCAACGCTCGTCTTCCTGCGGACCGGTGTCGCGGCGCTGATCCTGATGCCGGTCGTGCTGGCCCGCGGAGGACTGCGCGGGATCGGCAATCGGTGGCCGGCGCTGGTCGTGTTCGCGGGCGTCGAGGTGGCGATCCCGTGGCTGATGCTTTCCAACGCGGAGCAGCACATCTCGAGCGCCCTCGCGGGTTTGCTCGTGTCGGCCGTGCCCCTGGTCGGGGTCCTCATCGCAACGTCGCTGGGCAACCGCGAGCACCTCGCGATTGGGAGCATGTCGGGTCTGCTGCTTGGTCTCGCCGGCGTGGCGCTGATCGTCGGCTTCGACCTGCGCGCGTCGGATGGGCTGGCGTTCGTCGAGATGGCGGTGGTGGTGATTGGCTACGCCCTCGGACCCGCGATCCTCGCGCGCTACCTGGGCGGCGTGCCGTCGGTCACCGTGATGGGGATCGCGCTCGCCCTGTGCGCGATCGCCTATGCGCCGGCCGCCGCGCTGCAGTGGCCGCACACGATTCCCGGGTGGAACGTGATTGGCTCGGTCGTGGTGCTGGCGGTGGTGTGCACGGCGCTCGCGTTCCTTCTCTTCTTCGAGCTGATCGGGGAGGTCGGGCCGGTGCGCGCGACTGTCATCACATACGTCAACCCCGCGGTCGCCGCAGCGTTGGGCGTGGCCGTGCTGCGCGAGAGCCTGACGGTGGGAATGGGGCTCGGATTCGGGCTCGTGCTGGCCGGATCGATCCTCGCAACCCGCCGAAAACAGGCCACCGAGGCGCCCCAAAGGCTGCCTGAAGCACGACCCGGGGAGGCCCTATGATGCGAATGCCTGTCGGGGCCAGCCGAGAGCTGGGGAGTCTCGGTGTCGTTGGACGTTTAGGAGATATGAGCATGAAGGCTGCTGGATTCGACGCGACCGTGCTCAAGCAGATCGAATCGGAGGTCCGCACGATCAAGCTCGAATTCCAGGGCAGAGTGCCCGAGGAGTCGATCGACGAGGTTGCCGGCGAGTCGATCGAGCGGCTGGCCGACTCCAAGGTGCCCCAGTTCGTACCCCTGTTCGTAGGCCGGTTCACCAGGCAGCGGCTGCGCGAGCTGGTCGGCGCCGGGAGCGCTTCCGGAAAGTAGCCTGCCGGGGCTGTCGATTCAGCCCCGTTGGCGCCAGCGGGGTCAGTCCAGCGCAATAGATAACGCTTCGTTGGCGTCAGAGAGGCGCTACCGATAGGTTATTTGGACTTGGTTCCATGTCTGACCGCCGTCGGTTGTCCTGAAGAGAACTGTTCCCGTCCATAGGAATCCGTTGGTCTGGTCGACGAAGGTCATGGTCGCCTGCGAGAGGTCGGCGGCCGAGCCCAGCAGGCTGGATCTGATGGGGGTCCACGTCTTGCCGCCATCCATGGTCCGCTCGAAACGCGCGACCTGCGAGACGCCGCCCTTCGATTGGGGCACTTGGCTGATCAGAGCCCACCCGTAATCCGGGCTGACGAACGTCACTGCGTTGAAGAATTGATCTGTGCATGTCAGGTTCTCGCCGTGCTTGCCGGTGCACGCGTAGCCGGGAAGCTGAGGCAAGCCATGTTGAGCTCATGTGGCGCCGCCGTCCGAGCTCATCATCAGCAACGGGGTATTCGGCTCGAACAGCCATCCGTTCGACGCGTCGAAGAACCTTGGCGTCGGAGGAGAGCTGGAGATACTCGGCAGGAGGGTCTGCTTGGTCCACGTCACACCTCCGTTGCGGGTGACCATGTAGGACAGGGACCATGGGGGGTTGGCCTCACATATCGCGCTCAGCCAACCGGTGGAAAGGGATGAAAAAACAGGCTGGCCGATCGGCCGGCAGTCGTTGTTCGCCGAGGCCGCCTTGGTCGCCGCCATTGTCCAGGTTCGGCCGCCATCCGAGGTCCGATAAAGCGGCCCGGGAGCCTCGGCTTGAAAGAAATTGGACGCCTGGACGGTCAGCCAGCCGTGGTCTCGATCTAAGAAGTCCAGCGACATGGTCCAGTTTCCCGTCAGAGTGAAATGCGGGTCCAGCTTGACGTGGGTCAGCGATCCCTCGTTCCACGTAGTGCCCCCGTCAGCGGTGCTGAAGACGACGAATTGATCGGCGCAAGCCGAGCTCGACCCGACGGCCTCGGCGACCCATGCATGGGTCGCATCGAGGTAGTACTCGCCATAACCTGAGGTGCTGTTCTTCGCCTTCGGTGGGCTGACGTTGGTCCACGTCGCGCCGCCGTCCGTCGTGCGCCGCCCCCCGGCCGCCCATCCCGCCGTCGCGCTGACCATCTTCACAGCGGTCGGACCCGTACCTGCCCCCGGGTCTGAGGGCTGCCTGCAGATGACGTTGCCAATCGCTCTGTTCGTTCCAGGCGGAGACCAGGTCTTGCCGCCGTCATACGTCCACCACGCCACCGGCGATCCCGAAACGTTGGCGGATCCGGTCATGGCATCGATGAAGAGAAAGCTGCCGACCTGGTTGCCCGGGAACAGGCCCGATGCGGCCACGGTCCAGGTGTTCCCGCCGTTCGTGGTCCGATACAGGGTGTTCGTCTTGGGGCTGCTCGCGAAGTAGAAGGCGGTGGTTCCATCGACGAGGTCCACGCTGAACCATCCAGGCAGGACGTGGACCGTCCAGCTCTGGCCGGCATCCGTCGTGCTGTAGACGGCGGCCCAGCCGCCCTGCGCTAGCCCGCTGCACATCACCTGAAGCATTCCATCGCTCCGCGTGAAGATCGGAGTCGACACCGTGCACGAGCCCCCGGTTGGAAGACCAGCGAGATTGAGGCGCGCCCACGTGCGGCCTCCGTCGTTGGTGACGGCGATCACCGAGGCACCTGCCGGCGGCTGATCTCCAAAGCCGCGTGAGCAGTCCCACGTCAGCCATCCCCGCTGCAGGCTGACGAACATCATGCCGTTCTCGGCGCAGTTGTGTGCCAGGTCACCCAGGCCCAGGCCCGGTGCCTTGCCGACGGCGTTCCACGTATGCCCGCCATCCGACGTCGCATACAGCGTTCGCTGGATCGGGGTGGAGGCGTACTCGGTGAGCAGCCAGCCGTTCTGGTCGTCGTAGAAGTCCATCTCGACCGAGAGGTTGATTCGCCAGTCCGCCGTGTAGCCGAGTGGGATGACCGCGATGCGCTGCCACGACTGGCCGCCGTCGGTGGTGGACTGGACGACCAGGTGGTCAGGTTGATAGGAACCCGAGCCGCCGCCGGATGTGACCCAGGCGTGACCCGCGTCGAGGGTGCAGACGGTGTTCCCGCCTTTGACGAAATCCGCCGTTGTAGGGGGCGAGACGTCGTGCCATGTCTTCCCGCCGTCGTTCGTCCTTTGGGTCCCCTGCCACCCCACGTTGGGATCGATCATGTAGATGTTTCCCTGGCCGCATGCGCGCGTGAGTGCGCCGGCGTGTGGGCGGATGGGGATCGGTTGGTGGATGTAGCGATAGAGGGCGAGCGACGCGCCCGCGGCCGCAACGACGAGGATCAGCACGAGAACGGCCGCGATCACCCTCCGCGTCGTCGGTCGCAGGATCAGGCCCAGCTGCGTCCTCGTGCGATTGGCCGGCCGGGACGAGGCGACGCGCTTTCTCAAGTCCTGGCGCACGCGGTCCGCGAGCCACGGCGCCGGAGGCGCGACGGCGTCGAGCGCGCGGTGGAACTCGGTCCGCAGGCTAAGGTCTTCCACGTTGAGCCTCCATGCGCCTCTTCAATTCGGCGGTGGCGCGCACCAGCCGGCTCTCGGCGGCGTGCGGGCTGATGCCTACGGTGGCGGCGATCTCATCCAGGGGCAGGTCCAGGTACCAATGGAGGACCAGCACCAACCTCTTGCCGGCATCCATCGACCGCAGGGCTTGGCGCAGCTCCAGGCCGGCCACGATCTGCTCATCAGGTGGGCCTGAGACCGGCTCGGGTGATTCGGTGCGAACGACCGACCACCAGCGAGAGCGTCTTGTCGAACGGCATTCGTTGGTGACGATGCCGAGAAACCACGGCCGCATCTCCGACCCCTCGCGAAGTTGGGCCAGCTTCCGCCACGCCTTGAACGCGGACTCCTGGACCGCGTCCTCGGCCGCGTGGTTGTCGTGCAGCAAGCCGCAGGCCAGGCGGTAGGCCTGGTCGAGCAGCGGCTCGAGCAGCATTTCGAACGCCGCCTCGTCGCCTTGCTTCGCGGCCTGGATGAGGGTCAGCGACGCGGATTGCGTGGCCACTCCTGATTCCTAATACGCAGACAGAGGGTCGATCTCCGTCATGGAAGCCGCGGCGGCCGAGATTTCCTGACGGAAAATGCGGCGGTGCCAGCGTATAGGGGGTCGAGGGCACATGAGGAGCATCGCGATGGACCGCCGGGTCCTGGTCCTGTTCGCTCTGGCGTTGGCAGCATGCGGCGGAGGCTCAGCCGCCACCGCCGGCCCCAGGCCGAGCCCGTCCGAACCCGCGTGGACATACGACTGTCGTGCCGTCGCCGCCTCGGAAACAGCGAGTCCGAGCCCCGGAGTTCGCTACGAGACGATGATCGTCGGCACCAAGTTCCGCGATTACCGGATCTACCAGCCCCCGTCCCTTGACATGACGAAGCCGGTTCCGCTCGTGGTCGTCCTTCACGGCTCGCCGATCGACGCGTCAGGCATCGAAGACGTCATCCATTTCCAGGCCGAGGCTTCGGCGGGGGGCTTCCTTGCTGTCTATCCCGACCGCTGCGACCAGGACTGGGATCCATCGCACAACTCCTACGACCTCGTGTTCGCCGGCAAGATGCTGGACAAGCTCGAATCCGAGTTCCAGATAGACCGGTCGCGGGTGTACGTGGCGGGGGTGTCGGCCGGCGGAATCATGGCCTACCGCTTCGCCTGCGACATGGCGGACCGGATTGCGGCCGTCGCAGTCGTGACCGGCAGCATGTGGTGGGACGACTGTCAGCCGGCTCGTCCGATCTCGATCCTGGAGATGCATGACACGCTGGACGCCAACTTGCCTTACGACGGAGGCAGGTCCACGGCTCACGGCCAGGTGGTGCCTTCTGTGGTGTCGGTTTTCCAGCGCTGGGCAGCACTTGACGCGTGCCCGGGTCAGCCGGTCGTGACACAAACGGGCATCACTAAGACGTCGTTGTGGAAGGGCTGCGGGAGTGGGGCCGCCGTGAGGCTCGACACCGTGATCGGCGGCCACCACACGTGGTTCGGGTCGAAGTTCGACTCGGTGCCCGGCGAGCCCGACTCGAACAGCGCGGTGTGGGGCTTCCTGCGCCAGTTCCAGCTGCCGGCATGAGCGTCCGATCAGCCTGCGTGGTCGCTGCGCTGGTCCTGGCGTTTCTATCCGGGTGCGGCGGGGGAGCGGTTGCTTCGCCTTCGCCTGCAACTTCGCCGACTCCTGACGCGGCGACTCAGCGTTACGTCGCCCTGATAGAGGGTTACTGGGACGGCATCCAGGCCGCCGACGTGGTCCAGGGCAACACCAACGTGGCGGCCAGGACCTGCCTCGGCAACGCGTCGCCTACCGCCAAAACCGACATCTCGCTGATCGACCCCAAGGTATGCGCGGAGCGGGCGAATGCACTGGTCGCCGTGCATCAGAAGTTCTTGAGCGACCTTGATACGACGCCGGCGCCCGCTCGCTTCGCGGCGGACGATCATGTTTTCCGGACTTAGGTCCCGAAGGGAGTCGCCGATGTCAAGGGGATGATCACCGCCTGCGCTACCGGTAGCAAGCAGGCGGTGCGAGACGCGTCGGTCGCCTACGTCAACGACATGGTTCCAGCGGTGACCGGTGCGATGGACGACGTCGATCCCACCGTCGTCCATTCATGAACTAGGACGTGCGGCGGAAGAGGATGATCCCCGTCGCGAGCATCCACACCCAGAATCCGAGGGTGGCGAATGAGAGGATCTGCACCGTTTGGAGTGGTCCCGGGCCCGCGGCCAACGCGGGCCGGACCACCAGCCCCAGCACGACGGTGATCGCACCGCTCGCCACGCCGAGCCAGCACAGCCAGGCCGGGAACAGGCCTGAGCGCAGCTGCGCGTAGGCCCCCGCCAGGACCGAGAGTCCGAGGGGCGCGAAGATCATGATGTTCACCCAGCCGCCCGCGGCGTCGACCGCGACGATGGCCGATCGATCACCACCGGCGTGGGCGAGCTGGGCGGCGGCGCCGGCAAGGGCGTAGGACGCTATCTCGAGGATCACGCTGACGGCCATCGCGGCGACCGCGAAGTCGGCAAGCAGGGTGTCGGCACCGGAGCTCTAGACGATCGCGCCGACGAGCGTCCAGCGGTTGCCGACCAGTCGCGCACGAGGCTCGATCACGGGCGCGCCCAGTATGAGGCTGGCCCACAATAGGGCCCGATCGCGCCTCTAATCGAGTTCAAGGCGGTTTCGAAGTCTTACGGCGGCTCTGCCGGCCCCGCCGTACTGGACAACATCAACTTCGCGGTCGACCAAGGCGAGTTCACCGCTGTCATGGGGCCCTCTGGCAGCGGGAAGTCGACATTGCTCAACCTCATTGCGGGGCTCGATCGTCCAACCTCGGGACGCATCGTTGTCGACGGGATGGAGGTCGCCGGAAGCAACGAAGCGGACCTCGCGCGCTTCCGTCGCCTGCGTGTTGGCTTCGTGTTCCAGTTCTTCCACCTTTTGAACAACCTGAACGTCTTCGACAACGTTCTGATCGCGGCTCAGCTGGCCGGCGGGCCTGAGGCCACCGCACGCGTGCGCGTACAGCAGCTGCTCAACGAGCTTGGCGTTGCCGCCAAAGGCCGGCAGTATCCGGCCAAGTTGAGCGGCGGTGAGCGCCAGCGCGTTGCGATCGCGCGAGCGCTCGTCAACCGGCCCGCGGTCCTGCTTGCGGACGAGCCAACCGGCGCGCTGGACAGTCACACGGGCGAACAGGTCATGAAGCTGCTCAGCGGCTTCAATCTTCGCGGCCAGACCGTCCTTCTCGCGACACACGACATTGAGCTCGCGCGCCGGTATGCCAGGCGCGTGATCAATTTGCGCGACGGCAGGCTGGTGGGGGACGCAGGTTGAAGCCGGTCCTGAAACAAGCGCTGTCTGGAATCAGACGGCATCGGCTGCAGACCGGCGTGGTCTTCGTCATCGCCGCGCTGGCGATCACGGTCGGCGCCATGGGCGGCACGCTGCTGGTGCAGACGAGCAGTCCGTACGATCGCGCCTTTGGCGAGCTGGCCGGTCCGCATCTCCTCGTCACGTTCGATGGAAGGAATGTCGGGAGGAGCGCCGTTGCGGCCACCGCGGCGCTGCCCGACGTCACCGCGTCGGCGGGACCGTGGGCGACGGCCGGAATTCCGTTTGAGATCGGATCGCACAAATTCGGCCTGGGCCTGCTCGCTCGCGATGATCCTGGCGGAAACCTCGACCGCGTGCAGGTCGTTCAGGGTCGGTGGATCGGTGGACTCGGCGAAATCGTGGTCACTCGGTCATTCGCGATCGGAAATCACGTTTCCATCGGCGATCGCATCACGTCGCTGGGTAGCGGCGACAAGCCCGTGCTGACCGTGGTTGGGGAGGCGGTCGACATCGATCCGTCAACCAACCGCGGATGGGTCTCCAGCGGCGAGCTCCAGAGTCTGACGCCTAAGGAGGCGCAGCAGGGCTTCGAAATGGCCTATCGCTTTCGTTCGGCGGCAACTCGCGCCGACATTCGGGCCGACGTGAAGGCGATCGAGAACACGCTTCCCGCAGGCGCGGTCACGGCATACGCTTCGTACTTCGACTTCAAGGACAGCTACGACTTCAACAACTCGCTGATCCTCACGTTTCTCCTCGCTTTCGCGGCGCTGGCGTTGGGCGCGGTCGCGGTCATCGTCGCGAATGTCGTCACAGGGGCGGTGCTGGCGAGCTATCGGGAAATCGGAATCCTGAAGGCGATCGGCTTCACGCCGCGCCAGGTTGTGATGGTGTTCGTGATTCAGATGTTGATTCCCGCGCTCGCCGCGGCGGTGGTCGGGATTCCGTTGGGTGCTCTGGCTGCCAAGCCCCTCCTCGACGCCGCGGCAGATGCGATGGGTCTGCCTCCCCCCAGCGCGCTGGCGCCTGGCGTCGACGCCGTCGTGCTGTTGGCCGGCCTCGGCATCGTGGCCGCGGCGGCCGCATTACCTGCGTGGCGCGCCGGCCGCCTGAACGCCGTGACCGCCATCACCGTGGGCGCTGCTCCTTCGGGACGCTGGAGCGACTCTTTGCACGGCCGGCTCGGTTGGTGGAAGCTCCCTCGGCCCGTCGCTGTCGGCGTCGGAGACGCTTTCGCACGGCCGCTGCGAGGCGCTCTCACGGCCATCGCGATTCTCGTCGGCGTCGCCACGCTTGTTTTTGCGAGCGGTCTGTACTCGGCAATCCTCAAGTTCAACGATCTCTTCACTTCCGCCAACTATCAGGTGACGGTCAGCCGCTTGGGCGGCTTTTCAGACGCCGCAACGCTGGATTTGCTGCAGAAACAGACGGCGACACAATTGGTGGTCGGTGAGCGCGAGCTCGAATTGGCCTTGCCTGGCCAGGTCGATCCCGTGCCGGCGAGGATCGTTCGCGGGCCATCCGCCCAGCTTGGGTATCGGCTGGCGGACGGCCGCTGGTTCTCCGGCGTTGATGAAGCGGTGGTTGGTGTCGTCTTGAATCCTTATAAGTGGCACGTCGGCCAAACGGTGGATGTGGTGCTGGAGGGCCGGCCGATCAAGCTCCACATCACCGGGACGTGCTACTGCTTTTTCAGCCTGACCCTGGACTGGTCGACGCTGGTGGCGGTTACCCCGAGCGCTGAGCCGACCAACTACTTCGTGCAGCTGCGCCCAGGCGCAAATGCCGACGCCTACGTCAAGAGCCTTTTCCTTGCGCAGCCGGATTTCCTCGCTCCACAAGTTGTCGGCTCTGGCTCAGGGTTCAACATCGAAGGAGCGCTTGATGGTCTAGTCACGGCCCTGGCGGTGATCCTGAGCGCGATTGCCGGACTCGGTGTTTTCAACACATTGCTGCTCACAACGCGGGAACGGGTGCGCGACATAGCCATCTTGAGGACGCTTGGCATGACGCCTGCGCAGGTCACGGCCATGGTCATCACGTCGGCCTGTGTCTTGGGGGTCGTGGGGTCGATTCTGGGGATTCCGGCCGGCATCGTTCTGTACAACTACCTTGTCGATGCGATGGCTCGCGTCGCCAACTTCACGATCTCGAGCAGCTCGTTTGCGATCGCGATCAACCCGCTCCAGCTGGGACTGGTGGCTCTTGGTGGAATCCTCGTCGCGTTGGCGGGAGCTGTCCTTCCGGCTCGCTGGGCCTCGCGCGGCCCGGTCGCGAGCGTGCTGAATATCGAGTAGGTGGAGACTGTTCATAAGCTAGGCTTGGGATTGCGCAACGAGCGAAGTTGCGCGATCGCGCATGACCGGATCGTCGAGGGGGGAACTATGAGTCGCACTGCCCTTTTGGCCACCACCGCCGCCTTTGCGTTCTTTGCCGCGCCGCCTGTGGCTCTGGCCGCGGCTCCACAGGTGGGGGTCATCCAAAACTTCGGGCCCAACCTGCTCGCCGACTGTCCGAACCCCGAGGGGATCGCCATCGACCCCACAGGCAATCTCTTCGCGGCTTCGTTCCCTGCCTTCCAGCCTGTGCGCACGCCGTCGGCCAACATCTGCGTCATCAGTCCGTCTGGGGTGCTGATCGACAAGATCGCGGTTCGACCCGGACCTGCCGGCGTGACCAACCTGTTGGGAGAGCTGTTCGAGCCCGGCCAGGGGCTCTATGTCGTCGACTTCGCGAACGGCACGCCCGGCTTCGGTCGCCTGCTTCGAGTAGATCCGGCCACCCACAGCATCACGACGCTGGTCACCCGCTTCGCCGCCGCCAACGGAGTCGCTCAGGATCGCCACCGCAACCTCTTCGTCTCGGACTCCTTCGAAGGCAATATCGTCAAGGTTGCCCCTGACGGCTCCAGCAGCTCGGTCTGGGTGTCCAGTCCGCTCCTGGTGCCGCAAGGTTTCCCCCCGTTCGGCGCCAACGGCGTCGTCTTCGACCGCGACCAGAAGAACATGTATGTCGCCAACACCTCCAACGACACCATCGTCCGAATCCCCGTCCTGGACGACGGCACCGCCGGCACGCCGGTGGTCTTCGCCACCGGCAGTGACGGGACCGGAGCGCTGGACGGCGCCGACGGGATCATGTTCGACGTCAACGGCAACCTGTACGTCTGTGCCAATCAGGCCAACGAGATTCAGGTGCTGGCTCCGGACGGGACGCTGGTCGCGCGCTACAAGGGACTCGGCGCCAACGCGCTCGACTTCCCCGCCAGCCTGGTCTTCAAGGGCCGCGACCTCTACATCACCAACCTGTCCCTGTTCGACGGAGGCGTGAACTCGAAGCTGTCGGTCATGGTCGCCACCAACCCCGGTCTTTCCCTGAGGCCCTAAGCAGCCGGCTCGCGTGTGCGGTTGGTGGACCTAAGTTCCCACAATACGAACCCACCCGGCGTATTCGACGGAGAGGCGGTTGAGCTGTCGGACGTGGCCGCAATCAGGCTTGATGAGGCTTTCGCCTCGCTTCGGGAGTTCGTCGACGACCATGGTCGCCTTCCAACCGCCAACAGCTGGACCGAGGCCGGGATGCGGCCGTCGGAGAAGACGATCCGGCGGCGGTTCGGAAGCTTCCAGAAGGCGGTCGCAACAGCTGGACTGGGTACGGACTAAGACGACGACGGTTCGATTCGTGGGCTGACACCAGTGACCTCGCCCCGTTTCGTGGACACCGAACATTTGGGATTACAGTCCCGCCAAGGAGGTTCACGATGCCACAGACGTACACATCCGCCATCCTTAGTCCCCACATCGCCGCGATCGGCGCGTAGGTTCTCGCTCAATTGCCCCGCCAATTGCCAGACACTGCACTAGCCTGTCTGGACTGCAGAGCCTTGAGCAGCAGGCTGGGGAGATGCCACCTGCTGGCGGATCCGTCTCAACTTCCGTGACCCGTACACCACGGTCCATAGCATTGTCCCCAGGCTGATCGTCATGAAGATCACCGTGCTCGAGGCGATCACTGCGGCGGCGGGAAGGCTGTAGACGAGCAACACCCGGATGCCGAACTCGCCGACCAGAGCGACGCCCCAAACCAGGCTCGTGGCGCGGCTGACGAACCGGACTTCGGCAAGCTGCCAGAAGTTGTTGAATTCGCGCTGGCGATCTGGGTCGCGGCCCACTGAGATCTGCCTGGCGAAATAGAAGGAGATCGTCTTCGGGAGAATGAGGGAACCCAGGCAAGCGGCTCCCATAGCCAGCGTGGTCGCACTCCTGGAGACCAGGATGAGCTTTTCGTTGCCGGTGATCAGCACGGTCGCGACGGTTACAACGAGCCCGAATCCCATCATCGTTGCCATCAACGCCACGAACGGATCAGCGGACCGCTTGCTCGCCATGCTTACGAGGCTGGCGCCCGCGGGACCAACCAAAGCAAGCGAGACGGGAACGATGCTGGGCGGCGGGAAGAACCTGCCAGCTAAGAGGTAGGCGGCAAGGGGGACCACGCCTCCGACGATCATGCTCGGCACCATGTTGCGAGCCATCCGCAGCACCGAGCGGTAGGGAGTTTTGGAACCCAGGAGGTTCATGACGGCCTCGGTTGATCTCTCCGACGTCTGGGTCATCCCTGCATCACCTTGCGCGTGGCCTCGTACTCGCCATCGATCACGTTCCCAAGACCCGGCGGGTTGGGATGCGGACCTGGTTCATCCGTGCAGGGCCTTGCGCGCCGCCTCGTAGTCCGCCTGGTTGATCTCGCCGCCGGCAAAGCGCCGGTTCAGGATCTCGACTGCCGCGCTGGCCCCGGAGTTCTTGCTGACGAGGGTTGTCACCACCCAAATGACAAGAACTGCGACTCCGATCCAGAACAGGAGCATGAATCCGATCCCGACCAGCCCCATCCAGGGAAATCCGCCGTCGAAGCCGTAACCGTACACGCACCCCATCTCAGGGCGCCTCCTTATTTACGAACGCAGGCCGCGCCACCAGCCCGGCGAGACAGCCGACCAGTTCGACCACGAAGCTGCCGAGGATGATCTGGTCGCCCGGCAGCGAGAGCGAACAGCGGCGTCGCGGTGGACGTGAGCCTTACTGTGCATCGTTGGCACTACGAAGCCACGATAGTAGGATGAGGCGTGCGGTTCGTATCACTTGTGAGAGTATAATCACATTCGATACCAAGTGCGCAAGCTCGATCTCATTGTTCATCCGGTTCGCCTCCGTCTGATTCAGGCGTTCGGTCCGGGCGACCGCCTGACCGCCCACCAGCTGGCGGCTCGGCTGCCGGATATCCCCCATGCAACCCTGTATCGGCACCTCGGAGCTCTCGTGCGAGGAGGCGTCCTGGTCGTCGTTCAGGTGCGACCAGTGCGGGCCGCGCAGGAGAAGGTCTATTCCCTGGTGGAGGGCGCCGCTAACGTCGGCCCCTCCGAATCGCGAGGCACGGCCCCGGCCGACCACCTGCGACATTTCACAGTGTTTCTCGGTCTTTTGCGGGGCGATTTCGAACGTTATTTGGTCAGGCACCCTAGTCCGGATCTCGCTGACGATGGGGTCGCCTACTACCAGATCCCGATGTACTTAAGCGACGCTGAGCATCAGCGATTGGTCAAGGACCTGAAGGCCCTTCTCGGTCCGCTGCGCAAGAACGAGCCGGTCGGCTCCCGGACGCGCCGGTTCGTCAACATCGTGACGATGCCCGGGGCCGCGCTGGAGGGGACGCCGCTTTCATCCAACAAGGCACGCCGGGTGAGACGGTAACGGCGCCGTGGCCACCAGCTCGATTCCGGACTCCCACCTTCCACGTTCGCCAAACCGCCATGAGGGCGCTTCCGAGCATCCTCCGGCGGATGCTGCCGATGCTGATCCTCGACAGAATCGGTCCGCTCGTGCAATGCCTTGCCGGGAGGCCTCGATTCGCACCAGCCGAGCCCCTATCCCCTGGCTATCGCCATCTTCTTTCCGCTGCTGGCCAATATCCTCACTGTCGCCCACGGACAACGCCTGGATACCTTCGGCCTCCTCGTTGTCCTGTCGCTCTGCGCCAGCCTTGAAGTTGTGGTCGGAGGCGGGCCACCAGCGATTGCTGCTGCTCGCTCACAACTTGGTCATGCCAGCCATAGGCGCCACATGCTTGGTGTCGGGTGGCACTATTAGTAGACGCGTGAGGCTTGGTGGGCCGTACCTACGGTAACGCGAACCAACCGACTGTAGTTGGGACGCCGATTCGGATTTAGCGCAGCCGCTTGAGGCGTCGTCGCACACGTGCTACGCTACCTGAATGGCGAAGGTGATCACCCAGCGGACGCTTCGGAATGACAGCGGCGAAATCATGCGCGGCCTCGACCGCGGCGAGTCCTACATCGTCACTCGCCATGGTGTGCCCGTCGGGGAGCTTATGCCCGTCCGCCGCCGTGTGACGGTGCCAGCCGGGATACTACTAGCCGCGCTCTCCGGCGCACCGCGAATCGATCCGACCAGGTTCCGAAACGATATTGACGAACTGGTCAATCAGGATCCGCGACCGCGTGCCTGAGCCGCGACGTGCACGAGGACTGGTCGATACGTCGGTCCTGATCGACCCTCCCCCTGAGTCAGCCCTGCCGGAGGAGGCGAGCGTTTCGGCGATTACGCTCGCCGAACTGGTGGCGGGCGTCCACGCCACGCGCGATTCAAATGAACGAGCTGCACGGCAGGATCGGCTACAACGAGTCCAGGCGACTTTAGAAGCTCTCCCGTTCGACACAGATGCGGCACGAGCTTACGGAAGGGTCTTTGCAGCAATCACGGGCGGAGGACGGAAGGCGCGAGGCAAGCGAGCGATCGATCTCCTGATCGCGGCAACCGCTCTTTCGGTCGGCCTGCCCCTGTACACGCGCAATCTGGACGACTTCAGCGGACTCGAGGGCGTCGTCGACATCGTGGAAGTCCGGGCCTGAATTCAGGGTTCGCGTTATGTAAAGGCCGTCGAATTAGTGTGGGCCACGGCGGACTCGAACCACATAGCTACGCCGTGCCCCGTATTTCCTTAAGGTGTACGGATAGGCACGCGGCCCACGGGCAGTTCACCGACAGGAGCTACCCCCCTCCCCACCTTCAGCCCCCGGAGCCCTCCTTCACGCGAAGGATTACATACCCCCTGCCGACAGTCCCATGTTCCACGCAACTCCTGCGGTCAGGGTGCCGCGCGTCGCTTTCGGACCATGGCCGGCATGATCATCGATGTTCAAGCAACGAGCGCCAAGCTGTTGCGAACCGAGTCCAACAGCGCATGCGCCGTGTCGGTCACGACTAGATTGCCGCTGGCTCGCCACCACAGGGACAGCGGCACACCGACAACAATCTGAGCGACAAGCAACGCCAGGATGGTGGAGACCAAATGCGTCCCAGAGAGTGAGACAGGGCTTTGCCCGGGGAGATGCCACAGGCCCCAGAGGGCGGACACAAATACGGCTGACAGCCATCCCGTGCCCTTCTCGCCCCGATGGAGATACGTGTCGAGTCCGCCGCGAAAGAAAACCTCTTCGACCATGAAGCCCACTGGGCCGAGGAAGAATGTGGCCGCCCCGGTCTTCAGAAGAGTCAGCGCTCCAACCGAACGCGCGGCGGACGATTGCCCTGCGATATGGAGGTGGATGAGATGCGGCAACACCAGCGCGGCCAGTTGAGGCAGGATCCCAACGGCCCCGACAGTCAAGATGCACAGTCCCAGTTGCCGCACATTGCCCCGGTGCATTGCTCGCAGCGCGTAAGCCAATCCAAAAGCTCCCGCTATGGCTGCGGCGGCAAACGCCGTGAAACCCACATTGCGGCTCTGGATCGCCGTCACCAAGTCGTAAGCCGGCACCAATGAGAACACCAGCCAAATGGAGATGAATCGAGCATCGACCCGAAGCGGCGGACCAGATCGGACCCACAGTGTGCGGATCGGCTGGCGATGAATGAGGAGCTGAAACCCCACGAGTAGGGGGATGCCGAGAACCTGGTACTCGTTGCCATCCAGATGGAGCGCGAGACCGAGCGCGACGTATATGCCGACAGTCGCTGCTGCAATCAGCCACCGCAGCGGCATTGAGCCCGCGCCGACGGCTGGCCGCTCTGGAGATGCGATCGGCTGGCGCCCTGGGACCGAGCCACTCGCAGTCATCCAATCACTTCATGCTTGCGGTCTCCAACCAGTTCGGCGATTCCGCGCTGATAGCCGATGCGTGGTGCCATCACGAAGGCGATCAACACCGGCAGTGCTGCCTCTTCTCGGATGGCGTAGACGCCCCGCTTCTCTTGCGAGATCAGTCCCGCGACCATCAGCTCTTTCAAGTGGTGGTAGAGCTGGCCCGGCGCTCCGACCTCTAGCTTTGCTTGAAGGTCGTGACTGGTCAGTGGGCCGTCGAGCAGAAGCCGCAGGACCTTCACCCGGAAAGGATTCCCCAGGCCGGCGAAAATCGCGGCGACGGCCTCGGCATCGGCGCCAAGCGCTTCTGTAAGCCGCCCCCGATGCCGAAAGTTGAAACTCCTCGAGCCCTGGTGAACGGTGCCAGTCAGGGTCAATGAGTCGGTTTCGTCAGCGGCCGCGAGGGCGTCGGGCGGCCTCTTTACATGGGCAGGCGTAGCCGCTTCGAGTAGGTCGAGCCGCTTGCGAATCTCGCCAAGCTCCCGTTCGAGGCGTGCAAACGAGATCTCATCCTCAGCCAATTTAGGAACAGGATAACGTAATTCCGGAATTCCGGAATATCCTAGGAGCGACTATCCATGAATCCTGGGCGGATTCTGTTGCCGACCGGCAACGACCCGGGTGATAGCGGGCGACGCTCGCGCGTGGCGGGTAAACACCAGGTCCTGGGCGCGTGCCCCGTATTTCCTTAAGGTGTACGGACTTGCCGCCTGTCCCAGCTGCTCGACAACTCGGGCTAGCTAGCCGCCGATTCTGATCGTCCCCAGGCTGAGGCGGCAAAAGCCCGCAGCGGGCCGAAGCGAGTTTTGCCCTCTTACAACCTGCCGCGGATCTAGCTCGGCCGGTGCATGCCCAATCCGCTCTCGACAGCAAAGACTCCGATAGCGACAGCCACCCCCACGAGCAAGCATCCGGCCAGCAGATGTCCGATGCCCTGGCCCGGAACGAGCCTCACGATGGGTTGCAGCACCTGGCGGAAAGCCAACGCAGCAGCGAAAACCGCCGCGGCCGCAGCCGCGGAGTCTGCGAACCTCCGCGATCGGCCGGCCATCGGCTGCCGCTCCCCGGCGAGATGGAGATGTGCGCCGGCCGCAAGGAGGAACGCGAACATACTCGCGGCCGCGACCGACATATCAAAGGATGAAGACCGGTGGCGCGAAGCCGTCCTCCGCTAGACCCTGGAAGGTGGCCAACAGTCCGCCGAACACGATGGACACGATCGCCGCCGTGGCGAGCGGCCAGCCGCGAGCAGCCAGGGCAGCATGGTCGATGACCCACGTCGCGAATCGCGGGAGCACTGCGCCGAGCGGCAGATCAGGTCGCCAATACTCGTCGATCACGGTCGAGGCATCCGACCACCAGTCCGGGCCCGTGAGGCCGCCGGAGTGCCACGAAGAGCCCCAATAACAGCACTCCGGCCACAAGTACAACCACGGTCATGAACCCGAGGGCCACTAGCATCACAACCGTCGTGGAGTCCCAAAGCTCACGCTCAACCCCAAGAGCGAAGCTCATCCACTCGGCCCCCAATGTCACGCCCGCGACGGCAAGCATCAGGCGGCTGCCGATGAGCAACTCTCGCGCGCGCCGGACCGGCAACGGCTCCGCGCTCTTGCACAAGGCCGCGCGGGTCAGGCAGAAAGCGGCCAAAATCGGGACGAAAAAGAATGCGGAGGAAACAACCGCATCGTACGGGTCGTTCTGCCAGGGCTCGTGAACATAGAGGAGCCGAATCTCTTTCGCTACCCAGAGATATACGACGAACCCGGCAGCGGTCCACAACGCCATGACGGCGGCTAGGCCAATGCGCCTTCGAGACGGATCGCCCACCGCGAGGGCGGGCGTGCCCGGGGCTGTCGTCATCATCCCGCTCTTAGTAGCACCGCCCATCTGTCGTTTGTGACATCGCCCGTGGGGAACGGACCGGTCTCGGCAACTGGGTGTGTCATCGGCGCCGACCGACGTGAAGTGGAAGAAACCGAGCAACCCGGCGGGAGTACCTGTCTGGTCTCGTGAAGGAATTGTCTGCATCGGGGATGCGCTCAAGAACTCCGTCAGATTGACCTTTCCCAAAGGCGCTCTGATTGCGGATCCGAAGAAGCTCTTCAATGCGAGACTAGACAGCAAGACAAGTCGTGCAATCGACGTCCGCGAAGGTGAAGCTGTCGACGACGCTGCGTTCGCTGCGTTGATTCGCGACGCGGTGAGACTGAACGTATCGAAGGTGCGCGAGCGGTGAGCGGCTCCGCTCAACTCTCTTGCCGCAGCCATCGCACGGGTGGCGAGCCCAGTTACCGAGCAGTGGCCGCGAGCTTGCCAAGTGCATGAAACGGTGCAGGCCGTCAACAGTCGAAGACCGACCAGCAGATCTCGTTTCGCAACCGCTGATCGTCGAGGACGAGTTCGCGAATCTCATCCGGGAGCTCTTCGCGCTGCCAACGGCACTCGAGCCTGCCGGCGCTCTCACCCTCGCGTCCGGGGGCCGCCGCACGCACGGCCTTGATCGCGTACGCCGCAGCGCCAAGCTCGTGTGCGGAGACATGCGCCACCACTGCCGCCTGGCCAGCAGCAAATGCGGCGTGCCGATGGCATGGCCGCCCGAGGCTCGGGCCTGAGACATCCTGATCTCGCCGCATGCCCATGCCCGAATCTCCTCGATCGCCTCGCGGGGCCGCGCGTCCGAGGGCTGCACCGACTCGAAAAGGTGCAGAACGTGGTCCGCGCACGCGGCAGCCCAGAAAGCGAGGAGCCGATGGTCGGAGTCGGTGAGCGTCCCCACGGCGGAGGGTGATGAAGCGGGGGTCGCGATCTTTCGGGAGAATCACTTCCTTTTCCTGCCCTCGAGAGCTGACCAATCGAAGTTCAGCGAACGAAGGTGCGCTTGGCGCTCATTCGAGCCACTCCGTCACCATCGTCGGGTTGGCGTGAATACAAACGAGGCTTGAGGTCCCGGGACCGTCATTGGTGAACTTGTGCGGCACGCCAGGAGGAGCGATGACGATGTCGCCCGGGCCGGCCTGGTGGCGCTCCTCTCCCAGTTGGAAGGTGAGCTTTCCTTCCTGAACGACCCAGGTTTCGTCGTATGGGTGGCGGTGCAGCCGGGGTCCCTCGCCTGGCTGGCTGTGATCCAGGATCAACGAGATCGTCGCCCCGTAGTCGGCGCCCTTGAGGTTGCCGGTCCCGAGGGTGCTGGCGTTGATGATTGGCATGGTTCATCCCCCTTTGAGTGGCGGTCTTGGTCTTAGGCCAAGTGTGGCTTCGCGTCCGTGTTCTGTCGGAACCGTCAAGCTCGGTATACATCGGACGCGAACGCTGCCCTTGCGACGTCAGCGTTTCCTCGGCGACTTCCGTTGACCTCCCGGCGGTTCAGCTCCGTAGCGCCCGAGGCCGGCCGCGAGCAGGTCAAAGACCTGCTCCGCAATCCTGTTGCGCTCCCTGGGCTGCTTCTGCGCCGCGGCCGCGGCGATACGGATCCCGGCTGTAATCGCCGCCGCCACAACCTGCGGCTGGGGATCGTCGAGACTAGCCCCTACATCGTCTGCAATCGCTTCGGCAAGCAGATCTTCCCATCGATTCCAGCGCTCTCGTAGCCGGCTCGTGATCGACGGGTGGCGGAGGAGATCCGATAGTCCAGGCCCGCTTTCAGCATGTTCCGCCATCGTCGGTTCGCGGTCTTGCAACAGGACTGGCCGGACCGCTCTCAGTATCGGTTGCCGTCGATCACGTTCATGGATTGCCCGCACGATGCGTTCCAGACGTTCGTCGCCCCTCCCCAGAAAAACGTCCTCTTTGGTTTCGAAGTACCCGAAGAAGGTGCGCGGCGCTACTTCAGCCTCTCGCGCGATCTCGGCGACGGTGACGCCCTCGAATCCCTTCTCTCGATAGAGGCGCATAGCCGCATCGATCAGCGCTTGGCGGGTGCGACGCTTTTTGGTCTCTCGGAGCCCGAGAGCGGGCTGACTCACCATCAAAGTGTCTCTTACTGCTTAGGGCTCCGCAGGATCGCGGCTCTGTTAGTCTGCATTCATGCAAGTATGCATTAGCGCAATCATATGAGAGATCGGGGAGTAGAGACCAATGCTCGCCTGACCGGATATGTCGCTGTCGTGCTGGCGCTCCCGCTCGGCTTCATTTTGATTCCGCCAGTCCTCCTCAAGCTCGGCAGCATTGGCTATCGCTTCGCCCGCTACTACGCCGGCGGCAACTGAGCCGGGAGCAACCACCACGCTCGAGTCCATCGCGCACTTTGACATCCGATTCCGCTGGCTGATCGTCGCGATCTGGATCCTCGGCGCCCTCGCCGCGCCTCGATTGCTGCCGAGCCTGGCCAGCCTGACTAACTCGAGCAATGCACAGTTCTTGCCGTCAAGCGCGCCGAGTCAACACGCAGCCGCCCTCGCAGCTCCTTTCCAGACGACCAACAGTGGCGCCACCGCCGTGATTGTTGCGTCGCGATCCGACGGGACGCTCTCGACGACAGACGATGAGACCATCGCACAAGTCGAGCAGGTCGTCAGCGGCCTGCCTGGAGTTGTCACCGTGCTCGACGAGGGGCTCTCATCGGACGGGCAGGCTCACAGAGCCCTGGTGGTGACCAATTCGAACGGCGGCAACACAGGCAACCCCTCCCTGGTCAATGCGATCAGGGCGGCTTTTGCGGCCGCTCGGCCGCCACCAGGCCTCAGCTTTCATCTCACCGGGCCGCTGGCGCAGGCCACGGATGCTGCCGCCTCTGCGTCCCAAACCGGCACCAACGTTCGTGTCTTCATCGTCCTGTTCGTGATCGTCCTGCTCTTCGTCGTTTACCGCTCGGTGCTAGCTCCGCTCGTCACGCTGCTGCCCGCCGTTTTGTCCCTTGTGCTTGCCGGACCGTTGATAGCCGAGGCGGGTCAGAGCGGACTGCCGGTGTCTGTCGCCACCCAGACGCTTTTGCCGGTGCTGCTGCTTGGAGCCGGCACGGACTATGGGTTGTTTCTGGTCTATCGAGTCCGCGAAGAGATCCGCCGCGGTTCGACACCAAGAGACGCGCTAGTCATTGCGATGGGAAAGGTCGGGCGGTCGATCGCGTATTCGGCCGTGACGGTGATGGCCGCGCTGGTCTGCCTCCTCCTGGCCTCCTTCTCCCTCTATCGCGGGCTTGGCCCGTCGCTCGCCCTCGGCGTGGCGGTGATACTTGCCGCGGCGCTGACCTTGCTTCCCGCGCTGCTGGCCATCTTCGGGCGCGTGTTGTTCTGGCCTTCACACCCGACGGTCGGGCAGCAGACCACCGGCGCCTGGGGACGGGTGGCCACACGGGTGGTGCGCCGGCCGCTCTTGGTGTTGATGGCGGGAGTGATCCTGTTCGGGACGCTGGCCGCGGGCCTGTTCGGTTTCGCCACCGGCGGATTCTTAAGCGGGCCGGCCCCCGCTGGCACCGACTCCGCCGCCGGGACCGCTGCTATCGCCGCCCACTTCCCCATCGCTAACAGCAATCCCGAAACACTCCTGCTTCGCTTCACCAGCCCGATCTGGGAGCACCCGGAAAGCCTCTCCCTGGCCGAAACGCAACTGGGCGGCGCATCGGACCTGCGTTCTGTGTCTGGACCGCTCAACCCCAACGGCACGAGCCTTTCGGCGGACCAGTTAGCAAACCTACACGCACAGCTGGGCCCGGCGGCCGCGTTACCGGCGACGCCGACTGCCTCCACATCGGTGCCGCCGAACGAGTATCAGGCCTACCGCGCGACCGCCCAGTTCATCAGCGCCGACGGAGGGACCGTTCAGTTCTACGCCCTCGCCGCCGCGGGTCCGGCCGGCAGCCAGGGGGCGATCCGCGCCGTCCCGGCGATGCGATCGACTCTGAACGCTGTTGCCCACAGCGTTGGTGCTCAAGACGATGGGGTGGTCGGGCTGGACTCGGTCGCCTATGACATCAACGATTACTCGACCACCGACCTCCTCGCAATTGCGCCGATCGTCATGATCGCCCTCGCCATCCTTCTGGCGGTGCTGCTGCGGAGCCTGGTCGCTCCGATCTACCTCATCGCCACGGTGGGCCTTTCCTACGTCGCCGCGCTCGGAGCAGCCAGTTTCCTGTTTCTGCATGTGGGAAGCGACTCCGGAATCAACTTCGTCATTCCGATCCTTCTCTTCATCTTTGCGATGGCGTTGGGCGAGGACTACAACATCCTGCTGATGACTCGCGTGCGTGAGGAAGCGCACGTACATCCCCTGCCCGAGGCGCTAGCTCTCGCGGTCGGACACACTGGCGGAACGATCACGTCCGCCGGTCTGATCCTTGCCGGCACCTTCACAGTCCTGGCCATTGCCGGAAACTCGGACCAGTCCCGCCAGCTCGGATTTACTGTCGCCTTCGTGATCCTCCTGGACACCTTTTTCGTCCGTACGCTCCTGGTGCCCTCGATCGCGGTGCTCCTCGGCCGTTGGAACTGGTGGCCCTCGAAGCTGTCCGGTCGTGCAGACCGGCTATCAGAAACTTGAGCCTGGGGCCTCACTGTCCTGACCAGTGCGTCTCTGACTTAGGTGTCCCCCGGCCCGTCGCGATAGGCGAAGTCGAACTGGCGATCGTCCGGCGTGTTCATCTGGTTCGGTTGGTGGACCAAGCCATAATCGATCAGCGGAGGTGACCAAGTTTGGCGTCGTCTTCCTGGTCGTGCTGCTGGGATCCGCGGTAGCAGCTGCCGCTTTGCCGGCTCGAGACAGATCTCTGCTCCATCTCGACCGCGGCGTGATCGCCAACGAGCGGCTGACCGCCCTTGCGGGCGCGCTGGTGTTCGCCTTGCTGGCCGCAGTTGCGGTCACCACCATGTCGATCCGCGGATTCCTACCCGAGCACTACATCGTGGGCCTGCTGCTGGTGCCTCCGGTGGTGCTCAAGCTGGTCGCCACCGGCTACCGGTTCGCTCGCTACTACACGCGCAGCGTCGCTTACCGGCTCGCCGGGCCGCCACCGGCACTCATGCGCTTGGTAGTAGCACCAGTCCTGGTTGCATCCACTCTCGCCGTATTCGCAACCGGCATCGAGCTTTGGCTCTTCGGGCTACGCTACGGTTCTGGCTGGATGACCGCGCACACGTTCAGCGCCGTGGTATTCATGCTGGCGGCGGGCGGACATGTGCTCTGGCATGCGCGCCGCAGCGCTCAGGTGACCGCAGAGGAAATAGTGCCTGCGCAGACCAGGGTCGCACCTGCCGTCACGAGACGCTCGCTGCTCGTCGCCAGTCTGGTGCTCGGCGCGGTATTAGCTGTCAGTTCACTCTTCTATGCGACTCCGTTCCCGCCGGCCGCCGCGGGCGGTTAGCCCACGGCGTCTAATTCGTTGACTGACCGGCGATTCTCGGTACTGACCCCCGGCTAGAAGGGGCCGGAGGTCAGTAAGAGCCGAGGTGAAGGTCTAACCGAGCGCGGCCACGACGTTCGAGAACCGCGGCTAGGTTGCAGGGCAGTGATCGCACCCGGCATCAGCCCATCGTCGGCTGCCAGCGCGACCATCCCACCACAAGGCACAAGGCCTGGTCGGCCGAATCCACGGCGGTCTGGTCGAGTACGGGCGTGGTGGCGCGACGGTCGCCACAGCCAATGCCAACGGAATTCGGTTGTTACCTCGTTGCGCGAGCGCGCGACTCGGCTGCCCGCTTGATCGCGCCCAGCCGGGCGTCCCAGCGGGCCGCGACCTTGGCCATCGCACGCACCGCGACGTCGAGGTGCTCGGGCCGCACGGAGTAGCGGACCTCGCGGCCGGTCCGCTTGCTCTCGACCAGCCCTGCGCGGTCTAGGACGGTCAGGTGCTTGGCCACCGCCTGCCGCGTGAAGGGGAGCTCGGCGGCGAGGGCAGTTGGCGTGACCTCGCCGTGAGCGAGGATTAGGTCGAGGACGCGGCGCCGCGAGGTGTCGGCGACCGCCTCCAGCAGCTCCTCCTCGTTCAGCGCAGGCTTCGTCATCGCACGCTCGGCGCGTAGTCGCGCAGGCGGCCGAGGAGAACCTGCCAGCCCCTTGAATGGCCTTCGGCGTACTTCGTCTTCTCGGCGTCGGACCAGTCGATCGTGTCGAATCCGCTCTCCACGACTCGCAGGCGCATGCCGCCGGCTTCGGGCTCAAGCGTGAACTCGACGAGCATCGAGTTGTCCGCGCGCGCGGGCGAGCCCTCCGGTTGGACCCAGCGGAACGCGAAGCGGCGCGGCGGCTCCAGCGCCTCGATCTGCAGCTGATAGGAATCGCCGCTCTTGAACCGCAGACGCCCACTGCCACCGACCCGCAGCTCGACCTCGGCCTCGTCCGCGAACCATTGCCGGATCTGCTCGGGGTCGGTCACGACGCGCCACACGACCTCGAGCGGAGCCTCGATGAAGACTTCCTTTTCGATCGCGGACGGTATCACGCCGCTAAGAATACTGCAACCGCCGGTTGCGTTTCGTGGTAGCATGCGCAACCGTTGGTTGCAGATCGCGGGTTCAGCGGTTGGAGGGTAAGAGGTATGCAGCACAAGGTCGTTTCGCACGGAGAATGGGTCGAGGCGCGCAAGAGGCACCTCGTCGAGGAGAAGAAGCTCACGAAGCTCCGCGACCAGCTGAGCCAGGAGCGGCGCGACCTGCCGTGGGAGCTGGTCGAGAAGGAGTATGTGTTCGAGGGGCCGCAGGGCACAAGGACGCTAGATCAGCTATTCGACGGGCGCGGGCAGCTGGTGATCTACCACGCGATGTTCAACCCGGAGACGGCATCCGAGCACACGAGCTGGACCAAGGACGCCGCGTGCTCCGCGTGCTCCTTCTGGATGGACAACTTCGACCGTGTGGTGGTACACATCAACCACCGCGACATCACGATGGCGGCGGTGTCGAGGGCATCCGTTGACAAGATCGAGGCCTACCGCAAGCGCATGGGCTGGGATTTTCAGTGGTACTCGTCGAGGGGCTCGGACTTTAACTTCGACTACCACGTCTCCTTCAAGCCGGGCGAGAAGGACGGCGAGTACAACTACCGCGAGGGGGCGATCGGCCAGTCAGAGACGCCGGGCGTGAGCGTCTTCGTGCGCGAGGGCGGGAAGATCTATCACACGTACTCGGCGTACGCGCGCGGTCTCGACATGGTCAACGTCGCCTACCACTACATCGACCTGGTGCCGAAGGGCCGCGACGAGAACGAGATGGGCGGGATGGCGTGGCTGCACCGCCGCGACGAGTACCCGGACTAAACGGGTGGCAATGCCTCTTTCGATGGCCGCAATGATGGCGGCGTCCGCCGTGCCGTTCTTCTTCGCCAACGGTCGGGATAGGCGGCAACCGGTGGCGACCGCCGCCGTCGTCCTTATGTATGTGGCGGTCTGGGTGCTGATCGGCTTCGCTCTCGATCACGTGATGGGAATGGTGATGATGCCGTCGTCGCTTCTGATCGCCGCTGCAGCGGTTGCGGTGGCTGTCGTCTACGCGCTCACGCCTTGGGGCAGGTGGGCACGGGATCAGTGCCGCGAGATGGCGCAGCGGGAGTCGTGCGGGCCCCGGTTCCGAGACGCGTTGGCCGACAGCGCGAGTTACACCGCGTGCTGCATTGTCTGCAGCGCGGGCATCATGCTCGCCCTCGTCGTGGTTGGCATGTCGAACCCTCTCGTAATCGTTGCCGGGGCAGCCGTGATGCTGCTGTACAAGATCACTCCCTGGCCCGCCGTTGACCGCTCCTCGTGAGGGTGGCTCGTCTGGTCAGTGATCAGGTTATCTCTCGCCTATCGAGCTAGGGCGGAGACCTGCTGAGTGTCGTATCGGGCTCGCAGTGAACCGATCGCGTCCACATCGGGCGGGCCGGGACGTCGCAAAATCTCGGCCAGCTCTTCGAAGTAGCGTTCGTGGCCCGACGGAGAGCTGATGAACAAAATCCTGGCTGGCTTGTCGGTGTCGTTCCAGAAGCGATGGGCCGCCCCCTTCGGCACGAACATGAAGCTGCCTGGCCCTATCCCATTGCCGGTCTCGTCACCGACCTGCAGGTTGAGGGAGCCCTCGAGGACGTAGAAAGTTTCCTCGATCGCGGTGTGGAAATGGGCGCCGACATCGAATCCCGGCGGCACCGTTATCTCGAAAACGGACATGTGGTTGGAGTCGTCCGCGCCCACCTTGAGCACAATGCCGCCGCCGATCGGATGCCCGGCCCCGGGCTGCATCAGGTTGCTCCGCTCCATCTCGCCAACCTCCCTTTTTAATCTTGCTGTCCTCCGATTCGCGCAGCGTACTTGACTGAGCTCGACGCCGGGGATGATCGAGGCGCGTCGTGTCGTAGCTGTCGCGCAATCTGGGCATCTGGTGCACTCTGTTCCGATCCCGACCGTTCTGACCCAGGTCACTGCCGCATGCGCCGCATTCATCGCGCCGGATCGTACGTGCTGGCGCTTGGCTTGATGGATACCGGGTGTTGTGGTGGTGGACCTAAGTTCCCACAATACGAACCCACCCGGCGTATTCGACGGCGAGGCCGTCCTGATTTCCGACCTGGCCGACGCAAGGCTTGAGGAGGCTGTCGCCGCCCTTTGGGATTTCGTCAACCAGCGTGGTCGTCTTCCGACCGCGGAGAGCTGGACCGAGGCCGCGATGCGGCCCTCGGAGAAGACGATCCGCCGGCAGTTCGGCAGCTTCCGTAGGGCCATCCAATGGGCCGGCTTATCCTTGGATTGACGTACCACGCGGCCTGCCAAGGATCCGGTTCCACGATCTGCGGCACTCATGTACGAGACGTCATCTTCGCGCAGCTGGAACAACCTACCCGCAGCCCACTCCCGATCGAGGCGTACCGGCCACGGGTGACCCGTTGACGTGTGCGGAAGTGGAACTACGCCTGGACTGTGCTGGTTCGAGTCCTCAGAGGTGAGCCATGCTCCGGAGCCAAATCTGAGCTCGGACACTTGCCTCCGGCTAAGCGCCTGTGGCCTCCGCCTCGGTCGTCCAGCGTTCGCTGATTCGGCCCAGGTAGGAGGTGGGCCAGGGAGCGTGCTTCCGTCGCCGTGTAGGGCGTCAAGGTGAAGCGCAAGGTAACGATGGCGGAGCTGGAGGGTGCGGTCTCGATGAAGCACGCGGACCATAGCGATCTGCTCGAGAACAAAGGCAATGTCGTCTACCTCGATGTCGGAGCGGATCGCCCCGCTTGTCTTGGTGCGTTCGAAGAGGCTGACTGTTCGGCCTACGTTCGTTGCGTCCAGGTGCTGCCGCCCCAGGTCCATGTGTCCGCCACGAACGGCTTGTGATAGCCGCCGAAAAGAACCACTTCGTGGCGGTCCGAGTCGTAGGCCATCGCCTCTTGCTGGCGAGGAGGAGGACTGATCGACGGATGCCTTTGCGACCAAGACTGTCCATCCCAGATCCAGGTCGTGCCCTGCTCATCGACCAACACGACGGTGCCCGTGGCATCGTCGGCCGCCATGCTGGGCAGGATCCCACTTGGCGCTCTGCCCGACGACTCCGGATGCCGCGTCCAGGTGCTCCCGTCGAACGTCCAGGTTTCCGAAGTGACTGTCCCGCCCGATGACTGGTGACCGAAGAGCAGAAGGGTCTGGGTCGCCGCGTGATAAGCCAAGCCTTTCTCGTAGCCATCCATGGCCGCCGGCGGACTCAGCCGCGGATGGAGCTGCTTCCAGGTGCTCCCGTCCCAGGTCCAGGTCTCGCCGTTCCCGAACAGCACGATGACGCGAAGGGCGGGGTCATAGGCCATCACCGGTGCGTTCATCGCCGGCGGGCTCTGGGCCGGATGGAGCTGCCGCCAGGTGCGGCCGTCCCAGATCCAGGTGTCACTGATGTCGACTGAACTCGACGCCCCCACCGTGGTGCCGCCAAACATCACCGTCACGCCCCGCGCCTCGTCGTAAGCCATAGCGGCGGATTCGCGTGGTGAAGGGCTTGTGACGGGCTTGTGTCCCGTCCAGGCGGTCCCATCCCAGGTCCAGGTCTCACCCTTTGGGGCGGCGGTGTCGCTGCTGTACCCGCCAAAGACGACCACGGTTTTATTCCTGGCGTCATAGGCGACCGCGGCGCTCATGAGTCCCGCGGGCGGCAACGACGGGGTCGTCCTGCCGCCCGGGACGGTCGTGGTGTGGAGATGAGAGCTCATCAACAACGCGGCCACTGTAGCCACGGCGAGCAGAAGAGCCACCAGACCGGCCGCCAGGCGGAGCCCGGAAGGGAACCCACCTAACGAGCCAACGCGCAGCGCGCGTCCACCGGAACGCGGATGGCGCCGCAACGCCTCGACCACCTGTGTCTCCAGCCAGGGCGCCGGCGGGACGACCTCGTCGATCGCCTGAACGAACCTGTCCCGCAACCGCCGGTCGTTCGCCATCATGCTTCTACCTCTCCGAGCAGGCCCCTGAGCTGCCGAACCGCGCGCGCGAGCTCGCTCTTGACTGCGTCCTCGCTCGAGTTTGTAATTGCCGCGATATCCGCCACGGGCAGGTCGAGATACCAATGCAGAACCAGCAGAAGGCGCCGCCGGTGGCGGAGCCGGCGGATGGCGTGGCGCAGGTCAGCATGGGTCGCCAACGCATCGCTCGCCAACACATCGCTCGCCACCGGTTCCGGGTCCGACACCTTGAGGACCGACCACCAGCGGGTACGGCGCACGGATCGGCATTCGTTGGCGACAATGCCCAGGAACCAGGGCCTCATCTCCGCGCCCGGCTTAACCTGGTCGAGTTTCCGCCATGCCTTCAGAGAGGCCTCCTGCACGATGTCCTCCGCGGCATGGGGGTCGTGGAGCATGGCGCCGGCGAGCCGGTACGCAGGGGCGATCACCGGACGGAGGAGTGTCGCAAAAGCCCCCTCGTCGCCTGCTTGCGCCTGCTTGACCAGATCGACATTCAACGCTCGGTCCATCACCTGTGCTGAATAAACCACCGCTGCCATGAATACGCAGCCACCGAGGGCTTACGTGGCAAGAATCTTGCGACCAAGGTCGCCAGGGTCGTGCACTCGGCGAGCTAACTTATTGTGGCCTCCTGGATCGCGTCTTCCGCCTCCTAGCGGCTACCGAGCATGTGCGCGACCACCCGGTTGCCGCGCGCGCGACCAGGGGGCTGCCTCACGAAGTGGCAGCCTTCAGGTCAGAAGCAGTCACCGCCAAGCCAGGCCTCGTTGGCGTTGAAGGGCGTGTCGGCCACCTTCTTGAGGCCGCCCTCACTGGCGTAGAGGTAGACGGCCGAACCCTCCACCAACCAGAAGCCGTGGCGGTCGGCCACACCTGGCTGGAAGCCCGGCATGCCCGACTGCCACCCGCCGCCTTCATAGATTTTCGTAGCCGAGCTCGGCGAGTTCATCAGCCAGAGCTGCAGATGCTGATCGTTGGCTGCCTGGACAAGAACCTGACCGCCGGTTCTAACGCCCAGCACAGTGACTGCGAAGCCGGGGTCGACGAACCAGGGAGCTACGGTCCGTGAGGCGAGGTCGAGCCGAAGCAGACGATTCCCAGTGGCCTTTCCCGGGGGAGGGGCGGTACCCGGCGCGACGTCAGCCGACCAGCCGGCTCCCCCGTCGACCATCCAGTCCACGCCTCCGGCTGCGATCGTCTTCAATGTTCCATGGATCGGGTCGAGCAGGTAGACGCCCTCGCTGCCGTCCGTTTGGGGCATGTGATGAACCAGGTAAATGCCCGCGGATCCGTAGACGGAGATATCGTAGTAGCCCTGCTCGTAGACGACCTGGTCGCGGCCGCTGGCCGCGTCGACGACATGGATCTGTGTGGGACCAAACGGGTTTTGGCTGGAGGGGTGGAACCAAGCGTTCGTCTCGTAGGCGTACTTGGTCCCGTCGGGGGACACCTGGGCGTACGGAACGGGTACCCAGCGCCCCGCCGTGCGGTCGAAGCTTTCCTGTGCGGTGCCGTTGCCGCTCACCAGCTCGCTGCTGGGATCCATAAGCGTCTGACCGGATGGGAAGGTGATGAAAGCCCCCTCATAGAGAGGAGTGGCTCCGTAGCCCGATACGCCGTAGACCGGGAGCCGGCAGCTCAACGCGTCGGGCGCCGCCGAGTCACCTGCCACACTTGACGTCGCTGCCGCCCGGGGTGCGGCTGGGGGCACATGCCCGCAGCTAGCGACCAGGCCGGCCGCGATACCGATGACCACTGCTCGCATCGCTCTCCGATGGCTCATGTCCTATCTCCTGGCTCGGAAGCGGAGGCTCGACTCAACCCGCGCTCCATCACTTGTGCTGAATAGACCACCGCTGCCATGAATACGCAGCGAGCGAGGGCTTACGTGTCAAGAATCTTGCGACCCCAGGTCGCGAGGGCCATGCCCGGCGAGCTAAACCCCCTATCGGCGGGGCTCGCGCCCACCTTCGCGTGCTGTCTCCTAAACGCTGCCAGACACGTCCGTGCGGCATCTCGCGCGAGCAGCAGGGCCAACTCTTGTTCGAAGGGAACCGCCGGCGTGTGGTCTTCACGGTTGTCCTGCCGCCATCCAAGGTCTGACCAACATCGTTGCCGAGAGCGCGCAGCGTTCCGCTAACCGAGGGGCACTGTGCGAGTCGATCTCGGGCGAGGACTGCTCTACAAGGACGGATAAGCACGGAACATGGTTCGCCATTGGGAACAATGCATCGCTTACACGAGCGATGCTGGCCCTGTACCTCTAAGCGCAGCGGACTGGAGCTCAGAAGATCAGTGATCTACGATCTCCGCGTGAAGCTCGCGGTCGCTGTCACTGCGGTTTTTGGGGCAGTGTTGGTACTGCTCTGGGTCTTACCGATCGTGCTGTTCCAGCATCCGTCTCCAAACGAAGACATCGAGCTCTCGAACCTGGAAATGCCGGTCTACTTCATTGGCCTGGTCGGCCTGGTCATCGCTATGTTTGCCTTTCGCGGCAGGCGCGCCACAGTCATACGCGTCGCGCTTGGCGTACTCTGCCTGGGAGTGGCAGGTGACCTGCTCCTTGGGCTCGCCGCCTTCGGCAACTTGAGCGACGACCGCTTCATGGCGCTGCTTTTCCTACCGGTCCCAATAGCGTTCGCCGGAGTAGTGGCGATAGTGCTGGGCTTGGGTGCGAGTGGATGGGTGGCCCAGGACATCCTCCGAGGCATCGGTATCGGCGCAGCTGGAGCCGTGGGCGTCGGAGCCTGGACGTTGCTGCGTGGCGCGCGGGAGTGGCTGCTGGCGCCTTATGGGTTCGACATCACCGTTTTGATCGTCGTCGTCGGGGTCGCGATTGCAGCCGTTGGCTCAGTCGTGACGCGCATGTCGGTGGCCGCGAACTCTAGGCCACTAGCGCTGAGCTGAGCCGCACGATTCGCCCACGACGCGGTCGTCGCTGAAAAAGGGCTGCCCATTTCCGCCTGACCAGTTGTGTCTCGACCCCTCGTCAGCCCAGACCGCTGCTGTTCACCGATTGGGGCATATGGGAGCGCTGGTTCCTCGTGCCCCCGATGGCTTGGATAATCCTCGTGTCCGCCGCTTTTTGCGCGCCAGCACCACGGAGCCCATGTTCTCGTCGACCGCCGAGAGCAATAGTTGGCCGACGAGAGTCTCTGCAGACGAGACCAAGAAAGCGATCGCGGCGAGCCACAGCAGCACGGGCATATAGACCCCCGCCAGGAGCGTGATGACCGCGAACGAATAGAGCAGGCCTCCCGCCACCTTCGACGAATAGAGGTGAAGATTGCCGAGCTGGCGGAACTTGACCAATCCCGCCGAAACCGATGCAAGGTACATGCCAAGAGTTGCCGCGACCAAGAAAGTGTTTTCGCGCAGGATCTCCGGATGCAAGATTTCCATCCACAACGCGGCCGACAGAAGAAGAAGGCTGTCGGCGAGGGAATCCAGCTTCGCGCCGGGTGCGGATTGCTGGCCCAGACGCCTTGCCAGGTAGCCATCTAGGAAGTCGGTCGCTCCAGCGATGACCAGGCCGATACCGACCCAGCGCCCATTGCCGAGAATCGCCATCCCCCAGAGGATCGGGATGAGAAGCAGGCGCATGGACGAAAGCGCGTCGGCAACATGTGTTCTGAGACTCATCATCTTCAAGTGGAGCTGACCGATTGAGCCCGGAAGGTTACTGGGCCTTTCGGACCGGGTGGATCGGGACGCCCGGCCGGTTTGACCGAATGCGATTCGATAGCGTCTATGATCGCGCCACTGCGGTGGTCGCGACCCAATTCAGGAGCTGACTAAGTTGACAGTCGGGGGCGGCGGGATCCCAAAGGCGGGAGAAAGGATCAAATACAGCAGGACGCCCATACCGATCACGATCCTCATCGTTTTTGGAGTCCGAGGATTACCCGCCACCACCGCCGATCGCCCTTGGCGATGTGGCGCTGGTCCTGCAATTTGCCGACGACGGCAAGCACAAGTGCCAGCCAGACTGCGAGCACGTACAGGGCGAGTGGGAAAGCGACGAAGGCGACATGGCTAATAAAGCGCTGGCCCGCGGTCTTGGCGTCGGACGAAGCGCGTGGCTGCTCCCGTTGGATTTCACGTTCAAGACCATCGGGCTCCGCTATGGCTGGCTCAAGGGACTGTTCGATCACGCTCCGCCCCGGGTGCTGGCGATGACCGGTCGGCTGCGCGCCGAGCGGGCCGCGTGGCGAGCGGTCCAGCGCGTGCCCGGCTACCGCGCCTATCTGCACGCGCACGGCGTGCAAGTCGAGCGCCTCGTTCCCGCCGGAATCCTGGAGAAGCTCCCAGAAACCGATAAGGCAAGCTACATCGATCGCTTCCCGCTCGCAGAGCGCTGCCTTGGCGGGAAGATCCCGTTCCGAGGCACCACTATCGACGAGTCGAGCGGATCGACGGGTACGCCCTACAACTGGATTCGGTCTGAAGCCGAGCGCCACATCGCCCATCGCAACATCAGCTTCTTCGCGCGCTACTGCTACGGCGCCGACCCACTCATCACGATCAACGCCTTCTCGATGGGTGCGTGGGCGACCGGTTTGAACATGTCGCTGGCGCTGAACCGCAACGGCATCGTCAAATCGACCGGTCCGGACATTGGAAAGATCCTCTCCACGATGCGCTTTCTCGGTCCGGGCTATCGCTACCTGATCCTGGGTTACCCTCCGTTCGTCAAGCATCTGCTCGATGAGGGCGACCGTGCTGACATCGGCTGGGATCGCTACGCGATGCACGCAATGGTCGGGGGCGAAGGCATGACGGAGGAGCTTCGCGACCACCTCCTCCTCCGCTTTGTGTCGGTCTTCTCTGGGTACGGAGCCACCGACATCGAGATCGGCATGGCCGGTGAGTCTCCGGCCAGCGTTGCATTGCGGAGGATCGCTCGCGCCCGCCCGCCTGTGCGACGGGCGCTGTTTGGAGACGATTCCCGGCTCCCGATGGTGTTCCAGTACAACCCGCTCATCCACCATCTGGAGGTGAATGAAGAGAGAGAGGTGATCTGCAGCATCAGCCGGCTGGACGTGTTGGCGCCGCGGATCCGATACAACGTTCACGACGAGGGCGGAGTCCTTGACTACGGCCAAGTGGCCGCCAGGCTTCGAGACTTCGGCGTGAGACTCTCACAGCTCGGCGCCGAGAAAGATGTGGCCGGTCCGCGTGGGCCGCTGCCATGGGTTCAGCCCGTCCAGCTGCCGTTCCTGTGGATTTATGGAAGGCGGGATGCGACGATCAGCGTGATGGGCGCAAATATCTACCCGGAAGATATCGAGACCTTGATCTATCGCGATGCGCAGCTCGCCGCGGCAGTCCACTCCTTCAGCCTCTCGGTTGCGACCGGCTCGACCTCCACCCCTCGACCATGTATCGCTATCGAGCTGAACGACGGCTTCGCGGCGGATTCAGCGTGGCATGATCGACTCGCCGCCCAATTCCAGGCGGGCCTTGACGGGCTCAACCTTGACTACAAGGCGGCGCTGGCTGAGTTTCCAGCGGCCATGGCTCCAATGGTTCAGACGTTCGCGCTCGGCGAGGGACCGTTCCAACAAGACGCCGGCCGCATCAAGCAGCGGCGAATCGTCCGCTGAGGATGGCGCTGTAACGCAAATATGCTGGCCGGAGGCTGACGGTTAACGTGTTCGGCTCAGATCAATTCTGGTAGTGGGCCGGGGGTTTCATGACGCGAACCAGATCCACCTAACCGGTCGGGACCGTGACACTCTTGGCCGACTTCTCAACCAGGTGGTTTCGATCCGATACATAGCTTGAAACGGATTTGCATATTCGACGTTAAAAGCGTCGTGAGGCCAACGGCGCTCCTGGGGCTGTCAATCGTGCTCCTGGCTTGCGGCCCGGGGTCGGTGGTCAGCCGGCAGACCCCACCCGCGCCGGCGTTGTCTGCGCCGACCGCCTCACCGACGCCATCTTCCGCAGCACTGCCAACCGCTTCGACGCAGCCGGCGTCGATCCCACTCGGGATTTTCACAGGTTCCGCGCAGGACACGCCAGGTCACTACAGCGTTCGCATCGTCGGTCTCGACGGACAGGTGCGGGCGAGCTACCTGGCCACCGTCGGGGGCGACGAAATCCCCGCTCCGCTGATCTTCGGAAGAGTCGCTGTTTTTCTTCCAACGTTCAGCCTCTCGGGCACCCGCGTGTATTTCCCGGACGGCGATTCGCAACTGCGGGTCTTGGCCCCAGACGGCAGCAGTTCGATCGTGCACCAACTCGCAAATGTTCGGGGCAAGACGCGGGCCGTGTTCGCAGTCAGCCCGGACGGCAATCGCATCGCGATCTCTCTATTCGACTGGTCGGTGACGCCAATGACCCTCCGCATCTACGTTGAAGACCTCCTCGGAGGCGGCAACCATGTCGAGATATTCCGTTCGACGTCGGCTTACGAATGGCCCGTCGCTTGGCATGACGGCGATGTTGTACTCGCGGTAAATCCGGTGCCGAATGCTTCCAACCCATATGGAGCTGGCGCGTACCACGTTGCTAACGCGTCTGACGGTACCCGCATCGCGGTGATGGGCGGCCCCGACTGTCTCGTCGTTGGCCCGCTGTCACCGTCAGGCACTGCGTGCGCGTCTGATTGCGATGCCACGACAACATGCATCGAAGGCGTTGGCTGGTCAGGCGCTCGAACCCTTATCTACCGCAGGCCGAACGGCATGGGCAGCGGTGCCAGCTGGTCGGCTCTGTCACCCGACGGAACCGCGGTGACCACAGGAACCCAAGGGCCGGGCGATGGCGTCGCGACCAAGGCGGGAGTCACTCTATTTGACGGAAATGTTGTCGGACTTAGGAATTGGTGGATAGACAATGGCCACGTTATCGGTTGGCTCTGCATCGGTGGGAATCTTGGTAATTGCACCGACGTGATCGGTGCGATTGATGTGGCCACTGGCTCAACACTTCCAGTGATCCTTGATACAGCCAATGCGAATCCCGTCGGATGGTTCTCGGCGAGCCCTGGAGGCTGATTGATGACGATGAGTGGCTTATCTGGGCCTCGCAGGGTGGTGCTTAGCGCCGGCGCGTGCTTAGAACGCCAGCTCGATCTCAAAACTTTGGTGGACCTAAGTTCCCACAATACGAACCCACCGGGCGTATTCGACGGAGCCCCCTACGAACTGCGCGACTCCTCCGACGATCGTGACGAGGAGGCGCTGGCCTCGATCCGAGCCTTTTTGGAGGAGTTCGGAGTCCGTCCCACCGCAGAAGCGTGGACGGCGACCGGAACGACCCCGAGCGAGAAGACGATCCGGAGAAGGTTCGGAAGCTTTCGGTCGGCCGTGGCGCGGGCCAACGCCCTGCCGCCGTCGGCGACCCTCACGGTGCCGAAATCCTCGACCGCGATTACCCAGAGCAGACTCTAGCCACGACGCAGAGCCAGTGCGCCCGCCGGGGGCGTCAGCTCGCCCATCTCGTCGATTCCAGCCCAGGTGTTCGTTGCCATGAACACCGCACAGGCGGCATTGACCTGGCTCAGCGGGGGAATCGGCTCCATCGTGGCGGCGATTGTTCGCGGAAGGCGTCCCTACCGGATGGCAGGAGGGGGGACCACAGACTTTTCGAAACCCATACGTCCACGCGTGAGATGTCAGGTTGCTGCGCTTGGGTTACCGATTAGATGATTGAGCCTCCGGCGAGATGACTCGGCGCAGGACGGATATCAGCTCGCTGCGTGGGTTGATGACAGCAGCTGCAGTCCGCCACGCGACGATCCCATCCGGCCGCACGAGTACAGCCCCGTCCGCCCGGACGCCGTAGAGGCTCGACCACTCGTCCCGCTGGTCGATTAGGTTGCCCTCGCGACCGATGCTGTAACAGCGCAGGGGTACCCCGAGTTGCTGTACCGCATGCTCGCCCGCAGCACGCCAAGCCTGGCCGTTCTCGCCTACCAGGAGCACGAAGCTGGTGTCGAAGAGGTCGAGTGCCGAGATCTGCTCTCCGTCTCGCCCCAGCCACAAATGCGGTGCGCGGCTGCCAGGGCGCGCGGCAGGCACATAGTCGATGACGGGGTTCGCCACTGGTGGGACGTCGCTCCCGTCGGGGATCACGGCGGGTGAGTCGTAGCAGAAGCCAAGGACGCGGCCGCGATTGCTGAATTGCTCCGGCCGCTGCCCAAAGCCGCCGACATTCCGAGCGGCATCTTCGCTGACGGTGAGGGCGAAAGGACGCCGCTCAAGCTGGTACGTGTCGAGTAGGCCGGGCCCGGCCCAGCCCCCAACATGGGCGGCCAGCTTCCAAGCCAGGTTGTGCGCGTCCTGGATACCGACGTTCAGGGCCTGGCCGCCGGTCGGCGGTATCAGGTGAGCAGCGTCACCGGCAAGGAAGACACGCCCCTGACGAAAGCGCTCGGCGGTGGCGGATGACGCCGCCCACGGTAGGGCCGACACCACCTCCACGTCGAGATCTTGGGCACCGACGGCGGACCGCACCAGCTGAACGCAGCGCGCGTTGGTGAAGTCCTCTACCAGCTCCCCTTCACCCGGCCGGAAAGGAGCCATGTAGAGCCAGAGGTCGGCGAGGTTTACGGCAGCCATCACCCCCGGCCCCTCGGGCGGTGAAAGCACGTATAGGAGCGCCGGGCGCTCATGTCCGACTTCGCGGAGATCCGCCCGGAAGTAAATTCCCATCCGGTGTCCGAGTTCGCCCGGACCGGCCATCCGGATGCCGAGCACTGACCGAATCCGGCTCTGTGCCCCATCGGCGGCGATGACCCAGGCAGCCCTAACCACCCTTTCCTGGCCGCTCGCGCGATCGACCACGGTCGCCATCACCCCATTCGAGTCCTGGTCGAGGGCGAGCAGTTCGTGACCGAACCTCAGGTCGGCCAGCTCGTAGGAACTGGCGGCTTCTCGGAGGACCGGCTCCAGCTTGTCCTGCGCGCAGCCGACGCTCGTCGTCGGGCTGTCCGCCACTTGCCGCTCGCCGGCGCCACCGTAGGGGAGCCGGTTCGACTCCGGGGCCAGAAGGGTCGGGGCCCAGACCACGTCCAACGCTCGCTCGAGGTCCTTTGCAGCTGCACGGATGGCCGGTTCGAGCCCCCAGACCCGAAACAGCTCGAGGGTCTGGACGTTCAGGCCGCGAGCCTTCGGATGGATCGACGTGCCCAGGTGCCGCTCCAGCAGCAGCGAACGCACTCCGTGTCGCGACATGAGCAGCGACGAGGACAGACCAACTGGGCCTCCTCCAACGATGAGGACCGGCAGATCAGCTTCGGGCACGCCTTTCCCGGATCCCTTCAGAGCGGTGTGGGACAGGCAGCTTGGTCAAAGGTCTTCTTGAGCCTAGGGCATCCGGGTCGGGAAGATCAGCTTCAAGCGCTAGGCACGCGGGGTGATCTGGCGAAACTTGGCTAGATGGTTGGTACTCTGTACACCTTTCTGAAATACGGGGCACGCGGCGTGGACCTGGCCATTCTGGTGTTCGAGCCTCCGGCGAGCCGCGGCTCCGCGATCCAGACTGACTTTTGCCGTCCTTCAGCATCTCGACTCGGTACCAAATCGCGCCGATGGACCTCGCCGAATCGGCTCAGTACCTTCGCCACCATTCGACACTGGTCGGCCGCAAAGACCAGCTCTTCGCTGACGACGCTGTCGCTCGCCTGCACAAGCTCTCGCGCGGGCTACCCCGTGCTCTCAACAACGCCGCCATACCTGCACTGATCGCGGCGGCTGCCGACGGCAAAGCCATCGTCGACGATGCTTGCGCCAAAAAGGCGGTCGCCGAGTTTACCGAAGAATGATCGTCAGGCCCTCCGCATCGAGCTTGCCGTTCCAGCCTCACCCAATCCTGCCGACCAGTGAGCAAACAGCGTTGCCGTCAACACACCACACCCTCGGGGCGACCACGGTGTTTGGTGTCGAACCGCTCCCCTCTAAACGCCGTGTGCTTCGCAGGCTGGCCGGCCAACGTCACATCAGAAGCCTCTGCCGCAACAGCGCGCGCTCGGCCTGGTTGTGGGTCAGGCTGAGCGCGCGCAACCGCGCTGCCCGGGACTGCTCCTCGCGTCCCATTTCCGAGAGGAGCTCCCCGCGGGCTGCATGATAGATGTGGTAGTCGTCCAGCTCTCCGGCCAGGTCGTCCAGCTGGCGCAGGGCTGCCTGCGCTCCCGCCAACTGCCAGACCGCCAGCGCGCGGTTGAGCCTGACAACCGGCGATGGCGCCAGCTCGAGGAGCAGGTCGTAGAGCGCGATCACCTGCGGCCAGTCGGTCGACTCGAAGGTCGGAGCCTCGGCGTGGCAGGCCGCGATGGCCGCCTCCACCTGGTAAGGCCCCAACCGGCGCATGGCCGCGGCGCGTTCGATGAGCGCCACGGCCTCCCGGATGGCGTCGCGGTTCCAGAGGGAGCGGTTCTGGTCGGCCAGCTTCACCAGGTCGCCGTTCGTCGTGAAGCGGCCCGCGGCTCGGGCCAGGTTGAGCCGCATGAGTGCAAGCAGTCCCAACGCCTCCGGTTCGCCACGCAACAGGCGACAGAGGAGCCCGGTCAGCCAGAGCGCGTCCTCAGAGAGATCCCGTCTCCAACCGCTGCCGGCGGTCGCCAGGTGTCCCTCGTTGAATAGTAGGTAGAGCACCGCGAGCACCTCGGGCAGCTGGTCCGGGAGCTCCTCGGGCGATGGCATCCGGTAAGGGATGCCGGCGCTCACGATCTTGCGCTTGGCGCGCACGATGCGCTGCGCCACGGCATCCTCGGAGGCGACCAAGGCGCGTGCGATCTCCCCGGTGGTAAAACCGAAGACGGCGCGGAGCGTGAGAGCGACCTGCCCTTCGCGGCGGAGCGCCGGATGACAGCATGTGAAGATCAGCTGCAGGCGGTCGTCCGGCTCGGGCGCCGGCTCCCAAGCCAGCTGCGCCAGCTTGCCGGCGTGCCGAGCGTCACGGCTGATCCTGTTGAGCGCCCGCCGCCGGGCCACCGTCAGCAGCCACGCGCTCGGCCGCTTGGGGATGCCTTCTCTCGGCCAGTGTTCGAGGGCCTGCAGGACCGCCTCCTGCACGCTCTCCTCGGCCAAGTCGAAGTCGCCCATACTCCGGACCAGCGTGGCGGTCAGGTGGCCGGCCTCCTCGCGGAAGGCGGCGGCCACGGCCGCGTACGCCTCCGCGGGTGACGCGGCCGGCCGGGCCGCGTCACCGCTCGATTCCAGGTCGCCGGCCGGCGTCACGATCTGTCCAACTCTCGGGGCAGCTCGTGGGGCACCACCGGCCTGATCTCCACCGCCCTGGTCCGCCCCGGCCAGGTCCTCGCCATCTCCAGCGCCTCATCGAGATTGGCCACGTCGATCTCACAGTAGCCTCCGACCAGCTCTTTGCCCTCCAGGAAGGGACCGTCCTTCACAATGGGCGGTCGCTGTCGCTCGAAGAGGACTGTGGTGGCCGTGTCCGGCGGCTGGAGCTGATGGATCGAGCCGATCCTGGAGCCGTGCCGGCTGAGCCAGGCGCCGACCTCGGCGTACGTCCGCTGGACGTCCTCTGGCGAGCTGGCCGGTCTCGGATCGTCCCTGGTGCCACAGAAGAGAAGGATGTATTTCAATTGGTCTACCTCCTACTGTGACGACAAACGAGCAGCGGGTGGAATCGACAGGGCGAGGTGTCGATCTCAGACCCTGCTCGTTTGTCGTCTGGGCAGGAGGTGGTGAACATGCAGTCAACGGTCCTGGTGGAGCGCCGCGAGAGCGGCATCCTGCTCATCGGCATCAACCGCCCGGAGGCGAACAACCGAATCGACCCGCCGACCTACATCGCCCTCGGGCAGGCGCTCTACCAGCTCGAGCACGGCGACCGGCTCCGGGTCGGGATCCTCTATGCGGTCGGTCCCGACTTCGTGCCGGCGCTGGATCTCGCAGCCTACGGAGCAGCGGCGATGGCGGGTACCTTTCCAGCGCCCACTCCACGCAGCGACATCGTGGACCCGCTGGACATCACGCCGCCGCGCCGGTCGAAGCCCCTGGTCGTCGCCGTCCAGGGCGCCACCAAGCGTGTTGGTCACGAGCTCTTCTTAGCGGCCGACGTGCGCGTCGCGGCGAACGACACAGTCTTCAGCCAGGACGAGGCCTCGCTCGGGTTGTTTCCTGGTGGCGGCGCCACCGTCCGGCTCGTGCGTGAGGTCGGCCGTGCGAACGCCATGCACCTGATGCTGACTGGCGAGTCCTGGGGAGTCGACGAGGCCTACCGCTACGGGTTGGTCCAGGCCATCACGGCGCCGGGGCAGCAGCTCGAACGCGCTTTGGAGATCGCGCGCAGGATCGCGGCGGCGGCACCGCTCGGCGTGCGGGCGACCCTCGCCGCCGTGCGCCGCGCTGAGGTCGAAGGCGACGAGGCGGCATTCTCGACCTTGCGGCCCGAGCTGGCGCGTCTGATGACGACGGACGACTTCCGGGAGAGCGTGAGCGCGTTCAGGGAGAAGCGGCCGCCGGTCTACCAGGGCCGGTAGGGCATAGGCTGACTGCGCGCTCGGCAAGGGGGGTCAGGCATGCGACCAAATCTAGCAAGCCGGGTTTTCAGGCGAGCCGCGGCTCCGCGATCCAGACTGACTTTTGCCGTCCTTCAACTGCTCTATTCACGATACACATATGAACCTCTGCGAATAGGCCAGGAGGAGGTTTCGATGGCAACACTCGACGTTTTCCCGCCACCTGAGCAAGTGATCGCGAAGCTGGCGGCAATGCCCGGAGCTCGGATCAGCCCGGGGGCGGTCTTCGCCGTCGACGGCTGTCAATGGCCATCTCAAAGTCCGCGGTTTTGGCCAACTGAAAGTCCGCACCCTGTGAGGCTTCTCAGGCCTTCTTTTTAGCCAGCTCACCTCCCCTGGTCTTGGCCTCTTTCATGCGGAACGACTCGCCCTCGGTGACGACCACGACGGCGTGGTGGAGGATGCGATCAATCATTGAAACGGCGGTGGTCTCGTCGGGTAGGAAGTGGCCCCACTGGTCGAAGGGCCAGTGACTGGCGAGGCCCAGGCTGCGTCGCTCATAGGCGGCAGCAATGAAGCGGAAGAAGAGCTGACTTCCTGTTGGGTCGAGTGGAGCGAAGCCGAGCTCGTCGAGGATGACCAGGTCGACCCGGAGCAGATTGTCGATGACCCGACCGACCGAGTTGTCGGCCAGACCGCGGTAGAGCGTCTCGACCAAGTCAGACGCGGTGAAGTAGCGAACGCGCAGGCCGGCTTGCACCGCTGCGTGACCGACACCAACCAGGAGATGGGACTTACCGGTGCCGGCGGGACCGACCAGGCAGAGGTTCTCCTTAGCGCGGATCCATTCCAGGCCGGCGATGTAGTTGAAGGTTGCCTGCGGCACCGACGAGGCCTGGACCTTGAAGTCATCCAGACTCTTGACCACCGGGAAGCCGGCCTGCTTGATGCGCCCACGCAGGTTGGACTCGTCGCGGGCGGCAATCTCGGCCTCGATGAGGGTGCGCAAGAACTCGTCTGGAGCCCAGCGCTGAGTCTTGGCGGTCTGGCAGACATCGGGCGCGATGACTCTGACCCGAGCGAGCTTGAGTCGACGCAGTCCGGCGACCAAGTCGGGCGCCAAAGCGGGCGCCGGAGCGGTCATCGAACCCTCTCCAAGGCGTATGCGCTGAGAGGTCGGACGGGGACTTCGGGCAGATTCAATTTCAAGGTCTTGCCGGGTGGTGCGGGGTTGGGAGCGAGCCAGCCCGCGGCCAGGATGTCGCGCACATCCTTGGCCCGGAAGCGGCGAAAGCGAGTCGCCCGTTCCAAGGCGGTCAGCAGCTGATCGCGGGCCCCAGCTTCGCTCCAGGGTGACGATGTCAGCCAGCTCAGCGGCCAGGCGCGAGCTCCCGGTCGCCGCAGCTGAGCGGAGAAATGCTTCGGCTGCAGGACCGAGCGCGATGAAGGCGCGCTCGGTTCCGGTGCGGACCCGAATCGCCCGCGCCGGCACTCTGGGCTTGCCCTTGTAGTGCTCGTCCTTAATAGAGACCTCGCCTGGCGCCATGAGCGGATGGCAGTCGATCTGGCGACCGTCATAGGCCAACACCACCTCGTGGTCGACGACCGAGACCTCGACCACCTTGCCGACCCACTCGGTCGGCAGCGAGTAGCGCGCCGAGCCGAAGCGAATCGTCTGCGTCTTGTTCACCTTGCGCAGCTCGCCGCGGCAGAGCGCCGGCCGCAACGACGGCAGCGGTCGCATCAGTTGACGCTCTTGCTCGAGGCGCTGCGCCGGTATGGCTTGGGTCTCGCTGTGGAGGCGGGCGTTGACCTCGATTCCCACAGCTTGGCCTGACGGTTGCCCTCGGCGATGTTGCCGCCGAAGTTGCTTTCGGGAACCACCAGGTCGCGCTGGGCATAGCCGACCAGGTTTTCGACCACGCCCTTGGATTCCGGGTCGCCGCCTTCACAGAAGTCGGGGCGGAAGCCATAGTGAGCGGCGAAGCGGACGTACTCCGGATGGGGCACCACGACGTTGGCGACGATTCCGTTCTTCAGGCAGGCCATGCGGTCGCTGAGCACCACCGCCGCCACCGCGCCGAGCTCCTCGAAGCACTCGGCCAATAGCCCCAGCGTGGTGTCCCTGGTCTCGTTGTTGGCGAAGCGCACGAACCGATATCGGCTCCAGGCCAACACCGCACAGAACATGTGCAGCCCGGCTGTGATCTTGGTCCAATCGATGACCAGGTGCTGGCCCGGCGTCGCCACCCAGGGCCGGTACAGACGGCGCTTCTGCCGCCAGTCCGTTTTCATCTTCGCCACCGCCCGCCGCAGGTTGCGCGCCGAGCCGGCGTAGCCGGCCGCCCTTGCCACCGGCACCAGTCGCTTCGCCGAGATGCGGCCGTCGGTCGCCTCCACCTTCTTGGCGATGACTGCCAACACCGCATCCGTGTTCTTGCTCAGCGGGCGCGGTCGGCGGACCCATGGTCCGCCGGCTTGATGTCGCTCGACCGCACGCTTGGACCGTCTTGTCGGTGGTGCCGCAAGCGCGCGCGGCCGCCCGGTAGCTCCCCAGTTGGTGAAACGCATCGATGATGTTCAAATGCTCCCTCGTCGTCTTCAATAGGTAGGTCCTCCGGTCGGGTTGGTGGGACTGAAGCAACCCCACTGTGCCCGGTCCGGGGGACGTACCGGATGGCTAAATCAGACGGTCGAGGGTGCGGACTTTCGCTGGCCACAGATGCGTACTTTCACATGGCCATGCGCAACCGGCCCCGCGCCCTCAGGGCCTGAGCAGGCAGCCGCGGTTCTAGTGCTCCAGACCACACTGACCGATGCCGATTCCGCGGCTCGATTTTGGGCGAGCAACGAAGAGGTCCTCCGGTCAGCGCTCGAGAGCCCAGGTTTCATCAGGTTCATTGGGCTGCGCGACGGTCTCTGCAACTACGCCATCGTTTTCTGGCGGTCAGTCGAAGAAACCCAAGCCTTCGCTGCAGGGCCTGTCCACCGCGCGACTGTCGCCGACCTCTATCGCCACCCGAGCCAGTACACGCATTTCGCGCGCCTCTTCGACGCCACCTCCAGGGGCACCCGACACTTCTTCTGTGAGAAATGCCGGCGGGTGACAGCTGCGCCAGCCTCGATCTGCGAAGGTTGCGGGAACGGGCTGACAGACGTCTTCGACACCTACGCGCGGCCAGGCGCGGGCTAGGAGCCGACCGTCCTTATGCCGGGCCCTCGGTCGAAGGCAGGATTGGGCTGCAAGCTCCTACTGATGAACTGAATACGTGCACCCGGGTGGACTCGAACCAGTGATGATCTGAGTCGCTGAAGGATACCGTGCCCACGCAGGTTTGAGGGCCATACGCTCGAACGCGCGTTTGTACACCTTAGCGAAATACTGGGCAGGCGGCGATGACCTGGCTGAGCCCACGGTCTGGGTCGGATCGTCAGGGCGAGATTTGGTCGCGGATGGCGCCCCAGAGGGGGATGGTGGAGGGTGGTGGGGGCACTGCTAACCGATTATCCGAACCCCGCACCAGCACTCCTACCGCTACCAGCTCCACCGACGAGAGCCCGCATGGCAGAAGAGGCTCCCCGCGACACGTTGTCGCACGGAGAACCTCGGGCTAGGCGAGAGAGGCTACGGCGTCGTGCGTGCCGACGCACGGACCGATGCGCTTGTCGGGCAGTGCTGGCGCCCCGACGCGCTCTCAGCAGGCGAACACAAACCAGCAGATGTCGTTCCGCAACCGCTGGTCGTCGAGTACGAGCTCGCGAATCGCCTCCGGGAGCTGGTCGCGCTGCCACCGGCACTCGAGTCGCCCTGCGCTCTCGCCCTCTCCTTCCCGCGCGGCAGCACGTGCCGCTTTGATCGCATAGGCGGCCGCACCGAGCTCGTGCGCGGCGACGTGTGCGACGACCGCCGCCTGGCCGGCAGCGTACGCGGCATGGCGTGCTGACCCACTCAGGTCTCTGGCCGCGGCCATTGCATGGCCGCCCGCCGTGCGAGCCTGGGACATCGTGATGTTGCCACGCACCCAGGCGCGGGCCTGCTCAATCGCCTCACGCGGTCGCGGATCCTCAGGCCGAGCCGACTCGAACCGGTCGAGGACGTGCTCCGCGCACGATGCCGCCCACAGGGCGAGGAGCTGGTGATCCGAATCGGTGAGCGTTCCACCGCGGCGGATCGTCACGAAACGAGGGTCGCGGTGTTTCGGGAGGATCACACCCAGCAGCCCTCCTGCTCGCATCTGCCCAACGCCTTACATGATGCCCTGATCTGTTTCGTTCAGGTAGCGAGAATGAAGGGCCGGGGGGTCCGCGCCTTAAGTAAGGCGAGAACCGTCAGAGGCATCGCCGGGCGGCCCGAAGCGATGCCCGCCGCGCCGCCGTTACTGGCGCACGAATCGGACGTGCGTCACCGAGGCCGACCCAACCATCTCGACGTTCCCGTAGCCGACGGGTCCACCGTCCAGACCGTCAAACAGACGCTCGCCGCCCCCGAGGAAGATGGGCACGATCGCCACGTGCAGCTCGTCGATGAGACGGGCGCGCAGGTACTGCTGGATCGTCGCCACGCCGCCCCCCAAGCGGACGTCGGCGCCTCCCGCCGCCTCGAACGCCCGCGACAACGCCGCCTCGATCCCATCGGTGACGAAGTTGAACGTCGTCCCGCCCTGCATCACCAAAGACGGCCGTGAATGGCGCGTCAGCACGAACACCGGGTGGTGGTACGGCGGGTCGTCGCCCCACCAACCCTTCCATTCCTCGTCGGGCCACGGCCCGCGGACCGGGCCGAACATGTTGCGCCCCATGATCGTGGCGCCGATGCCGGTGTCGCCCGCGACCATGAACCGCTCGTCGATGCCCTCCTCGCCGCCCTCCTCGCCGATCATGCGACGGCCGTAACGGGTCGCGAAGACCCACTCGTGCAGCCGCGGCCCGCCGACGCCGAGCGGGTTGTCAAGGCTCTGCGACGGCCCCGCGCCGTACCCGTCGACCGAGATCGCGAAGTTATGGACGCGCAGTTTCGGCATGGCAACTCACCTTAACCCTTAGGAACCATAGGGCACGCGGGGCTGACCTGACTTAGCGCGGTGGACGATCCGCATCCGTACACCTTTAGGAAATACGGGGCAGGCTGCGGTGACCTGGCTCAGGTCGGTAAACGTTCCGGCTCCGCATCATGGTCCTCGACCTCGACCGCGAACTTAATGAGGCGTGCTTGTCTTGCGTCAAGAACTTGGCACGGTCGCCGTGTGTCGCACGGGGAGATCCGCATGCACTACCCCAGCTGGTCGCGGCGGCGTGTCAGGTAGGCGATCTCGGCGGTGTTGCTCGCCAGCTCGATGGCTTTGTCGTACGCCGCGCGCGACTTCTGACTGCAGCCCAGCCGGCGCAGCATGTCGGCGCGGGTCGCATGGTAGGCGTGATAGTCGGCCAACTTGTCCTCAAGACCTTCGACGGCCGCCAGTGCCACCTCCGGTCCGTCAAGCTCCGCGACCGCGATGGCCCGGTTGAGGGCGATGATCGGCGAGGGGTCGAGGCGGACGA
>CAKZUH010000039.1 GCA_937921725.1 uncultured Chloroflexota bacterium | reverse complement strand
CGCACCAGCGGCTCGCCTTCGCCGCCGAATTTCCACACATCACGACGCTAGCTCCTTGACGGAAGCGCCGAACACGACCGGGTCACCCGCGTTGTCGAAGGTGTTGAGCCGCGACAGTTGAGCGAGCAGCACGTCGGGTTCGTCATCCGCGCCAAGTAGGCTTGTGAACTCCGCTTGGCTCAGCCGCCGGCGGTCCTTGAGCAAGACGTCCTGGCCATCGTGGCGAGCCATCAAGAACACAAGCTGCGGGAGGGGAGAGCCCTTGCGCCAGGTTGGGATGCGCAGCGGTCAGGTCGGCCAGGCCCAGCCGGCGATCCTGGCCCCCGATGTAGATGTGCGCAAGACCTCCCGAGAGGAGCGCATAGATCATGCCCTTCGCCTCGGCCCGCGCCGGTCCATAGGGTCGGCTGCGATCTCGGAGAACGACACGACCTCCGGGAAGCACTATTCGAGCAGGCCCCGCCTCCAGATCAATGCGTTTGCCTGCTCGTGGCCACGGAACAGCTGCGCGGTGGCCTGGAAAGATCGGTAATCGGCGCCCATCGCCTCGACGATCGCTTCAGTGTCAGGCCGTCCATCGTGGACGGAGGCTTCCTGGACCGCGAACAGATTGAGGTCGCGAAAAGTCAGGCAGCGTTCGCACGGCGTCGAGGACCGCGCCCAGCCGCAGGCCGAGCAGGATGTTCCAAGTGCATACGCGCACTCGTCATCGAGTACACGAACGGAAGCGCCATAGCTAGGGTTTTCAGCGTGACCCCCAAGCGCTGGATCATCGTCGCGGCGGTGCTTGGGTCCGGGATCGTCTTCCTCGACTCGACCGTGGTCAGCGTGGCGCTACCCCGGATCGGCCGCGACCTGCCGCGCACGTTCCTCGGCGTTCTCGAGGGGCAGTCGTACGTCTACTACGGGTACCTGCTGACGCTGAGCGCGCTGCTCGTGCTCGCCGGCGCGCTCACCGACTTCTACGGCCGGCGCCGGATGTTCGTGATCGGCCTGATCGGGTTTGGCGCGACATCCGCGCTCTGCGGCATCGCCCCTTCGATGGAGCTTCTGGTCCTGTTCCGCATCCTCCAGGGGGCGGCCGGCGCGCTGCTGGTCCCCGGATCCCTTGCTCTTCTCACCGCCAACTTCGCCGGCGAGGAGCAGGGTCGCGCGTTCGGCCTGTGGGCAGGCGCGTCCGGGGCGGTCACCGTGCTGGGGCCTTTGGTGGGCGGGTTGCTCGTGGACACGATCTCGTGGCGCGTGGTGTTCCTGATCAACCTGCCGCTGGTGGCGATCGCCGTGTGGGCCGCGCTCAACCACGTGCCGGAGAGCCGCGATGAAAAGGCGTCACCACATTTCGACTGGCTGGGCGCCGTCGTGGTCGCGCTGGCGGTCGGCGGGCTCGCGTTCGGGACCATCTACGGCCAGCAGCGAGCGTGGCGCGATCCGATCGGCTACATCGCCATCGGGGTTGGTGTGATCGCGACGGTCGCACTGCCTGTCCTGATGCTGCGGAGCGCCCACCCGCTGATCCCTCCGCACCTTTTCCGCTCGCGCAACTTCACCGTGACGAACATCTCGACACTTCTCATCTACGGCTCGCTGTACGTGACGTTCTATTACCTCGGTCTCTTCCAGCAGGGCACGCTTGGTTACACGGCGGCCGCGGCTGGCGCGGGAGGGATTCCCGGATCGCTGTTCCTCATCTTCCTGTCGGCGCGCTTCGGCGCCCTAGCCGGCCGGTACGGCCCGCGCTGGTTCATGGCGATCGGGCCGGCGCTCGCAGCCCTCGGCGTGCTGTGGTTCAGCCGGGTGCCGGAGAGCAGCGCCGCGTGGCGCCTCCATCCGGGCGACCCTTCGACCTACCTGCCGCCGGGCTCGTGGTTCGTCGATTTCCTGCCGGCCACGATCATCTTCGGGTTAGGCTTGTGCATCACCGTCGCGCCGCTCACCACCGCCCTGATGAGGTCGGTTCCGGTGCATAACTCAGGGGTTGCGTCGGCAATCAACAACGCGGTCTCTCGTGTCGGCCCTCAGCTCGCAGGCGCCGTGATCTTCATCTTCCTGACCGCGACCTTTTACTCGCAGCTGGCCTCGCGACTGCCTGGCGTCGATGTCTCCTCTGAGGCGTTTCGGAGCCGGGTCAGCCCGCTCAACGTCCCGGCGGACCCGCACCTCGTGGCGGTGGTCCGCGATGCCTCCACCAACTCCTTCCACCTCGCGATGGTGCTTGGGGCGGGACTCCTTCTGCTCGGGGCCATCGTCAACGCGATCGGGATCCAGAATCAGGCAGCGACCCCAGCGGCGAACACTGAGCCCGCGAAAGCCGAGCCCGCCTCCGCATAAGCTTGGGCCTGTGATCTTCACGAGCCCGCATCCCGACGTTCAGATCCCGGACATCGCGCTGACCCCGTACGTCCTGGAAAAGGCGGAGCGCCGGCGCGACAGGGTCGCGATCGTCGAGGCGGCCAGCGGGCGGTCCTACACGTACGGCCAGATCGCGGACGGGGTGAAGCGCTTCTCAGCCGGGCTGCATGAGAAGGGATTCGGCAAAGGCGACGTCTTGGCCATCCTGTCGCCGAACGTCCCCGAATACCCGATCGCGTTCCACGGCGTCGCCAGCGCGGGAGGCGTCAACACCACCCTCAATCCGACTTACACGGCGGACGAGATCGCATTTCAGCTGAACGACTCGCGCGCGCGCCTGCTGTTGACGATCCCGCCGCTGCTCGAGAAGGCCCGGGACGCGGCGGCGCGATCGAAGGTGGAGGAGATCATCGTTTTCGGCGAAGCCGAGGGTGCCGTGCCGTTCGCATCGCTGATGTCTCGCGGGCAAGCGCCGCGCGTCGACATCAACGCAGCCGAAGACGTGGTCGCGTTGCCCTATTCGAGCGGCACCACAGGGTTTTCGAAGGGCGTGATGCTGACGCACCGCAACCTCGTCGCGAACCTCGTCCAGACCTCGGCGTGCCTGCAGATAGGGGAGGACGAGAAACTGATGGCCTTCCTTCCGTTCTTTCACATCTACGGGATGACGGTGATCATGAACCAGGGACTTCAACACGGCACGACGTTGGTGACGATGCCGCGCTTCGAGCTCGAGCCGTGCCTTAAGGCCGTGCAGGAATACAAGGTCACGCGGTTCTTCCTGGTGCCGCCCATCGTGGTCCTCCTCGCGAAGAGCCCTGTCGTCGACAACTACGACCTCTCTTCAGTCACTCGCGCCTTCTCGGGCGCCGCACCTCTCGATGCCGAGACCGCGGAGGTGGTCAGCCGGCGCATCGGCTGCCGCCTCAGTCAGGGTTACGGTTTGACCGAGACGAGCCCTGTGTCGCACATCGTCCCCGACAGCGTCAACGTACCGGTGGCCGGCTCGGTGGGCAACCTCGTCCCGAACACCGAATGCAAGATCGTGGACGTCGCCACTGGTCAAGAGCTCGGCCGCAACAAGGACGGCGAGATCTGGATGCGCGGGCCGCAGGTGATGAAGGGCTACCTCAACAACCCGGAGGCCACGCGCAACTCGATCGACGAGGACGGCTTCTTCCACTCCGGCGACATCGGCCACGTCGACGAGCACGACGAGTTCTTCATCGTCGACCGCCTGAAGGAGCTCATCAAATACAAGGGCTTCCAAGTCGCCCCGGCCGAGCTCGAGGCGCTGCTCCTGACGCATCCGAAGGTCGCCGACGTGGCCGTCATCGGGGTTGCCGACGAGGAGGGCGGGGAGGCCCCGAAGGCTTTCGTCGTGAGCAAGGAGCCCGTGTCGGCCGAGGAGATCATGGAGTTCGTAGCGGCGCGCGTCGCACCGCACAAGAAGGTTCGGCGTGTCGAGTTCGTCGAACAGATCCCGAAATCGGCGACCGGCAAGATCCTGCGCCGGGTATTTCGCGACAAAGAGAAGGCAGCGGCCCGCTAGGATCAGGCGATGGCAACCGCGATCGACCGCGACCGCGTCCAGGAATTGGTCGCCAGGGACGCTCAGTTGGTCGAGGTCCTGCCCGCCAAGGAGTACGAAGAGGACCACCTGCCGGGCGCCAGAAGCGTGCCGCTGCGCGACATCAACCAGGAGAGCGCCGCGACGCTCGACAGGAGCCGTCCGCTGATCGTCTATTGCTGGGACCTGGCTTGAGACATGGCGCCCAGGGCCGCGGCGCGGCTCGAGACCCTCGGATTCACCAACGTCTACCACTACAAAGGCGGCAAGCTGGACTGGATGGCCTCCGGCCATCCGACTGAAGGGGAGAACTCCACGCGCCCGCGTGCCGTGGACGTCGCCCGCAAGGACGTGGCGACCTGCGATCTGAAGGATCGCCTCGGCGACGTGCGCGAGCGCGCTCGCGCCACGGGCCTGGAGGCCGCCGTGGTCGTCGACGGGCAGCGAGTGGTGCTCGGGCTCCTGCGCGCGGCCGAGCTTGCCAAAGAGCCTGACCTGAAGATCGAACAGGCGATGCGCCCTGGCCCGAGCACGTTCCGGCCCTACGTGCCGATCAAAGAGATGGCGGACTACATGGACAAGCACAACCTCGACAGCTCTCCGATCACGACGTCCGATGGCAAGCTCGTCGGGCTGCTTCTTCACAGCGATGCGCGCCAGCATGCCGAGGGTTGCCCTGACTGCGCGCGCCCGATGATCTACGGGACCGTCTAGCGCACGCGCAGCGCGACCATCTCGTGCGGCGGATCCGGCGGACCGAAGAAGTCGTCGATCCAGGCGGGGTGGGGCGGGGCCGCCATGGGCGGGACGGTGATGCGGTCCCAGTCGTGAGCCTCGAACCAGTCCGGATCTTCGGGGCTGATCAGCACGATGGACCCGCCGGGTGCGGTCACGCGGACCAACTCGGCCAGCACGCGAGGCTCCGGGCCGAAGGCGCCGGAGGCGGCCGTGAGATGGGAGACGTGGCCGCGGAGCGGAAGGCACTCCGCCCATCCGGAGACGACGGTAACGTCCGGCAACCGTCTGCGAAGCAGCGAGCGGAGGCCGGCCGACGGCTCGACCGCCACGACGCATCTCGCGCGCGCGGCCAGGTGGGTGGTGAGGCGTCCGCTGCCCGCACCGACGTCGACGGCGACGTCGACCGTGTCCGGGAGAGCGCGCAGCAGGTCGGGATGGATCGGCTCGGATCGCGCGAGCTCGTCCCACCGTTCGGGCTCGAGGTGATACACGAGCGTCCAGAAGCATGCGCGGAGGAGGCGCTCGGCGGCCGCGCCGTCACCCTTGGCGACGAGCTCCAGCTCTCGTGCCGGCACGCGCGCCAGCTCATGGAGTCGCACCGGCCCAGGCAGCCGCTCGATGTCTTCGATCGCGAAATGACGCCATCCGTTCGGCGCCTCTGCGATCGATCTTTCGTAATCCAAGGACTCCCCAATTCAGACTAGATCGCGGCTGTGAGGATCGCGGTCGTCGCATCGCCGGTGACGCCATTGCGCCCAGCGCATCTCGGCGGCGCCCAGGCGTTCATCGCCGACCTCGCCACGGGGCTCACGCGGCGCGGCCACGCCGTCAACCTGCATTGTGCCGAGGGGTCGGCGCTCCCAGGCGTGACGCTGGTCACCGTGCCGGCGCCGGTCGACGCAGCCGCCGCGCGCGTCATGCCGGGCGGTGCTTCACCGCCTGCGGCGCCGGGCGTGGCGGCGGCGCTGCATGCGATGTTCGACGCCATCGCCGCTGAGCACGTCGAGGTCATTTCGCAGCACGCGTTCGACGCGCCGGCGTTCGAGCTGTCGCGCGGCCTCCCGGTGCTGCACACGCTGCACCTCCCGCCGGTGGTGCCCGCCGTCGTCGCGGCGGCCGCGCAAGCGGATCCAATGCGGCTTGCCACTGTCTCGCGCTCGTGCCAGTCCGCGTGGGCCGCGGCAGGCGTGGACGTTCGCCACGTGCTGCGCAATGGCGTCGCCGGCGTCCCCACGCGGGAAGCGCCCGTCGACGAGGCCGCCCTCGTCGCCGGTCGAATCTCGCCCGAGAAGGGCATCGAGGACGCGATCGCCGCGGCCCGAGCGGCCGGCCTGCCGGTGCGCGTGGCGGGCGCGCACTACGATCCGGCTTATGCCGTCGATCTCACGGGGACCGAGCAGCTGGGCTCGCTGGATCGGGACGAGCTGCGCCGCGTGATGGCCCGCAGCGCGGTCACGATCTGCGCGGTCCGCTGGGAGGAGCCGTTCGGAATGGTCGCGGCCGAGGCGCAGATGGCCGGCTGCCCGGTGGCCGCGTACCGGCGCGGGGCGATGCCCGAGGTCGTGGAGGACGGCGTCAGCGGTTTCCTCGCCGATCCGGACGACGCCGTCGCGCTGGCCATCGCGATTCGCCGCTGCCTTGCCCTCGACCGCGACGCGGTTCGCGCGAGCGCTCTCCGGCGCCTCGGGCTGGATGCCGCGCTCGACGGCTATGAGGCCGCGCTGGAGCGGGCATCCCGATGAAGGCGGTCGTCACGGGCGGGTCGGGCGGCATCGGCAGCGAGGTCGTGAGCCAGCTTCGAGCGAAGGGCTGGGACGTAACGTCGCTCAGCCGGCGCGAGGGATGCGACGTGTCGGATGAGGAGCAGGTCGAGCGTGCCTTTGCGCGCCTGGGGAGCCTGGACGCTCTCGTCCACTGCGCACAGGTGCTCATCAAGCGGCCGTTCGCCGAAACGACGGCGGACGAATGGGACCAACAGATCGGAGCGGGCCTGCGCGGCGCGTTTCTCTGCGGTCGCATGGCCTTCCGGCTCATGCGAGGGCGCGGCGGCGCCATCGTCTTCGTCTCGAGCCTGTCCGGCGTCGCGGGCGCGGAGAAGTTTCCAGGCATGTCGGCGTACGTCGCCGCCAAGTCCGCTCTCGCCGGGCTGACGGAGGTCCTCGCGGTCGAGGGCCGCCGGCACGGCATCCGCGTCAATGCCGTCAGCCCCGGTGCGGTCGACACGCCGATGCTCCGCATCGCGGGCGTCGAAGGTCCCGCGCTGAAGCCGGCGGACGTCGCGCGCGCGATCATCTGGCTGGCCTCGCCCGAATCGGCGCCCGTCTCCGGTGCTAACTTGCGAATGGACCCATGACCCCGGAAGTTCGCATCACCCGCCGCGCCACGTTCGCCGCGGCGCACATCCTGCGCCGGTCGGACTGGAGCGACGAGAAGAACCGCGAGGTGTTCGGGGCCTGCGTCACCGACCATGGCCACAACTACGTCGTCGAGGTCACCGTCGGCGGCGCTTTGGACCCAGCTACCGGCATGGTCGTGAACCTCAGGCACGTGGATGCCGTGCTGCACCGCGAGTTCGTCGACGCCGTCGACCACCGCCATCTGAACCGCGACGTCGATTTTCTGAAGGACGTCAACCCGACGGCCGAGAACATCGCGCTCGCGGCATTTCACCGCCTCGAGCCGCATTTCAAGCCCGCGCGCCTGGTGAAGGTGCGCATCGTCGAGTCGGAGAACAATTCAGCCGAGGTCAGCTCGGACTAAGCGCAACGGCCTCTTTTGTTTCGCCGCGACTCCGGCGGCTAAGGTTGGAAAGGAGCATGGCCGAGAAGGAGATGGCGGTCGTCGGCCTGGGGACGATGGGCATGAACCTCGCCCGCAACCTCGCGTCCCACGGCGTCCGCGTCGCGGTCTACAACCGCACGCACCGCCGCACCGAAGAATTCATGGCCGCCCACGGCAAAGAGGGCGACTTCGCGCCCGCCGCGACGTTCGAAGAGCTGGCGCGCGTCCTGAAGCCGCCGCGGGCTGTGCTCTTGATGGTGAACGCGGGGCCTCCCGTGGACGAAACGATCGATGCGTTGACGAAGGTCCTCGCGAAGGGCGACACCATCATCGACGGCGGAAACTCGTTCTTCCAGGACACACGCCGCCGGGCGGCCGCGGTCGAGAAGATGGGCCTCGGCTTCATAGGCTCCGGCGTGTCGGGCGGGGAGGAGGGCGCGCTCCACGGCCCCAGCCTCATGCCGGGCGGCACGCGACAGTCGTATGCGCACATCGAGGACATGTTCAACGCCATCGCCGCGAAGGTGGACGGCGTGCCCTGCTGCACATACATCGGTCCCGACGGCGCGGGCCACTTCGTGAAGATGGTCCACAACGGAATCGAGTACGCCGATATCCAGCTCATCGCGGAGAGCTACGACCTTCTCCACAACGCGCTCGGCCTGCCGGCCGATGAGCTGGCCGCCGTTTTCCGCGATTGGAACAACGGGCGGCTGCAGTCCTACCTGATCGAGATCACGTCGCACGTCCTCGCCAAGCACGAGAACGGCAAGGGCGCCTCGCTTGTGGACGCGATCGAAGACGAGGCGGAGCAGAAGGGCACCGGCCGCTGGACGAGCCAGTCGGCGCTCGAGCTGGGCGTGCCGCTGACAGGGATCACCGAGGCGGTCTTCGCCCGCATGCTGTCGAGCAAGAAGGCGGAGCGCGTAAAAGCGGCGGGCATCCTGGCCGGGCCATCCACCTCGAAAGCCCCCCGCGGTCTCGTCGACGACGTGCAGGAGGCGCTGTATGCGTCGAAGATCGTCGCTTACGCGCAGGGTTTCGAGCACCTTGCCGCCGGCTCGCAGGAGTACGGGTGGGACCTCGATCTCGGCGCGCTGGCGACGATCTGGCGCGGCGGCTGCATCATCCGCGCGAAGTTTCTGGATCGAATCAAAGAGGCCTACGAGCAGTCGACCGACCTGCCGAGCCTCATGCTCGCGCCGTTCTTCCAGGAAGCGCTCGCCACCGCGCAGCCGGCCTGGCGCCGCGTGGTCACGGCCGCGGTCGACCGAGGCATCCCTATCCCCGCGTTCGCGTCCTCGCTTGCGTACTACGACGGCTACCGCCGGGCCCGCGGGCCGGCCAACCTCATCCAGGGACTCCGCGACTACTTCGGCGCGCACACCTATCACCGCACCGACCGCGAAGGGGCCTTCCACACGCGGTGGGCCCAGGACGGGAGCGAAGTCCGGACCGATTAGGCCGCCGTTGGCGGCGTAAACCTGGGGCCGCCTCCCCACCCGGGCTGTGTCACGGTCAGGAGGCTTCGCTTGCGCGCCCACAGCCTGGTGATCAACTCCTCTCGCGTCGTGAGCTCGTCACAAGGCACGCCAAGCTGCCACAGGCTTGCGTGCACCTCAACGGGCACCGCTTCGTCGAAGGGGTGGGGGCGGGCCACCTGGTCGAGGATCCTGCCCAGTCGGATCAGCAGCCGCTCGTGCTCGCTCATGTATCCGAAAAACGCTTTTCGGAGGTCGGCTACCGGCTCACCTCGCTGCGCGTCTCGACAAAGGCACGAACCGCGCGCTCGAGCTCCTCGCGGGAGTGGGCGGCGGAGACCTGGGTCCGGATCCGCGCCTTGCCCTGGGGGACGACCGGGTACGAGAACCCGACGACGTAGACGCCCTTCTCCAGCATCACGGCAGCCATCCTGGACGCCAGGGCGGCGTCGCCGATCATGACCGGGACGATGGGGTGGTCGCCGGGCAGGATGTCGAAGCCCTCCTCGGCCATCCGGGCCCGGAAGAACCGCGTGTTGTCGGCGAGGCGCCGGCGAAGCTCCTTGGCGCCGCGCAGGAGCTCCAACACCTTGAGGCTCGCCGCCGCGATCGGCGGGGCGACCGAGTTCGAGAAGAGGTAGGGCCGCGAGCGCTGGCGCAGCATGGCGACCAGCTCCCGGCGCCCCGAGACGTACCCGCCGCTCGCCCCGCCCAGGGCCTTGCCGAGCGTGCCGGTGATGGCGTCGATCCGGCCCATCACCCCGTGGTGCTCGTGGGTCCCGCGGCCGTTCTCGCCGATGAACCCGACCGCGTGCGAGTCGTCGACCATCACCATCGCGTCGTGGCGATCGGCGAGGGCGCAGATGTCGGGCAGCGGAGCCATGTAGCCGTCCATCGAGAACACGCCGTCGGTCACGACGAGGCGGAACCGCGCGTCCTTACTGCTATCGAGCTGTCGCTCGAGATCCTCCAAGTCGCGATTCGCGTACCGGAAACGCTTCGCCTTGCAGAGGCGGACGCCGTCGATGATGCTCGCGTGGTTCAGCGCGTCCGAGATCACCGCGTCTTGCTCGTCGAGCAGCGCCTCGAAGATGCCGCCGTTCGCGTCGAAGCAGGACGAGTAGAGGACCGTGTCCTCCGTGCCTAGGAATTCGGTCAGCGCCGCTTCGAGCTCCTTGTGCACCTCCTGCGTGCCGCAGATGAAGCGCACCGAGGCCATGCCGTAGCCCCAGCGGTCGAGCGCGTCCTTCGCCGCCGCGACGACATCCGGATGGTCCGCAAGGCCGAGGTAGTTGTTGGCGCATAGGTTCAAGACCTCGTGGTCCATCACCCCGACCACCGAGCCCTGCGGCGTGGTGATCACTCGCTCGGGCTTCTCGAGCCCGGCATCGCGAATCTCCTGCAGCTGCTCGTTCAGATGGGCTCGCATGCGCTCGAACATCAGACGCTCCAGTCCAGGACCACCTTGCCGCACTGTCCCGAGTGAGCCACGGCGAAAGCCTCCTCGTACTTCGTGTAGGGAAAACGGTGGGTGATCACCGGCGAGATGTCGAGGCCGCTCTGGACGAAGACCGACATCTGGTACCAGGTCTCGAAGATCTGCCGGCCGTACACCCCCTTGACAGTCAGCATCTTGAGCACGACCTTGCTCCAGTCGATGGCGAACTCGTGGTCGGCGAGGCCGAGCACCGCGATGCGGCCACCGTGCGCCATGTTGTCGATCATGTCGCGCAGCGCGCTGGGCTGGCCCGACATCTCGAACGCGACGTCGAAACCCTCCGTCATGCCGAGCTCCTCCTGAACCTCGCTGAGCGTGGTCTTGCGCACGTCGACCGCCCTCGTCACGCCGACCTTCCGCGCGAGCTCCAGCCTGTAGTCGCTGACGTCGGTGATCACGACAAAGCGCGCGCCGTTGTGACGCGCGACCATCGCGGCCATGATGCCGATCGGGCCCGCGCCGGTGATGAGGACGTCCTCGGCGACGATGCGGAACTGCGTCGCGGTGTGGACCGCGTTGCCAAAAGGATCAAAAATTGAGGCGACATCGAGGTCGATCTTGGTGAGGTGCGGCCACAGGTTGCCTGCGGGCATCACGATGAACGCGGCGAACGCTCCGTCGCGCTGCACCCCGATGCCAACCGTATGCGCGCACAGCGCGCGGCGTCCCGCCATGCAGTTGCGGCACTTGCCGCAGACGATGTGTCCCTCCGCCCCGACGGTCTCGCCCGGAAACACCGAGGCCACGCCTTCGCCGAGCCGCACGACCTCTCCGACGAACTCGTGGCCGACCACGAGGGGCGGATTGATGGTGTGCTGCGCCCACTCGTTCCAGCTCTCGATGTGGAGGTCTGTGCCGCAGATGCCGGTGCGCAGGACGCGGATGAGCACCTCGCCGGGACCAGGCTTCGGCTCGGGCACGTCCTCGAGCCAGAGGCCTGGTTCCCTCTTCGCTTTGACCAGGGCCTTCACTGACCGTGAGGATAGAGTGTCACGTCGCCGGGATCCGACGCGGATTCGCGCCGTAGGCGCCCGGCCGCCTAGGGCGCGAAGACGGGCGGAGCTCGGCGACGGGACACTCAAGCGCTGGCCGCCTCGCACCTCGAGACCGGGCTTTCTCGCGGCTAGAATTCCGGCTTGCGGTTGCACGAACCGCAGATCGTGGTGTGCCGGGAAGGCTGGTCGGCAGGAGGTCGCAGGCCGTCCCGATGAGCACCGCGCAGAGCTTCCTCTTCTTTCTGTGCGTCCTGGGCATCTCCGCCACCGCCTTGCGCCTAGTTTCGCGGACCACGCCCACCGTCCCGTACCCGGTGCTGCTCGCGATCGGCGGCATCCTGATCGGGCTGATCCCCGGCCTCCGGCTTCCGCCGGTCGGGCCCGACCTCATCCTGCTCGCCTTCGTGCCCGGCCTGGTTTTCGAAGCCTCGCTTTCGCTTGACCTGGACGAGCTGTGGCGGCGGGTCGTGCCGGTCGGCCTGCTCGCCACGATCGGGGTCTTTTTGACCGTGGCGGTCATCGGCGCGCTGGCCCATCTCGGTCTGGGCCTCGACTGGGCGAGCGGCTTCCTCCTCGGCTCGATCGTCGCGGCCACCGACCCGATTGCGGTGGTGGGGATGCTCCGCCAGCTCGGTGCGCCGCGAGGGCTGGAGGCCATCCTCGACGGCGAGAGCCTGTTCAACGACGGCACCGGCGTCGCGGTGTTCTCCGCTGTCCTCGGCACCATCGTGGCGGGGCACCCGTCGCTTGGCGACGCCAGCCTGCGCTTCGTGTTCGTCACCGCGGTCGGAATCGCGATCGGACTTGCCGCCGGCGCGGGCGCCGTCGTCGTCCTGCGCCTCGTCGGGGATGCTGAGCTGGAGATCCTGATCACGCTCGTCCTCGCCTACGGCTCTTACCTCGCAGCGGACGTGGTGCATGCCTCGGGGGTCGTTTCCGTCGTCACGGCCGGGCTCGTGGTGGCGCGGTACGGCAGCCGGTCAGGCCGCCTCCACGGCACCCAGCTCCATGGCTTCTGGAACCTCTTCGCGTTCGTGCTGAACGCGGTCCTCTTCCTGCTGGTCGGCATCGCGCTGCCGACTCACAACCTGCTTGCGGTCGCGGGCCTTGTGCTGGGCGCGTACCTGATCATGTTCGCGGCGCGTGCCCTCCCGGTCTACGCGCTTCTTGGCCTGGCGGACCTTCGAGGCACGACCATCCCGTGGGCCTGGAGGCACATGACGCTGTGGGGTGGGCTGCGCGGCGCGCTTTCGGTCGCGCTCGCCCTTTCGGTGGCCGCCTACCCGGGGGTGAACCATTCCGTGTCAGTGATCGCCTACGGGATGGTCGTCCTGTCGCTGATCGTGCAGGGTGGCCTGCTGCTCCCGGTGGCTGACCTGCTGAGGCTGCGAGCTCGGCCGCTCGATTAACGTTTCCGGGATGCGGGCACGGGTGGGGGCTGTCCTGCTTTTGATCGTGGTCGCGGCGGCGACGATCAACTATTTCCGGCCGATCCCGACCGTCTCAGCCACCCCGCTCCTGCCGGCGACGGATGTCGTGGCGGGCACCCCGCCCGCCCTTCCGTGGCCTAGCCACGGCTCGGGCGCCATCGGTGTGGCCCACCTTGGACTGGTCGCAACCTCGAGCAACGAGCAGGCGATTCCAGCCGCCAGCGTGACCAAGGTCATGACCGCGCTCATCATCCTCACCGACAAGCCGCTGAAGAAAGGCGAGGCGGGTCCGACGATCACGATCACCGATGCGGACGTCCAAACCTATCGGCAGGACCTGGCCGACAAGCAATCGGTGGTGCTGGTTCAGGCGGGCGAACAGCTCACGGAGCTTAAGGCGCTCGAGGGTCTGCTGATACCGTCGGCGAACAATCTCGCCGAGACTCTCGCGCGCTGGGACGGAGGCATGAGCACCTTCCTCGCGAAGATGAACACCCGCGCCTCGAGCCTCCATCTCACGCACACGAAGTTCGCCGACACGAGCGGCGCCGCGGCCGGCAGCACGAGCACCCCTTCCGACCTGGTCACGCTCGGCATGGCCGCGATGGAGGACGACGTCTTCGCGCAGATCGTCGCGATGGGTCAGGCCGACCTCCCCGTCGCCGGCACGGTCTACAACGTGAATGCCGCTCTCGGGCAGAGCGGGATCGTCGGGATCAAGACGGGCTCCGGCCTCAACACCGGGGCCAACTTCCTGTTCGCGGCAAACGTCACGGCCGACAACAAGACGGTCGTCGTCTACGGCTGCGTGATGGGACAGCCCACCCTTGCGATCGCGTTTGCCGCCGCGCAGTCGCTGCTCGCCGGTGTCGCCGCGGTGCTGCACGTCAGGCGAGTCATCACGCTCAACCAGACGGTCGCCACCTACGTCACGCCCTGGGGCGCGCAGTCGGACCTGGTGTCGACCGTGGACGTGGACCTCGCCGAGTGGCCCGGCATGGTGCTGCGCCAGCGGCTGGACGCCAACGCGATCGTGGTCGACAAGCCGCTGGCCTCGAGGACGCGCGAAGGCTCAGAGCACCTGGTCCTCGGAGACTACGACCTGAATGTTCCTCTGGTCACCGCCGACCCGCTCTATCCACCGGGACGCTTCTGGCGCCTGACCCGCATCAGCATCTGACCGAGGCGCGCGCGATCCGACCCAAACGGGAGACAATTCCCGCGATGGGGTTCGTCTCTCGCGGGTTTCGCGGCCGGCGCCGCGACACCGCGTCGAGTTCGCGCGTTCCGCCCGGCCAGTACACGGTCACAGACTTTCCGGTTCTGTCGGCGGGTCCCACGCCGCGCGTCAACCTCGACCAGTGGACCTTCTCCATCGAGGGAGAGATCGACGAGCCCAAACGGTGGACGTGGAAGGAGTTCCTCGCGCTGCCATCCGAAACGGTGACGAAGGACATCCACTGCGTGACGAAGTGGTCGAAGCTCGACACGACCTGGAAGGGCGTCTCCGTGGACACCCTGACGGAGGGCGTCGAGACCGCGGCCGAGTTCTCGACCGTCTTCTCCGACGGCGGCTACACGACGAACCTGACCCTCGATGACATCACCGGCCACAAGGCGTGGGTCGCGTACGAGTTCGACGGCCAGCCGCTGCAACCAGAGCATGGCGGTCCGGCGCGGTTCCTCGTGCCACACCTCTATTTCTGGAAGAGCGCGAAGTGGGTGCGCGGGATCAGGCTGCAGAAGGAGGAGCACCCCGGCTTCTGGGAGTCGAACGGCTACCACGTCCGCGGAGATCCTTGGCAAGAGCAGCGCTACTGGGGAGACTGAAAACCCCACGAAATCGGAGGCTTCGCCGCGATTTCGCGGGGACCCCGTTTTGATCAAGTGGCAGCTCGGCACGGTCGTCGAGCTGAGGCCGGAAACTCCACGAGTCGCGAGCCTCTATCTGGATGTTCCGGATTGGCCTGGGCATCGCGCCGGTCAGCATGTCGACGTCCGGCTGACTGCAGACGACGGGTATCAGACGGAGCGCAGCTATTCGATCGCCTCGGCCCCTGAAGATCGGCGGCTGGCCCTGACCGTCGAGCGGCTGGAGGATGGCGAGGTGTCGCCCTACCTGGTGGGCGAGCTTCGGGTCGGAGACAAGCTCGAGCTTCGCGGCCCGATCGGCGGGTTTTTCGTGTGGCAGGCAACTGACGATCAAGCCGAGCGCCCGCTGCTCCTGGTTGCCGGAGGGTCGGGCATCGTGCCGCTGATGTCGATGCTGCGTCATCGTGCTGCAGCCTCGCGCAAGCCGCCCGCATGTCTTCTCGACTCGTCGCGGACGCTCGAGGACGTGATCTACGTGCAGGAGCTGGCTCGGCTTGCCGCGGCCGGCGACGGGCTCTCCGTCCACCACACCCTCACGCGCGAGAAGCCCTCGGGATGGACCGGCTACACGAGGAGGATCGACGCAGCGATGGTGGAGGACGTGGCCTGGCCGAAAGACGCGATGCCCGCCGTTTTCGTCTGCGGGCCGACGTCTTTCGTCGAGGCCGCGGCCCAACTGCTCGTGGCAATGGATTACGACCCGCGATGGATCAAGACCGAGAGATTCGGTGCGACAGGAGGATGACTCGATGGTGGACATGACGCTCGACGGAAACGCGATCGCCGGTCTCCTGCGCGAGATCTTCGCCATGGAGATGACGAACGCTCTAGGCACGTGTGGATCCTGTGGAGCCGTCAACGAGGTTGGCCGCGTGGAGGTCTACGTCCACGCGCCGGGGACGGTCGTGCGCTGCCCGTCATGTGAGCACGTCTTGATGCGGATCGTGCGCGGCCGCGGCAAGTACTGGATCGACCTGTCGGGGGTGCGCTGCCTGGAGTTCGCCGAAGCCTAGGTCTACGTCCCGGGCCGCTTCATGGCCCAGGGTCCGTACATGAACACGCCGACGAGCATCCACGCAAAGACGCACGCGGCCACGATGGACAGGAGCTCCTGGATCACGGACGACGCGAGAGGAAACTCGGACATGTCGGGGCGGAGGAGGTTGCCCAGGTTGAGCAGGGCATCGAGGCCACCGAGCACCAACAGAACGAGCACGTACCAGAACGCCCACCGCCAGCCCAGATAAGCGCCCGCAGCGCCGAGGAGCTCGATCACCGCGAGGAAGATGGCGGCCGCGATGAAGACGCCGATCATCAGCCCGATGAAATTGTCCTCGCTCATGCCCCGGGGGACCTGGGTTTGCTGCTGCGCGATGACCTTCAGGATCGCGTCGCGGTTGATGAAGGCGGCGGTCGTCACCACCGTGAAGACCGCCTCGAAGGCAAGGAGGCCGGCCGCCGCCAATTGCATCGGCCGCGTCCACGAGGTTGCGAATCGCGTGCCGCGGGCGACCGGCACCCACTGCTGGCCGTCCCACTGGAACTGGCCGTCGGCCGAGATCTGCCCCGCGTAGGTCATCGGTGGCTGCTGCATCACTGCGGCAATAGGGTAATCGCGGATTCGGGTTTTGGAGGCAGGCTACTGCGGGTAGCCTGGCGGTCGAGACTCGCCTCGAGCCGGTCGGCGACCCGGATGCCCCTTCCGACCGTTGAGGTACTGAGCGTTTGGTAGAGACGCGACGTATCCGGCACCTGTAAGCACATGGAGGGCTCCCATTTGCCAGCACAGCCGCCGCTGAGCCAGATTCGGGGCTGGTTCGACGCCGTCGTGGCCCTCGGCCTTGGCATCAAGGACCGCGAAGCGGGCGCGCACAACCTCCGCGTGGCGCGTCTTTGCGTGCACATCGGCCGGCAGATGTCGATGAGCGCGACCGAGCTCCGCGTGCTGGCCCGGGCCGGGCTCATGCACGACGTCGGCAAGTTGGGAATTCCAGACTCCGTGCTCGAGAAGCACGCACCGCTCGACGAGTCGGAGTGGCTGCTCGTGCGGATGCATCCCGAGATGGGCCTTGGCATGCTCGACCGGGCAGGCCGTTCGAGCCGCGAGGTGCTGGCGGTCCTCTACCACCACGAGAGGACGGACGGGAGCGGCTATCCCTACGGTCTCAAGGCGGAAGCGATACCCATCGAGGCACGGATCGTCGCAGTCGCCGACACCTACGACGCGCTGACCTCCGACCGGCCGTACCGCGATGCGTGCTCGCCAACCGAAGCACGGCGGGTCCTGGCCGAGGAGGCGCGAGCCCGCCTCGACCCGAGGGCCGTCGGCGCGCTCTTCAGCGCGCTCGACCACAGTCGCCTGGCACCCGACGACCCGCGCAGCGGCTCACCTAGGGCAGCCCTGGCTTACTGATTCCCTCAACATTGTTGAGGTGAAGTTCGGCGTCGCGATCTTTCCGACCGACTACGCGATCTCGATGAGCGAGCTCGCGCCGGCGGCTGAGGATCTGGGTTTCGAGTCGCTCTGGGTCGCGGAGCACTCGCACATACCGACCAGCCGGCTGTCGCCATGGGCGGGCGGCCCAGAGCTGCCCAAGCATTACTGGCACACGATGGACCCCTTCGTCGCGCTGACGGTCGCGGCGCTGGCCAGCAAGAAGATCCGCGTCGCAACCGGCATCTGCCTGCTCATCCAGCGCGACCCGATCCACACGGCCAAAGAGGTCGCGAGCCTCGACCACGTCTCGAACGGGAGGTTCATCTTCGGAATCGGTGGCGGCTGGAACCGCGAAGAGATGGAGGACCACGGCACGAACTTCAGCACGCGCTGGAAGTTGCTGCGTGAGAGGGTCGAGGCGATCAAGGCCATCTGGGGCGAAGAGGTGGCCGAGTACCACGGCGAGCTGGTCGACTTCGGACCGATGTGGTCGTGGCCGAAAACCGTGCAAAAGCCGCACCCGCCGATCATCCTGGGCGGCAGCGGGCCCAAGATCTTGGAGCGTGTCGTGCGCTACGCGGACGGCTGGATGCCGAACCGCGGCCAGGTTGTGGAGAGGATCCCGGAGCTGCAGGAGATGGCGAAGGCCGCGGGCCGCTCCCCGATCCCCGTTACTTACTACCCGAAGGCGAGCGCCGAGGAGATCGAGCGTCTGGCCGGCGTCGGCGTCGACCGGCTCATCTGGTACGTGCCACCGGACGGGCGCGACGAGGCGCTGAAGAAGCTGGAAGAGCTCGGCGACATGATCCGCCCTTATCTGAAGGACTAGCGTGGGTCGTACATTCCGCCGAGGCGCGTCACGTAAGCGCTACTTGCGGAGGTCTCGGGCCATCTCGGCGAAGTTGTCGACGTAGCGCTGCGCGTCCTCGCGCCGGGCGCGCGCAGGGCGCTTTATCAAGACCTTAGATCTCGAGCCATCTGGGTGAAGTTGTCCACGTAGCGCTGGACGTCATCGATCGAGTGTTGGACCGACAGCGTCCAGTTCTCCTCCGCGCCCGGGGCCATCAGCACCCCGCGGTTGCACTGATAGAGCCAGCTGAGGTAGGGGAGCGACTTGTCGATCTCCAGGTAATCGCGGTAGTTGCGCACGCGCCGCGCCCGGTAGGTGACGCCGCCTCGCGCCGCAAGCGTGATCACGTGATAGGGCAGGCCGTGGCGCTGAATCGCCTCATCGAGGCCGCCTTGCAGGGTCTCCGCCAGGGCGTCGAAGTGGGCGTAGGCGTTGGGGTCGAGTATCTCGAGCAGGGTCACCTTCGAGGCCGCCATCGTCAGCGGGTTGCCGTTGAACGTGCCCATCTGCGCGACGCGCTTCTCCTCGATCGTGCCCATCACGTCCTCGCGGCCTCCGACCGCTCCGCACGGCAGCCCGCCGCCGATCGCCTTGGCGAGGGCGATGAGGTCCGGGGTCACGTGGAAGCGCTCGGTTGCGCCGCCCGGCGCGATGGTCACGCCGGTCTTCACCTCGTCGAAGATCAGGAGCGCGCCGTGCTGGTGGGCGATCTCCTTGACCTTGTCGAGGAAGCCCTGGTCGGGCAGGACGATGCCCACGTTCATCATGGCCGGCTCGACGATCACGGCGGCGACCTCGCCCTGGTGCTCCGACATCGCCCTCTCTAGGGCGGCCGGGTCGTTGAAGGGAACGACCGTGGTGAGCTCGACGATCGCCGCCGGGATGCCCTCGCTCTGCGGTACCGACGCCGGGTGGTCGGCCGGGCCCATCAGCGCCGGTGGCGGCTCCACCGAGACCATCAGCGCGTCGTGGTGGCCATGGTACGAAGCCTCGATCTTGATCAGGCGCTCGCGGCCGGTGAACGCCCGCGCGATCCGGATGGCATCGAGCGTGGACTCGGTGCCCGAGTTGGTGAACCGCCACTTCGGCTGGCCAAAGCGGCGGGAGAGCTCGCGGGCGACCACGATGACGTTCTCCACGGGCTGCGCGAAATGGGAGCCGTGCTCTATCTGGCGGCGCACCGCTTCCACGATCTTCGGGTGGGCGTGGCCGACGACCATGACGCCGAAGCCGTTGTGGAAGTCGACGTATTCGTTGCCGTCGACGTCCCAGACTCGGCTTCCCTTGCCGCGCTCCATGAACACCGGCTGCGGCGCGGCGTCCTGGAATGAGGAGGGGACGCCCCGGGGCATCACCTGTCGCGCTTCCGTCCACAGCTGGTGGGAGCGCGGCCGGGCCCGCCGGAAGCGCTCGTCCTCCTTCTCGATGAGCTCGGCGACGCGGCCGGCGGGCACTTCCCGAGTGGTCGTAGCGGCCATTTCTCAACCCTCTCCCAATTGCCCGCCTTGACAGGTCAGGCCAGTAGCTCTCTAATTGTCCGGATTTTCAGCCATCCGTCAGTTGCTAGCCAGGGGAGGGTAGCCGATGGGGGAACAGGCAGCCGTAGCCGGGCTTGTCGCCGAGAAGCGAAAGCTCAAAAAGTCGCTCTTCCGCTTCGACATGATCTTCTTCACGGTCTGTGCGATCGTGGCGCTCGACACGATCGGCCAGTCGTCGTCGTATGGGGCCCAGGCGGTCTTTTGGCTGATCGTCTCTGGAATCACATTCCTCATCCCGTATGGCCTGATCACCGCCGAGCTGGGGGCGGCCTTTCCGACCGAAGGCGCCACATACGACTGGGTCCGGCTCGCATATGGACACTTCGCCGGCGCGGTGGTCGGAGTCCTGTACTGGCTGAGCAACCCGATCTGGCTCGGCGGGACGCTGGCCGCGACCTCGATCGCGGCGATCGATGCCCTCTGGGGTACCTCATTCAACGGGAATCAAGGGCCCGAGACCGTGATCGGCTTTCTGTTCATCTGGGTCGCCGTGACGATGAACATCCTGTCGCTTCGCTACATGAAGTGGATCCCCAACTTGGGCGCCATCGTCCGCATCGTTCTGCTCGCGTTCTTCGCCGTTCTCGTGGTCATCGCGGGTCTCAAGAACGGCTTCCATGGAGGGCTCGGCGGGTTCTTCCCGACCGATATAACGATCCTCATCGGGGTGCTGGGGGTGCTCGTGTTCCAGTGGATCGGCTTCGAGCTGCAGACCAACGCCAGCGAGGAGATGGACAATCCCCAAAAGGACATCCCCCGGGCAATCTATGCGTCGGGTTTGATCTCCTTCCTCGGCTACGCGATCCCGATCCTGGGTGTGGTCTTGATCCTGTCCTCGAGTCAGCTGAGCAACGTTTCAGGCTTCGTCAATGCCTATCAATTCGGCTCGACCTCAGTATTTGGAGGCGCGGCGCCGTTCTTCAACCACGTTGCCGGCATCGCGTTTGTCTTCGTGCTGCTGTCGAGCGGGACCACCTGGCTGATGGGCTCGGACCGTTTGATGGCGATCGGCGCCTTGGCCGGCTCCGGGCCGAGACAGCTCGGCTACTTCTCGTCGCGGTTCGGCACTCCAATCGTGGTGAACGTTCTGTCCGGGATCATCGCGACGATTTTCATGTTCATCACGTTCTTCGTCACCGGAGGCGGCTTGCACGGTTACTTCGCTGCGGTGCTGGGACTGGTGATCTCGACGACCACTTTTTCGTACATCCTGATCTTCCCGGCGCTTCTCACCCTGCGCAGGAAGTACCCCAACGTTCGCCGGCCGTTTGTGGTCCCCGGCGGCAATGCCGGCGCATGGATCTGCGTCATCCTCACAATGTTCTGGGTGGTTGCGGCGACCGTGTTCTCGTTGTGGCCGGGACTTCTCACGTCGACGTGGAGCGCGGACGCCAGCGGCGTCAACCGGACGACGTTCGAGCTCTACACGTTCGCGACAGTGGCGTTCTTGATGCTCGTGGCGGTCGTCTTTTGGGCGGTAGGCCGGGGCCATGCTGTCAATTTGCAGCCTGGACAGGCCGCGACCGGTGCCGCGCCGCTGCCGGCCGGAGCCCCCGGAGCCTAGACCAGCTTCATGACGGGCCGGGTCGTCCGGCCCGTCACTCTTCAAAGGCGACCTGCCCTCCGACGATGGTGGCTCTGACAGCTTGCCGATCCAGGTCGACCACCGCTATGTCACCGAGCATGCCTTCGCGGATATCGCCCTTCGCTGTTTCCGAGTGCTCGGCGTAGGCGCTGCCTGACGTCCAGGCGTCGACCGCCTCCTCGAGGCTGAGCTGCTCCTTCGCGATCCCGATGCTCGCGAGCGGGTCCAGCGGAACCACCGGCCAGTCGGTGCCGAACGCCAGGTGCGCGCCGGAGCGCACGATCTCGCGCCACGGCCAGCCGCGCGCGGCACGCTCCGCGCCAAGGTTGCGGCGCCAGACCTCGGTCAGCTTCGGGTCCGCGTGCTGCGGCTGCATGCTGGCGACGACGCCGAGGCGAGCGAAGCGAGGGAGGTCGGCTGGATCGGGATTCTCGATGTGCTCGATGCGATGCCGCCTTCCGGGGCTCGCGTCTTCGAACGCGTCGAGAGCCTGGCGGATCGCGGCGTCGCCGATGGCGTGGACCTGCACCTGCCAGCCTCGCCTGTCGGCGATGGCAGTCGCCTCGCGCAGCTCGTGTGGCGCCCACAGCGGCTCGCCCCGCTCCTCCGAGCCGGCGTAGGGCTGGAGCAGCGCCGCCGTGCGCGATTCGACGACACCGTCCGCGAATGCCTTCAGGATCCCCGTGGTGATCCACGCTCCCCGGTCGTGGCGGGCCTCCTCGTAGAGGTCGAGGCGGCGCTCCCAATCGCGCATCGCCAGGCCCGGCGTCATGTCGAAGGCAAGACGCACTCGCAGGGTCAGCTGCCCCGCCTGGCGGAGCGACTCCCAGAGCGGGACCTGGTCGAGCCCGTCGCCGGCCTCCTGAACCGAAGCGACGCCGCGCGAGGCCGCGAGGCGCGTGCCGGCGACCAGCGCTTCGAGGTCCTTCTCGCGACTGCGCGGAGGTATGTGGCGGGTCACCGACAGCAGCGCGGCCTCCTTCAGCTCTGTCGCGTCAGGCACGCCGGCGATGGCGAGCGCCCGGCTGTTGGCCCACCCGGTGTGGGCGTCGAAGGACTCCATGTAGGCGGGCCGGTCGGGGACCAGGCGGTCGAGCAGCTCGACCGAGGGCATGTCGCCTGGGAATGCCGAATAGAACCACCCGCGCCCGACGACCCACGCGCCGTCGTGGGCGCGCGCGTACTCGACGATGCGCCGCTCGATCTCAGCCTGTGTCTCCACGCCGTGCAGGTCGAGCTCGCTCAACGATCGCGACGCCATCAGGAAATGGACGTGCGCGTCGTTGAAGGCCGGCAGGATGAACGCCCCGCGGGCGTCGATGATGGGGGCGTCGCGATCGATCGACTGGCGGACCTCCGCGTCGGTGCCGGTCCCGGCGATTCGCTCCCCAGACACCGCCAGCGCGGTCGCGCCGGGGTGCTTCCACACGTGCCCGTTGACGATCGCCAGCGTTGCGCGCGCCACGGCGGCATTTGTAGCGCACGCCGCGCGACAATGTCGGCACATGGCCAAGTTGGAGACCGACGTCGCCCGCTCGTACACGCTCCCGTCGGAGGTCTACCGCGATCCCGCGTTGGCCGAGCTCGAGAAGGAGCGCATCTTCGGGCGCACCTGGCAGCTCGTCGCGCACATGAACGAGCTCGCGCGTCCAGGCGACTTCAAGCCCGCGACGATCCTCGATGAGCCGATCCTTTTGACCCACGCGCAGGACGGAAAGCTGCGTGGCTTCTACAACGTCTGTCGCCACAGGGCGGCGCAGGTCGTGACGACGCGCGGCAACCGCAAGTCGCTGCAGTGCGGCTACCACGGCTGGGTCTACGGGCTCGACGGCAAGCTGCAGACGGCGCGCGAGATGGAGGGCACGGAGGATTTCGACAAGGCGGACTTCGGCCTGGTGCCTGTCCGCGTGGACACATTGGGTCCGTTCGTCTTCGCCAACCTGGACCGGGACGCCGCGCCCCTGGCGGACTGGATCGGGGCGATCCCCTCAGAGATCGAGACCGCCGGCTACGACATGAACTCGATGCGACTGGTCGAGCGCCGCGACTATGAGATCGCGTGCAACTGGAAGGTTTACGTCGACAACTACCTCGAAGGCTATCACCTGCCGATCGCGCATCCCGGACTCTTCAAGGAGCTGGAGTACGACAACTACAGAGTGGAGACGTTCCGCTATTACTCCAAGCAGCACGCGCCGATCCGGGAGCTGAAGCCAGGCGAGGTGCCGGGCCGCGACCGGCGCTACATCCGGATGCCCGGCGCCGAGGACAATGCGCTCTACTACTGGATCTTCCCGAACACGATGCTGAACATCTACCAGGACAACATCAGCACGAACGTGATCCTGCCGATGGGCCCGGAGCGCACGCTGACGATCTTCGAGTGGTTCTTCGCGGAGCCCGGCACCGGCGCCGGCTGGGAGTCGATGCAGCAGACGATCGCGTTCTCGGACGAGATCCAGCAGGAGGACATCGCGGTGTGCGAGCAGGTCCAGCGAGGCCTGCGCTCGCGCTCTTACAGCCGGGGGCGGTTCTCAGCCCTGCGCGAGAACGGCGTGCACCACTTTCAATCCCTCGTGACGGAGTTCATGGAGCGGGGCTGATCTCGGCGGCGGGCTTGGTCCCCTGGAGCGGTAGCGAGAAATGGAAGTCGGAGCCGGCTCCCGGCTGGCTTTCGACCCAGATCTTGCCGCCATGCAGCTCGATGATCTGTCGCGTGATCGCCAGGCCTAGGCCCGTCCCCACGATCTTGGTGGTGTTCTTCTCGTACCGCTCGTAGCGGCTGAAGAGCCGCTGGATGAAGTCCGGCGCGATCCCGATCCCGTGGTCGCGCACGCCGACGTCGACGTTTCCGTTGACGGCGGCGCTCGTGACCGCGATCTCGCCGCCGTCCGGTGAGTATTTGATCGCGTTGCTGAGCAGGTTGGCCATGACCTGCGCGATCCGGTCCGGGTCGCACTGCGCGATCGGCCGCTCCGGGTCCATGTCGCAGACGATCAGGTGCTGCGCGCTGGAGGCACGCGCCCTCTCGACCGCGTCCTCGAGCAGGGCGTTGATGTCCACCGGCTGCATGTGCAGCGTCAGCCGCCCGGCCTCGATGCGGTCGAGGTCGAGCATCTCGTTGATCATGCGGTTGAGGCGCTCCGCGTCCTTGTTGATGTCGCCGGCGTAGCCCTTCGCCTCCTCCAGCGTGACGTCTTCGTCGCGGATCATCTCGCTGAAACCCGAGATGCCGACCAGCGCCGTGCGGAACTCGTGGCTGACCAGCGCGACGAACTCGCTCTTCAAACGGTTGAGGCGCTCGAGCCCTGCCAGGTGGGCCGCCGCGGCCTCGTTGGCGGCGTGCTCCGAGTCGGTGTCCTCATACATCGCGAGGAAGTATTCGATGTGCCCGCTCGCGTTCCGGACCGCGGTCGCGCTCCAGTGCAGCCAGATCTCGGTGCTGTCGGCGCGAACCGCCCGGCTGTCGGACTCGATGGTCTCGACGGCGCCCTTCCACAGCGGCTGGAACACCTGAAAGACGCGCGCGAACTCTTCGGGATGCAGGAAATTCGCGACCGGCGAGCCGATCATCTTCTCGGGCTGGGTGCGCAGCAGGGCGGCGAGTCGAGGGTTGACGTCGATGACCTTCATGTCCGGGCCGACGCGCGCGATGCCAAGAGGGGCATGCGTGACGATCTCGTTGAGCGTCGAATTGCGACGCCCGAGCTGCGCCTCCGCGCGCTGGCTCTTGACCAGGAGCGACAGCGAGTCGCGATGCGACAGGACCTGGCTTCCCACGAGGAGGATGCCGATCCCGCCGGCGAGCACCGTCTCGAACCGATCGAGATTGCGGTCGGTCGAAGCCAGCCAGATGGCGGTCCCGGCCGCCGCGATGACAGCCGCCCATGGAAGCGCGAGCTGCCAGAGCGCAATGGGACCCTCGGCGCGCTCGAGCTCGCCTCCGCGGGCGGGCCAGAGCGGGGCGAGCGCGATCAGCAGGTAGCCGACGACCCACCCCGCGTCGAGCACGCTGCCGAGCGCCCCGTACGACCCGTTCGCCGTCAGGTAGGCGAATGCGCTGTCGGCGAGGGCGCTGAAGGCGAGGCCGCCGAGCAGCAGGATCATGCGTCCCACCTCGGTCCGGCGGGCCCGCCGCAGGGCGAGGACCAGGACCGTCGCCGTGATGATGTCGCCGACCGGGTAGGCGAGGCCGATGAGCTGTGCCGCCGGGCTGGCGGGCGACATCTCATAGACCTTGCCCAGGCCCGAGGCCCAGGCCACGAACAGCAGCGAAAGGGCGATGATCGCCCCGGCGAGCAGTGCCTCGCCGCGCGAGGTGAGGCGTGTCGGCGCCGAGGTGAAGGCGAATACGCCGGCCACCGCCAGCGGGATGGCGCCCAGGAAGCCGGCGTCCGCGGCGCTGGGAAAGGGGACGGCAACGCCCAGCCCGACCTGGTAGATCGACCAGACGACCTCGCCGAGACCCCAACTGAGCGCCGAGAGTGCGAAGAAGGTCCACGCCAGGCGCGTGCGGCCCTTGTTCCGGACGGCGGCGAGGCCGCAGCTGGCCGCGGCGAGGAACGCGGCCACCGCCTCGCCGATGTCGTCTATGTCGATCGTCGCCTGGTTGCTGACCCAGTGGAAGGCGGTCCAGGCCGTGAACGCGATCGAAAGGAGCCCGGCCAGGACCGCCGCGGCGACGAAATGTCGCCAGCCTTGGATCCCGAGGCCGGTCACGGTCAGCCTGCGGGGCTGGAGGACTAGGGCAGGGCTCTGCTGCACCGCGCGAGCGTAGGCGGGGCTACCCAAGTGGGCTCACGGTAACGAAAAGTTTCTCCTGGACTGTTAAGCGTCCCCGATGTTGATTTAACATGCAGGGCAGCTACTTGTATCACAGCTCCGAGCGTGCGGAGCACTGGTAAGGGAGGAAATACCGCCATCGCGGCGTTGGGCACCGGAAGCGTAGGGGAAGGGGTCGAGACCGACGATTTCTGCCCGATGTCCGGGCGCACAGCCGTCGGGGTGGCCGCGGTCCTGGTCGTCGTGGTTGCACTGGCGCTATTGCCCGCGGTTGTCGGGCTCGTGATGGTGCCCGTGCCTGCCGGGTGGCTGGTGGCCGGTTTGGGGGGCTTGGCTGCGGGGATCGGTGGGGCGAAGCTTTCGACTGCGATCTGGGTGGCGATGGCCCGCCCGCCGGCGAGCCGAGGGACTCTTAGCGCGTCAGCTTCCATCGATTGAATCGGGGTCCTTTTGGACCGGGGCCGGCACCGTCTGTGCGGCAAGGGAGGTGAGTTTGAGTGCGCAAATTGCTTTTTGCCGCCATCCTGGCGGCGTCTGCCCTGCTGGGCTTGGCAGTGACCGTCGCGGCTGACGGTGTTGGCCCCTGCTGCAGCTAGTTTTGTAAGGAATTCGTCAAGCCAAAGGCGCGTACGTTAAGCTGGCGCCGTGCCAGACACGCCTGCGCACCTCGTGGAGACGGACGGCTCGAGAGGGCAGGGGAAGGCCGCCTCGAGCCGCCGTCGGGGGCGGCGTCGCGGGCTCGAGATCCGCCCCGGCTCTGTTAAGCAGGCTCGCCTGGAGGCAGGCCTAAGTCTGGGCCAGGTAGCGCTGGGCGATATCAGCCGCACGGCGATCTATTTTGTCGAGACGGGCAAGGCCAAGCCCTCGATGGAGACCCTGCAGCTGATCGCGCAGCGGACCGGCCGGCCGATCGATTTCTTCCTCGAAGCCGACGCGGACCGCACTCGCGCCGAGGCCCGGCTGCTGGAGCTCGAGAGGCTCCTCGCAACCGGCGACAACGCCGGCGCCGTGGCGGCGGGCGAGGCCGCGCTCACCCTGCACCCTGATGCGGAGACCGAGGCACACATCAACCTGCTCACCTCGCGCGCCCACCTTCGGCTTGCCGAACCGGTGGTCGGCCGCCGCCTGGCGATCGCGGCGCGGGCGCACTACGAGCGGGCTGGCGACCTCCTGATGGTGGCGGAGTGTCTCGGCAACGAGGCGCAGGCGGCTTTCTTGATGGAAGACCCGAGCTCAGTGCAGATTGCACGGGGTGCGCTCGCGACGGTCCGGTCCATGAAGCCTGTGCATCGCCTCACGGAGGCCCGACTGCTTGGAGTGCTGGGGCACGCCCTCGTGCATGATCACCAGTGGGAACCCGCCATCAAGTCATATGAGGAAGCTATCGCGGCGGCCGACGTCGTCCAGGACCTCCAGAGTCTGTCCCTGTTCTACAGCGGGTTGAGCCTTTCGTACGAATCGACCGGGCAGCTCGAGAGGGCGGGACATTACGCGCAGAGAGCCCTCACGATCCATCAGACCTTGAACGATCGGCTTTCACTCGCCCGTTCCGAGAACAACCTTGGCCTGCTTCTTCTGCATGGCGGCAACCCAGCTGCAGCCGAACCACATATCGAGCGGGCTTTACGGCTGTTCGAGGAAGTCGGAGTTGAAACGAGTAGGTCTCATGTGCTCTTGAGCGCGGCCGAGCTGGCGCTGGCCAAGCACGACCTCGGTCGGGCCGAGCAACTTGCGAAAGAGGCGCTAGAGCTTGCCGATCGGCTCGGTGAGACCGCAGCCGTCGCCGAGGCGCACTTCTGGTTCGCCGAGATCGCACAGGCGAGGGGCGATGCACATGCTGTCGATGCGGAATTCGCGGCCGCGCTTCAGGACCTGGATATGGCCGGTGGTCCGGAGCGCACGGCACGCTATCGCGCTGCGTACGCCGAGATACTCGAGTCGCGAGGGGATCTCGCGGGGGCGAACCATCAGCTGAAGCTCGCGCTGGCGGAGCTGGGAGCCCGGCCCGCAGCCGCCGCCATTCAGAGGACGGCCACCGCCTGACCGATTTCGGTTTGGGGCGGCCTGCCAGGCGTTCCTACTTGCAGGCCCTGGCCGAGCTCCGTCAACAAAACAATGGGAAGCGGTGCCAGTGGCTCAAAGGGGGCGTTGGAGCTGATGCCGGTCGTCCTGGTCGTCGACGACGGTGCCGCCAACCGCGATCTGATCAAGATGTTTCTGTCGGCGATCGACTGCGAGGTTCAGCTCGCCGCCGACGGGCCGACGGCGCTCGCCATGATCGAGGCCGCGCCTCCTGACCTGGTGCTGCTCGACGTGCGCATGCCTCGCATGGACGGGTACGAGGTTTGCCGGCGGATCAAGTCGATGCCCCAGGGCCGCCTCCTCCCGGTGGTCATGATCACGGGTCTGAGCCAGACCGCGCACCGAGTTGCTGCGCTCGAGGCAGGCGCCGACGATTTCATGTCGAAGCCCGTCGATGGCGCCGAGCTCATCGCGCGTGTCCGCTCAGCGCTGCGCCTAAAGCAGCTCTACAACACGCTGGACAGCGCGGAGCACGTGATCTTCTCGCTCGCCACCGCCGTCGAGGCGAAGGATGCCTTCACCGAACGCCACACGCAGCGGGTGGGAGAATCCGCGCGCCTGCTGGGGCTGCGCATGGGCCTCGCCGAATCCATGCTCGACACGCTGTACCGGGGCGGCATCATCCACGACATCGGAAAGATCGGCGTTTCCGACTCGATCCTCCACAAGCCCGGGCCGCTCGACCCTGTCGAGATTCCCCAGATGCAGGCGCACGTGGCGATCGGCGAGAGCATCGTGCGGCCGCTCCAATCGACGTCCGGGCTCCTACCGATCATCCGCCACCATCACGAGCGGTTTGACGGCAGCGGTTATCCCGATGGATTGCGCGGCCGCGAGATCCCGCATGTGGCGCGCATCGTTTCCGTCTGCGACGCGTTCGACGCGCTCGTCAACGACCGTCCGTACCGCTTGCGCCGCTCCACCGAGGAGGCGATCGCCGTCCTGCGCGCCGGCGCCGGCACGCAGTGGGATCCCGAAACGGTCGACCTGCTCGCCAGCGAGCTGCCGGCGATCCAGCACCTCGGAGCCGCCTGAAGCTCGACTCCTACCCCGTGTTCTGGAGGCCCGCCGCGACCCCGTTGACCGTCAGCTGAAAGACTCTTTCGGCTCGGACTCTGTCGCCTCGCCGAGCCTTGCCCCGCATGTCACGCAGCGCGCGCAGCTGCAGGTGCGAGAGCGCGTCGACATAAGGATTGCGGAGCTCGATCGCCCAAGACAGGACGCGCCGGTCTTCGAGCAGCCGGCGGTGGCCGGTGACCGCGAGCACCTGCTCGAGGGTCAGGGCGTACTCGTCGAGGACGAGGGAGGCGAGGTCTTCGCGGTCGCCGAGGGCGAGGTAGCGCTCGGCGATCCTTCTGTCTGTCTTGGCCAGGCTCATCTCGGCGTTGTCGAGCATCACGTTGAACAGCGGCCAGTCCCGGTAAGCGCGGCGCAGCTCCTTGAGCGGCGCGGCCGCGAGCCCGGTCCCGATTCCATACCAGCCGGGCAGGTTGAGTCGCATCTGCGACCAGGCGAACACCCACGGGATCGCGCGAAGGTCCTCGAGACGGTGCCCGCTCGCGCGGCGCGCGGGCCTGGAGGCGATGCGCAAACGGCCCAGCTCCTCGATGGGACTGACCCGTAGGAACCACTCTTCAAACCCGGGCGCATCGACGAGCCTGCGGTACGCGGCACGCGACGGTCTGTCGATGAGCGCCGCGAGATCGCGAAACCCGCGAGCGGGGTCGCTGCGCGCGGGCCGCGGTATCGAGGCCTCGAGCACGGCGGACGTGACCTGCTCGAGGTGCCTGCGCGCGATGGCGCGATTCCCGTAGCGGGCGAAGATCACCTCGCCTTGCTCGGTGACCTTGAAGTGGCCGTCGACCGAGCCTGGGGCTTGGGCGCGCACGGCGCGATTTGCCGGGCCGCCGCCCCGGCCCAGCGCGCCGCCGCGCCCGTGGAAGAGCTTGAGCCGAAGATGTTTGCGCACGGCCCACGCGGTCAGCGCGGCTTGCGCGTCGTGGAGGGCGAGGGTCGCGGACAGCGGGCCGGCCTCTTTCGCAGAGTCGGAGTACCCGAGCATGACCTCGACCTCTCGCTGGTTGGCGGCGATCCGCTTCCGGACGGGCTGGAGGCGAATCACCTCGTCGAGCACCGACGTCGCCCGGGCCAGGTCGTCGAGCGTTTCGAACAGTGGAACGACGTCGAGCACAGGCGCCTTGCCGCCCGTCGCATGACGCGCGAGCTCGTACACGTTCGCGACGTCTCGCGCGTCGCGCGTGAAGCTGACCACGTACCGGCGGCAGCTCTCAACGCCGAAGCGCGCCTGGAGCGACGCCATGACCCCGAGCGTGTCGAGCACCTCGCGCGTGAGCGGGGAGCGTTCGGCGCCGGCGCGAATCTCCTCGAGGGCGGACTCATGAACGCTGCTGTGCTGGCGGACCTCGAGCTCGGCCAGGTGGAACCTGAACGTTTCCGCCTGCCAGACCAGGTGCTGGACCTCGCCGTTCGCGAGTCGCGACGCGCCGGCGGCCGCGAGCGACTCCTGGACCGCGCGCAGGTCATCCAGCAGCTCACCCGGCGTGGCATAGGCGGGGCCTTCGTGCCGGCGCGTCGCGTCGATGCGGTCCGCAATGCGCAGCATGAAGACGCGGTGAGGCTCGTCCGAGGAACGAGTGGTGAGGGCGTCCATCCGCTCCTGGTCTGATCTGCGCGCGGCCGACAGCAGCCTTCGCAGCCTTGCCGACGGAGGCGTCGTCGCCGCGTCCACGGTGAGCGAGCGGCCGATTCGCTCGGCGGCGTTGCGAAGCGCAAGCAGCGAGTGCTCCGCGTGAACGTTCATCGTGTCCGCCGTCACCTGGGCGGTGACCGCCGTGTTGCCGTCTCGATCGCCGCCGATCCAGCTGCCGAAGCGGATGAAGGGCGGCGCCGGCGCACCGAGTGCGGTATCGAGCGAGCGCATCAGCTCGGGCACGATGCGGAACAGCGTCTCGTCGAACACTGCCATGAAGGAGCGCACCTCGTCGAGAGGCTGCACGGTCGCGGCGCGTAATTGCGCGGTGCGCCACAGGGAGTCGACCTCTTCGGCTAGCCGCCGGTTCGCGTCGTCGCGCTCGGCCGCGGAGATTCGCGGATCGTCGAGGCGCTCGAGCTGCTCACCGACTCGGCGAATCGCGGTCACGACGGCTCGCCTTCTCGCCTCGGTCGGATGCGCCGTGAAGACCGGGTGGATCTCGAGGCCGGCGACGAGATGGGCGAGCCGCTTCCGTCCGAGCTTGGGCCGGATGTCGCGAACCGTCGCGGCGATCGACTCGGGCGGCGGCTCCGGGCCCCGGTCGCGCTCGCGAAGGACGCGAGCACGATGGTGCTCCTCGGCGAGGTTGGCCAGGTGGAAGTAGCTCGCAAAAGCACGCGCGACCAGCTCCGCCCGCTCCAGCGGCCACGACGCGACGAGCCGCTCCGCGGCGCCCTCGTAGCGGCCGTCGCCGCGTGCGCGGATGACAAGACCTCGGAGCTTCTCGACGTCGCGCAGCAGCTTCGCGCCGCCGTAGTCGGCGATCACCTTGCCGAGCATGTCTCCGAGCAGGCGCACGTCGCGCCTCAGCTCGGGCGGGATCTCCTGGCGGGCGGCTTCTCTCGTGTTATTCGAGGATCGCGTACTCCAGCGAATCCACCAGGGCGAGCAGCGACGCCTCGATGATGTTGCTCGAACACCCCACGGTGGTCCACCGCTTCGTCCCTATGCCCGACTCGACCAGCACGCGGGTCGTGGCCGCGGTCCCCGCATCGCCGTTGAGGATGCGCACCTTGTAATCGTGGAGGCTCACCTCGTCGAGCGCTGGAAAGGTGGGACTGAGCGCCTTGCGCAGAGCGGCGTCGAGGGCGTTGACCGGGCCGTTGCCGGACGCGGCCGTGTGGTACAGCATGCCGCCGACTTCGACCTTGACTGTGGCTTCAGCATGCACAGAGCCGCCATTCTTGCGGACCTGAGTCGTGAAATCGGCGACCGTCCATGGGGCGTTGTATCCGGGCTGCAGGCGGCGCAGCAGCATCTCGAATGACGCGTCGGCCGCCTCGTACGAGTAACCCTGGTGCTCGAGCTCCTTCAGGTGCTGGACCAGCCACCGCGTCTGGGGATCGTCCCGATCGAGCTCCAGCCCGAACTCGCGCGCCTTGGCGAGCACGTTGCCCCGACCCGAGAGCTCCGAGACCAGCACCCTCGCTTCATTGCCCACGAGGTCCGGGTCGATGTGCTGGTACGCATCCTTGTGACGCAGCACGGCTGCCACGTGCTGCCCGCCCTTGTGGGCGAAGGCGCCGTGACCGACGAATGGCTGCTGCAGGGGCAGGGCCAGGTTGGCGATCTCCGCCACGGTCCGCGACAGCTCGCTGAACTGCTTGACCGACTCCTTCGGCAGCGCGTCGTAGCCGAGCTTGAGCACGAGGTTGGAGACGACCGATACGAGGTTGGCGTTGCCACAGCGCTCGCCATAACCGTTGATTGTCCCCTGAACCATGTCCGCTCCGGCAGTGACGCCCTCGAGCGTGTTGGCGACAGCGAGCTCGCAGTCGTTGTGCGTGTGGACGCCGACCCGCGCGCCGCTTCCAGCGTCCCCCAATGCTTTGCGGATTGCTTCGACTCCCACGGCGATGTCGGTCGGACGGCTCCCGCCGTTGGTGTCGCACAGCACGACCCACGACGCGCCCGCCCGCGCCGCGCTGAGGCATACCTCGACCGCATACTCTGCGTCGCGCGCGTATCCATCGAAGAAGTGCTCCGCGTCGAAGATCACCTCGCGTCCGAGGCCGACTCCGTACGCAACCGACTCCTCGACCATGGCGAGGTTCTCGTTGTTCGTCGTTTGCAGCACAGTCGAGACCTGCCATGTGTCGCTCTTGCCGACCAGGGTCCAGACCGGCGCCTTGCTCTCCACGAGGGCCTTCAGGTTGGCGTCGTCCTCGCACCGCCCGCCTGCTCGTCGTGTCGCCCCGAAGGCTGCAAGCTTCGCGTTTTGAAGCGGCTCCTCGGCGAGGCGCTCAAACAGCTCTTCGTCCTTCGGGTTCGAGCCCGGAAATCCGCCCTCCACGTAATCGAACCCCAGGCGGTCGAGCAGGCGCGCGATCCGCTCCTTGTCCGCCGCGGAAAAGGACACGGACGGACCCTGCGCGCCGTCGCGCAGGGTGGTGTCGTACACCACGATCTTTCTGGCGGACATAAAAAAACCTCCCGACCTTCTCGAGGTGGGAGGCCCAACCGACTTCAGCGCGCGCGCTAAGTCGGGGGACCTCCCCGGCTAATCTCGATCCCAATCGCGCGCAGGTTGCGCACCATGGGGCAAGCCTAGGGCATCGATCGGCGGCGCGCATGGTTTCGGCCACCAATTCGAGGGCTGGGGGATAGTGAGACGCTGACAGCCTCGCTTGCGTCTTCGTGCAAGTGACCCCAGATTGGCGCCCTCTCTTAATTGTCGTGTGGCGCGCCATCACGCAGGCCGAATGCGGCCAGGGGGTGGTGGTCCTGGCCGACCTTGGCAGCTCGATCCTGACCGTCCGCCACTTGCTCGACGTCGTCGTCCACCACGTCTTCCGCCCCGACGCAACGTTTGGGGTGCTCGAGGTCGGGATCCAACTGCCGCTTCACGCGAGCTCTTTGGGCAAGGCGATCCTGGCCTACTCGCCGGTGGAGATGGTCGAGGACCTGCTTGCCGAGCCGCTGCCGCGACTGACCAAGCAGACGCTGAGCGATGCCGACCTCAGGCGTGAGCTCGAGGTGATTCGCGATTCGGGCATCGCCACCGAGCGCGACGAGGCGGTGCTCGGCGAGTCGAGCGCCGCGGCCCCGATCTTCGATCACGGAGGGCAGGCGGTCGGCGCGATCGGCGTCGTCGACTCGACCGAGCGCATTTTCCCGAGGGGCCTGGCGCGCGGCCTGGGCGCCGCCGTGAGCGAGGCCGCGCGCGGCGTGTCGCGCGAGCTCGGTGCCCCGCGCTGGCCATACGCCGCCGAAGCTTAGTCCCCCTTATCGTTCTCGCCCAATGGCTGGGCCTGAAGTCACCGGTCTGCTGGTCGAGTGCCGCGACGAGCCTGGAGTCCTCTACCGGATCACCGAGGCGATCTTTCGCCACGGTGCCAACATCACGTACGTCGCGGGAGGCGGGCATCGCGAGGCCGTCGCGGAGCTCCAGCTCGAGGTCTCGGGAGCTCCTGACGAAACGCGCCTGATCGCCGACCTCGAAGGCGTGCAGGGCGTGACGAAGGTGAGCGTCGTCCCGACCTTCCAGACGATCTACGGCAAGCGCGTGATCGTGATCGGCGGCGGCGCGCAGGTCGGGATGGTGGCGCAGGGCGCGATCTCCGAGGCGGACCGGCACAACATCCGCGGCGAGCGCATCTCCGTCGACACCATCCCGCTCGTCGGCGAGGAGCAGCTCGCGGACGCGGTGCGCGCGGTGGCCCGGCTGCACCGGGCTCGGGTCCTGGTGCTCGCGGGCGCGCTCATGGGCGGCGACATCACGACCGCGGTACGTGAGATCCGCGAGTCGGGGATCCTCGTCCTCTGCACGAGCATGGCCGGGTCCGTGCCGGACGCGGCCGATGTGGTGGTGAGCGACCCGGTCGAGGCGGGCGTGATGGCGGTGATGCTCATCGCCGACACGGCGAAGTTCTCCATCGAGCACGTGCGCGGCAAGCGCTTTTAACCGGTCGCCGACGCTTCTCCGCCGTTCGGCCGGTTGACCCACCGTAATGAGTCCGGTTCCCAGCTGCCGACTGCCGTCGACGACAGGATTGGATCAATAAAACGCCGGACAGTTGACAGTGCCGCGGCAAGATCTTTCTCCCTGAGGTCGGCGGTGTCGCGAGCTATCCGCGCGTAACCCACGGTCCATCCCTCGCCTTCGGGATCTGGAAATCGATCCGGCAGCCGCAGGCCGCGCCGCTTGGTCTCTGACCCGAGCGCTGCGCCGAGCCTTCCGGCTTCGATCGATACGTTGCGCGCTAGAAGAGCCAGGTCGGCGAGGTCCCGATACCTTGTGCTTGCGACGTCGATGGCATCTTGTCGCGGGTGCCGTTCGATAAATGCGCAGACCTTGTCGGCTATGTGATCGACCATGGGCCATGCTAAGTAAGTCGGTCGAACGATGCCGGGCAAATCGATCGGAACTAACGGCGGGACTTCCTCCGGACGACCTCGTAGTTCAACACTCGTTACCAGGTCGACATGGAAGCTCGCAAACAGGTTCGCGCCTAGGTATGCGTCGACTCGAATCCGCCTAGCATTTGCGCCCTGCAGCATCGCGCGACCAGGCCGCAAAGTGAATCTGAATTGGTCACCTAGGTCTACTCCGGCAGCCTCGTTCAATGCTCCCTCAGCCTCATCCAAGTCACCTGTATTGCTGTATAGATCGATGTCAAGCGAATGCCGTGCGCGTCCGCCGAGACGCGCCAACAACGCGGTGGCCCCCTTCAACACCCATCGTTCACGCTGGACGGTGAAAAGTCGCGAAAGTAGTCGGTCGTATGCGAACTGGCGTTGCAAGTCCGACAACTGGCTTCCCGGAATTTCTCGCTGCCGGCGTCTAAGGCGATCGGTAATCGCTTGTCGCATGGCCTGCGGATCGCTGTAGAGGCGGTCGTTCATTTGGTGCGCGCCATAGACACGACCTGGTCGCGGCGATCGTAACGAGCTCGCCGAAGTAGATCGTCAAGGAGTGCAACGCCGTCGCCCTTCTTGAATCCGAACCGATCAGCGTGTCGAGCAAGGCTCTCGGCGACTACTCGTGGATAGTCATAGACACCGTCGATGACTTCGACCGTGATTCGGGCAACGCTCTCTGGATCGACGTTATCCGCAAGTAGATCGCCAACCATCCAGCCGGCACGTGTCGTCGGCAGACCAGACATCAGGGCGCGACGGTCCTTTGGCACGACTCCGGTATGAAGCCTCACGTCTGACCTTCGGGTCTGCCGACGGCGTGGGGCCGTGAACTCGTGGACATCCGCCCGAAGGTCGCCCACGCCATATAGAGCGGCCGCGGACTTGTGAGAGACGATCGCTACATCAGGGTCACTCAGACGCTCCCAGGCAGGCCGGGCAGGATCGAGTTGGAGCCATGCAGCTCGAAGTTGTGAGTGATCAGGTTCTGCACCGCCGCGGATGCGGTAAACGCCGTGTGCAATACGCTCGAGCTGTCCACGCGCAATCATCCGGGCAATGGATCTTGGGTCGACACCTTGCCGTTTGGCTTGGCTGAAAGTAAACATGCCCCATTGCCCTTCGGCCAGGTTCTGGAGCTTGGTGAGCGAAGCAGCCATGCTGCATTATATGACGAAAGTGTCATAGTACGAAGCTATGAGCGAGGTATATAGCTGCAAACTATGACACCCTCGTCCTATTTTGAAGCTACCCGGTAAGCGACGGGTCGAGCCGGTTCGCCCTCAGCCGATCGCGCGAGTCTTCACGCTGATCGACATCGTCCCGGTCGCCGAACCGACGTAGACACCGCGAGTCGGCGCTGCGTCGGTGTAGTCGCGGCCCACCGCGAGGCGCACGTGATGCTCGGTGGTGCGGACAGGGTGCGTGGCGTCGAAGCCGACCCAGCCCCTGCCCGGGATCCACGCTTCCGCCCAGGCGTGTGACGCGGCGGCCGTGCGGTCGCCCGGCGTGTGGATGTAACCGCTCACGTATCGCGCAGGCACGCCCATGGCTCGCGCGACGGCGATGAAGAGATGGGCGAAGTCCTGGCATACGCCCGCGCGCAGCTTGAGGACGTCGTCGACCGCGCTGTAGACATTGGTCACTGTTCGGTCGTAGGCGAAGTTGCGGCTGATCGTCAGGGTCAGCTCCTCCAGCGCGCTCTCAACGGATTCGGGCGATGAGGTGTCGCCGACCGCGTGCTGCTGGGCCAGCTCTATCACGCCCTCGACCTCCTTGACCGGTGAGCGGAAGCGCAGGAAGTCCAGCACGAGCTCCTCGCCGGCGTCGGTGTCCGGCCCAAGGCCGGTCTCGACCGTCGAGCGGCTGATCACGTTCAGCGCCGAGTGCGGGCGCACGAGGTTGAAGTAATGGACGTTGTTGCCGTAACCGTCCATGTAGCCTCGCGCCTTGACGCCGTGACTCAGCTCCAGGTTGAAGTCGAGGCAGCGCTGCCCATTGCCGTCCATCGGACGCAGCCTCACCTCCATGACCGTTTCGGCGATCGGACCCGTGTACCGGTAGCGCGTGCTGTGCATGATCTCGAGCTTCATTGCTGCGGCATGCCGCGCCCCTCTTCGCCAGCGACCGCTGCGGGAACCTTGCTCGGGTGGAAGTACGACTCGCGCAGGGCGACCTCGAGCAGGCGCAGAACCGCTCGGCAATCGGCCTCGAAGTCGGTCGGGTGCTCGGCGATCGATTTCGTGTCGGCGTTCTGGTACATCGCGTTCAGGCGAGTCAACAGGCGCACCGGCTTGGAGCGGCGCCCTTTACCCTCGATCCGCGCCACCGCGTCCAACGCCATCGCGCTCGAGAATCGGGCCGAGCGCGGCAGCGAGCGGTCGAGGAGAAGGCACTCGATCACGCGGTCGGCTGTCACGCCGCCCGGATATCGCGCCTGGTACGACTCGAATGCGAAGCACGATTTCAGGACGGCCGTCCACTCGAGCGTATCTTCCGGAGACTCCGCGAGCTCGGCGGTTTTGCGGGTCACCACCGTCGTCACATTGCTCGCGCGCTCGACGAACTTGCCGAGGCGGACGAAGTCGCGGGCCTCGTCGTGCGACATGGTGTCCTCGAGCAGGCCGTCGACCAGCCGGATGCTCATCTGCACGTCCATCAGGAATGGATAGAGGTCACGCAGGAAGGAGGCCTCCTGGGCTCGCCAGTGAAGAGCGTTCACCTGCTCGTACAGCTCGCTCGGAAGCGATGGCCGGACAGCCTGCGCGGCCAGGCGCGCGGCCGCGACGCTGGCGCGGACCGATGGCCCAAGGGTGCCGGCGACAACCATCTCGATCGCCTGCTCGCGGCGTCCCGTGTCGCTGCCCCGCCATCCGGCCAGCTCCATGAACCGAACCCAGAAAGCGGGGCCCGGCTCGTCGGTTCGGTCGAGCGAAAGCGAAACGTGCACACCGAGGATCCGCGCCAGGTGATCCGCACGCTCGAGGTGGCGGCCCAGGAGGGCGAGGGATGTCGCTGCCCGGCTAAGCATCCGCCGGCTCCAGGCCGTCGTCGGCCATCACCCAGGTGTCGCGGCTCCCGCCGCCCTGCGAGCTGTTGACCACCAGCGAGCCTGGCTTGAGCGCCACCCGCGTGAGACCACCGGGCGTGACGTAGACGTCGGGGCCCGTGAGGACGAACGGCCTCAGGTCCTGATGGCCGCGGCGCAGGCGCCCTCCATCGAACACGGGCTGCACCGACAGCGCGACCACTGGCTGCGCGACGAAGGCGCGCGGCCGCGCGATGATGCGCCGCCGGAAGTCCTCGCGCTCCTCTCGCGTGGACGTGGGTCCGATGAGCATGCCGTAGCCCCCGGACGCGTCGACCGTCTTGACGACCAGGTCCTCCAGGTGCTCGAGCACGTACCGGCGATCGTCATCGACGGCGCAGAGATACGTCTCCACATTCGGCAGGATCGGGTCCTCGGCGAGGTAGTAGCGGATGACCTTCGGCACCAGCGCGTAGACGGCCTTGTCATCCGCGACGCCGTTGCCCAGCGCGTTCGCGAGGGCGACGTTACCGGCCCGGTACGCATTGACCAGCCCCGCCACGCCGACGAGGGACTCCTGCCGGCCGAAGATCGGGTCGAGCCACTCGTCGTCGATACGTCGGTAGATGACGTGCACGGGGCGCAGGCCTCGTGTCGTGCGCATGAAGACGTGGTCCTGGTCGACGACGAGGTCGGTGCCCTCGACGAGCTCGACGCCCATCTGCTTGGCGAGGTAGAGGTGCTCGTAGTAGGCGGCGTTGTTGATGCCGGGGGTGAGCAGGACCACGGTGGGGTCGTCGACCCCCTTCGGGGCGAGCCACCGCAAGTGCCGCAGCAGCTCGTGGACGTATCCCTCGACCGGCCGCACCGGGTAGCCGGCGAACAGGTCGGGGAGGACACGCTTCATCACGTAGCGGTTGGCCTGCACGTAGGACGCCCCTGAAGGGGTGCGCAGGTTGTCCTCCAGGACGAAGAAGTCGCCCCGTTCGTTGCGCACGAGGTCGATCCCCGCGATGTGGCAGTGAATGCCGTGCGGCACGTTCAGACCCGCGATCTCGCGCAGGTAGAGCGAGCTGCTGAGCACGATCTCGGGCGGGATCGCGCGCTGCTCGAGGATGAGCTTGCGGCCGTACACGTCCTCCAGGAAGTGGTCGAGCGCCCGGAGGCGCTGCTTGAGCCCCGCCTCGAGCCGCCGCCAGAGGGCCGCCTCGATCACGCGCGGGATGACGTCGAACGGAAAGACCTTCTCCGTGCCCTGGGCGTCTGGGTACACGGCGAACGTGATGCCGTGGTTGCGGAACATCTCCATGGCGAGGCCCCAACGCCGCTGGAGCTCGTCAGGGCCGAGGCGGTTCAGGTGCTCGTAGAGTCGACGGTAGGCCGGCCGGGGCTGCCCGGCGGCCGCAAGCATTTCGTCATAGAAGCCGTTCACCTGGTAGTTGGCATCGATATCCCGAGAACCCACAGCTATAGTTTCAGCGCCATCCGCACACCTGCGAAGACGATCGATCTACGGGTGGGCTGCGAGTTCAAGTACGACGTGAGCGCCCCGACCGTCGCCACCGTCCAGGTGCGTCCGCGTTCCGACGCCCGGCACCAGTTGGTCACCGAGTCATGGTCCACGCAGCCCTCTGTGCCGATCGACGAGTACGCCGACTTCTACGGCAATCCCGTCAAGCGGCTGGTCATGCCGCAAGGCGAGCTTGCCCTGCGTTATGACGCTGTGGTCGCCGCGCCCGACGAGCCCGACCTGGACGGCACAGCCGCCCGGCAATTGCCGGTCGACCAGATCCCGGGCGAGGTGCTCCACTTCACGCTGCCCAGCCGCTACTGCCTGTCGGACCAGCTGATGGGCATGGCATGGGAGTTGTTCGGACAGACCGAGCCGAGCGGGGCGCGGGTCCAGGCGATCTGCGACTGGGTCCACGACAACATCACGTTCCAGTACGGCACCAGCAACCCGCTGACCACGGCCGCGGACGTCCTGGAGCGGCGAAAAGGCGTTTGCCGCGACCTCGCTCACCTCGCGATCTCGTTTTGTCGCGCGTTAAACATCCCTGCACGGTACGTGTTCGGTTACCTTCCCGACGTGTACGTGCCGCCCGACCCCGCGCCGATGGACTTCGCCGCCTGGATGGAGGTCTATCTCGAAGACCGCTGGTGGACGTTCGACCCGCGCAACAACGTGCGGCGGGTCGGCCGCGTCCTGATCGGCCGCGGCCGCGACGCGCTGGACGTGGCGATGCTGACCACCTTCGGGGCGGCCACCTTCAAGTCGATGACCGTCTGGGCGGACCTGAACTCGTGATGGCGATCAACCCCGCGACCGTCGACTGGGCGACAGCCCGGCGTGCGTCGTATCGCGTCCAGCAGACGTTCCGCTACGAGTACCCGGAGCCGATTCGCGAGCTCAACCACCGCCTGGTCGTGATCCCGCCGGAGCGCTTCGGCGACCAGCGCCGCCTGTGGCACCAGGTGTCGATCGGCGCGGGCGCCGCCGGGGCGCGGCTCGAAGACCGTCGCGACCGCTTCGGCAACGTGGTCTTCAACGTGTTCGCGCCGCGGGTGGCGAACTCGATCGAGTTCGTCGCCGAGGTGTCGGTGGAGCGCCGCGCCGCGGAACCCAACCGCCTTCAGGACGGGTGGCTGTCGGAGGCCTACCTGCTCGAGCCGTCGGTGCTGACCGAGCCGGACGACCGGATCATGCGGGCGGCCGACGACCTGGCGGCGACGGCGGAGTACGGGCTGCCGCTCGCCGACAGGATCAACGACTGGGTCTACCAGTCGATGACCTACCGGTACGGGGTGACCGATATCCGCACGAGCGCAGCCGCGGCGTTGGCGATCGGCGCGGGCGTATGCCAGGACTACGCCCACGTGATGCTGGCGCTGTGCCACGCGTGCGGGCTGCCCGCCCGCTACGTGTCGGGACACTTGCTCGGCCAGGGCGGCACCCACGCGTGGGTCGAGGTCATCCTCCCCACGAATGACGGGACCGGCGATGCGATCGCGCATTCCTTCGACCCCACTCACGCCAGCCGCGGCGGGCTGGGCCACGTGATGGTCGCGGTCGGCGCCGACTACCTGGACGTGGCGCCGACCTCGGGCACGTACCTTTCGGGCGCCCGAGGCCGGCTGACGGCAACGAAGCGAGTTACGCTGGTGACAGTCGAGTAGAGAGGGATCGGCTCCCTCTGACCTTCAGGGGAGAGGGATGAGGGGTGAGGGGCACGGGAGCAGATGCTCCAGTACTACATCGCAGGGGTTATCTCGTAGACCGTGATCTTGCCGCCCGACTGCAGGACAGGGCAGCCTTTGGCGAGCTCGGCCGCGGCGTTCAGCGAGTCCGCCTTCAGGATCGAGTAGCCGGTCGCAGGTGGGTTGCCGACCGCGCCATCGTGGACAGCTCCATTGGAGACGTTTTTCGCGTGCTCGCTGAACGGGTTGCCGGCGTCGACGATCTTGTCGCCGAGCTTGCCAAACCAGGCGCCCCAGGCCCCCATGATCTTTTCACGCTCCGCGGGCGACGTCCCAGCGCTGCCTCCGGAATACAGAAGTACGTAATTCGCCATGCCTGTTCTCTCCTTGCGATTGATGTCCTATGGACTCAACTGATGCGACGAACAGACCCGGCCAATTTCGACACGAACCCGACATCGCCTTGGCGGCCGGGTTTAGCCCGGCCGCGACTATGCCTCCAGGTCTGCCAAACGTCGCGTCGAGTAACTACTTAGATAATCCGAACCGTATACCGGAAAGAGAGCGCCGGCCCTGTGGTCGGCAGATCTCTCTGCCTAAGGGACTGAGGGCCGGGTGCCCGTCGCGCAGCGACCTACCTGCTTGGGGCCCCCGACGGGGACACCTTGGGGTTCCCTCTCATTCTTTCTTATCAAATCCACATCCCTAGGGCTATAAATCGCTCGGATGACAGGCTCACGCATCCTTGTCGTTGAGGACGATGCCCGGCTTGCCGCGACCCTGAGTCGTGTCCTCGGGGCGGACGGCTACGACGTCGAGGTTGCGGCCGACGGCAACGAGGCGCTGCGTCGCGCCAGGGAGCGCCCGTTCGACGCGGTCGTCCTGGACATCATGCTGCCGGGCCTGGACGGCATCGCCGTCTGCCGGCGTCTCCGCTCCACCGGCCCGATCCCGATCCTGCTGCTGACGGCGCTCGGCGGCACGGAGGAGAGGGTCCGGGGCCTCGATTCGGGCGCCGACGACTACCTGGTCAAGCCGTTCGCAAACGAAGAGCTGCTGGCCAGGGTGCGCGCCCTGCTCCGCAGGACGGCGCCCGGCGACCACATGCGTTTCGGCGACCTCCGCCTCGAGCCGGCGAGCCGCGAGGCCTGGCGCGGCGAGCGCGTGATCGACCTGACCGCGACCGAGTTCGATCTCCTCCGGCACTTCCTGCGCCATCCCCGCCAGGTCCTGTCGCGCGAGCAATTGATCGACGCGGTCTGGAAGGGCGAGGCCGACAGCGACAACGTCGTCGCGGTTTATGTCGGTTACCTGCGCCAGAAGCTGGAGCTGGATGGCGAGCCGCGCCTGCTGCACACCGTGCGTGGCGCCGGCTACGCCCTGCACGAGTAGTTGCCGCTTCGCCTGAGGCTTGCCCTCTTCGGAGCGGGCGTCGTCGCGCTCGCCCTTGTCGTGTTCGGCCTGCTGCTCTACTCGCTGCTTTCGCGAGGCGGTTTCACGAACCAGGACGACGCACTCCGCACGCGGGCGCACGACGCCGCGGCCGCGCTCGGCGGAACGGTCCCGCCGCCGCAACCGGCTGTCGCGCCCGCCGACCTGGCGACGAGCACCGACGTCTTCGTCGAGGTCATGTCGCCAGACGGCTCGTCCGTCTACACGACAGGCGTCCTGAACGGGTCGCCTCCCGCCGCGAGCCAATCGCTCCTCAGCCAGGCGCAGCAGCATCGCGGGGCCTTCGCCACGCTGGGCTCGCTCCGGCTCTACGTCTTGCCCTTCGCGAACGGCTACGTGATGACCGGGCAGTCGACGCGAGTCCCGGAGTCCAACCGCTCGGGAATCGTCGTGTTCCTGGTCATCTCCGCGGTCCCGGCGCTGCTCGCGGCGTTGATCGCGTCATGGCTGGTCGCCGGCCGGGCCCTGGCGCCTTTGAAATCGGTCGCGGGCGCGGCGGCCGGCATCGGGAGCACGCGTGACTTCGGGCGGCGGCTCCCCCAGCCGCGCAGCCGCGACGAGGTGGCGACGCTCGCCGGCAGCTTCAACTGGATGCTGAACCAATTGCAGGACGCTTTCGAATCCCAGCGCCGTTTCGTGGCCGACGCCTCGCACGAGCTGCGGACGCCGCTGACGACGATCCAGGGCAACGCCGGGCTGTTGAGCCGCGGACCCGCGCTCACCGACGAGGTCCGCGCCGCGGCGCTGACAGACATCGCCGAGGAAAGCGCGCGCATGTCGCGGCTCGTCGACCGCCTGCTCACCCTCGCGCGGGCCGACTCCGGCTTGCGGTTGTCCCTCGCGCCGACCGATGTGAAATCGATCGTCGAAGAGGTGTCGCGCCAGGCGGCCACCCTGCGCCCGGATCGAATCCTCACGGTCGAGGCCGCCCCCGCCGCCATCGACGGGGACGAGGATGCGCTGCGCCAGCTCCTGTGGATCCTCCTCGACAACGCCCTTCGCCACTCCAGGCGCACCGTCGACGTGCGGGTGTCCACGGAATCGGGATGGGCCCGCGTGATGGTCGCTGACGATGGTTTGGGCATCCCGCCGGCGGAACGGGAGCGAGTCTTCGAGCGCTTTTACCGCGCCGATCCGTCGCGCTCGGGCGGCCACTCGGGTCTGGGCCTGGCGATCGCGCGGTGGATCGTCGACCAGCTCCACGGCCGCATCCTCGCCGGCGAATCGCCATCCGGCGGAGGCGCGTTCATCGTCGACCTTCCTCTCTTACGCGCTTCTTAAGCCGGGCGCCGACGATCGTGGCATGTTCGACATCTCACCGGACCACGCGATTGGCCTCTACGCAGGGCTTGCCGCTCTCCCGGTCGCACTCCTCGCGCTGAGGCTCCGGCCATCGCGCCGAGCCGTGCCGGGCACGGTGCTCGGAGCTTCGGTCCTGATGGCGATGGCGGGCGCCATCCACCTGGGTCTCGTGTGGACGCACCTGGGCGAGACGATCACGGCGGCGCTGTTCGTGATGAACGGCCTCGCCTACATCGCGCTGTCGCAGGCGTTCACGTGGCGCTGGTGGCGCATCGCGTCGGCGTCGCTCATCACCATGACGCTACTCGGCTACCTCGGCTACATCATCCTTGGCTTCGACACTCCGGACCAGGTGGCGCTTGCGACCAAGCTCATCGAGCTGACCGCGCTAGGCCTCGTGCTGGTCCCGGTGCGAGGCGAGCAGAGACTGCGCCGGTGGCGCTGGGGCACCCTAGGCGTGGCGGTCCCGTTCCTCACGGTGCTCTCTCTTTCGGTCGTCTGGATCGACGACCTCGCGCGGCCGGACGCGGAGCATGTGCATGCGGGCGCGGTGCTGCAGGCGACGAACGACGTGGCCACCCCGGAGCAGGTGGCGGCGGCGCAGCGGCTCTACGACGCCACTGCGACCGCGATCGCGCCGTACCGCGACTGGCACGCAGCGTGGGCTGCCGGGTTCCGGCCGGGTGGCCCGGAGAACATGCCGTCCACGCACTGGATGAACCAGCGCAACGTCGATGCCGGCTACGTGATGGACCCGCGGCACCCACAGGGCCTCGTCTACGCCAACACGAAGCACGGACCCGTCTTGATCGGGGCGATGTTTCAGATGCAGCACATCGGCCAGTTCGGTCCCGACCCCGGCGGCCCGCTGACCTCATGGCACCAGCACGAAAACATCTGCTTCACGCCTTTCGGCTTCGAGTTCAGCTTCATGACGCCGACCGCGACGTGCCCGCTCGGCGCGATCGACATCAGCGCGTCACCGATGCTGCATGTCTGGATCGTGGACAACCCGGGCGGACGATTCGCCGTCGACATCGATGACAAGGTGGTGAGACGAATTGATCAAGGCTGATTCATCGAGCAAACCGGAAGCGGCCTTTGTACTGCTTGGCATGCAGAGCTTGTTCTGGTTCATCGCCGCGATCTCTTCAGCGCCGTTCGTCCTCGCGGGCGAATACGCGATGGGCGCGCTGGTCGTTGTCACGCTGCTGCTTGCTCTCGCGACCTGCCTCCTCGGCATCGGCGTCTTGTGGCGGCGGCGCAAGGCGCGAGGTTTCGCGATCGCGCTCGAGGTGGTGTGCCTTTTCGGCGCCGCCCTGCTCCTCTTGATCCCGATCGGCGCGAATCACGGACCGGTCTCTTTGATGGTGAACATCGCGCTGCCAATCGCGGTGATCGTGCTGCTGCGCAAGGACCCTCGAGAGTCGTTTTCCTAGACGGCCGCGCAGGGGTCAGTACGACGCGCGTGCCTTCAGCGGCCGCCGCTTGAGCGCGGCGTCGGCATCGTCGGAGGTGACGAACCTGCGCCGGAAGTTGCGCAGGGCGAAGCGGTCGCACGCAGTCTCCGCGGCCGAGCCTTTGCCGAGCACCTCGTGCAGGTACCAGTGCATCCATTCGTGGCAGTACAAGAACCGCAGCACGTCGCGCCGGCCGCGGAAGAACACCGTCTCCGAAGCCCAGGCGAAACGCATTCCCTCGCCGCGTTTCCGCCGCGCCGCGTAGATCACCGGCTCCTTGAAGGACCGAAACGGGATCGGCACCTGCAGGACGATCCGGCGCTCTTCGAACTCGCAGCGAGCCGCGAGGTGGGGCGTCCAGCGATAGCGCAGCGGCTTGACCAGCACGTCGTAGTCACACCGTGGGAGGCCCTCCAGCGCACGCCGGGCCTGGGCGGTGCTGAAGCCCGCGAGCTCGGACCGGATCGCCATGGTCGCAACAGGATAGGCGCTACCCAGGAGCGGGTGGAATGGTACGGCGACACGGTTCGCAGGGCAGTTCCGGACCCGGGTTGGACGCCGAGGAAGCCTTCGAAAACTCAAGGCCCACAGCCCTTGCGGTCCGGCCTACCGCGGTTGCGCGTGCTCCTCAGACGGGGGGATCACATGGAGGTGATGTCGGGGGTCGACCCTGGTGTGCAGACGGACCGCGGTGCCATCGGCGAACGTTCGGATCTGGACGAGGTCGCACAGGTGATTCGCGAGCCAAAGCCCGCGAGGTTCGCGGAGGCCTGGCCCCGGCTTGGTGCGGTCGCTAAGCGGAACGTCGTAACGTCCGGCATCGCGGATCTCGCAAACGAGGTTGCCGCCGTCTCGCCACATCCGGAGGGCTCCTCGCCCGCCGCCGTGAACGATGCTGTTCGTGGCAACCTCGTTGACCGCGGTCACCAGCTCCGTCGCGCGCGCCGCGCTCAAACCCGCGGAGGTCGCGAAACGGATGACCTCTCCGCGAAGGCCGAGCAGATTCTCTGCGTCGAAGCTCAGTTTCGGTGGTCCGGCCTTCGGCGCTGGAAAAGGCACGTCGAACCGCGCCCCGCAGGCCTCGACACCTCGGAAGTCGGTGCTGTGGAGCGAGGTGGCGGCGTCCCTTACGAATTCGTGGCTGCGTCGTGCTTCGTCGATCACGGACGGATCGAGGTGTGCGACGTCATATGGACAGAGCAGCGACCAGGTCTGCCCCTGCCAGAAGGCGACGTTGAGCAGCGATTCGTGGCGCTGGCACTCGACCAGCTCGTCGGCGGTCCTTCCGTTCCAGATTGGTTCCCCGATTCCCCGCAGGCGCGTGTTCTCCGTTCCGTACCGTGTGACGAAGTCTCGCCACGCCGGGATGATGCGCGCCGGGTTGGCGCCCACCTGGGCCATGTCGGCGAACAGCACTCGGTCGGCGTCGCCGCCCAAAGCCGCTCGGAGCAGGTCTATTTTTTCTGGAGATTCGACAACCAGGACCGGCTCGCCGGCCTCGATGCCGTCCTTGATGAACGGCACCGTGCCTGCGATGAACTCCGCCCAACCCGAGTAGAGAAAGGCCTCGTGGCGGAACCTGTCCACCGCCTCCGCTGTGACGCTCATACGGCCGTGGCTCCGCACGCGCAGATCGAGAGATTCGGCAGATCGGACCAGCCCGTCACACGCATCACCGTCTGCAGCTGGTGGGGCAAACCGTGCAGCAGGAGCCGGCTCCCTGCGCCAAGTTCGGTCGCAATCGCGACCAGACCCCGGATGCCGCTGATGTCGCAAAAGCTCAGGGCGCTCAGGTCGAGGTGATGGTCGCCGCCATCCGGAAACGCGATTCTCAGGCCCTGCATGACCGCGTCCGAGTTGGTCATGTCGATTTCGCCGGCGAATCGCAGGCCCGGCGGCGTCGTGGTCCGCGTTACGAGAAGGTGCTTGTCCGCGTACACCGGCCCTTCGCCTTCAGCCTTGAAGAGATCCTGGATGAAATACCCCTCTGCGGTCCAGAAATAGCCTGGACCACCCCTGACATTCCTCACCAAGAGTTTAACAACATAACTGCAACATCTACTCAACCCGAGAAAGCGATCGCCTAAGAATTCGCCAAAAACATCGCCCCAGAAAACGTTCGGTAGACCGTTTGCCCCACTCGTTAGTGAATTGGAGGAGCTTGGCCAGCAATGGCCGAGCCCTCCAGCAATTTTCCCTTCCCCGCTCGCCGGGGAAGGTGGCCCAGCGCGAAGCGCTCGGCCGGATGGGGGCAAACCCTTCCGCAGTCTCCTCGCCTAAATCGCCCGCCCGACTTGCGGGTTGGTCCCGAATCACTCGTTTCAGCGCCCGCCCACAACTCACACCGGTCCGACAAGTCGAACCGCTCATCGACGGCGTTCCTAGTGTGTGAGGGACTGGGAGCGGGCCTTTGAGCCGGATGACGACGACGTTGCTGATGCGGGTGCGGAGATCCAGGATCCGATCCTCCGCGCCATCCCCGCGGGTCCGAACTCAGAACCGCCGCGCGAGGAGCGGCTGAAGCCGGATAACAAGCCTGGACAGGAGGCGGACGCAGGATCGCCGCCGGCCGGGCGCAGCACCTTCGAAGAGGCGACCAGGCGGGGACCGCTTGGTTGGTTCCAGCTGCTGGGCCCTGGACTCATCACGGGCGCCAGCGACGATGACCCGAGCGGGATCGGAACGTACGCGCAGGTTGGCAGCCAGTTCGGCTACTCGGTCCTCTGGACGGCCATCTTCACGTTTCCGTTCATGGCCGCGGTCCAGGAGCTGTGTGCCCGCATCGCGCTGCAAACCGGAGTCGGCCTCGGCACGGCGCTGCGCCGCAAGTTTCCGAAGTGGCTGATCGGCATTTGCATCGCCGCCCTCTTCGTGGCCAATACCATCAACGTCGGCGCTGACCTAGGGGCCGTCGCAGCCGGAGGATCGCTTCTCACAAAAGGCGCGCTGCACCAGCTATGGCTTGTCGCGCCGGTGGCGGCACTGGTGCTCGGGCTGCAGCTCTTCGCCACGTATTCGGTGATCTTCAAGATCTTCAAGTGGCTGACGGTCGCGCTGTTCGCGTACGTGATCACCGGCCTGCTGGTCCATCCAGACGCGCGTCAGGTGGTGCTGGCCAGCGTGGTTCCGCACGTCGAGCTGAGCAAAGGATTCGTAGCAGCGCTGGTCGCCATCTTCGGCACCACGATCTCGCCTTACCTGTTTTTCTGGCAGGCGACATCCGAGGTCGACGAGATGCGTGCGGCGGGTAAGGTGACCGAGGCCGAAAGGCGCGGGGTCACGATCTCGGAGCTCAAGGTGGCTCGCGCGGACATCGTGATCGGGATGTTCTTCTCCAACCTCGTGATGTACTTCATCATCCTGACGACGGCCGCCGTTCTGCACGCGCATGGCAAGACCGACATCCAGTCCGCGGACCAGGCCGCGCAGGCGCTGGCGCCCCTCGCGGGCCAGTGGGCTTTCGTCCTGTTTGCGCTCGGCATGATCGGTACAGGCCTCCTTGCAATCCCGATCCTCACTGGCTCGGCCGCTTACGCGGTCAAGGAATTCCTCGGCCTCAAGGGCGACCTGTCGGACAAGCCGTGGTACCGGCCGACCTTCTACGCGATCGTGGCGATCTCGACGATCGCCGGCATCTCGCTGAACCTTCTCGGCATAGATCCAATCCGCGCCTTGTTCATCACGGCGGTCATCAACGGACTTGTGGCGCCGCCGCTGCTGGTCCTGATCGTCATGCTCGGGTCGGACCGCACGATCATGAAGGAGCGCACCAGCGGCGCCGTCAGCCGTTCCCTGACCTGGATAACCACCGGGGTGATGGCAGTCGCCGCCCTCGCGTTGTTGGCCACGCTCCTGCTCCCCTGACGTCGGGCGGAAGGCGGCTTGCCCACTTCATCGACACGGCGCGTATGGTCAATACGCGACGCGTTCACCAATCGAGGAAAGCTCGTATGCGCGCTCCTGTTGAAAGGACGGTAGACACCGACGGGGCGTCCAACGCCCGAGGCCTGGTCGCCTCGGTGATCAGCGACGCTCAGCGCCTGGTGACGCTCGAGATCGCGCTCGCGAAGCAGGAGGTCAAAGAGCTCGTCACGGCCAACGCGATCGCGGCCGGCCTTGCGGCTTTCGGGGTCCTTCTCATCCTGCTCGGGATCCTGGTGGCCGTGCCCGTGATGATGGTGTTGCTGTTGCCGTGGCCATGGGAGGCCGCGGCCGTGTGGGCGATCGCGTATGTCGCGATCGGATTCGTCCTCGTCCTGATAGGCAAGGCGCGCTTCAAGGTCGCGCTGCCGAAACGGACCATGCAAAGCCTGAAGGAGAACAAGGAATGGGCGCTTCGGCGAGTGAGATCGAACGGCAAATAGAAGAGACCCGCAACCGGATGGACCAGAATCTCGGCGTCCTGGAGGACCGGGCGGTGTCGAACGCGGTGCGGTTCGGCCGCGTCGCCGCGATCGCGGTGGGCGCCATCGCCCTGGCAGGCGCCGGCTTCCTCATCTACAGGCGGATGCGCAAGCCCACGTTGCAAAGGAAATTGATGGACCGGCTCAGCGGCATGTCGGTCGACTCGCTGCGTGAGCTCGCCGGCGATATGAATTCACGCTTGAAGAGATCACTTCCGTCGGTAACGGTCACGGTCAACGAGAGGACCGAGGAGCCCGGCACGATGGAGAGCATCGTCCGCAAGGCGGCGCCGGCGATCGTCGGGACCGCCTCGACCGCGCTGCTCGAAAGAGTGGCCCGAGCGGGGGACGGCGACTCGCGCCGCCCGGTGCCCCAGGCAGACTGAACGGCGGCATGAAGGCGCGGATCCAGTCCGTAGTCAAACGCGCTCAGGGAACGCTTCCGGCTCGCGTGCTCGCCGCCTACGGAGAAAGTCAGGCCAGCAACTACGCGCTCGCGCTTGCATTCGCCGGCTTCATGGCCATGTTCCCGATGATCCTCGGGGCGCTGTCCATCATCGGCCTGGCCATTCGCGACCCCAGGACCGAGGCGCAGTTCCAGCTGCTGGTGCTGCAGATGTTTCCGGCGAGCGCGCAGCCGGAGCTGCAGCGAGCTCTGCTGGGCGTCAAGGCATCCGCGGGCTGGTTGGGGCTCGTTTCGCTTGGAGGTCTGGTTTGGAGCGCGAGCAGCATCTTCGCGACGATGGAGTTCGCACTCACGCAGATCTTCGGCAGCCGGCAGCGCAACATGCTGCGCCAGCGCTTGATGGGGCTGGTCATGATGCTGATCCTCGTCGCCGCGATCGCCGTCACGGTGGCGGTCAACGCCATCGCGGGCTTCTTCCCCTACGCCGGGCTGATCAGCGTCGTGGTCGGCTCTGTGGTCATGATCGGCCTGCTCGTCGCCCTGTATCGCTTTGTCCCGAATCGCACGTTCCGGGTGCGCGACGTCCTTCCCGGGGCGCTGCTGGCCGGCGTTCTCATCGAGGTGCTCTCGCTCGCCTTTCCGCTCTACGCCAGGATCGCCGGCGGCTTCAACACCTACGGCGCCCAGTTCGCGCTTTTCTTCCTCCTGGCGACCTGGTTCTATTTGCTGAGCCAGCTGATCCTGCTCGGGGCGGTCTTCAACCGCTTCCGGCTGGGTGATCCCTCACACAAGGGAATGATTGCCAGCCCGATGGCGGAAGCCCGGGCGAAAAGAAGCCCGGTCGAGTCGATCAAGCAGAAACAGACCGTCGAGGATCAGCCGGGCCAGGTGCCCCGCCGCTCTGCTTTTCAGCGGGTCGCGCTTGGCGCCGTGGTCGCGCTGGCCGTCGCCGCAGGGGTGGTCAGGCGGCGCCGCCCGGGAGCGACCGGCTAGGTATCTCGCCCCATTTCGGGCGTTTCCCAAACGAGCGGCCCAAGCGACGACTCGATGCGAGTGAAGGGGTGTGGGTCGTAAACCAATCTCAAAGGAGGTTCGTGCGTCTTGGGAACTCTGCTGTTCATTCTGCTCGTCATCCTCGTGCTCGCCGTGCTGCTTGGAGCCGGCGGGTACAGCGTTCGCAGGTACTGGAGCCCGGCCGGATCTGAGGTCGTCGAGACAAGCGACACCAGGGGCGGCGCGGGCGCGGGAATGGCCGCGGCCATACTTGCCCTGCTCGTGCTGATCCTGCTGTTCTTCGGCTTCACGCAGTGGAACTGGTTCGGCACAAGGTCCGCCGCGCCGTCGAACAACCCGACCGTCTCATCTCCCGCTCCAACCGCCCAGCCGGGCGCCGGCGGCGGTGGTGGCGGCGCTTCGCCGAGCGCGATGCCGTCTCCTTCGAAGTAGTTCTCCCTGAGCTCCTCAGGGGAGCACCAGAGGGTCGGTCTGCGGACCGGCCCTCTTTACTTTTGCCGGGAATGCGGCGCCGGCGCAGGCGTTGGCCAAAGTCAGTGCCCGAGGTTGACGTCAGCTCATGAAGGCGGAAAAACCGGTTCAGGGCGCTCGCGCCGGCACGGGTAACCGGCCCTGCCGCGAGCGTTTTCCAGGTAGAGACGTAATTCACGGCTGGTTCGCGCCAGGCGCACACGCCGGGTCGGGACCTAGCTCGAAAGGAGCTGAATCAAGAGTGGTTGCGTTGATCGTCCTGATCCTGCTGCTGCTGCTCCTCGGTGGGGGCGGTTTGCTTGCACCAGCGCTGCACATCCTCTGGATTGTGCTCGTCATCGGGCTGATCCTTTGGCTCCTCGGCTTCTTCGTCCGAGCCGCCGAAGGCAGCCGTTGGTATTACTGGTAAGCGGAATGAGCGGAAACCCTGCGGTTTCCGCTCATCGCCTGCCCTCCGCGCGGGACCCGGCCCTCATTTGCAGGGTCAGCGCAGGACGCATGCACAGGGCCGGCGCTCACCTTCCCTGATGTTTTGATTTCTCGAGTTGCCACTCCTCGGCCGCGATTGGGATGGCTTTAGGTCACGTGCGTTGCGGCCGGAGTAAATCCGTCCGCCCTGGCGACCTTCGAGGCATTACGTTTTGGCAGGTTTGATGCGAAGGCTTCTCCTGTGGTGCGCGCAGAACCGGTGGCTGTCCACTCACGTGCCCCGGTGGGGCTTTGCCCGTCGCGCCGTCAGGCGCTTTCTTCCCGGCGAGGGCTTTGACTCCGCGCTGAAGGCGGCGACGGACTTCAGACAGCACGGCATCGGCGCGCTGTTCACGCTCCTCGGCGAGAACCTCACCGACCTCGAGGACGCGAACCGCGTCGTCGAGCACTACGAAGAGGTCCTCGCGGCGGCGACGGGTATCGAGGCCGAGATCTCCGTCAAGCCGACCCAGGTAGGCCTCGACATCGATGCCGCGGCCGCATACGCCAACATGCAGCGGCTGGCTCGGGCTGCCGAGAAGGCGAAGAGCTTTCTGTGGGTCGACATGGAGGGCAGCGCCTACACCGACCGCACCCTCGACCTGTACGCCCGCCTGCGGGCGGAGCATCCACACGTCGGCGTGGCCCTGCAGGCATACCTGCGACGCACCATCGGCGACGTGACGAGGCTGCTGCCGCTGAAGCCCGCGATCCGGCTGGTCAAGGGCGCCTACGCCGAGCCGCCCGCGCTCGCGTTCGCGGCGAAGAAAGACGTCGACGCGAACTACCTGGCCCTATCCGCGATCATGCTGCCAGAGGTCAAGCGGCGCAGGCTTCGGCTCGTGCTCGGCACGCACGACACGGATCTTTTCGCCAGGGCGTGGGCGTTCGCCGATGCGCTGGGCATGGAGCGGTCGCAGCTCGAGGTGGCGATGCTCTACGGGATTCGTACCGGCGAGCAACTGCGCCTTGCCCGCGAGGGTTTTGCTGTGAGGGATCTGATCGCCTATGGCGACGCATGGTACGGGTGGTACCTGCGCCGCCTGGCGGAACGCCCCGCGAACATCTTGTTCGTGGCGCGCCAACTGCTTCCGTAAGGGCAAAAGCGCGGAAGCCCCTCTCCCTTGAAGGGAGAGGGGCCATACCTTGACCGGGTGAGGGTGACGGCCTACGGAACCGTGGGCACCTGTCCCGCGTTCTCCTGCGCCTCGCGCGCCGCGCTCTCGCCTGCCTCATGGGTCGGGTCTTCATTGGGCACGAACTTGGCGGGAGTGGTCGAAGACGAGCTGGACGAGGGGCTGGGCGTCGGCGTCGTCGCCGCCGAGGCGGAGAGCATGGTCGCGCCGTACAAGACGGCTCCAGCCACCCCTCCGACGAGCATCGAGCCCGTGATCGTCGCCGCGATCGCGGTCCTCCGAATTACGTTCACTGTCTGTTTCCTCCTGGTTTGATTTCGCTCTCTTCACGAGCGTCGAGACCTAGACTGGCCACCGTCGCTCAGCGGCCCTTGTGAGGTTGCTGGGAGTTGGCCGAGTCGAGTGATCCACGCAACCGCCAATTCCGTACAGATGGACATGAGCTTCAGCATCGAGCGCTACAAGGAAGAGTCCAGGAAACTGGATATCGCGGGAATCGAATGGGACGAAGTCGCTTCTCATCCGCTCTCGAAAGGCGACCTGTTCTGCCTGCACTACATGATGGACATCGAAAACCACGTTCCCCTCTACCTCTCCCACCTGCTAGTGACCCGCGCATGCATGGACCCGATCCTCACCGCGTTTCTCGCTTGCTGGAATTACGAGGAGCTGTGGCACGGGGAGAACATCGGGCGGCTGCTCAACCTCTTCGGGATCGAGTTCGACACGCAGGACCGGATCGCCAACGTGCGTGCGAACCTAGGCCTGAAGAACAGCGTGAGCGTAATCTCGACGATGGCGGGCTCGTGGATGCTGAAAGATTTCTCCGCGGTGTACCTCTCGATCGGCGCGATCAACGAGCTTTCCACCCTGACCGGATACGGCGCGTTGATCCGCAAGTCGGGGCATCCGGTCTTGAAGGATCTGCTGAGCCGGATCATCAAAGACGAGCGCCGGCACTTTGCCTTCTACTTCAACTCCGCCAAGGAATGGCTGAGCGGCAACGAGCGCGCCCAGCGTGTCGACCGGTGGATGCTCGACCGCGTGTGGGTGCCGGTCGGTCAGGGCGTCAAGACGCAAGAGGAGGTCGACGCGCTGGCGCTGTACTTGTTCGACGATGAGCAGGGAGAAGAAGAGCTGCTCGAGCTGGACGCGAAGATCGGCAAGCTGCCGGGCCTGGCGGGCATCAAGCTGATGTCGAAAGCCCTCTACGGCGCGAGGGAGCGGGCGCGCCGCGATCCTCATTGGGGTTGGCGGATCATCGAGCGGGAGCAGTGGGCCATCGCTCCGCCAAGGAAGTCGCCCATCGGCCACCTCACCGGAAGACGGACTGAAGTGGAGGCGGCGACGTCGTAGCCGCCGCCGGCGACCGGGAGCTCGCCGCGGCGCTTGCGGCCGGAAGTCATGAGGCACTCGCCGAGCTGTACGACCGCTACGCAGGCCTTGCCTATGGGGTCGCGATCCGCGTCCTCGGCGATCCGGCCCGCGCCGAGGACGCCGTGCAGGACGCGTTCATGAACGTCTGGAATCGTTCGGCGAGCTTTGACGCGGAGCGCGGCTCGCTGCGGGCCTGGCTGCTCACCTCGGTGAGGAACCGCTGCATCGATTACCTGCGCGGCCGCGGTGCGCATGAGCGACGCGAAGTCGACCTCGACCCCGAGCTTGCCTACGCGGCCTCGCCCTCCGACCCTTGGCGCGAGGTCGCCCTCTCCCTGGAGCGGACGGCCGTGCGCGACGCGGTGGGCAGTCTGCCGGTCGAGCAGCGCCAGGTCGTCGAGCTCGCATATTTCGGCGGCTACTCGCAGAGCGAGATAGCGGACATGACGCGGGTTCCGCTTGGCACGGTGAAGGGGCGGATGCGACTGGCTCTCGAGAAGCTCGGCTCTTACCTGCGCGGCAGAGGTCTCGTCGATGTCTGACCACGAAGAGCTCGAGAGCTCGGTCGCGGCCTGGGTACTGGGCGCACTGGAACCGGATGAGGCGGATGCTCTGCGCGCCCACGTGGACGGCTGTGCGACGTGTCGCGAGGTCGCGTCGCGCTTGCGCCGAGTCGTTGGGGCGCTGCCCCTCGCGGTGGAGGAGGTGGCGCCACCGGCGCGTCTGCGCGAACGCGTTCTCGCGGCGGCGGCCTCGACACGTGGTCCCGGCGTGGTACAGATGCCGGCGCGGCGCACGCGCCAGCGCCCGTGGCCACGGCGTGGGTTGCTCGTGCGTTTCGCCGAGCGAGTGCCGCTGTATGCAGCCGCCGCTGTGGCGGTCATCGCGCTACTGGCAGGACTGCTCATCGGCGACATCGCCGGGCGCGGGCCTGCTGCCCCGACCGGCCAGGTGGCACGGTTCACGCTGTCGGGCCACCAGGACATGGCGGGGTCGCAGGCCACCGTGATCGACCTGAAGAGCGATGGTGTCGCCCTGGTCGACTTTCGCGGTCTGCCCCCGCTGCCGGCGGGCAGGGTTTACGAGGTCTGGCTCATCCCGGCCAGCGGCAGCCCGGAGGCGGGAGCGGTGTTCGTGCCAGACGCCAACGGGGCCAAGGTCGTCCTGGTCAGTAGGTCACTCGCGGGCTATACGCAGATGGCGATCACGAACGAACCCGGGCCGCAGGGTTCGACCGCGCCGACGCAGCAGCCGGAGCTCTACGGCAAGCTCGGCTGAAATGAACAGAGCCGGCGGCACCCCGGTGCCGACCGGCTCTTGGTCGCTTAAGAAACCGAGACGCTAGTTCTTGCCAGGCACGATCGGCGCGCGCTGCTCCTGCTCCCGCGGAAGGTCCGGCTTCTCGAGCTCGTCCTCTCCTTGCTCGCCGCGCTCGTCGAGAGGATGCTCGTGCTCCATGTGGGCTTTCAGCTCCTCGGAGTTCGCGAGGTCCGCGTCACAGATTTCGCATCTCACGGCTTGTCACCCCCTGTGAGGTATGAGGCGCCCAGACCTTGCGGCCCGAGCGCCTCAACAACAAAACGCCTGTGCGATCGCCGCTACCGGCCCCGGGTTCGTTCTCTTTGGGGAGGGAGATCGGAACCGGGAATGAACCAGGAGGTCGGAATGAACACACTTGCGGACGAGATCAACAGTCAGATCGGCGCGGGGCGCGACACGATCCGGCGCTCACTCCGAGAGGGGCAGATGACGGTGGGCCGTATGCCGCGGGCTGGATGGGTGGCCGTCGGGCTCTTCGCCTGCGGCATCGGCCTCGCCGTCGGCTGGATGGTCCACCGGAGCCGCCGCCGCCGCACGCTCGTCCAGAGGCTGCACGACGTGCTGCCGGAAGGGGTCCGCGACCTCCCCGGGGGCTTGCGCGCCCAGGCCAAGAAGGTAAGGGCGGTCTAGGCTGCCCGCGCCGCGCTCGGCGCCAGCCGGAACGGCTTCCTCACCTTTTCGGGCACTGTCGTCCGCGCGCTCCCGTTCGAGGGCCCGGCCACGAGCTCGCGCCGTGCCGACTTGTAGCCCCAATCGATCAGGTCACGCGTGTGGCTGAAATCCGCGGGCGAGACGTCGGCGAGGTCGAGCGAAGGCATGACGTGGATCTCGGCGACGTTCCTGAACGCGGCCACCTCCGCGTCCAACTTTTGCTCGACGATTCGCGCCAGCGCATGGAGCGCCATGCCCAACGCGTTTGTCGGCTCGCGGTTCAGCCACGGATAGCCGACTGGCAGGACGTAGATCCTGCTGGCGCCGAGCTCGAGCGCGACCGTGATCGGCGTGTGGTTCGCGACGCCGCCGTCGACGTAATCGCGCCGCCCGATGCTGACGGGCGGGAACACCCCCGGGATGGCGCAGCTCGCGAGCAGCGCCGGGATGGCGGACCCTGAGCTCAGGATGGCCGCTCGACCGCTCTTGAGCTCCGTCGCGACGACGTGGAGCGGGAGCGCCGAGTCTTCCAGCCGCTCGAACGGCATGTGCCTTTCGAGGATGGTGCGCAGGCTGGCGTTCGAGATGAAATGGTTGCTCCGGCCGAGGAGGCCGGCGAAGCCCGTCACCGGGCTGAGCGGGAAGACGTCCTGGCGGCGGAGGCCCAACCATATCTCGGCGAGCGCGTGAGCGCCGTCGACGGTGGGCCGCCCGGCGATCCAGGCTGCGTTGACGGCTCCGACCGACGTGCCGACGAGGAGATCGGGCGCGACACCGTTTTCGAACAGGGCTTGGAGCATCCCGACCTGGACGGCGCCCAGGCTTCCACCGCCTGAGAGGACGAAGGCGGTTCGAGCCTCACCCTGTGCCCCGATTTGCTCGGACAGGGGTTGCCGGCTCATCGAACCGCGGCGATGAGCCTCGTCATGCCGCCTTGCTCATGTCGCTGTCAGTCCTGTCGTTGAGCTTGCGGCGCTTCTCGCGCAGGCTGTCCAGCATGTCGGCGGCGTCGATGCGGTCCCAGAGGCGCCAGTCAGATTCGGACCGCCACACCTGGTCGAGCAACGACTCGAGTTGGGTGTGCAGGTCGGGCGCGTCGGACTTCGATCTGAATCTCACCATCCGTCTCCTACTTCCAAAACGCGCACGCAGCCACTTGGCAACTACCACTATTGGACGGTCTTTGGAGACCACTTTTGAGTTAGGCCACCCACACCGGCGCGGAGGTCGAGTCGAGGCCTAGGTCGGTCGTGATGTCGCGCGCGGACGCGGGTCCGGATGAGCCGACGGTCCAGAGCTGGAAGCCGCCGCCGGGCGTCGAGGGCGCCAGGAAGGCGATCGTCCTTCCGTCAGTTGAGAAAGTCGGGGACGCGACCAATTGTCCGGTGACGAGCGCCGCCGGCGAGCCGAGGGTGAGCGTGTCCGGATCGAACGTCGCAACGTCGAGCTCGGCGGTCTGGCTCGCTCCCTTGTTGCAGACCATCGCGATCAGCTTCTCGTCGGGCGAGAGGGCGGGCTCGGAGCAGCCGAGCTCCGGAGCGGTCAGCGCCTGACCAGTGCTATGGGCACGCTTCTGGACCCAGATCTGCCCATGGACCTGGAAGGAGTCGTCGATCGAGTACTTGGTGTAGATCAGGCCACCGCCACGCAGAGGGAGAGGGGTCACGTCGCCTCCGGTGTAGTCGTTGGGCTGCGTCCACTCGACCGCCCTGCCGTTCGCGTCCAGCGGGCTGGCGAAGATCGCAAGGTCGATCCGGTAGCTGTTGAAGTAGTCCTTCGGGTCGAAGTCGTAGTAGAGGAGCGTCCCCTCAGGGCTGAAGCGCGGATAGAACGTCCAGTGGTTCTCCTCCGCCGAAACCGTCGAGGAGTTGTGCGACAGCTGCGCGACGGTCTTGCCGCCGGTGGTCAGCAGGTAGAGGTCCGAGAAGTTGGGCTGCCGCCTGACCGCGACGAGCTCGTTCTGGGGAGCTGTCGCGGGCTGCATCCAGCCGTTCTCGGAGGTGATCTGGGTGAACGACCCGTGCTGGAACCGGTAGATCGCGCCGCCCTGGACCATGTACAGAGTGCCGGGGAGCTGCGGAGCCGAGACCTCGGTCGGCCGGTGGACGGTGGCGTGGCCGCCCTTCAAGAGCCCGGCCGCGTGGTAGACGCCGATGCCGAAAGCGAGCATCGCGATCACCAGGCCCACGCCGACCAGCCGGCGAATCACGGGAAGCTCTGGTGCACGAGCGGGATGATCTGCCCCCAGTCTGGAAAAACCACGCTCTGGCCGGCCGCGAAGCCCTCTGACGTGTAGGGCGGGACGAGGACGACTCGGTGGATGCTCGAGCTATTGAAGTTGCCGGCGATCGAAAGCAGCTGGCGAATGTGGTCGATGCCCATCCCGGTCTTGATCTCTCCGTTGAAGGCCGCGGCGAGTCCGGGCAGGTCGGCGACGTTCAGGTGCGACGCCTGGGTTTTGATGGCGAGCAGGACCTGCTGCTGCCGTTCCGACCGCGCGAAGTCGCCGCGGATGTCGCCGTGGCGAGAGCGGACGTACTCCAGCGCGTGGACCCCGTCCATGTGCGTCGCGCCCGGCAGCACCGCGACGCGGTAGTAGCCGTAGGGATCGGACGCGCTGTTGAGGTCCGCCGGGAAGTAATCGTCGAGAACGGGGTTCGTGACCTGCACGTCGACCCCGCCGAGCTTGTCGATCAGCTTGACGAGCCCGTTGAGTCCGATCCAGACGTAGTCGTCGATGTGAACCTTGAAGTTGCTCTCGACGGCGGCGATCGCTCCCTGCGGGCCGCCTGTCTGGTAGGCCCAGCTGATCTTGCCCGTGTCCTGGTTCGGGATCGGCACCCAGAGGTCGCGCGGGATCGAAAGCATCGTCGCTTCCTTGGTCGTCGGGTCGACCCGGACCAGGATCATCGACTGGGTGTTCAGGCGGTCGGGCGCGAACTTCGAGTCGTCGTCCGAGCCGAGGAGAAGCACCGTGAAGGGCTGCGTCGGCGAGGCGACGACCGGATGGAGATTCGGCACGGAGCCCGCGCCGATGGTGGAGGTCGCCGCCGTTTGAAAGAGCGGCAAGAAGTACGCCCCCAAGCCACCCAGCCCGGCGAGCATAAAGCCAAGCACAACGATCCAGGCGCGTGGCATCTGCGGTTGTCGAACCTCCACCGGAGCAACGCGCAGGGCTCCCCAAAGCCCCGCCGGGAGCGCCCCGGCGAATGGGGCTCGCTATGTCTAGGCGGCCACGATCGAGTGCCGGTTGGAAGCCGCGATCGTGTACTGACCGGCCGAGGTCGTGACGTGCATCGAGACCACGTAGTCGCCCTGGCTGGATGTGCCGGCGTTGTAAGCGCCGCTCGTGCACGAGCTCGGGAACGTGACCTTCAGGTTCGTCGACGCGCCGGGCGCAACGGTGCTGGGCGAGAACTGGACCTTGTCCGCGTCGTAGCGGTCTCCGATCTTCTCGATCCAGGTCCCCGTCGTTGCGGCAAGCGTCATCGACGCCGTGACCGTCTGAACCGTCACCGCCGACGACGTGCCGTTGCGCGCGTCGATCGAGGCGTGCACGTCATAGGGTGCGTCGTGCGATCCACCCGGGCACCAATGGGTCGAGTCGACGGACGCGCCAGAGAGCGAGAAAGTGGAGGGCTGGCCCGAGGAGCAGGCGCTCAACCACACCGTCAGCACCACGAGGAGCGAGAGACGCACGGGGCGGATCATAGGCACTGGACCTTGGTCTGACGTCGCTTTCCTTCTAATGTGTGAGGACACGCGCAATGGGCCATCTGGATTCGCAGCGTTCGCTTCCCACCTTCCGTCCCGACAAGGGCGGATTCAGCCCGCTGGCCAAGAAGCTGCGGCTGGCGGCGGACCACAACGTCGCCGTGCTCAACGCGCCGGAGGGATACCTGTCCCAGCTCTACCCCGGTCCGGCCGGCATCCAGACCGACCTGCAGCCGGACAGGACCTATGACGCGGTGCTCCTCTTCGTGAAGGACGTCGACGAGCTGCGCCGCCTCGGGCCGCGCGCCATCCGCGCGGCCAAGCCCAACGGCCTGCTGTGGATCAGCTACCCCAAAGGTGGGCAAACCCGCGGTGTCACCGACCTGCCGGCCACGCCTTGGTGGGTCCAGCGCGACGTGCTCGGCGAGATCACCTCGGAGACCGGCTACAAGCCGGTCGCTTTCGTCGCGGTCGACGCCACCTGGACCGCCCTGCGCTTCAAGCGCGTGTAGCCGCAAGCCACTGCGCATCCTCGCGGTCGCCGACGAGGTCGACGAGGCACTCTACGGAGACCGGCTCGGCACCATTCGTCCCGACATGGTGGTGGGGTGCGGCGACCTGCCGTTCGACTACCTCGAGTACCTGGTGAGCCGCGTCGACGTGCCGCTGCTGTACGTGCCCGGCAACCACGACCCGAATCTGCAGTCCCCAGACCTCTCGTGGATGCCGCTCCGTACGGAGATCCCCATCCCGGGCCCCGCCGGCTGCGACAACATCGATGGCCGCATCGTCGACGTGCGCGGCCTACGCATCGCCGGGCTTGGGGGCAGCCTGCGCTACAAGGAAGGGGCGAACCAGTACACGCAGGGCCAGATGGGCCGCCGCGCGCTGAAGCTCGAGTTCCTCATGCGGCTCAAGCGCGTGCGGGCCGGCCGCAAGCTCGACGTGCTCGTCATGCACGCGCCGCCTTTCGGTCTTGCCGATGCAAAGGACGCGGCGCATGTCGGGTTTGTCGCGTTCGTGCGCCTGATCCGCAACTTCCAGCCGTTGCTCGCGGTGCACGGCCACGTCCATCCATACGGCCGGACGATCCCCGAGCGTCGCATCGGCCCGACTCGCGTCGTCAACGTGGTCCCTTCGCGCATCATCGATATATGAGTGTCGCGCCGCTCTAGTGCTGGACTTCTTAAAGAACGGGAAGCTGCTGACGCTGATGCTCGGCCACTTCACGGTGGACAGCTACGCGGGAATCATCCCGGTGCTCTTCCCGCTGCTCATCGGCCGGTTCCATCTGAGCCTGGCCACGGTCGGCCTCGTGAGCCTCGCCTACACCGGTATGGCGTCGATCTCGCAGCCGCTGTTCGGGATCCTCGCCGATCGATTCGGCACTCGCTTCACAGGAGCTGCGCTTGCTTGGACCGCCTCCACATATGCGGTGCTCGGGTTCATCAACACCTTTCCCCTCCTGCTCGTGCTGGCGTTTGCCTCCGGCCTCGGCTCCGGAGCGTTTCATCCACTCGGAGCTCTCGACGTGCGCGGGCTGCTTCCGGCCTGGCGGCGCAGCCTGGGCATGTCGGTCTATGTCTCCGCCGGCACCCTGGGCCTTGCGGCCGGCCCGCTGATCGGCATTCTCGTCTTCGGCCTCTTCGGCCTGCACGGGACGGGGCTGCTCGTGATTCCGGGAGTCGCGACTGGTGCGTACCTGCTGTGGCGAATGCGGGGACAGCTCCGACCCGCGGCGGGTGCCGCGCTTGCAGCTCCTGCCTCGCAGCGCCCGCTCCCGCTCTTTGCGCTCGCCGCGGTCATGGGCGTGATGATGTCGCGCTCCTGGACGGTTGGCGTTTTCCAGGCGTTCACGCCGACCTGGTACCACCAGCTCGGGTACGGCCCCGGCTTCTACGGGCCGCTCGCCACGACTCTCGTCTTGGCCAGCGCGGTCGGCACTGTGGGGTGCGGGACCCTGGCCGACCGGTACGGCCGGCGCACCGTGATTCTCGGCACTCTCGTGCTGTCGGTGCCGGCGATCCTCCTCTACACGCTCTTTCCCGGATCATGGGCATTCGCGTCGGCGATCGCCATTGGGTTCCTTGCGGCCTCGACTGCGCCGCTGCTCCTCCTCATGGCGCAGCAATTGATGACGGCGCGCGCGGGCCTCGCGTCAGGCCTGGTGATGGGGCTCGGTTTCGCGACCGGGGCGATCGGAATTCCCATCAACGGGGCCATCGCCGACGCGATTGGACTGCAAAAGTCGCTCATGACCCACGTCATCCTCGTCATCGCGACAATCGCGATCGCCTGGTTCCTGCCCAGGGAGAAAGAGATCGATCGGTATGCCGCCACGCAGGAGACCTTCCAACCGGCGGCCGAGAGCGCTTAGGTGGAATCGAGCGTAGGTTAGCCTGACGCGGGCTCGGCTTCGGCCGTCAGGTACAGCCCGACCGCGTAGGCGACGACCGCGATGGCGAAGAAGCTCGCCATGATCATCGAGCTGAAGTCCTCGTGATAGTTGAGATAGCTGCCTCCGTTGAACCCCGCGCCGAGGACCGCGACGGCGCCGATGACCGAGCTGACGACGATTCCCCGGGTCCGCGATCGGATCGCGCGCGCGAGCAGTCCGAAGCCCACGATGACCAGCACGAGACCAAGCGCGGCGTGCAGGATCAGCAGGATGTGTCCCTGGAGCAGCGCCCAGGCCACGCTCTGCACGACACCGCTGAAGTACTCGGGCGGGTTGGCGCCCGGATGGTCCCGGGGCACGGTGACGAAGAGGTTGACGGCCATCCCCAGAAGGAATTGAGCGATGAGCACGCACAAGACCGCGAGAAATCCGTTGCGAAGCTCCCGTCGCACCGCTGATTAGGATCGCATCATGCTCAGTCGCAGCGTTTACGAGCTCGCGGGCGGCGAGCCAACGTTCCGGCTCCTAGTGCAGCGCTTCTACTCACGCGTGGCGACCGACCCCGTGCTCCGCGCGGTCTACCCCGACGAGGATCTCTCGGGCGCGACCGAGAGGCTGACCCTGTTCCTCATCCAGTACTGGGGTGGGCCGACCACGTACAGCGATGAGCGCGGACACCCGCGCCTTCGCATGCGGCATCAGCCGTTCGCCATCGGCCAGGCCGAGCGCGACGCGTGGCTCGGTCACATGAAGGCGGCGGTGGACTCGCTCGACCTAGCGCCCGCGGTGCGCAAGGCGCTGCACGATTATTTCGAGACCGCGTCGACCGCAATGATCAACAGTCCCGGCTGAGCAAAAGACGGATGGCGGCGGTAGGCCGGATTCACTCCGGCCGTCACCCAGCGCGGCCCGCCGAACGCCTCCATGCATTGTGTGACTCGGTGGGGGTTCCACGGGGGAGGCCTGCCTCCCCCGTGAATTTAAGCCGGCTCGGGCTTGACCAGGTCCTTGGAGAGGACAGGCGCATCGGCCAGCCCGACGGACACGCCGTTGCCTCCTGCTTTGACGCGACGGAGCGCGGTACGAAGGTTCGGAATCTGGGCGCGCAGCGGCTGTTCCAGCCAGTCGAACGCGATCACGCGCTCGTTGACCTCCCAGAACAACCCGCTCTGCATCGACTCCATCCGGACCAGCGCCGCGTCGACGAAATCCGGCGGCGCGGCGGCGATCCCCTCGACGAGCACATGTGCGATGTCCTTTTCGTCGGACGCCATGGCCCAGCACGTGAGCTTGGCGACGCCCTTGAAGAGGCCGTTGAGCCCGATCGGCCGTGCGTTGGGGATCAGGTCGAGCAGGTTGCGGACGAGAAGCTGGGCCAGCCGAAAGGAGACCTGCGGGTCGCGGACGCGTGCCTCGATCGCGAGGTCGGCGACGTCCTCGGCCGCGGCCCCGAAGATCGCCGGCATGCCTGCTTCGTCGAAATGGCGACCGTAGCGGAGAAGGTGCGCCGCGGCGTCGACCGCGAGGTCGCGGCGCCATTCCAGCGCCCCGATGGCGAATCGCCGGTACTCGTTCATGATCCCCGAGGCGAACGTGGGCGCGGAGCGGTTGATGGCGGTGCGAAGGTAGGTGTTGAAAAAGCGCATGCACAGCTCGGCGACCTCCGGGTCACCGACCTCGATTGCCGCGAGCCCAACGTTGCGCGTGGCGACCGCGATCGAGTGCACGGCCTCCTTGCGGTGGACCGGTGTGAGCCCGACCATGTCGACGAAGGTCGACAGTACCGAGTACGTGAACCACGTGCGCGCTCGATTGACCTCGGCGATGATCTGGTCCGACGCACCCGGCAGCTCGGCGTGGCCGACCTGGAACCATTCCGGGCCGAACCTCTTCTTGACCGGAACGTAGTCGCGCGCCAGGAACTGACCTAGCTGTTCGATGCTGAGCACCGCGACAGGCATGTCGCCGAGCTGAATCGAGCCATACGCGATGTCGGTCACCTGAGCGATGCACGTCATCAGCGTGGTGCGACGCTTGTTGAGATTGCGTCCCTTCACGGCGTTGCGAAGCTCGCGCGTCGCCGTCCGCATGATTCCCGCCACGAGGGTTTCGGCGCGCATCACCTCGAAGATGTAGACGACATACGGAAACAGGATTGCGAAGTTGGCCACCGCGAGCACTTCGGCCAACGCCACGCTCCACATCGGGACGTAGGTGCCCTTGATCTCGGAGCGGACTAAAAACGTGTACATGATCGAAGCGAGGGCGAAGCTCAGGACCACCGCGTTCAACGGATTCCGGGTGAAGATGCCGATGATGCGCGGCGAGTAGCGCGACGACGTCGTCTGGATGCCGAACACGACGGCGAAGATGACGATGGAGATGGTCACGCCCTCGGCTCCGCCGACCAGGCCGAGCGTGCCCGCGGCGGCGGTCGCGTCAGGTCTGAAGAAGTCGGCGACGGAGCGGTAGTTCAGCGCGTCGAGGACCCCGAACAGGATCACGAGCATCAGGGCGACGCTGACCAGCGCGAGCCCCGAAAGTACAGCCGCCGGCCATCGGATCACGGCGGCCTGGTCGGGTCGTTGCGCGGTCTTCGTATCAGGCATGCGGCAACGGCGATCCTAAGCTGTGGGACGGTGATTCGTGCCATCGTCTTCGACTTCGACGGCCTGATCCTCGACACCGAGGAGCCCGTCTACCGTTCGTGGCTCGAGGTCTACCAGGCGCACGGGGAGGAGCTGCCTTTCGAGCGCTGGGTGCAGATCGTCGGCTCGACGACGACGCGCTTCCATCCGCAGCACCACCTCGAGGAGCGGCTGGGGCGGCCACTGCCCAAGGAGGTGCTCGACCGCCGCATCGGGCGGCGCACCGAGATGATCCTCGCCCAGCGGCTGCTGCCTGGCATCCTCCAGCGCCTCGACGAGGCGCGCGTCCTCGGCCTCCGCCTCGGCGTGGCGTCGAGCTCGACGCGCGAGTGGGTGATGGGCCACCTCTCCCGCCTCGGAATCCTCGAACGCTTCGACTGCCTGCGCTGCCGCGACGACGTGGCCAACGCGAAACCCGAGCCTGACCTGTATGTCGCGGTGCTCGATTGCCTCGGCGTGAAAGCGGATGAGGCGATCGCCATCGAGGACTCGCCGAACGGCGTCGCCGCCGCCAAGCGGGCCGGCATGCGATGCGTGGCGATCCCGAACTCGATCACGGCGCGCCTCGACCTGACGCACGCGGACCTGCTGCTGAATTCTCTGGCGGAGGTCACGCTGAGCCAGCTGCTGGACAAGCTCGCGACCCGTTGACCGGGACGCCTTAACCTATCTCTCCGTGCGCATCGGGGTCCTCACCGGCGGCGGAGACGCGCCCGGCCTGAACGCGGCCATCCGGGCGGTGGCCCGTCGGGCATTCCAGCTCGGCCACCAGGTCAGCGGCGTCAAGAACGGCTGGGCGGGCTGCCTCGGCGAGGGGCTGATCGACGAGCTCAAGCCCGCGGACGTGCGGGGGATCCTGCCCCAGGGCGGCACGATCCTCGGCACTTCGAGGACGAACCCGTTGAAGGAGCAGAACGGGATCGACCGGGTCATCCGGGCGCTGCGGCACAACGGGATCGACGCGCTGGTGCCGATCGGTGGCGATGACACGCTCAGCGTCGCGGCCAAGCTGCACGAGGCGGGCTTCCGCACGGTGGGAGTGCCGAAGACCATCGACAACGACCTCGCGGTCACCGAGTTCTGCATCGGGTTCGACACCGCGGTGGGCGTGGTCACGGAGGCGCTCGACCGGCTCCACACGACGGCTTCCGCGCACCACCGCGTGATGGTCGTCGAGGTGATGGGACGCGACGCCGGCTGGGTCGCGCTCATGGGCGGGATCGCGGGCGGCGCGGACCTGATCATCATCCCGGAGTTCGAGATTCCCCTGTCCGAGGTCGTCGCCCACCTCTACCGCCGCCGCGGCGAGGGCAAGCTGTTCAGCATCATCGTCGTCGCCGAGGGCGCCCACATCCTGGAGCTGGAAATGGAGATGGGAGGCGAGGCGGAGAAGGACGCGTTCGGCCATGTCCGTCTCGCGAAGCGGGGCCTCGGCGACCTTCTCGCGGGCAGGGTCGAGAGCGACACCGGCTTCGAGTCGCGCGTCACCGTGCTGGGACACCTGCAGCGAGGCGGTTCGCCGTCGCCTGTCGACAGGATCTGGGCGACGCGTCTGGGAGTCGCGGCGGTCGAGCTGATCGTCGACGGCAAGAGCGGTGTCATCCCGATCCGCCGCAACGGCGACGTTGAGGTCGTTCCGCTGACCGAGGTGATCAAGGAGACACGGCGCGTGCCCAAGGAGCTGTACGACCTCAGCCGCGTCTTCGAATAAGCGCGCCGCGCGCGCGCCGGGCGCACCAAAGCCAAAAGCGGCGGCGCGAGGCCGCCACAAGAGGATGCTCGAGCTGGCGGGGACCGGCGATGACGGCACAACCGGGCTGCTCGGTGGGGGGCGCGCCCCGAAGGACGATCCGAGAATCGAGGCTTTCGGCACGGTCGACGAGGCTTCGAGCGCGCTCGGGCTCGCGCGAGCACTGAGCCGCCACGCGCGCGTCACTTCTTTATGTGAGGAGCTGCAGCGCGGCCTGTACGCGGTCGGGGCAGAGCTGGGCACAAGCCCCGACGCGGCGAGGGCGTTCGTGACCACGGGCCCGGCGCAGGTGGGCAGGCTGGAGCATCTAATTGAGGAGCTGGAGGCCGAGGTGAAGATGCCGGAGGGATTCATCCTCCCGGGGGCGACACCGGCTTCGGCTGCGCTCGACATGGCTCGAGCGATCACGCGGCGGGCAGAGCGCAGGTGCGTGACGCTGGAGCGCGCAGGCGGGCTGCAGAATCCGGAGGTGCGGCGGTGGCTGAACCGCCTCAGCCTCCTGCTCTTCGTGCTCGGCCGGTACGAGGAGGGCCTGGCCGGGCGTCGCGCTCAGCCGGCAAAGGGATCGCGGCCGAGGCGTTCTCGGTAAGCTTCGCCTCGGGTGACTCTCGTGACTTACGTCGCGGTCGCGATCGCCGCTTTCCTTTTCCTTTATGTCGCGCTCTCTTACCAGCTCTACCGGCGCGCGTTCCTGCCGCCGAGGCCGGTTTGGCTCGACGATTTCAGCTTCACCCCCTTTGAGTTCCAGGCGGACTACGAAGAGGTCGAGCTGGTCACCGCGGACGGGATCAACTTCGGCGCATGGCATTTCCGGCAGCCTGGATCGCCCCAGACGGTGATCATCTCGGGCGGGCACAAGGGTCAGCGCCAGGGCGCTCTCGGGATCGCCGTCGCGTTGTGGCGCAAAGGGTTCAACGTCGTCCTCTACTCGTATCGCGGCATGCCCGGCAGTGATCGCGCCCCGATCACCTTCGGCATCAAGGAGGTCCTCGAGCTCCAGGCGTCGATCGCGTTTGCGCGCAAGCGCATCCCCAACGCCCGGATCGGGCTGCTCGGATACTCGATGGGCGCCGTGGTCTCGATGCTGGGCGCTGCGGGCGAGCCGGGGGTACAGGCGCTCGTCCTGGACAGCCCGTTCAGCGACCTGCGCCGATTGTTGATCGAGAGCGTGCGCGGGGCGAGCAAGCTTCCGGGCACGCCGTTCGTCTGGCTCGCCGGGTTGATGTTCTGGATGCGCACGCGCAGCCGGCTTTCCGAGTGCAACCCGATGGACGTGCTCACCGCCCTCGAGGCGCGTCCGCTGTTCTTCATCCACGGCGGCGCGGACGACATCACCAACGTGAACCACAGCCGTCGCCTGTATGACGCATACCGCGGCCCGCGCGAGATCTGGATCGTGCAGGGCGCGCCGCACACGGGCGCCTACTTCGCGGACCGGCCGCTCTACGTCGAGCGAGTGGCGGGATTCTTCGCCCGGCACCTGGGATTGGACGTGAGCAGCCACCTGCGCCTGGTCGAAGAGGAAGAAGTCTCCTAGCTGTAACAAACCGCCCGGCGGGCGACAGGAATAGGTGAGACATGCAGCGAATGGCAAATGTCGATCCATCCACAGCAGCGACGCCGACCAGCGAGGCGACGTTCGCCGACCTTCTGAAGCCGCTGATCGAGCCGGGCTTCCGCCTCGCCCTGGCGATGCTGCATGACGCCCAGGCGGCGGAGGATGCCGTCCAGGAAGCGTCGTTCACGGCGTGGAGAAAGCTGGGCCGCATGCAGGATCCGAACCGGCTGCGCCCGTGGTTCTTGGGCGTGGTCGCCAACAAGTGCCGCAACGCGCGGCGCAACAAGTGGACTTCCGATGTCAGCCTCGGCGTGCCCGATGAGCTTGCGGTCGTTTCGAACGAAGAGCGCGCGCTGCGCGGCGCGGACCTGCGTCGCGCCATCGCGCGACTAGGTCACGACGACCGGCTCGTAGTCGTTCTGTATTTCTACCTGGACATGCCGGTGGACGAGGTGGCCACCGTCGCCGGCAGTTCGGTGGGCGCCACTCGCGCGCGACTCTATCGCGCGATCAAGAAGCTGCGCCCGAGCGTCGCGGTCGAGGAGGCAATGAGGTGAGCCTGCGCAGGGACGTTCACACGGCATTTGATCAGATCGCGCCGTCGACAGGCGGTATGCCCGAACGCGTCGTGCAGACGGTCCTGTCCGAGGGCGCCGCTCGACGTAGGAGGGAACGATTCATGTTTCGCATGCGGGCGCCGCTCTCGCTTGTGGCGGTGCTCTTGATGATCGCGGTGGTGGCCGCCGTGTTAATAGGTGGGCGGCTCTACCAGGACTGGAACACGCAGCACCGGCCGACGCCTGCCCACGGCGCCGCGCAGCCTACGCTCGCAGAGCTGGAGGCCCGGCCGTTGACGCTCGCGCTGCTCACACCTTCGGACATCTGTCCATCCGGCCCGTTTGACCCCAACAACGAATACGGAACAGGGCCGTTCCACGCGATACAGGGACAAGCCCTCGACACCAATTGGGGAAGGTACTTCTTTCTCTCAGCCATGACTGAACGGGGCCTAACCAGGCTGGTGCTCGTCCGCGTCGAGGACGTCCGATCAGGGCAGCGCACGGTCTTCGTCGACCAGTACGCGGCTGGGCCGATCCTGGGCACCGACACGCTCCGCGGCAAGACGGTTCAGCGACGTCCCGAACTCGTTCTCGACATGAGCCATCCACCATCGAAGCCGGTCAACGGCCGGACGTTCTGGTCGTTCACCCTCGGCGTGGCGCTGCCCGCAGGAGCGTGCTTCGGATGGCAGGTCGACGGGCAGCTCAACGGACAGGCTTTCGTCGAGACCTTCCACACTCCCTGACACAAAACGGCGGGCCGACGACGTGTATAGGCAAGCGAGTCAAGCCACGGCGCCGGCTTTCGCCATCAAATGAACGTCAAGGAGAAACCAAACCATGGAGGCGAGTGCATCTCTTCGCCGGACCCAGATACCGACCGGTGTCATCCGCACGTTTCTCATCGCTCTGGTCGCGGCGTTCCTGCTTGGGGGCGTGGGCGGCTACGTCGTTCGAAGCTCAACCGCGTCGACGTCTTCTGCGACCCAAACCACAAACCATCCATTTGTCATCGAGCAAGCCCCATACGGCTCCCCAGCCGCATCTCCGGCTCCGCAGCCGACCCGCGACCCCAACGGATTCGCCGTTCCCATTTAGCCGAGTCCAGACTGTTGCAGCGAGTGACCAGCCGGGCGGTCAGCGTGGTTCAGCCAGCGACCGAGCAGTCCTTCGCGGACCTGCTCGGTCCGCTGGTGCAGCCCGCGTACCGGCTCGCCTGCGCCATGCTGCACGACGCACCAGCCGCGGAGGACGTCGTGCAGGAAGCGTCGCTGATCGCCTGGCGCAAGGTCGGCCGTCTCGATGATCGAAGCAAGCTCAGGGCATGGTTCTTCGGCATCGTGGCCAATGAATGCCGCAACGCCCGGCGGCGCACATGGGCTCGCGCTGTCAACGTGGGTCTGCCGAACGAGCTCTCCGTCGCCTCCGCCGAGGATCCCGCCGTCTCTCGGGCGGATCTTCGCCGCGCTCTACAGCAGCTCTCCCACGAAGACCGGCTGGTCGTCGTCTTGTATTTCTATCTCGACATGCCGCTGGAAGATGTCGCAGTCGTTGCCGGCACGTCCTTTGCCGCGGTGCGAAACAGGCTTTACCGGGCGATCCGGCGCATGCGTCCCGACGTAGACATTGAGGAGGCACTCCGATGAGCCTGCGGTCCGAGCTTCACGATGCTCTCGACGAAGTCACACCGCCGGCGCCGGCGCTCGAGGGCAAGGTCACGACCTTCGTGGTCGCGCATGACCGGCGGCGCGGGATCGCCGTCCTGGGCCGTGCGCGCGCTCCCTGGACGAACCGGTTCCGCGGCACGCTGACCATGGTTGCGGCGGTTCTTGTCGTCGTGCTGATTGGAGCGATCATCCTCGGAGGCCGCTACTTGCGCGACATGAGCGCTCCGCCGGCGACGGTGAACCAGGCCGAGCTCAAGAGCCTGGAGGGGCGGCCCCTCAACTTCCCCGTCGTGGGCCCTGGCGCACAATGCCCGGCGACTCCGATTGCCGTCAACCGAGACTTCGGCATGGTGATCGGCGACGGACCGTTCTACTGGGTCAACGGTGACCTCGTCGGCACGAGCACGTGGGGAGCATGGTTCTCGGCCAGCTTCATCTATCCGGCCCCTCGCGACGGCCTTGTCCTGATTCGGGCCAAGGACCTGAGCACCGGGCAGACCACGAGCTTCGCCCAGTATCCGCTTGCGCCGAGCGGTGTCACCGCGACGGGCTCAGTAGTCGGCTCGGATCACGTGCTCGACCGAACTTTGCAGATGCGTCGCGAGGCCATCGTGCAGGATCCCTCGCACACCCGGCCGATCGACAAGAAGGGTGATCTCCCGCCTTTGACCGCGATGTACGGCGTGCCCAAGGGCAGCTCAGGCTGCGTCGCCTTCCAGATCGACGGCCCCGGATTCACCGAGAACTTCGTCGTCGACGTCTCGGGTCACTTATGAGCGAGGGTGCTGGAGAGCAAGATCCCGTTTGCCCAGTAACGACCCGTCGCGCCCGCGGGCAGCAGGTCGTACGTCTGGCCATCGGTGTACGGCACGAGTTCCCACAGCGTGATGGTCGAGCCATCCAGCGCGTCGCCCTGCCTCAGCGTGCCGGCGGGCCGGCCGTCGGCCGTGCGGTGGCCGGGCGAGACGAGCAGCTCGCGGCCGTCGGCCAGCACGAGATGGACCATGCGATGGCCGGCCGGGGCCTGCATGCTGCCCACCTCGAGCACCGGAGCCGCGACGCGGGTTCCATCCGCGGCCTGGGTCCAGACGATCGTCCCAACGCGAACGTCGGTGACGCGCACCTCGCCATGAGGGGTCGCGATCATGGTCGAGGCGGCGAGGCAGATCGGGCAGTTCGGCGGTCCGGAAGGCGCGCGGGACGTGATCGTGACCACTCCGTCCACCCGGGCCGTTCCCTCGACCATCTGATACTGCGTGCCCGAGAGGACTCGGTACTGGAACGTGTAAACGTCGCCGGCGGCGGTCGTCTTGACGTCGACGGCGCGAAGCAGCTTCCAGGCGCGGTAGACGACCAGCTTCTGCGCGTCGGTCAGGTCGCCCGAGGGCAGATGCTCGTGGGCGACGATCGCCGCATACGTCGCGGCGTCGGATTTGATCTGCGGGTACTGCGTGATCGCGTTGGCCTGCTCGCCTCCCTCGCGGGCGATCGGATAGAAGTCGGGGTCGCACCACTGCGGCTTGCCGGCCGCGTCCATCACCGCGAACTTCAGCTGCGGCTCGCTGAGGGGACTGCCCTTGGCCGGCTGCGGGCTAATCGACCCGCAGGCGACCGTCGCCAGGATCGCAAGCGCGAGGACGAACTTCATCTGCTCAAGATGACGTTTCGGGCCGGATTTCGTAACGAATGGTGGAACCAAAGACCCCCCTCAACCGTATTCAACTGAGGTGGGACACCAGAACGGCGAACCTATAATCGCGGGAGTGGGGGCAGCCGAAGTCGTCACCCGGGTCGCCGATGCGTTCCTGTCGAACGTCAGCCGCGCGATCGTCAACAAAGACGAAGAGATCAGGCTGTGCATGGTCACGCTTCTGTGCGAGGGGCACCTTCTCATAGAGGACGTGCCCGGTGTCGGCAAGACGATGCTCGCCAAGTCCCTCGCCCGCTCGCTCGACTGCACCTTCCGACGCATCCAGTTCACGCCGGACCTCCTGCCGTCGGACGTGACCGGCGTGCGGGCCTTCAACCAGAAGCTCAACGAGTTCGAGTTCCGGCCAGGGCCGGTCTTTGCCCAGGTCCTGCTCGCGGACGAGATCAACCGGGCAAGCCCCAAGACACAGGCTGCCCTGCTCGAGGCGATGGAGGAGCGCCAGGTGACGATCGACGGGGAAACCCACGTGCTGCCTAAGCCCTTCATGGTCATGGCGACGCAGAACCCGGTCGAGTACTCAGGCACGTTCCCGCTGCCGGAAGCCCAGCTCGACCGGTTCCTCATGAAAGTGAGACTCGGCTACCTCACCGAGAAGGAGGAGGCGAACCTCCTCAGCAAGCACAAGGTCGAGTCGCCAATGGACGAACTGCAGCCGGTCGTCTCGCCCAACGAGCTGAAAGCCGCGCAGGCCGCCGTGCGCGAGGTTTTCGTCAAGCCTGAGCTTCGGGAGTACATCGCTCGCCTGGTCGGCCGGACCCGCGGCAACCCGGAGGTTGCGCTGGGCGCGAGCACCCGAGGCACTCTGAACCTTTTCCACGCGAGCCAGGCGCTGGCCGCGATCCAGGGGCGCAGCTACGTCCTGCCCGATGACATCAAGGCATTGGCCGAGCCGGTGCTCGCGCACCGCATCATCCTGCGACCCAACGCCGAGATGCAGGGCCAGAGCGCGGGCAAGCTCGTCGCGGGCCTGCTCGAGCGCGAGCACGTGCCGCAGATGGCCTACGACGGATAGGGGCGCGACAACCTCAAGGCGAGCATGAGCAAGGTCGCCCTCGCCGGTGCGCTCGGCCTGCTCCTCTTCTTCACGTATCTCACGGGGATCCGCGTCGCGTACCCGTTTGCTTACGCGCTGTGCCTCCTGTTCGTCATCGCGTGGGCCTGGCCGCGCCTGGCCATCCGGGGCGTCACCGTGACGAGAAAAGTCGACCCCGGCACGCCGACGGTGGGCGAGGCTTACGAAGAGGTCTTCGAGGTGCGGCGCTCGGGATGGATCCCGGCGCCGTGGGTCGAGGTCCGTGACCTGAGCCAATTGCCCGACTACCAGCCTGGACGCGTCATCTCGCTCGGCAGCGAGGTCGTCAAGTGGAGGGCCCGCGGCGTCTACCGCCGGCGCGGCTGGATGGCGCTGGGTCCGACCTCACTTAAGGTGAAGGAGCCGTTCGGCCTGTTCGAGCAGGAGCTGAAGCTCACCCAGCGCACGTCGGTGCTCGTCTATCCGCGCGTCCGCCCTGTGCCGGACCTCCTGACCCCGAGCGCGCAGCAGGTGGGCTCCTCGCCAACGCTCGGCGCGTGGGCCGACTATCCGCCCGAGACCGGCGGCGTGCGCGACTACACCACCGGCGACAGCTTCGGCCGCATCCACTGGCCGCTCTCGCACAAGCACCAGCGCCTGATGTCGAAGACGTTCGAGCAGCCGCTGACGACCGACCTGTGGATCCTTCTCGACCTCGACCGGTCGGTCCATTTCGGCGAAGGCGAAGAGTCCACGGTCGAGTACGCGGTGAGCCTTGCCGCGTCGATGGCCTCGCAGGTGCACGGCCGGGGCCGCCAGGTCGGCATGATCGCCAACGACTTGCGGGGCACCGTGCTCGAGCCGCACCGCGCGGTGCGCCAGGACAGGCTCATCCTCGACTACCTCGCGGTCTGCCAGGCCGACGGCCGCACGCCTCTGACCCAGACGCTGGCGTGGGACCGCATCCGGCGCCTGCCGCGCCGCGCCGTGGCGGTGATCACGCCGAGCGCCGACCCCGGCTGGGTGCGTCTTCTGCAGGCCGTGCGCGGGCGGCGCTCCACGCTCATCGTGTTCTACCTCGACCCCGCGAGCTTCGGCGGCCCGGACCTTAACCCAAGCTTCGACCTCGGCCAGGACGTCGACCTTTACGTCGTGCGGCGTGGCGACGACTTCGCGCGCCTGGTGAGGACGAGAGATGCAATCCGTATCGGCTAGCGGCCGCCTGCAGCTGCAGGCCGGCGCTGCTTGGGAGCGGACCCGCGAATCGCTGGGTGGCGGCCGCGTTTGGTCGGCGATCCTCGTCCTCCTCTTGACGTTCACGGTCGCGAGATCGACTGCGACCGTGCACTGGGTCGACGGGATCGACGTCATCACCCTCGTCGCCCTGACCGGCGCGCTGGTCATGGGAATCCTTGCGCTGCTTCCCATCGCCGAGCCGCTGTCCCTTCTTGCCGGCGCCGTGCTCGCCCCGGTTGCGGCGGTGGTCGGTGCTTGGCCACAGATCCACGCCCACCATCCGACCGATGTCCTGGGTCCGCAGCTCATTCGTGTCTGGTCGGACAGGATCAGCGACGGGTCCGCGGCTTCCGACCAATCTTTCTACCTGGCGCTGATCTGCCTGCTGCTCTGGGTGGCGGGCGGATGGCTGAGCTGGTGCGTGGTGCGCTGGCGCAAGCCGATGCTGGGTCTCATCCCCGGCGCGGCGGCGTTCTCGACGAACCTGCTCAACGTGCCGGTGGACCAGAACGGGTACGTCCTCGCGATGCTCGTGCTGACCCTTGCCCTCCTCCTGTGGACGAACTACACGGGCTCCATCGCGGGCGCGGTGCGCGCGCGAGTGAAGCTGACAGGCGACGCGCGGTGGGATTTCTGGGAGAGCGGCCTCGTGGCGATGGCCGCGCTCATCGTGGTCAGCATCCTGCTTCCACCGCTGTCGACCGCGGACAAGACGCTCGACGTCGAGTCGGGCGTGTTCCAGAGCTGGGCGCAGCTCCAGCAGCAATTGAGCCATCCAGGCTTTTTCAACTCCGGTGCCGGCGGCGGCGGCGTCACGGGCTTCAGCGACGACGTGAAGCTGAGCGGACAGCTGCAGCGCACGAGGGACCCTGTGTTCATCTACAACGTCGTCGGCGATCTCGCGGGCCCGAGGTATTTCCGCGGCGTCGACGAGACCGTGACCCTGGGCGGGGAGTGGCGGTATCCATCCCTGAACAACGGGCGCCAGCAAACGATCCAGAAGAACGAGGTGGCGCCGTATGCGGACAACTCGCTGAAGCTGGGCGTGGCCGGCGCGACTGTGCGCATGGTGCGCACGCCGGTCGGCTTTTCCAACTTGGTCTTCTATCCGGGCGAGTTCTACAAGGTCGACCGCGTGACTCACGCGTACCAGGTGCCGCTGCCCCTGGGCTCGAACAGCCACCTCTACTCGGTCGACCGCCTCGACAGCGTCCAGCCTCCGACCTCCGCGGGAACCTACACCGTCACGGTGGAGTTTTCGACCGCGACCGAGGCCGACCTGCAGAGCGCCGGCACGAACTATCCGGACTGGGTCGGCCAGTTCATGGACCTGCCGGCTGGCGGCTATCGAAGCCCAGACGTCATGGCGCGGGTCCACCAGTTGGCGGTCGACATCGTCACCAAGGCCGGCGCCCAAACACCCTACGACGCGGCTAACGCGATCCAGGCCTACCTTCGCGACGGGAACAACTTCAAGTACACGCTGCAGCCGCAGCCGGACCCGCCGCCCGGCGCCGACAAGCTCGACTGGTTCCTGTTCCACTCCAAGCAGGGCTACTGCGAGTACTTCGCCACCGCGATGGGCGACATGCTCCGTTCTCTCGGCATCCCGACGCGGCTCGTCAACGGCTACGGTCCCGGCGCCTTCGATCCCAGGGTCAACGGCATCGTCGTGCGCGGTGACGACGCCCACACCTGGGTCGAGGTCTACTTCCCGACCTACGGTTGGATCCCGTTCGAGCCGACCGCGGACGGCACCTACAACGTGATCCCTCGCGGCCAGACCGGCCCCAACGCCTGCCTGCGCGATGACGGGTGCGACCCCGGTTCGGTCCTCGGCGGGGTCGGCGCCGTACCAACGCCGACGGCGGGCCACACACGCGCGATCGACAACCCCGGCGTCGCGGTCGGCCCCGGAGGCATTCCGCTGCGAGTGCCTGACGCCGGAACGATCACCAAGATCGTGGGCATCCTCGTCGCGCTGCTCCTCCTGGCCTTCGCGGCTCTCTCGCGCTATCTGCGTCCGCGCACTGTCATGGCCGTATGGAGACGCACCCTCGCGCTCGCGAGCCTGGCCGGCGCTGAACGCCGGCCGGGCGAGACTCCCCTGGAGCTCGGCCGGCGGCTGCAGCGATCGTTCCCCGAGGCTGCTGAGCCTGTCGGCGCTTTGGCGAGCGGATTCGTCGTGGCCGCGTACGCGCCGCCGGATGTCGCGTCGACCTCGAAGGCGTCGGTGATGGAATCGTGGTCGGCGCTCCGCCCGCTGCTGCTGCGCCGCGTGTTCGCACGTCTCAGACCCAGGAGGCCGGTCAACTAGTCTTTTCGGCGTGGCAGCGGTCGCCGGCCGGACGTACCCGGCGGTGAGATTCGAGATCGAGCCCGAGCGCGTGGCCGGCTTTGCGCGTGCGATCGGCGCCGACCCCGACGACGGCGTGCCGCCGACCTTTGCGGCCGTCTATTCGCTCGGCGTCACCGCGCTGCATCTCTTCGGGGATGAGGAGGCGGCGGTGGATTTCTCCAGGCTGCTCCACGCCGAGCAGGAGTTCGAGTGGACGCGCCACCCCCGCGTTGGAGAGACCGTCGTTTCGCGCGGCCGGGTCGCGTCCGACATCAGCCGGCGCGGCATGAGGTTCGTCAGCTTCGAGACGGACACGACAGACTCCAAGGGGGCTCCAGTGTGCCGGTCTCGTGCTCTCTTTGTGATTCGCTCATGACCGAGCGACGCGTCACGTTCACGCGCGAGCAGATCGCCGCCTACGCCGACGCTTCGGGCGACCAGAACCCGATCCACCTCGACGACGATTTCGCGAGGTCGGTCGGGCTGCCCGGCGTCATCGCGCATGGCATGCTGCAGATGGGCATATTGGCCACGGTCGCGGCGGAAGAGGTGGGCGGACCGTCGCGGTTGCGCCGCATCTCGGTCCGCTTCGCCGGCATGGTCGAGCCCGGCGACACGGTCACGTTCACCGCGTCGCGCGCGGCGGATGAGAGGCTCGAGCTGACGGCTCTGAACCAGAAGGGGGAGGCGGTGCTGACAAAGTCGACGACCGAGATCGCGTGACCCTCGAGTTCGCGCTCACGCCAGAACAGGACGAGATCCGCCGGCTGGCCCATCAGTTCGCCGAGAAGGAGATCCGGCCCATCGCCGCGCATTTCGACGAGACCGAGGAGTTTCCCTACGAGGTCGTCAAGAAGGCGCACAAGCTCGGCCTCAGCCCAGCCGCCTTTCTGCCCGAGGAGTACGGCGGGCAGGGGTTCGACTTTCTCACCGAGCTCATCCTCAACGAGGAGCTGAGCTGGGGATGCGCCGGCATCGCCGTCTGCATCCAGTCGATGGGGCTTGCCATAGCGGGCATCCGGTCCAGCGGGACCGCGGAGCAGAAGAAGCGCTGGCTGCCCGAGTTCACGAACCCGGACAGGCTCGTCATCGGCGGTCTTGGCCTGACCGAACCTGACTCAGGCTCGGATGCGCTCGCGATGAAGACGCGAGCGACGCGGGTCGGCGACGAGTACGTGCTGAACGGCACCAAGCAGTTCTGCACGAACGGCGGCATCGCCGACTACCACGTCATCTACGCCAACACCGACCCGTCGAAGGGCCCGGCCGGCATCGCCTCGTTTTTGATCCCGAAGGACACGCCCGGCTTGCGCATGGGCCGCAAGGAAAAGAAGCTCGGCGTGCGCGCGAGCCACACGGCGCAGGTCATCCTCGAAGACTGCCGCGTGCCGCTCGACCACCGGCTCGGCGGCGAGCCCGACGCCGACAACGCCGGGCCGGGTGCGCTCGGTGCGCTGATGACGCTCGAGGCGACGCGACCAGGTGTCGCCAGCGGAGCGCTCGGCATCGCTCGCGCGGCGTATGAGTTTGCGCTCGAGTATGCCCAGGACCGCAAGCAGTTCGGCAAGCCACTTTGGCAGCACGAGGCGATCGGCTTCAAGCTCGCCGACATGGCGATGAAGATCGACGCCGCGCGCCTGCTCATCTGGCGCGCGGGATGGATGGCGACTCAGGGCATGCCGTTCGAGCGCGCGGAAGGCTCGATGGCGAAGTGCTTCGCGGCGGACGTGGCCATGGAGGTGACGACCGACGCGATCCAGGTCCTCGGCGGCTACGGCTACATCAAGGAGTACCCGGTCGAGAAGTGGTTCCGGGACGCGAAGATCTACCAGATCTGGGAAGGCACGGCCGAGATCCAGAGGCTCGTCATCTCGCGCGCCATCGCGGGCCAGCGCGCCACGATTAGGCTCCAGGGTTGAAAAAGGGGTCCCCGCGAAATCGCAGGCGCAGCCTCCGATTTCGTGGGGATTATTGAGGGGGTAAGCGGATGTTCGATTTGAAAGGCAAGGTTGCTGTGATCACGGGCGCCTCGCGCGGGCTGGGGCGGCAGGACGCGCTGACCCTTGCGGAGGCGGGCGCCGACGTGGTGATCACCGACATCCTGGTCGAGGACGACCCGGATCTCCAGAAGACAGCCGACGACGCGGACAGTGCGCTGGCGCTGATCGCGCTGTCGCAGGGCTGGGTGCATTCCAATCAGACGGCGGAAGACATCCGCAAGATAGGACGGAAGTCGCTCGCGATCAAGATGGACGTGACCAACCGCGAACAGATCCGCGACGTCATGAAGAAGGTCAAGGACGAGTTCGGCCGGATCGACATCCTGATCAACAACGCCGCGACCCTCGACAACGTGGCCCGGATCGAGGCCATGGACTACCGCCTGTGGGATCGCGACATCAAAGTCAACCTGACTGGCGCCTTCAACTGCACTAAGGAGGCGTGGCCCTACATGGTCGAGCAGAAGTGGGGCCGGGTGATCTTCATGGCCTCGGTCGCCGGCACCATGGGCGTCTACGGGCAGGCGAGCTACTCGGCGAGCAAGGCCGGGTGCATCGGTCTCGCGAAGAGCTGTGCGCTCGAAGGCGGGCGGCACAACATCACGTCCAATGCGATCGTGCCCGGGATCATCAAGACGGAAGGATTTCAGTTCCTCGACCCGAAGTATCAGGAGCGGGAAACCGCACGGACGATCTTCAAGCGACCGGGTGAACCGAAGGACATCTCACACGCCATCGCGTTCCTCTGCTCCGATGAGGCCGACTACATCACGGGCACGACCGTCGAGGTTGCGGGCGGCATCCCACTGTTCGTCTACTGATGGGCGGGCTGGTCGACGTCACGCGTGACGGCGGCGTTGCGCGCGTCGTCATGCACCGGAAGGGCAACAACTCAGTCGAAGAGGGTTTCGTCCAGGAGATCGCGGCGGCCTTCAAGGAGCTCGGCGATGATCCGTCCGTCCGCGTCGTCGTCCTCGTCAGCGAGTACGAGAAGTACTTCAGCGTAGGGATGGACCTGACCGCCGCACTCGGAGGGTTCGATCGCGAAGCGCCGGATGCGGTCGACAGGATCGCTCTCCTCATGCGGCGCGTGAACCATCACTTCAACGCCATCGAACGGTGTCCAAAACCCGTGATCGCAGCGATCAAAGGCCATGCCCTGGGCGCGGGGAGCGAGCTCGCGCTGTGCTGCGACTTCCGGATCATGGTTGAAGACGGCCGGTCGCGAATCGGCCAGACCGAGTCGTCGCTTGGAATCATTCCGGGGGCGGGCGGGACGCAACGCCTGCCTCGACTCATCGGCAGGGCTCGTGCCCAGCGCTACATCATCGAGTCGACGCGCCTTTCAGCCAGGGAGGCGGAGGCGGTCGGCTGGGTCGACCGCGCCGTCCCGCCGGAGGAGTTCCAGGCCGCGGTGGAGGAGCTCGCGGGCAAGCTCGCCAAGGCCGCGACCTTCGCCATCGCGATGATCAAGGACGCGATCCACCGAGGCTGGGACCTCCGCCTCGACGAGGCGCTCGAAGTCGAGTCTCAGAACTTCGCCCGAGCTGCGTTGAGCACGGACGCCGCGATCGGCATCATGTCCTTCCTGAGCAAGCAGGAGCCCGAGTTCACCGGCTCCTGACCTGTCGATTTTCCAGCCGGCTGTTCGTCGTTAGGGGAAGGAGGAACGAGATGAAATATGTCCTGTTGTTCGTCGGCACCATGGAACCCGAGGAGCGCGCCCAGAACCCCGAGCTGGCGACCGCCTACAGCGGATCGAGGAATGGTTCGACAGGTACGGCAAGGCGGGCAACATCGTCGGCGGCCACGAGCTGAAGGGCCCGCACACCGCAACGACAGTTCGTTTCAGGGATGGCAAGCCGGTGGTGACGGACGGTCCGTACATCGAGTCGAAAGAGGTCATCGGCGGCTACGCGGAAGTGGAGGTGGCCGACCTCGACGAGGCGCTGGAGATCGCCAAGACCTGGCCGGGCCAGATGGGCGTCGAGGTGCGCCCGGTCGTGGAACACTGAGGCCCTGACACGAGCGACAACCGACGAGGCACTGGCCACGGTCTTCCGCGAGGAGGCGGCAAGGCTGACCGGCGCCATGGTGCGCCTGATCGGCAACTTCGACGTGGCCGAGGAAGTCGTCCAGGACAGCTTGCTCGCCGCGCTCGAGACCTGGCCGGTGCACGGCATACCCGAGAAGCCGGGCGCGTGGCTGATGACGGCCGCCCGGCGGCGGGCGATCGACGTGCTGAGGCGCGACAAGCGCTACGCCGAGAAGGTAGCGCTGCTCGAGCGCTCGACCGTGGCGAGTGATCCGCCGGAGGCAGACGACCGGCTTCGCCTGATCTTCACGTGCTGCCACCCGGCCCTGGCGCCGGAATCTCAAGTTGCGCTCACGCTGCGGGCGGTCGCGGGCTTCACCACGCAGGAGATCGCGGCCGCATTCCTGGTCGCCGAACCGACGATGGCGCAGCGCATCGTGCGTGCGAAGCGAAAGATCGTCGAGGCGAACATCCCGTACCGGGTGCCCCAGGGTCCCGAACTGATACCGAGGGTCGACGCGGTGCTTGCGGTGCTCTACCTGATGTTCAACGAAGGCTATTTGAGCCACAGCCCGGCGGCTGCCATGCGTCGTGACATGGCTGAGAACGCTCTGTGGCTGACCGGTCTGCTCGCCACCCTGCTGCCGGATCAGGCGGAGGTGCTGGGTCTGCTTGCGTTGATGAAGCTGCACGCCGCCCGGGCGCGAGCGCGTTTCGATGCCGCCGGTGAGATGGTGCTGCTGCCCGACCAGGACCGCTCGCTCTGGAACCGCGCGGGGATTGCGGAGGGCATCGATGTGCTACACGCCGCGGCGGCGCTGGGGGTCACAGGTCCTTATCAGCTGCAAGCGGCCATCGCGGCGGTGCACGCCGAGGCGTCGTCATGGGAGGAGACGGACTGGGCGCAGATCGTCGTGCTCTACGACGCGCTGCTGCGCTTGACCGACACGCCGGTCGTCCGCCTCAACCGCGCGGTGGCGTTGAGCCGCTTTGCGAGCCCGCAGGTTGCGCTGGGCGAGGTGAACGACCTGGCGATCTCCCTCGGCGGATACCACCTCTTTCACGCCACGCGGGCGGAGCTGCTCGACGAGATGGGCCAGAAGGCGCTCGCGCGAGAGGCGCGCCTCCGCGCCCTAGAGCTTTGCCAGAACCCCGCCGAGCGCTCGCTCCTCGAACGCAAGCTCCGGGCGAGCTAGGAGACGGCAGAGAAGCCGAGCGTCAGGGCGCCGCGCCGCACCACCTCGACCGCAGCTTCGACCCGTTTCGGATCGGCGCCCAGACAGCGGATGACCAGCTCTTTTGTCTCGAAGTTCGGGTAGGAGCCGACAGAGACGTCGGGAAACGTTTCTTCGAGCTCACGCATCAGCGGATAGAACTTCGCCTCGACCGCGAAATTGAAGCGCACCTCGCGGACGGAGGCCGCCGAGCCGCCGGCGAGGAACTCTGGCTCGATCTCCTCGGTGAAGATGCCCTTCATCTCCATCGGCACGCCCGGCAGGACGAAGATCCGCTTGCCGTTCGCCTCGTAGATCGTGCCAGGCGCCATGCCACGGCGGTTGCGGAAGACGTGCGCAGGCTCCGCGGGGATGCGCGCCATCCGGAGGTTGCCCTCGGTGACGACCGGTGACTCGAGCAAGCCCATCGCATGCATGCGCTGGACGCGGCGCTCGATGCGCGCCCGCGTCTCCTCCCACACCACGAGTTCCTTGCCCAGCGCCTCGGCGAGGGCGGCGAACGTACGGTCATCGGGCGTAGGCCCGAGCCCGCCGGTCAGGAAGACGTCCGTGACCTCCTTGTCATCGAGCTCGCGCTGGAGCTGGTCGACGATCTCGTTCGGCTTGTCGCGGATCTGCGTCACTCGCTTCACCGGATAGCCGAGCAGGCGAAGCCGCTCCGCCATCCAGTGCGAGTTGGTGTCGAGGGTGAAACCGCCGACCAGCTCGTCGCCGATCGCCACGATGCTCGAGGTGGACACTCGGCGACCATATAACCATGGAGCGGCTGCATGCGGTGGTCCGCGGCGACGTGCAGGGTGTCGGCTTTCGCTACTTCGTCCAGCGCAGGGCGCAGCAGCTCCGCCTGCGCGGCTGGGTGCGCAACAACGACGATGGCAGCGTGGAGCTGATCGCAGAAGGCGGACGGCAGGAGCTCGAGCAATTGAAGCACGCGGTCGAGGAGGGTCCACGTCATTCGCGGGTCGATCGGGTCGAGACGCGGTGGTCGGAGGCGACCGGCGGCCTCGACCGCTTCGAGCTCTCCTGGTGACCGATGATGAATTTCCGGTTCCTTTAACCTATCGCGGCGGCGTTTTTCTTTGATCCGCTTGTCGAGGGAGGGTTAGTGGATCCGAATACAGCTTGGTTCGGCGTGGCCGGCGGACTGGCCGCTGTCGCGTTTGCGGTCGCTCTGATCTTCGTCGTCCTGAGGCAGCCGTCCGGCAACGACCGGATGAGGCAGATCGCGGCGGCGATCCAGGAGGGCGCGAACGCCTACCTGAACCGGCAGTACACAGTGATCGCGATCATCGGCGTGATCATCGCGGTCATCATCGGGATCTTCATCGACAAGAAGACCGCCGCCCTTTACATCGTCGGCGCGGTGCTTTCGGCCTCGGCCGGCTACGTCGGGATGAACATCGCCGTGCGCGCAAACGTGCGCACCGCGGAAGCTGCCCGCGGCGGACTCAACAAGGCGCTGCAAGTGGCTTTCCGCGGCGGTGCGGTGACCGGCTTCATGGTCGTCGGCCTCGGCCTGCTCGGCGTCTCGGCTGCCTACCTCATCTTCAAGAATCCCGACGCGCTTGTCGGGTTGGCCTTCGGTGCGAGCCTCGTGTCGGTGTTCGCGCGGCTCGGGGGAGGCATCTACACGAAGGCCGCCGACGTGGGCGCCGACCTGGTTGGGAAGGTGGAGGTGGGCATCCCCGAGGACGATCCGCGCAACCCAGCGGTCATCGCCGACAACGTCGGCGACAACGTCGGCGACTGCGCAGGCATGGCGGCAGACCTATTCGAGACCTACGCGGTCACGATGATCGCCGCGATGCTGCTGGCCTCACTGCTGTTCAAGAACCAGATCGGGTGGGTCGTCTATCCGCTGCTGCTCGGCGCCGTCAGTGTCGTCGGTTCCATCGCGGGGAGCTTCTTCGTCCGCGTCTTCAACCCGCGCTGGATCATGGGCGCGCTCTATGCGGGGCTTCTGGTCGCCGTTGCGATCGCGGTCATCGGCTTCTACTTCGTGACGCGATACATGAGTACCAACGGATATCTTCCGGCCGGCGGCGGCGTGAGCAATCCGGGCAACCTGTTTTACGCGGGGCTCGTCGGCGTGATCATCACGGTGCTGATCGTCGCCATCACGGAGTACTTCACCGAAACCGCGTATTGGCCGGTCCACCTAATCGCCAAGGCGTCGGTGACCGGCCACGCAACGAACATCATCGCCGGGCAGGCGATAGGCATGATGTCGACCGCGCTGCCTGTGGTCGTGATCGGCGTAGGCATACTGCTCAGCTACTGGCTGGGCGGTCTCTACGGCATCGCGATCGCCGCGGTGGCGATGCTGTCGATGACGGGCATCATCGTCGCCATCGACTCCTACGGGCCGATCACCGACAACGCCGGCGGCATCGCAGAGATGGCCGACCTGCCGAAAGAGGTGCGCGGGGTGACGGACCCTCTCGACGCCGTCGGCAACACCACGAAGGCTGTGACCAAGGGATATGCCATCGGCTCCGCCGGCCTCGCCGCGCTGGTGTTGTTCGCCTCCTATACGCAGGAACTCGCCAGAGCGGGGCATCCAACGACCTTCGAGCTGGCGGATCCGCGCGTCATCGTGGGTCTGTTCTTCGGTGGCATCCTGCCGTTTCTGTTCGGGTCGCTGGCCATACTCGCGGTGGGTCGGGCAGGCGGCCTCGTGGTCGAGGAGGTGCGGCGCCAGTTCCGAGAGATCCCGGGCATCCTCGAGGGCACGGCCCGCCCCGAGTACGGCACCGCGGTGCGCATCGTGACCGCTGCCGCACAACGGGAGATGGTCCTGCCGGGCATCATCCCGGTCATCGCGCCGATCGCCGTCGGCTTCATCCTTGGGCCCCGCGCCCTGGGCGGGATGCTCCTCGGCGCGATCGTGACCGGCCTCTTCCTGGCGATTCAGATGACCAGCGGCGGCGCCGCCTGGGACAACGCCAAGAAGTACATCGAGGAGGGCCACCTCGGAGGCAAGGGCTCAGAGGCGCACAAGGCGGCGGTGACGGGCGACACGGTGGGCGACCCCAACAAGGACACCGCCGGGCCGGCCATCAACCCGATGATCAAGGTGGTCAACATCATCGCCATCCTGATCGCCGCCTCGGTGGCGACCCACTACTTAATCCCATAGCCGAGTCCTAAACTCCACCGTGGGGTGGACGACTACCAAAAGGAGATCGCCGACCTCGAAACTCAGGTCGAGCAATTGGTCGAGGCGGAGGGCGACGCGAGGACCATCGCCGAGCTCTCGATGCAGCTCGAGATCTTGAAGGCCATCTACGCCCGGGCCTCCGAGATCTACCAGCGCGGCCGGCAGGACGAGGGTCTTCGCTACGGATTGCGCATCCAGGGTTACGGCGACTGGACCATCGACAACGTCTACGCCTTCGTCTACGAGCGCTCGGTCGAGCTCGAGCCAAGGGCGCACAGCGCGTTCGTCGGCGGGATCAAGGACGCGGACTTCGCGTTGATGCTCAACTCATAGGACGGCAGCAGGAGGAACGCAGATGGAGACGCCGCTCACACCCCTCGAGTTCGCTCGACGAGCGCGCAAGCTTTATGGGGAGCGCATCGGTGTCGTCGACGGCGACCTGCGCCTGACCTACGAGCGGTTCTTCGACCGTTGCGACAGGTGGTCGTCGGCGCTCCAGGCGATGGGCGTGCAGAAGGGAGACCGCGTCGCCTACATCGCGCCGAACGTTCACGAGCAGCTCGAGTCCTTCTACGCCGTGCCGCAGATCGGCGCGGTTCTCGTGCCCATCAACTACCGCCTGACCGCCGAGGATTTCGTCTACATCACCTCGCACTCCGGGACCAAGGTTCTGTGCGTCTATCCGGACTACCTCGACGCCATCGACGGAGTCCGCGACCAGCTCACCGGTGTCGAGCAGTTCGTCAGCCTGGGGAGCGCAGGCGGTCGCAAAGGATGGATCGAGTACGAGCCCGCAGTCGCGGCGGCAGAGCCAGATTTCACGCGACCCGAGATCGCCGAGACCGATCTCCTGACGATCAACTACACGAGCGGAACGACCGCCAAGCCGAAGGGCGTGATGATCACCCACCGGAACGCGTGGGCGAACGTGGTCGGGACGCTCGTGCATTTCCACATCACGGTCGGCGACCGCTATCTGTGGACACTGCCGATGTTCCATGCGAACGGCTGGACGTTCGTCTGGATCATCACGGCCGTCGGAGGCACACACGTCTGCCTGCCGAAGGTGGAGCCGGCCAGGGTGTTCGACCTGATCCGCAAGGAGAAGGTTGGCTGGCTATGCGCCGCGCCGACCATCCTGATCGCCCTCGCCAACGCTTCCTCTGACGTGCGGGGCGACGTGCCCAAGGGCGTGCATGTCATCACCGCGGGGGCCGCGCCGGCTGCCGCAACGATCGAGCGCATGGAAGGGGATCTCGGGTGGGACGTGACACAGGTGTACGGGCTCACCGAGACCGCTCCCTTCATCACCATCTGTGAGCCCCGTCCGGAGCACAAGAAGCTGGGAACCACCGAGCTCGGGATCATCAAGGCCCGTACCGGTGTCGAGCTGATCACGTCGGGCGAGCTGCGCGTCGTCGACGAAACCGGAAAAGACGTGCCAGCCGACGGCCAGACGCTGGGCGAGATCGTCGCGCGAGGCAACGTGATCATGAAGGGCTACTACAACGACCCTGAGGCGACCAAGAAGGTCATGGGTGACGGGTGGTTTCACACGGGCGACGCGGCCGTCCTGCATCCGGATGGCTACGTCGAGATCCGCGACCGGATCAAGGACGTGATCATCAGCGGCGGCGAGAACATCTCGAGCCTGGAGGTCGAGGGTGTGCTGCTCCGCCATCCGGCCGTGCAGGAGGCGGCGATCGTGGGCCTGCCACACGAGAAGTGGGGAGAGGCTCCTTTCGCCTACGTGGTGCTGAAGCCTGGCGCGAGCGCCACCGAGCCGGAGCTGATCGCGTTCACGCGCGACCGCCTCGCCCACTTCAAGGCCCCGCACGGGGTGACATTCGTCCCGGAGCTGCCCAAGACGGCGACGGGAAAGATTCAGAAGTACGTCCTGAGGAAGGGTGCCGCCGCGATCGTCCGCCAGTAGCGCTCGTAACCATCACGTTCAATTGGCGTTGACGGTGCTGTATGGCGTGGCGGCCGAACGCCCATGACGGTTGGAGTCGCGATGTCCTTTCTCGCGTTGGGCCTGGCCGCGTGCAACGCAACGCCCACTCAACATTCGGCGTCCACGACAGTCTCGCCACCGTCGGCACCCGCGGTGCAGACGCCATGCCCTGAGCCGGTCACGGCGATCTTCGGCGTTCGGGTCAACCCGGTGGGTGCAGGCTTTGCAGGCGACTTGATCCACTGCCTGTCGGTGACCGGGGAGGCCACGATCAACGACAGGCTCATGGAGTGGCCCCCGCAGAACCGCCAGCTGGTGGCGGCGGATTCTCGCTCCGTCGTCGAGCTCGAGGGCAGCAGCGCGGATGACAGCAGCACGGTCGTGGTGTTCGATCTCGCGTCCGGCGGACGCCGATCTCTGGGGACACTCAGCCAATTGGGCATCGGGGATCCGGGACCGCTTGGAGGTGTCCTGAGTCCCGACGGTACACAACTCGCCATCGGTGGCGGCCACAAGCTGCTTCTGGTGCAGGTTCAGTCGGCGGCGGTGCAGACGCTTGCCACCGTCGCCGGAGACCGGTGGCTGATGCCGCTGCGATGGACCACGGCCGGAATCCTTGCCACGAAGGTCGGATACGAGGGGATGGGCGATTTCGGCCTCGTCAAGGTCGACCCCGCGAGCGGCACCATCTCGGTCCTCAACCAGGGCCCCAACAACCAGCTGGCCATCTCGCCGAGCGGCAGGTTCTTCGCCACGACAGCGCATGTCGATCTCGGCGACGGTCCCACCGTGCGCTATCCCTGGCAGAACGCCATCGACCTGACCGGGCCGGACGGAACCGCGACCCGGATCATCACCGAGAAGAACCACTGGTTCACCCCACTCGACGTGAGCGACGACGGGCTGGTCCTGTTCGCATCGGATTCGCAAACCGATCCGGTGGCCGCCGACATGGGCATCTACGTCGCCAAGGGCGGGCATCCGACGCAGCAGCTTTCTTCAAGCTTTTCCGGCGAGTGGGGGCCCGCCCGATTTCTCGATGCATCGAGAGTCCTGGTGTCGCACCTCAAGGGTGGAACCGGAGCCAGTGAAACGAGCGTCGACCTCGAGCTCTACCGCCTGTGCGTCGACACGGCGGCCGCCTGCGACATCAGCGGGACCAGGACCACGGCCATGGTGCTTACCGGGACGTGGCCGACGGTGGTCACGTCGATCGTCGTGCTTCCCGCCGCGGCTTAGACTGTCGCGGGGTCCGCAGGTCAAGAGCCGCCCGCCCGGAAACGGCGAGGATCCACAGATCCAGCGCCAGAGACGCGGGCAAAGAAGTTGGAGGGATCACTCCGAGCACGCCGATGACCACGGCCGCCCAGGCCAACCACGGTGGGAGGGATCTTGCCACCGCAGCCGTGACGCCCGCGGCGATGATGAACAAGCCGTAGAAAAGTCCGCTCGCGGAAAAGGTATCGCTTGCTATGTATTTGATCCCGGCCAGGATGTTTGGGTCGAGACCGCCGCGGCCGGCATCCACGAGGCCGGTCCAGATGCCGTTGCTCAGCAGCGCCGAGCCGGTGCAAAGCACCGCGGCGCCAAACGCGACGTCAGCCGGCCAGTCCGCGACGCCCGGCCGGCGCAGATCGCGGACCAGCCATGCCGCGAAGGGCAGCAGGAAGAGGTAGCCCAATGCCTCGATCCAGATGCCTGCACCAAACCGGGTGGCGTTGGTGGTAGCGATCCAGTGCTTTATCTCCGCGCCGTTGCCGCTCGGATAGCCATGGATGGCAAAGCCGGCGAGAGACAGCACCACGAAGAGAATCCCCGCAACAGGTCCCGCGTAATTCCAAAGTGGATGTTTCACGCGCAAACCATAGACCCGAATTTCTAGTCAGGTCCGCGCGGTAGTCCGACCGTCGGAGTGGGCGGTCATCGAAGCCTCGCCGACCATGACAAGATTGGCAAGGAAGGTGGATCTCCCGGACCGCTACAACGTCGGCGCCGACCTGATCGAGCGCAACCTCGAGGCGGGGCGGACGGGCAAGGTCGCGATCCACTCCGTCTCCGGCGACGTCACCTACGGCGAGCTCCACAAGCTCGCCACCGGCGCGGCCCGGGCCCTCCACGACCTGGACGTGCGGAGGGAGGAGCGCATACTCGTCGCCGGCTACGACAGCCCGGGCTGGGTCGCCGCCTTCCTCGGCGCGATCCGTCTGGGCGCCATCCCGGTCCCCGTGAACCCGCTGCTCCAGCGCAGCGAGGACTACGACCACTACATCGCCGACTCCCTCGCCAGCGTCGTGATCGTCGACGCCAACACAGAGGTAAAGCTCAAGGCCGCGGCAGACCGCGCGTCAAGCAAACCGAAATTGCTCCGCGCGGACCGGCTCGAGCCCGACAGCCATGAGATGCCAGCGGCTCCCACCCGCAGGGACGACATGGCGTTCTGGCTCTACAGCTCCGGCTCCACGGGCAAACCGAAGGCGGTCGTCCACCTCCAGCACGACATCCCTTACACCTGCGTCACCTACGCGGAGCAGGTGCTGGGCATCACGGAAAGAGACACCACGTTCTCCACGACAGGCCTCTTCCACGCCTACGGCTTCGGCAACAACCTCACGTTTCCCTACTGGGTCGGCGCCTCGACCGTTCTGCACGCGGGACGGCATACGCCCGCGACGGTGCTCGAGACCATCGAGAAGCGCAAACCCACGCTCTTCTTCTCCGCACCCACGCTGTACAACGCGATCCTCAACTTCGACGGCGCCAAAACACGCGACCTGAGCAGCATCCGGCACTGCGTCGCGGCTGCCGAGGCCCTGCCGGCAGAGGTCTGGCGGCGCTGGAAGGACACATTCGGGCTGACCATCCTCGACGGCGTCGGCTCGACCGAGATGCTGCACATCTACTGCTCGAACCGGCTCGACGAGCTGAGGCCGGGCTCCAGTGGAAAGCCCGTCCCTGGATATGAGCTGAAGATCCTCGACGACGAAGGCGAGCACGTGAAGAAGGGCGAAGCCGGGGACCTTTACGTCAAGGGCGACAGCGCGCTCGCGCTCTACTGGGCGCAGCATGAAAAGTCGAAGCGGTCCATCCTCGGCGACTGGTTCTTCACCGGCGACCGCTATCGCGTCGACGAAGACGGCTTCTACTGGTACGAGGGGCGCTCCGACGACATGATCAAGGTCAGCGGGCTGTGGGTCTCTCCGATCGAGATCGAGTCCACGCTGCTCGAGCACCCCGCGGTGCAGGAGAGCGCCGTGGTCGGCGTTGAGGTCGAAGGTTTCGTCAAGATCAAGGCGTTCGTCATCGCGAAGAACGGGACGGCCACGGGCGACATGCTGATCGCCGAGCTCCAGGAGCACTGCAAGTCCCGGCTGCAGCGCTTCCAGTACCCACACTTGATCGAGTTCGTGCCCGAGCTGCCCAAGACCGTGACCGGCAAGATCCAGCGCTACAAGCTGCGTGAGAAGGAAGCCACCCCTGCGTAAGCACATCGCGGTCCTGCCCTGTGACGGGGCGGGCAAGGAGGTGGTGCCCGAGGCGATCAAGGTGCTTCGCGCGGCCGGCGCGGACTTCGACTTTCAGGAGTACGAGGTCAACGCCGATCAGTACATCCGCACCGGCGAACCGATCCCCGCCGCGACATGGACCGAGCTGCGGAAGGCGGACGCGATCCTCTTCGGCGCGGTCGGCGATCCACGCGTCAACGACGCCGCGTACCTCGCCGGCGTGCTCCTAAGGCTCCGGTTCGAGCTCGACCTCTACGTCAACCTGCGTCCGGCGAAGCTCTACGACGACCGCCTCTCGCCGCTGCGCCGGGAGCAGAAACGAAAGGTCGACCTGCTCATCGTGCGCGAGAACACAGAGGGCCTCTACGTGGGCATGGGCGGTCGCTTCAAGCAAGGCACCGAGCACGAGGTCGCGATCCAGGAGGACCTCAACACCTATCTCGGCGTCACGCGCATCGTCGACTACGCCTTTCAGGTCGCGAGCCGGGAGGTGGTGATGGTCGACAAGTCCAACGCCATGACCCACGCGGGCGGCCTGTGGCAGCAGCAGTGGAAGGCGGTGGCGGCCAAGCATCCGCACATCAAGACCCGCCATCTATATGTCGACGCGGCGGCGATGCAGCTCGTCAGGGACCCGAGCCAGTTCGAGGTCATCGTGACCGGCAACCTGTTCGGCGACATCCTTTCTGACCTGACCGCCGAGTTGATCGGCGGCATGGGCATCGCGCCCTCCGGAAACATCAACCCGCAGACCGGGCGCGGCCTGTTCGAGCCGGTGCACGGCACGGCGCCGGACATCGCGGGGAAGGGGATCGTGAACCCGATCGGGGCGATTCTGAGCGCATCTATGATGGTGAGACACCTGGGTTTTCTTGATATGGCTAATGCGATCGAGGGTGCGGTCGAATCCGCCATCCGCGCAGGCGAATGCACGCGCGACCTCGGTGGAAACCTGTCGACGGGCGAGTGCGGGGATTCGGTGGCGAAGAGGTTGGGAGATTAATTGCCCATGGGCATGACCATGACCGAGAAGATCCTGGCCCGCGGGGCAGGGCGCGACGGCGTGCGGCCGGGCGACCTCGTGCTCGCGAAGGTCGATTTCGCGATGGGCCACGACCTGACCATCCCGCCGACCGGAAGGATCATGCGCGAGCAGATGGGCGCGGACAAGATCTGGGATCCCGAGCGCGTGGCTGTGACGCAGGACCACTTCCAGCCCGCCAAGGACGCCGCGAGCGCCACGCTCGGCAGGCTCACTCGCGAGTTCTCGCGCGACATGGGCATCAAGTGGTACTTCGAGGTGGGGCAGGGCGGGATCTGCCACACCGTGCTGCCGGAAAACGGCCTCGTGCTTCCGGGCGAGCTGATCGTCGGCGCCGACTCGCACTCGTGCACCTACGGCGCGCTGAACAACTTCGCCACGGGCATCGGCTCGACCGACCTTGCGTGCGTGTTCGCGCTAGGCGAGCTGTGGTTCCGCGTCCCGGAGACTCTGAAGTTCGTCTATCGCAACCGCCTCAAGGAGTGGGTCGAGGCGAAGGACCTGATCCTCTACGTGATCGGCAAGATCGGCGTGGACGGAGCGCGGTCCAAGGCGATGGAGCACACGGGCGAGGCGCTCCGCCACATCGACATGGAGGCCCGTTTGACCATGACCAACATGGCGATCGAGGCCGGCGCCAAGAACGGGATCATGGAGTTCGACGACGTCACGAGGCAGTACCTCGAAGGCCGCGCCAAGCGGCCTTACACGCCGGTGACCTCCGACCCGGACGCCGAGTACGAGAAGGCCTTCGAGTTCGACGCCGAGGCGGTCGAGCTCGGGGTCGCGAAGCCGATGTCACCGGACAACTACGCGCCGCTCTCCGAGGTCGCCGGCACTCGGCTCGACCAGGTGTTCATCGGGTCGTGCACCAACTCGCGCATCACCGACCTGCGGCGCGCGGCGGCGGTGCTCGACGGCCACAAGGTGGCGCCCGGGGTGCGGCTGATCATCACGCCCTCTTCGCACCAGGTGGCGATCCAGGCGGAGAAGGAGGGCCTGATCGGGGTCTTCCTCGCCTCGGGCGCGGCGTGGACGACGGCGACGTGCGGAGCGTGCCTTGGCGGGCACATGGGCGTGCTCGGTGAGGGAGAGGTCTGCTTGAGCACGACCAACCGCAACTTCCCGGGACGCATGGGTCACCCGAAGGCGCTGGTCTATCTCTCCAACCCCGCGGTCGCCGCCGCGAGCGCGGTAACCGGCGTGATCTCGCACCCGAGCGAGGTGCTCGACCACATGCCCGCCGCGATCCGGTGAGGCGCCTGGCCGTCGTCGTCGCCGTGGGGCTGTGGATGGTCCCGGCAACAGCCCAGGCGGCGGGCCCGTCGCCCGACCCGGCAGCGCTCCTGAAGATGCTCGTCAACGCCCCGGACGGCGGGTGGATCGAGTCGGTTCCGGCCGCCAACACGCTGGAGGGGCCGTTCGACGCGCAGACGTTCACCGACTACGTCTACGACGACGCGCAGACCCGTGCGGATGTCGCCACGCACCTGGACAGCTACGGCTTCCTGGGTGGATACGGGCGGACGTTCTCCAAGTCCTCGAAGAAGGCGTGGATCGAAGAGGACGTGAAATCCTTCGACACCAAGGCGGGCGCGGTGTCCTTCTGGACGTGGATGAAGAGCTGGTTGCCGGAAGGCGCCGACACGACGACCCCCGTCGTCGACACCACGGCCATTCCCAACTCGTTCGGCACCGAGTGGCTGCTCTCGGGATTCCACGCCACCGATACGCTTTTCACGAAGGGCTCCTTCATGTACGACATAGTCATGGGCTCGTACACCGACTTCACGCGGACCGACGCCCTGGCGCAGGCCCGCTCGGCATTTGAGTTCGCGCCCGCGGGCGACGCGCCCGTCCTCGAGCAGAACCCCACGCCTCTGGCCCCTGCCCTTCCGCCGCCGAGCAACGGCATGGGGGTCGCGATCCTCGCGTTGGTGCTGCTCTCGTTGGGCGCCTGCCTCATCGGAGGTTTGATCGCCGCGATCATCCTGGTCCGTCGCCGCGCCGCGCCGCCGATCCGAACGGTTCTCTCGCCCGACGGCAACTACTGGTGGGACGGCACGACGTGGCAACCGGTGCCTCGCGCATGACTCTGCCCAAGACCATCCGCGGCCGCGCCTGGAAATTCGGCGCGAACATCGACACCGACCAGATCATCCCCGCGAAGTACGCCATCTACTCGCTCGATGAGAAGGAGCTCGGCAAGCATGCGATGGAAGGCGTCCCCGGACGCGACACGTGGGCGTCGCAGGTGGCGCAGGGCGACATCATGGTCAGCGGGTCGAACTTCGGCTGCGGTTCTTCGCGCGAGATCGCGCCCGTCGCGATCCGCGGCGCCGGAATCTCGCTCGTCATTGCGGACTCGTTCGCTCGCATCTTCTTCCGCAACGCGATCAACATGGGCTACCCGATCCTTCAGTCGCCTCAGGCGGCCGAGGGGGTCGACGAGGGTGACGAGCTCGAGGTCGACCTCGAAGAAGGAGTGATCCGCAACTTCACGAAGGGTGACGAGTACCGATGCGACGCGTTTCCTCCGTTCATGAACGAGCTCCTCCGCATGGGCGGGCTGGTGCCGTGGGTCCGCAAGCAGCTGGAGGAGCGTCGGCGGATGAGCCGTACACCCGGTTAATGGCTGACCAACGGCCCCACCCGGCGCTGCGCGCCGACCTCCCCGGCGAGCGGGGAGGTGACAAGCCTGTCGAACTCCAAGAACCCTTAGAGGAGCTGGCTCGCGACCCGACCCGATTCGCCCACGACCTGAAGTTCCCGCCGGCGGACAAGATCCGCGTCTACGACGACACGCTGCGCGACGGCGAGCAGATGCCCGGCGTCGCCATCACCCCCAAGGACAAGTACGAGCTCGCGCGCATGCTGTCGGACATCGGCGTCCACATCATGGACGTGGGCTTTCCGTCCGTCTCCGAGGGCGAGCGCGAGACCCTGCGCCTCATCCTCGGCGGGCGCAAGCGAGGCGAGCTCAGAGCGGACCTCGAGGTCGTGTGCATGATGCGTTCGACGAAGGGCGACATCGACGCCACGATGCGCGTGATCGACGCGCTCGGCTTTCAGCGCGACGAGGTGACGTACTTCATCTTCACCTCGGCATCGGACCTGCACGTGAAGTACAAGCTCGGCAAGACGCTTCTACACCGCGACGGGCTTCCGGAATCGGAATGGCTCGAGCTCCCGGTCTCGTACTACCGCGAGGCGAACATCCGGATGATGTGTGACGCCATCCGCTACGCGCGCGAACAGGGCGCGACATCGATCGAGTTCGGCGGTGAGGACGGAAGCCGCGCCGACGTCGATTACATCGGCGAGATCCACCGCGAGGGATTGAAGGCGGGCGGCACACGGCCGTCGACTCCCGACACGGTCGGCTGCTACTCGCCATTCGCCGTCCGCGAATACATCCCAGCGATCAAGGCAGCGGCGCCAGACGCTCCTCTTGTGGTTCATTTCCACAACGACCTCGGCCTTGGCGCGTGGAACACCGTGATGGCGCTCGGCTCAGGAGCGGAGGTCTTCACGACGAGCGTCAACGGAATCGGCGAGCGCACCGGCAACGCGCCGATGCACCAGGTCCTGTTGCAGCTGCGCTACCTGTTCGGGATAGAGATCCCGCATTTCAAGTACGAGAAGCTGCGCACGCTGGCCCGCCACCTCGAGCTCGTGAGCGGCGTCCCAGTCCAGCCGACGGAGCCGGGCATCGGGCTCAACGTGTTCAGCCACGAGTCGGGCATCCATACGGCGGGCATGCTCATCCATCCCGCGATCTACCAGTTCCTGCCGCCGGCCGATCTTGGTGCCGAGATCAGCTACGTCTACGGCAAGCATTCGGGCGCGCTGGTGATCGAACATGCCCTGCGGAATGCGGGCATCCGGCCCGAGCCCGAGTTCGTGGCAAGGGTGCTAGCCGAGGTCAAGCGCGTGCGCGAGGAGCGGGCGGAGCGCAGCGACTTCTCCGATTTCCACCGCCGGTACTACGATCACCTGAATCGCATGGGATTGACCGCGGAGGAAGTCGTGGACATCGCGAAGGCGCTAACAGCCTGATGGCGACCACGACGCGGGCTGATTCAGCGACGCGCGAGGAGTACCTCCAGCTGCACCGCTGGATGTGCATGGCCAAGGCGCTCGACGACCGCATGCACATCCTGGTCAAGCAGGGCCGCGCGCCGTTCGTCGGCTCGAGCCGAGGGCATGAGGGGATCCAGGTCGCGTCGACCGCGGCGATCGGACCGGACGACTGGCTTGTGCCCCACTACCGCGGACTCGCGAACGCGATCGTGCGCGGGCTGACCATGAAGGAATGGATGCTCGCCGTCTTCGCGAAGGCGGGCGACCCGCTGTCCGCCGGGCGGAACATCCCCGGCGGCTGCTACAGCTATCGCAAGCTGAAGATCGCGTCCGTCTCTCAGGTGGTGGCGAGCTGGATGCCCAAGGCCGCCGGCATCGCATACGCCGCGAAGCTGAAGGGCGAAGACAGCGTGACGCTGTGCACGGTGGGCGACGGCGGAACGAGCCAGGGCGAGTTCCACGAGGGCGTGAACTTCGCCGCTGTGCACATGCTGCCCATCGTCTTCGTCGTCGAGAACAACAGCTATGCGATCTCGGTCCCGATCCGGCTCCAGATGCGCAACCCCAACGTGGCCGACCGAGCCGCCGGCTACGGGATACCCGGCGTGACGGTCGATGGGACCGACGTCCCGGCCTGCTTCGCGGTATGCCGCGAGGCGGTGGACAGGGCCAGGCGCGGCGATGGGCCGACGCTGATCGACGCCAAGATCTGGCGCATCAACTCCCACACGTCCGAAGACAACCAATTGAAATATCGGACCAAGGAAGAGCTCGCCGAGGCGGCGGGCCACGATCCCATCGCCCGCTTCACCAAGTGGCTGATGCAGCGCCGGTGGATCACCGCCGAGGAGGCGGCGTCGGTGCAGGCCGAGTGCGACCGCGAGGCCTCGGACGCCGCCGATTGGGCCGAGCAGCAGCCCGACCCGCTGGCCGAAGACGCCCTGAAAAACCTCTTCGCGTAGAGCGGCGCGCCGCCAAGGTTCACGCATCTTCGCGCCCTAGACGGCCGGGCGCCTTCGGCGCTAAAGCCTGCGTCAAGGGGCCCGGCGCGCCGTCGCTGCCCCCGCGACCAAAACGCGGGGACCCCAGTAGGTATGCGCTCCTAGTCGCGCCACCCTTTCCTTGGCTCCGGCCGTCGATGGCGCGAACCTGCGCGAACGTCGTCGGCGCGCCGCTCTAATCGGAGTCCAAACTCGCTAACGCAAAGTTAGACTGACTTCGCTTTGGCGACCGAGCCCCCTGAATCGAACGAATCGAAGGATTCCACGCCGCCGGTCACGGCCCCCACGGAGCCCGTGCCGGCCGTGCCGACGCGTGAAACGACTCCGGTCTGGGCGCACACGGTCCCCGTGGCCCCGCCTGAAAACACCGGCGAGACCCACGACGAGACGGTGGACGACGAGGCCCTGCCTGCGCTGCCGATGCAGAAGGGCGATCCCGACTGGTCGAAGACCGAGTCCGCGGCGAATGGCGAGGTGGAGAAGAAGGAAACACCCGTGTGGGCGCAGACCGTCCCCACCGACCCGGGCGAGCCAATTGAAGAGCCGGCGGCCGCCGAAGAGAGCGTCGCCGAGCCGGCGGCCACCGCCGCGACGACCACCGAGCCACCCGCGGCCACCGAGCCGCAGGCCACTGAGCCGCCAATGGCCACCGAACCGCCGGCCGCCGAGCCACCGACCGCCACCGAACCGCCGGCGGAGGTCGTCACGCTGACCGACCCGCCGAGGTCCATGGCGGCGGACGCGCTGAGGTCGACGTGGCCCCCGGCGTCCGAGTCGGCTCCGGCTCCTCCCGAGGAGACCGACATCTGGCCGCCCGAGCCGCCGACGGAAAGAGCGATGCCGGCCTGGCCGCCTCCCTCCGAGCTTCCGCATTCCGATGGGCCCCAATCCGATCTTGAAGACCAGGAGCCGTCCCCCGCCCAGCCCATACCGAATTGGCCGGAGAGCTTCGATTCCAACGCGGGTGCCCTCAGGAACGAGCCCGCCCCGACCGAACCTATGCCCACAGCGCCGCCGGTCCCGGCTCCGCCTACCGCTGCGCCGGCGCCCGCAGCCGCCGCGCCGGCCTCTTCGCAAATGCCGCCGACCATCACGCCACCCGCCGTGAAGCCTGCCCCCCCTCCGGCGCCAACCGCACCCCCACCGCCGGCTGCGGCGATGCCCATGCCTGCTCCCAAACCCGCGGCAGCCCCGCAACCTGCGCCAGCCGCGGCCGCCGCCTCAGCACCTGGCACACCGCCGGCTCCAGCGCCGACCCGGCCTCCCGTTGAGCCGACCTCAGGGGCGCCGGGGCGTCCCGCCTGGGCCCCCGGCCCCAGCGGGACGGCCGCTCAGGAGCCGGATGACAAGACCGACTGGCCCGCGCCGGTGCAGATCCCCGCGTGGGCGCCCCAGGTACCGCTGGCCTCACAACCCGGCACTCCGACGTGGTTCTCTCCGAAGGAGGCGATCCCGCACACGGCGACCCAGCCCGCCGTGCCAAAACCGGAGCCTCAACCGCTTCCGCCGGTGCCCCCGTCAGCTGGCCATCTTCCTGTCGCCCAGGTCCCGCCGGCTCCCGCCAAGCCGGCGCCTCCGGCCGCGCCTCCGGCCGGCTTTGCTCAGCCGGGAACGCCGGCTGCCGCCAAACCGGCGCCGCCCTCGGCGCCTCCCGCCGGGTTCGGTCAGCCGGGCGCCGCCGCCGGCTCGCAGCCGTCTGCCCAACCGGCCTGGCAGATCGTGGAGCAGCACGGCAAGACCGACAAGAACCCGAAGGTCCAGGTCGGAGTGACGGCGGAAGACCGCTCCTATGCCGAGTGGTTCGCGTGGGCCAAGCGGGGCGGTGCGCCCGCGAGCGCGTGCCACGCCGCCGCGCAGGGAGCATTCGCGGCCCTGTCGACCGGCAAGGACCTGGCCACCGCGGTCCAGTGGGCGACCGCCGCGATGAGCCGCCCGCCGGAGAACGTCTCGTTCAACCGGCAGACCTACTGCGCGTGGTTTGCCCTCGCCAACATCGACTTGAATCTCGACCAGCATCGCGCGCACGCATTCGCGACGGCCGCGGTGCAGGTGCTCGATGCGGGTCAGGATGCGGCGGCGGCCCACGCGGCCGGCCTTGCCGCGGCGGGGATCAGGTAGCCTCAAAAACGCGTACCGGGTGACAACACGCGTCGGGGTGGTCGCCGACACCCATTGCCCTGAATTCATCGACCACCTGCCTCAGGGGGTGGCCAGTGCGCTCCAGGGAGTCGCGATGATCCTCCATGCGGGAGATATCAACGCATCCTCCACGCTCGATGAGCTGGCGCGGATCGCTCCGGTCGAGGCGGTGCGAGGTGACCACGACCGGCTGCTCACCTCGCTGCCACCGACGCGAGAGCTGACGGTCGAGGGCAGGCGCATCGTGGTGGTGCACGGCAATCGCTCGCGCTGGATCGAGGAGCCGAGCACGCTGCTGTGGACGCTGAGCCTCGGGTTCTTCCAGCCGCTGCGCGGGCTGCCGCGCAGCCTGCGCAGGCGTTTTCCGAATGCCGACGTGATCGTGTACGGGCACACTCACCGCGCGCGTGTCGAAACGATCGACGGCGCATTGCTCTTCAACCCGGGTGGCGTGCACCAGTGGAACCCGGTGACCGCAAAGCGCCGCCTGGCGCAAGGACCGGGGTGGTTCGAATGGTGCTGGCTGCAGGTCGCGCGCCACATGCGGAGGTTCCAGCAGCCGTCCGTAGGAGTGCTCGAGATCGACGGCGCCGAGATCCGCCCGATGGTCATCAGTCTTTAGAGTCATTCCTCGTGTCGATGACGTACAGGCCGGCGACTCTCGAAGACGCCGAGCTCGCCTCCGACCTGATGAGCGCGTCGAACGCGGCGACGCCGCAGGACCCACTCCTCACGCGCTACCGGTGGAAGCATCCACGCAAGGACATGAAGTTCGAGCGCTTCATCGGCGAGATCGACGGCCGGCCCGCTGCATTCCTTTCCTGGTACCACGGCCCCTGGGAGAAGCTGCCGGACCGGCACTGCGAGGTCGAGGTCTGGCTGGACCGCGCACACCTGGATCGCGCCCTGCTCCTCGCGATGTTCGCGTGGATCGGCGATCGTGCGGTCGCGGACGGGGCGGTCCTTCTACTTGCGTACTGCGGGGAGGACGAGCCTGAGATGCTGGATTCACTCGAGGAGCTGGGCTACAGCCGCGAGCGGACCGAGAAGGTCTGGGAGCTGGACCTTCGGGCAAATGGTCCGGAGCTGGTCGAAGAGGCGCGTGATGCGCTCGACGGAATGGTCGCTACAGGCATCGAGCTCACGACGCTGGAGGCCTGGCCCGACCCGGATAAGATGCGCAAGGTTTACGAGCTCGATGCCTCGACGAGGCAGGACATCCCGCACTCGCTGACCGTCCTCGTCGAGGACCTCGAAGACTTCGTCCAACGGACGAAGGCGCCGGACCGGCGCAACGACCGAACCTGGATCGCCCTCGACGCTGGGCATCCTGTCGCGCTCTCCTACCTGAAGTTTCCGCCCGTGCGCGGTACGGTCTGGACCGGTTACACATGCACCCACGCCGACTACCGCGGCCGCGGCATCGCGCGCGCAGTGAAGCTGCAGAGCCTCGCCCAGGCGGTGAGCCTTGGCGTGCCGTATGTCCGGACCGGCAACGACGCGGAGAATGCGCCGATGCTCCACATCAACGAGGCCCTCGGCTACGTAAGGCGGCCGGGATTCGTGGAGCACCACAAACGGGTAACTAAGAAATAGCCATGCCCAAGACGAAAGATTTCTACGAGGTCCTCGGCGTGCCGCGGACGGCCACGCAGAAGGAGATCTCGGCCGCCTTCCGCAAGCTCGCGCGCAAGCACCATCCCGACCTGAATGCGGGCAACAAGGAGGCCGAGGCGCGATTCAAGGAACTCTCGGAAGCGCACGAGGTCCTCTCCGACACGAAGAAGCGGGGCCTGTACGACGAGTTCGGCGAGAACTGGGCCTCAGCCCAGGCGGCGGGCGTCCAGCCTGGCCAGGGCGGCGGGCCATTCCGCACGAACTCCGGCCCGGGTGGCCAGCGGGTCGAGTACCGCACCGTGTCGCCAGATGAGATGGAGGACCTGTTCGGCGAGGGCGGCGGCTTCGGCGACATCTTCGGCTCGATCTTCAGCGGGGGCCGTGGTCGAGCGCGGCAGCAGCCGGTCGACGTGGAGGCGCCGATCACTCTGAGCCTGGCCGAGGTTTATCGCGGGGCCAGCCGCACCGTGGAACTGCCCGGCGGCCGCCGGGTGGAGGTCAAGGTTCCCGCGGGCGTCAAGGAGGGCACGGTGCTCCGCGTGCCCGGGCTGCGCGCGACCGTCCAGGTCGCGCCGGATCCGATCTTCACTCGCGAGGGCAAGGACCTCCGGGTCGTGGTCCCGGTGCCGCTTCGCGTCGCACTGCTTGGCGGTGAGGTGGCGGCGCCCACGATCAAAGGCGGCCAGGTCAAGTTCAAGGTCCAGCCCGAGACCCAGAACGGGACAAAGATCCGGCTGCGCGGCCTCGGACTGCCCGACCCCAAAGGCGGGCCGGTGGGTGACATGTACGCGGAAGTGGGCGTCCAGCTGCCCGTGCCGATGGACGAGAAGACGCGCCAGTGGGCGGCAGAGCAACCAAGCTGACGCCTCGATCGCGTGGTTGGCTGTTGGTTCTCGTCTTCATCTCCGGCATGGCGTCGTTGGGCGTCGAGTTCGGCGCTTCGCGCTTGCTGGCGCCTTATTTCGGGACGAGCCTTTACGTCTGGGGCGTGTTGATCGGCCTGATCCTGATCTACCTCTCCGCGGGCTACGTGATCGGCGGCAGGCTCGCCGACAAGCACCCGCACGACGAGCTGCTGTACCAGATCACGGCATGGGCCGGGTTGTGGATCGGCATCATCCCTCTGGTCAGCTACCCGATCCTGCTGCTGTCCCAGCAGGGCTTCAAGGAGCTGAGCGTCGGGTTGGTCGCGGGCACGCTCTTTGCGACGGTCCTGCTCTTCGCCGCGCCGGTCATCCTCCTCGGCTGCGTCAGCCCATTCGCGATCCGCCTGCTGCTGCGCGACGTGGAGACGGGAGGCAACACCGCCGGCCGCGTCTACGCGCTGTCCACCGCGGGCAGCATCCTCGGCACGTTCCTGCCTGTCTTCTGGTTCATCCCGACGTACGGCACGCGGCCGACGCTCGAGGGCTTCGGCCTCGCCCTGGTCGGCGCATCGATCGCGGGGCTGTGGCCGCGGCGGCGGCTCTACGCGTCCTTCGCGGCGGCTGTCATCCTGGCCTGGATCTTTCTTCCGTCCGGCATCAAGCCGCCGCAGTTCGGCCAGCTCTTGTACGAGAAGGAATCAGCCTACGGCTACATCCAGGTGGTGCAGGACGGATCGAAGACCGACCTGATCCTGAACGAAGGCCAGGCCATCCACTCCATCTACGATTCGCAGAGCCTGCTCACCGGCGGGCCTTGGGACTACATGCTGATCGCGAACGCGTTCCGGCCGGCGCAGAGCGCCGAGGCCCGGCCCAACGACGTCGCGATCCTCGGCCTCGCCGGAGGCACCGCCGCGCGCCAGTACACGGCCGCTTATGGCACCGGAGTGCAGATCACCGGCGTCGAGATCGACCCCGACATCCTCGACGTGGCGCATCGGTACTTCCACCTCGATGAGCCCAACGTGCACGCCGTCGTGGCCGACGCCCGCTACTGGCTCGACACTCAAGCGAAGCAGTACGACGTCGTCGTCATGGACGCGTACCGCCAGCCGTACATCCCGTTCCACCTCACGACCAAAGAGTTCTTCAGCGAGGTCCGCGACCACCTGCGACCGGGTGGCGTTGCGGTGGTCAACGCCGGCCGCACGGCGAAGGACTACCGCCTGGTCGACGCGATCGCGAGCACGATGGCGGCGGTCTATCCCAGCGTGTTTCTCGTCGACGTTCCGCAGTTCAGCAACACGCTCGTCTACGGTTCGACGCAGCGCACGACGATCGCCGACGTCGAGCACAACCTCGGGCTCATCCAGGAGCCGCTCGCGCACACGGTCGCCGAGAGCGCCGTGATCGACGGCAAGCTGCGTGTTTCGCCCTACCACGACCAGGTCTTCACCGACGACCTCGCGCCGGTCGAGCGGCTGATCGACGAGATCATCTTCGGCTACGTCACCGGTGGTTAGCCCTGGTGGAGCTCTCCCTTGACCTGCTCGCCCGCAAGCTCCTGGTCCGCCTCGAGGCATAGCAGCCGGACCCTGCCGCTCGCCATGATCCGTTCGTCTTCGTCGAGCACGTTCGCCTGCCAGACCTGCGTCCGCCGACCGCGAGTAATGGGTAGCGCGATGGCATGCAGCTTGGCGCCCGCGCGCACCGCGCGGATGAAGCTCGTGGTGTTCTCGAGGCCAACCACGTGCTGGCCGCGCTCGCGTGCGAAGAGGTAAGCGCCGATCGAGGCGAGCGTCTCGATTACACCGCAATGCACGCCGCCGTGCACGATGCCGTAAGCCTGGAGATGCTGATGACCGACCGTGAGCTCGGCGCGCACCTCGTCTTTCGTGGCGAGCGTGATGGTCATGCCCATCGCTTGAACCCAACCCTCGGGCTGCTGGTTCAACTGGCCCGCGAAGTCCTGGCTCATTCCTGCCCAATCGTAGTGAGTGTCGCGCGGCAGAAATTCCTCGCATCTTCGCGTCCTAGTCGGCCGGGCGCCTGCGGCGCTGAAGCCGGCGTCGGCTCCTGCGCGCGCTCGGTCGCGCATCTACACGATGCGCTCCCTCGCGTGCTCGTCGCCTCCTTGGCTCCGGCCGCCGAGGCCGCGAATATGTCTCGGACCTCGGCCGCGCGACACTCAAAAAAAGACTGAGGGCCCGGCGGCCGGGCCCTCAGCGTCTACGTTCGCAGTGCTACCGCCTCCGACTCCAGGAGTCGGGTAGCGGGATCGAGAACCCTAGAGGCTCACGTCCTCCCGAGCTCCCGGCTGGCAAACGAGGCGGCTGGCACCACGACTCGGTTTATCCAAGCTTCGCCTCACCTCCTTGCCCCACGGGCGTTGAACTTCGTCGCAAAGTGTACCGAATAGACTTCCTCATCGATGCCCCGCAGATACGTCGCCGTGTGTTTTCGCGCTCGACACGTGGGACGTAAAGGGATTGGAGGTCGTGCACACGCCGGCCGAAGCGGTGAAGCGTGCCTTCGAGGACGACCACGGTAATTCCTGAGCCAGAGTCCCCATCCGACCGGGGCGCGTCCCCATCCGGCCGGCCGCGACGCGGCGGGCCACCTTCCCCAGCAAGTGGGGAAGGGAAGCCGGGTCACCTTCCCCAGCGAGTGGGGAAGAGAGTCGTGCTGAAGCCCGACGGCCGCTATCTCATCTACTACGAGAAGAAAATTTGAGCGAGCTCCGCTGGCATCCGCTGCTCGAGGAATGGGTCACCATCGCGCCCTGGCGCCAGGACCGCACCTATCACCCGCCGGCGGAGCACTGCCCTCTTTGCCCGACGCGTCCGGGGATGGCGGAGACGGAGATCCCCGAGCCCGATTACCACATAGCCGTTTTCGAGAATCGCTTTCCCTCGTACACGGGCGAGCAAGGACGCTGCGAGGTCGTCTGCTATACGCCGGACCACGATTCGTCGCTCGGCGAGCAGAGCGTCGAGCACATCCGCGACCTCATCGAGGTCTGGCGCGACCGGACCGACGAGCTCGGCCGGCTGCCCAACGTTCGGTATGTGTACGTGTTCGAGAATCGCGGTGAGGAGATCGGGGTCACGCTCAGCCATCCGCACGGACAGATCTACGCGTATCCATTCGTCCCGCCCGTCATCCAGCGCGAGCTGGCCGCAGAGTCGCGCCACACGCGCAAGACTGGTCGCTGTCTCTACTGCGACGTGATCGAGCATGAGCGCGAGGGGAAGCACACCATCCTTCGCGACGATCGCTGGATCGCGTTCGTGCCCCCGTTCGCGCGCTGGCCTTACGAGGTGCATCTCGCGCCGGTCAACCACCGCGGCGGCCTGGCCGACCTCGACGATGCGGACGACGATTCATTCGCGCGCAACCTGAAAGGCGTGCTGCAGAAATACGACCGCCTCTTCGCGAAGCCGCTTCCCTATGTGATGGCGATGCACCAGAAGCCACCCGGGCGCGGCGGCCGGCACCACCACTTCCATATCGAGTTCTATCCGCCGAATCGCAGCCGCGACAAGCTGAAGTACCTCGCCGGCTCCGAGCTCGGCGCCGGCGCTTTCATCGTCGACGCGCGCGCCGAGGACACGGCCGCGGAGCTTCGTGCCCTCTAGCGTCGCGATGTGGCGCGGGCGCGCGCCCGGCCGCGTGAACCTCATCGGGGAGCACGTCGACTACCTCGGCGGCGTCGTCCTGCCGGCGGCGGTCGACCGCTACACCGAGGTGGCGGGGCGACCGGGCGCGGACTGGTCGATCGCGAGCGACATCGAGGGCGGTCTCACCTACGTGCGGGCGATCGGCCGGGAGCTGGGGATGGAGCCGCAGTCGGTGAGCGTCACGTCGCAGGTCCCGCCCGGCGCCGGGATCAGCTCCTCCGCCGCGCTGCTCGTCGCACTCGCATCCGGCATGCGCCGCGACCTCGACGGCAAGGAAGCGGCCCTTGCGTGTCAGCGTGCCGAGCAGGCGGCGACAGGCGTGCAGGTCGGCGTGATGGATCAGTTCGCGTCCGCCCTAGGAAGGCGAGGCGACGCGCTGCTGCTCGATTGCGCGACCCTTGAGTATCAGTTGGTGCCCTTTCCTGACGAGGTCGCGATCGCTGTCATCGATTCCGGCGAGCATCGCTCGCTCGCGTCGACTCCTTACAACCAGCGGAGGCGCGAGGCCGAGAGCGGCGATCCCAAGCGCCGCCGCCACGTGGACTCGGAGATCGCTCGCGTGCACGCTTTCGTCGCGGCGCTGCACGACCGCGACTTCAACAGGATGGGCCAGCTGCTGAAGGAGTCGCATCGGAGCCTGCGCGACGACTTCGAGGTGTCGACGCTCACAGTCGACGCGCTGGTCGAGCGAGCGTGGTCGGCGCACGGCTGCTACGGCGCTCGCATCATGGGCGCGGGCTTCGGCGGCAGCATCATCGCGCTGGTGGATGGTTCGCAAAAGGATCGCTTCGCACGCGAGCTCGACCGGCCGGTGCTTTTCTGCGCAACCGCCGACGGGGCTTACGTCCAAAAGGGGTCCCCGCCAAGTCACGGCGAACCCTCTGACTTGGTGGGGTATTAAACAGATGAGCGACTCCATCTTCATGCCCCTCGCGCAGCGTGCTTCGGGACGTCGCGAGCTGACCGGTTGGGAGGCTTTGTGGATGCCACTAGGCGAGGGTGAGGCTGAGCGCCTGACGATCGGACGGGGCGCAGGATGGAAGCCGATCGAGGTGCCGCGTCAGCTCGCCGCACAGGAAGGAAGGCAGTCCGTCTGGTACCGCACCGAGTTCCCGCGTCCCGACCACGCCGGTCGCGTCGTGCTTCGCATCGGCGGCGCTTTTCTCGCCACCAACGTGTGGTTGAACGGCAAGCTGCTCGGTGCGCACTACGGATACTTCGCCCCTTTCGGTTTCGACCTGACGCCCTATCTCAAGCCCGAAAACCTTCTGGTCATCTGCTGCGAGTCTCCGGTCGAGACGCAGCCCGAGAATAAGCGCCACATCATGGGCTTGTTCAACGACGGCGACCTCAAGCCATACCCGGCGTCCGCGTACTCGAGCTTGCCCGACCCATACCGGATCGAGGTCCCGCTCGGCCTGTGGCAGCCGGTCCAGCTCGAGTACGTCGGGCCGATCGCGATGGACTGGATCAGGATCACGCCCGGCTTCGAGGGCGGCGATGGAAGGCTCGAGGTCGAGGCGCGGCTGCGCAACCTCGACGGCCGCCAGATGGATGGCGAGGTCGAGCTCGTCGTGCCGGCGCCAGGACGCGACGCGCTGCGACTTCGCCGCGAGGTGCGCCTAGGCGGCGGCATGGAGCAGACCGTCTCGATGCGCCTCGCGTTTCCGGGCGCAAGGCGCTGGGACCCCTGGCGCCTGGGCGAGCAGCCGGTGTATCGCGCGGAGATGGTCGCGCGCTCGGCCGACGGCGAATCGTCGCGCGTCGAGGAGGGCTTCGCCTTTCGGGAGCTGACCTGGGACATCGGCCCGCGCCGCTGGAGTCTTGCGGTGAACGGCAAGCCGATGTTCTTGCGTGGAGCGTGCTACGCGCCATCGCAACGGCTCGACCGTCTGACCGCGGACGTGATCGCAGCCGACATCGCGATGGCCAAGGCGGCGAACATCGATGCCCTTCGCGTGGTCGCGAACGTGCTGCCGGTCGAGTTCTACCGGCAGGCGGACGAAGCGGGCATGCTCGTCCTGCAGGATCTGCCGCTGACCGGGACGTACGTCTATCACGGGCGCGCCGATGAGGCTCGCTTCTTCGAGAACGCGGCGAAGCAGCAGCAGGCGGAGATGGTCGCGATGCTGCAGAACCATCCGTCCATCGCGATGTGGATCGCGCACGACGAACCGCCCTGGCTCGCCACGAACTTCGACCTCGGCGAGGTTCACGCGGTGCGGCAGAACCACTCGATCGACCAGGACCTCAGAGCGTCGTTCGAGCGGCTGGACCCGACCCGACCGGCCATCGCCGCGTCCGGAGACATCGACCTCCACGTCACGCTCGGCTGGTCCGGAGGTTCCTGGAAGGACATCGCCCATCTCGAGCCGCTGATGGTCAGCGCCTTCGGTGCGCAGTCGCTGCCGTCCGCGGATTCCCCCGCATGGGACGAGATCGGGCAGCGCTGGCCGGTCGCCGACGACGAACCCGCGTGGCGGCACGGCGGCTTCCAGCCGGTCAACTGGGCGGAACGAGGGGTGGGTCTGCCGTCGGCGCATCAGTCGCTCGAGTCGATGATCGACGCGTCGCAGGCCTACCAGGCCGACCTCGTCCGCTACACGGCCGAGCACCTTCGGACGCGCAAGTTCGAGTCGTGCTGGGGCGCATTCGCCTTTCACCTCGTCGATCCGTTTCCGGCCATCGGCTTCGGACTGGTCGATGGTGCGCGAGTTCAGAAGCAGGCGCTGGGCGCGCTGGCCGCGGCGTTCAAGGCCACGCGAATTGTCATCGAGCCGCTGGCATTCGAGGCCGCGCGGCCGTTCGGTTTCCTGCAGAACCCGCGCGTCCCTTTCGCTGCGCGCCTCGTGGTGGTCAATGACGATCCGCAGGTGGCGGGGCGCGGCGTCGTGCGGTGGTCGGTCACGCGCGAGAAGGCCGCCGGGTCGCGCGGACTCGATCGCGTCCGCGACGCGGTGCAGAAGAAGTCCTACTCGGGGACGGTCGAGGTGGAGGTGCCGACGGCGTTTGAGCCTGCGGTGAGCGTGAACACGTTGAGCCTCCCGCTCGCGGCCGAGGGCGAGTACCGGTTCGAAGCAACGCTCACGTTGGGAGGACGCGAGGTCGACCACGCGGAGGTCGCGTTCGAGGTCACGTCCTCACTTGCCGCCGTGCGGCCGAGGCCGGAGATCCCGCGCTACCTGGCGGAACGGATCGCGGATCTCGCAAGCCTTCGGCCCGAAGCCCGAGGCATGAGCTTCGCTCTGGAGAATCGGACGAGGCCCGCCGTGCTGACCGGCGTGACAGGGCTGCGCCTCGACGGGGTGCTGGTCGCGGGGCATGAGCTGCAGACCGAGACCAACGCCGGGCTCGCGCCGCTACCCAAACGGGTGGACATGCCGTTGGGCCGCCGCCTCGTCCTGCACGTCGTCACGGGCCAGCCGCTCGGTGCCGGCGCGCACTCCCTCGAGGCCGACGTCACCGTGCCCGGCGTCGCCTCCGGGCGACTGGTAATCGAGAACCGATCACATGTCATAGGCTGAAAGCACGGATGGCATACTTCAGCACTACATCGTTGGCGATTTACGCAATAGAAATTCCTGCCGCGCAAGGCGAGAAGGGAGGCTCACCACCGCATGTCAGATGAATATCGGCTGATTCTCGACATCATCCTTGCGGTATTCGCCATCTTCGCGGCCATCTTCTATCTGCGGACGCGGCGCCGTCGCAAGAAGAAGGCCGCGCCGCCTGTTCGGCCCGCGGCCCCGGGCAACCAGACAGCGGGGGTTGCCGCGACCTGGGCACCGCCCGCTCCCGCGCGGCCCGCGACAGTGACTCCTGTGGCACCGACGATGGTCACACCCCCGGGTGGCGCCGGCGGCTGGGGAGCGCCCGCGTCGCCCGCCGTCGCGTCCCCTTCTAACTCACCGACTTGGGGCGCGCCACCCGCGCCCGCGGGACCGCCCTCGTCCTCGCCCGGATGGGGAGCGCCGCCACCACCGTCAGCGCCGCAGGGTGCGCCGGCGTCAGCACCTGGACCGTCGTGGGGCAGCCCCCCGCCGTCGGCTCCGACCACCGGAGCGCCGACGTGGGGGTCGCCCGCACCATCCGGCGCGCCGGCAGCGCCCGCTCCATCGTGGGGTCCTCCCGCCGCGGCTCCGGCTCCGGCTCCCGCCGGCGAGGCACCGGGATGGGGAGCCCCGGCTGCGCCTTCCGCGCCGGCGTGGAACCCTCCCGCGGCCCCGTCCTGGGATGCGGCACCCGGGGCTCCCGCCTCCTCACCCGCCCCGGCCCCATCAGCGGACTGGGGACCGCCGGCCGCCTCCGCAGCCGCCGCTCCTTCCGCCCCTCCGCCGACCGTCGCACCCTCTTGGGAGGCGCCGGGGGCTCCTGCGTGGGACGTCCCGAAGACCCAGGAACCCGCCGCGCCGCCCGCTCCGTCGTGGGGAGCACCTGCCGCGCCGGCGCCGGCATGGGGAGGCAACGCCGCACCGGCTGCGGAGGCCGGCAACGCACCGGTCGACAGCGCGCCGGCCGCGCCATGGAGCGTTCCGGCCGCGGCCGCCTGGTCAGCTCCGGCGGCAGCGCCCGTCGCGCCCGCCGCCCCGCCGACCACGGACGCCGAGCTTGCCGCCGGGGCGGAAGCAGCACAGGTCGCCGAGCCCGAGCCCGACCCGGCACCGCCCGCCGCCGCGGCGGTCGCCGCGCCTCCGTGGACCCCGAACGTCCCGAAGGCGCCCGATGCTGCCGTCGCGGAGACGATGGTCCAGCCGCCACCAGTCCCCGGCTCGGGCGCGGAGCGAGAGCCGACCACTCTCATGCCCGCCTGGTCGCCACCACCTTCGGCTCCGCCCCCGGTGCCCGAGACGATGGCCATGCCGGCGAGGACAGCGCCTCCCACGGCGGGCGCAGGTCCTCAGGCCGAGCTCGTCATCGAGACAGGGCCTGACGCCGGGCATAGCCAGCGCGCCGGCGACCACGCCCTCCGCCTCGGTCGCTCGCCGGACAACGACGTGATCCTTCGCGACCCGGCGACGAGCGGCCATCACGCTCGGGTCGAGCGCCGCGGAGAGGAGTTCTGGATCATCGACCTGGGCAGCACGAACGGGACGTTCGTCAACGGAGAATCGATCCAGGAGAAGCAATTGAACGCGGGCGACCGCCTCACGATCGGCCAGAATTCGCTCCACTTCGGAGTTGTTGGAGCCTAGTGTCCCTTTCGTCCGTTAGCTAACCATGCGAGTACGCATTGCGTGGGCGACCGACCCGGGTCTCGAACGGGAAGAGAACGAGGATTCCGTGGTCGTCTGGCGCAACAAGGCCGGGCTGGACACGCTCATCGTGGTGTGCGACGGCATGGGCGGGCACGCGGCAGGCCAGCAGGCGAGCTCGATCGCTGTCAAGACGGTGACCGAGGTGCTCGCCGAGGACCGCGAGGAAGGAACCGACGTCGATCGCTTGAGGCGCGCTTGCAAGGAGGCGAATTCGGCCGTCTTTAAAGCGGCGCGTGACAATCCCGATTGGGCGGGAATGGGCAGCACGATGGTCATCGCCGCGATCCGCTCCGGCGATCTGGCGCTGCTCAACGTAGGGGACAGCCCGGCCTACCTGTTTCGCAACGGGTTCGGCAAGCTGGTCTCGCAGGACCATTCGTGGCCCGCTGAGCAGGTGCGCCTCGGCCTGATCAAGCCTGAGGAGGCAGCCAACCATCCGCTGAAGCACCGGCTCACGCGTGCGGTCGGCGTCTGGGAGCAGATCCAGCCTTTCACCGACAAGATGAAGCTCGAGGAGGGCGACGCGATCGTCCTGTGCAGCGATGGCGTCGAGACGGCGGGCGTGAGCGTCGAAGAGATGGGGCGCCTGCTGCTGCGCGATGGGAACCTGGACCGTGGGGCGGAGCGGGTCATCGAGCGGTGCCGGGAGCTGGGCGCGCCGGACAACGTCACGCTCGCGGTGGCGCGGGTCGAGGTCGACGTGACCAAGACCGCGGTCTTGCCGAAGCTCAAAATTTAGGGTTAGCCCCCATCCGACCGGGCCGCTTCGCGGCCGGGTCACACCCCCGCGCTTGCGCGGGGCTCCCCGGCGAGCGGGGAAGGAAAAGCTCTCAGCAGAGTCTCCGCGATGTGCTCTACCTTCATCGCTGAGCCGCGACTTCGGAGGCCTGCCTCCAGCTGCATCTGGCAACCAGGGTTCGCGACCGAGACCACGTCGGCCCGCGTCGCGAGGAGGTCGTCCAGCTTCTCCTGCAGGATTCGGTTCGACATTTTCGGCTCGAGTGTGCTGTAGAGGCCCGCGGCGCCACAGCAGATGTCGGGGTGGCGCATCTCGACGAGCTGCACGCCTGGCAGCGACCTGATCAGGTCGCGGGGCTGCTTCTTGACCCGCTGCGCATGCGCGAGGTGGCAGGCGTCCTGATAGGTGACGCGAACTTTCACCTCTTGCGCGGGTTCGGGCAGCCCGACCTCGGCCAGCCACTCCGTCAGGTCTTTCACGCGGCCCTTCAGGTCGGGATAGAAGTCCTTGAGGTGCGCGCCGCACCCGGCGGAGTCGACGACGAGCGCGTCGAATTCGCCGGCGCCGTAAGTCCGCATGTTCCCTTCGCGCAGGCGCTCCGCGCCCTGGAGGTCGCCGTTGTGCGCGAAGAGCGCACCGCAGCACCGCTCACCTGGCGGAAACCACACGTCGCATCCGGCGAGCTGCAGCATGCGCACCGCCGCGGTGTGGGACTGCGGATACAGGATCGGCATCACGCAGCCGACCAGGAACGCGACGCGGTACTTGCGCTTGCCGCTGGCCTGCGCGACGTTGCCAACCGGAGGGCGAAACCGGGGACGCAAGCGAGGCAGCATCCGTCCTGAGCGCGCGACCGAGGTCAGGCCCAATCTCTGCGCGACGCGCGTCGCG
>CAKZUH010000038.1 GCA_937921725.1 uncultured Chloroflexota bacterium | reverse complement strand
CTAGCAGGTTGATGAAAAATCGACGTCCGAAGCAAAGAGCGCCCAGGCGACACGTCGCGACGACATCCAGCGCTCCTTCGAGTGCGCAGTTTTCGATGTGCGACGCATCTCTGGGCCGACGTTTGCAACCGTACGAGCCTCATCCGTCGTTGGCCGCAGGCCATTGCCAATCCACTGCCCACTCCTTGCGTACGCGCTCATGCGGCCGCCTCGGCAACGAGTGTGCGCAGACGGACCAGATTGTAGATGGCCGCGCTGAACACGAACATCCAGTCCACCCGATCCGTGCCGCGATGGCGCAGCTTGCGCATCAGGCCCACGGTCTTCAACCACCCGAAGATCTCTTCCACGCGCTTGCGGAAGGTCTGGCTGAGCGCGTAGCCGGGATGTCGCGTCGTCCGCCCGTCGATCGCGCTGCCCCGCCCCGTCGTGTGCTGGGCGACGTGCGGGGTGACGTTCACGTCCCGCATCGCGGCGACGAACTCCGTGGTGTCAAACGCCTTGTCCGCTCCCACGGTGCGGCGCCGGCTCCCCGCCCGCGGGTCGTCCTCCTCGGCAGGCTCCCCCGCCAGCTGCTCGACCAGGTCTGCGGCCGCCTCCGCTTCCGCCGTCCCCGTGGCGATCGTCGCTTCGGCTCGCACCACCAGCCCATGCCGGTTCTCCATCACCACATGGCCCATGTAACACAGCTTCGCCTCGCGCCCTTTCCCCTTGCGGTACAGCCGGGCCTCGGGATCGGTCGTCGACTGATGGGTGTCGTTGCGCCGACGCTCGCCGTGAAAGTCGACGGTCGGATTCCCGGGATCGTCGGGCGGCGTCGTGGGCGGCTCATCCTTCGGGCGAAAGCTCTTCAGGCTCGCCCACGCCTCCAGCAGCGTCGCATCCACCGTGAAGTGCTCGTCCGACAGCAGGTTCCGCTGGCGCGCCTGCGCCAGGACGCGGTCGAAGAACGCGTCCGCCACACCGCCCGCCAAGAACCGCTCGCGATTCTTGCTGAAGGTCGAGTGGTCCCAGACCGGTTCGTCCATGTTGAGGCCCACGAACCACCGAAACAGCAGGTTGTAGTGCAGCGCTTCCATCAAGAGACGCTCGCTACGCACGGTGTACATGATTTGCAGGAGCAGGGCCCGCAGGAGTTGCTCCGGCGGGATCGAGGGGCGGCCGACCGTGGCGTAGAGCGCATCGAAGGTGGGCGACAAGTCGTGGAGCACCTCGTCGACCATCGCCCGGATCGTGCGCAACGGATGATCCGGCGGGACGCGCTCTTCGGGCGAGAGGTAGCTGAACATGCCCTGCTGCTGCCGGTCGTCTCCGCGCGCCATGGGGAACCTCCGAAGGGGTGGTGCAACTGATGCTACGGTGCGACGGAGTATCATTCTATCTGCCCCTCACAACACCTGCTTTTTCAACATCCTGCTAGA
>CAKZUH010000037.1 GCA_937921725.1 uncultured Chloroflexota bacterium | reverse complement strand
CCGGCTGGAAACGGGGCCTCGGCTACCGCGCCAGCCGCCTACCCTACCAGCCACATCAGCGGTCTTCCATGCACCTCAGTGAATCCGGCTGGACGCGCGGGAAGAGGCCGGGGCCCTGGTCTCACCAGTCCGGCCTACAAGGGTGCGCGACCGTGGTCGGCAAACTGAACCGGTCGGCCTAGACAAACATGAAAGCGCCGGGGCCACAGAACCCCGGCGCGAACGGGACGAATTAGGAAACTTAAGAAGAAGTCGTTACTTCTTCTTGCTTGCCTTCTTCTTGGCAGCAGGCTTCTTAGCAGCCTTCTTCTTAGCGGCCATGATGGTTTACCTCCTTCACGTTACTTCGGACCCGATGAATGTCTTTGGTTGTGCGGGTCCCAATGCATTCATGCGAAAAGGTCTGCCACCCGCATCGGTGGTCGCCTCTGTGATGGCAACCAGGAGCAGCATCGCCTTACAGATCCTTGTCATACCCGAACAAGCCCACTCCTGTCAATGGCATTGGCATGATGGCGCGTCGGAGCCCACCGACCGAGCGGCCGCCGAACCGCAGCGATGTCCGCCTTAGGCCTGACTGTTTTACGGATACCGAGTTGCCCTTCTACGCTCACGGTCAAGAGGCATGCTTGTGTTGGGCCCCTCCGGAGACCGCAGTGGGCGGCGTCCAAAGAAGAGCTCTCGAACCTCATCGTTTCGAACCACGGCCGCCTTCAGCCCTACTCCGCGCAACATGCGCAGCCATTGTGCCCGTGGAAACAGACCCAGAACGTGGCGATCGTGCGCCACGCGCGCCTCGCCCTTCTGGTTGCGCAGCAGGATCGCGAAGTCGACCCAATACGTGTTGTCGTTGGGGTCGGGATCGAAGATCCATTGCAGAAAGCGCAGTCTCCTACCAGGGGAATCGCTTCCTCCGAGATCAGTCCCTGCGACAAACGTCTCGCGCACGAAGTCCGGAACGAAGAGCGCGACGCCACCGGGCCGGCAGTGCTCGTATGCGGTTAGCATCACCGCCCCCAGATCACTTTCTGTAGTCATATGACAGATCGCGTCGTGAACGAAGACCGCGTCGAAGGTTCGGCCGAGGCGCACCACCCGAATGTCGCCTTTGATGTGCTCGCACTCGGGATTGAGCTTCCGACTCACCTTGAGCATCCGCGGGGATCTATCCACCAGTGTCATGGCGAAATACGCCTTCAGGTGGAAGGCGCTGTTCCCCCCACCTGAACCAAGCTCGAGCACGGTGCGCGGTGCGGGACTGGTCGCCTTCCGGAGGACCCGCGCGATGTGAGCCGCTTCGCGACGGTACTCCAAGGGATCCGAGAAGACCGGCCACCATTCAGCCAGCTCGTCATACAGCTTCACACCAGTCATAGCGTGACTCGTCCTGGAGCTCAGGAACAGGCCGAACCGCCCCGCCAGGTCTCGAATGATTCGAGAGTCCTGCGAGCCTCGGGCAATGCGTCCTCCGACTTGACAGTGACGGTGACGATGATTCGGTCGGCAATGGAGGGGAGCACCCAGCGTGGGTGCTCCTTTGTTGACGCTACTGCTCGGGTGAAGAGATGGAATTCGGATCAGTTGACCTTGCCCCGCTTCGGTGGACGGGTCGCGTCTGGCGAATCGTAGCTCCCGAAGATCACCTCCTTTGCCGTCGGCGAAGTGCGGCGTTGAGGAGTTCGCTGCCGTCGACATGATCGTCTTCGTCGCCACAGGAACCGCGCCACATGGTTTCTTCCTGGCGCATGCGTCATGCGCGTTGCTGACAGGCGCGCGAGCAGTAGATGCGACGCCGCCTTTGACTTTCGGTACTGCCCGTCTGTTCCTCGTCTGCAGTCGCTGGACTTCGCCGATCGGCGGAATTCCAGGATTGGTGACCCCTCGACGCGGAAGCAACAGCTTGCGTTGACACCCTCTCCCAGAGAGAGAGAGAGAAATGGGGTGAGGGTCCCTGTCGCGCAATCCGCCCGGCGATACTCTGGAGGCGTTGGTCCGCAACCTGATCGGCGGCCGCTGGGTGGATGTCGACGCCGAAACCCTGCCGGTCTACAACCCCGCCACCGGCGAGGTCATCGACGACGTCCCCCTCTCGGGAGCGGCCGAGGTCGACGCCGCGGTGACGGCGGCGGCAACCGCCTATGAGAGCTGGGCGCAGACGCCGGTGCTCGAGCGCGCGAGGCTCATGTTCGCCTACAAGGCACAGCTCGAGGCCCATTTCGAAGAGCTCGCCGCCGTCGTCACGAAGCATCACGGCAAGACCCTGGACGAGGCGCGGGGCGAGGTGCGCCGCGGCATCGACGTGGTCGATTTCGCGTGCGGCGCTCCGACGCTCCTCCAGGGCCGGACCCTTCGCTCCGTCGCGAGCGGTGTGGACCAGGATCTCTATCGCTACCCGGTCGGGGTCTGCGCCGGGATCCCGCCGTTCAACTTCCCTGTGATGATCCCGCTGTGGATGTTTCCGCTTGCCGTCGTGGCCGGGAACACGTTCGTGCTCAAGCCCTCCGAACGGACTCCGCTGGGGGCCGTGATGCTGGCCCAGCTCTTCCTGGACGCGGGTTTTCCGGAGGGCGTCTTGAACGTCGTCCACGGCTCGAAGGCCGCGGTCGACGCGCTGCTCCGCCATCCTGTCGTGGGGGCGATCTCGTTCGTCGGCTCGGCGCCCGTCGCGCGTGCGGTTTACGCCGAGGCGGCCCGGCACGGCAAACGTGTCCAGGCGCTGGGCGGGGCGAAGAATCACATGGTCGTCATGCCGGACGCGGACGTGTCCGAGGTGATTCCTCACCTCCTGAACGCCAGCTTCGGCAACGCGGGCGAGCGCTGCCTCGCCGGCAGCGTCACGGTCGCCGTCGGCAGGGATCCGGCGAAGCTGCTCGAGACGCTGTCCGAGGCCACGAAGAAACTGACCGTCGGACCGGGCGACCAGCCGGGTGTCGACGTGGGACCGCTGATCCGCCTCGAGCACAGGGAGAAGGTCGCCTCGTATATCGACAAGGGGGCGGGCGAAGGCGCGGACGTGCTCGTCGACGGCCGTGCCGCGATGGCTCGTCCAGGCTTCTTCCTCGGACCGACCATCCTGGATCGCGTGGTCCCGACGATGACCGTCGGCCGGGAGGAGATCTTCGGTCCTGTGATGTCGGTGTCGAGGGCGGCTTCGCTCGAGGAAGCGATCTCAATCGCCAATTCGATGACGCTGGGAAACATGGCGGTGGTGTTCACCAAGAGCGGTCGCGCCGCCCGCGTGTTTCGCGAGCGCGTCGAGGCCGGCATGGTCGGCGTGAACGTCCCGATCGCCCAGCCCTTCGCCTTCTTTCCGTTCTCAGGCTGGAAAGACTCGTTCTTCGGCGACCTGCACGTCCACGGTGCCGACGGGATCGAGTTCTACACGCGCAAGAAGATGTTCATCAGCCGCTGGTAGGCGCGTGCGGTAGTTCTCTTCAACGGACGGGTTCGAGGAGGACGACTGGGATCAGCCGCTCGGTTCGCTTCTCGTACTCGGCGAACGCCGGCCAGATCTTCGTCATCTCCCGGAAGAGCCGGTCGCGCTCCTCGCGGCTCTCCACCACCCGCGCCCGAGCCTTGAACCGCTCGGTTCCGCCGGACGTGGCCACCTCGACCTCGACCTCAGGGTTGGCCTTGATGTTGCCGAACCACGTCGGGTGCTTGGGCGCCCCGCCCTTCGAGGCCACGATGACGTAGCAGTCGCCGTCCCGGCCGCACACCAACGGCGTGGTGATCGCCTCACCGCTGATCGCCCCGGTGGCGGTCATGAGCAGCACGTGGTCGCCCCACATGCCGACCCCACGTCCTTGCTTCGCGTGAAACTCGTCGATCGTCTTCTGATTGAAGGGGGTCGCTCTCACGAGTGAAACCTAGCCGAACGGGCCAAAGGCGGCTGCGGACGGAAACGGCGGGCATATAGTGAGCGGTTCATGTCGGTCGTGACGCGCCTCTCCCTCCACCTCGGCGCGGTCGTCGTGCTCGGCGTCGTGCTGCTGTTCGGCGCCGGCATCTTCGCCGCGACGCAGGTCCAGCAAGACCTGCTGCCGGACATCTCGCTCCCCGCCGTCATCGTGATCACGCCCGACCCTGGCGCATCGCCCGAAATCGTGGACGGCCAGGTGACGCTGCCGATGGTCAACGCCCTCGAAGGAGTGAGCGGAGTCGACACAGTGCAGTCCACCTCCCGCCAGGGCGCGTCCCTCGTGATCGTCCTCTTCAAGGACAGCATCGACCTGAAGGCCGCGCAGCAGGACGTGAACACAGCGGTGGCGCGGGCGCGCCCGTTCCTGCCGGCGCAGGTTCCGGCCTCGACCGTGCAGACCTTCTCCACCAACAGCATCCCGATCCTCGAGTACGCCATTTCCGCCGACGAGCCGGTTGGCGACCTCGCCGGTCAGCTCCGCGCCCAGGCGCTGCCCAAGCTGAAGGGCCTGAGCGGTGTCTCGTCCGTCGTCATCACCGGGGCTCCCACCGACGAGGTCGACGTCACGCTCGACCCGGCAAAACTTGCCGCGCACGGCGTGACCGCGGCGCAAGTCGCGTCCGCCCTCCAGCAGGCGTCCATCGTCCAGTCGGTCGGATCGCTGAAGCTGGGGTCGACCACGATCCCCCTGCAGGTCTCGGGCTCACTGACGAGCCTCGACCAGATCAGGAGCATCACGGTCATGCCGCTGTCTGTGGGGCGCACCCCGCCGGCACTCGTGACGGTCGCGCAGCTTGGCACTGTCCAGCTCGTCTCCGTCCCCGCCGACACCATCACCCGCACCGACGGCAGGCTGACCATCGGGCTCCAGGTCGTCAAGGGCCCGAACGCAAACACCGTCACGGTCGCCAACGAGGTCAAGGGCGCGCTCCCGGGCATCGAGACGGCGATCGGGCATGGCATCCACATGGCCTCGATCAGAGACCAGGCGACGCCGATCACTCAGGCGATCGGCGACATCCTGCGCGAGGGTTTGCTCGGGGCCGTCTTCGCGGTCCTCGTCATCTTCGCCTTCCTTCGCAGCGGCCGCGCCACGTTGGTTGCCGCGGTGTCGATCCCACTGTCCCTGATGGTCGCCCTCATCGTGCTCTGGTGGCAGGGCATCACCCTCAACATCCTGACCCTCGGCGGAATGATGGTCGCCATCGGCCGCGTCGTCGATGACTCGATCGTCGTGCTCGAGAACATCAGCCGGCATGTGAGCGAGGGCGAAAAGCCGCTCGTCGCGGCGTACACGGGAGCGCGAGAGATCACCACCGCGGTCGCGTCCTCGACGCTGACCACCGTCGCCGTGTTCCTGCCGATCGCGTTTCTCACCGGCATCGCGGGCAGCTTCTTCCGACCCTTCGCGCTCACGGTCGTGGTCGCCCTCGTCGCGTCTCTGGTCGTGGCCGTCACGGTGGTGCCGCTGCTCGCGTCCCGCCTGCTGCCGGCCGTCGCCGCCGAAGGTGCGGAGCGGAGGCTGAAGTACAACTGGATGCAGCGGGTGTACGTGCCGGTCATCCGCTGGGCAACCGGCCATCGCCTGATCACCCTCGGCTTGGCGGCGCTCGTGTTCGCCTCCTCGATGGCGCTCATCCCGCTGCTTCGCGTGAACCTGCTCGACCAGTCGTCGAGCCCCAACTTTCCAGTCGCGATCACGATGCCCGAAAACTCGACGCTCGGGCAGATCGACGCGGAGACGCAAAAAGTGGAGACCCTCATCCGGGGCATCCCCGGGATCTCTGCCTACCAGGCGACGGTGGGTGGGCTCAGCGATCCGTTCGCGCCTCCGGGCACGGTGCCGGCCAATCCGACGCAGGCGCAGATCCTGGTCCTGGTCGACGCCGGCCAGTACGACACCGCGCTGAACGGGGTGAAGCGGGCGCTCCAGGGCTATGCCGGGCCCGCGAAGGTCGAGGTGGGTCAGGCGCAGAACAGCTCGAACGCGAGCAGCAGCCAGATGCAGGTCGACGTCCGGGCCGCCGACCCCGCCACCCTTCAGGCGGCCAACGACACGGTCTACATTGCGCTCTCGAGCGTCAACGGCGTGGCGGGCTTGAAATCGAACCTCGTCGCCTCGAAACCGCAATACGTGCTGGTGCCCACCGACAAGCTTGCGTCCTCCGGGCTGTCGGTCCAGCAGCTCGCCATCATCGTGGCGCAAGACGTGAACGGCCTGGTCGCCACGCAGGCGATCCTGCCTCAAGGGCCCGTGAGCGTCCGCGTGCAGCTGCCGCCGGGGACCGCCGACACCGCCGACTCGCTCGCCAGGATTCCAATTCCGACGGCCACAGGCATCGTGCCGCTGTCCACGCTGGCGACGATCCAGGCCGTCACCGGCCCGCAGTCGGTCAACCGCGTCAACGGCGATCGCGACGCGACCATCACCGGCAACATCACCGGCAACAACACGAACGCCGTCCAGGCCGATGTCAGCAAGGCGCTGGCCAAGGTCGCGCTGCCGCCAGGCGCCACCATCTCGACCGGCGGGGTCTTCGCCCAGCTCTCCACCGTGCTGACCCAGTTCCTTTTCGCGCTGCTAGCCGCGATCGCGCTGGTCTACCTGATCATGGTCGCGACGTTCCGCTCGCTGCTCAAGCCGCTGGTCCTGTTGGTCTCGATTCCGTTTGCGGCCACCGGGGCGATCATCGCGCTCGTGGCCACCAACACTTCGCTCTCGCTGCCCGGGTTGATCGGCATACTGATGCTCACGGGCATCGTGGTCACCAACGCGATCGTGCTGCTCGACCTGGTCGAGCAGTACCGCGACCGCGGCCTAAACCTCCACGACGCCCTGATCGAGGGCGGCCGCCACCGTCTTCGCCCCATCCTGATGACGGCGCTGGCCACGATGCTTGCCCTGGTTCCCCTCGCGGTCACCGGTGGCGCGGGCGGTGTGGGCGGGGCGTTCATCAGCGCTCCGCTGGCCATCGTGGTGATCGGCGGACTGTTCACCAGCACGCTGCTGACCCTGGTCCTCGTCCCAGTCCTCTATTCGCTTGCCTCTCGCTTTGCCGGTGCGCGCTCCACCTACGACCTCGACCGGATGCTCGACGCCGCCGAGGACCGCCGCTTCAAGCCGCTCGGCCTGCGCGGCTCGGGCGATGTCGCCGCACCCATGCTTCCTTACGTCGTGAGCTTGACCATCCAACCAGTTCCCGGCCGGCAGGGTGATCCCAGGGTGCTCGAGCCTCTCACGGCGGTGGCATGACGGTCGCACCCGTCGCCGGCACGCCGAAGATGCGAATCGTGATCCGGGGGGTCTCCGCTGCCACGAGCGACCAGGCGAAAACCCAGGCGTGGGAGCGAGTCGCAGGCCTGATTCCGAAGGAGGGCTACCTTCTGTCCGAGCCGGAAGCCGTCTACGAACCGGTCAAGGACGCCGCCAGCCCAAAGGAGATGGTGACCGCCACCGCCTAGGGTTTATTTGCTCTCGGTATAATATTGCCGCCATGACAACTATTGCCGCCGTGCCTGCCGGCGCGCAGGCCGAAACCAGGGAGGCGCTCCTGGCTTATCTCGATGCGCTGACCCTGGCTGAGCCCATGCAGGTCAGGCTCTGGCAGATCGCGCAGCTGACCCTGACGCAGGTCACGGTCCTTCGCACCCTCCTCCGCGAGGGACCGCAAAGCGCCGGCCGGTTGGGCGATGCCGTCGGGCTTTCCCCGACCTCGGTCACGCGGCTCGTCGACCGCCTCGAGCGTCGCGGGCTGGTCAGCCGGCATCGCGACTCCGAGGACAGGCGCCTGGTCGAGGTCCGGCTCGAGCCGGCCGGCGAGGCGATCCTGAGCCAGGCCAAGCTCATGAAGGGAAGCGCCATCCACCGCGCGGTGGAGTCGATGACGGACCAGGAGCGCCGCCGGCTGACGGCCGGTCTGCGACGCCTGGTCGAGCTGGCACGCGGCATCGCCGCCGCGGAGGAAGACGGCGAATGAAGCACCGCCAACGCATCGCCTACAAGTGGATCGCGCTGTCGAACACGACCATGGGCATGCTGATCGCCACGGTCAACGCGACCAGCATCCTGATCGCGCTGCCCGTGATCTTCCGCGGCATCAACATCAACCCGCTCGACGCCGCCAACTTCAGCTACCTGCTCTGGCTGCTGATGGGATACATGGTCATCTCGGCGGTCTTCGTCGTGACGGCCGGCAGGCTCGGCGACATGTACGGCCGGACGCGCATCTTCAACATCGGCTTCGCGATCTTCACCGTCTCGGCCATCGGCCTGTCGCTGGTCTGGAGCCAGGGGGCGGCCGGCGCAATCGAGCTGATCGTGCTGCGCATGGTCCAGGCGGTCGGCGGCGCGATGATGATGGCCAGCGGAGCCGCCATACTCACGGACGCGTTTCCCGCCGACCAGCGCGGCTTTGCGCTCGGGATAAACATGATCGCCGCCATGGGAGGCTCGTTCCTCGGGATCGTGGTCGGCGGTGTCCTGGCCAGCATCAGCTGGCGATGGATCTTCCTCATCAACGTCCCGATCGGCGTGATCGGCACGGTGTGGGGTTTCTGGCAGCTGCGCGAGATCGGCATCCGCCGGCGGGCTCGCATCGACTGGATCGGCAATCTCACGTTTGCCGCCGGGCTTGCCATGGTGCTGATCGGAGTCACGTCCGGGCTGCAGCCGTACGGCGGCTCGCCGATGGGCTGGGGCAACCCGATGGTCCTTGGCCTGGTCGGGGGCGGCCTCGCGATCCTCGGTGTCTTCGCCTACTGGGAGACCAGGACGAAGGACCCGATGTTCCATCTCGAGCTGTTCAAGATCCGCGCCTTCACCCTGGGCAATCTCGCGGGCATGCTCGGCGCCATCGCTCGCGGTGGCCTCCAGTTCATGTTGATCATCTGGCTGCAGGGGATCTGGCTCCCGCTCCACGGCTACGACTACACGCAGACCCCGCTGTGGGCGGGGATCTACATGCTGCCCCTGACCGCAGGCTTCCTCGTCGCCGGTCCGGTGTCTGGAATGCTTTCCGACCGCTACGGCGCGCGCCCGTTCGCGACGGGAGGGATGCTGCTCGCGGCGGCGACGTTCGCCCTGTTGATGCTGCTTCCCGCCGACTTCTCCTACCCGGTCTTCGGGTCGCTGATCTTCCTGAACGGCATCGCGATGGGACTGTTCGCCTCGCCCAACACGGCGGCGATCATGAACGCGGTCCCCGCCGCCCACCGCGGCGTCGCGTCGGGGATTCGCGTCACGTTCCAGAACGTCGGAATGCCGCTCTCGATCGGGCTCTTCTTCACCCTGATGATCGTCGGCCTGAACTCGACCGTGCCGCCGGCGCTGTACAGCGGTCTGACGGCCAACGGCGTGCCGGCAGCCGTGGCTCACCGCCTGGCCTCGCTCCCCCCGATCAGCTACCTTTTCGCGTCCTTCCTCGGCTACAACCCGCTCCAGACGCTGCTCGGTCCGGTTCTCGGCCAGCTTTCCCCTGCCGACGCCGCGCGGCTCACTGGGCAGACGTTCTTCCCGCACTTGATCGCCGCGCCCTTCCAGCATGGCCTGGTGCTCGTGCTCAGCTTCTCGGTCGCCGCGAGCCTCGTCGCCGCGGCGGCGTCGGCTCTGCGCGGGGGCCGGTACGTGCACGAGGAGCATGCGGAGGCAGACGTGGTGCAAGGTCGCGAAACAGCGCGACCCCTGACGGTCAGTAACCCTCGCTGACCACGTTGAGCAGCGGTTCGCCGTTGAGATAACGGCGGAGCTGGTCGGCGATCAGCCGCCAGGCACGGTCATACGCTGCGACGACGGAGCCTGCGATGTGCGGCGTGATCAGGACGCCATCCATCTTCCAGAGCGGATGGCCTTCGGGCAGAGGCTCGGGGTCGGTGACGTCGAGGGCGGCGCGAATCCGATGCTCTGCCAGCGCGTGCATCAGCGCCTCCGTGTCGACCACGCGTCCGCGCGAGGGATTCACGAGCAGGGCTCCCGGGCGCATCGCCGCCAGAAAACTGGCGTCGACAAAGCGATGCGTGTCCGGCGTCAAAGGCAGCAGGATCACGACCACGTCAGCTCGCGGCAGAAGGTCGGGCAGGTCTGAGGCGGCGTTGACCCCGGCGCGGGCGTGCAGCCCGACACGCTCGATCGTCACCCCGAATGGGGCAAGGCGGGCCTCGACGGCGCGGCCGATGGAGCCGTAACCGACGATCAGGACGCTGACTCCTTCTAGATCGGACAGGCCGTCGCCCTCGGGGTGCCTCCACAGCCCAAGGTGCTGATCGGCCACGAAGCGCGGCAGGTGACGACACATCGCGAGGATCGCCATCACCACCCAATCGGCGACCGACGCGTCGTGGACGCCGGCCGCATCGCACAGCACCGCACCGTCGGGAATGTGCCCGATCAGGTCCTCGACGCCGGCGGACATCGTCTGCACGACGTGCACGTCATCGAGTCGTTTCAGGAGATCGATGAAGCCGCGACGGTTGAAGCCCGCCACCACGAACTGGCCCGGTCCAAGCCGGTCCGGAGCTGAGCCCGGCGGCGGCTGCACATGAAGGTCGACGCCCGATGGGAGCATCGCCACGTACCGGTCTGGCGTGTCCGGCGGGATCCAGACATTCGGTTTCGCTTCCGGCATCCTGATAGCCACAAAGTCTGCGGTCTCGGGATTCGCTGTGACGGCGGCCCACTGACGAGAGCCGAGGCGGGACCGCGAACGATCCCGCCTCAGGCGCTCCAGCTCAGGCCGCTCGTCTATGCGTATGTGCCTGAATGAGGCGGTCCGGATGTGGGGTGAGCTCGCTGCAGCACTGAACTCCTCACGGGATGCCGCACGCGCATAACCCAGACGGCTGCCGGATCTGGTATGAGCAGGATGGCGCGGGCGAACCGCTCCTTCTTATTGGTGGTGCACCGGGGAGCCTCCGACAATGGAGTCGGCAACGACCTGATTTCGCGCAACACTCCAGGGTCATCGTGTACGACCAACGTGGGGTGGGTAGGAGTGACGCGCCGCTTGAGCGCCCATATTCGATGGAGGTCTTCGCTTCCGACGCGCTCGCGGTACTCGACGCGGCGGAGGCTCCTCGTGCACATGTGTATGGGGTCTCGAACGGTGGCAGGATTGCTCAGCGGTTCGCCCTCGCCCACCCCGAGCGAGTCGGTGCGCTTGTGCTCGGGTGCGCCAGTCCAGGCAAACGCCATGGCGTCCCGCGACCGCCCGAAGTGGATGAAGGATTTCGACGCAGCATCGCGGATACCGATCCTGACCGCCGAGCCCAATTTCTTGTTGACCTCATGTACACGCCTGCTTTTCAGGCGGCCAATCCCGAGATCATGGCTGAGTTGCGCGCGCGCCCCGCCGCCAGACGTATTGCGGCTTCACTACATGGCCGCGGAGGGACACGGAGCCTGGGACGAACTGCCGTCGATCCGCATGCCGGTCCTCGTAATCCACGGAACCGACGATCCGCAGGTTCCCGCGGCCAACGCGTACCTGCTGGCCGAGCGTATACCCGGCGCCGAGCTCCACCTCGTGAAGGGCGCGCGGCACGGTTTTCAACTGGAGGCACACCCGGCTGTGACCGAGGTGGTGATGGATTTTCTGGCACGGTATCCGCTGAGTGGCTAGGTTGCCAGCCGGACCTCGTCGCCGACGCGGATCGTTCCGCCGCTGAGGATCCGCGCGCGCAGCCCGGTGTGCAGGAGGCCCTTCAGCACGATTTGCGTGCCGACGAGCTTGGCCAGGTGGTTGCACGGCTCGCACCGCTCCTCGCCTTCGCACTCGAGCTCGCCGACCCGAAAGCGCCGGCCGATGAAGTCGCCGAGGTCGACGCCGCGCACGAGCACCTGCCGCCTGGCCGCCTCCGGCTGCAGATCGAGTCCGTGCTCCGACCGCTGGCTCTCGAACGCTTCGGCTTCGATAAGCGTGATGTCACATGACTCCGGATCCGGATCGCCGAAGTTGCGATCACCCTCCAGACCCTTGCCGGCATGACCGACCGCGGACTCGACCGCTTGCGGCAGCTCGCCATGAACGGCGGCGAGGTAAATCGCGTGCACCGATCCGACCTGTTCGTCAGTCATTGGACTGCATAAGTTACTTCAACAGGAGGCGGCGCCACACTTCGAGACTGTCGGGATGCGCGCGCAGCGCTGTGAGCACTGCCTGACCCGAGAATTTCCTCACGTCGTACTGGCAGATGACGACAGCGGGAAAGCGCTTGAGTGTCATGTTGATCGCCGCCTCGTAATCGAGCATCTCCTGCTCTGACTCGAAGTCCTTGCGCTCCGAAACCATCTCTCCAACCCCGCGCATGACGGAAGCATGGTTATCGACGGCGTCCCACAACTTCTCTTCCCAGAACGCGAGAGCGGCTTCAACTGTGGCCCCAGGTGCGCCCACGATAACGAGCTGACCGGACGCGATGGCGGCGTCGAGGTCGACCCCAGGCGAGGCACGCAGCGCGACCATGTAGCTCTCGAGCTCCTCGCCCTCGGCGAGCAAGAAGCAGGGCTGGCCCACGCGCAGGCCCTCGGCCAAGAACGGGCCTGTCAAGCGCAGTCGGGCGGCATCAGAGTCGTAGAAGGTCACAAGGTGCGTCGAGGTCGGCACGACGGCCGGCCGGGTTCGCATCGCCTACCGCACCCTGTCGGCCAGCGCGTTCATGGGCGTGCGTGCTCGGGTGGCACGCGACCTGCTCGAGCGGGCGAACATCACCGGCATGCCGCTCCGTGCCGGCCTCCACCTCGACGTTACCCAGCAGGCGCTCGCCGACGCGACCGGGTCGGTTCGAGAGGTCGTGGCACGTGCGCTGCGCGAGCTGCGCTCAGAGAAGGTGATCGGTTCGCTCGGCGACGGGGTGACCACTCTGGATTTCGACGCCCTCGATCGCATCGCCTCGGTGTGACTTAAATCTGCGCCGACTCCTTCCTGAGTCACTGCATCGGGTCGCTCGCTTGGTCAGGGTCGTCAGCGATGGATTTCCGCCCCATCGCCGGCGATCGGATAGTCGCTCACATCGGCGCCGAGCTTGCGGCCACCGAGCCCGACGTCGAGGCGATCCTCGTCGCGGCGACGTCGAGTCTCAGCCGGATCTGGCCCGCTACTTGGGTCGCGCTGCTCATGAATACCGATCCCAACACCTCGCAGATGTCGGTGGCGGACGATGGGGAGCCCGCCATGGCCGACTATGTTGATGGGTTGGTCGCGTCCCTCTATGGATCGGGGCGGGCGCCGACCATCGGCCTCTCCGAGCAGGCGATCGAGTCGGGAGGTCCGATCTTGATCCCAAACGAACCCTTTGAGAATTTCCTGAAGTTGACGTCGCCCGAGACGCAGGCGTACGTCGCGAGGAATCCTCCACCGATCTCGGTCGATACGGTGAGCGCCCTCATGGTCCCGATGCGCTCCGGCGGGGCGACGATCGGCACGCTCGGCCTGTTCGACTGGCGTCAGACCCAGCCCCTGAGCGAGGACGACGTCGCGTGGATGCAGCCGGTCGCCGACCACGTCGCGCTTCGCTCGAGCATGCGCGTCACCGCGAGGCGGCGCGCGAGCTGGCCGAGCGAGTGGCGGCCGTCGGCGGCATCGCCATCGCGGCGAGGTCGGGCCAGGATCTTCGACTCGTCCTGCGGGCCATCGTGGAACAGGTCACCTCCAGGCTCGACGTGGATGCGGCCGACATCCTCCTCACGACCGAGGTGGGCAAGGAGCTCGTCCTGGCGATCAGCGCCGGTTTCCACTCGCCGTCCCTACCCGACTATCGGATTCCGGTCGACGGCGCGATGTCGCGGCCGCATGTCGAGTACGCATCAGACCCGGACCGGATGAACCGGCACCTGCGCCGGTCCTCGTTCACGAGGGAAGGCTTCGAAACGTTCGTCGCCGTTCCGCTCAACGCTCGCTCCCGCCTCGTCGGCGTCCTCGAGATGTACTCCCGCTCGGTGGTCGAGTGGGACCAGAGCTGGCTCGATTTCCTCATTGGGCGGCGTGGCAGCGCTCGCGATCGACTACGCGGCGGTCGCGGGGACGGCGGACGGCCTGGTCGTGCGCGGCCTGCTGCGCGCACCACGCCCGAACCTGAGCGAGCTCGAGCTCGAGATCATGCGCTTGATCATCGAGGGCCTGACCAACCGGGAGATCTCATCGCAGGTCCATCGCAGCGAAAACACGATCAAGTTCCACGTCCGCCGCATCCTCGAAAAGACCGGTGCCGCCAACCGCACAGAGCTGGCGCATCGCGCGACGCGTGAAGGCTGGCTCTAGGGCTTAGCTGGTGGCGGCGCCGGCTTTCGCGGGCACGTTTGCCTCGAGGAGCTCGCCTTCGATGTTGATCTGGATCTCGTTGCTGACGATGAACTTTCCATCCAGCATGGCCTCGAAGTTCATCCCGAAATCCTTTCGGTTGATGTGCGTCTCGGCCGCGTAGCCGATCCGGTGCCCCATCTGGGGATCGTTGAACTCGCCGTACTTGACCGCGTTCAGCGTGATGCTCTTGGTGTTGCCCTTGATCGTCAGATCGCCCGTGACCTTGTACTTGTCGCCGCCAACATGCTCGATCTTCGTGCTCTTGAAGGTCATCGTCGGGTACTTCTCGATCTCGAGAAAGTTGGAGGAGCGCAGGTCTTTGTCGCGCTGCTCGTTGTGGGTCCGAATGCTTGTCGTGTTGATCGTGGCCTCGACGGTCGAGCGCTCGGGATGCTCGGGGTCGAGGTTGCCGGCGGCGGTCACCTCGGCGAAGTGCCCACGCACAGTCATCATTCCCAGGTGCTTGGCCGAAAACTCGACCTGGGTGTGGTACGGGTCGAATGTCCAGGTACCCATAGCGCGAAACCTCCCGCAGTTGGATTTGAGCGAACTACCCCAACTGACAACCGGTTGGGCACTCCACTTATTTCTACAGCAATCAATGTTCCCGGCGCCCGCTAAACTCCCGTCGACACTGCAGTGAGCGACGACATCGTGCCTGGCCTCCGGTACGCCTCCAGGGCGCAGGAGCTCTGGGTGTCGGTAGTCGCCACCTACGGCGCATGGGAGGAGCGTGTCAATCGCGCTTCGGCGGATGCGGGCCTGTCTCCCGTGTCGGCCTGGGCCCTCGTCCAGCTCGACCCCGACGACCCCATCTCACAAAAGGAGCTGGCCGCGCGCCTTCGCTGCAATCCCTCCACCGTCGTGGATCCGACGGATCGCCTGGAGGATGCCGGCCTGGTGGATCGTCGCGCGGGCCGCGCCGACCGCCGCGTCAACACCCTCGTCGTCACGCCCAAAGGCAGGCATGTCCGAGAAAAGCTGATCGCGGATCTCTTCGAGCCGCCGGAGGCCTTCCGGCGTCTGCCCTCAGCGGAGCTCGCCCCCCTCCATGCGGCGATGCTCGACGTGGCGGCCGGGCCCAAGCCCGCCAATGGTAGAACCAAAGGTGAAAGACATCCAACGGGGAAGCCCGGCCGCCGCGCCTAGCCGGGCCGGGCCGGCGCGTTTTGGCGCGCGCACGAACCTCGCGCTTCTCGCGGTGCTCGGTGTCGCCTTCCTGACAGGCTGGCTCGCTTTCGCGTACGCGACCGCGCCGGCGCGCTGGTCGCTCGTCCTTCACGCGACCGCCGGGTTCGCCGTCCTGCTTCTGCTGCCATGGAAATCGATGATCGCCAGGCATGGAATGAAGCGGGCTCGGCCGGGCCGGTGGGCCTCGGCGGTCCTCGCAGCCCTCGTCCTCGCCTCGCTGGCCGCCGGGCTTGCGCACTCCACCGGCGCGCTGGTCTGGGCCGGCCCTCTATCCGCGATGGAGGTTCACGTGGGCGCGGCGCTGGCCGCGGTTCCGCTCGCGATCTGGCACGTGGCGGCGCGCCGCGTCCGGATTCGAAGCACGGACGTCTCGCGCCGCAATTTCATGCGCGGCGCGACTCTTCTGGCGGGCGCCGCGGCGGCCTACGGCGCGACCGAGATCCTCGTGCGATCCACCGCGCTGCCCGGCAGCGCTCGGCGCTTCACCGGCTCCTACGAGGCGGGCTCATTCCAGCCGGACCTCATGCCGGTCAGCTCATGGATGTTCGACGCCATACCTCAAATCGACCCGGCCGCCTCGTCGCTACGAGTCGGCGGTCGCAACCTCGGTTACGAGGAGCTGTCGGCGTTCGACGATCGCGTCACCGCCACCCTCGACTGCACGGGAGGCTTCTTTTCGAGCCAAGAATGGTCCGGTGTCCGGCTCGACCGCCTGGTGGGGGAAATGAGCGGTTCCACCATCCGCGTCGAGTCGAGCACGGGCTATGACCGCCGCTTCCCAGTCGAGGAAGCGCGGCGGTTGCTCCTGGCCACCCGCATCGGTGGACGACCGCTCGATCCAGGCCATGGATCTCCGGCACGCCTGGTCGCACCTGACCGCCGCGGATTCTGGTGGGTGAAGTGGGTCGTGGCGATCGAGGTCGACGACGTGCCCTATTGGTGGCAGTCGCCTTTCCCGCTGCAGTAGCGGGGGATAATCGGTTCGTGACCCAGCGAGCCCCGTTCGATGTCCATGCCGACGCCGACGCACAGGCATGGCTCGCCGCCCATCCCACCGAGCGGCCAAGGTTGGTCGCCTATGACGTCCACTGGTGCTGCGGCGGAGCAAAGATGTGCCACGTCAGCGTGCGCGAGATGACACGCAAGGACGACCCAGAGAAGTACGTGCGAGCCGTGTCACCGGACGGCACGCCGCTCCTGATCGACCGGCGCGCCGCGGCGCGCCTTCCGGCGCGCTTCGGCCTGACCGTCCGCGGGATTGGGCGGTGGAAACACCTGGACCTCGCGCTCGAGGCCGACCAGTGGGGCGATCTCCTCTACACCTGAGCCGGCTAGGTCTTTAGATGTCAAGTGGCGTGGCTTGACAATACTCGAGGCGCGTCGATAATCGACCTGGTAGGGGTGCCAATCGGCGTCCAGGAGGCTGAACATGGCTGTTGAGATCGAACCCGCTTCTTCCGTCCTCGCCGCGCGCGGTGACGCAATCCGTGTCGTGCCGCTGCAATTGCCCGATGCGCTCATTTCGGCTCCCGCGGTCGCTCCGCACCTCACGTACCGAGGTGGGCCACTGCTCACCAGCGTCGAGGTGTTCACGGTTTTTTGGGGTGCGGCGTGGCACCAGCCGGCGCAGACCCAGATGATGGGCAAGCTGAACGGATTCTTCGACTCGATCCTGACCAGCGCATTGATCGATCAGCTCGGCGAATACAGCGTGCCCAGCCAGGCGATCGGCCACGGCACGCGAACGGGTACCGCGGTGGTGACCGCGCCGGCGATCAAGCACTCGGTGACGGACGGCGCCATCCAGCACATGCTCCGGCAGGAGGTCGCGGTCAACCACGCATTCCCGCAGCCCGGGCCCAACGACCTCTATTTCGTCTACTTGCCGCCGGGCGTCTCGGTCACCTCGCAGGGGTCGAAGTCGTGCACCTCCTTCTGCGGCTATCACAGCGACGTCAACAGCCAGATGTTCTACGCGGTGATGCCCTACGCGGGGTGCGCCGGCTGCCTTGGATCCCTGCAGGCCTTTGACGCCCTGACCTCCACCAGCTCGCATGAGCTGTGCGAGGCGATCACCGACGCCGTGCCCGGCCTCGGTTGGTACGACGACCACAACGGCGAGATCGGCGACATCTGTGCCTGGAAGACAAAAAAGGTGAACGGGTTCACCGTCCAGTTGGAGTGGTCGAACAACCAGAACGCCTGCGTCTGAGGTAGCGCCGGTGCAAAAGGGCACCGGCATGGCCCGGGGAAGGCTTAACCCGCGTCAACTGGCGGGCGGGCTTCGCCGGAACTAATCGCTTGACCAGCACCCCTTGGGCTGCTATATGGCGATCAGTTGCCCGCCATCCGGCCGGCTCATTCCGAGGAGGAGGCGCGTTATGCGCAAGTTTGTAGTCTCATCGTTGCTCACGTTCGCCCTGTTCGTCGTGACGGCGCTGTCGGTTTTCGCCGACAGCACCGGTCCCGGCATCTAGTCAAGTCGTTTCGGGCCCGCGTGGCTTTACCAGGACCGTAGCGTGCAACCGAGGCGTGATATAAACTCGGCCTCATAGCGAAGTCCCAATCCAAGCCACGCGGGCGCATACCAGGTGTGGAGGTCGATCCCCGGCTGATCCGGAGCGCGCGCTTGGACTCCGGGCTCAGCATGTCGCAGCTGGCGGGGTCCGATGTGACGCGCCAGGCGATCTTCCTGATCGAGGCAGGCAAGACCCGCCCGTCCATGCGCACACTCGAGCTGATCGCATCCCGCACCGGCAAGCCGGCGACCTATTTCATGAAGCCGATGGACGACTCGGGCGGGGCCGCGATCTCGAACGGCTACCACGTCGAGGACCTCGAGGCCATGTGCCTCCAGCAGCAGTTCGACGAGGCGATCGCCTTGGGCAATCGGATCCTGGGCCAGCGCGTTCCGGCCAGGGTCGAGGCCTACGTGCGGCAGTACGTCGGCCAGGCGCTCGTCCGCTCCTCGCGGCCTGACGAGGCGCTGGAGCATCTCCGCCGGGCGACCGAGATCCTCGAGGCCCAACCCGATCCGTGGCTGGCCGTGGAGTGCGCCGACTGGGAGGCCTGCGCCCTCTACCTCAAGGAGGACAAGCGCGCGCTGGCTGTCGCGGAGCACGCCCTGAAGCTGTGCCGGTCGACGCAGCCGCGGCTACCCGGCACCGAGGCGAGGATCCTCGAGCACATCGCGTCCATCCATGTCAAGAAACACAGCTTCGACCGGGCCATCGCCTATTACGAGGAAGCTCTCGAGGCGGCGGGCTCGGTTCGCGACCTGGCACGTCTGGGCCGGACGTACCACGGGCTCAGCATCGCGTACCAGGAGCGCGGCGATCTTGGCCGGGCGGTCGAGTTCACGCACAAGGCGCTCGCCCTCTACGGCCTGGAGCACGACACCGCCCTGCTCGGGCGTGGCGAGAACGAGCTTGGGCTGCTGCTCATGCGTCAGGGCAAGATGGGGCGGGCCGAAGAGGCCTTTCAAGCGGCCATGGCGCATTTCGACGAATCGGGGACAGAGGCGGCCAAGAGCCATGTTCTGCTCAGCCTGGCCGAGCTTCAACTCAAGACGGGGCGGCTGAAAGAGGCGGGCGAGACGGTGAGCCTAGCCATCGAGCTTGCCGGGCGGCTCGACGAGAAGCTCGCGTTGAGCACCGCGCACCAGCTCCTGGCCCAGATCTACGAGCGGACGGGAAAGCGCCGGCTGGCGGACAAGGAGTTCGCCACCGCGATTCGCCTGCTGAACGGAGAAGGCATGGGCCAGAGGCTGGCCGAGAGCCACGCCGCTTTCGCCGAGGTCCTCGAGGCCCGCGGTCAATCGACGCTGGCGCGGAAGCACTGGAAGGAAGCGGCGAACCTCGCCCTGCAGCGGGACGGCGCCCCAGCCAGGCGTCTCAAGGCTCTGTAGGGCGCGCCGAACCGGAGCCCTCGGATCGCCCAGAATGTCGGCAGCGCACCGATTAGTTCCAGGCCCTCCGACAGTCTTCAGTAGGAGACGGCCGTGAGGGCTTCGCTTCGAACTGGAGGATTGATCGCATGAGCAGGGTTCGGATTCTGGTCGGGACACGGAAGGGTGCCTTCGTCTTGAGCTCGGACGCGAGCCGCAAGGAGTGGAAGGTCGACGGGCCGCATTTCGCGGGGTGGGAGATCTACCACGTCAAAGGCTCTCCCGTTAACCCGGACCGGCTGTACGCCTCGCAGTCCAGCTCGTGGTTTGGCCAGGTCATGCACCGCTCGGACGATGGGGGCAAGACCTGGGAAACGGCCGGAAACCAGTTCCAGTACGAAGGCACCCCCGGCCCGCACAAGTGGTACGACGGGTCGCCTCACCCGTACGAGTTCAAGCGCGTCTGGCACCTCGAGCCGGCGCTCGACGATCCGGAGAAGGTGTATGCGGGCGTGGAGGACGCGTCCCTGTTCGTCTCCAAGGACGGAGGCACGAGCTGGAGCGAGCTGCCGGGCCTGCGCACCCACAAGACATCGACCGATTGGGCTCCCGGCGCGGGCGGCCTGTGCCTGCACACGATCCTCATCGACCCCTCCAACCACGACCGGATCTACGCCGCCATCTCTTCCGCCGGCGCGTTCCGGTCCGACGACGCGGGCCAGACCTGGCGGCCGATCAACCGTGGCCTTCGCTCCGAATACATCCCCGATCCCGATGCCGAAACCGGCCACTGCGTCCACCGCATCGCCTTGCACCCGTCGCAACCGAACGTGCTCTACATGCAGAAGCACTGGGATGTCTTGCGCACGGACAACGCCGGCGAATCGTGGCATGAGATCAGCGGCAACCTGCCTACCGACTTCGGGTTCGTGATCGACGTCCACGCGCAGGACCCGAACACCGTCTACGTGCTTCCGATCACGAGCGATCAATACCACGTCGTGCCCGATGGCAAGCTGCGCGTCTACCGCAGCAAGACGGCGGGCGATGAATGGGAGGCTCTCACCAAAGGCCTTCCTCAGAAGGACTGCTACGTCAACGTGTTGCGGGACGCGATGAGCGTGGACGGTCTCGACCCGTGCGGCGTGTACTTCGGCACCACCGGCGGCCAGGTCTACGCATCGCCGAATGCGGGCGACAGTTGGGAGCCAATCGTCCGCGATCTCCCGGCGGTGCTGTCGGTCGAGGCGCAGACCCTGGCGTGATCCGTGTCACGCTCCCCGGGAACTTGCAGACCCTGGCAGGCACCGGCCGCATGGTGGAGCTCGAAGTCTCCGGCGTAGCAACCCAACGGTTGCTGCTCGACGCGCTCGAGGCGAAGTATCCGGCTCTGCTGGGGACGATTCGCGACGCATCCACCAAGAAGCGACGGCCGCTTCTTCGCTTCTACGCTTGCGAGGAGGACCTCTCGGACGTGTCGCCTGACGACCCCCTGCCCGGCCCTGTCGCCTCGGGGACCGAGCCTTACATCATCCTCGGGGCGATCGCGGGCGGCTAAGATTTGTCGTGCCGTGCGTAAGCCGAAAACGAGTCAACTCTTGACGAGGCGACGTGTGATCGACTACGCCCGGTGCCGCTCCTGCCTCTGTACCTGAGCCTCACTCACCCTTCCGCTCGGATTAACAGATAGGAGGCTCACTCGCATGAGCGTCACCGACGAACTGGTCCACAACAACGAGACCTACGCGCACAGCTTCAAGAAGGGCGATCTGCCGCTCCCGCCGGCAAAGCACGTCGCCGTCCTGGCGTGCATGGACGCCCGCCTCGACGTGCACAAGATCCTCGGCCTGCAGGAGGGCGACGCCCACGTCATCCGCAACGCCGGTGGTGTGGCGACCGACGACGCGATCCGATCGCTGGTCATCTCCCAGCGCCTGCTGGGGACGAAAGAGATCGTCCTCATCCATCACACGGATTGCGGAATGCTGACCTTCAAAGACGACCAGGTGAAGGGACAGATCGAGTCCGAGGTGGGGATCAGACCGCAATTTGCCTTGGAAGCTTTCGGCGACCTCGAGCAGGACGTGAAGCAGTCCATCGCGCGGATCAAGGCAAGCCCGTTCATCCCCAACAAATCGAGCGTGCGCGGCTTCATTTACGACGTGCACACCGGGCGCCTCGACGAGGTGGGCGCGGCGGTCTCGACCGGAGCCAGGTAAATGAAATGAGGGGGTTGCCCACGCAGCCCCCTCAATCCCTCAGCGCCATCGGGGTGTCAGGAACCCGCTTCGAGGTACCAATCCCGAGGCGAGTTTCCCTGCCGGTCCAGACCCGCGTCGTTGGGCGCGGCCGTCGCGGCGCACCACCTCACGCTGTTGGCGATCACGCGCTGGACCTCGGGCTGGTGGTACACGGGGAACTCCTGGTCGCCCGGTCCGAAGTAGACGACCCGTCCGGCGCCTCGATAGAAGCAGCAGCCACTGCGGAACACCTCCCCGCCCGCGTACGAGCTGATGAACACGAGCTCGTCGGGCTGCGGGATGTCGAAGAACTCGCCGTACATCTCCTGGTGAGGGATGACGATCGGCTGCGGCACTCCGGCCGCGATGGGGTGGCCTGGGTTGACCGTCCATACCATCTCCCGCTCGCCGCCGGGGTCGGAGCGCCACCTGAGGTTGCAGCTCGTCCCCATCAGGCGTCGAAAGATCTTCGAGTGGTGCCCCGAATGGAGCACCACGATGCCCATTCCCTGCATGACGCGCTCGTGAACTCGCTGGACGACATCGTCGGCGACCTGGTCGTGCGCGGCGTGTCCCCACCAGGTCAGCACGTCGGTGGCGGCCAGCACGTCTGGGGTCAGCCCGTGCTCGGGCTCCTCGAGCGTGGCGACGCGAATCGAGGCGGCGTCTCCGAGCTCGCGGCGAAGGCCGGCGGAGATGGCGCCGTGCATGCCTTCCGGATAGAGACCGCCCACCGTCTTGTCGCGCCGCTCGTGGACGTGCTCGTTCCAGATCGTCACGCGAATCGTCACAAGCCGGAAACTATAGAGCCGTGAGGCCCATCACCGAGCTCGGCGCCGCCGTCGTGGGCACGGGGTTCATCGGCGTCGTCCACGTCGAAGCGCTCCGGCGCCTGGGCGTCCACGTCCACGGCGTGGTCGGGTCGAGCCACGAACGCGCGGCCGCGAGGTCACGGGAGCTCGGCCTGCCTCCCGCATATGAAAGCTTCCAGGCGATGCTCGACGACGCCCGCGTCGATGTCGTCCACATCACGTCGCCCAACCACCTGCATCACGACCAGGCGATGGCGGCCCTGCAGGCGGGAAAGCATGTGGTTTGCGAGAAACCGCTCACGACGACGCCCGTGGAGTCGGCCGATCTCCTTGCCGCGGCCGAGCGGAGTGGCCTGGTTCACGCCGTGAACTTCAACCTTCGCTACTACCCGGTGAACCAGCACGCGCGCGGGCTCGTCGCCGAGGGTGCTTTGGGTGAGATCCGTCTGGCGACCGGCCGCTATCTGCAGGACTGGCTGCTGCTCGACACCGACTGGAACTGGCGGCTCGAGCCGGAGCTGGGCGGTGCGCTGCGCACGGTCGGGGACATCGGATCGCACTGGATGGACATGACGACGTTTCTGACAGGAAAAAGGATCGAGTCGGTCATGGCGGACCTCGCAACGTTCATCAAGACGAGGCGCGGCCGCGAGATCACGACCGAAGACGCCGCCACGATCCTCCTTCGTTACGAAGGCGGAGCGCGAGGCGCGTTTGCAGTCTCCCAGGTGAGCGCCGGGCGCAAGAACTCGTTCCAGTACGAGATCGGCGGCTCGGTGTCGAGCGTCGCGTGGGACCAGGAGCGGCCGAACGAGCTGTGGATCGGCCACCGGGGCCGGCCGAACGAGCTGCTTCTCCGCGACCCGGTGATCATGAACGAGCTTGGGCGGAAGGCAACCTACCTTCCCGGCGGCCACGCCGAGGGTTTCGCCGACACGTTCAAGGCGCTGTATGCGGCTGTATACGGCGCGGTCGCGGCCGGCGGTCCGCGTCCTCGCGAGGGGTATCCGACGTTCGCCGACGGTCACGATTCGATGCTTGCGTGCAAGGCGGTCTTGCGCAGCTCGCGCGAAGGCCGCTGGGTTGAGGTCGAGCGATGAAGCTCGGGCTTTTGACTGCGGCCTTTCCAACCCTCACCCTCGAAGAGGTCGCGCAGTGGGCGCATGACCACGGCTTCGAGGCGCTCGAGATCGCAAGCTGGCCCTCGGGCCGCGGTGAGCACCGCCGCTACGCGGGCGTTTCGCACATCGACGTCGAGCACCTCGAGCCCAAGCGCGTGCGGGACGTGCTGCGCCGCTACAACCTGGAGATCTCTTCGCTCGCCTATTACCCGAACAACCTCGACCCTGACCAGGAGGCGCGGCATGCCGCCAACGATCACCTGCGCCGCGTCATCGAGGCGGCGGAGGAGCTCGAGGTCGGAATCGTGGGAACCTTCGTCGGTCGCGACCAGAAGCGCTCAGTTGCGGACAACCTCGAGGACTTCAAGCAGACCTGGCCACCGATCGTGCGGTTTGCCAAGGAGCACGGCGTGAAGATCGCGATCGAGAACTGCCCCATGATCTTTTCGGCCGACGAGTGGCCAGGCGGCCGGAACCTCGCCTACTCGCCGGCGATCTGGCGCCAGATGTTCGAGATCATCCCGGACGAGAACTTCGGGCTGAACTTCGACCCGTCACACCTGGTTTGGCAGTTCATCGACTACACGCGAGCCCTGCGCGATTTCGCGCCGCGCATCTTCCACGTCCACGCGAAGGACATGGAGGTCGACCACGAAGGCCTTTACGAGCACGGGGTGATGTCCGCGGGCGTCGGATGGCAGGTCCCGCGGCTGCCCGGGCTCGGCGAGGTGCGCTGGGACCGGTTCGTCAGCGCGCTCTACGCGATCGGCTACGACTGGGTCGTCTCGATCGAGCACGAGGACCGCAAGTTCGAAGGCGACGTCAAGCTCGTGCAGCGCGGTTTCCTCGTGGCGCGCAACACGCTCCGCCCGCTGATCGTCTAAGCCGCACCTCGACCAAGAGCCGCGACGGTCCAGAGAATCCCTTTTTGGTTCGACAGGGTGTTCAGCCCGTCCTGGTTCGAGGTGGCGAGGATCTTCTCCGGCGGGTGCATGAAAACGTGAAACTCGCGACGAAACAAGCCGAGCCCGACGTTCATCGTCCCGAGGCCGAGCAAGGTCAACGGGTTCACCGTCGGATAGCTCATCACCAAGAGCTGCCGCGCATGCTGCGAGGCCGCCTGGACCAGACGCGGCATGTGCGGGTAGCAGCAGACGACGCGGTTCATGATCACGACGTCGGCGGGTTCCACCGACTGCGCGGACTCGGCAAAATCCATGACCCTTCGCTCTACGCGATCCCGCAGGCCCGCCTCATCGAGCAGGCCGGCCGCGACGTCCTCATACGTCGGGGTGAGCTCGACGCTGGTGGCGCGCGAGGCTCCCGCCTTCAGCAGCTCGATCTGGATTGCGCCGATGCCCCCGCCCACCTCGAGCACGCTCTTCCCGCCGACGCCGTGCGCTTTCAGGAGATCGACGATGCGCCGAGACGTCCCATCGAGGCCGCGACGCCGGTAGTGCTTCGCTTCCGAACGCGCGCTTTTCTCGCTGAAGATCCAGCGATATCCCTTCGGCGAACAGCAGTCGGTCATACCCCTAGATCCAGCCCCGGCGAATCCGTGAGGAGGTCAGGACGCGGACGAGCGGCCCAGCGAGAAGCCGCTTCCGACCTCGGCCGTCATCGCGAGGATCTCATCGTTGGCCTGGCGGCTGATCCGGTTCCAGTCGAAGACGCCGCCTGTCTTCAGGTGCGCGTCCTGGCTGATGCGCAGGCACGCCCGCGCCCAGCTCCGGAAATAGACCTCCATCCCCGGAACATCGACCTGCGTGTCCTTCACGACGCGGTTGATCACCACCACCGCCCGCTCGCGCACCCAGGCGGTGCCGCGAGTGTCGGCGACGAATTCGAGGGTGAACGCACCCAGCTCGGCGCCATCCAGCTCCGCCGGCGCGACGACCACGAGCTGGTCGCACACCTTCTCCAGGATGTATTTCGTGGTGTCGTCCAGAAGTCCCGTCCCGAGGTCGAGCACGATGATGTCGAAGTACCGCTCGAGGACCCGAAACACGCGGCGGTAGTCATCGACGCTCAGGGCCTGCCGAATCTTGGGATCGGTCGGCGCCGTGATCACCTCGAGCCGCGACTCGGGCACGTGCGTCGTGAACCGATGCAGCACGGGCAGCGTCAGATCCTCGTCCCGCTCGACCTCCGAGCCGTCGAGGTAATCGATCAGGTCTTTGACGGACCGGTCATGGTGCGTCCGGATCCGGCTCCGGAACGTGCCGTGGTGCGGGTTGCACTCGACGGCGATGATCCGGTCCGTTCTTAAAAGTCCCATCTTGCTTGCAAGGAGGAGCGCCATCGTCGACTTGCCGACCCCGCCTTTGGCCGAGGCGACCGCGATATGGAGGGGAGGGTTTGCCGCAGGTGTCCGCGCCGCCTCGAGAAAGCGCATGTGGCGCAGCTCGGCCGCGCTCGGACCGAGGTTGATCCGGCCCCGGCTCAGCTTGTAGAGCCGCCCCGCCATTCCCTTGCCCGGCACGACGACCGCGGACCGGTCGTAGCGCCCAGGCATGAAGCCCGGGGCGCCGTTGGTCGCGGCCGCCGGCTTGCCGGCGAGGTCTGCCGGTGGGGGCGGCGGGGGATGCTCGTTGGCCGCCGCCTCCTGGGTCGCCGTCTCGGCGGTCACGGTTTCGGGCAGGGCCTGCCAGCTCTCCCCGTTCCACCACCACCGGCCGTCGGCGCTGATCAGCCGCATGCCGTCAGCTTATTACCTGGGCTCCGGAACTCAGCCGGGGCTGTAGCCTGACGGCCATGCCTGAGCTTGCGCCCGAGGAGCAGATCGAGGTTGAGGCCGATCGGCGGCGCAGGATCACCGCCGCCTTCCGCCTTGGCTCCGAAGCCTCGCCGGCCGCCTCCGGACCGAGCTGGCTCGGTCCGATGCTCGCCGGGATCGCCATGGCCCTTGCCGCGGCGCTCGTCCTGGGCGTCATCACGATTGCGCGGGCCACACCAGGCACCACACAGGCGACTCCTTCGGTCAAGGCGTCGCCGACCCACTGACCGCCACCTGGACCAGGAACGGCTTTTCGTGCCGGCGCACAAGAAGGCCGCGCCCGGGTGGCTGTGGTCCCGCGCGGGAGGAGCCGAGCAGCGGGCCCTCCTGAGGGTCGCCGCTGAGCAACAGCCCGGCGGGCCCGAGCTCGCGCAGCCGCAGGAGCAGCGGTTCCAGGACCCCGCGCCCCGCCCCGCCGGAGCGTCGCGCAAGGAGCATGTGCAGCCCGATGTCGCGGGCCTGCGCCAGCAGCGGCAGCAGCGGCAGAAGGGGGTTGCCGCCCGGCGTGACGACGAGGTCGTAGTCGTCGACGAGCACGTATACATCAGGCCCTTTCCACCAGCTGCGATCCCGCAGTCGCTCGATCGATAGCTCGGCCGGGGGTAACCGTTTGGCGAGCGCCGCCGCGGCCTCCGCGACCTGCGCCGTGGCCGCCGGCTCCGAGCCGGCGTACCCGAGCAGGTAATCCGGCGGCACCGCGCCTAAAAGCGTCCGGCGGTAGTCGATGACCAGCATCTGGACCTGCTTCGATGACCAAGCAGCCATCAGTCCGGCGGCGATGGTGCGCAGGAAGGTGGTCTTGCCAGACTCGGAGTCGCCGAACACGACGAAATGCGGATCGGCTCCCGACAGGTCCAGCCGAACCGGTTTGAGGTCGCGCTCCGACAGACCGATCACAACGCCCGACGCCTTGCCTGGATCAAACAGGTCCGCGAGCTGGACCGCTCGCGGGAGCACGAGCACCGGACGCGCCCGAGCTCCATCCCAGCCCGCGGCGACCTTTTCGATCAGCAGCTCGAGGCCGCGCTGCTGGTCGAGCACATCGACGCTTCCGTCGATACGTGGCAGCGCCGCCTGGAAATGAAGGCTCTCCGCCGTGATGCCGCGACCCGGCATGCCCTTGGCCACGTTGTCCGCTTCGCGCCGGTTGATCGCGGATTCGGTCGGGTCGTGCAGGCGCAGCTCGAGACGGCCGCCGATCGACTCGCGCAATGAAGAGCGCACATCGATCCAACGGTTTGCTGTGAGCACCAGGTGGACGCCGTAGCCGAGTCCGCGCGCGGCGATCTCGTGCAGCGGCGCCTCGAGGTCTTCGAACTCCTGGCGCACCGCGGGCCAGTTGTCGATGACGAGGAACACGTCAGCCCATTCGGCGCCTTCGACGGCGCCCTGGGCGCGCAGCGTGCGCAGTGCGTTGGGCGAATCGATGCCGGCTGAGGCAAACCGCGATTCCCGCTGGTCGAGCAGGGCCGCGACCTCGGTGACCGTGCGGCGGACCCTTTCCGGGTCCTGCCGTCCCGCCACTCCCCCCACGTGCGGCAGCGCGGCCAGCGGCGCGAGCCCGCCTCCTCCGAAATCGATGCAGTAGACCTGCGCCTCGAGCGGCGTGCGCTTGAGCGCGAGAGCCGATACGAAAGTGCGCAGCAGCGTGGTCTTGCCGGTCAAAGACGCACCGACGATCATCAGGTGGCCCGCCGAACCGGACATGTCAAGGGTCAGGACGCCTCGTGATTGCTCGGCCGGCCGGTCGACAAGCCCAACGGGCACCACGAGTTTTTCCCGCTCGCTCTTTTCCCTGTCCCCATGGGAGAGAGGGCCAGTGGTGGAAAGTACGACATCGAGCGACACCCGAGGCTCGAGCGGCGGAAGCCACACCTGGTGCGCGCGCGGCGCCGCGTCACGCATCCGCTCCACCGCGATGTCCATCACGGTCGTGTCCGACGCCGGCTCGCGGATCGCGTGCGCGTTGTCCTCGTCAGGATTTCGCTGCTCGAGATAGAAAGGACGCGCGCGAGCAACGCTTTCCGTCGCGGCACGGGGTTTGTACGGCTGGCTCACCACCGCCGCGCGAAACCGCGTGTACACAGTCGTCCCGACTTTCAGGTAGCCAGAGCCCGGAAGGGGCGGCAGCTCGTACGCGTCGGGAGTGCCGAGCACTGTCCGGCTCTCCGCTGCGCTGAACGTGCGCAGTGCGATGCGATAGCTGAGGTGTCCCTCGAGGCCGCGCAGCCTGCCTTCGTCGAGCTGCTGTGAAGCGAGCAGGAGATGCATGCCGAGGCTCCGGCCGAGGCGGCCGATCGCAACGAAGAGGTCGATGAAGTCAGGCCGTGCGGTGAGCAGCTCGCCGAACTCATCGACGATGACGAGCAGGTAGGGGAGCGGCTCGAGCGACTCGCCGGCATCGAGCTTGCGGTGATAGTCGCGCACGGTGGCCACGTTGCCGGCCGCGCGCAGGAGCTCCTGCCGGCGCCTGATCTCCCCGAAGAGCGCGGCGTGCATGCGGTCGACGAGCGCGAGGTCGTCGGCGAGGTTCGTGATCACGCCCGCGACATGAGGCAGCGCGCTGAGTCCGGCAAACGCCGCCCCGCCCTTGAAGTCGACGAGCACGAACGCGAGGCGATCGGGCGGATGCGTGATCGCCAGGCCGGTCACCAGCGTGCGCAGGAGCTCGCTCTTGCCGGAACCGGTGGCCCCGATGACGAGCCCATGAGGACCATCGCCGCCAAGCGCCGATTCCTTCAGGTCGAGGCGCAACGCTTCGCCTGCGCTGCTGACGCCGATCGGGACGCTGAGCGTTTCAGTCAGCGGGCGAGGGCGCCACGATTCCTTGGGCTCAAGCGCCCCAAGGTCATCCATCCCGAGGAGCGACGGCAGCGAGATGTCGCTCGCGAGCGTGCGGCCTGAATTCTCTTCCGCGAGACGGAGCGGCGCAAGGAGGCGCGCGACAGCCTCGGCGCCGTGCGCTCCAAGGTGGTCGGCATCGCCCCGCGACACGTCGGCGGCCCGACCGAGGTGCTCGACTTCGAGTCGCCCGTCTCCGACGCGAATCCGAACATCCACGTCGCTTGGTTCCTGCGCGGGGTGGCCCGCCAGCACGAGCTGCGTGGCGCGCTTTGCGGGCTTGCCCTGCGGAAGCTCGCCACCGTCCACCACCTGGATGAGACGCGCTGCTTCCACGTTTCGCGCGTGCGGCAGCCACTTCACCCAGTCCCAGTCCGCGGTGAATTTCGGCGCCGCGCTCACCGCCAACCCCACGTCCTCGGGGGCGTGAAACACCGCGAGCTGGCACAGCAGCGCCCGGGCAAGTCCGAGCCTCACATCCCGAGGCCCGACGATCGACACCACCCGTGAGGCTCCAAAGTCGATCGCGATCGCCTCGTCGACGTTGCGCCACGCCGCCACCAGCTCCTCCAGAGCCACCGCGCAAACCGGATCCAGGTGCTGCGCGGGGCCGTCGGCGGCGGGCGGCTCGAGCGGTGTCGCGAGCGGGCGCATTCCATGCCCGGCCCGAAGCTGGAGAAAGTCCGCGTCGTCGCCACGCCGCTCCCAAACCCGGGCCGTGGACCGGGCCAGCGCCCCAAGCGCTCCGGGCGCGGGATGCCTCCACGCGGATGCGGCGCCCTGCGCGTCGAACGTCTTGCGCAGCTGCGCTCGCACGCCGTCGAGGTATTCGAGGTACCGTGCGCGGGCAGCACGCGTCCGGCGGCTCGCCGTGCTGCGCTGCTGCGCGGCGAGCCCGACCCCCATGCCCACCGACCCGACCATGAAGAACAGGCCGCTCACCAGGTAAAGCGGCTTTGGGTTGTTGGCGATGAAGAGCATGGCGCCAAGGCTGCCGACGACCGGAAAGAGATACTGCAGCCAGCCGGTCATGCCCTGCTGGGACTGCTCGACCTTCGGCGGCGCCGCGAGGGTGACCTTGCCCCCGGGGACGGACGGCGGCCGGGTCCGCGCCATCCTTCGGAAGCCCCTCTTCTCTCCAGTGATCCGGGCGGTCATGGATTCGTCAGACTAGCGCGCGTGTCGTGCCGCGTCACCGTGCTTGGGTCGAGGCAGCGGCTTGACGCCACCCTGCCCGACGAGATCCCCGTCGCCGAGCTCTTCGCCGACCTGGTCGAGATGCTGGGCGAGAGCGCGAACGGCAGCGCCGTCGAATGGGGCCTGGTCCGGGTCGGGGGTCGCGCGCTCGACCCGGAGCTGAGCCTCTCCGACCAGGGCGTCGCGGACGGGACGATGCTATTTCTGCGCGACCTGGCCATCGCGCCGCCGCCGCCCGTGGTCCAGGACTTCGCGCAGCGCGTCGCGGTCGCGGTCGACGCGCAGCGGGGCCGGTGGAGGGGATCGAGCGCGCCTGCCCTGCTGGTGTGGGCGGGCGGTGCGTGCCTGGCGGTCGCGGGCTTGATCGATCTCGGTCCAGGGACCCCGGGCTGGCGCGCGGAGGTGGGCGCCGCCGGTGCGGCGATTTCTGTGCTGGCCGCGCTCACCTTTGTCACGGCGCTGCGGCGCCGGGGGCTGGCGGCGGTCGTTGCGTTCAGCGGGCTGCCTGCGTGGGCTGCAACCGGCGCGGCACTCGCCACCCTCGCCGGTGCCGGCCCTACGGTGGTGCTGGCGGCGTGGCTCGGTGCAGCCGCGATCGGTGCGCTTGCCGCCATCGCCATCGCGGGCGACGCCGCGTTCGCGCCCGCCGAGGCAGTGGTGGCGGGAGCGGGCATCCCGGCCGTGGTGATCGCCATCTGCGCCACGTTCAGCGCCGGCCTGGTGGCCGCCGCGGCCGTCCTTTGTCCCGTCGAGCTGCTTGCGCTTGCCCTTGTCGCGCCGGCGGCCGTCCGCCTGGGCGGGATAGATTCCGCACCCCCGGGCTCCATCGTCGCGCGCTTACGCCGGGCCCGGAACCTCCAGGCTGCGTCGATCATCGGCACTGCGGTGGTGATTACGGCGTCATGCCTGGTGCTGGCGGGGTCGGGCGGCTGGTTCGCCCGGGCCCTGGTGGCGGTGACCTCGATCGCGATCGCGGCCAGGGCCAGGCACTACAGGTTTGCCGCCGAGGTCGCGCCGCTCCTGGCGGCGTCGATTGCCTCGGTCATCCTTCTCGAGCTGGCGCTGCCCAACTGGTTCGCTACTCTCCTCCTCGCGGACGCGGTGGTCATACTCGCGGCGGCGATTTGGGTCCGGCGATGGGACCTGACGCCCCAGCTCACGAAATCATTGCGGGCGGTCGAGATCCTCGCCATAGCCCTTGCCGTCCCGCTTGCGGCGGGCGTGCTCGGCCTGTACGACGCGGCGATCCACGTCGCCCGCGGGCTCGTCTAACCGGAGGCGACGAGCAGCGCGGCGAGCTCCCGCACGGCTTCCTGCCACGCTCCGGGCGTCTGGCTCCAGGCGAATCCGCCTCGCTTGAGAAGAGCCGCTGACCGCGTGTCCAGCGTGAGCGTGACCTGCGGAACTCCAAGCCCCGACCTGTTCGTCCGCGACCGCCGCGCCGCCTGGTTGACCACCAGGACCAGCGGCTTGCTCATGCCAAGGTCGCCGGGCTCGGCGCGCCTCGTGACCAGCACCACCTGGTCGGCCGCCGCGAGGCAGGCCTGAACCGCGGGCCGCCGCAGGCCAGCCCCGCAATCCAGGAGGACGAGGTGGTGAAGCCGGCGAAGGTGCTCAATCAGCCGCGTCCATGCGGCCGAGTCTTCGTTGCGTTGCGTGGTGGCCTCGACCCCCGACGGCAGGACGGCGAGCCGCGGGCCTGCGCCGACCAGCGCTCCGCTCACCGCCGCCGGCGTTACGTCACGCTGGAAAAGGGAGCGATAGACGTCCGGACGCAGGGCGGCATCAGGCACGAGCCATTGGCTCAGCGCGCCGGACTCCGGGTTGGCGTCGACCACGGCCACCCGCTCATCGCGCACGGCCGTGAAGAGCATCGCGAGAAGCGCAGTCACGGTGGTGGCGCCCGCCCCTGGATGATCGGCCGCGATCGCGATCACGGCGCTCGCCCGCGCGGCGTTTCCACCTGGGGCCTGGATCGCCCGGTCCAGCGTCCGGCGGTACTCCGCCTCGCTCATCGACTCCAGCCGAGGTGGCGGCGGAGACGCCGGCGTCACGACCACCGGCGGCGGGGGCGCCAGGAGCATCACCGCTCCGGCGAACAGCCCGACCTCGCCGAGCGTCTGCTCCGGCCGCAGCGCCGGCTCGCCTTGAGGCGCAAGCGTCCAGCCGGTAGATTCCTGGCCCCCCTCGCAGGCCTTGACGATGCCCGGCAGCAGGTCTTCCAGCCTGGCGTCGTCCGGAAGGTCGAGCAGATGGGAGCCCGAGCCGCTTTGAACGCTCACAACGATGCGTGTAGTCATTTTTCGTTACACAGATTTGTTACGCGAACACAGCCTGAAAGGACCGGTGCAGGCATACCATGACGTAACGGCGGATCATCCGAGGGGAGGTAGCGTATGAGCGGTGCCGGTTCGAACTTTCGAGCGGAGCTCGCCACGATGCGGGTGGCGTCGCAACACGTTTTCGAGGTCAACGCCCAGATTCAGTCCCAGCTCAGCAACCTGCTGGCGAGGCTGGATCCCCTGATGAGCACGTGGCAGGGATCCGCGGCGACGAGCTTCCAGGTCCTCAAGGACCGCTGGCACCAGGACGCCACCCAGCTCAACGCGGCCCTGAGCGGCATCGGCGATGGGCTGGTCAACGCTCACACCAACTACGAGGCCACCGAAGATCAGAGCCGCCAGAGCTTCACGTCCATCACCAGCCGGCTGGGCGGCTAGGAGGAGCGATGAGCAACGACGGGCACATGCTGGTCACGTTCGGAGCGATCAACGAAGCCGCCATGGACACCGACGCCATAGCCGGTCAGATCGCGCAGCAATTGGCCGACCTCAAGTCGTACCTCGCCCCGCTGATGGCGACGTGGTCCGGCCAGGCCTCGGCCGATTTTCAGGCGCTGCAGGCGAAATGGGACGCCAGCGCCGGCGACCTGAACCAGGTCCTGCGCCAGATCTCGCAGTCGCTGCGGACCGCGGGCGACAACTACACGACCACGGAGCGGACCAACAGCTCGATCTGGTCCTGAGCGCGAGGGCCAAGAGATGGGAGACCGCTTCTCGGTCGATCCGGAAAGCCTCATGCGCGCGAGCGGCCAGTTCTCGGTCGAGAGCGCGCGCCTTGCCGCTGCGGTGGCGCGTCTGCAATCGCGCCTTGGCGCGCTGGGCGACGTAACCGGCGACGACGACCAGGGACATCAGTTCGCGGCCGGCTACAAACCGAATGCCGCCACGCTCGAGCAGGCGCTGGTCAACATGGTCAAGGGACTGGGCGCGATCGGCCGCGGTCTCGAGGTGATGGGCATCAACTACCAGGGCGGCGACGCGGCAAGCCAGGTCTCCAAGGCTCCCTGATGCCCGGGTTCGCCCCGCCGCCGCGGCACCAAGACCAGAAGATTCAGCACGCGCAGGCTGGGATCTGGTGGCCCGCGGCGGACTCGGCCAAGCTTCGGTCCGCTGCACAAGCCTGGCGCGAGATGGCCGCCGCGCTTGATGAGGTCCACGCCGCCACTCGGTCGACCGCCTGGAGCGTCCAGGCGGACAACCAGGGCACCGCGATCGACGGGTTCGAGACCTACTGGCAGAGGTGGTCCGCGAGCGATGGTTACCTGCCCGCAGCCTCCGAAGGGTGCATCGCGATGGCGAAGGCCCTCGAGAAATACGCCCAGGCTGTTGACGACGCTCGCGCGAAGATCGAAGAGCTTGTGGTCGAGGTGGGCACGGCGGTCGTCGTCGGAGTCGCGCTCAGCGTGCTGACTGTGGGCATCTCCGACGTCGCGGCCGGCGCGGTCTCGGCCGGGCTGATCGCCAGCGCGGCAGCGGTCGGGGTCGATCTGTCGGTGACCGCCGCCGGGATCGCGGCGATGATCGTCGTCGGCACGGCCTTCGGCGCAGTGGAGGCGATGGCCATCGACGCGATCGCCATCCAGCCCGAAAAGATCCTGATCTTTCACGATCAGAAGGCGTTCAGCTGGCAGGAGATGCTGCAGTGGGGCGAGATGGGCGCCGCCGGTGGCTTCTTCGGCGGCGCGGCCAGCGGAGGCATTCGCGTCCTTGCCCTTGCCGGGCGCACGGGGGCCGAGGAGCTACCGGCAGCCGACGAGAGCGCGGTTTTGGTTCTTCGTTACAAGACCGAGTGGACCGAGGCTCAAAGGGCGTCGGCTGACGCCAAGGTCACCGCGTTGAATCACGTCGACGACCTCGTGGTCACAACTCCCCAACGAGCCGGGCGTGCGCAGCGCCTCTTCAGGGCGCAAAACAATCTCGACGACCAGACCGACGCCGACCACCTCGTCGACCTCCAGCTCGGTGGCAAGGACAAGGTGGAGAACATCTGGGGCCTGGACAGCAGCGTGAACCGCAGCCTCGGCAAGCAGATCAACCTGCAGATCGAGAAGCAGGGGCTGAAGCCTGGCGATCGGGTGACCCGGATAATCTTTGAGGAGTGGGCGCAATAGATCTCGGGCGCTTTTTGCAGCGCTACAAGCCCGACACCAGCCTCGGCGCTCCTCGCACCCAAGCTGCGAAGGCTGGCTCGCCGCAGGACGCGCCGGCCGGCGTCGACGTCACTGTTGCGGAGGTCCTGAGCCAGATCGGCGGGATGTCTTTCAACAACGGGCTGTACCGCACGCACCGGCTCGAGGACGTTCCGGCATGGAACAAAACGATCGCCACCGCGTGGAACGAGACCGCCGGCAAGGTCACGGTGTTCGCCTACGACTGGGGCGGAGCCCAGTACGCTCTCTACAAGCAGGACACAGTCTTTCAGTTCTCGGCCGGTGATCTCGAGTTTGTGAACATCCCGGCCGATGTGGCGTCCTTTCACAACGAGATCCTCATGGAGCACCCCTCCGAGGCCGCGGCCGCCGAGTTCTACAAGGCCTGGTTGGAGTCGGGCGGCGCCGTACCTCGATACGACACGTGCATCGGTTACCAGAAGCCGCTGTTTCTGGGTGGAACCGACTGGATCGAGAACCTCGAGCTGATCGACCTCGACGTTTACTGGACGGTCACCGCGCCCATCATCGCCCGGGCGCGCAAGGTCGGGGTCGGCGGGAAGATCGGAAAGATCGAGATCGGCGAGTAGCTACTGCTGGGCTGATTCAAACCCTGTTTTCAGTTCCTGAACCTCGCTGATCCGGCGCTGCTGGGAGGCGGGCGCCTCGCCTTTGACCATCAACATTCCACCCGCTAGGGCAAGCACGTAAGGAAGCTCGACCACGGTGCACTTCGTCACGAGGGTGCCGCCATTCTGCCCCGCGAAGCTGTAGTAATCGCCGCTCGCCCCTGCCCCTTCGATCTGTATCGTCACTGCCACCCCCGGCTCGTCGCGAGTGAGCACGACCACCCCTCCGATCTCTCTTCCATCAGGCCCCTTCTCCAAGGCCTGGAAACGCGGTCCGCGAGGGCCCTGGATCTGCGGGATACATGAAACGAGTCCGGGACTCCAGCGCACCTGGCCCGGCACGTCGGCAACGAATCCGGAGACCCGCGCGGGCAGACCCTGGACGAGGATCGACGCCTGGCTGGTGACGCGGCGCCGGCCGGCGGGCAGCCACCACGCCGCCCACCCGAGGACGGGGGCCGCGAGGAAGAATGACCACCACGGCGCCCGGGCTAGGACGAGGATGACGATGAACAGCAGGAAGGTGAGCGCAAAGATGGCGACGGGGACGGCGGCCACGATCTCCCCCTCGCGCTTGACGTTGTCCACCGTCGAGTTCTTCGCCGCATTGCGCCGCGCCCGCTGGACGACGTAGTAGGCGATGAGGCCGATGACGGCGGTAATGCCGTAGGAGATCAGCTTGATTTCGATTTGAGTGAGCGACAAGAGATACACGGCTACGCTCCGATCGTTCGCAGGCGCTCCAGAATTTGCCCGTCCATCGTTCGCTTCAGCTCCACAGCCGCGACATTTTCTCCCACCTGCTCCGGTTTTGTAGCCCCGAAAAGCACCGTTGTCACCGTCGGGTTGAGCAGGGCAAAGGCGATTGCCATCGCCGCCGGCTTGACGCCGGTCTCGCGCGCCAGCTGATTCAGCGCGGTACCCGCGGCCAGCGCCTCCGAGTAGTCGCGACCGTCGATTCGCGCCGTGATCCGGCCCTCGGCCGTCGGGTTGTCATATTTGCCGCTCAACGCGCCACCGGCCAACGTGTACGACGCGACCACGCCGGAGCCGGCCGCCTCGAGCGCCTGGACCATGTCGGAGTCCTCGACCGGCGATCGCACAATGAGGCTGTAGGGAAGCTGCGCCGCGCACGGCCCTGGCAGCCCGTGAGCCGCCGCCACCCTGGCGGCTTCGCCGATCAGGGCCGCCGGCCAGTTGAGCACGCCCCACGCGCGCAGCTTGCCGGCGTTGATAAGCGCCGTCACCTCGCCGACGACCTGCTCCACGGTGAGGCCCTCGGGCGGCCGCTCCGCGTAAGCGAGGTCGATGTAGTCCATGCCCATCCTCCTCAACGAGCCGTCGAGCTCCGCGGCGGCGCTCTCCTGGGGCCAGAACTCCCACCACAGCTTGTTGGCGAGCACCACCTCGTCGCGCTTCCATCCAGCGGAGCGGAAGAGCTGGCCGAAGACGACCTCCGAGTAGCCCGTCTTCATCGGCGCCTCGCCGGTCTCGTCGTTGTAGCGCGCGTCGTCGAGGAAGTTGATGCCGGCCTCCTGCGCCGCGCGCATGACGGCGACACCCGAGTCGTGGGGGATCCGCTCGTACGTCCGCCACGAACCCAGCGCCAGCTCGCTGACCTCCAGGTCGGAAGACCCGAGCCGCCGCCGCGCGATCGGGCTCACGGCTTCAGTTCCGGCGGTCGTTCTCCGACATCTCGTCGATGCAGATCGCGGCGCACAGCAGGAGGACCTGGTCCTGGCCGGGCGCGATCGACACGCCGTACACCTCGCCGATCGTGAACCAGCGTTTCGAGATCGTCGCCACGACCTGCCCGCCCGCAGTGATCTCGAACTCGTGGTTCAGGATGTCGCCCTGCGCCTCGAGCACGCCGTCGCCCGAGACCTCGATCGTGAAGCGCTGGCTGAAGATGTTGAAGAAAGCGCCTTTGACCTGGGCCACGACCTGCCCGCCCCGCTCGATGTCCATCGTCTTGCGCAGTGTCAGCATCTCGGCCTGCATCCGGGCGAGCTCGTTGCCGTTGACGTCCTGCAAGGCGAAGGTTTGCGTCAGGACGAGGACCTTGCCGTCCACCTTGAAGACGTTCTCGCCGCGGTCGTTCTGCACCCAGAAGTCCTCACCGATCGAGAAGATCTGCTGGCGCAGTTGGAAAGTGGTCCATCCCGCCTCGGCCATGACGCTGACAGTCTATGCGTACGCCGGCCGGTGCCTAGAGTCCGCTACTCGTCCGCGGTCCACTCCGTCGTGTAGGTGGACGCCCTGGGCGTCCTGACCACTCGCCACATCATCTGGGCGGCGGCCATAGCGACCGTTGCGAGGATTACCAGTGTCCGCATGAATGAGAGCTTTCCCGAAGCGGGTAGGCCGCGTCATCGTGCAGAGCGACCCAGACATCGTGCCGCTGCTCTGTGTCCCCCGCACGTCCTGCTGGGGAGGTACTTGCCGGACAGAAACGACAGAACGGCGATTGCTCGCCGTTCTGCAGGTCAGGTCCGGATCGGCTCCCGACGCACCATGTGCACGATGGCGACCAGGATGACCGCGCCGATCAAGGCCACGATGAACGAGATGACGAGGCCGGTCGGGGCCGTGCCGAAGATCAGCGAGAAAATGAAACCGCCTACAAACGCGCCGACGATGCCCAGGACGATGTCCCAGATGATTCCGTAGCCGTGGCCGCTCATGATCTTGCCGGCGAGCCAGCCGACGATGGCTCCCATGATCAGAAACCCGATGATGTGCATCCGCCGAACCTCCCAGTTTGGTGGTCCGCCAGGGGGCGAAACCTCTCAATCAGTTAACCCGGGGCCGGTTTCGACTACCTGAGGCCGGTTCGCGTCCTTATCTATGAAACCCCAGCCGGCAGCCGGTTTGAAGCAGATTCACCGATATGATCAACTGACAGTGGCACGGCGGCGCAAGCGGCGGCGATGACGAATCGCCGCGTCATCATTGCCCTGAGAGGTCCTCGTCCAGGATCACCATGGACGGCTTCATCACCGCCAGGCAGCGCATGGCAGCTCGAATCGACGCCGCTGTCTCCACCGCGAAGCCGGCGTCCTCGAGGAGATGGCGCACCACGTGCTGTTGGTCCGGATCGGACATCACGAGGAGGACCCAGTGATGCGCAACGCGGTCGAACGCGCCGGCGGCGGTCCGCGGGGTCGCGATCAATTCGACGGTTGAGCGGCCGTCAGGCGGCTCACCACCTTGCGGAGCATGTCCAGGTCGACCGGCTTCACGAGAAAACCATCGACACGACTCGCCTCAAGTGCGTCTCGTGTGTCTTCCGAGCTGTCGGCGGTGAGGGCGATCACCTTGATCGGTCGCCGGATGTGCCTCTTGCGAAGCATCTGCAGCACCTCGACGCCGTCGTACATCGGCATGTGGATGTCGAGGATCACGAGGTCGAAGTCGCCGGTCGTCCCCAGGCCCAGCGCGAGGTTACCGTCGGAGGCGTTCGAGACCTGATAGCCCTCGTCCCGCAGCACCACCGTGATCAGCTCGAGGCTCGCGGGGTCGTCGTCGACGACGAGGATGCGCGCACGTTCCGTCATGACACGGCTTCATCGAGACGCCTGCCGTCATCGACGGCCTCTTCCAGGAAGGTGCGGACCTGCTGGCCAAATGTGCGGGTGTCGATCGGCTTGGCGATGTACCCCGCGCATCCCGCCAGCAGGGCCAGCTCGCGGTCGCCCGTCATCGCGTGTGCGGTCAACGCCACGATCGGGATCTTTGCCGTCGCCGCCTCGGCCTTGAGCTCGCGTGTGAGCGAGAGCCCGTCCTGGCCGGGGAGCTGGACGTCCATCAGCACCAGGTCGGGCACGGCGTCGCGCAGCATGTCATGCACTTCCGGCGCCGAACCCGCGATCTCGACCCGGTAGCCCTCGAGCTCGAGGACCGCTCGGACCAGTATCTGGTTTGCCTCGTTGTCCTCGACGACGAGGACGAGGCGCTGTCCTTTCATGGGTGTCCGTTCCCTGGGGCCACCAACCGCCTCAGGAGGCCGATGATGTCGGAGGCCCCGACCGATCCGCGGCGGAGGATCTTGGCGACGCGGCCGTTGAGCTGGCGCTTGTCGTCCTCGGTCAGGTTGGCCGCGGTGAGGACCATGATCGGCATCTCGCGGGTCGCCGCGTCAGCCCTCAGAGCTTCGACGACGTCGAAGCCGTTGACCTCCGGCATCATCAGGTCCAGCAGCACGAGGTCTGGCTGGGCCGACTTCGCAAGCTCGATCCCCTGGCGACCTCCCGCCGCCTCCAGCACGGTGAAGCCCGCCGGCTCGAGCGCTTTGGTCAGCCAGTCCCTGTTGAACCGCTCGTCGTCGACCACGAGGACGCGGATCTTGTCCTGTCCGTCCCGGCGCTTGATCGGGAGCTGGTTCAGGCGCTGGACCAATTTGCTCGAGTCCACGGGCTTGACGAAGTAGTCGATGGCGCCGAGCGCGATGCCGAGCTCAGGGTTGTCGACGATGCTCGCGACCACGATAGGAATCGAGCTGGTCGCCTCGTCGCTCTTCAGCTTGGCCATCACCTCCCACCCGTCGACCTCGGGAAGGATGATGTCGAGCGTGATCGCCGCCGGCTTGAGGTCGGCGGCCTTCGCCAGGGCCTCCGTGCCGGTGCGGGCCACATCAGTCCTGTAACCGGCACCCGCGAGGTATCGCGTCATCAGCTCCGCCGCGGAAGGGTCGTCCTCGACGACGAGCACAAGCGGTCCCGTTGCGGCGTGCCCGTTCACCGCGGGCGCGAGAGCCGGCTTGCGAGACGGGGGAGGCGCGTGTGCGGGCAGCACCAGGGTGAACACGCTGCCCTGGTTGGGCCGGCTGTGGACCCGGACGTCGCCGCCGTGCAGGACGGCAAACCGCTTCGTCAGGGCGAGTCCCAAGCCAGTGCCTTCGTGCTTGCGGCCGGGTCCCTGATCGACCTGGTGGAACTCCTGGAAGATCTCTCGTTGATCGGCCTCCGCGATGCCGATGCCGGTGTCGGCAACCGAGATCTCGATCGAGTCCGCATCGCGGAGTGCCGCGATGGTCACCTTGCCGCCCTCCGGCGTGAACTTGATCGCGTTCGATACGAGGTTGAGCAGCATCTGCTTCAGCTTGCCGGCGTCGGCGAGGATGTCGCCGGCTTGCGCGGCGTTCGCCTCGAGCTCGATGTTCTTCTTGCGCACGAGCGGCTCGACTGTCTTCACCACCTGGTCGACCACGTCGGCCACCACGACGGTCTGCGTCCTCAGCTCCATCTGGCCTGCCTCGACCTTGGAGAGGTCGAGGATGTCGTTGATCAGGCCCAGCAGGTGCTTGCCGCTGGTCAGGATCTGGCTCTGGAAGCGTTTGCGCGTCGCCTCGTCGAACTGGCCTTCTCGTGCGTCGGTGAGCAGCTCGGAGAACCCGATGATCGCGTTGAGCGGGGTCCGCAGCTCATGGCTCATGTTGGCCAGGAACACGCTCTTGTGACGGTTCGCTTCGATCAGCGCGGTGTTCGTCTGCTCGAGCTGGACCATCAATTGCCTTCGGTCCAGGGCGGTCGTGACCGCGCTCATGAACTGCTGGACCCGGTTGAGCTCGTCGCCGCCAAACCCCGGCGTGAAGGGTCCCGCCAGCACGACAAGCGTGGCAGACCCCGCGAGTCCGGCCACCGGCAGCATGAGCACCGACCTCTCCGCGCCGTCGAGCGCCACGCGGTTCACGCCCCGGCGGAGGTCCGGCAAATGGGTCCCGAGCTCCTTGACCTGCCGGCCTTCGAGACCGCTGGCGTTGCTCGGCTTTCCGGACGGGTCATACAGGGCGGCCGATGCCCCGCCGACCAGCCGCGTGGCCCATTCGAGGGCATGATCGGCGAGCACGTCGCGCTCTTCGCTCAGCACGAGCTGCTCCATGAACCGGCGCAGTCCTTCTTCTTCCGATGCCCTCCACTCGCGCCTCAGCCACGCGGGAGGCGAGAAGCTCGCGTAGAGCAGAGGGACGATGCCGATCACGACGAGCTCGGTGATGACCTGCACGACGGCGTTGTGGGTCAGGATGCCGGCCGAGATCGCGAACAGCAGAATCGCGACGAGGCCGCCAAAGCCCAGGCTCAGGGACCGCAGGCGCCACGCCTGCACGGCCGGCAGGGTTCGCGCGACCAGCCAGAATCGGACGATCGGCTCGCCGACCGTGGCGCACCAGACGACGATCAGCATGATGGCCGCGCCAAGGAGCACGCCACGATTCGACGTGACCGCGCTCAGGACCAGATAGAAACCGCTGGCAGCCACCACGGCAACGGCCGCGGTGACATGCCAGCGCCGAGGGAGGGGGATTATCGAGTTGCGGAAGAGCAGAAGCGCGTAAGCGCAGGCCATGAAGGCCACGAGCTCGAGCTGTGGGAGCAGCGGCATTTGAACCGGGAAGTGGGCCTGCACCCGGCCCACGCCTGACACCGCGGACAGCAGGGTGATGGCCAAAGCCAGGTATCCAAGCGAGCGGTCGCGACGCCTCAGCCAGCCGATCCCCACGGCCAGGCCGAGGATGACGAAGGCCGCGGCGGCCGTGTCCTCGAGGTAGGGAACCAGCTCCTGCATCTATGCGGCTCCCTGGCTCGTGATCGCCGGCAGGTCCTTGATCAGCGCGTCGACGACCTCCGGGTCCCACTGCCGCCCAGCTCCGCTGGTCAGCGTGCCCAGCGCGTCGGACACCGTCATCCGCCGCCGGTACGGCCGGTCGCTGACCAGGGCGTCGAAGGCATCGCAGACCGCGACTATCCTGGCAAGACGGGGGATGTTCGCGCCGGCGAGCCGGTCGGGATATCCCGTTCCGTCGAAGCGCTCGTGATGGTTGCGGATGATCGGCAGGAGCTCGACCCCGGAACGCAGCGGAGCGACGATGTTCTCCCCGATGAGCGGGTGGAGACGCATCCTGGTCAGCTCTTCCGAGTCGAGCGGCCCTGGCTTGAGCAGGATTGAGTCGGGCACGCCGATCTTCCCGATGTCGTGGATGATGCCTCCGCGATATAGCGCGTCCAGGTCGGACGAGGTCAGACCGAGGCGCGCCCCGATGCGCCTGGCCGACTCGGCCACGCGCTGCGTGTGCGCCTGCGTGAACGGGTCCTTTGCCTCCACCGCTGCGGCCAGCGCAAAGATCACCTGCTCCGCACTGTCGAGTGAGTCGTACACGCTCTTCAGCCGAAGCGCGGAGCGAACTCGCGCCACGAGCTCGACGCGGTCGACCGGCTTGGTCATGTAGTCGTCCGCACCGGACTCGAGCGCGAGCACGCGGTCGGCCGTGCGGTCGAGCGAGGTGATCATGACGACCGGGACGAGCCGTGAGCTCTCGGTCGACTTGATGCGCCGGCACACCTCGTAGCCGTCCATGCCCGGCATCTGCACGTCGAGCAGGACCAGGTCGGGCAGCGAGGACTGGACAGCCTGGAGGGCGGACTGGCCGTCCTCCGCCGTGCGGACTTCGCAATCGACGCCCGCCAGGCATGCCTCGATGAGCTCCCGGTTTGCCGCGCCGTCGTCGACGACCAGGACAACCGGCGTCCGCACCCGCCGCGCCGACAAGCGGCGCGTGGCCGGCGTGACAGGGCGGCCGTGGTCGGCGGTGTGGCTCGGCCACGCGGCCGGCTTGAGGGCCGCGACGAACTCCGCCGCGGAGGGATAACGGTCTTCGGGGCGCTTGGCGAGGCCACGGCGGAGGGCGTCCTCGAGGTGCGCGGAAAGCTCGCCCCTCAGCTCGCGAGTGGGCGGCATCGCCTTCGTCACGTGCGACAGGAGCACGGCCGCCGGCGTGGTGGCCTCGAAGGGCACACGCCCGGTCAGCATCTCGTATGCGACCACGGCGAACGAATAGCGGTCCGAGGCGGGCCCGATCGGCTCGTCCGCCGCCTGCTCCGGCGACATGTACTCCGGCGTTCCCATCACGGTCCCGGAGCTGGTCAGGCGGCGCATCGATCCGGCCATCCTGGCCAGGCCGAAGTCGGCGAGCACCGGAGTGCCGTCCTTGTGGATGAGGATGTTCGAGGGCTTGATGTCGCGGTGGAGGATGCCCTGTGCATGCGCGTGGTCCAGGGCTCCGGCGAGCTGGCTCAGGATGTTGACCACGTCCATGAGCTCCATGGGCTTGCCGACCTGGTCCTCGAGGGTTCCGCCCTCGATCAGCTCGAGCACCAGGTACGCGACGTCGTCCTCGTATCCGAAGTCGAATATCTCCAGGATGTTCGGGTGCTTCAGCCGGGCGACCGACCTGGCCTCCTCCTGGAACCGCTCGCGGTACGCAGGGTCCTCGGCGAGGAATTCGGGCAGGACCTTGATCGCCACGTACCGGTCGAGGCCGGGGTGATAGGCGCGGTAGACGCTGGCCATGCCGCCGCGGCCGATGCGATCGATGACGCGGTAGACCCCGAAGCTCATACCCTCGCGGATGGTCATAGGATGACCCCGAAAAGGACCAGGAGGCCCACGGCAGGCGGGGCCGAGACCAATGCGAGGCATACCATCAAAAGGATCGCGAGCGCCGCGTGCCGGCTCATTTCGGGCGCGGCGAGCCGATCCTGCTCGCCGACCCGCCTGGATCTGCCTCTTAAAGCAATCACGTCCCACTCGGAAGCCTCAGCGTAAGCAAGTAGTTGCTTAGCGCCCCCGCTCCGAAGGGCGAATTAACTACCCAGGTGGGTAGTTGTGTTAATCCAACTTGATTAAAGCCAGCCTTCCTTGGCAACTGTGTGGGCCAGTTCGGTGCGGTTGGCGGCCCCGGTTTTCTGAAGGATCTGCCGCATGTGGAACTTGACCGTGTTCTGGCTCAGGTGGACCTCGCTCGCGATCTCCCGGTTGGTCATGCCCCCGACCGCCAGGCGAAGGATCTCCTTCTCGACTTGGCTGATGTCCGGCGCCGGCCGCGACGTCCGGCGTGGCGCGTCGCCGCCGCGCGTCTGGCGCAGCCGCTCCTGCATCTGCGCGCTGTCGATCGCCACGGCCGCGACGCTGCCCAGGGCGTCGAGGAAGGCAACCCACTCCTGATCGGGGGACAAAGCCGAGCGATGGAAGACCTCGAGCGCGCCGAGCAGTTTGCCGCGCGACACGAGGGGCACCGCTCCGTACGTCTTGAAGCCCTCACGGGCGAAGAGCGACCGCCGGCGGAACTGGGAGAAGGCGCTCAGGGCGGTGACGGTCTCGATCCGGCGGCTCATCACCGCGCGCCCGGGGACACCTTCGTCTGCGGGCAGCCGGTAGTCGAGCGCCGCCGTCGCCAGGAACCCCGTGCTGGCCGAGAGGCTCAGCGTGTTGTCGACCTCGTCGAGAAGAAGCACGTCGGCCGCGTCGACCTTCAGCTGCGAGGTGACGTGGTCGAGAATCACCTTCAAGGTCAGCCGCAGGTCGGGGCTGGCGCTGACCGCCAGGCTCACGCTCTGCAAGGCCGTGAGCCGCTCCAGCCGGTTGACCGCGTCCTCGTAGAGCTGCGCGTTTTCGACGGCGAGGCCGGCCCTGTCCGCGATCGCCTGCATCCACGTGATGTCCTTGGGTGTTATCGGGTTCGAACCGTGGCGCTCGAACATGCCAAGGGTGCCGATGGTGGCTCCGCGCGCGCGCATAGGCACGACGATGATGCCGAGCCGCACGTCGGGATCGAGCCAGGGGTGTGTGCCCAGGTAGTTCCGCACCTCGTCGTTCAGGTGCCCCATCAGCTCGGCGACCGAGATGTTCGGGATTACAAAGGGCTGTCCGGATTCGATCACCCCCGAGGAGATCGGTGTCGAGTTGAGGCTGCCGGCCATCTTCATGGCCTCGACGTATTGAGACGCGAAATTCTCCTGCCCGTCGTCATCGTCGTTGCTCGCGACGATCAGCATGTCCGTCGGATCCTTGCCCATCAGTGATGCCACCCAGACGCCCGGCTTCAGCCGGCTCAGGGTTTTGGTGAGGGTGCTCAGGATGGCGTGGGGGTTCAGCCGCGTCTGCGCGAGCTGGTCGGTCACCTCGTCCACGATGTGATCGCCGGAAGAGCGATTTGTGGCCCGGCTGTGCGCGATGAGATGTGTCACGTCGGTAAGGTTCGCGACCACGCGCGCTCCGTCAGCTGGATTACTTTCCTCAGGCACCACGTCCACCTGCAGCCAGACATCCGTCCCATCGGGCCGGTGCGCCCGGACCAGCACGCCTCGGACCGCCTGGCGGCTCTTGATCGCCGCGACCGCGGGATGGACCGTGAGCGGGGTGCCGGGTGGTGACTCGACGATCAGCCAGTTGGCGCTCTCGGCGCTGGAACCGATGAGGTCCGCTTTGCTCAGGCCCAGGACGACGAGTGCCGCGTCGTTGGCGTCGACCACCAGGCCATTGGCGTCGTAAACGACTAGGGCTGCAGGGACCTGGCCGGCCAACACATGTGAATTATCAGTTGCTTGACATGTGCGATCCCTTAAATAAGTCAACAATCCATTCAATGGTCGAGGTGCATGCGGAACCCGAAGGTAATGCCTGGTCGTGCGAGGTCAGGGTCGATCAGGGCGGCGAACTGACCCAGCACGTGGTGGCCGTGACCGCCGCCGACCTGGAGCGGTGGGGCCACGGGCCCACCCGTGAGGACGTCGAGGATCTCGTCGCCCGGAGCTTCGACTTCCTGCTTCGGCGCGAGCCGCCGAGCTCGATCCTGCGGCGGTTCGACCTGGCCGTGATCCAGCGCTACTTTCCTGAATACGACCGAGAGCTCAGGCAGGGTTAGCGGGGTCAGCACTCGAGCTCCCGGCCCAGTCGAGGCCACGGCCCTCCGGCGTGGTGTCGAAGATGCTGCTGCGAGCATCGCGCCTTCAAACGGACGTCACATTCGCGTCGTAGGTTTCCGCCTACGATGGAGGCCCAGATGGCGGTCCCGATCCTCGTCGTCGACGATGACCCGAAGATCGTGTCCCTGGTCAAGACCTATCTCGAGCGCGAAGGCTTTCGCGTCATCACCGCCTCCGACGGCCCTTCAGCGATACGTGCCTTCACCGACTTCCGTCCGGGCCTGATCGTGCTCGACCTGATGCTCCCGGAGCTGGACGGACTGGCCCTGATGCGCATCATCCGCGAACGGTCGCGCGTGCCCATCGTGATCATGTCTGCCCGCGGCGCCGTGGCCGACCGCGTGTTGGGGATCCAGGAGGGGGCGGACGACTACCTCGCGAAGCCGTTCTCGCCGGCCGAGCTGGTGGTCCGCGTCAAGGCTGTCCTGCGCCGGGCCCGGGACGACGGGGCCGGCCCCTCGCATGGAGTCCTCGAGCACGTCGACCTCGCGATCGACCTGGATCGCGTCGAGGTGAAGCGCGGCGGCAAGGCGATGCAATTGACCCCGGCCGAGTTCCGGCTGCTCGTTGCGCTCGTCCAGGCGCGCGGTCGCGTGCTGACGCGCCAAGCCCTTCTCGACTCGCTGTACGGCGCGCACCAGGGGGACGCTCTGGAGCGGACCGTCGACGTCCACATCGGCAGGCTCCGCGACAAGCTCGGTGAGGAGCTCGGCACGCCGCGCTACATCATGACCGTGCGCGGCCTCGGTTACCGCGCGGTCGCGTAACGCATGCGCCGGCTGCGCAGCCTCGCGACCGGCATCACCCTCGTCTCGGTGCTGGTCGCGCTCATCGCAATCGCGGTCATCGCGATCGGCGTGCTCGTCGTGGCGCAGTCCACCTTCAACAGCTTGATGATCCGTGCCGGCACCCCTGCCGCCGAGGCGCAGTCGATGTTCGACCACGGCGTGGCCACGACCTTCGGGGTCGCAGTCGTGATCGCGATGGTCGTCAGCGCGATCCTTGCGGTGATCCTCTCGGCGCGCCTGGCACGGCCGCTGCGCGAGATGGCGGTCGCCGCGGAGCGCATCGCCGCGGGCGACTACGACGCCCGCGTGCCGCGGGCGGGCCCGGACGAGCTGGCCTCGCTGGCCGACTCCTTCAACCGCATGGCCATGAGCCTTTCCGACCAGGAGCGCGACCGCAAGGAGTTCATCGTCAACGCCGCGCACGAGCTCCGGACTCCGCTGACCAACCTGCAGGGATACCTCGAGGCGCTTCGCGACGGGGTCATCGCGCCGACTCCCGAACAGTTCGGCTCGCTCCACGAGGAAGCGGAGCGGCTCGTCCGACTGTCGCGCTCGCTCGACGCGCTCGCCGACAACGAGCGCCACGACCGGGTGCTCGCCCGCGAAGACGTCCGGATCGATCTCGCGGTGCGCTCCGCCTACGAGGTCGCCCGCCCGGCGTTCGAGGCCAAAGACATCGCGGTCGATCTCGCGATCCCCGAGCGCCTCACGGTGCAGGCCGAGCCCGACGGCCTGGCGCAGGTGCTCGCCAATCTCCTGCAGAACGCGTCGCGCTACACGCCACGCGGCGGCAGGGCCTCGATCCGGGCCGAATCTCGCCGCTCATCCGTCCTTGTCTCCATCACGAACAGCGGTGACGGCATTCCCGCGGAGGACGTACCCCACATCTTCGACCGCTTCTACCGGGTCGAGAAATCGCGCGACGCCGCGCGCGGAGGCGCTGGGATCGGGCTTGCCATCGTGAAGCAGATCGTCGAGGCATCGGGCGGCAAGGTGGGCGCCGAATCAAGCGACCACTCGACCCGCTTCTGGTTCACCCTCCCAACCTCCCCTCCCCGCTAAGCGGGGAGGGCGCCGTCGCAGACACAAATCCCTTCCCCACTTGTGGGGAAGGTGGCGCGAAAGCGCCAGATGGGGGCATCCGGTGAGCAATGAGCGCGTTTTATCTCAGTTCTGTGAATTGGCGTCATCGCGCGTAAACACGCCCTCGTCAGCCTCATGCGCATCCCAAATTTCCCGCAAGGAGGCGTGTGAATGAAGAGTCCGATTCGACTGTCAGGATTGGTGATCGCTGTCGTGGCGGCCGCGATCGCAGCCGCGGTACCGGCGCAAGCCGCAAGCAACGGAGACGGCGCGACGGGCCAGGCCGTGTTCGTCCAGACCAACGCGCTCGAGGGCAACGCCATCGCGGCCTATCACCGCAACGGCGACGGAACGCTCAGCTACCTCACGAGCTATCCGACCGGCGGGCTGGGCGGCCGGGAAAACGGCGCCGGGACAGACCCCCTCGCGTCGCAGGGCTCGCTCATGCTCGTCCGCGACGCGGGACTCCTGCTCGCCGTGAACGCGGGCAGCGACACCATCTCAGTGTTCACCGTCAACGGCGAACAGCTGCAGCTGACGCAGGTGCTTGCCTCCGGCGGCAGCTTCCCGACCGGGTTCGCGGTGCACGGCGACCTCGTCTACGTGCAGAACGGCGGGGGACAGGGCTCCGTCTCCGGTTTCAGGATCGCCGGCGCGAAGCTTCACCCGATCGAGGGCTCGACCCGGACGCTGCTTCTGGGCAACACGCCCAACCCGTTCTTCCTCGCGTCGACGGCCGAGGTGGGTTTCACGCCCGACGGCGTCCACCTGATCGTGACGACCAAGACCCACGGCACCGTCGACGTGTTCTCGGTGGGTCCTGACGGCAGGCTGTCCGCGGCGCCGGTCAAGAACCCGGCGGCGGGGCCCGTTCCGTTCGCGTTCCTCTTCGACGGCGCCGGGCGGTTGATCCTCAACTTCGCCGGTACCAGCTCGCTGGAGGCCTTCACCGTCAACGCGGACAACACGATCACCCCGGTCGGGGCAGCGGTCAGCGACACGCAGGCCGCCCTCTGCTGGGCGACTCCGGCGGCCGGTTACATCTACACATCCAACACAGGCAGCGGCGATGTCAGCCAGTTCCGGCTGGCCGCTGACGGCTCGATCGTGCTCGTGAACGCGGTCGCGGCATCAGGTATTCCAGGCGTGACCGACTCGGCCCCGGCCGGCGGGCAGTTCCTCTACGTCCAGAGCGGGACGTCGAGCTCCGTCCACGTGTTCGGCATCGGCGCCGGCGGAACGCTGACTCGCGTCCAGATCGCTGCCGTCCCGGACGGCGACGACCAGGAAGGCATCGCCGTCGAGTAACTCGCGCCTGTGAATCGAAAGGGCCGCCCAATCGCGGGCGGCCCTTTTTCATTGTGGTCGCGCGCGCGTGCGAGGGCTAAAGTGGCCGCTGTGGCAGGCCAGTTCAAGGGATGGAAGGGCGACTTCGTGGGCTTCTTCTCCAGCCTGCGCATGAACAACAACAAGGCCTTCTTCGACGCCCATCGCCGCCAGTACGAAGACGAGATCAAGGCCCCCCTGGTCGCGCTGCTGGCCGACCTCGAGCCCGAGTTCGGTCCGGTCCGCCGCGTGTCACGCCCGAATCGCGACATCCGGTTCTCCGCGGACAAGTCGCCCTACAAGCTGAACATCTACGCTGACGTCAAGGGCGGCGGCTACGTTGCCCTCGACGCCGAAGGGCTGGTCGCGGCGGGGGGTCGCTACATGCTCGAGGACGCGCAGCTCAAGCGGCTGCGAGAGGCGATCGCGGCCGAGCGGTCAGGCAAGGAGGTCGTCGCCCTCGTCGCCGCCCTTCGCAAGAAGGTTTACGAGGTCGACGGGCAGGAGCTGAAGCGCGTGCCGCCGCCTTACCCTCAAGACCACCCGCGCGGCGACCTGCTGCGGCACAAGTACCTCATCTACTGGAAGCGGTGGCCGGTCGAACCGTGGATCGCGACGCCGAAGGCGCGCGACAGGGTGGCGCAGGTCTGGCGCGACGGCGCTCCGCTGCACGCCTGGTTGGACAAGCACACGGGCTAAGAGTGCATCTGTGCCAGCAGTCGCGCGGCCTCGCGCGCGTTCGTCGTCCCATAGTTCGAGTAGCAGTTGTTGTAGACGACATGCGTCTGCTTGGTCACCTTCGCGACGCCTGCGATCTTCGGCGTCCAGTCGGCCAGCTCATCCTCGTCGTACAGGTAGCGGAAGCGCTCCGATGGCGGGATGTCCTTCTTCTCCCAGTTCTCTTTGTTGCGGCCGTGGAAGCGGAACACGGCGAGCTCGTCAGACGTGGGGAGGACGACAGGCGGCACCGAGCTCTTGAACCCCTGCGGCTCGTCGACCGCGACGTACGGGACCTTGTTGTCCTGGAGAAATTTCACGGTCCGCTCGGCATTCTTCTCGTTGAACCAGCTCCCGTGGCGGAACTCGACCGCGATGGGAAGCTCGAGGCGCTGTCGCGTCTCGAGGATGAGCTCGCGCGCTTCGTTGGACGGAAACACCCATTTCGGAAACTGGACGAACACGGCGCCCAGTTTCCCCGCCTCGATGAGCGGTTCCAGCGCTTCGCGAAACTGCTGGTAGACCGCGTCGAGCAGCTCGTTGGGCAGGTCCTTGCGGTAGATGCGCTTCTTCTCGCCAAGCGTGGCCGGCAGCTCGTCCTTGATCGCCTTCGGCAGGCGTGACACCTCCGTGGGCTGGCCCGTCATCAGCGCGTGCGCCTTGATGTCGAAAACGAAATCCTTCGGCGTCCTCTCGACCCATGCCTCCGCTGTCCGCTTGTTCGGCAGCGCGTAGTACGTGGCGTCGACCTCGACCACGGGGAACTGGCTCGCGTAATACCGGAGCCTCGCTTCGGCCGTGCTGAGGCCTTTGGGATAGAACACGCCGGGCGCGGTCATCGTCGGGTCCGTCCAGCTCGCGGTGCCGAACCTCACCTCGCCCTTAGCGGCGCGAATCGGCGATTGCGCGACCGCGCCGGCGGCTTCGGCTCGTTCGCGAGCAATCTCGACGCCGGGATCGTGCGGGTCGGTCTTCGCCACCCGCGCGATGTTACCGCCGCGCGGCGCGGTCCTTAGGCGACGTGCGCGACAGGGTCGTCGTCGGCGACCATCGTCGAGATCTCGTCGAGCAGCTGCGTCGCGTGAGCCCGGGCGTCTTCGCGCGAAACCTGCGCGGGCGAGCGCCCCTCGAAGACGAGTCGCACGGGCTCCGCGTTCGTGCGGTTCGCGAGCGCTCGCAGCACGCCGCCGAGCTGCGGACCTGGCTGCTCGTCGTCTTGCAGCACGACCGCGGCGATCACCGCCCGAGCCCCGGAGATCGGAACGCCGAACGCAAGCCGCCTGCCGCGATCGAGCTGCACTACCTGTCCGCGGTGGCGCGAGAGCCACAGGTAGACGCGCGCCAGATCGGTCGTTCCGTCCGCCTCGACTCGTATTGGATTCATCTCGCCTCGAAGGCTACAAACATTCGCCTGGCTCGCTCTACGTATGCAGAAACCGAAGGCGCATAGCCTTTATTCGTGGCAGAACGCCGCATCGCCATCGTCACCGGCGCAAATCGCGGCATTGGGCTCGAGGTCGTGCGCCAGCTCGCCCAACGCGATTACATAGTCGTGCTCGGCTCGCGTGACCTCGCCAAAGGAGAAGACGCGGCGAAGCGTCTGCGCATGGGGGAGCGCGTGCTGGCGCGCCGGCTCGACGTCATCGACCAGGCGTCGATCGACGAGCTGCGCGACGAGGTCTCCGGCACCTTCGGCTCGCTGGACGCGCTCGTCAACAATGCCGCGATCCTCTACGACACGTGGCACAAAGCATCCGGCGCGGACCTCGATGTGGTGCGTGAGGCTCTCGACACCAACCTGTTCGGGTCGTGGCGGATGTGCCAGGCGTTCCTTCCCCTGCTGCGCAGGAGCACGCACGGCCGCATCGTCAACGTCTCCTCCGAGGCAGGCTCGCTGGCCGAGATGGGAGGCGGCACGCCGGCCTACGCCGTGAGCAAGGTGGCGCTCAACGCCCTCACCCGGATGCTCGCGGCGGAGTTGCGCAGCGACCACATCCTGGTGAACTCGGTGTCTCCCGGGTGGGTCGCCACCGACATGGGCGGGGCCGGTGGCCGTCCGGTGAGCGAAGGCGCCGCGTCGGTGGTGTGGGCGGTCGAGCTCCCGGACGGCGGACCGACCGGCGGCTTCTTCCGCGACGGCCGGCCGGTGCCCTGGTAACGGGCCCCTAGGCGATCTGCTCGAGGCGGTCGATGAAAGGCGCCTGACCGGCGAGGATCTTCCGGCGCGCCTCCTCGAGGTCGAACCAGGCTGCCCTGTCCACCTCCGGAAACGCCTGCTTCCTGCCCGACCTCGGCGGCCACTCGAGCTCGAAGGTCATGCTCTTCACGCCCTCGACGTCGAGGTCGCCGGGTGCGGCCCAGGCTCGGACCAGCTTGCCGCCCGCCTGCCGGACCACGCCGAGCGACACGAGCTCGCCGTCCGGCGCTTTCGCGCCGAGCTCCTCCTCGAACTCCCTTCGCGCGACCTCGATCGGCGTTTCGCCGCCGCCGATCTCGCCCTTCGGGATCGACCACGCGCCCTCGTCCTTGCGCGCCCAGAAAGGGCCGCCCGGATGGACGAGCAGGACTTCGCGCTTGCCATCGCGCCGCCGGTAGAGCACCAGACCGGCCGATTCCTTGCTCAGAGCGGCAGGCCCGCCTCGAGATGCGCCATCGACTTGTCGATCACCTCGGTCAGGTCCGCATGCGGATCCGCGGCGGCGGCGAAGTAGGAGGCCATCATCACGCCAAGCAGCGCGCCGGCCATGTTGCGCACCGCGAAGTCGGTCGAGCTCCGCCCGACGCGATTTCCGAGCAGGTCGGCAAACTGGTCCACCAGCTCCGCGAATTGGTTGAGGGTCGCGGCGCGCAGCTCAGGGCTCGCCAGGACAAGCGCCGTCCGCGTCTGCATCATCGCGCGCACGTCGGGCGGAATCCCGGAAAAGACTGTACGCATCGCGTTGCGCAGGGCGGTGATCGGACCCACATCCGCGGGCTGGGCGTTGAAGGCGGCGAAGATCAGGGGATCGAGATCGTCTTGGAAGACGACTGCTTCTTTGCTGGGGAAATAGTTGAAAAAAGTGCTGGGAGAGATCTCGACCGCGGCGGCGATCTCCTCGATCGTCGTCTCCTCGTAGCCCTTCTCCGCGAAGAGGCGCAGGGCCTCCTTCTGGATCGCGGCACGAGTCTTCAGCTTCTTTCGCTCGCGTAAGCCGGTGCTCAAGCCACCTCCTGGACGGCCCCCGCCTCGGTGCGGGCGGCGAGCGTCGGGCGTCCGGGCAAGAAGATCAACGCAAGTACCGTAGCAATCGCCGCAATTGCCGCGGAGACAAGCATGGCGTCATCCATGCCCTGGACGAAGGCGTGCCGGACCGATTCGAGCAGCGCAGGCGAGTGGAGCCTCTTGGCCGCGGCGACGCCGGCGAACACGCTGAGCTTCACCACCGCGGCGATGCTCGGCGGCAGGCCGCCGAGGCTGAGGTTCGCACGGTAAGCGGTCACCACGACGCTGCCGAGGATCGCCGAGCCGAACGGCGCGCCCACCTTCTGCATCGCCTGCAGGAGGGCGGAAGCGACGCCGCTCTTGTCGCTGGGCACTGTCTTCAACGCGGCCGACGCGGCGGTGGCAAAACCAACACCCATGCCGAAGCCGATCAGGACCTCCCAGGCCGTGACGAACCACGCGTTCGAATCGACCGTCGTCGTCGCCGCAAGCAAGAGGCCTGCCGTCGTGATGGCGAACCCCGTAGCCACGGTGAACTTCGCGCCGACCCGCGCGGCGACCCGGTCGGCGGGCACTGCACCTGCGATGAGGCCGAGGATGATGGGGAGGAGTCGTACGCCGGAGCCCTGCGGGTCAAGGCCGAGCACGCCCTGCGAGTACTGCGGAAGCGTGAACACAAGCCCGATCAGCGCCATGCCGCCGAGTGCGGCGAGGATCATGCCCCACGTGAATCCGCGTGAACGAAAGAGCGATAGGTCGATGAGCGGCCGGCCGCCTGGGCGCGACGTCAGGTAGCGCTCCCACATGAAAAACGCGACCACGACCGCGACGCCCGCGACGAGAACTGTCAGCGAGGTGCGGTCCGTCCAACCGTTGCGTCCGAGCTCGATCAGGCCATAGGTCACGCCGGCGAGGCCGGCGCTTGCCAGCAGCATGCCGAGCGGGTCGAGGGCGGGGCGCTCGTCGGAGCGTGACTCGGGCACGAGTGCGATGACCGCGACCATCCCGAGCACCGCGACGGGGACGTTCATCAGGAAGATCCATCCCCACCAGAAGTTGCTCAGGAGCCACCCGCCGAAGATCGGTCCGATGGGGAGGGCGATGAAGTTGGCCGCCGCCCAGATGCCGATGGCCCGCGGTCGCTCCTCCTCAGAGAACAGCACGGTCAGGACCGACAGCGCCATCACCACGATGGCCGCCCCGGCCGCGCCGAGGATCACCCGCCCGGCGATGAACTCGCCGGAATTCACCGAGAACGCGCAGACGATCGAGCCAAGGCCGAACAGGATCAGCGCGCCCAGCAAGATCCGCTTTCGGCCGAAGCGATCGCCGAGCACGCCGGCCGGGAGCATGCCCGCCGCGAGCATGAGCGCGTAGCCGGACGAAAACCACTGCAGATCCGACTCCGACGCTCTGAACGCGACGGCGAGGGTGGGCAGCGCGATGCTGAGCACCGTCACGTCGAGTCCTACCGCGAGGACGCCCAACGTCAGTGCCGCCAGGGCCAACCACTTCCGAGAGCTGTTCTTTGAGTTCATCTGCTTCACCTCCAAAACCTGTAAGCTCATCATAGTTGGAGTTATTCCAAACTTCTAGAGGCTATAGGAACAGCTACGCAGGTCAGGTGGCTAGAGTCGTTTGGCAGGAGGATCGAAGAAATGCCAAACCAGGACAGTCAGAAGGCGTGGGACCGTTTCGAGTCCGACATCCAGGGCCTTGCCGGCGAGCTGAAGCGCCAGTACCGGAGCGCCGGAAGCAGCGAGCAGAACACCGCCGAGCTCAACCGCTCGCTCGACCAGCTTCGGCAGGCGGCCGAATCCGTCTTCAAGTCGCTCGAGAGCGCGACGCGCGACCCCGAGGTGCGCTCGAAGACGAAGCAGACGGCGCGTTCGTTCGGCTCCGCGATCGCGGAAACGTTTCGCGAGCTGAGCGACGAGATCGAGAAGGCGGTGCGCAAGCCCGCCACCAAGAGCTAGCGAACCCGCCTAGGTTTTCGGAGCTCCGCTCAGCGACTGCCTGATCGTCAGAACCCGCGCGATGTCCGCCGGGGAGACGATGCCGACGAGATTGCCCTGGTCGAAGACGAGCACGCGCTGATCGAGCGCCGATCCGATGCGCTGGATCAGCGCGGCGAGGTCTTCGCGGGGGTTCGTGGTCGGAACCTCCGCGATGGGGTGCGCGCACTGGACCAGGCGCGTCTCGCCGCGCTCGTTCCGTCCGACCCGGACCAGGTCCGACAGGCGCACGACGCCGGTCAGCTTGCCCGACGTATCGTGGACGGGATACGTCGTGAAAGGGTGGTGAGGCGCCACCGACTCGAGGAACTGCTCCACCGTCACCCAATCCGGCAGCGTGACCACGGGCGATGTCATGGCCGCCGAAACCGGGACCGTGCGCAGCAGCGACCGGACGGTGGAGCCGGCTTCCTCCGAGGCGCCGGCTGAGAGGAGGAACAGCCCGAGAAACACCATCCATATCCCATTCACCGGCACACCAAGGAAGAGCTCGACCGCGCCGCCCGCGATCATCAGGTAGGCGAAGACCCGGCCGACTCGCACCGCGGTGTGCACGCCCTGACGGCGGCTGCCGGACCGCCACCACAAGAGCGAGCTGAGCAGCCTTCCGCCGTCGAGCGGAAACGCGGGCACCAGGTTGAACAGTCCGAGTGCGACGTTGACGATCGTCAGCCACAGGAAAAGGTCGGAGACCAGTTTGTTGCCCGAGGTCACCAGGGTCACGCCGAACGCGACCGCCGCGACGGCAAAGCTCGTCAGCGGTCCCACCCCCGCGATCAGAGCTTCGGCCTGCGCGCTCGCCGGCTCGCCCTCGAGGCGCGACACGCCGCCGAAGAGCCACAGCGTGATGCCGGCGACCTTGACACCTTTGCGGCGAGCCACCAGCGCATGCGACAGCTCGTGCGCGAGCAGGCATGCGTAGAAAAGGAATGCCCCGGCGGCGGCGGCGACCCAGTAGAGGACCGGCGCGTGACCCGGTACGTCGCCCGGCAGGATGCCTGTCGCGAGCGTCCAGGCAACCAGCGCGAAGATGAAGATCAGGCTCCAGTTGAAGCCGATCTCGATCCCGAAGATGCGCCCGAGCCGGATGGACGGTGTCACTCCAGACGACTTGCCCCGCGTGAGTCTACGTGCCGAGTAGCATGCGGAGCGGGGGGACTTGGACAACGTAACCCTGGCTCGGGCGACGATGGGGACGTCGCTCGGCTTCCACATCGTCTTCGCCGTGCTCGGTGTCGGCATGCCGCTTCTGATGCTGATCGCCGAAGGCCTGTGGCTCCGGACGCACGACGCGGTCTGGCTCACGCTTGCCCGCCGCTGGTCGAAGGCCTTCGGCATCCTTTTCGCGGTCGGGGCCGTTTCGGGCACGACGCTCTCATTTGAGCTCGGCCTGCTGTGGCCGAGGTTCATGGCCTTCTCCGGTGCGATCTTCGGCCTGCCGTTTTCAGCCGAGGGATTCGCCTTCTTCATCGAGGCGATCTTCCTCGGCCTTTATCTCTACGGCTGGGACCGCCTGAGCCCGCTCGCGCACTGGCTGACCTCGATTCCGATCGCAGTGAGCGGTGCCTTGAGCGCGGTCTTCGTCGTCATGGCCAACGCGTGGATGAACTCGCCGAGCGGTTTTCACCTCGGCAGCGGCGGTCAGCTGCAGTCCGTCGATCCGATCGCGGCGGCGCTCAACGCGTCGACCCCGACCGAAGACCCGCACATGCTGGTCTCGGCCTACGTCGTAACCGGTTTCGTCGTGGCCGCGGTCTACGCGCTGGGACTGCTGCGCGGACGTGACGACGCCCTGCATCGCCGCGGCCTGGTGCTGGGCATGTCCATGGCTGCGGTCGCGATCGTGCTCGCCGGGATTACGGGCGATTCGAGCGCGCGCTTCATCTACCAAGCGCAGCCTGCCAAGTTCGCGGCGCTGGAGGGGCAATATCAGACGCAGCGGGGTGCGCCGATCCATCTCGGCGGCATACCGATCGACTCCCAGCATCGCGTCGTCGGGGCAATCGAGCTGCCCGGACTGCTCAGCTTCCTTGCCGCATTCGACACCAACGCGGAGGTGCGCGGTCTCGATTCGTTTCCTCCAGGTCAGACGCCGAACCCCGTCGTCGTCCACCTGTCGTTTGACACGATGGTGGGCCTCGGCATCCTGATCGGCCTGGTCGCGCTGCTCTTCTGGATCCTGGTCATCCGGACGAAGCAGGTTCCGCGCCGGCGGCCGCTGCTCTGGGCGATCGTCGCGTCCGGTCCGGCGGCGGTAATCGTCATGGAGGCCGGTTGGTTCGTCACCGAGTTCGGCCGCCAGCCGTGGGTGGTCTACGGCGTGCTGCGCACATCCGACGCCGCCACCACCGCGCCGGCCCTCGGTCCGACGTTCCTCGTCTTCTTCGCGATCTATGTGGCTCTCGCCGTCACCACGGCGCGGCTGCTCGTCCTGCAGGCGAGGCGAAGTCGAGCCGCGCAATGAATGAAGCGGAGATCGTCGCCGCGATCCTCTGGCTCGCGCTGACCGCGTACGCGGTGCTGGCCGGCGCGGATTTTGGCGGCGGTGTGTGGGAGCTTCTGGCGACCGGGCCGAGAGCGGGCGATCAGCGCCGGGCGGTCGCCGAGGCGATGGGGCCCGTCTGGGAGGCCAACCACGTGTGGCTGATCTTCATGATCACCGGGCTCTTCACGGCGTTCCCGATGGCGTTCGGCATCGTGAGCCTGGCGCTCTACGTTCCGTTCACGCTCGCTTTGATCGGGATCGTCCTGCGCGGGGCGGCTTTCGCGTTTCGCGCCCACGGCCGCGAAGCCGTGGGCGAGGCTTCGGCGTGGGGTGTCGCCTTCGGCGCGGCAAGCGTCGTCGCTCCCTTCTTCCTGGCCTCCGCTGTCGCGGCGGTGGCGTCCGGATCGATAAGGGTGTCGGCCGGCCGTCTCATCTCGGACTACACCGCGGGATGGACGACGCCCTTCGCTCTGGTGCTCGGCCTGCTCGCGGTTGCAATGTGCGCCTATCTCGCGGCGACGTATCTGACCGTGGAGACGGAGGGGACGCCGCTCGAAGCAGACTTCCGGCGGCGCGCAATCGCGGCAGGGCTCGTGTCCGGCGCGCTGGCCCTCGCGTGCTTGGCGGTGGCGGGGGAATCAGCCCGGGCCCTGGTGATCTCGCTGCTGGGCCGCGGATTTCCTCTTCTGGCCATCGCGCTGATCAACGGCCCCATCGCGCTGGCCGCGGTCTGGCTGTCGAAGCCGCGAATCGCGCGCGTCGCGGTTGTCGCCCAGGTGATCTTTGTCCTTTGGGCATGGGTCATCGGGATGTGGGGCTACCTGATCTACCCGGACGTGACGATCGACAACGCCGCGGCGCCGAGCTCCACGCTGACCCCGATGCTCGCCGTGATCGCGATCGGGATGGCCTTCCTGCTCCCCTCGCTGTGGCTCCTGTTCCGCGTCTTCAAGTCGCGCAATCCCGCGGCCGCGATTCCACCAACATAGGAGCCGAATGAAGGCCGCGGAACGGCCCTCGCACCGCATGCCGCCAGGCCGGACGGCGCATCCCGCGATGCTGTTCGACCTGGACGGCACGCTGATCGACAGCGTCTACCAGCATGTCTTGGCCTGGAAGGAAGCGCTGCACTCAGCCGGCATCGACCTCTCGATCTGGCGCATCCACCGACGAATCGGCATGAGCGGGGGTCTCTTCGTGCGGGCGCTCGTCCGCGAGACCGGGCGCGAGCTGTCGGCGTCGGAAGCGAAAATGCTGCGAGCAGCGCATGAAGAGGCTTATGACCGCAGGCTCTCCGAGGTGGCGGCCCTTCCCGGCGCCCAGGATCTGCTGAACGCACTCACCGCTAGCGCGGTGCCGTGGGCGATCGCTACCAGCGGCAGCGAGCGTACTGCCAGGGCTGCCCGTGCCCTGCTCGAGATCCCCGACGGCGTGCCGATCATCACCCGCGACCAGGTGGAGTACGCCAAGCCGAATCCCGACCTCTTCCTCGCCGCCGCGGAGGCGCTTGGACGCCCGATCGCCGAGAGCTTTGTCGTCGGCGATAGCGTCTGGGACATGCTCGCCGCGCAGCGAGCGAGCGCGCTCGGAGTCGGGGTTCTGTCCGGCGGTTACGGTCGTGACGAGCTGCAGAGCTCCGGCGCGTATCGCGTCTATGACGATCCACGAGACCTCCTGCGGCACATCGACGAGCTTGGGATCCGGACGCACGCCTGACCGCCGGCCGCCCTGGAACCACAACTTCCACTTCCATCCATGGATCTGCGCCAACATGCCGGTGCCGTGCGACGCGGCGCTGGACGTCGGATGCGGTGAAGGCCGGCTCTCCGCACAGATGGCGACTCGCGCCAAGCACGTGACGGCGATCGACATTTCGACGCAGATGGTTGCGCTCGCGCGTGAGAACGTGCGCGCGAAGAACGTCACGTTCATCGAAGGCGATGTGCTCGATTACCCGTTTGCTGCGGAGAGCTTCGACTTCATCGCCGCGGTCGCCGTGCTGCACCATATGCCCTTCGGCGACTCGCTGCGCCGGCTGTCGGGCCTGCTTCGCCGCGGGGGTGTCCTGGCGGTGGTCGGCCTCGCGCGCAACGGCTCACCGGCGGACTATGGGGCCAGCGCCATCTCCGTGCCGGTCGCCCGGATTTTTCGGATGCGCCGTGGAATGTGGGAGTCCCCCGCGCCGCGTCTCGATCCCGACATGACCTACGCCGAGCTCAAAGACATGGCGCGGACCCTCTTGCCCGGAGTCGAGGTGAAACGCCGTCTCTTCTTTCGCCACACACTACTGTGGAAAAAGCCGTGAGGATAGGAGCTACGTCGCGGGGGCCAGGTTGAGCTGGAACTCGACCTTGACCGCCGGCTGCACGGTCGTGAAGCCGATGCTCGGGGGGCTGACGCCGAAATCCGTCATGTTGGTCGAGATGCTGCCCGCGATCTGCGCCGTGCTGCCGCTCACCCGAAGCTGGACGGTCGCGGTCACGTCCTTCGTCACTCCGTGGATGGTCAGCTTGCCGGGCACGGAGACGGTCACCGTCTGGCCGCTCTCAACGCCGGCGGGCAGCGTCACAGGCTGAGCCTCGAACACCGCGGCCGGATAGGTCGACACGTCGAGCGAGCGCGAGACGATGCGATCGCGGTTGGTGACGTTGTAGCCGGCCACCTGGTCGACGCTCGCAAGGTTCGCGAGCTGGACGGTGATCTTCGCGGCCGTCATCTGGTAGGTGCTTCCCGACTGCGCGATGGTCACCTGCCCGCTCACCTCTGACGTCCTCGCCACCGCTTCATGCGATGACGACTGCCCGACGAACTGCTCGGTGACCCGGTAGCCGACCTGCGACCCCGACGTCACCTGCCAGGTCCCCGCGCCGGTAGTCGCCGTCGCGGACGTGGAGGTGGTGGCGGAGGTCGTTGCCGAGGGGGTCGAGAGGGAGAGGGCCGACGGGCTCGTCCGGAGCCCGGAGAAGAAGTACGCGTAGGCGCCCGCACCGCCGAGCACGACCAGCGCCGCGACCGCGATCAGCGGGATCCAGAGCCTGCGCGACATGGCCAGATCATCCGGCGGGGGGCTGACGGCGAGATGTGAGTTCGCTGAGAGTTGGCTGTGACCCCATACCCCTCAGCTCAGGGCTCTTCTTCCTCGCTGATCACGGGGTCGCGCGATGGCTCTTCCTCTTCGCTGATCACGGGGTCGACCGACAGCTCGTCCTCGTCGCTGTCCGCGAAGAGGTCCCGCACCTCGGCGCCGCTGCTCTCGAAATCGCCGATGTCATCCGTCGAGTCCTCCTCCTCGACCTCGCCGGCGCGCCGCGACTCGTTGAGCGCCTCCTCGAAGGCTTGCTGGGCGACGTCGGTGGTCGGATATTCGTCGAACTCGGTCTGGGGCGGGATCTCGGCGCCTTCCGTATCGTCGGTACCGTGACGGAAGACATAGCTGCGTCCGTTGTCGGGGTCATGCAGCAGGGACAGGTACCTTTCCCCCGTGAGCTTCACGCGCCGCTCCGCCTGACCTTCGTTCTCCAGTTCGAGCAAGCGGCTCGTTATCTGCTCTTCGCTTCTCTCTTGCATGAATTCCCTCACTGTAGAACGTCGGGTTGCCCTGATGGACCGGCCCTACACTAGCCTCGTTCAAGGTGGACAAGCTCGCGCAGTCGAAGCCCGCCGGAACCCTCATCTCCTCGCCCGACATCACTCCCGAGGAGCTGCAGCTCGCCGTGCGCAACCATTCGCTGCCCCTCGAGGCGCTCCACTACGCGATCACACCGATCGGTCTTCACTACCTCCTGATTCACTTCGACATTCCAGCCCTGGACGCCGATCGATATGTCCTGGCCGTCGGCGGCCACGTGCGCACGGCGCTGAGCCTCTCGCTCGATGAGATCAAGTCGCGACCTGAGACCACGCTTGCGGTCACCCTCGAGTGCGCCGGCAACGGCCGCGCACGACTGACTCCGCGTCCTCTCAGCCAGCCGTGGCTCGGCGAGGCGGTCGGCACAGCGGAGTGGACCGGGACGCCGCTCGCGCCCATCCTCGAAGAGGCGGGCTTGAGCGACGGTGCGAACGAGGTGGTGTTCACCGGCCACGACCGCGGCGTGCAGGGCGGCGTCGATCAGTTCTACGAGCGAAGCCTTGCGGTGGCCGACGCGACGCGCCCCGAGGTCCTGCTCGTCTACGCGATCAACGGCCGGCCTCTCCCGCCGCAGCATGGTTTCCCGCTGCGTGTGATCGTGCCGGGTTGGTACGGAATGACCCACGTCAAATGGCTGCGCTCGATCACGGTGATCGATCGCTCTTTCGCGGGCTATCAGCAGGCGAACGCGTATCACTACCGCCGGAACGACGGCGACGCGGGCGAGCCGGTCACGCGAATGCTGCCGCGCGCCCTCATGGTGCCGCCGGGCGTGCCCGACTTCATGTCGCGCACGCGCTTCGTCACACCGGGGCGATCCGAAGTCGAAGGCCGCGCGTGGTCGGGCCGCGGCGAGATCGCCCGCGTCGACTTCAGCCACGACGGCGGCGCTACATGGGCACCCGCCGAGCTCGGCGAGCCCGTCTCGCCATACGCCTGGCGAGGATGGACGTACAACTGGGATGCGCGGTCTGGCGAGTACGAGCTGTGCGCGCGGGCATCCGACTCCGGGGGCAACGTCCAACCCCTGCAGCAGGACTGGAATCTCGAAGGCGTGCAGAACAACGCGGTGCAGCGCGTGCGTGTGGTCGTGGCGCCGCATGGCGGGCAATCGCAGCCGGCGGCCGACTCCCGCTAGCCTGAACCGGTGGCCGAGAAGACGGACTCCAGGGATGCCGTCGCGCGGCTGCTCCAGGCATGGCGCGGCGAGGTTCAGGCGCGCGCGATGTACACGATCCTCGCGGACCGCATGGGGGACCCGCGACGAGCCGATGTCGTCCGCGCGATCGCCGAGGCCGAAGGCTCGCACCGCCAGCGCATCGAGCGGCGGCTGAAGGAGCTCGGCCAGCCAATCCCCGACCCGTCGTCGGTCGGGCTCTCGGTCATCCAGAAGCTGCAGGCGAGGCTCGCGCCGGTCGAGATGGTCATCGACCGCATGGAGGCCGCGGAGGAGGAGGAGATCACGGACCGCTACAAGCGGTCGACCGGCGACCCGGACACCGACGCGGTCCTGCGGGCGATCCGCGTGGAGGAGCAGGGTCACTCGCGTTCGCTCGAGTCGATGCAGGTCGCGCACCACGCGGAGCCGCAGCAGACGACCGTGCAGAGCCGGCTGGACCGCATTCTCGGCCGCGAGAAGTGGCATCGCACCGGCTCGGGATGGATCTCGGGCGCGATCTATGGAGCCAACGACGGGCTGGCGGCCGTGTTCGGCATCGTCGCCGGCGTGTCGGGCGCGACAGGCGGTTCCGGCTTCGTCCTCACCGCCGGCCTGTTCGGGGCCATCGCCTCGGCCCTCTCGATGGCCACCGGCGCGTTCCTCGCAGAACGCTCGGAGGAGGAGGTCGCAGCCGCGAACCTGCAGGCCGAGAAGGACGAGATGATCGAACACCTTGACGAAGAGATCGAGGAGGTCTCGCTCTTCTACCAGCTCAAAGGCATCGACAAGGATGCCGCCGACCGTCTCGCCCAGCAGCTGGGCAGGAACCCCGGCGCCCTCATGAAGGTGCATGCGCCGGAGGAGCTGGGAGGCACCGAGGCCAGCGGTCAGCCGGTCCAGGCTGCCATCGCCGCTGGCGTCAGCACCTTCATCGGGGCGATGGTCCCCGTGATGCCGTTCTTCTGGCTCCGGGGCACGACCGGCGTCGTCACCGCCGCCGTCGTCTCACTGATCGCCCACTTTCTCGTCGGCGCGTCGAAGTCGCTGTTCACGCTGAGGAAGTGGTGGTCGGCCGGCCTCGAGATGACGCTTGCGGGCGTCATTGTCGGAAGCATCACCTATGTCCTGGGATTGTTCTTGAAGGTAGGCGGCTGAAAGCGTGGGGGGATCAGGATCCCCCCACGAGCCCCCCTTTTGCGGCCACGATTCGCGTTTGGAACGGAACGCCCGGTGACGGCCGGAGTAAATCCGGCCTACCGACCGGGCCCGATATCGGGGATCAGAGCGCGGCCCGAGCGGCTTCGAAAGTCCAAACCTCGGCCGAGATTGACGCGATCAATTGCCAGCCCGCGTCGCCGCCCAGCCCGTCCGTCATGACCGTCACCACGTAGGCGCCGTTCGGTCCTGACACCACGAGCGCCGCGTCGTTTTCGACCGCGTCGATCGCCCCGGTCTTGTGCACCACCGTGCTCCGGGACGCGACCCCCGCTGGGATGCCTGCCTCGGTCGTGGTGTCGACGAGCAGCGGGTAGAGCCAGGTCTGCGCCGCCGTTCCGCCCAGGCGGCCCTTAGCCTCCGCTGTCCAGAGCACGGCGAGGTCGTCCGACGTGGTCGTGTTGTCGGTGAAGAACACCGACTGTGAGGCGCCGTTCGCCGCGGCCCAGGCGTTCAGGGCGTCGGCGCCGCCGAGGTCGCGCACCAGCATGTGCCCGGCTGTGTTGTCCGAGTCCTGACCGGCTCGCCAGGCCAGCTCGTATCGGGTAAAGCAAGCGCCGGCGGAGTAGTCGTCATACCAGCCTGCCTCGTAGTCGCTGTCCTCGTAGCACACGACGCTGTTCGGATCGGTGGTCCCGCTCGCGACGTTCTGTGCCTCCATCATCAGCGCCGCGAGCTTGTAGGTGCTCGCCGCGGTGAACACGCCACTTCCGTTGAACGTCCACACGATGGGCGTCGCGCCCCCCAGCTCGATCAGCGTCACACCCGCTGTCCCACCGCTCGACGCGACGACATCGTTGATCAATGCGGTGAGCGAAATCGGGTCGCGGGACACGAGCGACCCAGCGGTCGCTACCAGGTGCTGCGTCGCCGCGACGGTCAGGGTGACGGGGATGGACGTCTGTGCGACCAGCGCCGGCTGGCGCGCTGATGTGGTGGCGGCGTGCGCATCGACCATCGCGGGCGCCACGGCGAGGAAGGCCGCGCCGGCCGCCACGATGAGTGTCGACACCGGGCTCCGCACGATGCCGCCAACGCTCCGCCTCATGGCCAAGACCCTGCTCGGCAACAGCTAAGAAAATGCTGTGGAGTCGGTAAGGTTTTTGCAAACGCCCGAGCCTAGGACACCGGCAGCGGCTCCACCTTGGCCTGCCGGCCCAGCAGGGCCGAGATCACGCGTTGCGACCTCACCGGATCGCCGCTGGTCCAGAAGCGCTCGCGGCCAGTGCCGCCGGTTGCCGCCAGCCCGCGCTCGCTCAGGACGCGGGCGAGCTGCTTGGCGACTGCGCCACCGGTCTCGATGAGGGCCACGTTCGGGCCGGCGATCTCGGCCAGCAGCGGCTTGAGAAAGACGTAGTGGGTCGAGCCGAGGACGATCGTGTCCGCCCCGGCGTCGAGCATGGGCCGGACGTAACCCTCGACCATGCGCCGGAGCTCCGGGCCGTCGAGGTCGGCCGCCTCGATGTGCTCGACCACCCCCGGAACCGGCTGAACGACCACCTTCACGTCCGTGCCAAATCGGTCGAGCAGCGAAGCCAGGCGATCCGATTCCCCGACCGCGGCCGGCACGATGGCGCCGATCACCCCCGACCTCGTGGCCGCCACCGCCGGCTTGATGCCGGGCTCGATGCCGATCACCGGGATCGAAAGCGCGGCGCGCAGCGCCTCGGCAGACCCCGCCGTCCCGGTGTTCGAGCCGATCACGATGGCCTTCACGCCCTGCTCGACCAGGAATCGCGAGATCTCGAGGGCGCGGTCGCGCACGAACCCGGGCGGCTTGTCACCCCAGGGCGCGTTCGCCGAATCGGCCACGTAGTAGACGGACTCCGCGGGCAGCAGGGCGTGGATCTCGAGCAGAACCGACAGCCCGCCCACGCCTGAGTCGAAGATGCCGACAGGCGATTCGCTCATCGGAAACAGGCTAACGGCCCTGGTTGCCACGTTTCGCCCCGCGGCATAGACTCCGCTTGATCCGTCAACCGGGGTATACGGAGGAGTTCGCCATGGCAGATGGTGCTTTGTTCGTCGGCTGGGGCAACGTCGTTCGCGGTCGGGAGCATCGAGCCCTCGAGGTCTTCCAGGAGGCGCTGGAGTACTACGGGGACCTGCAGAAGAAGAAGGACATCGAGAGCTTCGAGGTTGTGCTGCTCGAGCAGCACGGCGGCGACCTCAACGGATTCGTCCTGATCCGAGGAGACGAGGACCGGCTGTCCAGGTTGAGGACGGACCAGGAGTTCCAGCGCCGGATCCTTCGCGCGCAGCTGGCGGTCGACAACGTCGGCGTCGTCGGCGGTCTCATCGGCGATGGCATCAATCGGGCTATGGGCGACTTCGTGGCGGAGATCGCCAAGCTCAAGGAGCCCGTCGCGGTCTAGACGATCGAGGGCCGCCGGTCGGCCGGCGGCCCTACCAACTCCCGAAATGGACCATCGACTCGAGCGTCCTGCGTCGTTGCGTTCCGGCCCCCTTGTCCCGAGCGTAAAAAATTTGAATTCGCGGTACCTTTGTAGTGCTCTCGCGCGTTTCCTATGCATGCCGCATACCTGGCTCTGGGGACTCGGCCTCGGACTGTGCATCGGCGGGGGCGTCGTGCTCCTGAGCTCACTTCGTTACGGCCTCAGCGCTCCGCTCCTCCTCCTGGGCATTGTCCTCGCCATCGGCTTCGGCGGGCTTGCGCTGTTCGGCGAGTTCATGCACCGCCGTACGCCTATAGACTGACTGAGTGTCGCGGGAGCGAGTCGGCATCACGCCGAAGAGCTGGAGCACCGAGTTGCACCATGGCGTGCTGCACCTCGGCAAGCGCTGGTACGTGATAAGCGCCGAGCTCGACGAGTCCGGCCGGGCGCAGGGTGTGAGGCTCGACGGGCCTTACCCCGACCATGACGCCGCCGAGAAGCAGGCCGCGCGGATGAGCGACACACAGCACTAATTGCGCGTCGCGGCGCTTGCCGACATACACGGCAACCTGCCCGCTCTCGAAGCGGTGCTCGCGGAGGTCGATCGCGAAAGGCCAGATCTGATCGTCGTCTGCGGTGACGTCGCGTCCGGGCCGATGCCCGCTCAAACCATCGACCTACTCCTGAAGCTCCCGCGCGCCCGATACGTGCGCGGCAACGCGGACCGCGGCCTGATCGACGAGTTCGACGGCAAATCGAAGCCGGAGATGCCGGGACCCTTCGCCGACTGGTGCGCCAAACAGATCAGTCGCCAGCAGCGCGACTTCCTCGCCGCATTCGAGGACTCGGTCGTCGTCGACGACGTTGACGGCGTGGGCAAGACGTTGTTCTGCCACGCGACGCCGCGCAGCGACGTCCTGATCATGACCGCCGAGACACCCCTCGAGCGCATACGGGAGCTGCTCGCCGGCACAGATGCGCAGGTCGTGGTCTGCGGGCACACGCACATGCAGTTCGATCGCACAGTCGACGGGGTTCGCGTGGTCAACGCCGGGAGCGTGGGCATGCCTTATGGAAAGCCCGGCGCGTACTGGACGATGCTCGGTCCCGCGATCGAGTCCCGGCGCACCGATTACGACCGGGAGGCGGCGGCCAAGCGCATTCGCGCCCTCGACTGGCCGAGCGCGGAAGAGTTCGCGAGCGAGAACGTGGTCGAGGTGCCGTCGGTCGAAGAGGCGATGGACTTCCTGCGCAAGGCCGAGGCCAGGCAGGCGGTCTAGCGTTTCCGGCGGGCGCGAAGCTCCGCGATCGATTTCTCGGGCGGCTTGTCGGGCGCCTTGTCGGGCGGCGCCTGCGCCGACCTGGCCGCACGTTCGCTGCGCACGCCGGCCACGCGCTCGCGCAGCCGGGTCACCGTCGTCTCCGCGGCGATGGCCTTGGCGGGTTTCCGCTGGAACGCCTGCCTCCACGCGGGCACGTCCTCGACGCGCAGGATGAGGCGGCGCAGGGCGACGTCGATGGGGAAGAGAAGAATCGCCAGCACGAGCAGGAGCTCGTCCAGCGCCTGGGGCGCCACGGCGGTGGGGACCGGCACGGTGTACACCTGCGCCGGGTCCGTGAGCAGCGCGCCGCCGCCGGCACGCGCGATCGCGCGGAGGCTGATTTGGTCGGTACCCAGGTCGCGGTACTCGGGCGAGTACGGAACGACCAGCCCGAACGTGTTCGTGTGCTTGACCACCCCGCCCGCCGATTGCGTCACGTTGAGCAGGTAGCTGCCGACCTGGTCGGTCGGCAGGTCGGCCTCGAACCTGCCCGGGCCGGTCGTGGCAAGCGTGAGCTGGCGGTCCGACAGGTCGGGTGTGACCGTGCCGACTGCGACGCTCGAGCCGGAAACGTTCGGTGCGGTGACCAGCAGGTGAGTGTGGTCGCCCTGGACCTGCGTCTCGAGCTGCAGGGCGGGGTCGCCGGCTTGCGGCAGCGAATACCGCACCACGTCTCCGAAGAACCTGTTGGCGTTCGGCCAGCGGAGAAGGTCCGCGGTCCAGCGGCCCTGCGCGTCGCTCGTCCAAGCCATCACGCGGCCGAGCCCGTACTCCCACGTCGCGAGAACAGGGTCGTTGGTCGGGCTCTGCAGGATCACGTCGGCCGCGGCCCGGGGCGTCGTCGCCACGTATCCCGTCAGCGACGGGAACGAGGCGACGGGCACGCCAGGGAGGGCTTCGAGCAGCGACGCGAGGTGCGGCGCGAACGTGCCCTCGACGATCCACGGCTTGAGGGCTTCATTTGTCTCCTTGAGGAAGATTTGAGGCACGTCCCGCACGCTGTTGCTCTGGTAGAAGGTGCCGCCGCCCCACTGGGCGATCTGCCTCATGAGCTGCGGGTTGGTGCCGAACGACCCCGCCGCTACGGTCGAGACGGTGATCTGCTTCTTGTGGATCGCCGTGACCACGGTCTGGTAGTCGGCGGCGACTGCGTCGCCGTCGCCCAGCAGGATGATGTGCTTGAGGCCGGCCTTGCTTGCGGCAAGCTGATCCGCGGCGGTGTTGAGGTCGGGCACGTACGAGCCTGGGTCGCCAAGCTGCATCTTCTCGATCGTCGACTTCAGTTCGGCCTTGTTGGTCAACTGAGTCAGCGGCACGACCGCGGTGCCGTTCGTGCCGTTCGTAATGCCGACGTAGTCGCGCGGCGTGAGCTGATCGATCACGGCCTCGGCCGCCCCGCGCAGCACCTGGTCGCCCTCGGGCGATTCGGTGGTCTCGAGGACCAGCATCACGGCCACGGGCGGCTTCTTCATGTTCTGCGGAATCTGAATCTGCACCGGCAGCGTGGCTTCGAGAGTCGTTCCGGCATACCCTCCGGGGCCGTAGCTGTCCGCACCGCCGATCACGACGAGGCCCGTGCCCAAGTCTCGCGTCGCGGCCTGCAGCAGCGCCATGCCGTCCACGCCGAGGCTCGCGGCCGGGATGTCGACCAGCACCACCGACTGGTAGGCGGCAAGGTCCGCGGCTGTCTTCGGCAGGCGGTCGGGCGTGATCGCGTTGTAGAGGATGCCGGTCGAGGTGAGCGCGGACTCCAGGCCGGCCGCGTCGCCAGGCGACTGCTCGACGACGAGGACGCGCGGAGGGCCGACGACCTGAACCAGCGCCTCGCCTACGTTGTTCTCCGAGTACGTGTCGAGCGTGGGGTCGATCGTCACCCTGATCGCGTGGAAGCCCGGCTGGGTTGGCTTCACGGTCTGCGTGAGCGTCGTCTCGCCGTTGACCAGGCTCACCTGGGCCACGCTGAGCAGCGTGTGGTCGAGATACCAGCGCACGGTGGCGGCCGTGGGCGTGTTGCTGACGACGACGGCGGTGGCCTGCGCCTGCTCTCCCTGGTTCAGCGTGCTGGGCACCTGGAGCCGGTCGACGTAGGCCTCGGTGCCGAGGGGCACGGCCAGCGCGACCGTGTCGACGCGCACTCCTTCGGCGCGCAGAAGCCGCGCTTCCGCGACGGCGTCACCCATGTTGGCGCGGCCGTCGCTCACGATCACGATGTGCCGCCGCGTGTCGGTCGGCAGCAGCGAGCCCGCGAGCTGCAGCGCCGACGCCAGGTCCGTGTAGTTGGGGTTCGGCCGGCTCTGGAACTCAGAGAACTGCGGGTCGGTGCCGACGTTCACCTCGACCTGCGGGTCGCGGCCGAAGCTGATCACTCCGACGCGGTCCCCGGAATGCCGCCCCGCCAGGATTCGCTGCACGGTGGCCGTCTCCGTGTCGACCGCGCTCTGCGTGCTCGCGGAGAGGTCGGCCACGACGACCAGCGACTGCTGGGGCGGCGAGGTCTGAAACTCGAATCCGGCCAGCGACGCCGTGAGCAGCAGGATGATCAGCACGCGGAGCCCCAGCGAGAGCCGGGCCCGGCGCGGCGGGAGCGGCGGCGCGAGGCGCCACCAGGTCAGGAAGACGAGCACCAGCGCGATCACCCCCGCCCCCAGGAACAGGGGGCGCGTCAGGTCAAAGCCCACGATGAAACGCCAGCCACTCGGCGATGACCAGGCCGAGCGCGACCAGCGCGATCCACGGCCAGACCTGGATGAATCCTCGATGGGTCGACGGCGCGGCGGTCGCGTTGCGCGTGGGAGGCAGAGTCAACTGTGCCGCCGGTTTCAGCTGTGACGTCGCATCCGAGAAAAGGTTGACCGCGAACCAGGAGCGGTCTGTCTTGCCAGCGACCGTTTGCTCGACCGTGTACACACCCGTCAGGTCGGTGTCGCCGAATGTGGCGACCGAACCGGTGGCGAGGGCTCGGCGGCTGCCGTCGGGCCGGATGACCGTCACCGACGTGGCACCGGTCTCGGGGACGATCGTCACCAACTCGTCGGGGTGGAAGCTGTGGCTGGGTACGCTCGGAGGCAGCATCCACTCGCTCAGGTTCTGGACCAGGATCGGGAACCCGATGCGCAGGGGGAAGTCCGACTCATGGATGTCGAAGCCGAAGAGCGCCTGGCGAAACGGCTCCTCCCGCACCAGGACCAGCGGGGTCTGCACGCTCGTGATGAGCGTGCGGCCGAAGGTCGAGGCGCTGAGGTCCTGGCTCCGCGCGACGTGGACGTCCTGCAGCGAGACGTTCGCGAGCAGCGGATCGCCCGCGTCGGATCCGCGCACGCGGCCGACGCCGATCGCGGCGCCGCCTGCCAGCGGGCTGCCCGCCGGCGGGTCGAGCACGATGAACGGCGAGTCCGGCAACGACGGCGGCGAGAAGCGATCGAAGACCGTCATCGCGTACGCCGACCCGCTCACGTACGCCGCCGGCGCGATGACGTCGACCTGGAAATCCGTGCGCAGGCGGAGCGCCTGCTCGAGGAACACGTTGCCGGGCGTCACGAGCAGCACGCGGAACGCGCGAGGGACGCGCGCGATCGCGGTCACGCTGTCGTCCAGCGAGAAGATGTCGCCGGCGTTGATGTGCGCGGTCACGGTCGTCGCCGCTGCCGGGACGGGCAGCGTGACGTCGTGCGCCTGTCCGGCGGCCAGGGTCATCGGCCTGACGTCGATCAGGCCGGCGTCCGAACGCCATTCGAGGGAGAAGGAGCGCGGCTGCTGGCCGAAGTTCTGCACGCGAAGATAGGCGGCTCGGGATTGCGCGCTGGTGCGCACGACCAGCGAGGTGAGCGCGACGTTCTCTCCCGACAGCCCAATGCGGTGGTACTCGACGGGGAAGGGAAGCCCGTCCGCGAAAGTCGCTCGGACCGGTTCGACGATGCCGTCGCTGAAGAGATAGGCGCGCGCGTCGTCGCCGGGCTTGACGATGCCGGCGGCCAGGGACAGCGCGGCGGTGAGGTCGGCCGGGCCGTTGGTGGGATTGATTCCATCCAGCGCGCGGCGCAGCGCGTCCTGGTCGCCGGTCGCCGAGCCTGCGATGCGAGGCGTCGATTCCAAGGCGATCAGCGTCATGCGGTCCTGCGGCGCGAGCTGATCGATCATCGCGCGTATCTGCCGCCGGGCCTCGTCGAAGCGGCTCGGCTGGACGTCGCGCGCCTGCATCGAGGCGGACGCGTCGAGCAGCACGATGCTGTGCGGAGCGAACGTGACGCTCGCGGACAGCGCCGGCTGGACAGCGGCCGAGACGAGGAACGCCGCAACGAGAAGCTGCAGCAGCAGGAGCCAGCTGAACCGCAGCTTCTGCCACGGAACGTTGGCCTGGCGGTCGCGGATCTGGTCCGGCCACAGGTGCAGCGCGGGCACGACCCGGGTCGGCCGTCGAATTCGAAGGAAGTACAGCGCGACGATCACGGGCAGCGTGAGCGCGAGTGCCGCGGCCGCCGGCGCGAGGAAGCTCACCCGAGCAACCCGATCCGGCGCAGCGTGCGCTGCACCATGTCCTCGATCGGCTGGTCCGAGGTGAGCGGCGCAAATCGCAGGCCGCGCCGCCGCGCCGCCTCTTCTATCTCACCGGTCCTCCGTGCCAGGGCGGTGCGGTATCCCCGCGCTGTCGCCGGCGTTGACGTGAACTCGCGCTCCGCACCCGTCTCCGCGTCCCGCAGCCGGGCGTCGCCTGTCCAGTCGGGCTCGAGCTCCTGCGGCGCCAGCATTTGCAGCACCGCGCCCTCCTGCCGGGCGAGCTGTAGCGCGGTGATCGCGGGCTCGAGAGGCGACTCACCCAGGCCGTCGGTGATCAGGATCGTCATGCCCGGTCGCTGGCGGCTGATCGGCCACACCAGCCTCGAGTAGTCGGTGGGACCGCCCACCGGGAAGGACTGGATGCGCGCGAACAAGGCCTGAGCGGAGTGGCGTCCTCGGTAGGGTGCGCCGCCCGAGGTCGGCCCGGCGGCAAAGACCGTGAGCCTGACGCGGTCGAGCGCAGCGAGGGCGACGTACGAGATCGCGCCCGCGAGCCTCTTCGCCGTCAGCGCCTTGTTCGGCCGGCCCCAGTCCATCGAGCCGCTCAGGTCGACGAACATGCTGAGCGGCAGCTCCTCCTCGGCGACGAACAGGCGGAGCATGAACTTGTCCAGCCGCGCGTACGCGTTCCAGTCGATCAGTCGATAGTCGTCGCCGGGCGTGTAGCTTCGAAAGTCGGCGAACTCCGGCGATCTGCCACGGCTCACCGATCGTCTCTCGCCGCCGATCTGGCCCTTGACCGCGCGCCTCACCAGCACCGCCAGCGCTTCGAGTCGACGGAGCAGCGACGGCTCGAGCAGCGGAGTCGCCAAAGCTATCCCGCTGCTTTTGCTTTGTCGGTTTTCTCCAGGATCTCGTCGATGATCTGATCCGACGTGACCTCGTCCGCCTCGGCCTCGAACTGCATGAAGATGCGGTGTCGCAGGGCCGCGTGCGCGACCGCGTCGAGGTCGTCGAAAGCAACGTTGTAACGGCCCTCCAGCAGCGCGCGCACCTTGCCGGCGAGGACCAGAGTCTGCAGCCCGCGCGGGCTGGCGCCGTAGCGCACGTACTTGCGGACCCGGTCGATCTCGGTTCGGGCGGGATGCGTCGAGATGATCAAGCGTCCCGCGTAAGCGAGCACGTGCTCGGCGATGGGCACCTCGCGCGCCACCTCCTGTGCGGCCAGGATCGCCTCCGCGTCTGCGACCGGCGCGAGCTTGGGAAGCGAGTTGCCCGTCGTCCGGCGCGCGATCTCGAGCAGCTCCGCTTCGCTCGGGAACGGGACCAGGGCCTTGAAGAAGAAGCGGTCGAGCTGGGCCTCCGGCAGCGGGTAGGTGCCCTCGAGCTCGATCGGGTTCTGCGTCGCCAGGACGAAGAATGGCACCGGCAGCGGCCGGGTTTGCGTGCCCACGGTCACCGTTCGCTCCTGCATCGCCTCGAGCAGCGCGCTCTGCGTCTTCGGCGTCGCCCTGTTGATCTCGTCGGCGAGGACGAGGTTGGCGAACAGCGGGCCCGCCTGGTAGTGAAACTCGCGCCGGCCCTTCTCTTCGTGGATGACGTTGGTGCCGACGATGTCGGCCGGCATCAGGTCCGGCGTGAACTGGATGCGCGCGAAGCTCAGGCGGAGCGACTGGCCGAGGGCGCGCACGAGCACGGTCTTGCCAAGCCCGGGGACTCCCTCGAGCAGCATGTGGCCGCCCGCGATCAGCGCGATCACGGTGTCGCGCACGAGCTCCTTCTGGCCGACGATTAGGCGCGCCAGCTCAGCCTCGAGCGACTGCGCGAGCTCGGTCACCCGAGTCGGGTCGATGCGCGGCTCCTCGGCGATCACGGCGCGGGCTGCTCGCCCAGGCTCGAGAAGTAGGCGCGGATCAGGTCCCGCTCGCTGCCCGGGATGAGGCTCTGGTCAGAGGCGTCGAGAGCTGCCTGCTGGTAGGCCTGCACGACCTGGGTGTATGGGGTGAGCGGCACGTCCTGGCCGGGCCCGAGGGGCGCCGGGTCGGTTTCGGACTGCCCGGGGACCGGCTGGCCCGGGACATAGACACGCTCGGTGCTGGCGGCGGCGTTGCCCTGGCCGGCGCCAGAGCCCTGGGTGCCCTGCCCGCCGGTCCCGCCGCTGCCGTTTCCGTTGCCCGTGCCGTTTCCGTTTCCATTGCCGTTGCCGGGCTGGGTCCCGTTGCCGTTTCCATTGCCGTTGCCGCTGCCGGTTCCGGTCGCGGCGGCGCTGGGCGAGCCCGAGGCCGAGGCGCCTGACGGAGAGGTACCGCTGTCCCGGTCGGCTTGCCCGGCCAATTGCTGGCGCGCGGCCTCGAGCCCGTTGATCGCCGAGGCCACCTCCTGGTTCGTGTTCTCCTGCTGCTGCAGCGAGTCGAGCTGGCCGGCGACGTCGTTGAGCGCGAGCGCGGCGGCGCCGAGATCGCCGCTCTGCAGGGCGGACGAGGCCTGCTGGAGGGAGGCCGCCATCTGCGGATCCTTCGCCTGCTGAGCGGCCGCCGCCAGCGCCTTCGCGAGCTCGGCCCGGTCCTGCGGAGACAGGCTCTGCAGCTGCGACGCCAATTGCCGGATCGCCTGCGCGCCCTGCGAGGGGCTGGCGCTGATCGCCTGGCTCGCGCTCTTGCCCGCGTTGGTGCCGGCCAGGTTGTTGGCGAGGTTCTGGGCGCTGCTCGCCCTCGCCGGGGTCTGCGGGTCGGTCAGCTGGAGCAATTGCTGCTCGGCCGGCGTGATGGCCTGAAGCGCGGTCCGGGGGTCGGGCGCGGTCGAAATCTTCGCCGTCGTGTCCTGGAGGATCTTCTGCACCTGCGGGTCGACCGGCGCCGGGCTCGACGCGGCGGCGAGCTTCTTCTGCGCGGCGCCGACGGCGGTGGCGGCGCGCGACTGCGCGGCGCGGTCGGCGCGGCGCTGCGAGAGCACCTGGTCCATCGGGTTGGGCAGCAGGATCAGGCCGATCGCGGTCACCGCGACCGCTGCGGTGAGCAACACTTCGTGACGCCGCGCCCCGACCGGGAACGCGGCGGAGAGCTTCGCGCGGGCGGCCTTTTCCAGGGCGTCGCGGCGCAGCGGGCCGTCCATCGGCCCGGCCAGACCCCGCCTCTCCCACGCGGTCGAGAGCCGCTCCTTCAAACCGAGCCGCAGGTCGGCCGCCCGCATGAGCTGGGCAGGCCGCGGCCGGGTGGCGATCCAGGCCACCGCCACGGCCGCGAAGGCGATCGGAATGCCGTACGCCGCGATCCGCACGACCTGCTCGATGGGCATCAGCCTCGAAGCGAGCAGGACCGCGAGCACCCACGCCGACGCCGCCAGGAGCGCGTGCAGCAGATAACGAATTGCGCTGGTGCGTACCGACGACCAACGCAGCTCGCGGACGACAGCTTCGAGCGAGCTCATGAGCCGTGCACGGGAGAGGGCGCCGGCCTGCGCCTCAGCCGGAACCTGTGGACGGGAGGAAGCACGAGCGCGCTGAATCCAAGCGCCACCAGGCAGATCATGACCTGCATGACGATGCTCGCCTGCCAGTACTGCCAGCCCTGGAACAGGCCGGTGGAGATGGTCGCGCCGCCCCCGGTCGGCTGGACCGCGGTGAGCTGCTGGACCGAGCCACCCTTGACCCCGGTCGAGCTGCAGAACGTGACGCCGTTGGGCTGGGTCGAGCAGTTGCCGCCGGCGCTGCTGCCGGCCAGGCCGTAGCCACCGTTGGGATAGCGCACGCCGTACAGCGGCACGGGCGCGTTGGTCGCGATCGTGAGCAGGGGAATGACGGGGCTCACCAGCGTGATCGCCGGAGGGGCCGGGGTAGTCGTTGCGTTGGGGTCGGCCTCGACCGGGAAGAGAAAGCCGTAGAGGTAGCAGCCGGCGAGCAGCACGAATGCCCCTCCGTAGGCTGCGACGGTCGCGACGAGCGTGCGGCGGAACAGCGTCGAGAAGGCGACCCCGATGAAACCAAGAGTGAGGGCTGTCATCGCGGTCACCGCGAACGAGTACACCATCTGGTCGAGCTCGATCCCGCCGAAGAGGAAGACGAGGCTGAAGATCGGCACCGAGATCACGAGGAGCAGCGCGACGAAGGACAGAGAGGCGAGCAGCTTGCCCCAGATGATCGAGAACGGGCGAATCGGTGTGACGAACAGCAGGTCGATGGTCTGCCGCTCGCGCTCGCCGCTGATCGATCCCGCAGTCAGGGCAGGAGTGATGAAGGCGAGCAGGGCGACCTGAAACAGGATCAGGAACGTGAACAGCTCCTGCCCGTAGTTGGTGGGCGACCCGCCGAACTGGCTCGTGGCGGTGAGGGACAGGGCCGTGAAGATCGCCCAGGCTATTCCGCCCAGAAGGACGATGTAGAGGGTGATCGCAAATGGCGACCTCCAGGTCCGCATCCGCGTGCGGTACTCCTTGGCCACGATCGGGTTCCACAGCGCGCGGCTGACCGCGTTCATCCAACGTCCTCCGATGTCGCCCGCATGAAGGCGTCCTCGAGGCCGCCGTCGACCGGCGCAAAGCTGGAAACCCGGATGCCCGCTCCAGTCAGCGCGACCAGGATGTCAGAAGCGGTCCTCTCGTCGCCGTCGTACTCGGCTTCGATCGCCCCGTTCACGGCCTCGGCGTGCCGGACAGACGCGAGCGGGGTGAGGATCTCGAGCGCGGCGTCCCTCTCGTCGATCACGGTGATGCGCAGCCGCCGGCCGCTCGACAGGCGCGCGATCACGTCACGGACCGAACCGGTGGCGCGCATACGCCCGTGGTCGATGATGCCGATCATCGTGCAGAGCTCGGTGAGCTCGGGGAGGATGTGGCTCGAGATGATGATGGTCTTGCCCATCCCCTGGAGCTCCTTGAGGATCTCGCGCATCTCGACGCGTGCCCTCGGGTCGAGGCCTGAGGCGGGCTCGTCGAGTAGGAGCACCGCCGGGTCGTGGACCAGCGAGCGCGCCAGGCAGACGCGCTGCTTCAGGCCGCGCGACAGCGTGTCGACGAGCTGGTGCTTACGCTCGGTCATGCCCACCAGGGCCAACAGGTCGTCGACTATCTTCTGCCGGCGCCGTTTCGGCTGCCTGTAGCACGCCGCGTAGAAGTCGAGGTATTCGCCCACGGTCAATTGGTCATAGACGCCGAAGAAGTCGGGCATGTAGCCGATCTTTGCGTGCACCTTCTCGCGATCCTTCGTCACGTCGGCGCCGTCGATGTAAGCCCTGCCGTCGCTCGGTTCGAGCAGCGCCGCGAGGATGCGGAGGGTCGTCGTCTTGCCGGCGCCGTTGGGTCCGACGAAGCCGAAGATCTCGCGCTCCGGGACCTCGAACGAAACATGGTCGAGGGCCGCGCGCGACCCGTAGGTCTTGGTCAACTGCTCGACCGCGATCACTGCACGGTCCCGGTCAACGAGTAGTTGCCTGTCGCGAACTGGCTGTCGGAAGTGATCTTGAGTCTGACGTCGCCGGTAATCGGGTTGACCGCCGCCGCGGGCACCAGCATCGGGCTGTTGTCGTAGTAGTCGATGCCGATCCACGTCGACTGCGACCAGTCCCAGACCTGCGCTTTGATTGTCGCGGCCGTTCCGCCCGGACCCACCGCTCCCTTGCCGCCGAATTGGTTGGAGCTGGAGATCGCGACACTCGAGAGATGCGTGCCCGGCGCCAGGGTGGGCGTGAAGTCGTAGGTGACGCTCCCCCCCTGGATGACAAGCGTGGGGGCGCCGCCCTGGACGATGTCGGTGTCGAAATCGATGATCCGTCCCGCCACGACGCTCGATGGCAGCGCGCCCGCGCCGAGCTCGCCGACCGAGAACGGCAGCACGACCGCGCTCTCGCCGGACGTGCGCGGGTGGCCGCCGTTCACGGTGACCTCCTGGAAGGGCTGCTTGGTCCACAGGATGACCGTCGGGGCGGTCGAGACGAACATCCCGTTGAAGCTGGTGGCTGGAAGGACGGAGAGCACAGCGGCCCGGGCCTCGTTTTCGCGCTCCAGGTCAGAGTTGTTCTGCGCCTGCGGGGGACAGCAGCTGTAGGCGCTTGGGTAGATCGACATCGAGATCGGCTGGCCGTTGAACTGGCTCGCCGGCACCGGCACCACGGTGAAGGAGACGGTCTCGTTGGCCGGCAGGTCGCCGAGCTTGTGGAAGCTGTTCCCGGCGATGACGAGGCCGTCGGTGAAATGGATCTCCGAAAGGTTCTGCACGGTACCCGTGATCTGACCGCCTGTGATCTGCGCGCGCGTGACGATCTTGGGCGCCGACGCCATCACTCCCTCGGTGGCGAAGCCGCGCAGGTTGAAGGCGGTCATCCCCGGCAGCGTGATGCCGTCGGTGGTCGTGTTCACGTGCATCGCGCCGAGGGCCGGGTCGCTCGGGTTGCCGCTCGTGTAGTAGATCGGGCTGATCATCGTGCGGCTGCCCGCGATCCCCACCTGGTAGTCGCCGCGAGTCGGCGCCAGGATCCCCGTGTACGCCTCCTGGTAGGCGCGGTCCCAACCGGCCTGGACGTGAACGATCGACACCTCGTTGGCCAGGACCGACGTGCCCTTGGTCACCACCCCGGCGCCGTAGGCGCCGCCCGATGCGACGAGGGCCAGGGCCGGCACGGTGACCCACGCGAGGGTTCGCCGGTTGAGCGCCCTCAGCACGAAGTAGTTGAGCGGCCCCACCAGGAACACGTACACGCAGACCAGCGCGCCGATCAGCCACCACGCCGGCAGGTCGAGCGTCGGAAGGCTCCCCAGCACCTGCGACAGCGTTCCGCCCTTGGTCGCCACCGAGCCGTTGAAGCCGAACTTCGAGAACATCGCACCGCCGCTGTTGGGGCTCGCGCCGTTGCCGTACGTGCTGCGGACGTAGACCTGGCGAAGCAGCGCGGTCGACCCGCTCCATGAGGCGATGGGATCCTGCGTCCAGTCGAAGGTCGCCATGGAGACGAGGCCAGCGCCCGCCCTCTCCTCGATGAGCAGTGGACGGACTCCGTCGCTCAGCCAGGCGGTCCCGCCCTTCAGCGTTCCGGTCGCGACCTCGACTCCGCTCAAGCCGCCGAGCGGCGCGGAAGAGCCGAGGGTCGTGGTCCCTGTCACCTGCATCGGCACGAGCGAGCTGGACAGACCGGCGAGGGTCTTGTGCCACGAACCGCCGGTGCCGAGCATCAGCGACCCGCCGTTCATCACATAGTCGGTCAGCGCGCTGCGCTGGCCGGAGGTCAGCGTGTCGCTGGCGAAGTCGTCGATCGCGATCAGGTCGAAGGCGCGCAGAACCAGCGCCGAGTCCGAGATGTCACCCGGCGCGAGGTGCACGACGCGTGGCGCGGTCGGGCCCGGGAAGATGATGCCCAGGTTGTCCAGGGCGGTCGGTTGATCGGAGATCACGGCGGCCAGGAGGCCCGAAATCGTGCTGTTGAACGCCACCTGCTGGGTGATCAGGATGCGGGTGCTTCGGACGACCGACACGTCAATGGTCCCGGGGAAATCCTCCGAAACGTAGGTCCGGAAATGCTTCGTCGCCCCCGCCGCGAGGCTGACGGGAGTTTCGTAAACCGCATTGCCCCCCGGCGGGCCACCTCCACCTCCGAATGAGCTGGACGTGGACACCTGCAGGACAGCGTCGAGGTCTCCTCCGTGGTTGGCCAGGTCGATCGAGACCGGCATCCACTGGCCGAGCTTGACCGTCTGCGAGTAGCCGACCTGGACGTTGAGCGTGAGGGGGTTGGTGCTGCCCGCGGCGAGGCCGGCGATCGTCGAGGCCGACGCGGCTGCGACGGCCACGACCAGCGCGACCAGCGACCTGACGGCAAAACGCCGGCCGGAGCCTGCCATTCAAACCTCTAAAACGACCGGTGGGCGGAATCGTAATGCCGGGAGGCGCCCAAGTATGGCCTACCCAGCCGCACATATAAGGACGCACGAGGGGCGGTTTTGGTTCTGCTTGCCCTCAGCGGCGACGAAATTTAGACGGATTGGGGCGGTAGGCCGGATTCACTCCGGCCGTCACCCAGCGTGGTCCACCAAACGCTCCCACGCATCATGTGACTCGGTGGGGGTTCCACGGGGGAGGCCTGCCTCCCCCGTGATTTCGTTCAACATTGTGGGGGTGAGCAACTACAGCCCGCTGCTGGCTCTTTTCGTCCTGGCGCCGCGACTGCGCCGTGCATCCGGCCGCGCTGTGAGCATCTTTCTGCCGGCGCGCTCCGGGGGATACGATGCCCGCTTCTACGACATCGAGTTCCGCGACCTGCTGCACAGGTACAGCCACCGGCTGAGCGAAAAGGACCGCGAGCTGATGGAATTCGAGCTTCGCCGCCTGCGCAACCATGTGGCGGTCGTCCGGCCGTCGGGCTGCCCGGCGTTCGCGGGGTTCGCCGACGAGCCCCACGGCGTGCTCGAGCTGATCAAGCTTCGATCCGAGGTCGATGAGCGCCTCGAGGTTGGGGAGCTCTTGCTCGCGCCGATTCTTCGCCAGCTGGAGCACTACCCGCCCGCTCTGATCGCCGTCGTCGACAAGGAGCACGCCAAGACCTTTGGCTCGATTCTGGACGACATCATCCCCCTGGCTGAGGTGAACGGCGCCGAGGTCCGCCACTCTCGGGCGGGCGGCACGTCAGCACCGAGCAACCAGCGCAAGGCGGACAACAAGGCCAAGGCCAACCTCGAAACCGCGGTCAAGACCGTCGAGCGCGAGATGGCCTCGGGGGCGTACATGCATATCTACATCGCGGGCCCCGATGAGGCGCGCTCAACCTTCGAGCGCATGCTGCCGGAACGGTTGAAGAAGGTCGTCGTCGGGCATCTAAGTGCGTCGCTCGACTCTTCGGAGCTCAAGCGCGAGCTGAGGGAGAAGTTGGCGGCGGCGGTCGCGAAACCCTAAGGACGTTGTGGTCAAGGTCGCTGTGATGCTGCCCGCCGCGGCCGACGACGCCGGTGAGCTGCTGGCGGACGCCAGGGCCCTCGAGGCGGCGGGCGCGGCGATGATCGGGCTGGAGGGCGACGGGTCCGGCCGTGCCGTGATGCTCGGCGCAATCGCCGTCGCCACCGAGCGCGTCACGCTTCGGTTGTCGGAGGCCGATCCGGAAGCAACGCTCCGGAGGCTGAGCGGGAACCGGGTGGTCGTCGATCTGCCGGAGGGCGAGACCTGGCTATCCATCGCTGTGCCACCCGACCGGCAGGCATGGGCGGAGATGCTCCGCGAGCACGAGTCTTCAGGCGTGACCGGAGTCATCGTGCGATGGGACCCTCGTCTCATCGACCTGCTGCGCAACCCCGAGCCCGACGATCGCTCCGACCTGCTGATGTCGACCGGCTGAGCCGGGGCGCGGTTTCAAACTTGACACTGGTGCAACCCTGAGTTAGCTTCAGGTCCGCTCGGGGATAGTTTGCCGGCAATCACACGTCGGGAATTCTTGAAGGTCGGAGCTGCCGGAACCGGCGGCTTGGTCGTCTCCGGACTCGGCTTCGACATCGCCTACGCCGACTCGACGAAGGTCAAGCAGAACCTGCGCATCGCGGGCGCCACGGAATCGCATTCGATCTGCCCCTACTGCGCGGTCGGCTGCTCGCTGGTCGCCTATACCCGGCACAACAGCGACGGCACGGTCCAGCTGCTCCAGATCGAGGGGGACCCGGACAGCCCGGTCAACGAGGGTCGGCTCTGTCCCAAAGGGGCCACGGCGATGCAGCTCGCGGTGTCGCCTCGCCGGGTCGAGTCACCTCAGTACCGGGCGCCGGGCGCGACCGGCTGGAAGAGCGTCTCGTGGGACTTCATGCTCGACAAGATTGCGCAGAACATCAAAGCCTCGCGCGACGCGACGTTCGTCACGACCGACGCCACCGGCAACACGGTCAACCGGTGCGAGGGCGTCGCCTTCGCCGGCGGCGCCGCCTTCAGCTCGGAGGAGGGCTACCTCGCCACCAAGCTGATGCGCGGCCTGGGACTGGTCTATCTGGAGCAGCAGGCCAGGGTTTGACACGGCCCCACGGTGGTCAGTTTGGCCGCCACATTCGGAAGGGGAGCGATGACCAACCACTGGCGCGACATCAAGAACGCCGACCTCATCCTGATCAACGGAGCGAACCCGGCTGAAGCGCATCCGGTCGGCTTCCAGTGGTTCATGCGGGCGAAACTCGACCCCAAGCGCGGACCAGGCAGCGGCGGCGGCGCCAAGATCATCCACGCCGACCCTCGGTTCACGCGCACGTCCGCGGTCGCGGACATGTACCTGCGCATTCGCACCGGTACCGACGTGGCGTACTTCGGCGGGCTGATCAACCACGTCCTGCAGAACAACCTGTTTCACGATGAATACGTGCGCAACTACACCAACGCGTCCTTCCTCGTCAACAAGTCCTACTCGTTCCACGACGGCCTCTTTTCCGGCTACAACCCCGCCAAGCGGTCTTACGAGATCTCCTCGTGGAGCTACCAGACCGATCCGGCGACAGGCTTCGCCCTGCGGGACATGACGCTGCAGGACCCGCAATCGGTCTTCCAGCTAATGAAGACGCATTACTCGCGATACACCCCGGACATGGTCTCCAGCATCACCGGCGTACCGGTCGACGATTTCAACAAGGTCGCCGACCTCGTCGGCCAGATGGGCAAGCCGGACAAGGTGATGACGATCGTCTACGCGGTGGGGCTCACGCACCACACGACGGGCGGCCAGCTCATTCGGTCCGGTGCCGTCCTGCAGCTGCTGCTCGGCAACATGGGCCGTCCGGGCGGCGGCATGAACGCGGAGCGCGGCCACGCCAACATCCAGGGCAACACCGACCACGCGATCTCCTGGGAGATATTGCCCGGCTACCTGAAGATCCCGGCGCCTGGCCAGAAAACCATCGCTGACTACGTGGCCCAAAGTGCACCGAAAAAGTCCGACCCGCACTCCTGGAACTTCTTCGGCACCAACTACAGCAAGTTCATGGTCAGCACGCTCAAAGCCTGGTACGGAGCGGCGGCGACCAAGGCCAACGAGTTCGCGTTCAACTTCGTGCCCAAGCCCGCGTCCAACGCGTCATGGATGACGATCTACGACCAGGCCCTGAAGGGAAGCATGCAGGGGCTGATTCTTTCGGGGATGACCGCTGCAAGCATCGGGCCCGACAGCAACCAGGTCCGGCAGGCGCTGAGCAACCTGAAATGGCTCGTCGTCATGGATGCGCTGCCGACGACGAGCTCAGAGTTCTGGCGCGCGCCGGGTGTCGACCCGAGCCAGGTCAAGACCGAGGTCTTCATGGTCCCGACCACGCACTGGATCGAGAAGGACGGGTCCTTCGTCAACAGCGGCCGCTGGTCACAGTGGAAGGACCAGGTGATTCTGCCCCAGGGCCAGGCGCGCCATGACCACTGGATCCTGGCGGACATCTTCCAGCGCGTCAAAAAGCTCTACCAGGCGCAGGGCGGCAAGTTCCCCGCCCCCATCCTCAACCTGACCTTCGACTACCAGGACCCACTCAAGCCGACGCTCGACGAGATCGCCAAGGAGATTAACGGCAAAGACCTATCCACGGGCAAGCAGATGACCTCGTTCGCAAACCTGAAGGACGACGGCACGACCACCGCCGGGGACTGGATCTACACGGGCAGCTACCTGGACACGGGGAACCTGATGAAGCGCCGCGGCGGCATCCAGGACCCGGCGACCAACGACCCCACGGGCATGGGCTTCTACGCCAACTGGGCGTGGAGCTGGCCGCTGAACCGTCGCGTGATGTACAACCGCGCGTCGGCGGACCTTGACGGCAAGCCGTGGGACCCCTCGCGGCCGGGCATCACGTGGAACGGCAGCAAATGGGTGGGCGACGTGCCGGACTACCCGCCGACGCTCGCTCCCCACGACCCCGCCGCCTGGCTGCCCTTCATCATGAACGGGGAGGGTGTCGGCCGCCTCTTCAGCAACGGCATGGTCGACGGCCCGTTTCCCGAGCACTACGAGCCGGTCGAGTCGCCGGTCCAGAACCCTCTGCATGCGACCAACTCGGCCTCACCGGTCGCGTTCCTCTACGACCAGGCGGCAGGCCGTCCCAGCCGGTTTGGCGCGGCGACCGAGTTTCCCTACATCGCCACCAGCTACCGGCTGACCGAGCACGAGCACTACGTCACCCAGCACGTGCCGCACCTCGTTCAGCTGCAGCCCAAACCTTTCGTCGAGATCCCCTACGAGCTCGCCACTCAAAAGGGGATCAAGAGCGGTGATGCGGTCCGCGTTTCGTCGAAGCGCGGCAAGGTCGAGGTGCAGGCGATCGTGACCAAGCGCCTCGGCCCCATGACGGTCGCCGGCCAGAAGGTTTACACCATCGGTATCCCCATTCACTGGGGCTACGTCGGCATCGCCGCCGACCGCGATCCGGGTCACGGGAGGTACTGGCTGGCCAATGCGCTGACGCCTTTTGTCGGCGACGCCAACGCTCGCACCCCCGAGTTCAAGGCATTCCTCGTCAACCTGGAGAAGATCTGATGGCCGTCGCGGCGCCGGTTGCGTCCTGGACCGAGCGCCGGCGCCGCACCAGCGAGCTGCGAACCCGGCAGCCGTTCGTGCGCCAGGTCCTGGATTTCTACGGCGCGCTGCTGCCGGTGCAGGAAGACGCGTTCCTCCGCGCCGCGGCGGACGCCCCATCGCCGGACCGCATCGCGTCGTACGTGGCCGAGGTCGTCGTGCCTCGCGTGCTCGACGTGAGCATCGCGCTCGGACCGGACCGCCTTCGCGTCGAGCTGATCAGTCGAATGCAGGTTCAGGACCCGCGCGACATCGTCGAGCGCTGGATCGCCGGCGAAGAGCAACCTGTGGCGGATCGTTTCCTCGCCCGCGCGGCACTGGGCCCGGTGCTGGAAGCGCTCGGTAAGGAGGCGAAGGCGGGCTGCGCCGGGCCGCGTGACGCCCTCCACTGCCCGGAATGCGGTGGGCCTCCGCAGCTCAGCTACTTCGCAAAGGCTGCCGAGGATCTCGCCGCCGGCCCGCGCCAGCTTCTCTGCGCCCGGTGCGCCTCGTGCTGGGGCTATCCGCGCATGACGTGTCCCTCCTGCGGCGAGGACTCGACCGGCAAGCTGCTGATCTTGAGCGAGGAGGGCACGAGCTCGGGGGAGCGGGGGAACGTGGTCCGCGGTCTGCCGGGATCAGCTCCCGGCCGCGCAGGGGAGTCTGTTTTCCCGCACATGCGCATCGAGACGTGCGAGTCGTGCCGGCGCTACGCGCTCAGCATCGACCTCGCGACCGATCCGCAAGCCGTACCGGTGGTCGATGAGCTCGCCGCCGTACCGCTCGACCTCGTCGCGCGCGAGCGCGGCTTCACCAAGATCATTCCGAACCTCATGGGCTTCTGACGATGGCGACCATCAAGGCCGGCGAGTCGTACGGGTTCTTCACGGACACCAGCATCTGCATCGGCTGCAAGGCGTGCGAGGTCGCCTGCAAGGAGTGGAACCAGCTCCAGGGCAACGAGCCGGCCTTCCTCGCCGACAGCTATGACAACACCGGGGACCTCGACGCCCAGAACTGGCGCCACGTGAAGTTCATCGAGCACGTGCCCGACCAGTCGATGACGGAAGGCAACGGCACCGCCTGGCTGCTGATGTCGGACGTGTGCAAGCACTGCAAGCACGCGAGCTGCATGGAGGTGTGCCCGACCGGCGCCATCATCCGCACCGAGTTCGATTCGGTCTTCATCCAGCAGGACGTCTGCAACGGCTGCCGCAACTGCATCGCCGCCTGTCCGTACGGCGTGATCGGCATGAACCAGTCGACCGGCACCGCGCACAAGTGCACTCTCTGCTACGACCGGCTGCAGGGCGGCATGGAGCCCGCGTGCGCGAAGGCGTGCCCGACGCAATCGATCCAATTCGGGCCGCTGGCCGACCTGCAGAAGGCCGCCGACGTCCGGCTTGCCGCGCTGCAGAGCCAGGGCGTCACGCAGGCGCAGCTTTACGGCCGCGACGACACCGTGTACGGCGGGCTCAACGCTTTCTTCCTGCTCATGGACAAACCGGAGACGTACGGTCTTCCCAACGCGAGCAACGCGGTCCTTCCGACCCGCAACGACGTGGGCGGTTACCTCGCCGCGCTGGTGACCGCCGTGCTTGGGGTGATTGCCGGGATCGTGGCGTTCAGACGCCGGGGGCCCGCGTGATGTTTCTCGCCGCCGAGCATTTCGCCCGCGCCCCGCAATGGACGTGGTTCATCCTCTTCTACTTCTTCTTTGCCGGCCTGGCCGGTGGCAGCTATGTGATCGCCACGCTGCTCCGGCTGAGCCGTGATGCACATGACGAGCCGGCGGCGCGGCTCGGCTTTTACATCAGCCTGGCGGCGACGGTGCTCTGTCCCATCCTGCTGACGGCGGACCTGGGCTCGGTCAGCTGGGTCAGGTTCTGGCACATGCTCATCGACGTGACCCCGGGCGATACCGGATTGAGCTTCAAGTACTGGTCACCCATGTCGGTCGGCGCATGGGCTCTGCTCGTGTTCGGATTCTTCAGCTTCGTTTCGGCGGTCGACGCGTGGTGGGGCGACAGGCAGGGCGGCGCGCTGCTGCCTGTGGGACTGAACCGGGTGTTCAACGTCGCCGGCGCGATCGTGGGCTTGTTCCTCGCCTCCTACACGGGCGTGCTGCTCAGCGTGAGCAACCAACCGGTGTGGAGCGACACGTGGACGCTGGGCGGCCTTTTCCTTGCATCGGGTCTCAGCGGCTCGGCGGCGCTGATCACCTTGCTGGTGCGCTACCGGCCTGACGCGAGTTTCTCCCTGCAGCGGCTGCGGCTGGCAGACGGCTATTTCGGGGTGTTGGAGCTCGCACTGCTCATCGCGTTCTTCGCCACCGTGGCGATCGCGGGCGAGGCGGGTCGCATCCTTCCGTGGTTTGCGCTGTGGATCGTCGCGCTCATCGGAATCGGCGCGTCGTTGCTCGGCGTTCGCCGGCCGGCTCATGTGGAGGCGAGCGGCGAGAGCGCCGCGATGGCCCCGGTCGCGATGGAGGCGACCGTCGTGTCCGCGGTGGTGCTCCTGGCGGTTCTCGCCCTGCGAGCCGCGGTGATCTTCAGTGCCCAGTAGGGAGCAGGTCCTGTCGGTCCTGTCCGCGATCAAAGACCCTGACCTGGGCCGCGACGTGGTCAGCCTCGGGATGATCAAGGACCTCACCATCTCCGACGCCGGAAAAGTCAGCTTCACCTTTGAGCTCACCACGCCGGCATGCCCGGTGCGCGACCGATTCCAGACCATGGCCAACGAGCTGGTGAGGGGACTGCCCGGTGTGACCGCGGTCGACCTGAGGATGACCGCCAACATCCGCCCTTCATTTGGCGGACGTGCCGGCGAACAGGCCATTCCCGGCGTCAAGCACGCCATCGCGGTCGCGTCCGGCAAGGGTGGGGTCGGCAAGTCGACCGTCGCGGTCAACCTCGCGGCCTCGCTGCAGCTCTCCGGCGCAAGCGTGGGCCTGCTGGACGCCGACATCTACGGGCCGTCGGTGCCCGGGATGCTTGGCGTGAGCGACCAGCCGAAGGTGGTCGACCAGAAGCTCGTTCCGCTCGAGGCCTACGGGATGAAATTCATGTCCATCGGGCTGATGACCGGGGCCGACAAGGCGATGGTCTGGCGCGGCCCGATGGTGTCCCGGGCGATCGAGCAGATGCTGACCGACGTTCGCTGGGGTGCGCTCGACTACCTGGTCGTCGACCTGCCGCCCGGCACGGGCGACGCTTCGCTCACCCTCGCGCAGTCGGTCCCGCTCACCGGGGTGGCGATCGTCTGCACGCCCCAGGAAACCGCGTTGAAGATCGCTGTCAAAGCCCTGCAGATGTTTCGTGGCCTCAATGTGACCCCGCTCGGCCTGGTCGAGAACATGAGCTGGTTTGTGTGCGGGCGGTGTGGCGAGGAGCACCACATCTTCGACCACGGGCAGGTCGAGCGCGCGGCCCAACGGCTCGGCGTTCCGTACCTCGGCGCCATACCGATCGAGCGGGCGATTCGAGAGGAGGCTGACGCAGGATCGCCCGTCGTGGTGTCGCGGCCCGACACCGCAGGGGCTGAGGCTCTTCGCAGGGTTGCGTCGGCGGTCGCGGCCAGGGTCTCGATCCAGAGCTTCCGGCAATTACCGGTCATCAACGTCCGCTAGAGCCCGGGGACCTCGCGCTCCAGCTTCTGCCTGACCTCCTGGATGAACGCCGCCACCTCGCCATCGTCGACCTGTCCCTTGGCCGCGCGCAGGCGCTCCGCGGCCACGCCCGCCAGGTAGCTGGACAGTGGAGCGAAGCGTCGCTCCTGCGTGTGGGCGGTCACCCGCGCAAGCTCCAGCAGCTCGAGCGCCACGCGGGAGTCCAACGACGGCGCCGCGATTCTCGCGCCGCGGCTCTCCGCGGCGGCCACCCAGTCTCGGCCGAGATTTTCAAAGAACTCGTTCATGAGTCACGTATAGCACCCCGGCTAGCCTATTGGGGCTCATGGAGTCAGCCGCCATCGAGGCGCGCGCGCTGCGGAAGACGTACGTCACGACACGTGGAGTCCTTCGACGCACGCGGGTCGAACGGATCGCGCTGCGCGGCGTCGATCTCGCGATCCGGCGCGGAGAGCTCTTCGGCCTGCTCGGCCCCAACGGCGCCGGCAAGACCACGATGGTCAAGATCTTCACCACCCTGCTGCTGCCGTCGTCCGGTTCCGCAGCCATCCTCGGCCTCGACGCGGTGAAGGATCCGTGGGCCATCCGGAAGCGCATCGGTTTCGTGTTCGGCGGCGAGCGCGGGCTCTACTGGCGGCTCTCCGGCCTCGACAACCTGCGCTACTTCGCGGACCTCTACCGGATCCCTCCTCAGATCTCGCGGAGGCGGATCGCCGAGCTGCTGGACAGGCTTGGCCTTGCGGGTCGCGAGCGTGACAAGGTGGAGCACTACTCCCGGGGCATGAAGCAGCGGCTCCATCTCGCGCGGGGCCTGCTCAACGATCCCGAGGTCCTTTTCCTCGACGAGCCCACCATCGGCCTCGACCCCGTCGGGGCACGCGAGCTGCGCTTGATCGTGCGGGAGCTTGCCGACACCGGCACGACGATCTTTTTGACGACGCACTACATGTTCGAGGCGGATGCCATCTGCGATCGGATTGCCGTCATCAAGAATGGTTCGATCGTGGCTGAGGGTACGCCAAGCAGCATCAAGGGCGTGGTCGAGAACCAGGGCGTGGTCGAGTTCGAGGTGGTCGGCATGCCGGCTGACCGGCTTGTGGGCTTGCGCGGCCTGCCCGGTGTGAGCTCGGTGGTCGTGTCCGAGCACGACCTGGCCCAAGTGGTGACCGTGCAGTGTGCCCGACCAGCTGACGTGATGACGCAGCTCGGAATGGTTCTCGGCGGCCTCACGCTGAGCAAGGTGAGCTCCCGCGAGCCGACCCTCGAGGACGCATACGTGCAATTGATCGGCGAGTCACTTTGAGCACGCTGATTCGCGCCGCCTTCAGCGCTTTTCGCGTGTCCATGCGCCTGCGAGTGGTCAGCCCTTACGCCTACCTCAACTGGCTCGTCTTTCCCCTCCTTTTCACCACGGTGGGTCTCTACGTCTTGAGCCGCCCGGGCGCGCCCGTTTCGCACCTCGCCTATGGCGTGCTGGGCGGCGGCCTCATTGGCTACTGGACCGTCGCATATCTCGACGGAGGCAACGGCATCCAGGACGAGCGGTGGAACGGCACGCTGGAGCAGATCTTCGCGGTGCCGACGCCTCTGGTGGTGATCTTGTTCGGCAAGGTCACCGGCAGCCTCCTGTTCGGAATCCTCTCGTTCATCCCCACTGTCGCGCTGGCTTACTTCGGATTTCACGCGCTGCTGCCGCACGTCGACGCGCTGCGATTCGCGATCTCGCTTGGGGTGTTGAGCTTCTCGTTCTTTGCGATCGCGCTGACGCTGACGCCGCTCTTCGCGCTGTGGCGGTGGGCTTTCCAGATGCTCAACGGCTTTGAGCTTGGCGTCTACGTGCTTTGCGGCTTCATGTTCCCGGTGGCGATCATCGCTCCGTGGGCTCAGGGAATCGCCGACACGCTTGCACCGACATGGGCGATCCGAGCTATTTACGCGGCGACCACGACAGAGGGAGCGCATGACTACTTCACGTGGTGGCTCGCGGCGATCGCGTTGAGCCTTGGCTATCTCGTCGGCGCCTACTTCCTCTACCGGCTGGTGGAGAAGCACGCGCGAATGTCCGGCGACCTGGCACTGGCATGAACCGCGTGGCGGCCGAGGCGGCGGTCTTCGCCCGCTCGACCTATCTCCAGTACGTGGCCCTTTTCCAGTGGGCCACCGTTCGGGGCTACGTCGCCTACAAGATCCTGCTACCCGTGACCCAGATCCTGTTTTTCGTGGAGCTTGGCGTCTACGCCGCCGGTCGCCAGAACGCCTTGTACTTCGCCCTCGGCAACGCTCTGCAGCTCACTGCCAATGCAGGCATCTTCGGCGTCATCGCCACCGTCGCAAACGAGCGTCAGTTCGGGACGCTGCCGATCCTTCTCGGTTCGCCCGCCAACCGGCTCGTCACGTTTCTCAGCCGCGCGATCGTGAATGTGATCGACGGAATCGCCACGGTCGTCGTCGGGCTTTTGGTTACGGTCGTCCTCTTCGGGCTTGACCTGCACCACGGCAACCTGCCGTTGCTCGGCCTTTGCGTGATCGTGATGTCGCTGACGACGGCGGGCCTCGGTCTCATGTTCGGCAGCATCGGCCTGGTCACGCGTGACGCCATCATCATCGCCAACATCGTCTACTACGTTCTGCTGATCGTCTGCGGGATCAACTTTCCGGTCAGCCGCCTCCCCGGGGCGGTGCAGCTCATCTCGTACAGCCTGCCCCTGACCCGCGGGGTCCAGGCCGCGCGCGAAGCAGCCGAAGGAGCGTCGCTGCAGCAAGTCGCGGGGCTCCTTGGTGGTGAGGTCCTGGTCGGGTTGGTGTGGGCGTTTGGGGGCTACCTGCTGTTCAGGGTGCTCGAAAGCTACGCCCGCCGCGGCGGGCTGCAGGAGGCGTACTGAGCTCGATGACCTTCACGACGCGGCCCGAGATCAAAGGCACGTTCGGCATGGTCAGCTCCACCCACTGGCTCGCGACCCAGGCCGGGATGGCCGTGCTCGAGCGCGGCGGCAACGCGTTCGACGCGGCCGTCGCGACGGGTTTCGTCCTGCAGGTCGTCGAGCCTCACCTCAACGGACTTGGCGGCGAGGTACCGATCCTGCTGTGGGACTCGCGGCGCAAGAAGGCGGAGGTCATCTGCGGCCAGGGGCCTGCGCCGGCCGCGGCGACGATCGACCGCATCCAGGCGATGGGCCTCGCCGAAGTGCCGGGTACGGGCCTCGCGGCCGCCTGCGTGCCGGGCGCCTTCGGCGCCTGGATGTCGCTGCTGCGCGACCACGGGACGTGGCCCGCTTCGGACGTGATGGATTTCGCGATCGGGTATGCGGACTCTGGCTATCCGCTTCACCCCAGGATCGTCGACACGCTGACGATGGTCGAGCCGCTGTTTCGGGAGCATTGGCCGGCTTCGGCCGCGGTCTACCTCGAGGCGGGGGTGCCTCGGCCGTGGCAGCTGTTCCGCAACCGCGAGCTCGCCGCGACGTATCGCCGCCTCGTGGCATCGGGCGGCGATCGTGAGCGGCAGATCGAGGCCGCCCTGAAAGCCTTCTACTCAGGCTTCGTCGCGGAGGCGGTCGAGCGTCACTGCAGCCGCGAGTTCATGGACAGCTCGGGGGCTCCGCACAGCGGTCTGCTCACGGCGGCAGACCTCGCGTCGTTCGCTGCGCGCCACGAGCAGCCCATCACCGCGCAGTTTCACGGCTGGACCGTCGCGAAGTGCGGCCCGTGGAGCCAGGGTCCCGTGTTCCTGCAGCAGCTGATGCTGCTCGAGCACTTCGGGCTAGATTCCGGCGAGTTCTTGTCAGCCGACCACATCCACGTCGTAATCGAGTGCGCCAAGCTCGCGTTCGCCGACCGCGAAGCATGGTACGCAGACCCGGACTTTGCCGGCGTCCCCCTCGCGGGCCTGCTTTCAGCCGAGTACGCGGACGGGCGGCGCCGCCTGGTCACCGACAGGGCGTCGCTCGAGCTGCGACCCGGCCGGCCCGGCGGCCGCGACCCGCGACTCCCCATTCGCGCCGCGCAGCAGGTGAGCGAGGGGCACTGGACCGGAACCGGCTCGCAGTCGCTCGGCGCGGTGCGCGGCGACACCGTGCACGTGGCGGTCGCGGACCGCCACGGCAATCTCGTCGCGTGCACGCCCAGCGGCGGATGGCTCCAGAGCTCACCGGTCATCGAGGGCCTTGGCTTCTGCCTGGGCACCAGGGCGCAGATGTTCAACCTCGACCCCGAGCACCCGAATCACCTGGAGGGCGGCAAGCGTCCGCGGACGACGCTCAGCCCGACGCTGGTGCTCCGCGACGGCGAGCCGAGACTCGCGTTCGGCACGCCCGGTGGCGACCAGCAGGACCAGTGGACGCTCGAGTTCTTCCTTGCCCATGTGCAGTTCGGGCTCGACCTCCAGGCCGCGATCGACGCGCCCACGTTCCACACCTCGCATTTCCCGAGCTCGTTTGCGCCCCACGAAGCGCATCCCGGCCGGCTGCACGCGGAGCCGACACCCGATCCCCAGGTGCTCGAGGAGCTAAGACGCCGGGGACATGAAGTCGTGGAGGTGGACCGCTGGTCGTTGGGCCGCACGTGCGTCGTCGGTCGCGATCCGGAGACTGGTCTGCTTTCGGCCGCGGCCAACCCGCGCGGCGCGCAGGCCCACGCTGCCGGCCGCTAGCGGCTAGCCGACGGGATAGAAGCAGGCGGCCTGGTGGTCGCCGAGGTTGACGGTGTCAAGAGGCGGTTCGCTTTCGGCGCAGCGCGGCTGTGCCTTGAAGCACCGAGTGCGAAAGCGGCACCCACTCGGGGGATCGACCGGTGAAGCGACGTCGCCTTTGAGGATGATCCGCTCGCGAAGGCGCTCGAGGCGAGGGTCGGGGATGGGTATAGCCGAGAGGAGCGACGCGGTGTATGGATGCTTCGGCCGGCGGTACAGGTCGCCTGCCGGCGAGATCTCCACGACCTTGCCGACGTACATGACCGCGATCCGGTCAGAGATGTGCTTGACCACCGACATGTCGTGTGCGATGAAGAGGTAGGTCAGGCGGAACTTGTCTTGGAGCTGTTCGAGCAGGTTGATGATCTGGGCCTGGATCGACACGTCGAGCGCCGAGATGGGCTCGTCGCACACGATGAACGATGGCTCGACCGCAAGAGCGCGGGCGATCCCGATGCGTTGGCGCTGCCCGCCGGAAAACTCGTGCGGGTAGCGGTTCGCGAAGTCTGTCGACAGTCCCACGAGGTCGAGCAGCTCCCTGACCCGCTCCTTGCGCCGGCGCGCGTCCGGTGCCAGGTGGTGGATGTCGAGGGCCTCGCCCAGGATGTCGCCGACCTTTTGACGGGGATCGAGGGACGCAAACGGATCCTGGAAGATCATCGCCATCTTGCGGCGCATCCGCCGCATCGCGCCGCGGCTCATGCGCAACACGTCCTTGCCCTCGAAGTACACCTCGCCGGCGGTCGGCTCGACTAGGCGCAGGATGGAGCGGCCGAGCGTCGACTTGCCGCAACCCGATTCGCCGACGAGCCCGAGCGTCTCGCCCTGATGAATCACAAGGTCGACGCCGTCGACCGCGCGCACGTGACCGACGACGCGGTTGACCACCCCGGAGCGGACGGGGAACCACGTCTTGAGGCCCCTCACCTCGACCAGTGGCGCCTCGGCGCTCAACCGTCGAGCCGGGTGCCTGCCTGGGTCACCCAGCAGCGGGCGAGCTGCTCACGAACTTGCAGAAGTTCAGGCTCTTGGGCGGCGCAGCGCGCGACTGCGAAGGGGCACCGGGGCTGAAACTTGCAACCGGGCGGGAGGTTCAGCATGTCGGGCGGCACGCCCTCGATCGGTCTCAGCGGCCGATGCTCGTCCGCGTCCAGGCGCGGGATCGAGTGAAGCAGCGACCAGGTGTAGGGATGCTCGGGATGCGCGAAGACGTCGTCCGTGCGGCCCTGCTCGACGATCCGGCCCGCGTACATGACGATGACGCGGTCGCACATTCCCGCGACCACGCCGAGGTTGTGCGTGATAAGGATGGTGGCGGTCCCATAGTCTCGGTTCAGCGTCCGCAGCAGGTCCAGGATCTGCGCCTGGATCGTCACGTCCAGCGCGGTCGTCGGCTCGTCGGCGATGAGCAGGCTCGGGCTCGTGGTCAACCCCATGGCGATCATCGCGCGCTGCCGCATGCCTCCGGAGAACATGTGGGGGAATTGCTTCACTCGTCGTCGCGGCTCGGGGATGCCGACCTTCTCGAACAGATCGACCGCCGCCGCGATCGAGGCGCGCGAGCGCATGTGCCGGTGGATCCTCAGCGGCTCGCCGACCTGCCAACCGGTCCTGAAGACGGGATTGAGGGACGTCATCGGGTCCTGGAAGATCATCGCGATCTCGGTGCCGCGGATCTCCTCCATCTCGTCCTCGGACAGGTCGGTCAAGACGCGGTCCTTGAAACAGACCTTTCCACCGACTATGCGGCCGCTGCGTGGAAGCAGCCGCATGATCGAGAGCGCCGTCATCGATTTGCCAGACCCCGACTCGCCGACGATGCCCAACGTTTCCCCGGCGTCGACGGTGAGGGAAACGCCGTCCACGGCCTTGATGGTTCCGTCGCGAAGGCGAAGGTGCGTCTCGACGTTTTCGAGCTCCAGGAGATGGCTGAATGCCATCAGGAGCGGAGCCTTGGGTCGAGGGCGTCGCGCAGCGAGTCACCGAGCAGGTTGAAGCTGTAGACTGTGATCGAGATCGCGATGCCGGGCACGATCGCCAGCCATGGGTCGTTGGGCAGGAACGTGCGGCCGGTGGTGATCATCTGTCCCCAGTCGGGCGTCGGTGGCTGTGCGCCAAGACCGAGAAACGAGAGCACCGCCTCTGCCAGGATCGCAAACCCCGCCGACAGCGAAATCTGCACGAGGATGGGGTTCATCAGGTTCGGGATGAGGTGGCGCACGATGAGGCGAATGGGGGACGCGCCGAGCGAGCGCGTGGCCATGACGAACTCCATCTGCTTCAATTGGAGCACGACGGCGCGCACGAGCCTTGCGTAGACGGGGATCGCGACGATCCCGATCGCGATCATCGCGTTCCGCAGGCTTGGCCCGAGCGCGGCCACCAGCGCGATGGCGAGGATCAGCGCCGGGAAGGCGAGGAGCGCGTCGACTACCCGCATCAGAAGCAAGTCGGTGAGCCCACCCGCGTATCCGCTGAGCAGGCCGAGCACCCCGCCTCCAACGAGGCCGACGGCGACCGCGACCAGGGCAACCGGCAGCGATACTCGTGCGCCCCACAGCACCCGGCTGATCTGATCTCGCCCGAGCTCGTCGGTTCCGAGCACGTGGCCGGGGCTCAGCGGAGGCAGATACGCGTTGTCCGGCTCGGTCGCGATCGGATCGTGGGGCGAGATGATGGGGGAGACCAGCGCGATCAAGAACAACGCTCCTACGAAGACCAGTCCGACCAAGACGCCGCGGTTCCTCTGCGCCAGTTCCAGCAGCGCGATTGGTCTGCGGCGGATCGGTGTGCCGGCGGCAACGATGGCGGGCGCGTTGCTCATGCGTACGAGATCCTCGGGTCGAGCCAGCCGTACACGAGGTCGACGGCAAGGTTCGCCAGCATGTAGGAGAAGGCGGCCAGCAGCACCACGCCCTGGACCACGGTGTAGTCGCGGTTGAAGATCGATTCCACCGCCAACCGGCCCACGCCAGGCCACGTGAAGACGGTCTCAGTCACGACGGCGCCTTCGATGATCCCACCAATCTGGAGACCGACGATCGTCACGACCGGGATCAGAGCGTTCTTCAGCGCATGGACGAAGACGACGCGCCGCCATGAGGCGCCCTTGGCGCGAGCGGTCCGGATGTAGTCGTGGTTGAGCACCTCGATCATCGACGAGCGCGTGAAGCGCATGTTGATCGCGGTACCCGCGGTGCCCAGGGCGATCGCCGGCAGGATCACGTGGCGCAGGCTCTCCCATGGGTCCTGCGTGATCGGGACGTATCCGCCGAATGGAAAGATGCGCGCCGACACCGACAGGACGTAGATCAGCACGATGCCGATGAAGAAGTTCGGCACAGACACGCCCGCGACCGAGACCCCGGTCGCGATGCGGTCCGCCGCCGAGCCCCTACGCACAGCCGCGATCGTGCCGAGCGGAATCGCGACGACGAGCGACCACAGGAGCGCTGCGATGCCCAGCTCGAGCGTGGCGGGCAGGCGGTCGGTGATCGCGTTCCACACGGGCTCGTGGGTCGTGATCGAGCGGCCCCAATCGCCATGGATGATGTGGCCGACCCAGATCAGGTACTGGGCGTAGAGAGGTTTGTCGAGCCCCAGCTCCTGGTGGACCTGGGCAATCGCTTCCGGATTGCGGTCCTCGCCGAGGATGATCAGGGCCGGATCGCCTGGGCTGAGGTGGATGAGCATGAACACGCCGACGGTGACGAGGAACGCGACCGGCAACATGAGGACGAGGCGGCGCAGGATGTAGCTCATCACGCCGGATCAAGTCTCCGGCATGGAGTCAAGCAGCGCCGCCCGGCCGGGCCTCAGCTTTTAGCTCTTCCAGACCTCCGCCATCCGGATCATCAGGTCGGGGTAGAGGGTGAAGCCGTGGATCTTGGTGTCGGAAATCTGGGCGCTCACGCCGAACGTCGTGAAGACGTAGGGGGCGTCTTGCACGATTTGCTTCTGCGCGTTGTCGTAGTCCTGCTTGCGCTTGGCCTGGTCGGCTGTCGTGCGCGCGTCCTCGAGCCACTGGTCGACCTGCGGGTTGCTGTAAAGGCTGTCGTTGAAGCTGCCACCAGTGTGCCACCACGCGTAAATGTTGCCGTCGGGGTCGATGCGGCCCGACCAGCTGACGCCACAGGCCTGGAACTGGTGGTTGGCGCACTCCTGCTGGTAGGTGGCGAACTCTTCGGTCTGGATTTGCATCGTGATGCCGGCCGCCGAGAGCTCTGACTGCATCAGCTGGGCGAGCTGCTGGTTGACCGGGTCGGAGGTCGTCTTGTAGGTGAAGGTGAAACCGGTCGCGGTCGACTTCGCTTTGGAGGCATCCGCGTGGTCATAGATCTTCTCGCTCGAGTCGAATGCCCAGCTCGAGGGAGGAATCGGGCCGTAGGCGACCACCCCGATGTTGAACTGGATGTCCTTCAGGATCGCGTAGCGGTCGATCGCCAGCGCCACAGCCTGTCGTTTCGCCGGGTCGTTGAAGGGCGAGGTGCCCGCGTTGAGCTCGAACCCGTTGAAGCCGATCGCCGGCACGTCTTTGTATATGAAGTTCGAGTCGGTCTTGAGCGAAGCCACGTCCTTGCTTGCGATCACGCGCGCGATGTCGATGTCGCCGGTCTTCAACGCGGCGAGGATGGCGTTGACGTCGGGGATCGCCCGGTAGGTGACTCCGTCGAGGTAGGGGAGGCCCGAACGCCAGTAGCTCGGGTTCTTCTTGAGAGTCAGGTGGTCGTTGCGCTTCCATTCCACGAACTCGAATGGTCCGCTGCCCGCGCCCGCCGGGGCGAGCGAGAAGTTCTGCCCGCCTTTGCTGACGGCGTCCAGCGAGAGCATCATCCCGGCCCGGTCGACAAGAGTCGCCAGCAGAGTGGAATCGGGCTTGCCGAGGTGGAAGATCACGTGCGTGTCATCGGTGACCTCGACGCTCTTCACGCTGGACAGGTCCGACTTGCGGCGGGAGGTCGCGCCCGTCTTGTAGCGCTCGATGTTGGCCTTCACCGAGGCGCCGTTGAACGGCGTTCCGTCGTGGTACTTGACACCCGACTGAAGGGTGAACTTGTAGTTGAGCGGGTCGGAGGTGTCCCAGGTCTTCACCAGGCCGGGCTTGATCGCCAGAGAGGAATCTATGGTGAAGAGCGAGTCGTACATGTTGTAGAAGACCTCGCGCTCGACCAGAAGCGAGGAATCCATCGGGTCCAGGGTATGCAGCTCACTCTCGAGCGCGATGGTGGCTGTACCGCCGTTCTTCGGAGTCCCGCCACCGCCGTTTCCGCCGCCTCCTCCGCCACCGCAGGCGGCGGCCAGCATGACTAAGATGAACCCCAGGGCGACTCGTCTCATCTGGCTACACCTCTCCCAGCCCGGCTCTCTGCGTCCGGAAGATCAAAGTATCGGCGCTGGGCCTAGGCGCGTGTCAACTCCAAACTCCCGTCGGGTCGACAATCAGGCCATGAGAGGGCTCCGCCGGGGAGTACGCGCCATCTAGGAAGGCGAATCGTTGAGCTTGTCGGCCACCTCCTTCAACACCTCGTAGGGCTGCGCGCCCAGGACCAGGTAGCGCCGGCCGAAGATGTGGGCCGGTATCGCGTCGATGCCTACCGAGGTCGCCGCGCGCCGGTTCTCGTCGATCACGTCGGCGAAGCGATTGTCGACGATGGCCTGGCGCAGATCCTCGGGATCGAGGCCGACCTCCGACCCGATGCGCACCAGGTCGTCGACGTCTTCCAGCCGGCCGGTGCCTTCCCAGTGTGCCTTCAGCAGCGCGTGATGCATCTCGTCGAACCTGTCGTGCTCGCGCGCGAACTCCGCGGCGCCGAGCGCGCGCCGCGAGTTGATGATCACGTCGCGCTGCTTCATCGTGAGGCCCACGGATTCGGCCACAGCCTCGAGGTGCCAGCGAATGCGCTCCGAGCGACCACCGCTGAAGTAGAGCTCGCGAGGAATTCCTTCGGGAGGGGCCTCAGGATGCAGCTCGTACGGAAGCCAGGTGACGCGAACCAGGCCTTCGCTCTCGAGCTGCTCGACTCGGACCGAGTCGATGTAGCACCACGGTCAAACGTAGTCCGAGAAGATGACGAGGTCGACGGGGGCCTTCTGAGACATCTACCTCGAGAACGCTAAGCGATATCACGGAATTCCTTCGGCATCCCTTAACCAGCCGGTGGCAAAATGGGTTCGAGGGTGAAGGGGCACCCGCGTACCGGAATACAGGAGGTAAGCACATGGCGGACGCGAAAACGTTTGTCGTCAACGCCCCGGCGTGGATCGATTTGTCGAGCACAGATCCCGCGGGGTCGCGCGACTATTACTCGAAGCTGTTCGGATGGCAGGCCGAGCCCGAGAAGGACCCCGCCGCGGGCGGATACGCGATGGCGAGGCTTGGCGGCAAGGACGTGGCGGGGATCGGCGGAACGCAGGATCCCAACGCCCCGTCGGCGTGGATGGTCTACATCGGCACGCGTGACGCTGACGCGGTGGCAAAGAAGATCCAGGCTGAGGGCGGCAAGGTCGTCGCGCCGCCGTTCGACGTCATGGACGTAGGCCGCATGGCGGTCTTTCAGGACCCGGCGGGTGCGTTCATCTCCGTCTGGCAGCCGAACACGATGTACGGCGCCGACGTGGTGCGCAAGGCCGGCGCGTATTCGTGGGCCGAGCTCAACTCGCGCGGCATCGACAAGGTGAAGCCCTTTTACGCGAAGGTGTTCGGTTGGACGGAGAAGGTCAGCCCGATGGGGGAGGGCCTTGGGGACTACACCGAGTTCAAGCTCGACGGTGAGAGCATCGCCGGCGGCATGGAGATGAACGAGATGGTGCCGAAGGAGGTGCCGTCCTACTGGATGGTTTACTTCGGCGCCGACGACGTCGACACGGCGCACAAGAAAGCCGTGGACCTCGGCGGGCGCGAGATGCTTCCGCCGCAGGACTTCCCCGGCGGCCGCTTTTCAATTCTCATGGACCCGCAGGGCGCGGCCTTCGGGCTCATGAGCACCGACCAGAAGTAACGGACGACGACTACAAACCGGCGGGTCGTGCGACCCGCCGGTTTTCCATCACTGCGCCTCCTTCACGAAATCCAGCGCCTCTTGCGCGAGCGGGAGCCAGTGCTTCTTCGAATTCTTGGAGAGGACGAACCACTCTCGCATCGGCTTGCCCTTGCCGGCGTCGAAATTCGTCCCTTGGCCGGATTGGACCAGCTCGTCGACACGCCCGCGCGGAAGCTTCAAGACAAGCTCCGCCCGCACGAGCATCGCGAAGATCCGACCGCCGGTCTTGAGCTGACCGCTCGACCCGAATCCCTTGCCCTCGCTGATCTGCGTGACGCCTGTTCGGCCGGCCAAGTGCTTGACCAGCTCCGAATATCGCGCCTCTGGTGTCATGCAGCCTGCTCCAAGACCTGAGCGGGCGCGGCCGCGCGTCGGGAGCCCACACCCAGCGCCGTCATGGCACCCAGCAGCGACATGCCGGCGACGACGGTCAACGCCGGGCGGAATCCGCCCACGAAGCTCGTAGCGGTTCCGATGTGCCCGTTGGCCGCAAACACCGCCGCCGCCACCGCGATCGCGAATGCGCTGCCGAGGCGCTGCATGGTGCTGTTGACGCCGGAGGCCCTGCCCATCTCGTGAGGCCTGACCGCGGTGACCACCGCGGTGGGAACGATCGGCAAGGCCATGGAGATGCCGATCCCGGCCACCATCAGCGGGAGCACCAGCTGAACGTACGCGACTCCGGTCGTCGCCACCAGGGCGAACCACGCCAGGCCAACGCCCTGAAGGAGCATTCCCAGCGCGAGGACCGGCCGCGTGCCGATTCTGTCCGCGACCAGTCCCGCGACAGGTGCGATGAAGAGTGGAGTCGCGGTCCACGGAAGCAGCCGCACGCCGGCTTGGAACGGTGAGTTCCCAAGCCCAAACTGCATGAACTGGGCGACGAGGAACGCGGCTGAGAAGATGGTGCCTGCCATCAGGAATGCGGTCGCATTCGCCGCGCTGAAGCTGCGGCTTCGGAAGAGGTGCATGGGCAGCATCGGGTCCGCGGCGCGCAGCTCCCACGCGACAAACCCCGCCGCCAGTAAGGCTCCCGAGCCAAGCATTCCGACGGCCGTCGCGCTCCCCCAGCCTTCACTCCCGGCCCGGATCAAGCCCCAGACGATGAGCATCGAGCCGCTCCCCACGAGTGCGGCGGCGACCAGGTCGAGCCGCGTCGCCGGCCCCTTCGTCTCCGGCAGGCGGAGGAGCGAGAGGACGATGGCCGCAACGCCGATCGGCGCGTTGACCCAGAAGATCCAGTGCCAGCTGACGCCTTGGGTGATGGCTCCCCCTATCAGCGGCCCGGCCGCGACGGCCAGACCTCCGATGCCGCCCCAGATCCCGACGATGGTTGCGCGGCGCTCGGGTCCGAAGGCCGAGGTGAGGATGGTCAGGCTCAAAGGCATGACCATCGCGGCTCCGATTCCCTGCACGGCTCGGGCGCCGATCAGGGCCACGGCGTTTGGCGCGAGAGCACAAGCAACCGAGGAGATGGTGAAGAGGGCGAGCCCGGCGACGAAGACCAGGCGCCGGCCCAGCCGGTCGCCGAGGGCGGCCGCGGTGATGATTCCCGCCGCGAAGGTCAGGGTGAACGCGTTCATCGTCCATTCCAGGTCGGCGATGCTTCCGCCGAGGTCGCGGTGGATCGCCGGCAGCGCGGTTACCACGACCAGCGAATCGAGCGCGACCATGAAAAAGGCCACCGATGTGAGCGCAAGGGTCCAAATCCGCCGAGACATCGCCAATCCTCCAGCCGTGGTCTAAGAAAACGGGTGCCTGGCGATTCTCCACTAGGCACTTGAAAAAGTCAAGTAGTAACTTGAGGTTGTCCTGCATGCCTGCTATCGTTGCGCCCATGCGCTCGTACCAGCAGTACTGCGCCGTCGCCAAGGCGCTTGACGTGGTGGGCGACAGGTGGGTCCTGCTGATCGTCCGTGAGCTCATGACCTCAGGTCCCTCGCGCTACACCGACCTGCTCAAAGGCCTCCCAGGGATCGCCACCAATCTCCTGGCCGACCGCCTGCGAGAGATGGAAAAGGGCGGCGTCGTGCGCGCGCACGCGGCGCCCCCGCCGGTGGCGACGACGCTATACGAGCTGACCGAGCGCGGTCAGGCGCTGCGCGGTCTTCTCGAAGAGCTGGGGCGATGGGGGGCGCCGCTCATGGGCGTCCCGCAACCCAGCAACGTCTTTCGCAGCCATTGGCTCGTCTTCCCGTTCGATGCCTACCTCATCGACAACGCTCCCCAGGAACCCCCGATCACCATCGAGGTCCGCACAGGTGACGAACCGATGGTGATCGAGACCGTCGGCGGCAAGGTGCGGACCCGGCGCGGCACCGCCGAGCACCCGGATGCCGTCCTGACGGGCCGTCCGGGCCTCGTCCTTGGTTTGCTGTCGGGCAGGTTCGAGCTTGACGCGGGGCGCAGGCGAGGGCTCGAATTCAAAGGCAGCAAGAAGGTGCTGCACCGCGTCGTCGGCGACTGGGGCGGCTAGCCGAAGTAGGCGCCGGCCACCTGCGCGGCCACGCGGGCGTTGTTGATCACCAGGTCGACGTTCAGGTCGAGTGAGCGCCCGCCTGACAGCTCAGCCATCCGCGCGAGCAGCCGCGGGGTGACGTCCGCCCCGCTGACGTCGGGCAGCTCGGCCGCCGCTCGCTCCGCCATGGCCTCGGCTCCCTCCAGCTCCCTGGGAGGCGGCACCGCGACGACCAGCCCACGCGAACCGGTCGCCCACGCCGCGCGCAGGACAGCCGCCGTACCGGCGGGTCCGTCGGTGCGGGCGCTGACGGGGCATCCGCTGTGCGCGGAGTAGAAGGCGGGGAACTCGTCGCAGCCGTAGCCGAGGACGGGGACCGACAGGCTCTCGAGGCGTTCGAGCGTCAGCCGCAGGTCGAGGATGATCTTGGCGCCGGCGCAGAAGACGGCGACTTCGGAGCGCGCCAGCTCCTCGAGGTCGGCCGACTGGTCCTCCGGGTGGCCGCGATGAATGCCGCCGATTCCCCCGGTCGCGAGAAAGCGGATCCCGGCCAGCGCCGCGACTCGCATGGTGGCCGCAACCGTCGTGGCGCCCGCGACCCGCTGCGCCAGGGCAGGCCCCAGGTCGCGGGAGCTCACCTTGGCCGCGCCGGCGGCGATCCGTTCGAGGTCACGATGCTCAAGACCCACCCGCAGCTTGCCGTCGAGGACCGCGATCGTGGCCGGGGTGGCGCCTTCGTCGCGGATCGCCTTCTCGCAGCCCAGCGCCGCGCGCAGGTCGTGCGGCGCGGGGAGACCCTGCCCGACGATCGAGGTCTCCAGAGCGACGACCGGACGGCCCTGGCCGAGCGCGTCCGCGACTTCGGTCGCGACCTCAAGAAATTCGTTCAGCTGGGTCGCGCCCCGGCCAACTGCACTGACTGTGAGGCCGCCTGCACCGCGCGCTCCGCCGATTCGATTGGCGTGGCTCCGTGGAGCCACGCGACGCAGAACGCCGCGGCGAATGCGTCGCCCGCCCCCGTCGGGTCGATGGCCTCGACCGGCGGCGCCGGGATCGTGCGGCCGAACACGCTGCTCCCGGCAGGCCCGAGCTTCAGGACCGGCACCTGGGCAAGGCTCTCGAGCGGCACCGCGAGCGTGTCCGCCTCTGCTTGCGTCGCGAAGAGCAGCTCCGGCTTGAGTCGGGCCAGCACGTAAGCCATCCGCGACGGCCCGTAGGCGCGCAGCCCCGCGGCCGAGGAGAGATCCACGGCCAGCATGCCGTCCGATTCGCGCACGACGCGGATGGCCGCCCGAGTCGCCGCGGCCAGGGGCTCGACGAATAGCGAGTAAGCCGGCACATGGAGCAAGCGGGCGTCGCGAAACCACGCCGCGTCGAGATCCTCGGGGCTGAGCCCGACGCTAGCGCCGCGCTGCGTGGCCATCGTTCGCCGGCCGCCGGGCTCGATGATCACGGCGATGGCGCCGGTCGGCTCCGCCGCCCATACCGCACGCACCTCGACGCCTTGCGATTCCAGGTCGGCGACGAGCTTGTGGCCCCTGTCGTCGTCGCCGACACGCGTGACGAGCCGGCTCGATTCGCCCAGAGCAGCGCTCCAGGCACAAAAGTTGGCCGCCTGCCCGCCGCCGCCGAGCGTGATCTCCGCCGCTGAATCGTCGTCGGCCACCAGCGGACCGGCGGCGACGATCGCGATGTCCAGCAAAAGGTCGCCGATGGAGACGATCAAGACCTGACGAGGATAACGACCCACCGAATACCGCAATTGAGGTAGGCGGAAATCATCCAACTGCGGTTGGCGCAAGGCCCCTCTTGGGGGCAATGATTCGGATTGCCGGGCTTGGATCCCCGGCGCAAGGCTGCGGCGGGGTGAGCCATGCGCCATTCAGAGGTGCATGGCTCTCTTATTTCAGTCGCGAAGCAGACCCCACCCGGCGAGCTGCTCGCGCAGCCTGACTACCAGCTTCGAATCTAGCTTCTGCACCGGCGGTGCGGACCACGGCTCGCAGATGCCGAGCATGTGGAGAGCCGCCTTGATCGCGAGCGGGAAGCTGCCGGTGCGCACGGCGATCACCAGCTCGTACAGCGCGTCCTGGCTCCTCCGCGCCACCGTAAGGTCGCCGCGGCGGTACTCGTCGTAGATGCGAACGACCCAGTCGGGCGCCACGTTGGCCGCGCCGCAGATGGTGCCCGCGCCGCCCATGGCGAGCGACGCCAGCAGCATGGTGTCGCTGCCGGTGAAGGCGCGAAACGTCGGGATGTCGCGTGTAGCGACGCAGACCCCCTCGAAGTACTCGAAGTCGCGGCTCGAGTCTTTGATCCCCTTGATCGTTCCCTCCCGAGCGAGTGCCGCAACCGTCGCCGGCTCGGCCACCACCTTCGTGTACTGCGGGATGTTGTAGAGCATGAGCGGCAGCCGAGCGCTCGCGGCAAGCTCGCGGTAGAACGCGAGCACGGCCGCCTGGTCCATCGGGTAGTAGAAGGGAGGCGCGACCAGGGCCGCGTCCGCTCCGAGGCTTGCCGCGGCTTCGAGCTCGGCGCGTGCTGACGCGAGCTGGCTTTGCGCGACCCCGCACAGGACCGGCACGCGGCCGCCCGCCGCCTTGACGACCCCGCTCAATATCCTCCGCCGCGATGCCTCGTCGAGCGACGCCGTCTCGCCCGTCGAGCCAAGGGCCAGGAGGCCGTGCACGCCGCCCGCGAGGACATGTTCGACGAGACGCCGCACGCCCGGCTCGTCCACCGTCCCGTCCTGCTGGAGGGGAGAGGCCAGCGCGACCAGCACACCTGACAGCCGATCGACCTCGAACATCGCGGCTCAGCTTAGTGGCGGCTCAGATCGAGAGCCAACTTGACTTTCGTACGAGGTACTCCGGACAATCCGAAGATCGGCTTGGGCCTGGCGGGCGTCACACGCGACCACACGGTCGCGGCTGCGAAGTGTGAGGAGGTTCGATGCACCTGCTGCGATCCCGACGAATGACTCTGGCCGGAGCTCTGGCCATCGGCACCGTCCTTTCCTTGAGTGGCGTCGTCATAGCCGACAGCGATCACCATGGCGCGCATGGCGCTGCCGCCCGGCAGCAGGACCGCAACACGACGCTGCGTTCCCAGACCGGCACGCCGGACGGCGACCTCGCCGATCAGCAGGCGCAGTACGCCAACGAGCGAACCGCGCCGGCCGCAACCGTTCCAGGCGATGCTCTTCTCAGCGCAGCGCAGCAGGCCGGGAATATGCCGACCTCCGGAGGCGCCTGGCAAGAGGTCACGACCCAGCCTTACAACGGTGAACCGAGCAACTACACGGACCCGTTCTGGTCCAACATCGGCGCCGGATTCTCGATTGTCGGTGGACGCATCACCTCTCTCGCCCAAACGTCCGACGGCACCTGGTTCGCCGGTGCGGCGGACGGCGGCGTGTGGAAGTCCGGCGACCAGGGGCAGCACTGGACGCCCGTTTTCGACTCAATGGCAAGCCTTTCGATCGGGGCGCTGGCTGTCGATCCGGTCGATGGTTCGCTTTGGGTCGGTACCGGGGAAGCCAACGTGTCCCAGGACAGCTACCAGGGGATTGGCGTCTATCGAACCTCTGATGGCGGCGCGACTTTCCAGGTTGTGGGCCCGGACGCGTCCGGCAAGAGCCCGCTGGTGTCGCGCACCACGTTCCGGCTTGCATTCGACGCGAGCGGGAACGCCTACGTGGCGACGGACAACGGCCTGTTTCGATACTCAGCGGCGACCGGCGCGTGGTCTGAAGTGCTCGACCCGGCAGGCGCGGTTGACAATCCGCCCTACGACCAGCAGGTGACCGACGTCGCCGTGGTGCCCGGCTCGGGCGGCCAGGTCGTCATCGCGGCCATCGGATGGCACGGACCCGGAAACACGCAGTTCAACGGGTTCTATCAGTCGACCAACGGCGGCACGACATTCCAGAAAGTCACACCGACTGGCGACATCGACGCATCGGACATCGGCCGCACGACATTCGCGTACTCCGCCGACGGTTCGAGGCTGTACGCGACCGTCCAGTCGCCGGCAGCGCAGGGCGCCGGCGCCTCTTCGGTTTTGCAGGGAATCTTCTCGGCCGGCGGAAGCCCCGCCAGCGTGACCGGTCCGTGGACCAAGATCGCGGACAACGCCAAGCTCGACAACTCGGGATCAGCCGCGGCGACCTTTGGCGACGTCGGCGTGCAGGCCTGGTACAACCAGGACCTCGCTGTCGACCCGGTCAACCCCAACCACGTTTACGCCGGCCTCGAGGAGGTCTTCGAGTCCACCGACGGAGGCGCCACGTGGGTCACGGCAAGCCCGTACTGGAACTACGGCCTGGCCTGCGGCAGCAATTGCCCCAAGACGACGCATCCGGACCAGCACGCCCTCATGATCGCCAACGGCAAAATCGTCGAAGGCAACGATGGAGGGGTGTATTCCCGGCCCCTTTCCGACACGCAGCAGTACGGAGACTGGACCGACCTCAACGCCACGCTCCACAACTTGCAGTACTACGACGCCAGGGCGGGCAAGCTGGGCGGCCAGAGCGTCGGCGTATGGGGAGGCCTCCAGGACAACGGCGACTCATTCATCAGCATCGGAAGCTCGCAGATGGTCGAGCCTGCCGGCGGTGACGGCTTCGACGTCATCGTCGACCCCCAGAACGCCAACAAGTTCGCCGGCGAGTACGTCGACGGAACCATGTACACGACGACGGACGGCGGCCATTCCTTCGCCGACTTCATCAGCCCGACCTGCATTGCACAACTCATCACGGGTTTGATGCGGCGCCCCGGCTGCGACCCGTCGGCGCGATTCGTCACGCCGCTCGTTCAGGATCAGCAGAGCAAGAACGTCTGGGTGATCGGTGGAAAGTACGTGTGGGTCAGCACGTCCGGATGGCATACCAATTGCACGGACGTGGCCTGCTCGTGGCAGAACGTCTTCAACACCGGATCGGGCAACGCCGTCACCGCGCTGTCGTCGGCGAACGGCGGACAGATCATCTACGCCGCATGGGTGCACGGCAGTGGCAATCCGGGTCCCTCGTTCAACCGCGGGATCGCCACGAACTATGGAGGCACGTGGCACCAGGTCAACACAACGGGGCTTCCCAACAGGTTCATCGCGGGCATGACCGTGGACGTCAACAACCCGGCGCACGCCTACGCGATCTTCAACGGCTACTCCCGGCGATTCGTGCCGGGTGGCGGCGTTGGTCACGTGTTCGAGACATTGGATGGCGGCCAGACGTGGACTGACATCTCTGTCAACCTGCCGGACATCGCGTCCGACGCGCTCGTCCTTTCGCATGGCAACCTGGCCCTTGCCACCGATGCCGGCATGTTCACGGCCGTGGAGGGACAAGGGTCGTCCACGACGTGGTCGCGGTTGGGAACCGGCTTCCCCAACGCGGCGGCCGACGACGTGACGCAGGGGCCCGACGGTTTCATCTACGCCGCGACCCACGGTCGCGGGATCTGGCGGATCTCCTTCTAGCGCACTAGCTCGAGAACTCCCGAGGCCGCCGCGGCGATTGCGGCGGCCTCGTCTTTAGCTTCTAGTCCCTGCCGGCCGCGACGATGCGGTTGCGCAGCAGCCCGATGCCTTCTACCTCTGTCTCCATGACATCGCCCGGCTGGAGGTACTCGGGCGGCGTGCGCGCGAAGCCAACGCCGTCGGGTGTGCCGCTCGCGATGACCGAGCCGGGCATCAGGGTCATGCCCTTCGAAACCCACTCGAGAATCGCGTCGACCGGGTAGATCATGTCGTGCGTCGTGCCGTCCTGCTTCAGCTCTCCGTTGACGCGCAGGCGCAGCTTCAGCGCCTGCGGGTCCGCAACCTCGTCGGCGGTCACGATCCAGGGCCCGGTCGGACAGCTCCGGTCCAGGCTCTTGCCTTTGAAGTACTGACCGCCCCATCCGCTCTGGATGTCGCGTGCGGTGACGTCGTTCAGGACCGTGTAGCCGAAGACATGGCTGCGCGCGGATGAACGGTTGATGTTGGCGCCTCGCTTGCCGATCACCACGGCGAGCTCGACCTCCCAGTCGATCTTGTCGCTGATCGCGGGATCGATGGCGATGTCGGCAAACGGCTCGGTCAGCGAGGTGATCGCCTTGGTGAAGATGGTCGGGGGCTGCGGCGCGTGGCCTTCTTTGTTCGCGGATTCTTCGGCGTGCTTCTGATAGTTGCGCCCCATCGCGATGATGTTGCCGCGTGGCTCGGGGAGGGGCGCCAGGAGCTCGAGGTTCTCTAGACGATGGGCCTTCGAGCGAGACGAGGCCGCGGCGGCGCGGACTTTGTCGAGGCCTTCCGCACCTGTGTCGATCAGCTCGATCATGCTGCCCGGGTCCGTCACCTCGACAACTTCGTTATCGCCGCGGAGCACTCCGAGCCGCGCACCGCCATTTTCACGAAAAGTCACCAGCCTCATGTGTCCTCGTCCGCCTCCTCTTGCTTGTCATTGACGGGATTGCGCGTCCCCGCGCCCAGGAACAGCTCTTCGAAATCCTGCCGCCGCAGCAGATCGTTCGGGCGGCCCTCGAGCCTGGTCGAGCCGGACACCAAGACGCAGATCCACTGCGCGACCTGCATCGCCGCGCGTGCCCGCTGCTCGACGAGGAGCACTGCCTTCCCGGCGGCGGCGAGCCGCGTCACGTGCTCGCGCAGCAGGCTGTCGGCGAGCTTGGGCGAAAGGTTTGCCGTCGGCTCGTCCAGGATCATGACCTTCGGGTCGAGCATCAGGACGCGGCCGATCGCGAGCATCTTCCGCTCGCCCCCGCTGAGCTTGTCGGCGCGGCGCTTGAGCAGCGCGGCCAGCGCGGGGAAGATCTGCGTGACGCGCTCGACGCCGGGCCGGATGCGGTTCGACGGCAGAAGGTAGCCGCCCATCTCCAGGTTCTCGAGCACGCTCAGCGGCTCGAATATGTCGTTGACCTGAGGCACGTAACCGACGCCGCGGCGCGCGAGCTCCTCCGGCGGCCGGTTCGTGACTTCGTCTTCGCCGAGCATGACCCTGCCGCTCGTGACGCGCAGGATCCCGACCAGGCTCTTCAGGAGCGTGCTCTTGCCGGCGCCGTTGGGCCCGATGATGGCGACGATCTCGGAGGGCCCGACGGCGATCGAGATGTCGCGGATGACAGGCACGGCGCCGTAGCCGGCGGAGATCCCCTCAGCCCGCAGGCTTGGTGCGGGTCGTGCCTCGGTGGCGGGCTGTCTATCCAACAAGGTAAGCGTCGACAATTTCCCGCTGCCGCCTGAGGCTGGCCATGGTGCCGCTTCCGATGAGCTTGCCCTGCGCCATGACGAAGACCGAATCACACAATTGCTCCACGAGGTGCAGCTCGTGCTCGACCATGACGATGGTGAGGCCTTCGGCGCGGAGCGCCCTGAGGTAGTGCTGGATCTCCTCGATGACCCTGGGATGAACCCCCGACATCGGCTCGTCGAGCAGGAGGCAGCGGGGGTGCAGCATGAGCGCGCGCATGATCTCGATCAGCCGCTTCTGCCCGCCGCTCATCATCCCCGCATAGTCCGATTCCTTCGCCGACATGCCGAACCTATGGAGCAGGCCGCGTGCCTCCTCGACCAGCCTTTTCTCGTCGGCGATCCAGTAGCGCTTGCCCATCAGCGCGCCCAACAGTGAATCCCCGCGATGCCGCGGCGCGGCGACGAGCAGGTTCTCCAGGACGGTCAGCTTCGCGAACTCCGAAGGCAGCTGGAAGGTCCTGACCAGCCCGCGTCTCGCCCGCGCGTAGGCGGGAACCCTGGTGATGTCCTCGCCGTCGAACGTGATCCGGCCCCCGCTCGCCGGGAGGGTTCCCGCCAGCACGGCGAGGAACGTCGACTTGCCGGCGCCGTTCGGTCCGATCAGGCCCGTGATCTCGCCGCGCGGCACATCGAGCGAAACGCCGTCGACCGCGTGCATGCCTTCGAACGACCGCCGCACGTCCTCTGCGACCAGCATCGGTCCGTCAGGCTGCGCGGACACGTTCGACCTCAGGCTCAGGGCTGCCCTCGAAGACTCGCCTGGGCTCAGGCCGGACACCTTCGGGACGGAACCACAGGAACCCGAGGATGAACAGGCCGATCAGGACCCACTCCAGGGCGGGGATGAGGTTGGGCGGCCCGATGTTGAGCCGGATCAGAAGGCGCGTCACCTCTTCGAAGCCGACCGGCACGAGCAGTGCTCCGAGGATGGCCCCGAGGTTGTTGCCGCGTCCGCCCACGATGACGGCCGCGAACAGGATGATGGTCTCCGGGTACAGCCAGGTCGACGGCGCCCACACCTGGAGGAAACCCACGAGGATCGCGCCGGAGAGGCCGGCGATCGCCCCGCCGACGATGAAGATCGTCATCTTCAGCGCGACCGGGTTCTTGCCGATCGCGGTCGCCGCCAGCTCGTGGTCCCGCATCGCGCGGAGCGAGCGTCCAAACGGCGAGTTCACGATTCGGGCTGCGACGAACCACACGATCGCCACCGCGACCGCCGTCAGGCCGATGTAGACGTACTGGTAGGTGTCGGTGGCGGTGTCGATCTGGTCCTGGAAGGGTTGCGGCACGAGCGCCAGGCCCGCCGCCCCGTTCAGGAATGGGCGCGCGTTCGTGATCACCGTGTTCGCGATGATCGACGTGACGAGGAGGGCGATCGCCTGGTAGTCGCTGCGGAGCTTCCTCAGGACGACGATCCCAATGGGTATCGCGAGCAGCCCCCCGACGACGGCGCCCCCGATCCACGGGAGCGGGAACGGCAATTGGTACCCGCCGACGTAGATCTGGAAGCTGTAGTCGGCCGCCGTGTCCGGCGGCATGGACAGCACCGCGGCGGCATACGCACCGGCGGCCTGGAAGACGATGAAGCTGAAGTTCACGATGCCGGAGACGCCGAACTGCAAGTTCAAGGCGATGCAGGCGATGATGTCGACGCCGGCGAAGATCAGAAGGTTCGCCGCGTAGTAGGTGTTCATCCCGCGGCCGCCAGCGCTCCGCGCTTGGCCAGCAGGCCCTGCGGCCGCAGCACCATGACGACGACCAGGATGCCGAACGCGACCACCTGCTTGTAGTCCGGCGACCATGCCGCGGCGCTCAGCTCGGTGACCATCCCGATGACCACGGCGCCTACCATCGCGCCGTAAGGCTGACCTGCTCCGCCGAGCACGGCCGCGGCCAGGGCTGTGATGAGGAATCCCGCGCCGCTCGCGATGGCGAAGGTCTCGGAGTCCAGGCCCGCCACGGTGCCGGCCAGGCCGCACAGCGCGCCCGTGATCAGCCAGACGATGTCGATGACGCGCTGCGTGGGGATGCCGGAGCTGCGGGCCAGGGTCGGGTTGGCGGCCGTGGCTCTCATCGCCTTGCCGAGCCGCGTGTAGCGAAGGAGGGCGTGGATGGCGAGCATCACCACCACCGCGAGCGCGATGATCAGCATCTGGTTGACGGTCAGGACGACCGAGCCGAGCCTGACGATGCTTCCGAACCTCTCTCGGTAGGAGACGCTGTAGTAGCCGACGATCGGAAGCAAGAGGTTCGCGATCATCAGCGAGACCGCGAGGGAGACGATCACCATGCCGAGGTTCGCCGTTCCCTTGCGCATGAATGGCGCGTAAATGAAGCGGTTGATGAGGAAAGAGAACACCGCACCGAAGATCGCGCCCCCGATCATCGCGACCCAGATGCTGATGCCCGTCTGATCGATGTAGTAGGCGACGTATGCCGAGGCGATCATCACCTCGCCGTAGGCGAGGTTGATCATGTTGGTGATCCCGAACTGCATCGTGAATCCCACGGCGGCGAGCGCGATCACCGACATGCTGACGAGTCCGAAGCCGAACGCCGCGACGAAAAGGCTCACAGCGGCGTCCGGCTCAAAGTGGTGTCTCCGGGGACTCTAGATACCTCCGGCGTCGCTGATCGTCTTGGTCTGCTCCGGCGTGAGCTGCGCGACTGTGACTTCGTTGCCCTGAGCGTCATATTTGACCAGGATGTAGCCGGACTGCGAGTTGTTGTACTGGTCGAAGAAGTTCTCACCCCCCGCGCCGACGAAGCGAATCGACTTACCTGCGTGCAGAGCCGCCACGCCGTCCTTGTAAGTGGTGACGACCTGGGCCCCTGAAACGCCGTTGGCGATCTCCTTGATCTTCGGGTTGTAGACCTTCGGGTCGCTGCTGTTGGTGGCGATCATGGCAAGCGCGGTCATGATGATCCCGTCGTAGAGGTGGAGCGTGGATCCGCGCTGCTTGTACGTCGGCGCCTTCGGGAACACCGAGGCCGCGGCGTTGAGGTTGGTCAGGAACTCGTCGTAGGCAGGACCGGAGAACGTGTACCCGAGGTCGACCCCGCCGTAGTACTGGACGAGGTCATTGACGCCGATCGCCTGGCTCACGTCCTGGAACCAGACCGGGTCGATCGTGGCGGACGTGCCGATGAACGGGATCATCTTGTTGCCGTTCAGCGACTTCACCTCTCCGAGGTAGGTGCCCGCCGACCCGAGGGCCTCAGTGAAGATCACGTCAGGCTTGAAATTGAGCATATTCGTGACCTCGGTTCGGAACGTTGAGGAGCCGAGGTGGATGGGGAAGTTCTGGACGGTCTTGCCGAGCTTCTTCAGCGCGTTGGTGGCAGGGTCGACGAACGCCTGGGATCCGATGTCGTCGCCGAAGACGAGCGCGATGCGGCCGTACGGAGAGTGACCGGGTCCGTACAGCGCCGAGCCAACCATCGCGTACGCGTCGTAGATGTCGGCCGGAACCAGACGGTGGAAGTACGTGAGCTTGGTCTTGTTGAACTCGGTCTGGCCCGTCATGCAGAACATGGGCACGTGCGCCTTGTCCACGATCGGCGCGACCGCGGAGGCCTCGTCCGACGTGCAGCCGACGACGGCCATCAGGTTGGAGTTGCTGGCGATCATCTGGTTGGCGGCCGGCGCCGCGTCGGCCGGCTCACCGCGGGTGTCGAACTGCTGGCACTTCACCTGCCGGCCGCCAACACCGCCGTTGCTGTTGATCGACGGGGCCGCGGCCAGGCACGCCGCGTAGTAGGCGGGCCCAAGGCCGGCGTCCGTGCCGCTGAACGGCGCGAGCACTCCCACGAGCAGGTCACCGGAGCCAAGCCCGCCGCCGCTCGGGGTGTTCGAGCCGCCGCAGGCCGCCAGGACCACTACTGCCAGGGTCGAGATCGCGGCTTGACCAAATCGCATGCGCGCCCGGAAGGTGTTCACTGCTCCTCCCCTCTCAAATCGTGGCTAGATTGTCGACATTATTGACGATAATTGGCCCGACGGCAAGGTGGCAGGTCCATGACGGTCAAGCGGCGCGACGCCTATCACCTCCTCCGCGAGGCGATCGTCAGCGGGCAGTTCCATCCCAACGAGCGGCTGGTTGAGGCGGCCGTAGCCGAGCGCATCCGAGTGGGTCGGACCGCGGTGCGTGCCGCCCTGGTCCGCCTGGACCAGGAGGGCCTCGTCACGCTGGAGAAGAATCGCGGCGCTCGCGTGCGCCACATCTCCGACCGCGAAGCGCTCGAGATCGAAGAGGTGCGCGCCGCGCTCGAGGGCATGCTGGCGCGGCGGGCGGCGGAGAGGATCAAGCTCGAGGTGCTGCGCGAGCTGCATCAGGTCATCTCTGCCATGCGAGACCGTGTCGAGCACGGGGACGCGGCAGGGTATTCAGAGCTGAATGCGACCTTCCACCAGCACATCTGGACCGCGGCCGACCATCCGACGGCGGCGCGTCTGGCCGGGGGTCTCAAATCGCAGGCGATCCGCTTCCAGTACCAGACGGCGATGCGGCCGGGCCGCGCGCAGCGCTCGCTGGTCGAGCACGAGGCGATCTATGGGGCGCTGAAGGCCCACGACGCCGACGGCGCCGAGGAGGCGATGCGCACACACCTCGCCGAGGTCCTGGAAACGCTGCGCTGGGCCATCGACACCCAGCACCGGTCATCGCGCTGGCTTCCGGGCTAGTCCGCGGCTCGCCTCGCGCGTTCGGCCAGCTTGGTCAGCCCGTAGAGCGCGCGGAGCGAGGGCACCGCGACGCCCTTCCAGCCCGCGATCTCGATCACGGCGCCGAGCAGCGCGTCGAGCTCGAGCGGCTTGCCGGCTTCGAAGTCCTGCAGCATCGAAGTCTTGTGCTCGCCGACGGCGGCCGCGCCCTGCATGCGCTTATCGATGCTGACGGGCAGCTCGACGTCGATCGACCGGGCCACCGACGCGACCTCCTCCATCAGCGTGCGGATGAGCAGCCGGCCGTCGTCCGTGCTGAGCATCTCGGCCAGCGTGGAGCGCGTGAGGGCGCTCACCGGGTTCAGCGTGGCGTTACCCAGGAGCTTGACCCAGATCTCGCCGCGCAGGCGCGCACCGATTGATTGGACCGGAGCCTTGAAGCCCGCGCGCGTGAGCATCTCGGCGATCCTCTGGACGCGGTCGGTTTTGGATCCATCGGGCTCGCCGACCGAAAACCGGTCGCCCTCCTCGTGCTCGATGATGCCTGGCGCGACGATCGTCGCCGCCGGATAGACGACGCATCCGACGACCTGCTCGTACGGGATGCTGCGCGCGATCACTCCGCCAGGGTCGACCGACTCGAGCGTGCGGTCGCGGAAATACCACCACGGGATGCCGTTGGTCGCCGAGACGACGCTGGTGCCCGCATCCAGCGCCGCGCCAAGCTGCGGGGCGACCCCCGGGATGCCGTGGGCCTTCAGCGTGATGAAGACCGCCTCGGCGCCGGCCACGGCGCCCACGTCATCGGAGCAATCGGGGTGAGCGGTGAACTCCTCCCCGGCTCGGCGCACGGTCACCCCGCGCTCTCGCATGGCCGCCAGGTGCGCGCCGCGCGCGATGAGCACGACTTCCTCCCCGCTTCGCGCGAGGTGCGCGCCCAGCAGGCCGCCGATCGCTCCCGCGCCGACGATCGCGACCTTCACCGCCGGTTGAATTCCGCCGCGACGCTTCTGCGCTGGATCTTGCCGGTCGCCGTCCGCGGTATCTGCTCGACTATGTAGAGCTTCTTCGGGACCTTGTAGTCGGCGAGGCGCTCGCGCGCGAAGGCGAGCAGGTCTTTCTCGGTGGCCTCTGACCTCAAGACCACGGCGGCCGCGACCTCCTCGCCCCAGGCCTGGTGAGGCGATCCGAAAGCGACCGCTTCCGCCACTGCCGGATGCTGGAGAAGCACGTCGTCGATCTCCCGGGGCGAGATCTTCTCCCCGCCGCGGTTGATCATCTCCTTGAGGCGTCCCACCAGCGACAGGTACCCGTCCTCGTCGATGAAGCCCTGGTCTCCGGTGCGAAACCAGCCGTCGCGGAACGAGGTTGCGTTGGCCTCGGCGTTGACGTAGCCGTCGATCACACTCGGGCCCTGGATTACGACCTCGCCCGGTGCTCGGGCTCCGAGCATGAGGCCCGCCTCGTCCATGATCCCGATGCGGATGCCCGTCTCGACTCCAACCGTGCCGGGGCGGCGTTCGCGTGGCGGAAGCGGGTTGGAGGCCATCTGGTGCGACGCCTCCGTCATGCCGTACGCCTCGAGCACCGGCGCGCCAAACGCGGCCTCGAGCCTGCGCATCGTCTCGGGCGAGAGGGCGGACGAGCTCGACCGGGCGAAGCGAAGCTTGGCGGCGCCCGCGGGCCGCTCGCCGCGGTGGCGCAGGAGGAGCATCTGGTGAATCGTCGGCACCGCCGAGTACCAGGTCGCGCCGTGTTCATCGGCGGCCGCCCAGAAGGTCATCGCGTCGAACCCGCCCGCCGTCACGACGACCGTGCCTCCCGACGCGAAGGTGGCCATGGTCGACGCCATCAGGCCGTGAATGTGAAAGAGCGGCATCACGCAGAGCGCGACGTCGTCACCGTTGAGGTCGTAAGTGCGGGCGATGTTCTCGGCCGAGAAGGCCAGGTTGCGCTGGCGCAGCGGCACCAGCTTGGGACGGCTCGTCGTGCCGCTCGTGTGAAGCACGAGGGCGACGTCGCCATCGCTCGGGGCAGCCGCTGACGTTCCGCTGCTTCGCGAATCGCACTCGAGCTTGATGCGGCCGCGCTCGTCAAAGCTTGCCTCGACCAGCAGGGCGCCGGCGGGAAGAGCACGCCGCGCGGTCTCGCCTTGAGCGGGCGCGACGACGAGGGCGCGGGCAGCGGTGTCTTCGAGGTAGAAGCGGAACTCGTCCTCTTTATATGCGGGGTTGAGAGGCGCCGCGGTTCCGGCGGTGGCCGCGGCGAGGAACATCACGATGGTCTCGGCGCTGTTGGGAAGGACCAGCGCGACACGGTCGTCGCGCCGCACGCCCAGGCGTGCGAGGCCGTCCGCGGCCGCGGCGACCTGCTCGCGAAGCTGCTCATAGGACAGCGATATCCCGCCTGGCTCGACGATGGCTGCTGATTGCGCGTGCCCCCGCTCGAGGATCTCCAGGAGGCTGCGTGCGGTCGTGGCCATGCGCTGTACGGTATAACGCGGTCCGAAATCGATGGGCAGCATCTTTTCCTGGCTCACCACGGCTCTGTTCGGCGTCATCACCCTGCTGCTCGCCTTCGAGAGCTGGGCGCTGCTGACCGGGCACACCCCGATCAGCGATTACATCAGGCCCGCCGTTCACGCCTACCCTGGCTACGCCTTCGTGATCGCGGTGGTCGTCGGCATGTTGCTCGGCCACTTCCTGTGGGGCCCGGCGCGCGGTGCAGCGTCGCCGGCCGGCAAGGGATGAAGTTCACACCCGAGTCGATCCTCGCCCTCATCGCGACCGCCGGATCGCTGATCGCCTTCCTGCTCATGCTCGAAGAGGCGATCGCGCTTCGGAACGGCCGCGACCCGATGAGCAACGGCGTGCGCAGCGTGGTGCGGCGCTTTCCGCGTGTCACTTACGCGCTGGCGGTCGTCATCGGCATGGTCCTCGGACATCTCCTCTGGCCATAGAGGCTCGACCGAAAACCATCGGCGAGATATTCGGTGATCCAGGTGGTCCAGATCCGGGTGAAGCGACGAGCAGCGCAGCGAGCGCATCAAATCGATGCGTGAGCGAGCAGCGCAGGAGCTGAACCCGGAGATGGGCCGCCTGGGCGCCGAAGATCCGTCGATGGCTTTTTCGGTCGAGCCTCCAACAAGACCACAGCTCGCGGCGCCGAGCCGGAGGACGGAGTGGGTGGGGAGCGCGATGGTGCTCATCTCCGCGACCGCCTTCGGCACGATCTCCATCCTGGCCAAGGTCGCGTATCGCGTGGGCTTCGACACCTACCAGCTGCTTGCGTTCCGGTTCGTGCTCGCCACGCTCGGCATGACCGCCGTCGCGCTGGTCCTCGGGCAGAACCCGCTGGCACTCGAGCGCCGCCTCCTCGCCAAGCTCTTCGCGCTCGGCGTCGCCGTCTACACGGCCCAGGCGCTCACCTACTTCCTCGCGCTGCGCACCCTGCCCGCCTCGCTGTGCATCCTGATCGTCTACGTCTACCCGAGCTTGACCGTCATCGCCGGATGGCTGGTGCTTCGCCGGGCGATCACGCGATGGCACGCCATCGCGCTGGCTTCGAGCCTCGCCGGCGTCCTGCTGCTCCTCGGCGGCGCGCGCTTCACGATCGCGTGGGCGCTCGTCTTCGCGGTCGCGTCGCCCCTCATCTACACCGCGTACATCCTCCTAGGCGAGAGGCTGATGAGCGCCGCGCCCGCGGCTGCGGCGAGTGCCGTCATCTTCTCCGGCACCGCAATCGCCTTCTGCATCCTCGCGGCGCTCACGGGCCACTTCGCGCTGCCGCCATCGCAAAGCGGGTGGCTGGTCGGCGTCGCCATCGCGATCGTGCCGACCATGGTCGCGATCTCGCTGTTCCTCGCCGGCCTCCCGCGCATCGGCGCCAACCGGGCTGCCCTGCTCAGCACGTGGGAGCCCGTCGTCACCGTTCTTCTCGCGGTCGTGCTCCTGGGAGATCGCCTGTCGGGGATCCAGGTTGCCGGCGGGGTCCTTGTGCTGCTGGCCGTCGTCACCGTCCAAGCGGCGCACCTGTGGAGGCCCGGACCTCATGCCGTCCTCAAGTAGTCGCGAAGCCGGCACTGGATCGGGTGCAGCTCGTGCGCGCCGCGCACCCCGGACGTGTCGATCGACCAGTCGCTCTTCGCGAGCACGAACGGGTGCATCCGGGCGCCACCGACGGACCCGTGGCCTTGCATGCGGAGCTTCGCCCAGTTAACATGAATTAACCCATAGTCGCGCGACTCGTGAGCACTGAAGTTGCTTCATTCCCAAAACCGACCGATCACCCGCAGCGCGACTGAGCAATTCACCCTTCGCGAGCGGCAGATCCTTGAACTACTTGCCACCGGGCTCACCGACAAGGAGATCGCCAATCAACTGCATATGTCTATGGGTACCTTGCGAACTCACCTGTCACGCCTATTTCTGAAGTCGGGACAGAAGCGGCGCACGGGATTGGTTGCTGTGTATCTGCGCACGCGGGATCGTGCTCACCAATCCGAAAGGCGATTCGACGACGTGGCGAGGTAAATAGGATGCTGGCTGCTCCATCTTCACGCATGCCATTCACAAGCGTCGGTATTTCCGCTGTCGGCAGATTCACTGACTTGCGCGAAGGCCTCGCAGGAACGCTCAATTGAGAGCCAGTAATTCGCGGCCGTGGGGAAGTTGGCTCGCTTGTTCAGAAAGGGGGGAATCGCCCATGATCACTGTTTGTTGGCGCTCGATTCGGGCAGCGGACCTGGTACAAGGACCGGACGGTGGAGGCTTGCTGTCATGAAACCCGCTGTGGGAATTTTGCGTCGGGCTTTGCCACCGACGTTTGCATGCATGTGCCTGGCGATTCTCGGCCTGTCGCTAACCGGAGCTCGAGCTGGATCCATCATTAACGTGTTGGCGTACAACTGTGGCGGCGCGCAGTACCAAGGCCAGCAGGACGTCTTCAACGGCACGAGACATGGTTGGCTCGGTTACTGCAACTCCTGGAGCTAGCGTCGTGATGTGTGGAAATTCGGCGGCGAAGGCGAGCCGCTGGTGCG
>CAKZUH010000036.1 GCA_937921725.1 uncultured Chloroflexota bacterium | reverse complement strand
TGCCGGTCGTGCCGTTGGCGCTGCCCGCGCTGCCGACCGATCCGGTGCTGCCGGTCTGCGGGGCCGAGTTGCCGGTCGTGCCGTTCGCGCTGCCTGTGCTACCGACGCTCCCGGTGCTGCCGGTCTGTGGGGCCGAGTTGCCGGTCGTGCCGTTGGCGCTGCCTGCGCTGCCGACCGATCCGGTGCTGCCGGTCTGTGGGGCCGAGTTGCCGGTCGTGCCGTTGGCGCTGCCCGCGCTGCCGACCGAGCCGGTTGATCCCATCTGCGGGGCCGAGTTGCCGGTCGTGCCGTTGGCGCTGCCCGCGCTGCCGACGCTCCCGGTGCTCCCGACCCGCGGGGTCGAGTTCCCGGTCGAGCCGTTGGCGCTGCCCGCGCTGCCGACGCTACCCGTGCTGCCCATAGCGGACTCGGGACGCTTGTTGGTCGTGTCCTTCTTCTTGGAAGAGGCTGAGGTCTTTGAAGTGTCCGACTTCTTGGAAGAGTCCGACTTGTTGGATGAGGTCACGGCATTGGCACTTGCACTGCCATTGCCGTTGCCGTTGCCGTTGCTGTTGACCTTGTTGTCGCTGCCGCTGCCGGCCTTGTTGCTGGACGAGGCCGACGCGGTCGTCTTCGCTCCCGCGCTCGCGCTTGCGTTTGCGTTCGCACTCGAATTGGAGCTTGACGACGCGTTCGCGCTCGAGTTAGAGCTCGACGACGCGTGCGCGTGGGTGTCCGCGCGACCACCGCCGGTGGCCGTGCCGCTGTCGCCCGAGGTCGGCGTTGTCGGGGGCGCTGTCGCCGTGCCGTTCGAGTGGCCGGCACCACTTCCGCTGACTTGACCGCTCGAGCTGCCGCTAGCGGAACCGCCCGAGCTGGTCCCACTACTCTTGCCCTTCCCGCCGTTTCCTCCGTCGCCGTTGCCGCCACCGCCGCCTATGTGGTTCTCATTCTTCGCCGAGGGGCTGTCCTGGCGATGAGTCACTGCGGAAGCACTCGTATGGTCTTGTGCTTTGCCCTGGCCATGCGAGTTGTCCGCTGCCAGAGCCGGAGACGTGCGAGCCAGCATCAGGAGGAGTCCGGCCATGAGGACGAAGGCGTTGACGGCCAGGCGTCGTACGAGCGCAGGCCGGCTTACGAAGTAGTCGCCAATCGCTTCCAAATGCCCACCTCCACGTGGAAATGAGCGAATTGCCTCGCCGCCATCCTGGACACCAACCCCGCAGCCCCGGGGATATGTCGCAGAACGCCCCGCTCAGCGTTCTTTAGTAGGGCAATGCGCTTCGAAATGGAAACGCCAACTTCATCAGTTGTAACCATGGATGTGGCGACGAGTGAAGACTCGGTCGCCATTTTTGCCGAGCAAGTCCTTGCCGGGACCGGCTGGCAGCTCGACCACGTCCGGCGCCGCAGCACAAGGCTCGAACCGCCGCATTGGTACTGGTCGACCTTCGCCGTCGAGATATATAAGGACGAGGAGGAGCGCAGCCTTCGCCTCGCCGCCAAGGGGGCGCTCAACCCGGCCGCCTGGGAGAAGCTGAGCGATCGCCTACTGCGCCACGGCGCGTCGAAGCGGTGCGATCCCATCGACGGCATCGGATACCCGTGCCTGTTCCCGGAGACCCAGCACGCTTACTGGTTCTATCCCTACGACCCGAACATGCCGAACCTGCCGCTGGCCGCGGACCCGATACGCATGGCGGGCGTTCTGCTCGGGCTCGAAGACAATCCCAGCAAGATGCTGGCTGCGTCTCGCAACATCGACATCGAACGCGTCCGCTACACGCCGGAGGTCGGCGCCATCCTCCGCTACAGCTTCGACCAGACAAGCGTACCGACCAAGATCTACGGCAAGGTCCAGCCAGGCAACCGCGGCCTTCGCACCTACCAGATCGTCCAGGGCCTCTGGCGCGCGGCGGCTCACTATCCGGGGTACCTGAACCTCCCGCGTCCACTCGGATACATCGACCATATGGGGCTTCTCATCGAGGAGGGCGTTCGCGGGCGTCCTGTGGGAAGCAACCGCACGAGCACCGAGTTCAGGCTCATGCCGGCGGCGGCCGCCGAGGCGCTGGCCGTCATCCACGAGTCGGGCGTCGACGCCGACGAGCGGATCCACATCGAGGACGAGCTCGCTCGCCTCGATCGTGTGGTGGAGCAGTTTGCCTACGTCCTGCCCAACGGCCACTTTCTGCTCAAAGACCTCGTCGCCCACATGCGCGACCGCGTGCGGAAGACCAATGAGGAAGACTGGCTGCCGACCCACGGCGACCTGAAGTACGACCAGTTCATCATCCACAACGACCAGTTCACGCTGCTGGACTTCGACTACTTCGCCTTTGCGGAGACGAGCTACGACCTCGGGAAGTTCTGCGCCTATCTCGTCCCGTCGACGCCTCGCGACTGGAAGGAGTCGGCGGCGGCCGAAGAGGCACGGCAGCTGTTCATCCGCCGCTACCGCGAGCTGCGCCCGCATGCGACCCTGAACCGGTTCGCCTTGTACGAGTCCTTACAGCTGGCGCTGCGGGCGATGGCGTTCATGTGGGCGCAGACGCACGGCTGGCAGCGGATCGCGGAAACTTTCCTGGTGCTCGCATACGAGCGCCTGAAGAGCCGCCTCCCCGAGTAGCGCCACCCCCGCTCGACCTCAATTCGGTGGCCTTTTCGGCGCCTGCGATTTGATTTACAAGGCTTAACCCAAGACAAACAGCGTCGCCGCCAGTCCGCCTCAGACTCCTCCGCCGGACATGCGATTTCTGACCTGGCTCGGGGGATTCGTGATCGTGGCCGCGTTCGGCGGGGCCGGGATCTCTGTCGTGCATCGCGAAGCTGCAGCCCAGCCGGTGTTGACCGCCTCGCGGGTGCAGGTTGCGCAGCAGCCGTCTGTCGGAATCGATGTCGCCAAGGTCATCCAGCGCGCGATGCCGCACAAGATCGGCACGCCTCCGCCGCCCCCTCCGCCCCCTCCTCCGGCCTCGAGCGGCACCACAGCCTCAGGACCGGCTGCTCCCGCGATCGTCGTCAATTCGACGCAGCAGGCGCTCATCAACCGCGACCGCGCCGCGAACGGGCTCGGTCCCTTGACCTGGAACAGCTGTCTGTACAGCGTCGCCTTCGCCAACGCCAGGCGCATCGCCGCGCAGGGTTACCTCTCACATACGAACGGACCGTCGGTAGACCTGTCGTGCGGTCTGGGCCGTCAGGCCGGGGAGAACATCGGCTACTGGTCCGCCGGCATCAACGACGCGCAGCTCAACACGATGTTCATGAACAGCCCAGATCATCGGGCGAACATCCTCGGTCCGTACCACTACGTGGCCACAGCCTGGGTCGTCGCGTCGAACGGCTACGCGTACATAGCCGTCGAGTTCAGCTAAACAAAGCCGGGAAATCGAGCCGGGCGGTACGCCTGGTTAAATCGGTCCAGCTGGGCGTTGTCCTCTCGTAGCGCTCAAACGCGGCCCGTCACCGCCCAGATGAGCGCTCGGAGGAGGAGCGCGAAGGGTGGCAATCGAACCGGCCGCACATGCCGGCCAACGCTCCATCTGGCTCCGACCATTCGTTTGGCTGTGGGCCCAGAAAGTCTGGATCGCGGCGGCGGTCGGCGTGCTGCTGATCGCCTCGACGCTCTACGTCTTGTGGGCGATCAAAGACCTGCCCGACCCGAGCCAGAACGTGCTGGCCGCGGGCGATGTCGTCGTGCTCGACCGCAACGGGAAGCTGATCGAAGACTGGAGCCCGGCCGGTCACTACCACGTCACGTTGACCCTGCAGCAGATGGGTCCATACGCGCCGAAGGCGGTGCTCGCCGCGGAGGACCGCAACTTCTACAACCATGGCGCGATCGACCCGTCCTCGACCGCGCGCGCCGCGTGGGTCGACCTGACGCACCGCGGCCTGAACGAAGGCGGCAGCACCATCACCCAGCAGTTGGTGAAGATCCAATTGCTCACGCCCGAGAAATCGCTCACCAGGAAGATCCACGAGGTCGTCCTGGCGGTCGCGCTCGAGCAGCATTATTCGAAAGACCAGATCCTGGGCATGTACCTGAACCGCGTCTACTTCGGGCATGGCGCCTACGGCGTGGGCGCCGCGTCCCGCACATATTTCGATAAGGACGCGAAGGACCTCACGCCGGCACAGGCGGCTTTTCTCGCCGGCCTGATCCAGGCGCCGACCGCATACGACCCGGCTCTGCACTACGACCTAGCGCACGAGCGTGCGCAGTACGTGCTGCAAGGCATGGTCGCGACCAATGCATTGAGCGCCGCCGACGCCGACAAGGCGGCCAGCGAAGACGTGAAGTCTGAGCTGCACATCCAGGCCTCGGCGCGCCAGAGCCAGGCGCCGCACTTCGTCGACTACGTGCTAACCGACCTGGAGGGCATGTTCGGCTCGGCGGCGGTGCAGCAGGGCGGGATCGTGGTCCGCACGACGCTCGACCTCGGCATCCAGCAGAACGCCGAGGCTGCCGTGGCCAACGGGGTGCAAGACCTCGGTTACCTGAACGTCAACAACTCGGCCCTGCTCGCGGCCCAGCCGAAGACTGGAGAGATCCTGGCGTGGGTGGGCTCCGCCGACTACGGCAACGACTCGATCGGTGGGCAGTTCGACGTCGTCCTGTCGAAGCGGCAGCCCGGTTCGTCTTTCAAGCCGTACGTGTACGAGGCCGCACTGCGCGACCACAAGATCACGTGGGCCACAGTGCTTCACGACCGCCTGACCAACTTCAACGGCTACACGCCGCGCGACTTCGACAACCGCGGCATGGGCGACATCAAGGCAAGCACGGCGATCCTCTATTCGCGCAACATCCCGGCTGTCCAGGTCGGGCAGATCGAAGGCATGAACAACGTGGTCGAGCTCGCCCACGCGATGGGCATCAAGGACCAGCTTCAGCCCTATCTTTCGACTGCGATCGGTGCGAGCGACGTGACGCTCTACGAGCACCTGCAGGGCTACGAGACGTTCGCCAACCAGGGCCAGCGGGTCGACCTGAACGTGATCAGAGAGGTGGACGACTCGAGCGGCCACGCCGTCTTCAAGTACGAAAATCCGACCAGCAGCCCGGTACTTACGCCCGCCGAGGCGTACTTGATGTCAGACGTGCTGAAGAACTACCAGAACACCTGGCATTTCGGCTGGAACCGTCAGATGGCGAGCAAGACGGGTACGAGCGACAACGGGAATGGCGGGATTCCCGACTCCTGGATCATGGCTTACAACCCGGACGTCGTCGTCGGGGTCTGGGTCGGCAACACGGCGCCGAACGGCGGCGGATTGATTCGCGCGTACGGCGAAAACGTGGGCCTCACCATCATGAAGCGGTTCGTCAACACCCTCCCGACGACCTACCGCGACTGGTACAACCGCCCGGCCGGCGTCGTCCAGGGCTGCGGCGGCGACACGCAGGATCCGTTCCTGCAGGGCGCGTGCACGCAGTCGCCGACGCCGAGCGCCTCACCGTCCGCCTCGCCGAGCGCGTCGCCATCGGCTTCACCTTCGGGCTCGCCGAGCGCGTCGCCATCGGCTTCACCTTCGGCCTCGCCCAGCGCGTCGCCATCGGCCTCGCCGAGCGCGTCCCAGCCGCCGTCGCCACCGGCTTCGCCACCGGCGTCACCGCCGGCCTCACCTAAATCTTCGCCGTAGCCAGATGCGTGGCATGAGCACCTCAGAGCAGGAGATCCCGTTCCTGGAAAGCGTGGAGCGGCGGCGCCCCGGCACATCGCTGCGCGGCTACGTGTCGCGTACTCTGCCACACGCGTCGACCATCGTGGTGGCCAACCGGGCCCCGCACGAGCCGAAGCCCGAGGGCGGGTTCGCGCGCGGCGCGGGCGGCGTCATCACGGCACTGCTCACGTTCGCGGAGGTTGCCGGGGCGGACTGGGTCGCTTGCGCGCGGAACGACGCCGAGCGGAGGCTCATCGAAGAGCGCGGCGCGACCTGGAATGCGCCGCTGATCCGCACGGAGACGAAGCTGCATTACGCAACGCCCACGCCGGAGCAGTACGAGCAGTACTACTCGGTGATCGCAAACCCGGTGCTGTGGTTCATCCAGCACTACCTCTGGGACCTGGCGCACCAGCCTGTCATCAACGGGCGGATCCACCGCGCGTGGAACAACGGTTACGTCGAGGTCAACCAGCAGGTTGCACGCAAGGTCGTCGACGTCGCGCGCGGCCTGCCGGGCCGGCCGCTGATCATGGTCCACGACTATCAGCTCTACCTCGTGTCGAAGCTCGTCCGCGAGCAGCTGCACGGCGCGATCATCCAGCACTTCGTGCACATCCCCTGGCCGACGCCCCAGTACTGGAAGGTGCTGCCGCGCGAGATGCGCGACGCGATCTTGCACGGCCTCCTCGGCTGCGACATCGTGGGCTTCCAGACGAGCCTCGACGTGCGCAACTTCCTCATGACGTGTGAGGAGAACGCGGGTCTAGCAGTCGACGAGCGCGAGCGCGCCGTCCTGATCGACGGTCGCATGGTCTACGCGCGCCACTACCCGATCTCGATCGACGTGGCGTCGACGACGCGCCTTGCGTACTCCCACGGAGTCATGGTCGAGGAGCGCAAGCTTCGCGACTGGCGGCCCGAGCACCTGATCGTGCGCATCGACCGCACCGACCCGTCGAAGAACATCGTGCGCGGCTTCCTCGCCTACGAGAAGCTGCTCGCCCACCACCCCGAGCTGCGAGGCCGCGTCCAGTTCTGGGCTTTTCTGCAGCCGTCGCGCCAGGACGTAGCGGTCTATCGCAACTACGTGCGTCGCGTCCGGCAGGTCGTGCAGCGCATCAACGCCCAGCACGGCGCCCGCGGATGGCAGCCCATCCGACTCGAGCTAGGCGAGAGCGTCCGCAAGGCGATGGCCGCGCTGCGCAACTTCGACGTGCTCGTCGTCAATTCTGTCTACGACGGCCTGAACCTGGTCGTCAAGGAGGGCGCGCTCGTCAATCGATCGAACGGCGTCATCGTGCTTTCAGAGAACGTCGGCGCGCACGAGGAGCTGTATCCCCACGTCCTGTCGGTGAACCCGTTCGACATCGAGGCAACGGCCAACGCCATGCACGACGGGCTGGTCATGGCCGCGGAGGAGAAGCGCCGGCGCAATGAAGCCGCGCGCGAGGTGGTCCGGACCAACGACATCGCGCGCTGGATCACCCGCCAGGTGCAGGACATCCGCGACCTCGCCGCCGCGCCGGGTCTAAGGGCTGGATAAGAGGGATCGGCTCCCTCTCCCCCTCAGGGGAGAGGGATGAGGGGTGAAATGCCCTTAGGCCGAGCAGCTTCAGGACGAGCCGGATCAGCAGCAGGCCGTCGAGCACGCCGAAGGCGAGATAGATCAGCTCGACGGCACGCTGCCCGGGGTTGAAGGTTCTCACGACCGACGATTCGACCTGCTTGAGCGGCCCTTCGGTGGTGACGCGCCGATGCTCAATCTCTCTGCCGGTCGCGGAATCGCGCTCGATATCGCTTTCCCTGCGCTCCATCTGTCCTCCCTTGATTTGTCGTCAACAAGCCCTGAAACCGGGCTATTACGTGAAAACGCCCGGGGCCACATCGGCACCCGGGCGCCTTGGGGAGGCAATCGGGGTTAGGGGTACCAGAGGGCGAGGCTGGAGAGGGCCTCGTCCTGGTCGACGTCCACGCTGGAGCCGCCGCTGAGCTCGTATTGCCAGGCTTCGATGTTGCCCGCGCAGCCGGTGTCGTATGGCGAGTAGTTAGGCGCGATCGACTTGTAGTAGCTGCCGAGCAGGGACGGCTCGAAGGACCAGAGGTCTGAGCCGGTGGCGATGTTCGGAAGGGCGGCGACTGCCGCGCACCACGCCGAGGCGAACTCACTTCCCGACGTTCCGTTGCCGTAGTAGCCGGGGACGTATCCGGCCTCGGTAACGCCGTCGTACCAGCCCTCGATGAACCCGGAGTCGACGTTGCCTGCCCCAGGGCACGCGGCGCCGTAAGGCTCGATGTCGATGACGAGCAGCCGGCCCTTGGGGATGCCGAGGCGAGCGGCCGCTGCGGTGGCCGCGACGCCGTAGCTGTGCCCGGTGGAGTAGTAGGAGACGTTGGAGCAGTCGTAGTCGTTGTAGATCGGCAGGATGCCCATGTGGTTCTGCGCGGCGAGGGCAATTTCCGAAGAGGTGATCCCTGGACAAACCGTATCCGTCAGGTAACGACCCCAGAAGTCGGGCGTCCCCAGAGACCTGCTGACGGCGGGGTAGAGGTCACCGGTCACGTCGCCGGTGAACGCCTTGCAGGAATCGACGCCCCAAAGAAGATGCGCCGGCTGGACCGTGCCGGACTTTGCCTGCACGTCGACGAGCCCCGGCGCTGTGCCGGTGGTGTGAGGCTTCTGGCTCGAAGAGGCGGCCTGGCTCGTGGGCAGGGAGCCGATCATCGCCGTGTAGGTCGGCGTCGTGCCGCCGCTCATCCAGGCCTGCACGCTGCAGGTGGTTCCGGTCTTGCAGGCGTGGTCGACCAGACGGCCCTGCTCGTCGTAGATCCCCACGACCCACGGAGTGTTGGAGAGGTCCGCGTTGCTCGTCGCCTTGAGGTAGACCGCGCCGCCGGTCTTGGGGCCGATCGACGTCGCCGACAGCGTGACTGAGAGCCACGTCACGTAGATGGGCGGCGACACGGCTTCCGGCTGCCCGTTGACGTAGCCCACGATCTCGTGAACTCCTCCCGCGGCCTCCTTTATCGACGTGGTGCAGACGGTGCCACGGGCGCAATAGGTCAGGCGCGAGCTCGTCGTGAGGTCGTAAATCTCGAGCCACCGGCCTGTCTGGTGCACGTCCACGGTCGACGTCGCGGTGAGGACGACCGGCTGGCCAGGGCCGACGATGCTCCGGCTCGATGTGATGGAGCTGTCGAGCCAGCCCACGTTCACCTGGTTCGAGCGCATCGCGACCGAGTCGGCCGGGATGGTCGAGGTCGAAGGCGTGATGAACGCCGCGAACTGGTGGACGCCAGAGACGGCGGAGTAGGCGACGGTGCACTGGCTGCCCTGCGCGCAGGCGCCGAGCAGCGTGCCGGACGTCAGGTCGAATATCTCGATGGCCGCTTCGGTTCCGGTCACGGTCGAGCTGGCGGTGGCGGTAAAAACCGCCGGTTTGCCGCTTTTCGCGGTGTTGGTGCTGGTGGCCAGGGTCAGCCGGTTGGGAAGCTGACTGCCAAGCGACTCCACAGGGACGCTGGGAGCCACTTGCGGGGTCGAGCCGCCCGAAGCGCCAAGGCCGGCCGGGGCGACACCCGGCAGAATGGCGTCGCTGCACGCGGCCGGCGTGCTGGGCACGGCCTTGCCGGCCGGGGCCGCGCACGCCTGCTGGCCGTCGGGCAGGGAGCTCGACCCCGCCGCCACATCTGTGGTCGCGGTCGCTGTGCCGCAGGCGGCGGCTGGGCCGGACTCGTCGCACTGCCTCATCCCGTCCGGGAGGCTGAGGGTCATGTCGGCCTGCGTCGCGGCCGTCGGGTTGCAATCAGCGTCCGGCAGGCAGGCCCCCTGGCCGGCGTGCTGAGCCGCGGGCACGGAAATCACGGCGGGTGCGGCGGCGAGAGCCACCACGCTCACGTGGTTGATCGCGACGAACACGATCGCGAGGTGCGTCTTCGGACGCGAGCGAACATTGAAGAGAAGCTTTCGAAGTGAGTGCACTGATACCCCCGTTGTTGCGCTCGCGGTAGAGCGCTAGATCTCGGGGGCAAGCTACTGTCGGCTTGCGGGTGCACCCACGGCGGATGGGTTAAGAAGCTTCAAGCCTTGTGAATTGGCCAGAAACGATGCGGAAACGAGATCTTCTGGGCTCGTTTTGTCGCACCTTCCCCGGCAGGCGGGGAAGGGAAGCAGCCCGGGGCAGTGGGCTGCTTCTATCAGTTACAACGCAGCCTCGACGTGCGGTACCTCTAGGGGGCGGCGTGCACCGCGCCGAGGACGTTCCCGTACATCACGCCCAGCGCGAGGAGCCCGAGCAGCGACAGGAGGACCAGGATGAACGTGCGCGCGCACGTGTCGATCAGCCAGGAGTCTTCCGTGCGGTCGGACTCGGCGACGTTCCAGGTTCGGCCGTAGAGGCCGGCCCTCAGGGAGAGCCCTATCGTCGCCAGCAAGATGACCAGCAGCACTGCCATGGAGACAAGGGCGTGGACGCCGAGCGGGTCGCCGTCCACGCCATCCAGACAACGCGCAGCCATGAGAGGGAACCCGGACGGTATGAGAGGGAACCCAGATGGTTCCCTCTCATCGACCGTGCGGCTGGCGCCGCAGGGTCTGCTCTCCTTCCGGTATACGGTTCGGACTTGATCTAAACGTACTCGTAGCGCCGATTGGCAGACGATGGGGACAAAGGCGCGGCCGGGATTAACCCGGCCGCCATTGCGACGCTGGTTACCACAACTTTTCCTTCGTTTGTTGGCGATTGAAGGACGCGAGGGCAGGGTCTTGCCGGCCAATACTCACGGCCCCTGTCGCGTTCCTTATGGCGTGGAAGGCCCGCTGCTCCTGCAGTTCTCGATCGCCCTTTTCACCGGCTTGGTGGCGGCGACGTTCGTGCCCACCGTTCGCCGTTCCATCCCACGATTTGTCGAGGTCTTGTTCTGGATCGGCCTTGTGGTCGCGTGCACCATCGGCGTGATCAACATCACCGATCCGAATGCCCGCGAGCTCAGCGCATCCGCCGCGTGGGGCGTCGACCAGCTCATCAGCACGCTCGTCGCGTTGTCGCTGGGCGGTGTGGTCTCCTGGTTCTCGGAGAACCGCTTCGTGCTCGCGAGCTGGCTGGTGATCATCGCGGGCGTCGACATCTTCGTTCTCATCCTCTGTTCGTCGATGCGGAGCGGAATGGGGTGGCAGCCTCGGGTCCGGCTTCGCGAGTGGATGGAGCTTCCATTGCCAGCAGCGGCGGCGCGCCAGACCGTGCTGGTGACCGATCCGCTCGCGGCCGTGAATCGCAGGATCGCCGGAGGCATGGCCGTGTTGGGGGCGACCGCGCTCGCGAAGCTGGTCGTTCTCTCGATCTGGATCCGCGACGTCGCTCTGCCGCGAGAGGCTCAGCGACTCGCGCACGCGGCCGAGGTCGGTCGAGTGGAATCGCACGCCCGGCTCGAGTCCCTTCGCGACGCGACCGCCCAGCTGCAGTTTGCCGCGCGCGCATGGTACGCGGCGGCTGGTGAGCCGGCGGTCAACAGTCTCGCCGTGAAAGCGAGTGACGCGGTCCGTACGGCGAGGGCCGTTCAGCGCGGATTCCGACCGCCCGCGCTTCGACCGGGGCAGGTCATCGACATCCAGGCATTGCTGAGCGCTCAGTCGATCGGTTGGTATGGGCCGTTCATCGCTGGACCGACGCCGGACATGAATGGAGATAACGATGCTGCTGAAGCGCAAAGATCAGATCGTCTGGCCTCGTAGGCCGAACGGAATACGGCGGCGCGCGAGCGCGCCGCAGACGCTGACCAAAGGCAGGATCTCGAGGCCCGCCGGTTGGACATTGCGCCTGCTGGCGCTGGTCCTCATCGCGGTGCCCAGCCTGATCGTGACCTCACCGGGCTATGTCGCCTTCGCGGACAAGCTGCCCGATCCGAATCAGCTGACGTCGTCGGTCCCCGAGGACACTCTGATCTTCGCCAACGACAACAAGACGCTGCTCGCGGACCTTCACCCGCCTGGCTACCAGAGCTACTACGAGCCGCTGTCCGAGATGGGGACGCTCTTGCCCGACGCGGTCATCTCGATCGAGGACCGCAACTTCTATGCCGAGCCAGGAGTCGACCCGCAGGGCGTCGTGCGCGCGTCCGTCGTCGACTGGAAGTCGCACTCGCCGACCGAAGGTGCGTCGACCATCACGCAGCAGCTCGTCAAGCTCCGCCTCGTCGGCAACAAGGCGACGCTCGACCGCAAGATGCGCGAGGCTCTGCTCGCCTTCGAGATCGAGCGCCGCTACACCAAGGCGCAGATTCTCGAGTGGTACCTGAACAGCGTCTTCTTCGCCAACACCGCGTGGGGTACGGCGGCCGCATCGAAGATCTATTTCCACAAGCAAACGAAGGATCTCGACCTCGCGCAGGCATCGATGCTCGCGGGCATCATCCGCGGGCCGACGATCTACAACCCGCTGGTCAACTGGACGTCCGCCAAGGAGCGGCAGAATGCCGTGCTCGACGCGATGATTCGCGATGGCAAGATCACGGCCGCCGACGCGGCGAACGCGTTCGCCGAGGATCTCTCGCCGCCCACGCACCTGTTCATGCCGGAGAACCACGTGATCGCGCCGGCGTTCGTCAGCTATGTGACGGCACAGCTGATCGCGCAGTTCGGCAAGGACGCGACGTACAGCGGCGGCTTGCGGGTCGTCACCACCCTGAACCCGACGCTGCAGCAGATCGGGCAGAACGTCGTCACGAACGTGATCGGCTCACTGTGGCGCCGCAACGTGACGCAGGGCGCGCTGGTGGCCCTGGACCCGACCACTGGAGCGATCATCACGATGGTCGGCTCGGCGAATCCGAACGCCTACGGCGGCCAGTACAACTTGGCCGTGTGGCCGCCGCGGAACCCCGGATCCTCCATGAAGATCTTCACGTACACGGCCGGCATCGCGAGCGGCCGTTTCACGATGACCACGCCCATCGTCGACAGCTCGTTCTCCTACCGGGACCCCATCTCGGGCGAGGTCTACAGGCCGCAGAACTATGACGGGAGGTTCCACGGCACCTGCCAGCTCCAAGTGTGCATGGGCAATTCCCTCAACATCCCCGCCGTCAAGGTCGAGCTAGGTGTCGGCGTATCCTCCGTCGTGCAGACGGCGCGAAGCATGGGAGCGCCTCCGTACCAGCTTCACGGGACCGACGCAAACGGGTTCCCGATCTACACAACCGACGATCCACTCAACACATACGGGCCGTCGCTAACCCTCGGCGGATATGGCGAAACGCCTCTGCAGATGGCAACGGGGGCGTCAGTCCTGGCTACGCAGGGTCTACTTCGCCAGCCTTACGCGATCAACCTCATCGCGCGCGGCGGCCACCTGCTCTACGCGCATCAGTACGACCCCGGGACGCGCATCCTCGACGCCCGGGTCGCCTTCATCATGGAACAGATCATGTCCAACGACAACAATCGGGCCATGATCTTCGGGCGTAATTCGCTCCTCACTTTGCCGGCCCGGCATGTTGGGGTAAAAACCGGAACGTCAGACTCGTTCGCCGACGCGTGGACGGTCGGCTACACGCCGCACCTCGTGGCCGCTGTCTGGGGTGGCAACGCCGACTGGCGAATGAAGATGACAGGAGGCTCGGACAGCTACTACATCGCGGCCCCGATGTGGCACCCCTTCATGCAGCAGGCGCTGGACGCCATGGGCATCGGCGACGAGTGGTACTCGGAGCCGCCCGGCCTCATCAATCAGGCCTGCCATGGCCAGATGGCCTACTACCTTCCCGGCACTCACTGCTAGCCGGGCACAGGGCGGCTGATGAGAGAGGCAATTCACGCGAGGTTCGACAAGCAGGGCAATCGCCTCCCGGTCACCGGGCATGGATGCGGCTGCAAGCTGTGCGCCGAATCGAACGCTCCGCGCTACGAGCGCCGGACCGAGGGGTTCCGCTCGGAGGCGACGGCCTGGAGTCCCCTGCGCCGGCGCCTCGTCAGGCTCGTCCGAAGCCTGCTACCGCGACGACCCCAGGCGGCGTGATGCGGCGCCCGATCCTGGGCGCCCCCGCGCTTCTCCTGGTGGCGCGCGTCACCGGGAAGGGATAAAGGAAAAGCGCTGCGCGGCTGAAAAGGAAAGGGGCCCGGCGCTCGGCCAGGCCCCAACCCTTCCTCTCCGCGGGTTTCAGTCCGCTATGGCGTACCCACGCTCGGCGGCCGCTTCCTCCATCACCGCCTGTGGTCCGTACGAGTGCTTGAGCATCACCCGGAGCCGCTCCTTGGCCACCGCGAGCCTCGACGCGACGGTCCGCTCGGGAATCCCGAGGGCCTGCGCGATGGCGCGGTTCGTGTAGCCGTGGTAGTGGCGGAGCACGATCGCGGCGGCCTGCTTCGGCGGCAGCTTCGCCAGCGCCGTCGCCAGGTCGCGATGCTCGACGACCTCCTGCGGGTCCGGGGCGAGCCCCGGGCGGCCGATCCGGCGAATCACCTCACCGACCTCGCGCAGCCGCATCTTGCGTTGGTAGGACACCGCGGCGTTGATCGCGATCCGGTGCACCCACGCCTCGGCGGGCGCGATCGGCTGCCAGGTAGCCCACTTCTTGTAAGCACGCTCGAACGCGTCCTGCGCGCAGTCCTCGGCGGCCGCTCGATCGCCGAGCATGGCGGTCAACGTGCCGAGGATCTTTCCGTACGACGCCTGATAGAGACGCTCGAAATCCGCTTCATTGCCGGCTTCGTACGCGTTCGGAGACTCGCGTGTGTCTCCCGCTGTCTCCGTGATCGGCTCCGACATTCTGTGTTGTCACCCCCCCGTGATTCGGCGAGCCGTGACGCTCGCCTGGACCTTACTGTCGGCCATGAGGGGGGTTTTGGTCGCCGTACCAATGCGCGGATTTTGCCTAACTCACTTGAAGTACGGCCCGCATGGGGGGCGTCTCAGGTGTCAGTGCGCCCCGCAACGTTTTAAGAGAGATGAATCCTGGGGCAGAGGCAGGGGGAACCTATGCGGCCGACGTGCTCGCGACGCTGGCGAGCGGCCTCGGGGTTGACTCCATCAAGAGCGGCCGGAAGGCGCTCGAGGTGGTCCGTATGCGCGCGCCCGAGCTGGTCATCCTGAGCGAGCAGACAGGTGAGGACTTCGCCGCCGTGTCCGCAGGCTTCATCGAGATGATGCTCACGTCGCTGCGCCCTGACGTCGAGCTTCCCTGGTCGACCTTCGAGCAGCGATCGCGCGACCACGGCCGGCTCCGCGCGGCACAGGGGGTCGCGCTCGAGTCGCTCATCGACGTGCTGGCCATCTACCGTCGCGCGACCATCGAGCTCCTGACCCGCCCCATCCAGGGCAAGCCTCGCTACGACGAGATCGTCGCGCTCGCGCAAAGCCGACTCGAGGACATCACCGAGCGCATTACGACCGCCATCGCTCGCGGTTACATGGACCACATCGACGAGGAGCACCGCGCGCGCGAGAACGAGATGTATGGACTCGCCGCGATCGTCACCGCCATGAGCCGGTCGCTCGACCTCGGCGAAACGGCCGAGGTCGCGCTGGTCGAGTCACTTGCAGCGCTGCGACTCAGCACCGGTGCGCTGTGGCTGCGCGAGCGTTCGTCCTACAAGCTGCTCCACACCGTGGGTCTCGACCAGGACCAGGTCGACGGCTTCAGCCGCCAGGTCGGGCCCCATGTCAAGGCATCCGCGTCGGCGACCGGCAGGTCGGAGTCGCAGGTCGACCGCGTCTCGAGCCCTGAGTGGAACGCGCTCCGCGCGCAGTTGAAGGTGCGCGGAAGGACAGTCGCGATGATGACGGTCGCCACCTTGGTGGATCGGGTCTTCAACGCCGGAGACCTTCTTTTCATGGCAGCGGTCGCGGACCAGGTCGCGATCGCCATCGACCGCGCGCGACAGTTTGCGAGCGAGGCGCGGACCGATCATCTAACCGGGCTTGCCAACCGCCGTGAGTTCGAGCGCGTGATGGAACGAGAGGTCGCGCTCGCCGAGCGACATGGCCGGCGGTTGTCGCTGATGATGATCGATCTCGACAACCTCAAGCGCATCAACGACAAGCAGGGCCATCGAGCCGGCGATGCCGCGCTGCGCGTTGTCGCTCAGCAGCTGCAGCGCGTGGTGCGCGCGTCGGACCTCTGCGCGCGAGTCGGAGGCGACGAGTTCGCGGTCGCGATGCCTGAGACCGAGATCGATCGCGCGCGAGATGTTGCGATGCGCCTTCGACGCGCAGTCGACCACGCCGCGATGAGCATGAAGGCGCCCGAGCAGGTCGAGGTCAGCGTCGGGATCGCGAGCTGGCGCGCCGGCCAGGACTGGCAGGGCGTGTACCAGTCGGCCGACATCGACCTCTATGAAGACAAGCGGCGTCGCAAGACCGTGCGGAGGTGGCAGGAGGAGGACAAGGCCCCGGCGATCAGGCTGCTGGGCCGCGGGGGGGGCCGGCGAAGGGTGTCCGGAGCCTAGATTCCGGGCGCGCTACTCGACCAGGGCCAGCTCGCGTGCCTTCACGATCGCTTCGAGCTTGGAGTGCACCCCGAGCTTGCTCCCCAGGCTGCGGATATGCGTGCGGACGGTCGTGTAGCTGATCCCGAGCCGGCTGGCGATGTCCCGGCTCGACGTGCCTTCCGCCATCATCCGAAGCACCTCCTTCTCGCGAGGCGTGAGGCGTTCCAGCTGTGCCTCGATCTCGCGCCTGCTGTTCAGGAGCTGCGAGATCGTGCGCGGCGTGAAAAGCGAACCTCCCTCGGCCACGGTTCTTATCGCCTCGACGACCTCTTGCGCAGCGCGCGACTTGTGAATGAAGGCGCTGGCGCCCGACTCGAGGGCGGCGAAGCGGGCGGCGTCGCTGTCCTCACGCGTGAGAAAGATCAGCTTCGTCTCGGGGCGTATGTCACGGATGCCGCTTGCGGCGTCGGCTCCGGTCCCGTCGGTCAGGCGGAAGTCGACGAGCACCAGGTCCGGCTGCAGCTCGGCCGTGCGGGCGATCGATTCGGCGACCGAGCCGGCGTGCCCGACCACCTCCATGTCCTTCTGGTCGTTGATCAGGGCGGCGAGGCCCTCTGCGACGACCTGGTGATCCTCGACGATCAACACTCGGGTGGGCCGGGTCACGAAGTAGATTCTGATAGAGGCAGCCAGAACTCGACGGTGGTACCGAGGCCGGGCTCGCTCTCGATCTTGTTCCAGCCGCCCGCCAGCAGCGCGCGCTCGTTGAGCGCCAGCAGGCCAAGGTGGCCCGGCAGGCGGTCGCGTTCGGCGAGGACGAAGCCCCGGCCGTTGTCCTCGACAAGGCCATGCAGTCCGCCCTCATGCTGGCGCAGAACGACGCGGATTCGCGTCGCCGCGGCGTGTTTCTCGATGTTCGCGATCGCCTCGGTGAGCTGCCGGAAGAGCATGGAGCGGTTCTCGTACGAGAGGTCGTCCGGCAGATCGATGTCGACCTCGACCTCGGCGCCAGTGAGCGAACGCAGCATCTTGATCCGCTCGCGGATCGTCTCGGCGAAACCACCCGGCATCTCGAGGGCGGGCGGCCGGACCTCGAACAGAAGCCGCCGCAGCGCTTCCTCCGTCTGGGCAAGCAGCGCCTGAGCCTCGGTGAGCAGCTCTCCGCTGTCGGTCTTCGGGTCCTGAAGGCGCTGCAATTGCAGCTCGGCGGCGGTCAGCTTCTGCAGCGCGTCGTCGTGGAGGTCACCTGCGAATCGCTTGCGCGCCTTGTCGACCGCGGTGGAGACGTTCTTGAGCAGCATCTGCCGCGCAGCGTCCACCTTCTCCAGGCGCTCGGCCGTCTTCTTCAGGTCGCTCTCGGCGTAGCGCAGCTGCCAGACGAGGCCCGCGGCCAGGCCGGCCTTCTGCAGGACCCAGGCGTCCTCGCGCGAAAAGCCATCCGGCCGGCGCGAGTCGTACGCGGCGACAAGGCCAAGGCGCAGGTCGCCGGCGCGCCACGGGACCGAGATCGCGTTGTTCACGTTCAACGCGTCCAGCACGTACGCGAACTCGTCGGAGGCGTCGGTCCGCGACGCGCGAAACATGAAGTCGTGGAACACGACCCGGCTCGCCAGGTCGTCGCGCTCGGGCGCGCATGGGACGGAACGCACGTCGGTCAGGAAATCGCCGTCGATGCCGTGCGCTCCGGGAATCGGGACGAGAAACCCCTCATCGTTGACCCGCCAGAACATGACCTTGCCGGCCCCGACGAGCTCGGCGATGCTGCGTGTCAGCCGCCGGTAGAAGTCGGTGAGGCCGTGCCCGGACCGGGCGTGCCTGGAGACCGCCAGCAGAGCGTCGACCGCGGCCTCGTGCGCCCGCTCCACACGTTCGGCACTGCGCGCGCGCTCCTCGTTGATCAACCGTTGCTTCTCGCTCCGATCGAGCTCGGCGCGCAAGTTGACCAGGGTGCCGACCATCTGCTGCCGCCGCTCGTTGAGCTCGGCGAGGCCGATCGCGGCCGCCACCTGGAAGGCGAGGATGGCGAAGGCGCGCTGCTGGGTGGCTGTGTATCCAGCCGCGCTGGCGACCCCCATCGTGCCGAGGATCCGGCCGCCGGCATGCAGCGGTTGGCCCGCGTAGGACTTGACGGCTGGCAGACCCAGGCCGGTCGGCGCTGTCCAGGGAGTCACCGTGTCCACCGGGCTGGGATACGCCCCCGCGGCGGCGAACATCCGGTCAATCTCGTCCTGCGGAATGGCTTGCGCCGGGTCAGCCGCGCGCGAGAAGACCTGCGTCTTCTCGCCGTTGTCGTCAATCAGGGCGATGAACGCGACGGTGGATCGCGTCACCTCCAGGGCGAGGCCCAACGCCGCCTCGGCGACGCCGGTCACGCTGCGGTGACGAGAAAGCTCGGCTGAGGCGGACAGAATTGCTTCGAGCCCGCTGCCGCCGGCAACGGTGTCGCCGCCGTAGCCGGTGTTGAGGTGCCCGACAGTCTCCATGTCTCCCCCTAAACAGGATTTTACTTCTATGCGCCAGGGGCAAGCAAAACATCTTCAGCGAAACATCCAGCGGTACTCGCTCAACACGCGGCGTTCTCTAATCGCGATGAGAGGAGCGGCGCGGAAGAACGGTTCGGCCGGCCTGCACATGGTCAGGCCGCTCATGCGCCCGTTCGTCGTGATGGCAGCCCGGGTGCTTGGTCCCGGACCCATGCGCCTCAAGATGGTCAAGCTGGCGCACAACCTCAGCGACGGCGGGGTTGTCGTGTCGCCTGTCGGAGGCTTCGGCGGTGAAGAGCTGGGGCCGGCCGCTCAGCCCACCTCACGCGCGGCGTAGGCTGATCTCACCCGCCCTTTGGCGGGAAGCGTGGGGGTCGCCCAAGAAACCTTCCGCCGCGGCGGGTACTGCCTTTGTGGGAGGCGTTCCTGCTACAGATGAACGACTTCGACCAGATCCTGGAGCTCAAGCTGCGGCACCTGCTCGACCCCGTGGTCGCTACGACACCTCCGGTTCGCCGGCGGTCGAAAAGGGCGGACAAGCCGATCCTGGCCATCGTCCAGGCCTCGATTGAGCCGATCGCCGAGGCGATACCGGCCCTGGAGCCGGTGGTGACGGCCCGCGTCGCCCTGCGCGTCCTCTAGGCAAGAACCCCTTCCTTCCTCTCGCGAGGCCGGGTCGCGAGACTCGGCCTCTTATCCACCCCACGAAACCGGACGCTTCGCGTGGGTTTCGCGGGGGACCCCGGACCGTGCCACCCAGCCTGTACTGTTTGGAGCCTGAGCGCGCGCACAGCTCCACTCAAGTTCGAGATCCAACCTTTACGCGAGCGCGTGCCTGCGGCCGAACGGGAGAGGCGCCTGGCCAACCCGGGCTTCGGCAGGATCTTCACCGAGCACATGGTCCGCATCCGCTGGGACGCCGAGCGGGGCTGGTATGGGGCGGAGTTGACGGCCTACGCTCCGCTGTCGCTCGATCCCGGGACGGCGGTCCTCCATTACGCGCAAGCGGTCTTCGAAGGGCTCAAGGCATTCCGTCAGGCGGACGGAGGCATCGCAGCCTTCCGAGCCGATGCGCACGCCAGGCGATTCCGCGGCTCTGCCCGCCGGCTGGCACTTCCCGAGCTTCCCGCGGAAGTCTTCCTGGAGGCGATCGACCTGATCCTGGACGCCGACCGCGATTGGGTGCCCTCAGCACCCGACCACAGCCTGTACCTCCGTCCGCTGATGTACGCGAGCGACGTCTCTCTCTCCGTCCATCCCTCCCACGAGGTGACCTTCATCCTCATCGCCTCGCCGTCGGGGCCGTACTTCCCGAGCGGCGTCAAGCCCGTCACCGTCTGGCTCTCCGAGGACTTCAGCCGCGCGGCACCTGGCGGAACCGGCGCGGCCAAGACCGGCGGCAACTACGCCGGCGGCCTGCTCGCCCAGGCCGAGGCGGCCGAGCACGGATGCGACCAGGTCGTGTGGCTGGACTCGCGCGAGCACCGCTGGGTGGAGGAGATGGGGGGCATGAACCTGTTCTTCGTCTACGGGCGGGAAGATCCTGCGCGGCTCATGACGCCGGCGCTCACGGGCACGCTGCTCCCGGGCATCACGCGCGATTCTTTGCTCGTGCTCGGTCGCGAGCGCGGCTTCGCGGTCGAGGAGGGCCGGCTCAGCGTTGACGAATGGAGAGCGGGATGCGAGGAGGGAAGCCTCACCGAGGTCTTCGCCTGCGGCACGGCGGCGGTGATCACGCCGGTCGGAGCGGTCCGCTCCGCGCGAGCGTCGTGGACCGTCGGCGACGGCGGTCCTGGTCACCTGAGCATGGCCCTGCGTGAAGCGCTCGTCGACGTCCAGCGTGGAGCCGCGCCGGACGCGCATGGATGGATGTACCGGCCGAGGGTATCGTGAGCTAGATGGCGCGCGTGGTCATCGTCGGGGGCGGCGGCACGGGCGACTATGCGGCTTTCGCGCTGCGCAAGCGCGGCTTCGACGGCGAAATCGTGATTCTGAGCGCCGACCACGACCGTCCCTACGACCGACCGTATCTCTCCAAGGAGTTTCTGCGCGGCGAGGTCGACGTGCCGAAGGTCTACCTGCACGCGGAAGAGGACTACGGCAAGGAGAAGATCGAGCTGCGGCTCGGCCGGCGCGTCAGCGGCGGTTCGCTCCCGGGGCGCAGGGTCCTGCTCGAGGGCGGCGGCGAGGTCACGTTCGACCTGCTGGTGCTCGGGCTCGGCGGTACGCCTCGCCGGCCGCCTGACATCCCCAGCGCGGAAAACGTCTTCACGCTCCGCTCGCTGCGCGACAGCAAGGCCATACGCCAAGCGCTGCTGGGCGGTAAACGCCTGCTGCTCGCCGGCGCGGGCTTCATCGGCGCCGAGGTTGCCGCGTCCGCTCGCAAGCTGGGCAAAGAGGTCCTGCTGGTCGAGTCTGCCCCAGTGCCGCTCGAACGTGCGCTGGGCAGCGAGGTCGGCGAGATCTACGCCGGGATCCATCGCAAGCACGGCGTCGACGTTCGCACGGGCACCACGGTGTCCGAGTGGCATGTCGACGGTGGCCGGGTGGCGGGTGTGACGCTGTCGGACGGCGCGCGCGAGGAGGCCGACGTCGTGCTGATCGCCATCGGCATCCAGCCGAACCTCGAATTGCCCAAATCGCTAGGCCTGCCGAGTGAGGGCGGAGGAGTTCCGGTCGACGAGGGACTTCGCGCCGCGCCCAACGTCTATGTCGGCGGCGACGTGGCGCTGCATCGCCACCCCGTGCTCGGGCGTTCGGTGCGCGTCGAGCACTGGGAGGTCGCCAAAGGCCATGGCCGCGGCATCGGCGCGGCGATCGCCGGCGGGGACGCGCCGTATGTGAAGCTTCCGTACTTCTGGTCCGACCAGTACGACGTGAGTCTCGAGTATCGCGGCCATGCGTCGGGCCAGGACGTCGCGGTCTGGCGAGGCGACCGCGAATCGCTTTCGTTCACGGTCTTCTATCTGCGCGACAACCTCGTCGAGGGTGTGCTCTCCATGAACGACGGCAAAACGAACGAGCTGGGCGGCAAGCTGATCGAGGCGCGGCGCCCGGTCGACCAGTCAGCACTGGGAAACAGCGACGTCGACCTCGCGGAGCTTGTGCCCGCGCCAACCTAGGTCGGCTGGTTTTCCTCCGGCAGCAGCCAGGGCAGGGCTTCCGAGAGTGGCCGCACGAGCGTGGCCGCCTCCTCCTTGCTGATCAGGTTGCCCGCCACCAGGCCGAGCGCGGCCATGAACGCGGCGTCCTCCGCCTTGTGACCGATCTCCCCGTGCTCCGCCTTCCAGCTGACCAGCGCGCCGCCCGACTCGGTCATGCCGAACAGGTTGCGCCGGACCTCGTCCCAAGCGGCGCCGCGGTCGGCCTGCTCGATGGCGTGCACCGCCGCCTTCTCCGCGCTGTGGACCGCGTCGAGTCCGCGAAGGCGAGCGTGCTTGTCCCACCCCTGCGCCGCCCGCTCGACGCCGGCGGGGGACAGGACGCGGATGTCGTCGATCAGCCGCTGGAGGGTCCGCTGGTGCTCGGGAAAGCCATAGCCTTCGGCGTCGACGCTCACGAGGTCTAAGGCTAACCGCTCAGCGCAGCCACGCGGGGACCCAGCCGAACCGGCCGAGCGCGATCGGCCCCGAGCCCGACACGATGATCTGCGCGTTGGCGATCACAGCCAGGTAGTACATCCACCGGAAGCCGTCGTCGTTGAGCGCAAACGCAACCGTCAGCGCGAGGTTCGCGGCCAGCAGGAAACCGAGCACGCCCGCCCAGCGGCCCGCGAGGCCGGCGATGAGAAGGACGGCCACCACCGTTTCGGCCACCGACTGCGCCACCGAAAACGGCACCCAGTTGGGGACGACGACCGAGACGAGGAGCTCGTGAAGGCCGGGAATGGGGTTCGCGCGGGCCGCCGACTCCAGGACCGGTTTCATCCAGCCGATGCCCTGCCATTTCTGGCTCGCGAAGTAGAGCCAGTACAGCCCGACCGCGATCCGGAACAGGCTGGGCCAGATCTCCGCCACGTCGAGCCAGAAGCCTAGCGTCTCACCTCATCGCCCGAAGCACAGGATCAGTCGCAAGCTGGAATGCCCTCGCCGCGGGACGCATGCGCATCTTGTTGAGGCGGTGCTGGATCGCCCCTTTCAGGATCTCCGCCCGCAGCTTGTTCTCCGAGAAGTCGGTGTTGAACAGCAGGCGGTTGTGCCGCACCTTGTGCCACTCGCCGCGCATCCTCCGCTCGCGGACGCGCTCGTAGAACCCAGTCCCGGGCAGCGGGTACGCGATCGTGTAGCTCACGTAGTCGAGGGGAAGGCTGCTCGAGAAGTTGATGCTGCGGATCAACGAGTCGGTCGTCTCACCGAGATAGCCCACCATGAAGAAGCCGGCGGCCTTGATGCCCGCGGCGACGCAGGCCTCGACTGCGGCGCGGGCCTGGTCCGGCGTGATGCCCTTTTTCATCTCCTTCAATACGCGCTCGTCTCCGGACTCGATGCCGAAGAAGATTCGCTTGCACCCCGCGCGATGCATCTGCTCGAACAGCGGCTGGTCGACGTGCGTGACGCGGCTCAGGCACTCCCACGTCAATGGCAGGCGCGCCTCCTCGATCGCCCTCGCCAGCTCGAACGTGCGCTTGTAGTTCAGGGTGAAAAGGTCATCCGACATCCACACATGCTCGTAGCCGAGCTCCGCGATCTCGCGCAGCTCCGCGACCACCGACTCCACCGGCCGGGCGCTGAAGAGGTCGCCGAACACCGACTTGTGGCAGAAGTCGCAGCGGAAGGGACACCCACGCGTCGACATCAGCGGCGTGGTCGCGTCCTTCCAGTGCTTGCGCCAGTAGGCGATGTACTGGTCGTTGGGGACGTCGCCGCGATAGGGCAGCGGCAGGGCGGTCATGTCCTTGATGCGATGGCGCGCAGTGCTCTTCACGACCTCGCCATCGCGCTTGAACACGACACCGGGTATCTCCTCGAAGCGACGGTCGTCGAGGTGCTCCATGATCGAGACGATCGTCTCCTCGCCCTCGCCGACGGCGACGAGGTCGAACTGGTCGACGAACGTTTCCGGCTCGCCCGACGGATACGGGCCCCCGACAACGGTCAGCGCCTTGCCGCGCACCTGTTCGGCGAGCGAGAGCGCTTCGTCCTGCATCGTGATCATGCAGTAGATGCCGATGACCGAAGGCTCGAGGCGCTCGATCTCAGCCAGCACTTCGCTCCTTTCCATGAACGTGTGGTCGATGTGGCGCACGGAATAGCCGGCGCGGCGCAGCGACGCGCTGAGGTACATCAGGCCGAGGGAGGGCATGATCCAGTGCCGGCCCTGACGGGGCACTCGTTGCGGATAGACGAGGACTACGTCGATGCTCATCGCGCCGCCTCCAGGTTGATTTGATACGTGGCTCCCCCGAAGCTGCCCGCGAAGATGTAATCGAGGCCTGCCCAGTCGAAGTCGGGGGGTTGATGCTCGCGACCGCCGTAAAGGCTCGCGCCCGCCAGCGCGGGCACTGAGAATTCGACACCCAGCGAGGCGGAGCGGAGCCGCGCCCACCGGCCAGACACCGGGACCCAACTGCCGAACGCCGATCCGGTCAGCGCCGGCTGCCCGTCGGCGGCGAAGTCATCGAAGACTGAGGACTGCTCGTTGAGGATGCCGACATGGGTGTAGCCCGGAGCGAACCAGAGCGGCCTGACCGTGATCGACATCCCTCGAGCGTTGAGCGTGTACGTGACCTCGATCACGCCGCGCGAGGCGATGGGCACGAACCGGTAGCTGTGCGCGGCGTCGCCACCGATCTCGTCGAGCTCGAAGGTCCGTCGCCAGACGGTGGCGCCGGGCGTGGATAGATCAATGTCTCTCGCGGTGCGCGAGTAGACCCAGCCGTCGGGGTAATGCGCGATCGGGACTCCAAAGCCCATTCCCTCGGCGGTGGCGGACGCGTCCATGGTCACGCCCTTCGCCAGCGGTGCGGTCTTGCCCGATCCTGAAACCGATCCGAGCTGAAGAGAGGGAAGAAGGCGATAGGCGTAGACCTGTTTCCCGCCGCTCACGTTGTAGTCCCCGCCGAGCGGCGTAAATGGCACAGTGGCGGAGCCGCCGGCCAGGTCTGGAAAGACGCTGGTGGCGCGGTAGTAGCTGATGTTCTCGAGCACGATCACGTTGACGTCGTGCGATCGCATCCAGGCCAGCGCCAGGCTGCGATCGAGCGGTAGAGCTTGCGAGCCCGTGACCAGGGAGGGGGACTTGCCGCTGTAGTACGCCGCGGCGGGCGAGTCGGTGAGCAGCATGCCCGGCGTGCTCGATGAAGCGCGCCCCGCCGCGACGAGCCCCGCGTTGTCCGCCGCAAAGCTCCAGAAGACGGGCAGGAACCCGATCGCGAGCACCGCGCTCGCAGCGACGGTGGCCAGCCGCGCCACCGCATAGCGGTCGACCACCGCCGCGGCGAGGAGGGCGAGCGCGGGCAGTGCGGGATAGAGGTAGCGGTGGCTGCCGCTGTAGACCCCGAGCGCGACGAGCCCTCCGATCGCGGCGAGATAGACGAGCGCGGGGACGTAGACGAACCGCCACAACGGCGCCGCGTGGCGGCGGCCCGCGACGACCAGCCCCGGCACGGCGAATCCGAACAGCGGCAGTGCCGCGAGGCCGTATGTGGCGATCAGCGCCGTCAGCCGCGCCAGACCGCCGGCGGGAAGGCTGCCGCGGGCGGTCGCGGACATCACCTCGACGGTTCCGCGCGTGACCGAGTGGCTGGCCGGGGCAAAACCGAGCTGAAGGAAAACCAGCAGCGCGAGCGCCGGGACAGTCCACGCCACTGCGGGTATCCGCTTTCTGGACCGCAGCGTCTCCACCAGCGCGAAGGCGGCCGCGGCGGCGATCCAGATCCAGGCCTTCGTCGACGTGGCGCACGCCAGGACAGCGAACGTCGCCGCGAGCTTCATCCGGCTGCGTGAAGCGGCCAGGGCGGCGGCCATCAACAGCGCGGTCACCAGGGGCTCGACAACCGCCGAACCCGACGTGAAGAGAAACACTGGGTTCAGGACGAGCAGGACAACGGCCAGGCGCGCCTGTCGCGGATTTGGCGCGAGCGCGTAGACGCATGCCGCGGTCGCGAGCCCGAGCATCGCGCCAAGCGCTTTGAGCGCGCCGATCTGCCACAGGCCGAACAGCCGGAGGATGGCCGCAGCGAGGAGGTGATATCCGGGCAGCCATGTGTCCTCCATCCCGAAAAGCGGATCGTGGAGGTGGCCCGTGGATGCAAGGTTGGCCGCGATCAGCCAGTGGCCGTAGCCGTCCTCGAAGGGCTCCGGCATCTGGGCGGCGACCAGGAGGACGACGCCGGCCAGGCCGAGGAGCGCCGCGGCGGGAGCGAGCGCCCGCGCCCGGCGAAGGGTTCGCCCGCCAAGCCGGCGCAGGGCCATGACCTCAACGAACTCGATGGTGCTCAGGCCGGACACGACCAGGAACCCGAGCGCGAACATCCCGGCGTAAGCGGCAAGCGTTCCCTGCCGGTAAGCGAGCGCCACTGGCACGATCGCCAGGGCCAGCAGGCCGAACATCGCCTCGACGACGACACGCCAGTCGCCCGCGCGCACGTAGGCCTGATCCATCCACTCCTGGCCAGGACGGACGATGTGATGCTTGGGAGTCCGCACGAAAGCCCCACCCGGCTTCAGGGCGCGGGTCAGCGCGATCATCGTGTTCAGCGACATGCCGGCTCCGACGATCTGGCAGAGGATCGACGGCACGCCGGTCCACCAACGGCGCCCGCGCCGGGTCTGGGCCACGATGAAACCGAAAGTCGGCGCGACCGCGATGAGGACCACCAGCATCGAGGCGTTCGCCAATTGCCACGGGATGCCATGCCGCCCGACGGTGAGGAGCAGCGCCGGGTAGCACAGCAATTGGATCAGCATCAGAGGCCCGACGCCATAGGCAAGCAGATGGACGGCCGCCTGGAGCTTGACGGCGGCGCGGTTGTCGCTGCGGAAAACCGGCCCCAGCAGCCGGAACGCGGATTGGAAGCTCCCTGTGGCCCAGCGCGACTGCTGCCGCCGGTAGGCGTCGATGGAAACCGGGAGCTCCTCCGGCACGACCAGGCCCTCGGCGTACACGGCCTTCCAGCCGCGCAGCTGCGCGCGATAGCTCAAATCGAGGTCTTCGGTCAGCGTCCGCGAGCTCCATCCTCCAGAGTCGACGATCGCTTCGCGCCGCCAGACTCCGGCGGTCCCCGTGAAGTTGGTGAAGTAGCCGCTCGTGGAGCGCACCGCCTGCTCGATCAGGAAATGGAAGTCGATGGCCATCGCCTGGAGCCGCGTGAAGAACGAGTAGCCCTCGTCGAGGTGGCCCCACCGCGCCTGCGCGAAGCCGACGGACGGGTCGACGAAAGCGCCGGCGATTCGGCGGAGGAAGTCGCGAGGCGGCACGAAGTCGGCGTCGAAGATCGCGATGAGCGGCGCTTGCGTCTGCTCGAGGCCATGAGCGAGCGCGCCTGCCTTGAAACCGTCCCGCGTTCCGCGACGGACATGAGTGACGCGGACTCCTGTACGCCGCCACCGCGCGACGCGTCGCGCCACGATCCCGATCGTTTCGTCGTCCGAGTCGTCGAGCACCTGCACCTGGAAGCGGTCCCGCGGCCAGTCGATGGCGCACACGGCGTCGAGGACGCGTTCAGCGACGTAGCGCTCGTTGTAGATCGGCACCTGCACGCAAACACTCGGTTCGTCGCGGTCGACGACAGGGGGACCGGCTCGCGGTTTGAGCCGCATCGCGCGCAGCGAGAGGTTGACCAGGTTCACGCCAAACGCAAGCAACAGCGCGGTCGTCGTCAGCAGCACGCCGGAGGTGATGTCGACGATCAACTTTTATCGAACAGGGTGTAAGGCCGCATGGTCGAGCGCACGAAGGCCACCCGCGCGAGGGCGTCGGGTTTGTGCCGGCGGGTCCACTGCATGTAGCGCCATGCGGTCTCGCCGACGATTCGCGCCGGGCCATCGAGGTGGCGCGGAAACAGCCTGTGCGTCAGCCGTCTCGGCTGCTCGATGAGCAGCGGCGCGGGCTTGTCCGACAGCTGGGGGAAATGGTCTAGCAGACTCGGGTTTTCATTGACTACCTCGCCAATCGCATCGATCCCGAACACCGGCTCGGCGACCAGCAGCTCGAAGGCCATGTCCGCGTCCAACCTCTGCAGCGGCCGGCACTGGGAGCGTTCGAGGATTAGGTTCGCGGTCATCAGGCGTGGCGCGACGGGGCGTCTGGTGAGGTCGTCCACCGGCTTGCGGCGATGCCGCAGCGCATGCAGCACGCCGAGCACGTTGACCGCGACGTATGCAACGTGGCGATACCCGTCGTCGACGATGAGGTTCAGGTCGACGTCGTCCGAAGCCCGAAATCCGCCGCTCGCCAGCGAGCCGGCGATCGAGACGCCGCGGACGTAGGGGGCGGCCGCGACCAGGGTCCGGACGAAGCCTATCGCCATCTCGATGTAGGCGGCCGACTCGACGCCATGCGCACGGGCCCGCTCGACGATGGCCCGCGTCCGGCTGCGCTCGTCGCGCTCCACGACGAGCCCATCGGCCGCCACGAGGTCCTTCGTCGAGGCGACGGCCCAGCGGACGTCCGATTCCGCCACCTGCCCGCCCAGGCACAGCTCGCCGAGGCGCGAGGGACCCACGGCGTAGCCGCGCCGGCGCAGGAGGGCGACGGTCTGGCGGACGCGCTCCGTGGTGGAGCCGGCAGGCGCGGGCGCATACCCCAGGCTCACTGGCTGGAATACGACATCGGGTTACGTGGGATGATCGAGTCGCCCACCCCATACGCGGAGGAGAGAGGATGACCGCCGACGCACACTTCCAGGTTCCCCAACCCACCAACGAGCCGGTGCGCTCCTACGCGCCCCGCGATCCGCACCGCAAGACCATCAAGTCGCGCCTGGCCGAGCTGACCGACGCCCGCACAGAGGTCCCGATGCAGATCGGCGGAGAGCGGCGGTGGGGAGCCTCCCGCGGGGACATCCGCGCGCCGCACCGTCACGAGCTGGCCATCGCCGAGTACGCGGTCGGCGGCGCGAAGGACATCGACGACGCGATCAACGCGGCGCTCGCGGCGAGGCGGATGTGGGCGGCCACGTCATTCCACGAGCGAGCGGCTGTCCTGCTGCGGGCAGCGTCGCTTCTCGCGGGACCTTGGCGCGACACGATCAACGCGGCGACCATGCTCGGCCAGTCAAAGACCGTCCACCAGGCAGAGATCGACGCGGCCTGCGAGACGATCGACTTCTGGCGCTACAACGCGTTCTTCGGTGATCAGCTGCTTCGCAATCAACCGTACAACGACGGCACGGCCTGGAACCGCCTCGAATATCGTCCGCTCGAGGGCTTCATCTTCGCGGTGAGCCCCTTCAACTTCACGTCGATCGCGGGCAACCTGCCCACGGCGCCGATGCTCATGGGCAACACGGTGGTGTTCAAGCCCGCGACGCAGACGCTGCTCGTCAGCCATTTCTTGATGGAGCTCTTGCTCGAGGCCGGCATGCCGCCGGGTGTGATCAACATGGTGAGCGGCAGCGCCTCGGAGATCTCGGAGAAGGTGCTCAATCACCGTGACCTCGCGGGGATTCACTTCACAGGCTCGACCGAGGTCTTCCACGGCATGTGGAAAGAGGTCGGGCAAAACATCGACCGCTACCGCACCTATCCGCGCCTGGTGGGCGAGACGGGTGGCAAGGACTTCGTCGTGGCTCATGAGTCCGCGGACACCGCCGCGCTGCGCACCGCGCTCGTTCGCGGTGCCTTCGAGTACCAGGGACAGAAGTGCTCAGCCGCATCGCGCGCCTACATCCCGCAGTCGATGTGGAAGGCCATGAAATCCGAGCTGGTCGATCTGGTGGACGCGATCCCGCAAGGCGACGTCGCGGACTTTCGCAACTTCATGGGCGCCGTCATCGATGGGCGCGCTTACGCGAACCACATGAGCGCGATCGAGTACGCGCGCAAGACCGAGAGCGCCAAGGTCATCGCGGGAGGCAAGGGCCACGACAAGGTCGGCTGGTTCATCCGCCCGACGGTGATCGAAACGACCGACCCTGACTTCAAGCTTTTGCGAGAGGAGCTCTTTGGACCGATCCTCACGGTTTATCCGTACGCCGACGGCAAGTTCGACGAGACGCTCGAGCTCTGCGACCGGACGAGCCCGTACGGCCTGACCGGCGCTGTCTTCGCGCGCGACCGGCAGGCGATCAGCAAGGCGTCCGAGAAGCTCGTCAACACGGCGGGCAACTTCTACATCAACGACAAGCCGACCGGAGCGGTGGTAGGGCTGCAGCCGTTCGGCGGGGCACGCGCGTCCGGGACCAACGACAAGGCAGGCTCGTTCCTGAACCTGATCCGCTGGGTCAGCCCGCGCGTGATCAAGGAGACCTACGTGCCGCCGACCGACCATCGCTATCCGTTCATGGAGGCCGACGAAGCCGACCAAGACCGCCCGTGACAGCACGGTTCCAGGTCGACGGGGCGGTCGCCACCGTCACCATCGACCGGCCACAGGTGCGCAACGCGGTCGACGCCGAGACGGCCGAAGCCCTGGCCGGGTCGTTCCGCCGCTTCGCCGAGGACAAGGAGCTGGCGGTCGCGGTGCTGACCGGCGCGGGCGGCCACTTCTGCGCCGGCTACGACCTCAAGTCGCTTTCGAGCGCTCCCGATCGGCTGAGCGAGGAAGGCGACGGGCCGATGGGCCCGACGCGGATGAACCTCGACAAGCCGGTCATCGCGGCGATCGAGGGCTACGCGGTCGCGGGTGGTCTCGAGCTTGCCCTGTGGTGCGACCTGCGCGTGGCCGCGCGCAACGCCACCCTGGGTGTGTTCAACAGGCGCTTTGGCGTGCCGCTGATCGACCTCGGGACCGTCCGCCTGCCGCGGCTAGTCGGGCAGGGCCGCGCTCTGGACATGATCCTCACCGGCCGCCCGGTTTCCGCCGAGGAGGCGTATCGCATCGGGCTCGTCGACCGCGTGGTCGAGGCCGGGGATGCATTGCGGGAAGGGCAGAACCTTGCCGCGGAGATCGCGAGGTTTCCGCAGGCCACCCTGCGAGCTGACCGTCGCAGCGCGCTCAATCAGTGGTCGCTGAGCCTGGATGAAGCGATGAAAGCGGAGTATCGCGGCGGTGCCGAGGCGATCGGCTCAGGAGAGGCGTGGGAGGGCGCGAGGCGCTTCACGCGCGGGGAGGGGCGTCACGGGCTGCCTCCTCAGAGCGGCGACTGAGATCAGGCCCAGCGCGCCCAGCTCACCGACCAGGACCGGCAGTGGTCCCCATATGGGCTCGCCCTCGACCGCGAGCACGACCGCCAGCACGTAAGCCCACGTCCACCGCGGGGTCGACGCGCGTAGGCACAGCCATCCCGCGAGGCCGAGCATGGCCAGGTCGTCGAGGTGCAAGTACGGCGTCGCGAGCATTCCCCCGACCACAGCCGGGATGTAGATCCACTCGGGTCCGCGATGGCGCAGGCGGTACACGAGCGCGAGCGATCCGAGCGCGATCACGGCCTGCACCGCACGCGTCACGGTCCCGCCGCCGAGCAGCGTGGCGAGCGTGAGCTCTCGGTTCACCGGAACGCTCGAGGCAAAGCTCAGGCGTGAGAGATACGTGCCGATCCCGTCCCCACCCAGCGCGACCGCCGACGCGGCGGCCAGCGCTCCGAGCGACAGCAGGCTGCCTAGGAACGCCCGGTCCTGCCGGGCCGCCAGCAGCGCGAGCGGCACGAGAAAGGCCAATTGGGGTTTGAGCGCCAGCGCGCCGAGCGCGACGCCCGCCCACACCGGCCTGCCGGCGCGAAGCAGAGCGTACGATCCGGCAACCCCGGCGGCGACGAACATGCCGGGCTGGCCGAGCTGCAGTCCATAGATGACGGGCAGCCAGCCGATTGCCGCGGCGAGGTAGACAATCCGCAGGCGCGACGTGTCGGGCGCGGCCAGGTACCACGCGAGTCCCAATGCGGCCAGCAGCAGCACGCTCCAGGTCCAGTACGCGACGGGGTAAGGCAGCGCCGTCAGCGGCAGCGCCGACCACGCGACGGGTGGCGGGCTGATGAAGCGGGCGAGCTGGGCGATCGTGATGCCCGACCCCATCGCATCCAGCTCTGCCTGTTGCAGGCGCAGGTCGTAGATCGAGGGCCAGCCATGGGCCAGGCCGATCTTCGCGGCCGCGTAGTAGAAGGTGAAGTCGTTGTGGAACCGGTCTGAGGCGTACGCGACGGCCCACTGGTAGAGATCGAACAGGGCGAACAGGCCCGCGGTGGCCGCCCCAGCGGCCACGCCGAGGTTGCGCCAGCGCCCGGAAGCCGCCATCACGGCCGGAGGTTACCTTGTGTGGTGGTGACTTCGACCGGTTTTGAGTCTCGCACCCTGGAGCTCAGTGAGGGCACGAAGGTGCACCTGCGCCCCATCGTTCCCGAGGACGAAGTGCTCCTCCACGAGGCGGTGGCCGCGATGTCCGAGCGCACCGTTTACTTCCGGTTCCTCTCGCCGATCAAGCGGATGTCCGACGCGCTCGCGCACCGCCTCGCTGTCGTCGACTACAACGACCGGTTCGCGCTGGTCGCCACCACCCACCGACCTACCGGCTCTGAACGAATCGTCGGCGTCGCGCGCTACGACCGCGCCCCGGGCACCGACGTGGCAGAGGTGGCGGTGGCGGTGATCGACGAGTTCCAGCGCCGCGGGCTGGGCAGCATCCTGCTGACAAGCCTGGCTCGCGTCGGCCGGCAGCACGGCATCAAGACGTTTCAACTCATCGTGCTGCCGGAGAATCGCGAGATGCTATCCCTCCTTCGGAGGATGGGATGGATCCACCAGGCCAAGCTGAGCGGCGGCGTGTACGAGATCTCGTTCGACCTGCCCGAGCTCGCATGATCGACACGCAGCTCATCGCGTTCGTTGGTGTGTCGCTGCTGCTCGCGGTGACACCCGGTCCGGACATGGCGGTCGTGACGAAGAACGCCCTGGCGCACGGGCGGCGCGGGGTCGTGTTGACCACCAGCGGCATCGCGCTCGCGCTGATCATCTGGGTCTTGGCGACGGCGGTAGGACTGTCGGCGCTCCTGCGTACGTCGGCTGACGTGCTCTTCGCGCTGAAGATCGCCGGTGCCGGCTACCTCGCCTACCTCGGCATCCGCACCCTGATCGAGTCTCGGCGCCGGCCCGAGGACCTCCTCGCCTCCGCCCCGGCCGCGGCGCCCGCTCACGCCGTCTTCCGGCAGGGGTTTCTCTCCGCCCTCACCAACCCGAAGCTTGGAGTCTTCTTCGTCACGTTCCTGCCGCAGTTCGTGGTACCGGGACAAGAGGTGCTGCCGCGGCTGCTCGAGCTGGGCGTGATCTTCGCGTTGATCGGCTGGGTCTGGATGAACGTCTACGGCCTGTTCGTGACGCGGCTTCGCGAGGTGATCACGACTCCGCGCGTGCGGCAGTGGATGCAGCGAGTAACCGGCGTCGCCCTCCTCGGCTTCGGTGCCCGCTTGGCTGTCGAGCGCTTCTAGGAACTATCTAGACGGGTGGCGGCAGTAGGCCGGATTCATTCCGGCCGTCACCCAGCGTGACGCACCGAACGCCACCATGCATCGTGTGACTCGGCGGGGGTTCCACGGGGGAGGCCTGCCTCCCCCGTGAAAGTGGTCGTCCTCCTAGGCTTCGGCGCCCGACTTGCAGTCGAAAGGTTCTAGGGCCCCCAGATAAATTCCGTGCAGAGATAGTCGAACTCTTGGCCTTCCGGCATGCCGTTGGGCGAGCCCTTGGGATCGGCCGGATCGACGGCGAAGACGACGACCGTCACGCCGCCGCGGCTCGCCGCGATCACAGCAAACCTCACCTTGGCCGCGGTCTGTGACGCGCCCAGAAGGTCGGCCGAGTAGACGGCGCCGCTGCCGTCCTGGTCGCCGAGGTGCGCGCCCTTCAGGTTGACCACGAGCTTGACGTTCTGCCACTTCGCGGAGGGCAGCGCGGATACGGTCGTTTGCAGGAGCTGGTCGGGGGTGCCGCCTCTCGTACCGGTCACCTGGACCGAGCCGAGCTTGGTGCCGAGCGTGACGCCATTCGCGTCCTGGGCTCGGACCGTCCAGTCCGACTGGTAGTTGACCTGGTACTTGAATGCCGAGCTGCGGTACGACGATTCCTCCGGCAGCGGCGTGACGAACTTCGGCGCGCAGTTCTGCGTGCACGTGGAATGGGTCGAGTTGTTGAACTGCGACGCCGCGAACCCACCGACGGCGATCGCCACCGCAATGAGGATGAGCACGAGGCCGCCCGCGATCCATGCGGGTCCCAGCTTGATGACCTGGCGTCCGCGGGGATAAGCGATGGGCGGGCCTTGCGGATAGCGATACATCGGCTGCGCCGCAGCTGCCTGCGCCACAACCGGCGTGCCGCATCGTCCGCAGTAAGGCGCGCCGGGAGCGAGCGGAGCTCCGCACCGGCCGCAGAAGCGGGTGGCCGGCTGGTACTGCACCGACACTCAGGCAATCCTCGGCCGGGCACGCTTGGCCGCGGCGGCTCGCGCGGCTCCGCACGCGGGGCAGAACGCCATGGTCGGGACCATTCGGTGGCATTCGGGACAGGGCGCGTCGGGGCCGATCTGGTGCTCGGTGCCCTCGACCAGGAGCGCGTCGTGGATCACGAACCTCAGGAGGACGAGCACCGCCGCGGTCGCGAGCGCGAGGACGGCGAGGTCGGCCACGGGGTCATCCAGGGCAAACGCGATCATGCCGAGGACCACCTGCAGGCCGAAGGCGATGACAAACGCCGCCAGCACGCTCGACTGCCATGGGCGATCGTTGCGGCGGCGGTCGTAGCGGTGCAGCCAGAGAGCAGCGGCGACGAGTGCCGTGGTGCTCGCGTTGATGAGGGCGACGAGCAGGCCTGCGCGCGTCAGGCGGACCGCCCAGTCGAGCGGCGCGTCGCTTCCGACCAGGGAGTCACCCGAGATCAGCGGCCACAGCGCGACAAGCGAGCTGGTCAGCGTGAACCCGAGCGCGGAGGCGGCCCCGAAGGTGAGGCCGTCGAGTGGTTCGCGAAAGCGGGAGCGAAACATATAAAGGAAGAGTGGGCCGGCGAGCATCAGCGCCTGTGATGTGATCGGGATGACCAGGCCGGCCAGGAAGAAACCAGTATCGCGATCTGCGGTGAGGTTCAGCTGCGACAGCGAGCGGGCCGTGACGTTGGTGAACGCAAGGCCGAGCAGCGCGCCGAACACCATCGTGGCTCCGACCACGAGCCACGGCTCGGACTCGTAGACCTCCACCTCATAGAGGTACATCAGGTAGAGGACCGGCAGCGCGAACACCGCGGCCACCGTCGCCATGGCGTACAGGTGCAGGACCGCAAGCAAGAGGACCACAACCGCAGCCGCGATGAGGGCGAGCCGGAAGGGTCTCCCGCCGCGGTGCGGCAGATGCGGAAAGAGGGTGCTCACGATCGCGAGCTGAGCCACCCGCTGCGAGGGGACTGCGGCGTAAGCGTGCTGCCGCCGTGCGCTCCCGCTTGGGAGGTGTGCGCCGCAGTGGCCGCAGAATTCGCCCGCGGGCACGGTGGATTCGCAGTGCGGGCAGCTCACCAGGGGCGGCGGCTCGGACTCGATGCTGGGCGGCTCTTTCACCCACCGCCCCCTTTGATATACGTCGCCCAAGCGGCGTCCATCGCTGCCGCGTCCATGCTGCCCCAGCCGGTCGCGAAGTCCCAGCCCGCCACAGCGTCGTAGCCAAGGTTGTTGCCGGCCGTGACGTCATGGAACGGCTTCGTCGAGAACTTCGCCAGGTTCTCGCCCATCCAGTACAGCGCCCCGTTTGCGAAGCCGACCTCGCGCAGCCCTTTTTTCTTCATGTCCTGGTTGATCAGGGCAATCGTCGCCGCCCACAGCGGGGTCGCGGCCGACGTGCCTCCCGCCTGACCCTCCGCGCCGCCGAAGACGATGTGAAATCCGGTCGAGGGGTCGGCATCCGCCGCCACGTCCGGCACCTGCCGAAAACCGTGGCCCTGGCTGGAGACCACATGCTGCTGGTAGGCCGGAGCGGAGTAGAAGACGCTCGCGCCGCCGCCGCCACCGCTCTGGTCGATGGGGCTGCCCCACGCGTACTCCTTGTAGTAGATGCCCTGCTGCGACTCGAACACGGAGGTTCCGCCAACCGCGGTCACGGTCGGCAACGTCGAAGGAAAGCTGGCCGCGGCGTCCTGGTCGAGCCCGCAGGTGTACGCGCCGTTGTCACCGCTCGCCACGAAATGCGACATGCCCAGCGCGACCGCGCGGTCCTCGATCGAGGCGTACGTGTTGCGGTGCCCGCTTGGGGTGTCGGGCTCGCATGAGCCGAGACTCTCCGAGATGATCGAACCCAGATGGTCCGTCACCAATTGGTCGAACGCCCTGTCTCCGTGCCCGAAGTCGGACGCCGACATGTAGACGACGAGCTTTGCGTTCGGCGCGACGCTGTGGGCGATCTCGAGGTCGAGCACCGTCTCGCCCTGCGGCTTCTCAGGCGTCCCCCAGCTCGCGTCGCGTTTGACGGTCAGGAGGCTGTCGTAGGCCGGCAGGCCGTACTTGGTCGCGAACTTGTTCAGGTCGTTCAGGTTGGGCAGGTCATCGATTTCCGGCAGCAGGATCGTCTGGCCCGTTCCGTCGAGCCCGGCGTCGCGTAAAGGCTTGATGTCGTAGTAGGAGAGGACGTCGGTAGGCGTCAGTCCCCCCGGCCGGACGGCGTAGGCGCGCGTGCGGCGGTAGTCGTCGAGGCCGCTGACGCCCGTGGCGACGGCCGCGAGTGGTCCGGGAAGTTGCGGCTCGCCAAGCGCGGCATAGAACACCGTGCCTTCGGCCGTGCGGTAGCTCTCGATGTCGACGGAAAGTAGATGCGCCACAGCCGGCGCCGGCCCGTCGGCTGCGATGAGGCTCGAGCTGGGCTGCCACGTGGTCTGGAGGCCTGAAGCCTCGAGCGTGGCCATTGCGCGGCCGACGAGGGCAGGATCAGGTCCGAACTCGGCGGCGTACTGGCTGGGCGAGACCGTCATCCCCGACGCCAGCAGGGCGGCGAGCTGCTGCTCGTGGCGTGCCCTCAGGCCGAAGCTGAGGTGGACGGTCGTCTCCGCGCCGGTGGGGCCGAGACGCGTCGACCTCAGGATCGCCACCGCGAGGGTCGGCGGAGGCTTGGGAGTGGACAGCGTCGAGGTGGTTCGCTGCGCGGCGTCATGCTGCGGGCCGGCGCACGCCGCCAGGCCCAGCAGCAGAAGAAGACACAGCGCAACGGCCGGCCGGGATTTCACGGGGACCTAGCTTCCCAGACCTCGGCCTCGAAAGCCAATCCTTGGCCAAACGCCGCAGGCGTCAGGCGGCGGTGACCCGTGTCACGACCTCGTGAACCTCGGGGATCTCGCGCCGGATCATCTCCTCGAGCTGGCTTTCGATCTCGTGCGCGCGTTCGAGGCTGACGTCGCCGGCGACCTCGGCCACGACGTGGGCGTAGATCTGGTCGTGCCTGTCGCTGAGCTCGACGTCGAGGCAGCGCCGGACGTCCGGGTGGGACTCGACCACCTGGCGCATGCGCGCGGCGAGCTGCGCCCTGCGTGCGGTGACGTCCTGGCCGGGCACGACCATGGGCTCCATCGGCTCGAGGTGGATGTCGATCCGCGTCGCCTCGGGCAGCTCGGACTTGATCGATCGCTCCAGCGAGCGACTGGTCATGGACGCCTCAGCCAGCGTGAGATCGCCCGGCATCTTCGCGTGCATCGTCAGATGGAGCGAGCCGTTCGCTTCGCGCTCCACGGTGACGTTGTGCAAGTCGCGCACTCCGCCGTTCCTCGCCGCCGCGGCGTGGATCCGCTCCACGATGTCGGCTCTCTGCTCCTGGCCTTCGACAGAGACAGCGAGGTCGAGACCAGGCAGCACCGTGCGAGCCTTCGCCTTGACGGTGTCGGCGAGGCCGCTCGCGGCTTCGACCGAGAGCATCCGGCCGGTGGCGATCCGCGCATCCCCGATCAGGTTGGGCCCCGAGCGCCGCAGGCGAAGGGAGCGGATCTCGCGCACGCCGTCGACACCCCGAATCGCCTCGCGCAGCTGCGCCTCGGCGCCCGCGGGCGCGCGGTCGATCAGGATGTCGCCAGAACGCCAGGCAAGCATCGCGGCGGCGCGGCCGACGATGGCCGCCACGACCAGGGCGGCGACTGAGTCCGCCCAATTGAGCCCCATGCGCACCCCGATCAGCCCGGCGATCACGCCCAGAGTCGCCAGCACGTCCGCCAGCCGGTTGGTGGCGTCGGCCAGCATCGCGTCGCTCGAGATCAGCCTACCCACACGACGCAGCACGGCCGCGCGGCCGGCTTCTATCACGACGGTCGCGGCCAGCAGCACGAAGGCGTAACCCGCCGGGTTGACCGTCGAGCCGCCGCCGGCCAGGCGGCGGACGGCCTCGAAGGCGATGCCCGCCGCAGTGACCAGCAGGAGGATCCCCTCCGCGAAGGCCGCCAGGTTTTCCGTCCGGCCGTGGCCGTAGGGGTGCTCGGTGTCGGCCGGCTTGCGGGCTGTGCGGATCGCGACCAGCGTGAACACGCTCGCCGCGAGGTCGAGGAACGAGTGCGCCGCCTCACTCAGAATGCCCAGGCTTCCTGTGAGGATTCCGACCACCAGCTTGGCCAGGACGAGCGCAACCCCGATCGCAACCGAACCGATCGCGACGAGCTCGGGACGGCGCTCGAGCATTTTCACCGGCCCGCTTCTTCTCCTAGCTCAGCCGCGAAGCGCTCGCGACGAGCTGGTCCTCGGTCCCCAGCGCGATGACCAGGTCCCCATCCTCCAGTCGGGCGCCGGCGGGCGGATTCACGTTGACCGTGCCGTCGCGCTTGCGCACGGCCAGCACCTTCGCCACGTCCGCGCCAAGGAGGCCGGCATCCTCCAACGTCTTGCCGGCGGCATTCGTCCCGGCCGCAACCAACATCTCCTCGACTCCGATGCCTCCCTCGCCGTGATGCAGCGTGTCGAGGACATCGACCATTGCCGGGCGAACGGCCAGCTCGGCCATGCGGTGGCCGGCCATGACGTAGGGCGATATCGTGCGCGAAGCTCCGGCCAGCTCGAGTCGGCGGATCGAGTCGGTGCGGCCCGCGCGGGCCACGATGTAGAGGTTCGGGTTCATCGCCCGCGCCGCGAGCACGATGTAGACGGCGCGCTCGTCGGAGTCGACCGCGGAGACGAGCCCGCGGGCACGCTCGATGCCCGCCTGTTTCAGGACGTCCTCCTTCGACGCGTCGCCCTCGATGTGTAGGCGTCCCTCTGCGCGAATTCGCTCGAGCGCCTCTGTGGTCTGATCGATGACGACATAGGGCACGCGGTGATCCTCGAACTCGGCGACGACCTGCGTCCCGATGCGTCCGTAGCCGCAGATCACGAAATGGTCGCGGAGGTGGTCAAGGTCTCGCTGCAATTGGCGCCCCCTTCGATATGTGCCGAAAGCATTGTCCGCCAGCGTCTCGGCGAAAACTCCGAAGCCGTACAGCATGGTCGCCACGCCGACGACGATCAACCCAGATGTGAACAGCCGCCCCGCCGTGCCCTGTGGATGCACCTCCGTGTATCCGACGGTGCTGATCGTGATGATCACCATGTAGAAGGAGTCGAGAAGGTCCCACCTGTCGATGAGCATGTAGCCGGCGATTCCGGTGGCGATGACGGCGGCGAGCAGGACGGCGGCGAGGCGGAACCGGCGGAGCGGATGCTCGAGTCGCATCTAGGCGATGCGTGGCGGCGTTTGGTGGCGCGCGCGTGGGGGCGGCCGGAATGAATCCGGCCTGCTGCCGCCATTCGTCTTAGCCGCCTCCGCCCGGACCTTCGAGACCCGGCTTGGTCATCTTGCCGAGGTCGAGCACCTTGTTCAGCTCTTTCTCGCTGACGCCGCGCCCGCGAGCCAATTGCCGGATCGACTTGCCGGTGCGCATCGACTCCTTGGCAAGCTTGCCCGCCTCGTCGTACCCGATGACGGGATTGAGCGCCGTGGCCAGCATCGGGCTTCGCTCGACGAGCTCGGGCCCGCGGTCGGTCGCCTGCAGCCCTTCGACGCATCGCTCGGCGAAGTTGCGCGCGGCGGCGGCCAGGAGAGTGATCGACTCGAGCACCGAATAGCCGGCCACCGGCATCATCACGTTGAGCTCGAAGATGCTGCCGGACTGGCCCGACACAAGGACAGTCGTGTCGTTGCCGTACACGCGGGCGATGACCATCAGCATCGACTCGATGATCACCGGATTCACCTTGCCCGGCATGATGCTCGAGCCCGGCTGCGTCTCCGGCAGGCGAAGCTCGCCGAGGCCGGCGACCGGGCCGGTGCCCATCAGCCGGATGTCCGAGCCGATCTTCCACAGGCTGGTTGCGATCGTGCGCAGGGCGCCGTGTGCGGCGACCAGCACGTCGAGCGTCGCCTGGGCGTGGAAGTGGTTCTGGGTTTCGCGCACCGGTACGCCCGTCGCCTTGGCGAGACGGGCCGTGGCGATGCGCGCGTACTGCGGATGCGAGTTGAGCCCGGTCCCCACCGCGGTGCCGCCGAGCGGAACGCGCGACAGCTCGTCCACCGCTCCCTCGGCGCGTCGGATTGACTCCTCGACCTGCCCGGCGTAACCGCGGAACTCCTGCCCGAGGCGGATCGGAGTCGCGTCCTGCAGGTGAGTGCGGCCCGTTTTCACGACGGGCCAGAACTCCTTGCTCTTCGCTTCGAGCGCGCGCTGGAGCCGCTCCAGCGCCGGAACGAGCTCGTCCTTGATCGCCATCGCCGACGCGAGCTGTATGGCGGTCGGTATGACGTCGTTGGACGACTGGCACATGTTGACGTGATCGTTCGGATGGACCAGCTTCGAGCCGCGCTCGCCGCCGAGGATCTCGGTGGCGCGATTCGCGATCACCTCATTGGCGTTGGTGTTGGTGGAGGTGCCGGAACCGGTCTGGTAGACGTCGATCGGAAACTGGTCGTCGAGCTTGCCGTCGATGACCTCCTGCGCCGCCGCTGCGATCGCCTGCGCACGCCGGCGGGGCAGCAGGCCGAGCTCGCGATTCGTCTGCGCGGCGGCCTTCTTGACCATGCCGAGCGCGCGGATGAAGCGGCGGGGCAACGGCTGGCCGGAGATCGGGAAGTTGAGGACCGCGCGCTGCGTCGAGGCGCCGTAGTAAGCGTCGGCCGGGACCTCCATCTCGCCCATCGAGTCTCGCTCCACTCGGGTCCTCGCCTTACGCGTCGCCATTCCGGCTGATTCTAGAGTTCCTTCTGAATGCGACTCGCCGCGGTGGATATCGGCAGCAACACGGTGCACGTGCTCGTCGCCGACGTCGTGCGCGGCAACCTCGAGTATGTCGCCCACTACGTGGAGATGCCGGAGCTGGGCCCCCAGGTCGCCAAGAGCGGCGTGATCGGCAGCCGGGCCGGAACCGCGATCAGAGCGCTCCGGCGAGTCATTCAGCAGGCGCAGTCCCACGGCTATGAACGGCTCATCGCGTGCGCCACGCAGGCGGTGCGTCAGGCCTCGGACGGAGCCGCGTTCGTCAGGCGGGCCGGCGAGGCGATCGGCGAGCCCGTGCGCATCATCTCGGCCCGCCGCGAGGCCGAGCTCAGCTTTCTCGGCGTGGCCAGCCGCCACGCGATCCGACGGGAGTGGGCGATGGTCGACCTCGGCGGCGCCTCGACCGAGGTCGTGATCGCACGCGATCATGAGATGCTCCGCTCGGCGTCGCTGCCGATCGGCTCGGGGGTCCTGGCGGCGACCCACCTCTCCGACCCACCCAAACCCGAGGAAAGGGCGAGGCTCCGCAGGGCGGCGCTCCGTGAGCTGGCTCAGGCTCCGGATGGCGACGTGGAAAGGCTGGTCGCCACGGGCGGCACCGCGTCGAACCTGCCGGCCGTCCTGGCCCGGCGCAACCCGCCGCCGGTTCTGACCACGGCCGACCTGCTGACCTGCGAGGCGCGGCTGGACGGGCAGCGGGCGGCCCGCGTCGCCGCCGAGGTGGGCCTTCCAATGAACCGCGTCCGGGCGATGCGCGGCGGGGTGGAGGCCCTGCTCCTGTTCCTGGACTGGTACGGCCTGGCCCTGCTGCATGTGAGCCACGAGGGTCTGCGGCACGGCATGCTGCTCGCCTATCTGGAACGTGGAGAGGATTGGTGGCGCGGTGGGTAAAGTGAACTTGTGGAACACATGAACCGCCGGGGCGCCACCCTCAGGACGGCGCTGGCGCTCACCTTCGTCATCCTGCTGGTCGAGTTCGCCGGCGGGCTAATTTCGCACTCGCTGGCGCTGCTGTCGGACGCCGGCCACGTCCTGACCGACGTGTTCGCCCTGGGCTTCGCGTGGTTTGCGCTGGAGCAGTCCAAACGCCCGGCGGATCGGCGTCGGAGCTACGGCTACCAGCGGGTGAGCATCCTCGCCGCGCTGGTCAACTCGGTGACGTTGATCGTGATCGTCATCGCCATCGCGTACGAGGCGGTGCGCCGGCTCGTCAGCCCTGAACCGGTGCAGGGATGGGTCGTCATCGTCACCGCGCTGATCGGAATTGCCATCAACTCGTATGTGGTCTTCGGGCTCCGCGGTGAGACGAAGAGCCTGAACATGCGAGCGGCGTTCCTGCACGTGGCGGGCGACATAGGCGCCTCGGCCGGAGTGGTCATAGCCGGTGGGGTGATACTCCTCACCGGCTGGCTCTACATCGACCCGATCCTGTCGCTGGGCATCGCGGCCCTGATCGCGTTCGGAGCCTGGCGGATCGTGCGCGAAACGGTCAACCTCCTCCTCGAGGGGACGCCGCCGGACATCGACCTGTCGGCAGTGGCCGACGAGATCGAAGCCTCGGATCAAGTCGTCAGCTTTCACGACCTGCACGTATGGGCGCTCTCCTCCGAAGACATCGCCCTCAGCGTGCATGTCGTCGTTGAAGACACCCCGCTCGCCGATGCCGAACACATCGTTCGGCACCTCGAGCAGCGCCTGTGCGGTCGCTTTAACATCGGGCACACGACAATCCAGGTGGAGAGCTGCCATCCGTGCGGAGACATCCATCACGGCGCCGGCGAGCACAACCACCCGCACGCCGTGTTTACTTCGCCGGCTCGAGAAGCGCCTCCTCGCGCTGCAGGATCCTCCGCGCAACCGCGATAGCCGACGCGTAGGTCGAGTCCATCCCTCGATAGCTGAGGCCACGCGCGCCGAGCGTGCGCGCCTGCGTGTAAGGAGTGTCGGACGCATAGTGGACGATGCCCAGGTCGAACGAGAGCTGCGCCATGTTCACGCTCTCGCCGGTCGGAAACCGTTCCGCGTGCCCGACCTCATAGCTAGCGTCGAGGTAAGGCCCGGCCTCCATCTCGACGACCGTGTAGCGCCCTTGGTAGTAGAAGTCGAGGTAATCGCGATTCTGCAGGAAGGTGCCTCGCACGGTGACGGCCCGCTGGTTGTCCAGGGCTGAGCCATAGACGAGGTTCGGCTGCACGTCACTGGCCGTGAAGCAGTTGGCAAGCCAGTACGTGTTGCCGGAGTGCTCGTTGTACACGGCGTTTGGGATCATCACATCGCCGACGTCGGCGTTGAGCGTCGCTGCCTTGCCGAGCACGTAGACGCCAGCCACCCAGGCGGCCTGCTCGGCGACCTGACGGAGGATGTGATACGCAGCAGCACCGAGCGGGTAGTCGATGTTGACGATGCATGCATCGGACTCGCGCAGCTTCCGTTCGTCGACGGCGCCGACGCGCGGATCGATGGCGGACGCGTCGAGCTTGGACAGCATGAAGACCTGCGCCGCGGAGTCGACGCCTGTGCCGATAGCAGGGACGTGACGCACGCCGTTCGCCGCCTCGAGCTCCGCTCGCCACCTTCGCAGCCGCTCGCGCTCGGGGTGCGCGTCGAAGATCTGACGCGCGCCGTAGTACAGCCAATTCTGCCTTGACGCCCGGCTGTGCCCTGCTTCCAGCTTTCGCCTCTCCTCGTCTAGGCCGCGGTCGCTCCGCCCGATGTAGTCGACGATCTCGTTCTCGATGCGCCGCGCGACACCGGTCAGCACGTTGACGAGACTGTGCGCGTTCGAGGAAACGAAATAGATCGGCGCGTCCCGTGCGCCGATCTCGTCCATTGCGGCCGCGATCGGCAGCCACCAGCGGCTGGCGTTGCGGGCAAACCCGATGTGGCTGCCGCCGATCAAGCGCAGCACGATGCGGCACTCCTCGCGCTTGATCGCTGCGAGGTTGGCATCGAAGCTGTCGCCCCACGCGTCATGCAGCCGCCGCCAGTCGTCCTGGCTGGCCCCGGCGGCCTCCATCGCTTCGTTGTCGGACAGGCCCACGTCTTGCAGCGCGCGATGAAGCTTGTTCCACTCGATCTGGAAGGCGACGAGGGTCGGCACGAGGTCATCGATGTCGGACGTCGACGCGATCAGGACGGCGAGCGTGTTCTTGCCGTCGTGATACCAGCGCCTCCGGCGGGCCGGGGCCTTGACCGCTTCCCAGGTCATGATGTCGGCTCCGAGCACGGCTCTGAATCCCTGCGGGCTCTGTCCCATGACCACGCGGCGGCAGTGGTTGATCGCCACGGGTAGGCGCCGCACCGTGTAGAGCAGCGCGCCCATATCCGACTGCGGCTGCGCAGCCATCGGATGGAGCACCGATCCCATCCCAAGGTGCGCCTGGACCAGCGACTCGATCTTGATGTCGCCCGAGCTCTGGAGCATGGTCGCGTACGTGCGGACGTACAGCTCGACCGCGTGCTTGCCGCTCCATCCCGAAGTGGGAGGCGCTTCCATGCCGCGAATATAGACCGCGGGTCGACTTACAAAACCTTGAAGAAGCCTGGAGCCGGACCGGCGTCTACTTGGAACATGACAAGACTCCTTCGAGCCCGCCATCTGCGAATCGCCGGTTTTGCCGCCGGGGCTGTCGTGGTCGCCGCCGCCGCGGTGGTTGTCACCGCCTCCGCCTCAGGCATGAACTTTGGCTTCCACCCCTCATCTTCGTCGCCCGCGACGGCCGGGACCGCCACCGCGGCGCAGGCGTCGAGCAAGTCCACGGTCTGCTCGGACTTCATGGGCCACTTTGCGGTGGACGTCGGCAAGAGCCAGGCCCAGATCAACGCGGCCTTTCAAAAGGCGATCGCCGAAACGCTGGCGGACCAGGTGAAGAACAACCAGCTCACGCAGGCCAAGGCCGACGCGATCAAGCAGAAGCTCGCCAACCAGACGCCCTGCACGATCGCCTCGGTGGCCGCTCCGCGAGGCGGCAACAAGGGCGAGCTCGGCGCCTACCTCGCGGCGTATGAGACCGCGGCGGCCTCCGCGCTCGGCATCACCGACGCCCAATTGAAGACCGACCTCGCGGGCGGGCAGTCCCTTTCCCAGATCGCCGCGGCGCAGAATCCGCCCGTCACCGAGGCAGAGTTCCGCACGCGGCTCATCGCAAACCTGAAGCCGGCCCTGGATGCGGCGGTCACAGGCAAGAAGCTCACTGCTGCCCAGGAGCAGGCGATCCTGAACCGGCTGCAGACCGGTCCGCTTCCGCTGTGGAGCGCGCCGGTCAAGCACGCCAAGCCCGCACCGACAGCGACGCCCTCGGCAGCCTGAGCCGGACTTAGTTCAGCTCCTCGGGAGGCGGGCCGCCGAGGCGTCGCATCAGCTCCTCGAGGAGCTGGCGCGTCTCGGGGTCGGCCATCAAGCGCTCCTGCATCTGCTCGGCCGAGCGACGAATCTCAGGATCGGACATGAGGCGTTCCGACATCGCCTGGAAACGAGACGCCATGTCCTTCATCGCGCTCTCCTGGGCGACCTGGATCAGGATCGGCTGGCTGGCCGCCGCGACCACGGCCTCCGCCTGCACCCGCACCATCTCGATCCCCTTGCAGCCGAGGCACTCGCCCTTGAGGCCGCAGTGGCACAGCTGAGGGCGCAGCCGGTCTAGCGCCGCGTGAAGCTCGGAGAGGTCGGTCGGTCCAGCCACGGCTGCAAATCTACGAGGGTTGCGACTTTCCCGTGTACATGGCTTCGATCTGGTCGCGGTAGCGTTCGGCGATCACCTTGCGCTTGACGTCCAGCTTCAGCGAGAGCTCGCCGGCCTCCTCGGTGAAGTCGTGCGGAAGCAGGGTGAAGTACTTCACGGTTTCCCAGTGCCCTAACTCCGAGTTCACCTCGTCGACCGTCTTCTGAACCGACGCCCGTAAGGCCGCCTCGTCGAGGCCCTGCTGCCGAGCGGCGTCCCAATCGGGCACGACAAGCGCCGTGATGTAAGGCTTGCCCTCGCCGACCACAACCGCCCGCAGCACGAGCGGGTTGCGCAGCAGCGCGTGCTCGATCGCCAGCGGCGCGATGTACTTGCCGCCAGAGGTCTTGAAGAGCGACTTCTTGCGGTCGGTGATCTTGAGGTAACCGTCGCCGTCGATCTCGCCGATGTCGCCGGTGTAGAACCAGCCGTCCTTCAACACCTCCGCGGTTGCCGCCGGCTGGTTGTGATAGCCGCGCATGTTGCCCGGGCCTTTGACGAGGATCTCGCCGTCGCCGGCGATCTTCAGCTCAACCCCAGGCACGGGTTTGCCGACGGTCAGAAAGCGGTGCTCGTAAAGCGTGTTCGAGCAGACGCCGGAACAGGTCTCGGTCAGACCCCATCCGTTCAAGATCGGCACCCCAAGCGCCCAGAAGAACTCCTCGACCTCCCTCGCCAGGCCGGCGCCGCCGCTGATGAAAAAGCGCAGCCGGCCGCCGGTCAGGAGCTTTCGAATGGAAGTGAGGACGAGGCGGTCTGCCAGACGCCGCTGCGCACGCAGCACGGGCCCTGGTTGATTCGACCTCGAGAAGCGAGTGCCGGCGGCGATCGCCCACTTGAAGATCGCTCGTCGCACCGGGCTCGCCTGGCGCACCCTCGCCATGACGGCCGCATACATCTTTTCGTAGACGCGCGGCACGCTCAGCATGATCGTCGGCTTGATCTCGCGAATCTCTTCCGCGAGGTGATCTGGACCACGTGAGATCCACGTCTGGCCGCCGTACAGGAGGCCGTCGAAGATGTCGTTGATGCGGCCGAAAACGTGTGAGTACGGCAGCCACGAGATCGACGAGTCCCGGTCGGTGATCGGATGCATCTTGACCGCGCCGCGGCTCAGGTCGACCAGGTTGCCATGCGCGAGCTCGACGCCTTTCGGATTGCCGGTCGTGCCGGACGTGTAGACGATCGTGCAGAGGTCGTCGGGGGAGATCTTGCCCAGGCGTGCGCCGACCTCGGCGAGGTTGCCGGGCTGCTGTTTGACCCACTGGGCGATCTCGCGGTCCATGTAGGCGATGTGCCGCAGGTTGCCCGTGACCTGGAGCTTCGCGCCGAGCTCAGGTCCGGACGCGATCGCGTACGTGGCCGCGCTGTCCGTCGCGATCGTCTGGGCGCCCTCGGCCGCGAGGTTGTGGTAGACGGGCACGGTGATCGCGCCGGCGGCCTGGATGGCGAAGTCGCAGTACAGCCACTCGATGCGGTTGTCCGAGAGAAGAAGCACGCAGTCGCCCGCCTTCACCCCGGCGGCGACAAGGCCGGACGCGACGGCGAGGACGTCGCGTCGCATGTCGGACCAGGAGTGAACCTGCCAGGGGCCATCGCCGTCGCGGTAGTGGGCGAGGGGGCGGTCTGTGTACTTGGCCATCTGCCGGAACAGGACGCCGACGGTGGTGCGATCGGAGATCGCTTCCGGATCGATGGCCTGCGTCGACTCGGTCGCCCTTAACGACGTGGTGTTATTTGACCGCCTTTACGGTGAGAGTTAAGGTCCCGGACGGCACGCTGACCGTAACCTTGTCGCCCTTCTTCTTGCCGACGAGCGCGCGCCCGACCGGCGAGTCGACCGAGATGCGCCCCGCGGACGGGTCGCTCTCCACGGCGCCGACCAGGTGATAGGTCTCGGTATCGCCGTCATTGTCGACGACCTCGATCGTCGAGCCAGGCTCGACGACGCTCGAGTGGGTTTCCTTGATGATCTGAGCGCGGCCGATCATCTCCTGCAGCTCGTAGATTCGGCTGTCGAGCAGGCCGACCTCTTCCTTGGCCTGCTCGTACTCGGGGTTGTCCTCTATGTCGCCAGGCTGGAACGCCTCCTTGAGGCGCTCACCGGCTTCGGCGCGGCGGCGCAGCGCGACCTCGAGGTCGCGCTTGAGCTTTTCCAGCCCTTCGGCCGTGAGCAATACGGGTTCGGTAAGGTCCATCATCCTCTGTTTGAATATTACCCGGCACATGGACCCCTCCGATCTAAGGGCCGATCTGGCCGAGCGGTTGGCGAATGATAAGCGGATCGACGCGGAGACGTTCAACGCCGCGTGCTTCATGCTCTCCCGCGCGCTGGAGAACCTCGAGCTCAGCGTACCGGAGGCCGGACCGCTCGTGCGACGCCTGCTGCGCGTGGCCGGCCGGGTCGTGATCGACACCGGCATGGCCGATTCGTCGCCTGAGGTTTGGGCCAACACGCGGGAGATGGCCGTGCAGTGGATCGACGAGGCGCTGCGCGCGCTGGGCTACGAGGCGCGCCCCGCGGGCTGACTCAGCCGATCAGGCGATCAGGCGTGCGGCGGGCGGAGCCGGCGCGTAGTTCGGGTTGAAGTCGATGCCCACGGCCGACGAACCTGTGACGGTCGCCGTGTAGCTGATCACCTGGCCCGCGAGGGGCGAGCGGTTGCCGCCGGCGATCTTCCAGTCGGAGGACGGAGAGTAGATGGTGCCGATGTACTGGGTCGACGCGCCACCGTTCAGGGTGTTGTAGCAGCTGACAGGAGCGCCGGCCTGCTGGTAGATCACGATCCAGTTGTACTGCAGGCCGCTGAAGACATATGTCGCGCCCGTGGAGTTCTGCAGCATGCAGGAGCCGACCGGGAAGTAGAACTGCACTGCGCCTGGCGTGATCTGCGCGCCCTGGCAGGGCGCGTTGGGGTCGCCCGGGTTGGGTGGGGCCTGGCAGTAGTTCTCGTTGGCGGTGTCACCGCCGGTGTAGGGCGGATACTCCAGCGACATCGGCGCATTCTCCTGGGACAGCAGCCCCGGGGGCGGCGGGCAGCTGCTGAAGCACTGCGGCTGGAGCTCCACGTCTGGAGGCGTGCACAGCTTGGCGTGCACCTGCGAGAAGCAGTTGTAGGTGCCGAGCAGCGACGTGTAAGAGATGTTACAGATCGTGGCGATCGCGACGGGGCACGGCCAGCCGTTCTGACCCAGAGTTCCGGCGAGGATTGCGTTGACGCCGTTGGGCCATGGGCCAGTCGGAGTCGCCGGCGGCCCGCCGGCATCGATCCAACCGGGTGCCGGGAATCGTCCCCAGAACCCGAAGTGGCTCTGCACGCCATCGCACCCGTACGGGTTGATGTAGACCGCGTAGTACTGTGCGCCAGGGGCGTTCTTCGTGACGTTCACCACGATGGCGTTGCTGTTGCTGAGGTCATCACCGACCGTGCTTATCGGCTGGCACGCTGAGGGTGCGCTCTCGCGCATGCATCCGGGCGACGCATAGCACGGATCGGGAGTGACGGCAGGGTCGAGGAATCGGTCCCATCTGAGCGAGCTCAGCTCGATGCCCCAGTTGCCGCCGCCGCCCTGATGGTGGATGCCATTTCCAGGTGCGGCGACGACCTGGATGTTGAAGCTGCCGGCGCAGTTCGTTCCATTCATGTTCCAGAACTGCGGGTTGGCCAGCGCCTGGTAGGTGGGGTCGTTCCACAGGCCCTCGTCCGGCGCCTTCAGTTCGTTGGACAAAAGGCTGCCGTTCGCGTCGGACTGATATCCGCCGGTCCAGTTGTAGACGCCGGGGGTGAGGAAGGCGCAGCTGGCCGTTCCTCCAACCAGGTGGAAGGTGCCGTATTGCCCGGGGTTCATCTCAGTCCACGTCCCGCGGTTGTACTGGTTATAGCCCTGGGCCGTGGGGTATGCGCCGACGGAGTTTGCGAGGTATCCCGGGTCGGGCAGCGACGGCGCGGGCACGACGGGCGAACCAATCGTGTCGCCCGCCGCGCACGGCGCGGGGTATGGGACGAAACCCGGGGTCGAGTTGTAGCAGTAGTACTGGGCGACGTTGCAGTTGGAGCCCGCAGCTCCGTAGCAGTTCCCCGCTTCGTGCAGGTTGGCGTCGAGACATGCGGTCCCGTTCGTGTAGACGTCACCCAGCACGGTCAGCTGAGTCGATCCCTTCAAGTCGGTGGCGCACGAGCCGGTGCTCAGCGTCAGCAGGGCGGGAGTCTGGCGCTGGTTGCCGACGATCGACGTGGCGCTCGCGTTGATCGTGATCGTCGGGCCGCCGCCGAAGATCTGCATGAACGCCAGGGGCAGGTTGTGGCTGGTCGTGTACTGGAACTGGTAGCCGTTGAACTGCGTGTCGGTGGCGACGATGGTGAGCGTGTAACCCTGGCTGTACGTGTAGATGTACGTGTCCTGGCGCAGCGAGTTGTTGACGCCGACCATGGCAAACGTGTGGGTCGGGGCGCCCTGGCTGCCGCTGTAGAGGCGCAGATTCCTCTCATAGAGGTTCACCGACTTCGGGATCGAGTAGCCGTTGAGGTCGTGATAGTTCTCGAACCAGTCTCCGGCCGCGAGCGCCGCGGCATCGACCGCGGTCTGCTGGTCGCGCCGGTCGACGTAAGCGCGGCCCGAGTCGATGGCGAGGCCGAGCATGCCGAACAGGACAAGGATCAGGAGCGCGATCAGGACGATCGCCTGGCCCTGCTGCAGGGAGCTAGTTCGAGTATTCAGCACGGTAGACCGCATATGCAGTGATGACGAAGCTGTTGCCAACAGCTTGCTGTATCAGTGGGGTGACGGGCTGGAAGGTGTACCAGATGGTCACCTTGATCGGCTCGTTTCCAGTGGCGTCAACGATTGGATCGCATCCAGGGCTGGTCGGAGTGGACCCTGGGCCGCCTTTCGGGCCATTGGGATAGCCGTTGCCGGCTGCGCTCGGGTCGGTGATGAAAACCCAGCCGGTGTTGGGGGGTGGAAGCGTCGGTGACCCTTGCGCATTCCCACCGTTGGGTAGCGGTCCGTTGGGGCAAGCCGGAAAGCTCGCCAGGTTCATGATCACGGCGTGACCCTGCACCGCATTGGACACGTCGGTGTCGGTGGGCCAGCAGTGGACGTATGAAGGCGGGGCGCAGCCCACGCCGTTCGGGTCGATGTAGTCGGACGCACGCACCGCGACTCTGGCGCCTTCGTTGGCCGCCTGCTGCAGCGTGATGTAGAGGTAGAGCGCCCGGCCGAAGTCGATGATGCCGAAGGTCAGCAGCAGGATGACCGGCGCGATGATCGCGAACTCCGTCAGGCCCTGCGAACGCTGGCTGTGCGTGTAGCCGGCGATCCGTTTCCGCGGCGCGGCGAAACGAGCATTCATCGCTTTCATGGTTTGCCCTGGATGGTGAAGTGCTGGTTGTACGCCAGGTAAAGGCTGTTGCCGAAAAGGCCCTGGATGAACGGCGTGATTAATTGGAAGTTCATCAGCACCATCACGTTGACGTCGCCCAAGCGCCACAAGTTGTCGGTCGGGGCTGTCGGCCACGTGCCGTATTGCAATCCGCCCGGTGTCGTGTAGCACGCGTAGACGTTGACTGTCTGAGACGCGGTCGGATACGCGGTTTGGGGATAAGGCTTGTCGCCGGCCGAGTTGCTGTCGGCCGGGGAGAGGCAGCCGTTCGTAGGGATGAAGGTGACCTGGGCACTGGAGAACCCGGCCCCGGACAGCGAAGTCCGGACGGCGTTGATGATCTCTGTGTCGTCCATGAAGAGGTTGGCCCGCGCCGCGGTGTTGAACCAGGCCGCGTGCCGGGCACCCTCGCGCGCCGCCCCCTGCAGCGAGACCGAGAAGTAGAACGCGCGCGAAAGGTCGATCAAGCCCATGGCAAGCAGGAGCAGGACTGTCGAGGAGATCGCGAACTCGACGAGGGACTGCCCGCGCTGCGTGGGGCGGCTTGGAATGCGCGTTCGAGCCTCAGCCTTCACGGTCAGCGACATTTAAGCAACCGGGGAACCATTCTGTTGGGCTCTAACGTGGAAAAAGTCGTTTTCAGTCGCCAAAAAGACGAGTAACTTATCCGAACCCCTCCGGGCCCATGGGCACCGCGACCCCGATCCCCCGTCAGGCGCCTCGCTGGCAGGACCTCTGCGCCAAGGCGATCGACGCCACATTCGATGCCGACCGGCGTCGGGTCGGCGAGCGCGTCGCGCTGGTGTTTCGCTGGCTCTTCCTGATCGTCCTCGGCGCGCTGAACAACCTCAACCCTGCCACCACTTCCGAGGCCAAGGTGGTGATCGACGTCGTCCTCTTCGCGTGGGCGGTGATGAATGTCGTCGTGCAGGTGCTGCTGGTGCGGGGCTACCGGCCAGGCAAGCAGTTCAGCCTCACGACGATGGTCCTCGACATCTTCTTCGCGACCGGGCTGGTCTACCTTTCGGACGGGTTCAACAGCCCGTTCTTCCTTGCTCTCTTCCTCGCCGTGATCACGAATGCGGTGCGTTTCGGCGCCACCGCGAGCTTCCTCTCCGCTCTCGTCATCTCCTTCCTCTACCTCTTCATCGGTGGCAGCTTCACGCCGGCCAACTTCAACATCAACACCAACGCGACGATCGGCACCATGTTTCTTTTCCTCGTGGTGGCGCTCGCCACCGGCTACGTGACCCGTGAGCTGGAGCGCGAGCGGCGCGCAGCGGTGGAACGTGCCGCTCAGGCGGACTCGCTGCGCGAGCTGAGCATGAACCTGGTCAGCGACACCGACATCAAGGATGTGTTCGACGTCCTGGTCGGCCACGCGGTCGAGATGACGCCGGCCGGCCGAGGGCGCGTGATCCTCTCCTCACAGGACGGGCTGTCTGTGGTGGCTGCCGCGAATCGCGACGAAAAGGGCCCGGTCGCGTCTGAAGAGGAAGCGCTCGACGAGCGCCAGATCGCCCAGGCGGCGGGCACAGGCGAGGCCGTGTTTTCGCCGGACAAGAAGATCCTAGTGGTCCCGATCGCCTCCAGCGATGGGGCGACCGGGATCGTCTTTTTGACCCGGGCCGACGGCATGTTCACCAACCAGGGACCTGTTCGCCGTGGACGCCATGTCCGGCAGCTCGGCGGTGCCGGTCGCCAATGCGCTGCGTTTCCAGCGCACCCGCCAGGAGGCGACGACAGACGGTATGACCGGCCTGGCCAACGCGCGCGAGTTCCTCCGCAGGCTCGACGCCGCGTTCGCGCGACCCGAACGGCGCGAGGTGCCCGTGTCTTTACTCCTCATCGACTTCGACCACTTCAAGTCGGTGAACGACCAGCTCGGCCACCAGCACGGCGACCTGATCCTGCAGATGGGTGCCCGCATCGTGCGGACGACGGTGCGCGGCCAGGACCTCGTCGCACGGTACGGAGGAGACGAGCTGGCGGTCATCGTTCCGGAAGCCACCGGTGCGGCGGGGGGCAACGACTCGCTTACCGCATCGTCGACGCGGTGCACGCGGCCGCGGTGCCGACGATCCCCGGCAAGCACCTGACGTTCAGCATCGGAGTCGCGACCTATCCAGACGACGCCTTTACCGCCGCGGAGCTGGTCGCGGCGGCTGACCAGGCGCTCCACCTGGCGAAGCGTGAGGGCAAGGACCGGCCGTGCACGTTTCCCCAGCTGGTCACCGAGGTCGAGCTCGCGAACGCCCTCCTCGTCCCGATGCTGGCCGAGGCTGGACCGCAGATCATGGTTGCGGTGGCCCACGCCGTCGACCACCGCAGCCCGATCACCCAGGGCCACTCGAGCCGTATCGTCGCCGTCGCGGGCGCCATCAGCCGGCGGGCGGGTGTCTCCTCGAGCGACCTCGAGAGCCTCCGCATCGCCGCCTACCTGCATGACGTCGGCCACATGACTTTGCCGACGGGTGGGGAAGGCTTCGAGTCGCCTGGCCATCCCGAGGAAGGCGAGCGGATCGTTCCCGGGGCTCAGTTCGCGCCGGAGATCGTGGCCGCCGTCCGGCATCACCACGAACGCTGGGACGGGGTGGGAGGGGCTGATGGCATGGCCGGAGAGAAGATCCCCCTGATGGCGGGCATCCTGGCGGCGACTGAGACGTACGAGGCGCTCACCGCCGGTCGCGGGTGCCCGAGGATCACGCCCCAGGAGGCGTTGATCAAGGTCCGGGAAGGGTCGGGCACCGAATTCGACCCGTCGGTCGTCGAGTCGCTAGGCCGTGCCGTCCAGGATGGAAGCGTCGAACTGAACCTGCCGGACCTCGCGTTCCCGGCGATCCCGGCGACCCCCGAGCCCATCGCCGCGACCTAGGACCTTCCGTTTCAGCCTCTCGCGGCGGTGCTCCAGGTCGGGCGCCTCCTCCGGCATCCGCCGCTGCGCTTCCTCGACCACCATCAACGCGCTCTCGGGATCACGTCGCCGCCACTCGAGCAGTCGCGCTCTCGCAATCGAGACTCGGACGTCCTCCCTAGCCCGCGTCTCCAGCCAGTTGAGCAAACGGTCCGCGGCGGTCACCGAACCTCGGCGGACGAGCCGCCGCGTGATCATCAGGCCGGCGGTCGCCGAAGCCTCGCCGCGGGCGAAGGCCGTTGCGTTGCGCAGTGCCCTCCACCCGTCGGCTCGGGCGCCTCGGCGGAAACGGTGGCGCCCGAGCGCCAGCCAGTCGTCGGCGTCCATGTCCACGTCGACGCCGCGCAGACGCCGCAGGAGCCGCGAGTGCAGGTGGACCAGGCTGATCACGTCGAGCCGGTTGTGCTCAAGCGCGGCTTCGAGAAGGCTCAGCGCGCCCACGCGAAGGAAGTCGAAGTAGGCGTCGGGCACCATGGCGCTCGGCAGCGGGTCGTCGCGCTCGTAGCCCAGGATGCGCTCCTCGACGAAGCGGAGGTTGCAGCTCTCGAGCCGGTGCCGGTAGAGCGACCGGACGAGGGTCAACAGGTCGACGTGCGGCTTTTGCGAAAGCTCCCCTGGCATGCGCGCCATGACCCAGCGCGTGCGCAGGATGGGCAGGTCGAATGAGCCTCCGTTGAAGGTGGCGAGCATGGACGCCGGCGCCAGCTCCTCTTGCAGGGCATGGAGAAAGGCGGCTTCGTTTCCGGGCTCGGAAAGAAAGACCTGAGCGACCCGAAGGCCACAGTCGATCGGTCGCGCGACCGCGGCGGCGAAGACGTAGGTGCCGGTCCCGCCCGTCAGCCCTGTCGTCTCGGTGTCGAGATAGGCGACGTTTCCAGGGTCGGGGTCGAGCGCGGGCAGAGGTATGACGTCCTGGCGCAGCACGGCGGTGCCGAAGGGAGTACCTACTTCCTCGAACCCTCGCGGCAAGTCGACGGGCGGCTTCAGGCTCGGGCGGGGCGGAGCCCCGTGTACCGGGGCCCCCGCGAAATCGCCCGATTTCGTGAGGTGGTTTAGACGGGTAAGGCGCTCGCGGAGAGAAGTTTCAGGCATGCCTCTTTGGCTCCTTCCACGAGATGCAGCGGACCGACGCACGACGGACAACCGGCGGAGCACGGACATCCGCGGACGAGCGCCGCTGCGTCGTCGAGCAGCTCGCGATGCAGCTCATACATGCGAGCGGAGAAGCCGACCCCGCCTGGGTACGCCTCGAACACAGTGACGGTCGGGCGCTGCGTCGTCACCGAGCGCACCTCGGCCACCGAGCCGAGGTCGCGTGGATCGCACATCAACCGAAGGCTTGCTACATGGCGCAGCGAATGCGCCACGCCCTGCAGCCCCGCTTCGAGTGTTTCGCGACCAAGCGAACGCCACAGGTCATCGTCGACGGTGATCCAGTAGCCCGTCGTGTGGAGAGTCTGCTCGGGCAGGTGGATGGGTCCCGCTCCGATGTTCTCGTGCGTGTGGAACCGGATCTTCTTGAACATGCTGGCGAGGGAAGTGACCTTCACTTCGCCATGACTGCGCGTGACGGCGTCGCCGTCGGGGCCTGAGAAGGTATCGAGCACGCGCACGCTCACAGACGCGAGGGCGTCCGTGTAGTAATCGACGTCCACCGGGCGGACGTAGGCCTTCTTCTCGTCCCAGTCGAGGCGGTCGACGTGGTACTGCGCGCCCTCGTGCAAATAGACCGCCTCTTCGTGCAGCAGGACCGGGGCGGTGAACTGGTCCATCTCGCCGATGACCTGCGGCCGCGGTTGCGAGGTGTCGATGATCACGACGTTGTCGGCGAGGATGCGGCGCAGGTGCACCTCTTCGGCAGGGAAGGCCTGGCGGCTCCAGAACCAACGCCCCGCGGAGCGGGTGGCCGACCCATCTTCTTCGAAGATCTGCAGGAGCTCGCCCACGTCCGCGCGGCCGAGGCGCTCCTGCTCCTCGAAGGGAAGCTCGAACAGGCCGGCCTGCAGGTGAGCTGCGAGCAGGAGCAGGTTGTCCGGGTCGATCAGACCCTCCTCCGGGTCCGTGCCGAGGAAATACTCCGGGTGGCGGACGATGAACTGGTCAAGGGGCGAGCTCGACGCGACGAGCACGCCGACCGAACCGGATCTTCGGCCGGCGCGGCCGAGCTGCTGCCAGGTCGATGCGATCGTGCCCGGATATCCGACCAGCACCGCGCACTGCAGCGTGCCGATGTCGATGCCGAGCTCGAGCGCGTTGGTGCTCACCACGGCCGTGATCTCTCCGCCGCGCAGCCCGGCCTCGATCTCGCGACGATGCAGGGGCAGGTAACCCGCGCGGTAGCCCCGCACGCGACGCGACGAGTCGAGCCGCGGGTCGAGGTCCTGGCGCAGATAGCTCAGCATCACCTCGACCTGGAGGCGGCTGCGGCAGAACACGATCGTCTGCACCCCCGCCCGGATCCAGGGCGCGGCGATGCGCCGTGCTTCGAGCATCGAGCTGCGGCGCACGCCCAGCTCACGGTTGACGAGCGGGGGGTTGTAGAAGATCAGGCGCCGCTCGCCGCGCGGCGCGCCGCTGCGGTCGACGAGCGCGATGTCGTCCTCCTCGAGGAGACGCTGCGCGAGCTCTCGCGGATTGCGGATCGTCGCCGACGCGCAGATGAAAGTCGGATGGGAACCGTAGAAGGCGCAGATCCTCTTGAGGCGCCGGATGACGTTGGCCACCTGGCTGCCGAACAGTCCGCGGTACGTGTGCAGCTCGTCGATGACGACGAACTCGAGGCTTGAAAAGAGGCGGCGCCACCTCGTGTGGTGAGGCAGAAGGCCCGTGTGCAGCATGTCCGGGTTGGTCATCACGACATGCCCGCCTTCGCGGATGGCGGTGCGCCGCCCGGGCGGGGTGTCGCCGTCGTATGTGTCGACACGCACCTCGATAGGGAGACCAGATTTCAGCGCTCCTAGCTCCGCGAGCTGGTCCTGCGCGAGGGCCTTGGTCGGGTATATGTAGAGGGCTCTTCTTTGGGGGTCTTCGAGCAGGCGCTGGAGGACTGGGAGGTTGTAACAGAGGGTTTTTCCGCTCGCGGTGGGGGTCACGACCACGAGGTGCCGGCCGCGCCGCACCGCGTCGTAGGCCTCGGCCTGGTGGGAGTAGAGTCGCTCCACTCCGCGCCGGGCGAGTGCAGCGACGAGCTCGGGACGGAGGTCAGATGGCAGCGGGGCAAAGTCGGCGGCGGTTGCCGGAATCCTGTGGTCCAGCGTTATCTCACCTTGGTAGTCCGCGGGGTCGAATCGCGGCGCCGGAGCGCGCGCAGGGCGCACTTCCGATAAATCGGACATATGTTCGGGGAGGTTAAACGAACATTCGTTTGCAGTCAATAGACGACGCGGGGAAGGAGACGAAAGAACCACGGGCGGCGCCGGAGCGGTACGAGCCCGGGTCCGAGGCCGACTTCGAGCGCCTCTACCGGAACACGTATCGCCGGATCCTGGGCACCCTGATCACGCTCGTCCGGGACCGGGCTACCGCGGAGGACTGCGCCCAGGAGACGTTCGAGCGCGCCTACCGAAGCTGGAAGAGCTGGAAGCCGGACGCTCCCGCCGAAGCCTGGCTGCACCGGATCGCGATCAACGTCGCGATCTCAGACCTCCGCTACCAGCGCCTGCGGCACGCCGGTGAGCTCATCCGCCGCCTCGGCCGGCCTGTCCCTCCCGCCGACCCAGCCGCGCTCGCCGAGCGCTCAGACCTGGTCCGCGCGATGAAGAAGCTGCCCACCAAGCAGGCCGCCGCCCTGGTGCTTAGACATTTCCACGGATACACCAACCGCGAGATCGCTGCCGCGCTGGGCGTGCCCGAACAGACGATCGCATCCCGCCTGGCCGCGGCCCGGAAGCAGCTCCAGGCCGTGCTCGGGCGCTGAGGGCAAAAATGGTTGGTCGCCCCATGCGCCGCGTTATGGCTTCTCACAGATGAGCGACGACATCGAGCGCGAGTTGGAGCAGGAGCTGCACCGGGTCCTCGACCCGCTCGCGGGCACGCCCATCCCCGCCCGGCGGACCGGTTTCTCGCGGATGACGATGAGGGCCCTCGTGGGCAGCGCGGGAGCGGCCCTCACCGTGAAGCTCCTGACCACCGTAGTGGTCGCGGCGGCCGCGGTATCGGTCGCGGGAGTCGCCGCCACGGGCAGCCTGAACCCTGCAGTCTGGGGCCAGCAGGTGCAGCAGCGGGTGTCCGACTGCAAGGCGGAGCTGAACAGCTCGCAGCACGGCATCGGCGACTGCGTCAGCCCATTCGCGAACCAGCACGGCCTGACGGTCTCCAGCGCGGCGCGCCACCACGGCGACGCAAATGGAAACGCCAACGGTCACAGCCAGGGCAACGGCAACGGCAATGGCAACGCCAACGGCCACAGCAAGGACAAGAGCACCGATAAACCAACCACCACCAAGACCACCGAGCCGCCCGTGGTCGATTCGAACGTGATCACGACGACCGGCGGCCACGGGCCGGGGGCGACGCCGCACCCGTAACCCGCATTTTCGTTTTGACCCCTTCCTCTCGTGGGGCCGGGCCGCAAGGTTCGGCTCCTTCTATTTAGAAGGCGGAAGCGTTCCGATCCCCCTCACCTTTTTATGCGCTGCCCCTCCGCGGTGTCGATCACCGCCACTCCCAGCGCGGCCAGCTTTTCGCGCAGAGCGTCCGACCTGGCGAAGTCCTTCGCGGAACGAGCCTCCTCACGCGCCGCCAGCAGCTCAGCGGCTCCCTCCGGCAGCTCATCGTCGCTTGACCGATCGAGGTCTAGGCCCAGCACGCGGTCCCACGACCTCAGCAGCGTGGCTTTGGTCCGCGGCGCCACGTCGGATCTCACCAGCTCGGCCACGAGGGCCATCGCGGCCGGAAGGTCGAGGTCGTCGGCGATAGCCGCCCGAAACCGCGACTCCCAGCTCTCACCGTCCGGCGTCTCGCCGTCACCGCCCCACTCGGCCACCCTCTCGCGCAGCTGGTGCAGGGCGCGGTCGGCGCCCGCGAGCCCGGAGGTGCTGAAGTTGATTGACGTCCGGTACCTCGCCTGCAGAGCCAGGTAGCGAAACGCGAGCGGGTCGAATCCCTGGTCTCGCAGCTCTGTGATGCGGAAGAAGTTGCCGGCCGACTTCGACATCCGGGTGCCCGACAGCGTCAGCAGCCCACCGTGCATCCAGATTCCGACGACGCGATGCCCGCTCACGCCCTCGGATTGCGCGATCTCCGCTTCGTGATGCGGGAACACGTTGTCCGCTCCGCCCGTGTGGATGTCGAAGCGATCGCCCAGGAGGGACATCGACATCGCGGAGCACTCGATGTGCCATCCCGGATAACCGGCGCCCCACGGGCTCGGCCACACCTGCATCCGATGCTCGCCGGCCGCCTTCCACAGCGTGAAGTCGCCGGGATGGCGCTTTTGCGGGTCAGGCTCGCCTCGATGACCCGCGATGAGTGCTTCGGGCGTGTTGCGCGACAGCTTTCCGTAGGTGGGAAAGCTAGAGATGTCGTAGTAAACCGTCCCGTTCACTAAATATGCGTGGCCCTTGTCGATCAGCTTTGTGATCAGGTCGAGCATCTGCTGGATGTAGTCGGTGGCACGCGGATATGTCTCCGCGCGGCGGATGTTGAGCAGCGCGGCGTCCTCCATGAACGCGTTGGTGTAATAGGCGGCGATCTCCGCGGGCGATTTGTTCTCGAGCCGCGCGGACACGAGCATCTTGTCTTCGCCGCGGTCGAACGTGTCGTCGGTCAGGTGCCCGACGTCGGTGATGTTCATCACCTGGTGGGTCTGGTAGCCGAGGTACTCGAGGCTTCGCCGCAACAGGTCCGGCAGCATGAACGTGCGCAGGTTGCCCACGTGCACGAAGCGGTACACGGTAGGCCCGCACGAATACATGCGCACGACCCCAGGGCGAATCGGCTCGAGGGTTTCTTTGGTCCGCGACAGCGTGTTGTAGAGGCGGACCGGAGGCAAGGCCACAGCGCTTCTATCCTCTCTCCAAATGCGTGCCCTTCGTCTCGACGGCGCTTCCGTTTCGGCCCGCGACATAAAAGGACGCGTGCTCGTCCACGACCTGGGGCCGGACCTGAGGAAGGGGACGATCCTCGACGACCAGCACCTGGTCCGAGTGCGCCAGGCGCGGGAAGTCCATGTCGTCGAGCTCGAGCCAGGCGACCTCCATGAGGACGCAGCCGCGCGCCGTCTCGCCGCCGCGCTTGCGTCCGCCGGACTCGAGGCGAAGGCCCCGGTCCAGAGCCAGGCGCGCCTGGTGGCGAGGCACCGCGGCCTGGTCCGCGTGCGCGGTGACCTGGTCGACGCCATCAACGCGCTCGGCCAGGTCTCGGTCTTCACGCTGATAGACGGCCAGGCGGTGGGCGCGGGCGAGGAGGTGGCCGGCTGCAAGGTGACGCCCGTGGCCGTGCCCGGCCGGCTGATCGAAGAGGCCGAGCGGATCTGCCGCGACAGGGGGCCGGTCATCGAGCTGCTGGCCTTCCGCCCGCTCAAGACGTTCGTCGTCGCTACCGAGCGCCTCAAGCCCAAGGCGCGTGAGCTGTTCAGCGACGCGGTCACCGCCAAGCTCGGGTGGTACGGAGCCGACGTCCTGGCGGTGCGAGAGGTGGCGCGCACCGCCGAGGCGGTGGAAGGCGCGTATCGCGAGGCGATGGACCTCGGCGCGGAGCTCATCCTGTTTGCCGGCGCCTCCGCCATCGATCCGCTCGACCCGGCGTACGCAGAGCTCTCGCACACGGGCGGCGAGCTCTTGCAGTTGGGCGCCCCGATGCACCCGGGCAGCATGCTCTGGCTGGGGAGGCTCAGGCATGCCGCGGTCGTCGGGGTCGCTTCGTGTGCCGGGTTCGGCCGGAACAGCTCGCTGGACCTGCTTCTTCCCTTCGTGTTCGCCTACGGCCGAGCTGATTCCGGGGACCTCCGCCGGCTTGGGCACGGGGGGCTGATCGAGGCTGCCGCCGGCCGCCGCTTTCCGCCCTATTCCTGATCGATCACGGGCATGACGAGCTCGGGCCACGCGCTGGAGGCCATCGCCTCCAGGTAGCCGTCGACCGCCGCGACCAGGGGAGCCAGGCGCACGCCACGATGCAGTGGGAGGTAGGGCCTGAGGTAGTCGGCCCCGCTGCGCCATTTGTGGAGAGCGCCCCGCCGGTTGCGCCGCGTGTAATGGAGGCAGCCGGCGGCGACCTGGATCAGGCCCTTGTAGAAGCCCGAGTCAGGACCCTTGCGGTCGGGCGTCCAGTCCCGCTCCCACACCTCGTGCGCGTCCCAGTACCGGCCCTGGTTGAAAAGCTCGATGCCCTCCGCCAGCAGGGAGCTCATCGTGATAATCGCTGGATGGACGGCGTCCGTTCCGAGTACTCACGCGTAAACCTGTCGAGCGACCCCATCTACCGATACCTTCGCATCACACGTGGCGGGCCCGGCGGCGTCCGAGGCGGCACGTCGGAGCAGGACCTGGTCGACCACGCGTGGCTGCAGCGCCTGCGCCGGATCCACCAGCTGCAGAGCGCGTGGTGGGTCTTCGCCACGGCCGAGCACTCGCGTTTCCAGCACGCGCTGGGCGCGATGCACCTGGCGGGGGAGTGGACGCGTCACCTCTACCCGTCGCTGAAGGTCGTCTTCCCAGAAGTGCCGTCACCGCAGCTCGTCGAGGAGACGATGCGCATGGCCGGCCTGCTGCACGACGTCGGCCACGGCCCGTTCGGCCATTTCTTCGACGAGAACTACCTCGACACCTGGAAGATCGACCACGAGGTGATCGGCCGCGCCCTGATCACCGGGCCGCTGGCCGGCCTGGTCGGCGATCTCGGCGCCTCGCCCTCGGCCGACTTCGACTCCGGCGAACGGATCGACCCGCGCTGGGTCGCCTACCTCATCTCCGCGACCGAGCTGGAGGGCTTCGAGCCGCCGGGCTGGCTCGCCGCGCTGAGGCCCGCACTGACCGGCGCGTTCTCGGCGGACAACATGGACTACGTCCCTCGCGATTCCTATATATGTGGCGTGTCGGCCGGCCCGGTCGACGTGCAGCGGATCATCCACTACTCGTTCATCTCCGAGCGCGGGCTCACGCTCCACGCCCACGCGGCCGAGGCGCTGTACATGTTCCTAAACTCTCGTCTCTACCTCTATTCGCAGGTGTACTTCCACCGCACCGTGCGCCGGATCGACCTGCAATTGCGCGAGGTCTTTCGTCCGACGCTCGACCTCGTGCTTGGCGGCAACCCGCTGGAGAGGCTCGAGCGCTACCTCGGGCTCACCGAGTGGTCGCTGCTCTCAGACGTCGATCGCTGGTCGCGCGGCGGGGACCCGCATCAGCGCGAGCTCGGCGATGCATGGGCCGCGGTGGTGGCGCGCAAGCTCAAGTGGAAGCTCATCTACCAGGGCCACGCGGAGGCGCGGGACGTACCGCGCGACGCGCTGCTCATGACCCGAGACGAGTTCGCGCACAGGCTGCGTGAGCATCTCCCGCCCAAGCTGCGCGACATCGCCTTCGAGGTCGACGTGGCGGCGCAGGAGTCGCGCGCCTTCAACCCGATCAACGAAACGGCGGACATCCTTTTCTATGAGCCGCTCGAGGACCGCTACCAGCAGAGCCGGGTGCTCGACCTCTTCCGGCGCCTGCCGGTCCGCATGGCGTTGTTCCGGATCTTCGCCCACGACGAATCGAACCGGGGGGCGTTGATCAAAGCGGCGAACGAGGTGCTCGGCCTGGGCTAGTAGTCGTCCCCGCCGAAGTCGTCGCCGCCGCCGAAGTTGTCGCCCCCGCCGAAGTCGTCGCCCCCGCCGAAGTCGTCGCCGCCCTCGCCGCCGAAGTCACCATCCCCGTCTCCCCCTCCGGAGTCGCCCGAGCTCACCGTGGCGAAGGTGGAAACGAGGCGGCGCAAGGCGCGCTTGCCGCAGTGCGGACAAGCGGGGTCGGGTGAGGAGAAGCTTCCAAGGAGCGCCGACGAGCGCTTGCCGCACTCCTCGCAGCGGTACTCGTAGATGGGCATGAATAGGATTATCGGCGTGATCCCGATCGATCGCATACGCGCGGGCGCGGAGCGCGCGCGCCCTCACGTGCTGCGCTCGCCGATGGTGCCCGTCGAAGGCGCGCTCCTCAAGCTCGAATGCCTGCAGCCGACCGGCAGCTTCAAGGTGCGCGGCTTCTTCGCGGCGGCGCTGGCGCTGCCCGCCGAGCGCCTGGCCCGGGGGCTCATCACCGTCAGCGCTGGGAACGCGGCGCAGGCCTGCGCCTATGTCGCGCACGAGCTCGGCGTCCCCTGCCGGGTGGTGATGTACGACACTGCGGCACCTCCGAAGGTCGAGGGCGTCAAGCGCTGGAGAGGGACGATCATTCCGATGCCGCGCGCCGAGCTCCTCGAATGGATGGCGGGCGAGGGATGGACCAGCGAGCCTGAGTCGTTCCTGCACCCTTTCGCCGAGCCGGAGGTCATGGCCGGGCACGGGGGGCTTGGCCTCGAGCTGTTGGAAGACGTGCCGGACCTGGCCCGGGTCGTAGTGCCGGTCGGCGGAGGCGGGCTCGTGAGTGGCGTGGCTTCAGCCCTGAAGGCGAGCCGGCCGGACGTCGAGGTGATCGGCGTCCAGTCCGACGGCTACTCGTTGTGGAAGCGGGCGTTCGCCGAAGGCGGCCCTGTTTCGATCAAGCCCGAAACGATCGCGGACGGCACCACCGCGCCGTTTGACGGGCGCATGTTCGCGCAATTGAAGGATTGCGTCGACACGTGGCTCGTCGTTCCGGAGCCGCGGCTGAAAGCGGCGATTCCGGAGATCGCGTCCGCGGCCAAGGTCGTCGCCGAGGGCGCGGGTGCGCTCGCCTACGCCGCCCTCGAGCAATTGGCGCCCGGGCCGCCCACGGTGGCGATCGTGAGCGGCGGCAACATCGACCGGGCCCTCCTGGCTTCGCTGCTCAGCTGACCTTCAGCACCTCGTCGCAGATCTCCAGCGCCGACTGGACATCCTCCGCGCCGACCCCGTGGTGGGTGACGAAGCGCATCGTGCGCGGGCCGATCGCTTCGCTGAGCAACCCGCGCGTCCTGCACGCCTCGGCGAACTCGGGCGCCGGCATCTGCTCGACATCGAAGTAGACGAGGTTTGTCTGGACGCGGCCGAGGTCACATCGGACGCCGGGCATCTCGGCCAGGCCCTCGGCGAGGGTGCGCGCGTTCGCGTGGTCCTCGGCCAGGCGGTCGACCATGCCGTCCAGCGCGACGAGCCCGGCGGCAGCCAGGATCCCCACCTGGCGCATCCCGCCGCCGAGCCGCTTGCGCCAGCGGCGCGCCTCCGCAACCGACTCACGAGATCCGCAGAACACGCTTCCGACCGGGCAGGCGAGACCCTTCGACAGGCAGAACGTGACCGTGTCGGCGCACCCGGCGATGTCCGCCGCTTCGACCCCGCTGGCGATCGCGGCGTTGAAGATGCGCGCGCCGTCGAGGTGGACGCGCAGGCCGTGCGCACGCGCCGCATCGCTTGCTTCGCGCAGCGCCTCGAGCGGCCACGCAATCCCGCCATGGCGGTTGTGGGTGTCCTCGAACGTGATCGCGCCCGTGAACGGTTGGTGCGGATCGTCGCGCGGCCGGACGGCCTCGGCCACCTGACGCGGCGACATGACGCCCGCCTCGGTTGTCACCGGCCGGATCTGGACGCCGCAGATCGCGGCTGCTCCGGCCGTCTCGTAGTAGAAGACGTGCGAATCGGCGTCCGCGATCAGCTCTTCGCCGAGCCGCGCGTTGACCGCGATCCCGATCAGGTTGCCCATCGTCCCGCTGGGGACGAACATGGCGGCCTCCTTGCCCATCCGCTCCGCGGCAACCTCCTCCAGGCGGTTGACGGTGGGGTCGTCGCCGAAGACGTCGTCGCCAAGGGGCGCCGTGGCCATGGCCTGGCGCATCTCAGGGGTTGGCATGGTGACGGTGTCGGAGCGCAGGTCGATCGCAGGCACACGCTTAATCTATCGCCCGGTGCTTGCTGATCTGATCCTGGCGCGCGGGCGAATCCGCACGCTGGGCGCCATAGGTCTCAACCCGCTCAGCCACCTGGCGATCGCCGGCGCCAAGGTGATCGCGTGCGGTGGCCGCGACGTGATGGCCCTGCGCGGTCCGCGCACCCGGGTGGTCGACCTGAAGGGATCCGCGGTCCTGCCCGGCTTCAACGACGCGCACGCGCACGTCGTCTATTACGGCCTCACGCGCTTCGCCGCCGACCTGAGCGGGGCCCGCGGCGTCGACGACATCCTCGACCGGCTTCGCGAGCACGCCAGGACGCTGAAGCCGGGCGAATGGCAGCAGGGGATGGGCTACCGGACCGACGAGCTGACCGAACGGCGCCAGCCCCATCGCACCGAGCTCGACAGGGTGACCGGCGACCGGCCGTGCTACATCGACGAGCGGGGCGGCCACGCCCGCGTGGCGAACTCGGCGGCGCTGGCGGCGGCGAACATCACCACGGAAACCCCGAACCCGCACGGAGGCCGGATCGGGCGAGACCTGAACATGTCTCCGAACGGCCTCCTGCTCGAGGCGGCCATGCGGCTGGTGGCCGACGTGCAGCCGCCACCCACTCTCGAGCGGCGGATCGACGGCATCCTGCTGGCGCAGCAGCTCCTCGTCTCCCGAGGCATCACGTCGGTCGGGGCAGCGGTGAACCGCGGATTCGCCGACGACCTGTTCGCCTACCAGCGGCTCGCCGAGCAGGGCGATCTCAGAATGCGCGTCAACGAGTTCCTGTCGTGGGAGCTGCTCGAGGCGGCGTCATCGCTTGGCGTGCGTCACGGGTTCGGCGGCGCCACGTTGCGGGCCGGGCCGATCAAGGTCTTCGTCGACGGCGGGGCGGAGCGTGTCGCGACGAGATCCGGCGGCGGCGTGTGGCGAACCACACCTGAGGAGCTGCGGGAGCTGGTGGCGCGCGCGAGCGCCGCAGGGCTCCAGGTCGCGGCGCACGCCATCGGCGACGCCGCCATCGAGGCGATGTGCGACGCCGTCGAGTACGCCAAGGCCAAGCACCTCAGGCATCGCGTCGAGCATTGCACCATCTGCCCACCCGACCTCCAGGCACGCCTGGCGAAGCTCGCCATGGTCGCGGTGATGCAGCCCATGGCGGCGCGGTTCAGCCGCGTGGCCTCGACCATCTTCTTCCCGGTCCGCGACCGCGCGGACCTCGCGCCGCACCGCGGCCTCATGCGCGCGGGCGTGCCTGTCGCTTTCAGCTCCGACCTTCCGGTCTCGCCGGACCCCAACCCTTGGCCAGGCATCCGCGCGGCGGTGGACGACCCCATCAACGGGATCAGCACCCTCGCGGCGCTGCGCGCCTACACGTCGGGAGGCGCCTACGCGAGCTTCGAGGAGGACGTCAAGGGGACGCTCGAGCCCGGAATGCTGGCGGACCTCCAGGTGTATCGCGGAGATCCCCTCGACGGCGGCGCGGTGGACTGGGAACAGCTCCGCCCAAGAGCGGTGCTCCTGGGCGGAGTAAAGGTCTTCGGGTTCTAGCTCTCGGTGTTCTCGCCCGTCTCGCCCACGTCGCCCATCTCGGAGCCCATCGGGCTGTACGTCTCGGGCATCGCCGGCATGGCCGGCTCGGCCGGTGCGCGCCGGGTGGCGGCCCGGCGCCGCGGCGCCGCCGTGCGCGTGGCGCCGGCGCTGGAGGGGGTGCTCGCCGCAGCGCGACTCGCAGGCGCGCGTCGCGTGGTGGTGCGTCGCGTGGTCGACGATGCGCGGCTAATCGCTTTGCGCTTGGCGGTCCCGGCCGCCTTCTTGGCGCCGCGCGCCGCGCGCCGCGTGGTGGTCGCGGCCCGACGCTTGGTCGAGGTCGCCCTCGCCGCGCTGCCCCGCGCGATCTGTCGCGCCTGCTTGGTCAGGCCGTCGATGCGCTTGAGCACGCTGTTCACGTCCGCGCGCGTGCTGGCGCGCTTGACCTGGGTCTGCAATTGCTTGATCGCGGCGCGCGCCGTCTTGTCGGCGTCCTTCAGGCTTCGCTCGAGCTGGCGGCGCAGATCAGGCGGGACGCGGCTTTCCGCTTCGCGCAGGGCCCTTCGCCCCGCGCTCACCGCTCGCCCGACAAGACCGGACCTTCTGGTTGTGCGCTTTCTCTTTCCCATTCATGACCTCCATCAACATGCCTTCGCGGAGCGGTTGACGCACCGCTCTAGAATGGGCCGCGCGCGTGACTACAGCCCCCGAGAGACACCTTATCAAGAAGTACGCAAACCGCAAGCTGTATGACACTCACACGAGCCGCTACATCACGCTCGAGGGAATCGCGGAGCTCGTGCGCGACGGCCATGAGATCGAGGTGGTCGACCGGGACAACGGTCGCGACCTCACGCAGGTCACCCTGTCGCAGATCGTGCTTTCAGCAGAGAAGCGTGGTCCCGCCCGCCTTGTGGACGCGGGCGGCGAGATGCTGCATGATCGTGGCCAGGCGCTGCTCGATTACGTGAGAAAGACGCTCAACGTTCCCGCCGACCTGCGCAACGAGGTCGAGCGCCGCCGCGAAGGGCTCGAGACCATGGCGGACGATGCGATCGAGCGCGCGCTCCGCAGGCTGCGCATCCCCACGCGCCACGACATCGACCGCATCAACGAGCGCCTGGACAGGATTGCCGCGCAGTTGAAGAAGAATGGCGCGCCTGTAAAAAGGGACAGCGCTAGGACTGCAGGGCGTAAACGAAAGGCCTCTGGCTGACGACTGACGTGATCACCACGTCTGCTTCGACGCGGTAGGTCGCCTCACGGACGCGCCTGTCCGCGTGTAGCTGCTGCGACATCAGGCCGGCAACCTCCGCGAGCCGGTTCGCGTCGCCGATCACGGATATGGTCCACGGCGGCGTGACCACCACTCCATCGATCGACACGCCGTTGCGTGTCTGCTCGACTGGGATGCCGGTGATGACGCGCCGGTTGTTCACGTCGATCGCTTCCGCGCCGCCGGCGGCGAGGTTGTTCAGCGCGTCCTGAAGGTCGAGCGCTGTCAGCCCGGTCGCGTCGATGACGATGACGATCCCCGGCCCGTGCACAGGGACTAGGCCCTCGAGGGCGCGAAGCCGGTTGGCCTCTTCTGTGAGCACCTGATCCGCGGCCCCGCTCGATCCCGACTGGAGGGTGGCCTGGCGCTGCGCGAGGTCGCTCTTCTCCGCGTCGAGTGCGTCGTTGGCGCGATGCAGGTCGTCGATCAGGAAGGCCAGCGACGCGGTGTCCACCCCGACAAGGCTGCGCTCGACCTCTGCCTGGCTGCGGATCTGGATCGTGGCGACGAGCGCGACGAGGAAGGCGATCAGCCATACGCTGGCGCCGCGCGCGCGGGACCTGGAACGGCCCGTCGAGCCGCCCCTGGACGGCCTCTTAGAGAGGGCTGACATGCGGTATCTCCAAGCTGGAGTCGTAGGCGGGAAGGCTCAAATCGGCGCTGCCCTGGTAGGTCAGGTGCAATTGGAACTGCACCTGCCTGGCGCGGATGTCGGGGAGCGCCGACGGATCCTCCAGCGTGGCCTGCATGCGGTTGCGGTCGCCGACCGCGAGAAGGGTGATCGGGGAGGAAAGCGGCGGGCCCTGGTCGATGATCACCTGGCCCGCGGACCCGGAGAAGGCGGTCAGCGGCGTGATTCGCCGGCCGCTGACGGCAATCCCCTCCGCGCCCTGTGCGAACAGGAGGTTGACCAGGTCCTGGACGTCCTGGAAGTTCACGAGGTAGCCGGCCTGGCTGCCCGCGTCAGGCCCGGGCACCCCGTTTCTCAGCTCCACCTGGACGCCTGGTCCGTGCATCGCGATCAGGCCCGCGTGAGCGCGCAGGTCGGTGACCTGGTTCTGCAGCGCCTGCGTGGCGGCTGACCGGGCGGCGGCCTCGGATTCGAGTGCGTCGATCTGGGCACGCAGGCTCGCGATCTGCCTGCGGTCGCCGGCGTTGGTCGCCTCGAGGTCCTGGACGCTCCGCACCAGCGCCTGGTAGCGGGCGACCTGGTTCGACGAGGTCAGCAGCTGAGCCTTGATCTGGCCGGCCAGGACGAACCCGGTCGCCATGGCGATGACCGCGACGAGGGCGATGCTCCCGAGATGTTGCCGCGACATGGAACGCGCGGAGTAGTATCGGTTCTCGCCACATGGCGGTCGAAACACGCGTCTCCGCCTTCCAGACCGCTCAGCGACGCTTTGACGCCGCCGCCGACGTGATCGGCCTTTCCGATGATGCTCGCCGAGGCCTTCGCGAGGTCAAGCGGGAGCTGACCGTCCACTTCCCCGTGCGGATGGACGACAGCTCGGTGCACGTCTTCACGGGCTGGCGCGTCCAGCACAACATCAGCCGCGGTCCGGCCAAAGGCGGCATCCGCTACCACCCGGACGTCGACCTCGACCTCGTCAAGGCTCTCGCCATGTTGATGACGTGGAAGTGCGCGGCGGTCGGCATCCCCTACGGCGGTTCCAAGGGCGCGGTCGCGTGCGATCCGAACAAGCTCTCGCTCAACGAGCTCGAGCACCTGACGCGCCGCTACGCGACCGAGATCTCGATCCTCATCGGCCCCGAGAAGGACATCCCGGCGCCGGACATGGGGACCAGCCCCCAGATCATGGCGTGGATCATGGACACGGTCTCGATGCATTCGGGCCACTCGGTGACAGCGTCGGTCACGGGAAAGCCGGTTGACGTCGGGGGATCCGAAGGCCGGATCGAGGCGCCGGGCCGCGGCGCCACGTATCTCACGCTCGAAGCGCTGAAGTACCTGCACGTGGACGAGGAGACGCCCACCGTCGCGGTGCAGGGCTTCGGCCAGGTCGGTCAATCCGCGACCCGCCTGCTCTCGGAGGCAGGCCTCAGCATCGTCGCGGTCAGCGACTCCAAGGGCGGCGTCTACAACCCCAAGGGATTGGACCTCGCCGCGCTGCTGGAGCATCGCCAGGTGCGGGGGGGCGTGAGCGGTTTCAAGAAGGCCGACACGATCACGAATGCGGAGCTGCTCGAGCTGCCGGTCACCGTGCTCGTGCCCGCCGCGGTGCAGGACCAGATCACCGAGCAGAATGCGGCCCGCATTCGCGCCCGCCTAATCACCGAGGGGGCCAACGCCGCGGTGGCGCCGGAGGCGGACCCGATCCTGCACGAGCGCGGGATCTTCGTCGTGCCCGACATCATCGCCAACGCCGGCGGCGTGATCGTGTCCTATTTCGAGTGGGTGCAAGACCTGCAGGCCTTCTTCTGGGAGGAAGAGGAGATCAACACGAAGCTGCACCATGTGATCACCCGGGCGTTCTACGAGATCCTCCACACCTCGGTCAACAAGCGCATCGACATGCGCCTCGCCGCCTACGCGCTCGCGGTGCAGCGCGTCGCCAACGCGACAACCGTCCGAGGTATATATCCATAAAAGCGCGGGGGGATCAGGATCCCTCCGCGGTGCCCCCCTTTGACATAGAGGCGCGTCCGCAGTCGTAAGGGTCACGCGTGGGGGACGCCCGGAATGAATCCGGGCTTCAGC
>CAKZUH010000035.1 GCA_937921725.1 uncultured Chloroflexota bacterium | reverse complement strand
CCCAGAAACATTTTCATACCCCGTGGTGCCCCCGCGGGGCATGGGAACTTAACAGCCTGGGTAGGCGCGAGACCTTGGCAACCCTAACCTCGAACCAATTTCACGGAGGTGATGCGATGGTCAACAAGGTTCTTCTCATCGGCTATGTCGCGGCGGACCCTGAGGTGAAGGCGACGCCCAAGGGCACCTACGTCGCCAATCTGCGCATGGCGACGCATTCCTACGCGGGCAAGGACGACGAGGGCAACAGCAAGGAACACACCGAGTTCCACAGCCTGGTCGCGTTCGGCAAGCTGGCGGAGTTCGCCGGTCAGTACCTGCAGAAGGGCCGGCTGATCTACGCCGACGGCCGCCTGCACACGAGCTCATGGGACGACGCCACGTCCGGCCAGAAGCGCTACCGCACCGAGATCGTCGTCGACGAGATCCAATTCGTCGGGCCGAAGCCGGCCGAGGCGGCTGCCTGACGTAGCCAGGCGGTTCGGATGCGGGTCCTCGGGCGTAATCTTGTAATCGATGCCCGAGGACGTCCGCGCCTGGTTCGCCTCGCGCGTGCCCAAGGCCTGGTTTGTCGGACCGCCCGACGTCGACGCCGATGGCGAGGAGATCCTGGTCCTCGGCACCCTGCCCGACGTCGAGCTGGCGGCCGGCACCTCGCTGCAGGGCATCGCGGCGGCCCGGGCCGCCCGCATCCAGAGGTTCCGCGAGGAGACCCGGGAGGACCGGGTCCGGATCGCCCGGGAGGCGGAGCGACAGTTCCGGCGCAAGGTCGCCTGGGGCGCCAGGTGCGGGGACGAGACCCGGATCTTCACGACGCTGAGCGTGCCGGTCATGACCCGCCTGCGCATGAACGAGCGCTCGATCCTCGACACGCTCGTCGCGGGGGGCGTCGCCCGGAGCCGCAGCGAGGCGCTTGCGTGGTGCGTCCGGCTGGTGGGCATTCACCAGGCTGACTGGATCAAGGGCCTACGCGACGCGCTGGTCAAGGTCGACGAAATCCGCAGTAAAGGTCCTCTCAACTAGTCATACCCGTCGATACTGTTGCCCACCTTGATCGCCGAAGGCGAACGCAAGCACGTCGTCGTCATGGGTGCCGGTCCGGCCGGATTGACGGCAGCCTACGAGCTGCTGAAGCGCGACGTGCCCGTCACCGTGCTGGAGAAGGACCCGAAGCAGGTGGGCGGTCTTGCCCGGACTGTGGAGTACAAGGGCTACCGGTTCGACATCGGCGGCCATCGCTTCTTTTCCAAGAACCAGGAGGTCGAGGACCTCTGGACCGAGATCCTCGGCCCCGAGATGCTGACCCGCGACCGACTCTCGCGCATCTACTACCGCGGCCGGTTCTTCGCCTATCCGATCAAGGCCTTCAACGCGCTGCGCAACCTGGGCCCGATCGAGGCCGTGCTCTGCACCGCGAGCTACGCGCGGGCGCGCCTGCAGCCGGTCAAGAACCCCAAGAACCTGGAGGACTGGGTGCGCAACCAGTTCGGATGGCGCCTGTTCAGCATCTTCTTCAAGACCTACACGGAGAAGGTGTGGGGGATCAGCACCAAGGAGCTGTCCGCGGACTGGGCCGCGCAGCGCATCAAGAGCCTCGACCTGTGGGTCGTCCTGCGCAGCGCGCTGCTCCCTCGTCGCCGTACCGGCCGGCGAGACGAGATCGTCACCACGCTGATCGACAAGTTCCGCTACCCGCGGCTCGGCCCCGGCCAGATGTGGGAGCGAGTCGCGGCGATCAGCGAGGAAAAGGGGCATCCCGCGCTGCTCGGCAGGTCCGTCATCCGCATCAAGCATTCGGCAGGCCAGGTCACGTCGGTCACGACCCGCAGCGCCAAAGGCCAGCTCGAGGAGCACTTCGGCACCGACTTCATCTCGAGCATTCCCATCCGCGAGCTCGTTTCCAGGCTCGATCCACCAGCGCCGGAAAACGTCCGCGCCGCAGCTGATGGCCTCGGCTACCGCGACTTCATAAGCATCGCGCTGATGATCGACCGGCCCGACGTGTTCCCCGACAACTGGATCTACATCCACGACCCCGCCGTCCGCGTCGGCCGCATCCAGAACTTCAAGAACTGGAGCCCCGACATGGTTCCCGATCGATCGAAGACGTGCCTCGGGCTCGAGTACTTCTGCTTCGAGGGCGATGGGCTGTGGAGCATGGACGACAAGGAGCTCATCGAGCTCGCGAAGCGCGAGCTGGGGCAGCTCGGCATTAGCTCACCGGCAGAGGTCTTCGACGGCGTGGTCGTGCGGCAGCAGAAGGCCTATCCCGTGTACGACGACAGCTACCAGGCTCGGGTCGCGGTGGTTCGGGATTACCTCGAGTCCGAGCTGCCCAACTTGCACCTGGCCGGCCGCAACGGTATGCACAAGTACAACAACCAGGACCACTCGATGATGACGGCCCTTCTCGTCGCGCGGAAGATCGCGGCCGGGTCAGACCTCGACCCGTGGAAGGTCAACGCGGACGCGGTCTACCACGAGGACGTTCGCGCGGACGAACGCGACCTTACCGGCCGTCAGGTCCCGGAGCGAGTCCCCGCGAAGGTCTAGGTTGGTTTAGACAGTCTTCACGCGCGCGAAGTTCGCGCCGACGAAGCTGGCGACTGCAAGCACCACCAGAAGGATTGCGTGCTTGTAGTGGCTTCCCGGCCCCGACGTAAACAGCTGCAGAGCACCGATGGCGTAAAGGACCGCGAGAATGATAAAGACGACCCCGAGCACCCCCAAACCGACGGCCAACGAATTGCTTTTCATCACAGGCTGAAGCGTAACAAAGCTAGGCTGACCACCCCGGCGGCGATGCAGTACCAGCCGTAGGGGTCGAGCCGGCCGGAGCGGAAGTAGTGCAGGAGAAACCGAGCGCTGGCGTACGCCGCGACCCCCGCTAGCACCGCAGCCGCAAGGTACTCGCCGATCGGCACGCTCTTCGAGAACAGCTGCGGCACCTCGACGATGCCCGCGCCGAGGATGACAGGGGTCGCCAGGAGGAAGGAGAACCGCGCCGCCTCCTCGTGGCGCAGGCCCGCGAGCAGACCGCCTCCGATGGTCACGCCGGAGCGCGAGATCCCCGGCAGGAACGCCAGCGCCTGGCACGCTCCGACAATCGCCGCCGCGCGAAAGCTGATCCGCTCCGCCTGGGCGAAATGCTCCTCCTGCTCGGTCCGGGACTGGGCCTGGGCCGCCACCCGGCCTTCCGCGCGTCGCCGCAGCGCCTCGAAGACGAGCATCAGCACGCCGTTGACGATGAGGAAGCCGGCGGCCTCATAAGGACTGGCGAAGAGCATCTTGATCCGGCTCTCGAGGAACACGCCGAGCACCGCGGCGGGGATGGTGCCCACGAGGAGCAGCATGGCCAGGCGTTCGTTGTCATTCTGCATCGAGCCGCGGAATGCGGCGGTGAAGAACCCGCGGATGATCGCGACCCACTGGTCACGGTAGATCACGAGCAGCGCGGTCGCGGTGCCGAGATGCAGGAGGACGAGAAAAGGAACGAACGAGGGGTCGGACTGCTTGAAGCTCCAGTGCAGGAGGCTCGGCACGAGCACCGCGTGGCCGAGCGACGAAACCGGGAACAGCTCGCTTGCGCCCTGCAGCAGGCCCATGAACAACGCCTGCGCCAGAGACACAGAGATATATTCACGGACACATGGGGCGGCTTGCTGCTTTCAGTCCCGCGGTGAAGACGCTCGAGGAGTCGGTCGCGCGCGCGCAAACCGCGGAAAAGCTTGGCTACGAATCCGTGTGGACGGTCCAGCTGCCTCCCGCGCGGGACGCCTCCCTGGTGCTCGCCGCATACGCCGCGGCGACGAAGCGGTTGAAGCTCGGAACCGGAGTTCTTCCCATCTACACGCGGCATCCCACGGCGATGGTGCAGATGGCGGCCACGCTGGATGAGCTGTCGGGTGGCCGCTTCATCCTGGGCATCGGCGTCAGCCACAAGGTCACCGTGGAAGCCATGTGGGGGATGCGGCTCGAGAGTCCCGTCGACGCGATGCGCGAGTACCTCACCATCGTCCGGGCCAGCCTGCGCGACGGCGCATGCGCCTTCGACGGCCGCTTCTTCACAGCACGCTGGTCGTACGCCGCCCCGCGCCGGCCGGACATGCCGGTCATGATCTCGGCCCTCAACCCGCGAATGCTGGAGCTGGCGGGTGAACTCGCCGACGGCGTCGTCCTCTACATGTGCTCGCCCAAGTACATCCGCGAGCGCGTTGTGCCCGCGATCACGGCCGGCCGCGAGAAGGCGGGCAAATCGCTGGATGGATTCGAGATCGTGGCCGCGATCGACGTCTGCCTGACCTCAGACCGCGCCGCGACCCTCGTCGTGTATCGCAAGACCGTGGAGCGATACGCATCCCTGCCGTACTACAGAAAGGTGATGGATGCGGCAGGTTACAAGGAGGATCTCGACGCCGACCGGATCACCGAGGCCATGATCGACGACGTCGCCGGCATCGGCGACGAGCAGCAGGTCCGGGCCGCGATTCGCCGCTATCGCGAGGCCGGCGTCACGCTACCGGGCCTGGGTCCGTTCGGCGGCCACGCCGGTGGCGCGGGTTTCGATGCGACGCTGGAGGCTGCCGCTTCGGGCTAACCCAGCTTGCCGGTCGCCTCGTCGACCAGCTTCCGCGCGGTGTCAAACTCGCGGTGGACCGCGGCATCCTCAGCGCGATCCAGCACGCCGACGACGGCCGCCCAGCGCTCCGGGTCCCGTTCATGGAGGCCCGCCCGGACCTGGCCGATGGTCTGCGTCGCGAAGAGCAGCCCGCCGCCCGGGTTGTCCAGGATCGAGCGCCCGATGCCGAGCTGGTCGCGAGCCCAGGCGACGATCTCGTCGCCTGGATGCGTGTCGAGCTCTTTCGGGCGGAGGACCTCCATCGCGTCCTATTCTCTTTTGAATTGCGCCCTGCGCGCGCCCGGCTGGGCAAGCGAGCGCAGCGACTCGCCGGTGAGCCGGTACACGGTCCACTCTGAGTTCGGCTTCGCGCCGAGGCGTTCGTAGAAGCCGATCGCGTCGCGATTCCAGTCGAGCACCGCCCATTCGAGTCGCCCACAGCCGCGATCCACCGCGATTCGCGCGAGGTCCGCGAGCAGGGTCTTGCCGATCCCGCGACCGCGATGCTCCGGCAGCACAAACAGGTCCTCGAGGTAGATCCCCGGCTGGGCGAGAAAGGTCGAGAAGTTGTGGAAGAAGAGCGCGAACCCGACCGGCGCACCATCGTCCTCGGCGATCAAGGTCTCCGCGTAGCGCCGCTCGCCGAAGAGCGCGTCGGTTAGCTTCTCCTCGGTCATGGTCACCTCGTCCTCCAGCTTCTCGTAGCGCGCGAGTCCGCGGATGAGCTCCGCGATCAGCGGGACGTCCGCGAGCTCGCCGGCCCTGATGCGCACGGTCATTTCGGACGGTCGCGCAGGCGGAAGACGAACCGCATCGCGCCCTGCGTGTGGGAGAAGCTCGCGATCTTGTTGTCGACGAGCCCCGCCGCGAGTCCCGCGCCGATGAGCTCTGTGTCCTTGATCGCGGCGCGGGCGCCCTTCACACGAACGACCCAGATGGCGCCGTTGGGCTCGATCCAGCCCTTGGCTTCTTTGAGCCGGGCCAGGTCGCGCTTCTCGTTCGCACCCAGGAACACGATGTCGCAGCGGCCGCGCGGCTTGCCGCTCACGACGTCGGAGGTCCGCTCGCGCAGGAGCTTGAGGAACGCCGGGTCGCCGAGGCCGACGACCGCGACTCGCAGTCCGGGTTTGACGCCGAGCTTGTCGAGGAGCGGGCGGTTGGAGACCGCCTCGGGGCTCACGGATTCTTCTCCGCCTCATCGGTCCCTCGAACGGCACCGAACACGATCACGCCCAGCAGCCACCCGGCGTACGCCCCCGCGACGCCGAGGACGATGAGTGGCAGCGGGTTGGCGACGCGGCTCGACAGGAGCAGACCCAGAGCGACGAACACGGCAAGGACGAGCGCGCCCACCGCTCCGCCGGCGACGGCGCCGATGAGCGCCGGCCCCATGCTCGGGTTCCTCAGACCTCGATCACCTGCAGGTCTTTGACGGCCCCGCTGATCGTCCCCGAATACAGGTGGGTGAAGAGGAACCGCGTGCCGGGGTGCCGCTTCTTCAATTTCGTCGCGGCCTCCCAGCTGGTGTGGCTGAAGACGTCGCCTGGGCCTGTGGCTTCGACGATGGCCACGTCGGCGCCGTTGACGAGCTTGTCGAGCGGAGCTGTCGGCTCAGTGTCGCCGGAGTAGGCCACCAGCTTGCCGTCCAGGTGAACGCGATAGCCGTTGCTGCCCATCGTGCCATGGTCCAGCTTGATGGTCTCGTAGCGGATGCCGGCCGCCGTGCCGGCGGACTTCGCCGTGACGTACTTCACCTTGAACTGCGGCCGCATCACGCGCTTCCAGTCGGCGCCCCAGCTCAGCTCCCACAGCTTCTCCAGGTGGGAGGCCACACCGGCCGGTCCGACGAAGGTGAGGGGCCGGCGGTCGACGAAGATCCGGTACAGGACGAACGGCGGCAGGCCCAGCATGTGGTCGCCGTGGAAGTGGGTCAGGAAGACGACCTCGATGTCGCCGGGGTCGACACCCAGGCGGTGCATGTGGGGGAGCAGGGGCGCGCCGCCGTCCAGCAACACGCGGCCATCCGCGACGACCGCGCCGTTATAGCGGTCCAGCGAGAACGCCGCACCGCTACCGAGAAAGGCGAGCTTTAGGCGATTGTTACCCCGGGGTTGAGGTACACGTCCTGAATCGCGTGTAGTAATTCGATGCCCTCCTTCATCGGGCGCTGAAACGATTTGCGGCCGCTGATCAGACCCATCCCACCTGCGCGCTTGTTGATGACCGCGGTGCGGACAGCCTCTTTCAGGTCTGCAGCGCCTTTGGACTCTCCCCCCGAGTTGATCAGGCCGGCCCGACCCATGTAGTTGTTGATCACCTGGTAGCGGCAGAGGTCGATCGGATGATCGGTGGAAAGCTTGTCGTAGACGGCGGGCGACGTCTTGCCGAAGTTGATGACCTCGAAACCGCGGTTCGTGTCCGGCAGCTTCTGCTTGATGATGTCGGCCTCGATCGTCACGCCCAGGTGGTTGGCCTGGCCCGTCAGGTCCGCCGCGGTCTCGTAGTTGACGCCGTCCTTCTTGAACGCGTTGTTCCGCACGTAGCACCACAGCACGGTCGCCATGCCGAGCTCGTGGGCCGCGTGGAACGCAACCGCGATCTCCTGCAGCTGCCGGTCCGACTCGGCCGAGCCGAAGTAGATCGTCGCACCCACGGCAACCGCACCCATCTCGTACGCCTCTTTGACGGTCCCGAACAGGATCTGGTCGTAGTGGTTCGGGTACGTGAGCAGCTCGTTGTGGTTGATCTTGCAGATGAAAGGAATGCGGTGGGCGTAGCGCCGCGCCACCGAGCCGAGGATGCCGAACGTCGACGCCACGGCGTTGCACCCGCCCTCGATCGCGAGCTGGACGATCTTCTCGCCGTCGAAGTAGATCGGGTTGGGCGCGAACGATGCGCCCGCCGTGTGCTCGATGCCCTGGTCGACGGGGAGGATCGACAGGTAGCCGGTGCCCGACAGCCGGCCGTGCTCAAGGAGCGTCTGGAAGCTTCGCAAGACCCTGGTCGGCCGGTCGCTGTCCTTCCAGATCCGGTCCACGAAGTCCCCGCCGGGCAGGTGAAGCTGCTCTTTGGGGATGGTCTGGCACTTGTGCTCCAGCAGGTCCCGGGCGTCTTCGCCCAGCACCTCTTCTATCTTCTCTATAGATCCTCTGGTAACAGTTGCCATCATTGCCTCTTACACATTTGATTAGCCCGTCCCGCAGGTTCGCGAATTGCCATCCGTCACTCTATAGTGCGCCGATATGACCCAGCGGGCGAGTGACCTTCTGGCCGAGCTTGCGGACCGGCTATCTGACAACGCTACGGAGAGCGGGATGGTCGCTGCAGAGGCCGTCACCGCGATCGAGCCGGAGCTCCTCCGGAGCTACAAGGACGGGTCCCTCGACGAGCTCGTCAAGATGTCGACCAACTTCCTTCGGGCGCTGTTCCTGGCGCTCCGGCACGACTCCAACCAGCCTTGGCCCGAGTACTACACCCAGGCCCGGGAGTACGCCCGCCGGTACGCCGAGAAAGGGGTCCCGCTCGAGTCGCTGATGGAGGGCCTGGCGGTCTTCCGACGCTCGGTCGTCTCGCGCCTGACGGAAGAGCTCGAGGAGAGCCCGTACTCCGACGAGGTGCTCCTGCTCGCGCAAAGCCGCCTCGGCGACGTCGTCGAGCACCTGAACTCGAGCTTCATCCGAGGCTACCTCGACTACACGGAGACGAAGCACAAGGCAAGGCAGAGCGAGCTCCACGGCCTATACCACATCGCCAGCGCGCTCGGCCGCTCGCTCGACGTGGCCGAGATAGCGGAGGTCGGCCTGCGCGAGACCCTGAAGGTGCTCGGGCTGCAGGCCGGCGCGGTCTGGACCCGCGAGGGCGCAAGGCTGAGGCTCGCCAAGACCATCGGCATGCAGCCGGGCGAGGAGGAGGAGTTCTCGGAGACCGGTCGCTCTGGCTTGATGCGCGTCGTCGAGGTTTCCTCGGGGCCCGCCGAATCGCGCGTCGACCGGATCGCCGGCGAGTGGAGCGCGATCCGCGCCGAGCTGCGCACCAAGGGAGTGCTCCTCGGCGCGATGACCGTCGCGACGCGGCTGCCCCGCACCTTCGAGTCCAGCGACCTCGAGTTCGTCGCCGCCGTGGCGGATCAGATCGCGGTCGCGCTGGACCGCGCGCGCCAGCACACCAAGGAGGCGCGCACCGATTACCTGACCGGGCTCGCCAACCGCCCCGAGTTCGAGCGCGCGATCGACCGGGCCGTCGCTTCCGCCGAAAGGCACAAGCGGCGCCTGGCTCTGATGATGATCGACCTCGACAACTTGAAGGACATCAACGACACGTACGGCCACCACGTCGGCGACGAGGCGATTCGCGTCCTCGCGTCCGAGCTGCAGCGCGCCGTTCGCGCCACCGACACCTGCGGCAGGCTCGGCGGCGACGAGTTCGGGGTGGCGATGCCCGACGCCGACGAGCGCGACGCGCGAGAGGTCGGCATCCGCGTCCGCGAGGCGCTCGAGCACCTGAACCGGACGGCCAAGCTGCCGGTGCCGGTGGAGTTCAGCATCGGAATCACCGCGTGGCGGGTCGGGATGGACTGGCAGGCGATGTATCAGCTCGCCGACAAGGCGCTCTACGTCGACAAGCGCCGGCGGCACGCGGTCAAGAAGAGGCTTGGCGAAGCCCGGGTCTGAAGACCCCACGAACTCAGAGCCTTCGGCGTGAGTTCGCGGGGACCCCAGAACCCGGTGGCCCCGACGGGCCACGTTCTCCCCGCGTCGTTCTTCGACCGCGACACGAAGGTCGTTGCGCGCGACCTGCTTGGCAAGGTGCTGGTCCGCGAGATCGACGGCCGGAAGCTGTGGGGCCGCCTCGTCGAGGTCGAGGCGTACCTAGGGCCCGACGACCTCGCGGCCCACTCGCGCCGCGGCAGGCGAACCGCGCGCACCGAGGTGATGTTCGGTCCACCCGGTCACGCGTACGTCTACTTCACGTACGGCATGCACTGGTGCCTGAACTTCGTGACCAGGGAGCGCGATGTCCCCCAGGCGGTGCTGGTGCGCGCGCTCGAGCCCGGGCCGGGCGCCGGCCAGTGCGGCGGGCCGGGGCTCGTGACCCGCGCGCTCGGCATCGACGGCGCCCTGAACGGCGCGCCCCTGCGGCCGCCCGACCTTTATGTGGTCGACGATGACGCGCCACGGCGGCGCGTCTTTGTCACGCCCCGGATCGGGGTCCAGGGAACCGGCGTCTGGGAAAAGCGACTTCTCCGCTACGTCGTCGACTCGCCCGCGCTATCCCGGCCACTCAGGCGGAAAAGGATCCGGCCTCTCTAGCTTCTCCCAGTCCGAGCGCACCGGAGCGAAAGCGTCGACCGCCGTGCAGCCCTCCGGCCCGGCCACCGCGTCGTGCGGCACGTGGCTCGGAATCGCGTACGTGTCGCCTTCGAGCAGCTTCCGCTTCTCGCCGCCGATCGTGAACGTCATCGAGCCCCGCAGGATGAAGCCCAATTGCTCGTTCTCGTGGTGGTGCTCGGGCAAGACCACGTTTGGTTCGAGGTCGACGACCGCGAGGGTCATGCGGTCGCCCGTGACGGCGCGCGCCGTGATGCCCTCACGCAGGGTGTAGGGCCGGAGCATGCCGAGGCCGGTGAAGGTCTTACTCAACTTCGCGGTCGATGATCGTCGCGGTGCCGAGGCCGCCACCGCAGCACATCGTCTCCAGCCCGTAGCGGAGGTCGCGACGCTCGAGCTCGAACAGCAGCCGGTTCATCAGGATCGCGCCCGACGCGCCGAGCGGGTGGCCGACCGCGATCGCGCCGCCGTTCACGTTGGTCTTCTTCAGGTCGGCGCCGGTCTCCTTCTGCCAGGCGAGCACGACCGAAGCGAAGGCCTCGTTGACCTCGAAGAGGTCGATGCTGTGCAGCTCCAGGCCGGCGCGCTTCAAGACGGCGGCCGTGCCGGGGATCGGTCCTTCGAGCATCAGCACGGGGTCCGTGCCGACCACTGCCTGCGCCCGGATGCGCGCGCGCGGCCTGATGTGCAGCTCCTTCGCCTTCTCGAGCGACATCAGCAGCACAGCGGCAGCGCCGTCGGAGATCTGGCTCGAGTTGCCCGCGGTGATCGAGTGCTCAGGGTTGAACGCCGGCTGCAGCGCCGACGTCGCCTCGTAGCTCGCGTTGGCGCGAATGCCCTCGTCGCGGGCGAACAGCTCGTGCTGCCCGTTGCCGTTGAGCGAGATCTCGACGGGCATGGTCTGGGACGTGAAGTAGCCCTTCTCGGTCGCCTCGTGCGCCCGGTGATGGCTCTCCACGCTGAACTCGTCCATCGCCTTGCGCGAGATGCCGTACTTGCGCGCCATGAGCTCGGCCGAGATGCCCTGCGGCACGAGGTCGTACAGCTCCATCAGCTCGGGCGGAAACGGGGTGCCGGGTGAAACCGCGTTGGCGCCTATCGGCACGCGGCTCATCGACTCGACACCGCCCGCGATGGTGATGTCGCAGACGCCCGACTGGATGAGGTTGGCCGCGAAATGGATCGCCTGCTGGCTCGAGCCGCACTGGCGGTCGACCGTCGTCGCCGGCGTCGTCACGGGGAAGCCCGCGGTGAGCCACGCGTTGCGGCCGACGTTGAGACTCTGCTCGCCGACCTGGGTCACGCAGCCGAAGACGACGTCCTCGACCTGGCCGGGCTCGATGCCCGCGCGCTTGACGATTTCTTTCAGGACGAGCGAGCCCAGGACGACGGGGTGCACGTCCTTGAGCTTTCCGTTGCGACGGCCGATCGGTGTCCGGACGGCTTCGACGATGACTACTTCGCGCATGAGTTAGCTCCTTTTACTTGCCTCTGCCACTAACGCCCCTCTCCTTTCATTCCTCTCCCCGGAGGGGAGAGGACCATTGCCTTTGACCATTGCCCATTAGCGACTGCAGAGCCGCTGTGTCAAGCCACCCAGGTTTGCCTGGCAATACGATTTTTTTCACTGTTGACGTGCGCTTAGGCTCCCTTTAATCTTCGCGTCGCCCCAAGCGGCTGAGTACGGTAAACCTGAGGATACCGAACGTCGAGTAGGTGGAAGGTCCGGAGCAATCCGGGATGGAAACCGAAAAACGCATAGGGGACTTCAGGGTAAACAGGAAGGTCTCTTGGGGCATTACTTTTCCCCAGAACTCCCACACGGGCCCTCTAATTCAAATAGCCCGTTTTTGACGCCTTAGAGCAGGCTTTGTCCACAGCTTCCGCGTCGAATTTCGCACCTCTTGTGCGCAGCCTTCTGACCCCGTCCACCAGGCGTGCGACGGGGTCGGGATCCTCGTAACGAAGCCAGTGGTACGCGGCCGGCCGGGACCAGGGTCGCCCCTTCCCTTCGGACAGGCGGCGGTGGCTGTCGACGACGACCTCCTCGACGTCCTGGAGGAGTCCGGAGCCATGGAGCTCCTCGAAGTCCTGGCGCGCCATCCAGGCCAACAGGCGCGACAGTCGCGCGCCGGCCTCAGTCGACGGGGTCGACGCCCACATTCGCGGGAGTAGGTGGGGGCATCTCGAAGACGCTCGAGCGCAGCGTGCAGATGAAGGGCAGGTTCCGGTACAGCTCGCGGTAGTCCAGGCCGTAGCCGACCACGTAGTCGTTGGGGATCTGAAACCCGACGTACCGCACGGGCACGTTCACGAGGCGGCGGAGCGGGCGGTCCAGCAGGGTCACGACCTCGAGAGACGCGGGATTGCGCCGGTGGAGCTCCGACACGACGTAGTCCAGCGTGAACCCGGTGTTGATGATGTCCTCGACCAGCAGGACGTGGCGGCCTTCGAGCGGGTAGTCGGCGTCGCGGACGATTCGCACGCGCTCCTGAGGCTGCGCGCCCGAAAAGCGCTGCAGGTCAAGGTAGTCGATGACGAAAGGCACTTTGATCTGGCGCGCCAGGTCGGCGAGGAAGAACGTGATCCCCTTGAGCACCCCGACCAGGACAAGCGACTGCCCGCGATACTCACGCGAGATCTTTCGCCCGAGTGCGCGGATGCGCGTTTCCAGCTCGACCGGTGAGATGAGGATCTCTCCGATGTCCTCCTTGCGCAGGTGCTGGACCTCGAGCGCGCCGTAACCGGCCTTCACCAGCAACTGCTGGTAGTCCTTGCGATAGAGCAGCCGGACGTTGAGCTCGGGGTACAGCTCGCGCAGCATGCGCAGCTTGCGGTTCTTCGGCGTGACGAGCGACTGCTTCATCGTCGTCAGCTCGATGTAGAGGTCGTGCTCCGGGAGGTAGAAGTCCGGGGTGAACATCTCCGCCACCCGCGTGCCTTCCCATGCGATCGGGAAGGAAACCGGCTCGTAGACCCATCGGATGCGGTAGTAGTCGAGGAAGCGCGCGAACTCCTGCTCCGACGGATGGGCGAACTCGACACGCGAGTGGGCGGGGCCCGTGCGGCGAACCAGGCGCGAGCGTTGCCTGACCGGGCGGCGCCATTTCTGCGGGACGGAGGAGGAGGCGGACGACGCCAATGAAACGAGCCAGATTGTACTCTCGCAAGTGAGACTCTTCGGAATGGGCACACCGGCGCAGAGGATGGTCGCCGAGCAGCTTCGCCCTAATGGCGTGATGGACGAGCGCGTGCTGCAGGCGATGGCCGCGGTGCCGCGCGAAGAGTTCCTGGCGCCGGGCATGCGCCGCCACGCTTACGAGGACCGCGCCCTCGCGATCGAATGCGGGCAGACGATCTCGCAGCCCCTCGTCGTGGCCCTGATGGCGCAGGCGGGCGCGCCGCAGCCGGACGACGTCGCGCTCGAGGTGGGCACGGGGTCGGGTTACGGGGCCGCGGTGCTGAGCCGTCTGTGCCGTCGCGTCATCACCATCGAGCGCGAGCCGGCCCTGGCGGAGCATGCGTCGGAGACGCTGCGGCGGCTGGGCTTCGCAAACGTCGAGGTGGCCGTCGCCGACGGCAGCCTGGGCTGGCCCGACGAAGCGCCGTACAACGTGATCCTCGTCGCCGCTGCGGCGACGGGGGTGCCGCAGGCGCTGCTCGACCAGATGGCCGGCGGCGGGCGCATGGTCATCCCGGTCGCCACCTCATCGGATGAGCCGCAAGACCTGCGTGTTTACGTCCGTCACGGCGCGGATGTCAGCTACCGGTCGCTGTTCCCCGTCCTCTTCGTCCCGCTCCGGACGGGTTAGAGGCCGAGCCTCAGGGGCTCGGGGTCGCCCCCGGCGTCGGCGACGGGCTCGCCGGCGTGGAAGGCGTCCCGGTCAGGGCCTGCAGCTGCGAGAGGATCTGGCCGACGGTGTCCATCTCCTTCGCGAAGGTCGCGAAGTCGCCTTTCTTCAATGCGTCATACGCCAACTTGTAGTGAAGGTTGGCCTGCGTGACCAGGTCCTGGATCTGGGCGATCACAGCCGGCGTCACAGTCGGTGGGGGCTGGTTGCTCGTCGGCGGCGCGGCCGCGCCGACCAGCTGCTGGATCGCCTGGTCGAGCGTGTCGGCGTAGACGACCGTGCTCTGGTCGACGAGGATCACCTTCTTCAGCTCCGGCAGCCCGGTGGCCGAGTTGGCGCGCAGGTACACCGGCTCGAAGTAGAGGAAGGAGTTGCCGATCGGGACCACCAGCAGATTGCCCTGCTGGACCTGGGATCCAGTGCTGTGGAGCAGCGTGAAATCGCGCGAGATCGTGGTGTTCTGGTTGATCCGGTTCGCGACCTGCTGCGGCCCAAAGATGTTGATGTCCTTGGACAGCACGTACGAGACGTACTGGCCGTAGTGCGGGCCGTCGTTGCGCGCGGCCACCCACGACACCAGGTTGCTCTTGCCATGCGGGGTGAACGGCATGATGAGCAAGAACTCGGGATTCGTCTCGCCGGGCAGGCGGAACAGGACGTAGTAGGGCTGGAGCGCGGCGGGGGTTCCGTTGGGCGACGTCTGGCCCGTCGGTACGTCCCAGACGTCCTCCTGGGCGAAGAAGACCCGCGGGTCGGACATGTGATAGATCGAGTAGACCTGCATCTGGACGTTGAACAGGTCCACCGGAACGCGCAGGTGCGCACGCAGCCCGGCCGGCATTGCGTCGATCGGCTTGAAGAGGGTCGGGAAGGTTGCCTCGTAGGCCTTGATCAAGGGGTCCGTCGGGTCGATGACGTAGAAGTCCGTCGTCCCTTCGTATGCGTCGACCACGACCTTCACCGGGTTGCGGATGTAGTTGATGGTGTTGTATGTGCCGAAGGCCTCGGCCTGCGAATAGGGGTAGGTGGAGGCGGTCGTGTACGCGTCGAGGATCCAGTAGAGGCGGCCGTCGACGACGACGATGTACGGGTCCCCATCGAAGGTCAGAAACGGGGCCATCTCCGACGCGCGGTCCTTGATGTTCCGGCGGTAGAGCATCAGGGTGCGGTCGGTGATCTGGCCGGAGACGAGCAGGTTGGGATCGCTCAGCTTGAACGCCCACAGCGCGCGATTGAGGGCGGTCATGTGCACGCCATGGGTCCCCGTGTAGCTGGTGAACACGTCAAGGCTGCCCTGCGGATAGTCGAACTCGCGCGCCAGGGACGGGGCCAGCACGTAATCGCCGGTCAGCTCGCCGAAGTAGATGTCCGGCTGCGTGATCGGGATCGGGCCTGACGGGGGCACGTTCTGGATCACGTATTGCGGCAGGCCTTCGCCGATCACGGCGTTGACGGGGCTCGCCGCAACGCCGTAACCGTGCGTGTAGCCGAGCCTCTGGTTGACCCAGTTCTTCGCCGAGTCGGGCAGGCGCGTGAGGTCGAGCTCGCGCGCGCTGATCTCCAATTGCTGGTACTGGTTGCTGATGTTGTACCGGTCGAGGTCGATGTCGTTGAACGTGTAATAGGTGCGCAGTGACTGCTGCTGCTGATACGTGTCCTTGAGCGGACCGTAGTCCCAGAGGCGCAGGTTGTTGACCGTCGCCTGGTCGTTCTGCACGTCCTGCAGCGTCAGCGGCTGGTCGCCGGTGAAGCTCGTGCTCCCGGTGACGTTGGAGAGGCCGTACGCCTTGCGCGTGTAGTCGATGCTCCGCGCGATGTACGGCAGCTCGTAGTTCCCGGCGTTGGGTCCGGTGGAGAACTGCTGCACGAACGCGGGGTAGATCTGGCTGGCGAGCGAGAGCGCGACCCACGCGATGACCGCCGCCGGCGGAATCCACAGGCGCCGCAGCCAGGCGTTGGCGAGGAGCGCCCCCGCCAGCACGATCCCCGCGCCCGCCTGGAACGTGTAGAGCGGCAGCCTCGCGGTGACATCGGTGTACGCGGCTCCCCACAGGTTGGTGCTGTTGTGCGAGTAGAGAAGGTCGTAGCGGCCGAGCCAGGTGGCCACCGAGAGCGTCACGGCAAACGCCGCCAGCAGGACCGACACGTGGGCGATGGCCGGCGCGGTGGGGCGGAAGTCGAAGCTGTCGCCGCGCCACGAGTAGAGAGCGGCGATCAACAGCACGCTCATGAAGTCGAGGCCGAGCGCCCAGTTGGTGGCCGCATGCAGGAACGGCAGGGTGAGGAGATAAAACGAAATGTCCTGGCCGAGCACCGGGTCGACCGTGCCGGTCGGGGTCGAGTGAAGGAAGAGCGCCAGCGATGTCCAATTCAAGTAGGCCCCGCCCGTCAGGATCAACGCGATCGCGGCGGCCGAGCCCAGGCTCACGTAGCCCGCGGTGCTGCGCAGGACCGACCGCCGGATGCCCACCGCGCGCAGCCCCGGCCCTGTGCGTGCCCTGAGGGCGATGAAGACGTTGACGGCGAGGTAGCTGAACGCGAGGGCGAAGCTGCCCAAGGTGATCGCGGCCTGGATCCAGACGCGTGTCGTGTAGACGTCCCTGTAGCCGAGCGAGTCGTACCACTGGAGCTCGGTGAAGAAGCCGACGATCGGGCTGGCGGCGATGAAGATCAGCGCCGCGAGCAGGAAGAGAGCCACGCCGCCCCAGAAACGCCGGGGGATCTGCGGCAAGCGGACGTCCCTACCCACATCGAAGGGTCCCCGCTCAAACGGATCGAAGGGCCGGTACCGCCTTCCCAACTCGATTCGAAGCTTAGACGCTTGCTAGAGCACGATCGTCCGCGGTGAAGTCGCCGTCCGATTGGTCCGGAGGGTGGTCGAGGTGCCACCGCACCGTGGTGCGCAGGGTGGTGAGCGGGTCGGAGGTCGACCAGCCGAGCAGGTTCCTCGCCTTGCGCGCGGTGGCCGCGATGTGCTGGCTCATCGTGCCCGTGGGCTGCAGGTCCTCCGGCAGCAGGTCGTCGCGGACGCGAACCAGCTCCGCGTCGGAGCCGGCGGCCTCGAGTATTGCGAGCGACCACATCCGCATGGAGAAGGTCCGGTCTTCGCAGATGTTCAGCACCTGGCCGGTCGCATCGGGCGAGCGCAGGGCGAGGTGAGCGGCGCGCGCGACGTCACGCACGTACGCGCGGCAGGCGAGCCAGGTACCCGCGCCGAAAGGGATGCGCGTCCGGCCCGCGCGCACCCGGCGCAGGATGAACTCCTCCCGCAATTGGTAGTCGTGCTCGCCATAGACCATCGGAAGGCGCAAGACGGTGGCGCCTCGAGGCAGGTAGACGTCCTCGACGTCGAGCTTGTCGTAGTCGTCCATCCCGGGCACCTTGCCTCGGTACGGATACCGGTCTTCGCGGACGGGCGACTCCTCGTCCAGGGGTAGCGGGTCGGTTTCTCGCTCGGAGTTCAGAGCGCCGAAGGCTAGACGTCGACGCTGGAGATGACGATCCACCGCCGTACCTCGGGCAGCGCGCGCAGTGCTGTCTCCGCGTCGGCGCGGGTGAGCGCGCGGCAGTCGATGACCGCCTCGGGCCCGAATTTGTTCAGCTGGGCTTGGTGCGTCGCGAGGTCCGCGCGCTCGCAGTGGAGGTGCGCCACCGGGGGCATGTCGGTCGGTTCGAGGTTTCCGCGGTGGACGACCAGCAGCTCGTGGCCGGCAGAGGCCAGCTCCTCGACGATCGCGCGGCCGATGAAGCGCGTCCCGCCGAGGACGGCGATGTTCAACGCGCGGCTACGTGTGGGTTCTTGTCCACGATCATGTCGATCAGGCCCCAGTCTTTCGCTTGCTCCGGGGTCATGAAGAAGTCGCGCTCCATCGCGCGCTCGACCCCCTCCAGCGGCCGCTTGCAGTGCTTCGCGTAGAGGCGGGCCAGCTGCTCGCGCTGCCGGATGATCTCCTGCGCATGGATCTGGATGTCCGACGCCTGGCCCTGAATGCCCTGGGAGAAGGGCTGATGGATGAGGATCTGCCCGTGGGGGAGCGACATCCGCGAGCCCGGGTCGCCGCCCGCGAGCAGGATGGACGCGCCGCTCGCGGCGAGCCCGGTGCACAGGGTCGCCACCTTCGGGCTGACGTATTGCATCGCGTCGTAGATCGAGAGCGACGCGGTCAGAGATCCGCCGGGGCTGTTGATGTAGAGCTGGATGTCGCGGTCGGGCATCTCGCTTTCGAGAAGAGGAGCTGCGCAGTGACGGTGGTCGCCATGTCGTCGTCGATGGGGCCGCGGACGAAGATGACCCCGTCCTGCAGCAGCCGCGAGTAGATGTCGAAGGCACGGTCGCCGCGTCCGTCGTTGGTGATCACCGTGGGGATGAGGTGCATCTGAACTATCTCCTTGTCGAAAAGCCGATGGGGCCTTTGGGTCTCGGGGGTGGATTGGCCATCGCCAGGTAGGCGCTGAAGTCGGCGACGCTGCGCAGCGCCTCCAGCGGGAGACCCGCCGTGGCGAGGCGGAGCTTCACGGGTGGGTCGTCGGGCCAGGACGGCTGCTCCGCCTCTGCGCCCAGCAGCCGAGCAAGCTCGGCGTAGACCTGGGCAGGCCGCATCCCGAGGGCGTGGGTCACCGCCAGAAGGCGCTCGGTGGACATCTCCTTACGACCACGCTCGACCTCGGAGAGGTGGGCCGGCGAGAGGCCCGCCTCGGCGGCGACCTCGCTCAGCGTGCGGCGGGCGGCCTCACGTCTGGCGCGGAGCACGGAACCGAGGGCTGCCCGGATCGTCGCCGCGGTTTCGCTCTGAGCGAAAGGCATCTGTCCAGGGCAAATCTTACGATGGTGCGGTGGCTCAGCGCCTCTAGTCCTTGAGGTTCGCCGGGTCCAGGAGCTCCTGCTTGGGGCGCTCGATCTTCTGCCTCGACCGCATGATCTCGATCAGCTTCTTGCGGCCCTTCGGCGGCCCGATCATGATCGCGCCGACCAGCCTGTCGTCCTTGAAGAACAGCTTGCGATAGAACTTCTCCTCGAAGCTGAACGTACGGACCGACTCGAGGTCGGGCTGCACATCCGGGGTCACGCCCATCACAGCCAGCGTCGAGCCGAACATCGTGGTCGTGTAAGTGGGCACGTCGAAGAAGTCCTCGTCCGCGCCCGCCATGTTCCGCGCCGCCACCCTTCCGTGCGCTTCCGCGTTGTCCCACGTGCCCATCTGGTTGTGGCGTTCGACCATCAGGTCGTAGAACACGGCGATGTCGCCTGCCGCGTACGCGTCCGGCGCCGAGGTGCGGAGCTTCGCGTCGGTGACGATGCCGCTCTTCAGCTCGACTCCCTCGCGCACGGGCTCGGTGTAGTAGTCGAGGCCGACGCCGTAGGTCAGGACGTCAAACTCCACGGTGTGGCCGTTGACCGTCTGCGCGATGCAGCGGCCGTTGTGCCGGCTGAACTTCTGCACCTCGTCCGAAGTGATGAACTGCACTCCTTGGGCCTCGCCCATCTGGCGGCAGAGCTGCCCGCCTTCCTCGTCGAGCACGTAGCGCAGAAACCACGGCCCGCGCATGATCCAGGTGACGTTCGCCTTCTTGCGGTAGCTCACCCCCTCGGCGAGCTCGTAACCGATGAAGCTGCCGCCCATGACCAGCACCCGCTCCGACGTGTCGGCTTTTTCGATGATCGCGTCGGTGTCGTCCAAAGTCTGAAAGCCCAGGCACGCCTGGACCTCGTCCGACCCCGACCACGGCGGTGGCTTCGGCCGGCCGCCCGTCGCGATGAGGATCGCGTCGTACTCGAACTTCTGCCCGCGATTGGTGTGCACGACCTTGTCGCGCAGGTCGACGTCGGTCGCCCACGTTTCGAAGTGGATCTCGAGGTTCTGTTTCGCGTAGTCCTCGACCGTTCGCATGAAGACCTTCTCGCGACGCACCTGGCCGCGGAGGTAACGAGGCAGCGCGACTCGGTTGTAAAGCGGATGCCGCTCGGCTGCGACGATCACGATGGACGCGTCGGGGTCGGCCTTGCGCAGGTCTTCGGCGCAAGTCTGCCCCGCGATGCCGTTGCCGAGGACTACGTAACGACGAGTCAAGCTTTCAGAGCGTCAGCGCGTACATGTATGCATTGGCTTCGGCATCGTCGAAATCGTAGCCGCTCGCGTGGAGGTCATCTTCGGCGGGATGACCCGGCGGCAAGTTGACGGTCACGTGCTCGGACCCCTCGGCGTCCGCCTCGAATCGCAGCGCCATGAGCAGATCGCGCAGCGCGGCGCCGCGACCTGTGACCAGGGAGACGGCGAGGTTTCGCGCCCACGGCTGGCGCAGGGCGGCCATCGCGCGCCCGCCCGGTCCGAGCCGGAGCAGCCCGTGTCCGGCGAGACGCTCGAGCTCGTCCGCATCCAGGTCGCGGGCGCCGTTCAGGTCGGGGTTGACCCCGGCATAGAGCTCGATGCCCGGGCTTTGCGCCATAACAGGCCAGAGGCGCTTCGCCTCGGGTGCGTCCGGGATGCGAGCCGGCTCGCCGCCCTCGACGCGCTTGCCGCGCCACCAGCGCAGTTCGACGATCCGCCGAAAGCCGGCGGCCTCGAAGAGCTTGATCGCGGGAAGGTCGCGAGTCGCCAGGCGCATCTCGCGGAAACCCTGCTCGCGCGCCTCCTCGACCGCTGACGCGAGCATCGCGCGCGCGATTCCCTGTCGCCGGTGCGTGCTCGCGACCCGCAGGCCTTCGTACCAGGTGAGGCCCGGTGCGTAGGGCCGCAGGCGCTGCACGCCGACCACGACACCGTCCACCTCCGCGGCCTGGAACGACGCGCCCGCGTCGCCGACCCAGTGGTCGAACGCGCGGGGCAGGTAGTCGCGCCCGTCCCAGACGTCGCGCGTGATCTCCATCACCCGATCGCGGTCGGCCGGCCGGACCGGCCTCACCGTCAGCTCGCTGGTTTCCAATGCGCCACCCCCGTGAGCACCATGCCACCTTCGTACACGAGATCGTCGCCATCGCGCCGAAGCAGCTCCTCGAGCGCCACTCGTCCTTGTGCTTCATCCCATCCCTCGCCGACCAGCGCGCGCACGTCGACGACCGCCTCCTCCATGTCCGAATAATGCGTCGTCATCGGATAGCGCAGAAAGCGCACGTCGGGGGCGATGCCCATCTCGAGCAGGACCATGAACAGCTCGCTGAACCGCGGCAGGCGCTGGCCCGAATCTCCGAGCAAGCGCCTGCGGATCGCGGCCGCGGGGTGCGGCAGGTCGCTCTCCCGCATCATCACGAAGACGCGCTCGCGCGCTGCGTCGTTCATCTTCTCGATGAACGGCACAGGCTCGGCGACGCCGTAGAGGACATGGCTGCAGAGGACGAGGTCGGCGGGCGCCACCTCGGCGTCCTCCCAGTTGCTCGCGATCACGGTCACGTTGTCCCTCGGCGCAATCTGCGCGCGCATGCCTTGAGAGGGCTCGACCGCGGTGACCCACTCGAGGCGACCGGCAAGCGGTACGGCGTGACGCCCGGCGCCGGCCCCGACATCGATCAGCGTCTTGCTAGGCGACAGATAGGGCTCGATGACCTGCAGAAAGTCGTCGGCGCGCGCCTGGGTCGAACGGGCGAAGCTGCGGGCGCGTCGGTCCCAGTAGCCGGGGTCGGCGTGCCCGGCGGCGAGGGTGGCGCGGTCTTCGACGACCTGCTTCCACCGTGCGGTCCAGTTGATCTCGTCCACAGGCAATCAGCGTAGGACCGCGTTGGGCGTCCGCGTTTCGCAGGCGGTTTTTAACAGACCTGGGGAGAACCGGGGGACAAGTACTCGACTGGGCCTCCACATGGTGTGGAGACCGGGGCGAGCCCTACTAGATATTGAATCTTTCACCAGCGCTTGACCTGGCGGCGTTTTCGAGGGCGAGAGAGAATAGCGCGGTGGAGACCTCCGAGTTCAATCCGGGCGACGCTTATCTTCTCTCCCGCTACTTCACCAACCTGGATCGGCCGGTCTTTGCGCTGCGCAACCTTCCCGAGGTCGTCAAGGGAGCGCTTTTCTCGCGTTACTCGCGGACCGAGAAGAGCTTGCGCAGGGTCCTGCTCGACGAGTTCATCAACGAGCCCGAGTCGGGTTTCGACCGCCTGGCCGGCACGCCGCCGGTCGACGACGACATGATCGCGGTACGCCGCGCGGAGGAGTTCTACGAGCGCGTTCTCGTCGGTTATGGCGACGACTCGGTGGCCGAGCTGGCGGGCGCGCACGTGGCGGTCGAGCAGGCCTCCACCCTTGCCGCTAAAGCACTGGAGGACAGCCGGATCGGCATCTCGCCGCTCGAGAAGTCGACCCGCTACGTGCGCTTCGACCGTCGCGGCTACGACGGCCGTTTCCTGTACCAGCGCGGGCCCGAGCTCTCGCATCCGGGGTACGAGCAGGCCGCGGACGCGCTGTTCGAAACCTACAGCCGGCTCATCGAGCCGGCGACTCAGAAGATCCGCGAGAGGTTCCCCCAGGAAGAGGACGAGACGGACCGAGCATGGAAGGCATCGACCAGGGCCAAGGCGTTGGACCTTCTCCGCGGGCTGCTGCCGGCGGGGGCGCTCACCAACATCGGGCTGTTCGGCAACGGGCGCGCGTTCGAACACCTGATCACCAAGATGGCGGCGCACGAGCTCCCGGAGTGCCGGCGCATCGGTGCGGACCTGCACCGCGAGCTGTCCATGGTCATCCCGTCGTTCGTGCGCCGGGCGCTGGACGAGAAATACGGCCAGCCGGCGGTGGAGCGAATGACAGCCATCCGTGACCGCGTGAATGAGCTCGCCAAAGTCCCGGCCCCACCCGGCGGCTTCGCCGCCACCCTCCCCGGCAAGCGGGGAGGGAAAACCCCACCTAGCGTCCGGCTCATCGAATTTGACCCCGACGCTGAGCGGAAGGTCGTGGCTGCGGCGCTCTTTCCTTACTCCGATGCGCCCCTCGAGGAGCAGACCGCAGACACCTCGAAGGTCCTGGACGCCCTGCTGGCCGACCGCGCCAATCGCCGCCAGCGCGCGCCGCGGGCGCTCGAGCACGCCGAGTACACCTTCGAGCTGGTGGCCAACTTCGCCGCCTACCGCGACCTCCACCGGCACCGCATGCTGACCCAGGACCGCCAGCACCTCGGCACCGACCTCGGCTATGACACTCCGCACGACCTCGGCGACCTCGGCATGGCGGACGACTTTTCGGCCGCGATCGCCGCCGCCGCCGAGAGCCATCAGTCGCTCGAACGCGAGCTCGGCCCGGCCCTGGCGCAGTACATCGTTCCGCTCGCCTTCCATGTGCGGTGGTACTTCCGTGCCAACCTCCGTGAGATCTACCACCTGTGCGAGCTCCGGACGACGCCGCAGGGCCACCCGGACTACCGCTGGATCGCTCAGCAGATGTTCCTGCGGGTCTCCGAGGTGCACCCGCGGCTGGCAAGCTACGCCCGCTTCGTCGACATGGGCGCCGGCGACGAACTGGAGCGCCGCAAGTCCGAGCAAAGAATCGACGCGAAACTTGACGCCATCGACCGTCGCGTGCGCTAGCATCACGAATCGGGTAAGAGGGTGGATCTAACTCCGCGCGGGCCTGATCGTCGAGCGGGCTGGGACAGGCGTTCCGGCGTCGATCGCAGGTTTGGGGAGCGGCGCGACCCCGCCAGGGCCAGCGCCAACCGGCGTGTCTTCCCCTTCGACCGTCGCGTCGCCGAGCGCCGGTTCCTCGAGCGCCGCACCGACTGGCCGGAAGAAGCCCAGGCTTACTGAGTCAAGCCGCGGCTCGACCGGCGCTGATCGTCCACGGCGGGGCGGGCTCCGTGCCAGAAGCCGAGCGCGCGCTGCGGCAGGCCGCCGTGGAGCGCGCCCGCGACGCCGGCTGGACGGCGATCGGGAGCGGAGCCATGGCCGCGGCGGTGGCGGCGGTTCGCCACATGGAAGACGAGCCCCTGCTCAACGCCGGCATCGGGGCCTGCCTGAACAGCGACGGCGAGGTCGAGCTTGACGCCGGGGTCATGGAGGGCGCGGAGCTGCGCGCGGGCGGTGTGGCCGGCTTGCGGGACGTCCGGCATCCGATCGACCTGGCGCTGGCGGTGATGCGCGATGGCAGGCACGTGCTCCTCGCCGGCGGCGGGGCTTCGCGTTTCGCGCGCGATCATGGAGTCGAGATGTGCGATCCCTCGATCTTCATCACCGACCGCAAACGCCAGGAGCTGATGCAGGGCGCCGACACGGTCGGGGCCGTGGTCCGGGATGCAGAGGGACGCTTGGCGGTCGCCGTATCGACCGGCGGCATCAAGGGCAAGCTGCCCGGGCGCATCGGCGACTCGCCGATTCCAGGCGCCGGCTTCTACGCCGACGATCGCTTCGGCGCCGTCTGCGGCACGGGGCAGGGCGAGGCCTTCATCCGGCTGGGCCTGGCCCGGGTGATGATCGTCGAGCTGCAGCACGGGATGGAGCCCGCGTCTGTTGCCAAGGGCGCGATCGACTACCTCGGCAAGGCCCTCCAGGCGTCAGGGGGCGTAATCCTCATCGGTCGCGAAGGCTCGCCGCACGCCGCCTTCAACACTGAGGCGATGCCGTGGGCGGCGGCCGAGTGACCGACTCCGGCAACTCCGGTGAGCTGATCGCGCTCGCGCTCAAGCGAGCCGGCGTGAGCCATCTCTTCACCCTCAACGGCGCGCACATCTGGCCGGTGCTGATGGGCGCGGAGGAGCACGGCATCCGGATCGTCGATTTCCGGCACGAACAGTCAGCCACCTTCGCGGCCGAAGGTTGGGCAAAGGTCACGCGCGAATGCGGCGTCGCGGCCGTCACGGCCGGACCGGGCGTGACGAACTCCATGTCCGCCATCGCCCAGGCGAATGCCAACGACACGCCGATCTTCGTCATCGGCGGACGGGCGCCCGAGGCGCGCTGGGGGATGGGCTCGCTGCAAGAGATGGACCACGTCGAGCTGGTCCGCAGCCTGACGCGAAAAGCGCTGACGCTCGGATCGGCCGAGGACGCTTACAGCACGGCCGCCGAGTGCGTGCGGACCGCTTTGAGCCGGCGCTCGGGGCCCGTTTTCATGGACGTTCCGATCGACGTCTTCTTCGGCGCCGCCGACCTGCCCGAGGCGACGGAGCACCTGGTCCGGGATCCCGGGGCAACCCCCGACCCAACGCTGATCGAGCGTGCCGCGCGACTGATCCGCGAGGCGGAGCGGCCGGTCGTCATCGCCGGCGGCAGCGTGTGGTGGGCGCACGCGGAGAACGAGCTTCGGGCGCTGGTCGAAGTCGCGCAGGTGCCGCTGACGGTCAACGGAATGGCGCGAGGCATGCTGCCGCCGGGGCACCCTCTGTTCGTCAACCGCGGGCGCCGCGTCGCGCTGGGCGACGCGGACCTGGTGCTGGCCATCGGCGTCCCGCTGGACTTCCGGCTCAACTTCGGTCAGCCGCCTGTATTCGCCGAGGACGCGTGGCTGATCTACCTCGACGTGGACGACTACCGCAAGCACCGGCCCGCGGAGGTGGCGATCTACGGCGACCTGAAGGCCGCGCTGGCGGCCCTCGCCGCGGCAGTCGCCGGCGTGCAGGCGCGCACAGCCTGGCTCGAGGCGATCAGCATCGCCGAAGCCAACGTCCGCCTTGGCGAGAAGGAGGTGACGGGCTCCGACGCTTCGCCTGTGCATCCGGCCAGGCTGATCGCCGAGGTCGACCGCTTCATCGACCGGGACGCGATCGTGGTGGGCGACGGCGGGGATTTCATATCGTTCGCCGGACGCCTGATCGAGCGGCCGGAACCCGGCCTGTGGCTCGATCCAGGCCCGTTCGGGTGTCTGGGTTCCGGGCCCGGGTACGCGATCGCGGCGAAGCTGGCGCGCCCCAACCGGCAGGTGGTCCTCCTCGCCGGCGATGGGGCGTTCGGCTTTTCGGCGATGGAGTTCGACACGATGGTTCGCCACCGCATCCCGGTCGTCTGCGTCGTGGGCAACAACGGCATCTGGGCGCTCGAAAAACACCCCATGCAGAGCATGCTCGGGGCGAGCATCGCGGCCGACCTCGGCCACAAGACGCGATACGACCTGATGGTCCAGGCATTGGGCGGCTACGGCGAGATGGTCGAGCGGCCGGAGGAGATCACGTCCGCGCTCGAGCGCGCGTTCGCTTCGGGGCTGCCGGCCTGCATCAACGTAATCTGCGACCCGAACGCGGAATATCCTCGATCATCAGTGCTGATGTGAAAACCCCAAAAAATCTGGCGATTATCCCCACCCCACGAAATCTTCGATTTCGCGGGGACCCCGGTCGGGGGCCCCTGTGAGCGCGACACAAGTCAAGGCTGTGGTTGAGGCGGACGAATGGCGAACCGCCCAGTCGCAGTTCGACGAAGCTGCGGAGTTGATCAAGCTGGAGCCGTGGCTCCGCGAAGTCCTGCGTGAGGTCCAGCGCGAGTTCACGTGTCACTTCCCCGTGAAGCTCGACGACGGCCACACCCGGATCTTCACCGGGTATCGCGTGCAGCACAACATCAATCGCGGGCCCGCCAAGGGTGGGATCCGCTATCACCCCGACGTGTCTCTCAACGAGGTCAAGGCCCTCGCGATGTGGATGACGTGGAAGTGCGCCGTCGTCAACATCCCGTTCGGCGGCGCGAAGGGCGGCATCATCGTCAACCCGCGAGACCTTTCCCTCACCGAGCTCGAGCACATGACGCGGCGATTCGCGACAGAGATCTCGATCCTCATCGGGAGCGACCGCGACATCCCCGCGCCGGATGTCAACACCGACGGCCAGACCATGGCCTGGATCATGGACACGCTGTCGATGCACCTGGGGTACTCGGTGCCGGCGTCGGTCACGGGCAAGCCGATCGAGGTCGGCGGGTCGCTGGGCCGCATCGAGGCGACGGGCCGGGGCGTGACCATCTGCGCGGTCGCCGCGCTCGACCACCTCGGCCGGCAGCCGCACCAGACAAAGGTCGTGGTGCAGGGCTTCGGCAACGTGGGGAGCATCAGCGCGAAGCTGCTCGAAGAGGCGGGGTGCACGATCGTCGCCGTGTCGGAGGACTACGGAGGCATCTACAACCCGCTCGGCCTTTCCATCAAGCGGGTGCAGGAATACCGCGCGCGGGAAAAGACGCTCAGGGGATTTCCCGGCGCGCGGGAGGTCGGCAACGCCGAGCTGCTGACGCTCGACTGCGACATGCTGGTGCCCGCGGCGATCGGCAACCAGCTGACGTCGCGCAACGCGCGCGACGTCAAGGCGACGCTGATCGTCGAGGGCGCGAACGGCCCGACGACGCCAGAGGCTGACGCGATCTTTCGCGAGCGCGGGATCTTCCTGGTGCCCGACATCCTGGCCAACGCCGGCGGCGTCACCGTCTCCTACTTCGAGTGGGTGCAGGACCTGCAGTCCTTCTTCTGGTCCGAGCACGAGGTGAACCAAAAGCTGAAGGCGATCCTGTCGCGCGCGTTCGGCGAGGTGCTCAAGAGCAAGGAAGATCGCAAGCTCGACATGCGGATGGCGGCGTACGCGCAGGCGGTCACGCGGGTGGCGGGGGCAACCCGAGAACGGGGACTGTACCCCTAGGCCTCCAGCCAGGGCGCCGGCGGGTTTGAGCCTCCGCTAGATCTCGCGGGTGCGGAAGCTCCACACGCTGAGCCCAAGCATGATGGCGAACCAGACGACGACCCACGCGAGGAACTGAATCGGCGGCGGATCGATCGCCGCGAACGGGTTCGCGCGACCGAACGTCCCCAACGCGCGCATCGAGGCGATGAGGGTATCCGGCTCCATCGCGAAGATGGCGCCGCGCCACAGTCCGTCCGACGGCAGAAGCAGGTGGCTCACGATGCCGACGTTCTCGAGCGCCTGGTTCTGCAGGCCCGTGCCGATGTCGCCCACGACGCCGGCGATCCACGCGATGAGCCACGCCACCAGGGCGATGACGCCCGCTGTGATTCCAGGCAATCGCGTCGAAAGCAGCATGCCCAAAGACAGAAGCACTAGCCCTTCCGCGGCGACGTACGCGATGAGGTCCACCGGATGCGGCGGCACGTAACCCGTGGCCCAATCCACCGCCGCGATCTCGAGGAGTCCCGCCCCCGCCGCGTAGACGCCGACGAGGACGCCCAGGCCGACCCACTTGCCGATGACGATCTCGCTCCGGCGCACCGGGCGGGCGAGCATGGAAAGGAGCAGGCCGCTCTCCACCTCGCTGGAGATGAGCGGGCCGGAGACGACGGCGGCGCTCAGCGCGAGGACGCCGCTGAACATGAAGACGACAACGATCAGCAATTGAGAGGTGACCACGGCGACCTGGGCCGGCGGAAGCGTGTTCCCGCTGCTGTTGGTGACCGTGGTGATCTTGTTGAAGCCCCACGCGGAGAAGCCGACGACGACCAGGGTGAGGATCAGCAGCGCGAGGAGGAGGCGCCGGCGCGAGGATTCCTGGACGGTGAGGCGGGCGATGACGAGGATCGGCGGCATTACTTCTGCTCGTCCTCAAGCAGCTGGAGGAAACGGTCTTCGAGGGTCTGGTGCCGCGGCGCGACCTCGTACACCCGAGCGCCCATCGCGACGATCGCGGCGACGAGGTCCGGCACGCGATCTGGATTGAGGTTGTTGAACGTCAATTGATCGCCTTCGTCATCGACGCGGCCGAAGTCCGACAGCTTGTTCCTGCCGGCCTGCGAAAGCCCGGTCGCGCGGACGCGGACAGTGGTGCCGCTCAGCAGATCGTCCATCGTGCCCGACGCGATGACACGTCCATGGTCGACGACGGCGACGCGGTCGCAGACCTGCTCCACCTCGCTGAGGAGATGAGAGTTGAGAAACACCGCGGTGCCGCGCGACGTGAGGCCGCGGATGATCTCGCGCACGTCGTGGCGGCCGACAGGGTCCAGCGCGGAGGTCGGTTCGTCGAGGAACACCAGCTCAGGCTCGCCCAGCAGCGCGGCCCCAAGGCCTAGGCGCTGCTGCATGCCTTTGGAGAAAGTGCCCACCCGATCGTTCGCGCGATCGGTCAGGCCCACCGTGTCGAGGACGGTGCGGATCTCGTCCTTCCAGCTCGATCGCGGAAGGGGCGCGAGCTCGCAGTGCAGGGCCAGCACCTCCGCCGCGCTCAGCCACGACTGGTAACGGAACAGCTCGGGCAGGTAGCCGATGTGGCGGCGCGTGCCGAGGTCGCCGACCGGCTTGCCGAGCAGCCATCCTTCTCCGGAGGTCGGCCTGAGCAGGCCGAGCAGCAGCTTGACCGCCGTCGTCTTGCCCGCGCCGTTGGGTCCCAGGAATCCGAAGACCTCGCCGCGCGGAACCTCCATCGAAAGGCCCGCCAGCGCGACGGTGTGGCCGAAGCGCTTGGTGAGGTCGACGGTCTTGACGGCCGGACTGCCGGAGGCCGCCCCTTGCGAGGCGGCCCTCCTGGTTTGCTCTGCTACCTCAGCCACTGGCTCAGGCTAAACGCGTTCGCCCTATTTCAGGTTATTGGCGATGTCGATGGCGTCCGACTGCTTGATCGGACCGGCGACCGCATACACGACGCCGTTCTTGACCCAGACCACGCCCGACCCGACGCCGGTGTTGTCGCCCAGGGCCACGCCCTGCACACCTTGGACGGTCACCGTCCTGGACGTGGTAAACGCCACCGGGATGGGGATCGGCAGAGTCGAGCTTGGGTTGCCGATCGCCTTGATCGCTGCCTTCAGCTCCGGAGAGATTCCGGGCTGGGCCAGGATGACGTCCTCCATCTGCTTCACGGTGACCTGGGTCGAGGTCGCGGTCGGAGCCGCGGACTTGCCGACGATCAGCGGCAGGCTGATATCGCTGGCGCTGGAGCCCTGCTTCAGGTCGCCGAATATCTCGCCCACTGCGGGGCCGACCGTGACTGTGAGCTTGGCGCCGTCCATGCCCGCGGGCATCTTGGGCAGCGTCTTGCCCTGCTGCCCGGCCGCCGCGGCGGCCTTGTCCGAGCTGAATGTGAACACGGCGACTGCCTGGGGCATCGCCGCGTAGGTGATGTTCGGGAAGACCCCCTTGGGCAGGTTCGTCACGACGGGCGGCTGCATCCCTCCGGCCACCGACGCGGCGTCGGCGGCGCTGCTCACGACCTGGAGGTTCGGCGGCTTCGTCCACGTGACCGTGCCGTAATTGCCGAGCAGGGTGAGCGCCTGCATGTCGGCCACCGTGATCGGGACCGGGGTGACCGAGTTGGGCTGGATGTTCGTCTTGAAGTCCTGTGCGACCACCGCGAGGATCGCAATGGCCGCGAACGTCGCAGCCAGCGCCAGGACCATGGGGCGCGACCTCGGCATCAGCGCGGGAAAGCGGAATCCAAGGCGCGGGCTTGACGCGCGGGCCGAGCGCACGCGATCGTAGCCACGCGTCACGTCGACGCGAGCGTCGGGCACCGCGAGCATGCTCGCCACAGAAAGGGCGTCGTCCGAGATGGATTTGAAGAGCGTCTGGCAGTCGGCGCAACCCTCGAGATGCGCGGCGTCCTCACGCCCTACGTCCGGATCGTCCACCATCCGGCGCAGTGTTCCTTCAGTCAGATGTGCCACGGGTGACCTCCTTGCGCAGCGCGACTTCCGCGCGCCTCAACATTGTTCCGATCTGTCCGATACCCACGCCGAGCGCACCGGCGACCTCGGCGTAGCTGAGCCCGCTCGCCCGCAACACCAGCACCGCGGCCGGCTTGGGCGCCAGCCGGGCGAGCGCCTCGCGAACGCGACGGCGGTCCTCGTCGACCTCGACCTGCTTTTGCGGGTCCATCGTGCGTTCGCCTTCTTCGGCCGCCTGCGCGACCTCGCGGCGGAGCCTCCGCCGGGCGCCTCGCAACCGGTTCAGCGAGGCGTGGGCGGCCGCGCGATGCAGCCACGCCGGAGCGTAGTCGGCGCTCGCCGAGTGGAGGCGGTGGAAGTCGATGAACACGTCCTGCGCCACGTCCTCGGCCTCGTGCGAGTCGGCGAGGACGCGGTTGGCGATGCCGACGACGCGGGCGTACTCCGAACGGAATAGGGCTTCGAATGCCTCGTCGTCAGCCCTGACGTTCGACATCCGGCGCGCTCCCAGATTCATTCCCACCGATTGCTGAGCACCGGTGCGAGCCCGTTTGTGACAACTACGTCCTGGCGCGGCGCCAGAAATGGCGGACGGTCGCGGCGAGGAACGGGCCGCCCCAGAACCCCACGGCGAGGAGCGACACGAAGATCACCACGGCGTCGATGCTCTCCCGGCCCTGTTGCTGCCAGTAGACGTCGCTCAGGTTCAGCCATAGCGCGAACTCGTCGAGCGCGAGAGCGGCGCCGACGCCAAAGAGGAGCGCGGTCAGGCTTGCGATCAGGCTCGAACCGACGCCGACCTCGACCAGCCAGATGTAACCGACGGCGAGGAGCAGGAGGATCCCCCAGACCAGGTGGTGGATGTGAAGGCCGCCGGCGCTGACGTTGTGGAACGGCCCGACACCCGCGCGGATCAGGTAGGTGATGGCGCGCACGACGCCGAACGTGACGAGAAAGCCGAGAGCCGCGAGGAAGGCCCGCTCCCTGCGCTCGTTCTGGAAGTGAAATCGATAGAGGTGCTTGAGCCCGCTCACCCAGCGAGGGCTTTCCGCCGGCGTGAGGTGCGCGAGATCTCGTCCTCGATGATCCCGAAGTCCGCCCGCGGCAGCGAATGGATGTGGCCCTGGAACGCGAGCGTCCAGTGCTCGGGTGGCCACTTGCGGACGTAGTCGAGCCTGTAAGCGATGTCCTTCGCCGGCACCCAGTCGACCTCGTCGAGGATCACATCGGGGCGGATGTGGACACGCCACGGATAATCCTCGTCGCGCCGCGCGGAACGCCAGACCGGCGTGTGATCTTCGTACATCGGCGATGAGACCGTGACGGTGGCCGCGAAGCCCATCCGGCCGGTGACGTAGTACAGCAGCCTGTCGCCGGCGCGCATCGTCTCGACGCGGCGCCGGTGGCGGCTCTTCAGGCCCTGGATGGTGAAGCCGTGCTCGCGGGTCTTCCGGAAGTTGTCGGGGGAGCTGACGATCATCCAGTACTGGGCCGAGCGGCCGCCCCCTCCGGACTTGCGCTTGCGCTTGGACCTGCCGGATTTTGCCGCGCGCTCAGGCCGCTCCTGCTCCGGCGCGACCTCCTCTGGGTCGACCATTACGGAGTCACCTGCGGTGGGCGCACCGGATCAGCTTCCGTTGACGGCCGGCCGTGCCGGACCGAGGTCCTGCGGCTCGGGAAGCAGCGCGCTGAGGTTGCGGATCTGCGCGATGTGACCCATCTCGTGCTTGGCCACAGTCCGGCAGATCTCGAGAAGCGTCATGTCTCCGCCGCGCGGATCGCTGATCGTGCGCTCCCATTCGCGAGTGCCCCAACCGTGCAGCAGGTCGACCGTCCGCCGTCGCACGCGAGAGAAGTCCTCGAGCGCCTCCTGCATCGGGCGCGTCAATTCCAGGTCGTGGCCGGGGTCGATCGCGGCCCGGACGTCGGCAGACGTCTCGCCGTTCAGGTGCACATGCCGGAGCAGGGAGTCGACCTTGGCCGCGGAATCGACCAGGTGCGAGATCAGGTTGCCGAGGGTCGGGAACGCCGGGCCGTGGCGGTAGCGCAGGCGCGCCTCGTCGAGCCAGTAGACGAGGTCGCTGGTCCGCTCCGGAACCGAGCCGAGCAGGAGAACCACGTCTCCGCTGGACATCTCCTCTTGAAGTTCCACGAAAGACAGATTAGCGAGGGTGCAGATGGGCGCCCCGGCATCAATATGTCACCCGCTGTGGACGAGATCCTCGGACCCGACGGAAAGCCGGCGCATTTCGACGGGGCGGCGTGGATCTCCAGCGACGGCGCGTTCTGGTGGAACGGCTCCGTCTGGCAGAGGTATGCCGTCCGCCGGCGGCTCCGGATCAACGGGTTCGTGCTGGTCATGCTGCTCATCTGCGGAGGCGTCGCCTCGTACCTCATCTACCAGTACACGCATCAGCCGCCTCCCGTCGCCCAGGGCGTGTTCAACACCAAACATCGTCTCGGGCTATGCGATCGAGTTCGACTATCAGCGCGCGACGAGCTGCAAGGACGTCACCTTCGAGTACCACTTCTACGACAAGAAGGGCGCCAGCGTCGGGGACCTGGTGGGCGATGGCCACCACGCCGTCACGGCGATGCAGGTCTCCCACGTTCACGTCTCGATGATCGATGCTCTGCCGTCGAGCGCGGTCCGGTTTGTCGCGGTCGACACCTGCCACGCCTGACGGCGCCATACTCGATTCGTGTCTCAGGTCCAGGTCGCTTGCGACAAATGCGGCGCGGAGCTCGTTCCTGACGCCGCCTACTGCGAGAAGTGCGGGACGCGGACGCGACGGGCGAAACGGCTTGTCCGGCTGGCGATCCGGGTGGAGATGTTGTTCTTCGTGCTGGTCGTGGTGATGGTCGTCGCGTTCGTCTGGATCTATACCGCCCAGCGCTAGCGCCGATAGATTGCCCGTCCCTCAACTTCGTCTTTGTTCAGGCGCTTGTTCAGGTGCAGGCCTTCGAGGATGAATTCGATCACCGACGCTCGGACCTCCGGGCGGTCTGGTAGGCCAAGTCGCTTCAGCGCCGTCGCGAGCTCCGGCAGGTCGCCGATCGCACGCGTGTAGGCGCGGGCCGAGATGTTCTCGCCGACCTCGAGCATTCCGCCGTCCTCGAATTTCGAAACAACTCCCTCGAACTGAGAGGCCGAGAAATGGCGGCTGAACACCGAGCTGATCGCACCACGCTCGAGCCGGGCGAGGACCTGCTCTTCCTTTCCCTCGTCGAGGGCTTCGATCTCGACGCGGCCCGCGGTCGACGATGCGAGGAATGCGAGGTCCGTGATGCGCGGCACGGCTAGCGTCTCACCGAGCCGGGCCGCGCGGCGCACAGCGTTGCTCGCGAGGTTCTCGACGTTGGCGATCGACATGCGCACCGACACGCCCGACGACTGCGAGATGTGTGGGCTGCGGCGCGCCAGATGGGTGAGCTCCGCGACGATCTCTTTCATAAAGGACGGGAAGACGAGCTCGAAGTCCTCCGGCACCGAGTGCCGCTCGGCCTCCATGATCTGCATTTCCTCGCTGATGCTCTGCGGATAGTGCGTGCGCACCTGTGAGCCGAAGCGATCCTTGAGCGGCGTGATGATGCGGCCGCGCGAGGTGTAGTCCTCGGGGTTGGCGCTTGCGATGACGAAAAGGTCGAGCGGCAGACGGACGCGGTAGCCGCGAATCTGCACGTCCTTCTCTTCCATGATGTTGAGCAGGCCGACCTGGATGCGCTCGGCCAGGTCCGGCAGCTCGTTGATGCCGAAGATGCCGCGGTTGGTGCGCGGCAGCAGGCCGTAGTGGATGGTCAGCTCGTCAGCGAGGTAGCGGCCTTCCGCGACCTTGATCGGGTCGACCTCGCCGATAAGGTCGGCGATCGAGATGTCGGGCGTGGCGAGCTTTTCGCCGTAGCGGCGCTCGCGGCCGATCCACGCGATCTCGACGTTGTCTCCATCCTTCGCGACCAGGTCGAGGCATCGGCGGCAGATCGGCTCGTAGGGATGGTCATTGATCTCGCATCCCGCGATGACCGGCACGGCGTCGTCGAGAAGCGAGACCAGGGAGCGCATGATCCGGCTCTTCGCCTGCCCACGCTCGCCGAGCATGATCACGTCGTGCCCCGATATGACCGCGTTGGCCAATTGGGGCAGCACCGTCTCGTCGTAGCCGACGATGCCCGCGAGGAGCGGCTCGCCCGCGCGCAAGCGGGTGAGCAGGTTGCGGCGCATCTCCTGCTTGACCGTCTCGCGCTTATGCCCGGTGGCGCGAAGCTCTGCGATCGTATGTGCCCGGCCGGTGGTCACCCTTGCACTATAGAGAACGACTCGGCCCCTCTTGCTCGTGTCCCGCCACTCCGGCCACAGTGAAGCGATCACTCTTCACAGGTTTCTCTGCGCGACGCGGTTAGACTGACCGGGCGCCTTGACTCCATCGATTCGTGCGCGATACGAGGCTGCACACGACGACGGCCGGCCCTTGCTGGGCGGACATCGCGGTAACCCAGCCGAGCATCCAGAGAACACGATGCGGTCATTTCGCTCCGCCATCTCGATTGGCTGCGACATGATCGAGTGCGACGTCCACCTGTCTTCCGACGGGAGGCTGGTCGTCATCCACGACCACACCTTGGACCGGACTACCAACGGCAGCGGGCTCGTCCGCGACCACACCGCTGCGGAGCTTCGCAAGCTCGACGCGGGGCAGGGCGAGAAGATCCCCCTTCTCCAGGAGGTCGTCGAGCTCGCGCTGGGCAAGGTTGGCCTCGTCATCGAGATCAAGCAGGTGCCTCCGCTCTATCCGGGCCTCGAGGAGAAGCTTGTCAACATGCTGCGCCAGCTTGGCGCGGTGCAGGAGTGCGCGGCGATCTCCTTCAACCACCCTGTGATTTTCGAGCTGCGCAAGATGGAACCCGCGCTGCAGTTGGGCGTGCTCGAGGGTGCTCGCCCGATGCACCCGGCGAGGATCCTGCGCGAGTCGGGCGCGGACGTGTACTCGCCGCATTGGGGTGCGGCCGATCCGCAGGTCGTGAAGGAGGTCCACGACGCGGGAGGCGCCGTGGCGGTGTGGCCTGTGGACGACGCGGCCGCGGTGGCGTGGTGCCGGTACAGCAAGCCGGACGCGATCTTCAGCAACCGTCCGCGAGAGATAGGCCTGGCTCTTCGGTCTTAGCGTTACACCCTTACGCGAGCGGACGTTCGCGCTAATAGGCGTGCGCACCAATACCATGAACCGGCCGTGGCCGACCGGCTGCCGTTTGAAGACCTCTACCGTGGCTACCTTGGGCGGATCTACGCCTACGTCCGGGCCCAGGTCGGCACGTCCGCCGACGCCGAGGACATCACGGCCCAGGTGTTCATGAACGCCTACCAGGCCTACCCGCGTTTCGAGGCTCGCAACACGACGCCGGCCGCGTGGCTGTTCCGGATCGCGCGGAACGCCACGCTGGACCACTTCCGCGCCCACGGAAGGCGCGAGCGGTTGCGGCGCACGATCGAGCATCAGCCGGCCGCGGAGGAGGATCCGGCGGGCCAGGCCGAAGAGCGAATCCAGTACCAGGCGCTCCTCGCCCACGTGGCGCAGCTCCCAGAGCGGCAGCGCGATGCCATCTCGCTGCGTCATTCCGGGCTCAGCTTCGAAGAGGTGGGCAAACTGATGCGCTGCAGCGAGGACGCGGCCAAGATGCTGTACCACCGCGCCGTGAAGGCGCTTCGCGAATCGGTCCGCCGGATGGAGGAAACGTGAGCGAGCCCCGAGACAACTTGGGTCAAGACGAGGACCTCGAGCTCCAGGCGCTGCAGCGCCAGCTCGACGACGCCTTCGAGACGACCCGACCGCGGCATGGGTTCGAGGACGAGCTCTGGCTGCGCATGCAGTCGAGCCGGCCGGCGCGAAGCCGCTTGCGCGACGCGTGGGCCGGGTTCTGGCAGGGCATCCGTGCGGTCCCGGCCGTCCCGGCGGCCGCGGTCGCAGTGGGCCTGGTGGTCGTGATCGGGGTCGTGCTCGTGGGCTACAGCGGTCTGCTGCACTCCGGGGGCAGCACGGCGACATCGGCGGGCGGCGGGTTCCAGGGGCCGCAGAGCAACCAGTACGCCGGGGACTTCGGCCGGCTGCCGGCGCCGGTGGTCGCCGGACAGAAGACCGGCGGCGCAACGAGCGCGTCGGCACCTGCGTCCGCCGGCGACTATGTCGGACCTGCCCAATTGACCTGGACGGGCCACCTCGACCTCGCGTTCACGGTCGCCCCCGTGTTTCGCTACCACGAGCCCTCGACCAACACCGCCGACCAGTTCGCGTCCGCCCTCGGCGCTCCCCTGCACGGGCGGCCCGAAGGATTTCTCGGCATGTACGAGACCTCGGACTACACGCTCAAGGTCCGCGGCACCGTGCAGTCGCCTCCCTCGAGCCCCGCCTACTTCATCTTCTCCAACCTCTCGATGCCCGCGGTCGAGGCCGCGGGCGCCGGCCCGGCGGACCTCGCGAGCGTCTTCCTCGCGGAGCACGGCCTCGTGCCTCAGTGGGACTACACGACGGCGGTCGATTCGAGCGGCGACCCGGTCAAGGTTTTCTACCAGCGGGAGTTCAACCTTCCGGGCGGCACGACGGCGTATCTCGTCAACATGAATGGGGACCGCTACGGGATCGAGGTGGACCTCAGCAACAACCGGCCCGTCCTGGTGTCGGGAATGCTTCCGGTGAGCATGGACAGAGCGAACTACCAGATCGTCTCTTCGGATCAAGCGGTCCGCGCGGCCCTCGGCGGCTCGCAGCCCGTGCCCGTCACGGGAACGCCTGCGCCGGCGGTGCAGCTGACCCAGGCGGAACTGGTGTACGTGCTGGTGCCCGCGGGCGACCACAGCTTCTATGAGCCGGCCTTCATGTTCTCGGGAACGGTCAAGATCAACGGCTCGACGCTGACCAAGCGCGTGCTGGTCCCTGCGGTGGACCCTTCGCAGCGCACGCCCTGATCCCTTTCATCCCGATACACTCCCCGACTGAGGGGAATGGGCAAGAAGCAGGTCCGGCAGGTCCGGCAGCAGATGCGGCGGATTCAGCCCAAGTCGACCGGGTCGAACGCGCAGGGCGCGACCCGTAAGCAGCGGGAGCGCTTCGTCCAGTCGGGCGGCATGCTCCAGGGCTACGCGCCCGATTACGTGATCCGGATCGGCTACATCGCGGTCGCCGTCGCTGTCGTTTGCGTGATCGTCATCGCGGCCCTGCTCGTGTTCCTCCCTCCGATCTACGGCTGGCCCGACGCAGTCGCGGCCGCCCTGTGCTGGATCTTCCCCGTCGCGCTGCTCGCTTCGTTCGTCGGCCCCGGCTTCCGGCTGGCGATGAAGGACCGCAAGGCGGAGCCGCGGCTGGTCCAGGGCCAGCTCGTGGGCGCGAGCTCGGTCAGCACCTCGATGGGCCTGGGAATGATGATGGTCCAGACCCGCGGCGGGGTCGAGCAGTACCTCGTACCGCCGGCGCGCCTGAAGCAGGTCCCGGGCAACCAGGTCAACGTCGTGCTGACGGTCACGCCGAACCTGCGGCACGTCAAGTCGGTCGGCGTGATGGGCCAGCGGATGGTGGGACGGGTCGAGCCGCCGGTGCCGCAGGTGATGCGGCGGCTTCAGCTCCTTCCGGTGCTCACCCCGCTTGCGCTTGCGGTCGGCGCCGTGGTCGGCGACGACGCGGTGGCGCTGTCACCGATCTCCCCGCCTGCCGTGCACGCGGTGCTTGCGGTGGCGGCCGGCGCGATCCTGGCCGCCGGCATCTACGGCATTTCCTTCCTGCTCCAGCGGCGCATGATGGAAGAAGTCCAGGCCCTCGTCCCGCGAACCTGATTCGACCCGGACGGTGATGGTCTGGATCGAGTTGTTGCCGTAGCCGAGACGATTCCAGTCCGCCTGCTCGGGCTGCACCTGCCCCGTCGCGTCGTGAGCCCGCGCGCGAATCTTCACCTCGCCGAGCTGCTCGATGCGTGTCATGAGCTCCCACCGCCGCCAGCTGTTGGGCCGCGCACTTCCCTGTAGGTGAGCCTCCTTCCACTCGCCAGCGACGCTGACGTCGACCCGCGACACGTGCGCTGAGCCTGACCAGGCCAGGCCCCTGATCGCCACGTGACCGGGGTTGATGGCCTCTCCTTCCGCCGGGTGGGTGATCAGTGAACGCACCCTGATCCGAGTGACCGGTTCGGCTGTGACATCGCCGCCCTGGAGCTGGGCGAAGTAGTAGCGCTGGGAGTGGAAGTAGCCCTGGAAGGGCACGTCGGTGACCTCGATCTCGTTCAGCCACTTGACCGAGGCGACCGCGTACCACCCGGGGACGATGACGCGCAGCGGGAAGCCGTGGTCGAGCGGCAGCGGGTCGCCGTTCATCGCGTAGGCGAGCAGCACCGTCGCCTCGTGTGCGTCTTGGATGCTGAGGCCCCGCTCGAAACGGCTCGGCTCCGCCGGGTGACTCGCAGCGTCGGCGCCGCGAAAGATCAGCTCGGTCGCACCGGACTCGACGCCGGCGTGCTCGAGCACGGCAGCCAGCGGCACGCCCGTCCACTCGGCCGTGCCCGCCGCGCCCAGGGTCCACTGCTCGCCTTCGATGGGGGGGTTGAAGAACGAGCGTCCGTTTCCCGCGCACTCGAGAGTGACCGTCATGGTCTGGGAGGGCATGTTCAGGATGTCGGCCAGGTCGAGGCTCAACGGATGGCGGACAAGGCCATGGACCTGGAGGCGCCAGGCGGCTGGATCAATCTCCGGGACGGGGAAGTGGCTGCGGATGTAGAAGCGCTCGTTCGGTGTGACGACCCCGACGAGCCGTGAGATTTTCACCTCACAGTTCAGCGGGTCCTCCCGCCTGACGACGAGGTCAGGACTGCGCTTCGCTATCAGCTTGCTTCAGCGGCTCGTTGTTGGTGGCCGTGGAAGGGGTCTTGACCACCGCCGGTGCGGGGGGCGCGACTGTGGTCTTCGAGCCGGTCGTCGAACCGGTCTTGGAACCGGTCGTCGAGCCGGTGGACGGGATCAATTGCTTGCGCTCCGGGTAGGTGGCCATCAGCAGCAGGCTGAAGGCGAGGCCGAAGATGACCGGGCCGAGGTGGAACTGAGCCCCCAAGAGGAAGTGCGACCCGGCCTCGAACGCCAGGACGACGAACCCGTAGAGGATCCCCGCCCGCACCCAGCCGACGTTGCCCGCGGGGTTCACCGCCGCGGCCATGAGGCCGATGCCGAGGACGGCGCCGGCGGCCGAGGCGTGCGTGCCGACCTCCTGGTCGAGGGGGATCAGGGATGTGCCGACCAGGGAGACCGCCGCCCCGCCGACGAGGCCCATCCCCATAAGGAGCATCCCGACCGTCAGCAAGAGCCTTCGCATGGCCGCGACTGTATACGGACGGCGGGGGGTTCGTCACCTCATATAGGAAAGACGGACGTATAGACTCGGGAGAGTGCCAGAACCCCTAGGTCCGATGGCGAAGGAAGTCCACATCACCCCGGAGGGGCTTGTGGCGGTCCAGAAGGAGCACCACGACCTCACGACGGTCAACCGGCCCGCGATCGTGGCCAAGATCAAGGCCGCGCGTGAGCTCGGCGACCTGTCCGAGAACTTCGAGTACCACGCCGCCAAGAACGAGCAGGGAATGATGGAGGCACGGATCAAGGAGCTCGAGGCGATCATCCGCAACCACGTCCTGATCAAGGAGCAAACGCAGCGGGGCTTCGTGGGGATGGGAAGCACGGTGCGCTTTGCGGAGGATGGGCAGGACGAGGAGCGGTATCGGATCGTCGGGCCTGCCGAGGCGGATCCCAAGGCGGGCCGCGTCAGCTTCGAGTCCGCCCTGGGCAACGCGCTCATGGGGCACAAGGTCGGCGACGAGGTGGAGATCAAGACGCCGAGCGGCGCCTACTCGGTCCGCATCACCGGCATTGACTGAAGCCGCCACCGCCGCCACGCCGCTGTCGCAATTACGACGATGGATGAGCGGACGCCGCATCGAAGCCGCCTACATCACGCGCCCGGTCTCCATCGCCTACCTGACAGGCGTGCGCGCCGAGCCGATGGAAAGGCTGATGGCGCTCGCGGTGCGGGACGCTGGCGCGACGCTGATCGTCCCCGCGATCGAGCAGCAGAACGCGATCACGCACGCGCACGACGCGGAAATCGTCGGCTGGCGTGACGGCGAAGATCCGTACGCCCACGTGGTGCGCGTGCTGGAGGGATGCGTCGAGGTCGCCGTCGAGAAGGAGCACCTGAGCCTGCACGCCGCCGAGGTCATCACCTCGCGCACGGGCGTCAGCGAGCTGGTGGACGCCGGCCCGGAGATTCAGCGTCTACGCACGACCAAGGTCCCGGAGGAGATCGAGCGCCTCGCCCGTGCCGCGGCGATCACCGATGCCGCCACCGACGAGGTGCTCTCGCGCGTCCGCGCGGGGCAGACCGAGCTGGAGGTGGCGATGATGCTCGGGTCCGCGATCGCGGAGCATGGCGGGACGCTCGCGTTCGGGTCCCTCGTCCAGTCAGGACCCAACTCGGCTCTGCCGCACGCGGATCCGAGCGGCCGCAGGCTTGCGCCAGGAGACTTCGTCCTGTTCGACTTCGGCGCCGCCTTCGAGGGGTACAAGGCGGACACGACGCGGATGGCGGTCGTCGGCGAGCCCAGCGCGCGGCACACGGAGATTCACCGCGTGGTGCTCGAAGCGCACGACGCGGCGATCGCAGCGGTGCGTCCTGGCGTAACCACGGGCGAGGTGGACGCGGCGGCGAGGCGAGTCATCGAAGCGGCCGGTTACGGCGATCGGTTCTTTCACCGCACCGGCCACGGGCTCGGCCTGGAGGCGCACGAGGCTCCGAGCCTCGACCCGGGGTCGGACGTCGTGCTCGAGCCGGGGATGGTGTTCACGGTCGAGCCCGGCATCTACATCCCCGGTTGGGGCGGCGTGCGGATCGAGGACGACGTGGTGGTGCAGGGCGGTGGGTGCCGCCTTCTGACCAAGTCGGATCGGTCGCTGCGAGTGATCGCCGGGCGCGCGCAGGGCGCCCTCTGAAAAGATCGTTCTGATGCTCGCCCCAGGAATGCGGCGCACGGCGCAGCGCGAGATGGTCTACAACGCGATCGTCAGCCTGGGCGGCCACTGCACCGCGGACGAGATCGCCGCGGAGCTGCACAAGGTCAGGCCTGGATTTCCTCGCAGCACGGTCTATCGGGCGCTTGAGGCGCTGACCGCTTCAGGCAGCGTTTTCGCGGCGCATCTCGGCGACGGGCCGACCCATTACGAGCTGGCGGCCGGCGACCACCATCACGCCGTCTGCCAGGTGTGTGGAGGTGTGATGCACATCCAGGAGGAGCTGGTGAAAGAGCTCGAGCAGCACCTCCAGGAGGGGCATCGCTTCCGGCCTGTCCGGACCGAAGTCCTCGTGGTCGGAGTCTGCGACGATTGCTCGCGCAACCCGGCGCCGCATGGGTCACGCCGGAGGATCATCGACCCTCACCACAGACACTGAGGAGGAGATGCAAATGCCAAGGTTTCTCATCCAGGGGTCGTACACGGTCGACGGAATCAAGGGCGTGCTCAAAGAAGGTGGAACAGGGCGGCGCAAGGCGGTCGAGACCGCGATCAAGGCGTTGGGAGGCCACCTCGAAGCCTTCTACTTCGCGCTGGGCGAAGACGATGTCGTGGCGATCGTCGCTGGGCCGGACAACGTAGCCGCGGCGACGTTCTCCATGGGCGTCGCGGCCACGGGCACAGTCAGGGTCAAGACCACTGTTCTGCTGACGCCCGAGGAGATCGACCGGGCGGCGAAGAAGACGCTCGCCTTCCGCGGCGCAGGCCAGTGATCTAGCGGCCATGGCCGATCGATGGCTGACGTTCGACTGCTTCGGCACGTTGATCGATTGGCGCCATGGCATCCGCACCACCGGAGAGCTGCTTTTTCCGGGTCACGGCCTCGAGTTCCTCAACACCTACATCGCGCTCGAGGCCGAGGTCGAGAACGAGGGGTCGTTCAAGCGCTACCGCGCGGTGCTCGCCGAAACGACGCGCCGCGCGGCCAAGCGCCTGTCGCTCGACCTGAAATCTGACGACGCCACCGCGCTGGTTTCGACCATCCCGTACTGGCCGCCGTTTGCCGACGTCGGCCCCGCGCTGGGCGAGCTGCGCAAGGATGGATGGAAGCTCGCGCTCCTCACCAACTGCGACCGCGACCTCATCGCTTTCACCCAGCGACGATTGCCTGTGCCTTTCGACGCGGTGGTCACGGCGGAGGACGTCTCGGCGTACAAGCCGAATCCAGCCCATTTCCGGCTCTTCCAGTCCACGTTTGCGTCCTCGGCCGGCGCGTGGACGCATGTCGCCCAGAGCTACTTCCACGACATCAGGCCTGCGCACGAGCTCGGCATCTCGAGGGTCTGGGTGAACCGGCAGGGCGAGAAAGATGACCCGTCGCTGGCCGATGCGGTGATTGGCGGTTTGGCCGAGCTGCCGCAGGCGCTCGCGAGCCTTGCTCAGGTCTAGCCGGCGAAGTCCTCCAGGTCGACTGTCGCGCGGTAGACGCGCCGGGCCGGGCCTGACTGGACCAGGTTTCCGTTCGGTTCGCGGCGCAGGGCGAGGTCGCCGCCCGGCATGGCGATGGTGACGGCATCGTCAACGAGACCGCGCCGCATGCAGGCCGCGGCCACGGCGCTCGCGCTCGTTCCCGAGGCGAGGGTGTAGCCGGCGCCTCGCTCCCAGATCTCCGCACGCACGCGCGCGCGATCGATCACTTCGCAGAGCTGCACGTTGGTCCGCTCGGGAAAGGCCGCATGGCGTTCGAGGTGGGGGCCCAGCTCGAGACAGCGCGCCATCGTGACCGGCTGGCCGAAGACGACGCAGTGGGGGTTGCCGACCGACACGAGGACCGCTTCGACGCTGCCGGCGGGCGTGTCGAGGGTGACCTGCGCCGGCGCGCCGGGGAAATCCGCCGGAAGGTCGGCGGCGCGAAAGGAGGGGCGGCCGATGTCCAGCTCGCAGACGATCTCCGCCCCGGCCCGCGACAGGATGCGAACGGCGTTGGCGCGGTCGGCGGTGCGGAGCTCGAAGCGATCGCCGGCGCCATGCTCCAGCACGGCGTGGGCGGCCGTGATGCGCAGGCCGTTGCCGCTCTTTTGGGCCTCGGATCGGTCGGGGTTGAAGATGCGCACGGACATGGTCTTGGGGTCGAACGCGAGCAGCCCGTCGGAGCCCAGCCCACGGTGGCGGTCGCACAGTTGCGGGAGCAGCGCGATAAGCTCGCTCAGTGGCCCGGGGAGGTCCAGGACGAGGTAGTCGTTGCCCAGGGCCTGGTACTTGAGCAACTGTATTTGCGACACCGTCGCAAATTGTCGGGAATTCACCACGTGCGACGTGGGTTACCTAGAATTGATCCCCTGATGCGGGACCTCATCTGGCCTGCCCAGCGCTTGACCCACATACCGGCCTGCTTCTGTAGCTAGCCCCGGCCGTCTGCTCACGCTCTGTAGGAGCGTGCCCATTCGACCGCTCGACGTCTCCCAACCGTTCGTTCGGTATTCCGATTTTTCTGGAGGATTTTCAATTGAGCTCCCAGACACAAACGAAGGCACTGGTCACCACTGACTGGATTGCCGAGCACGCCAAGAACGCCGGCCTCCGGCTCGTCGAGGTCGACGTCGACCCGTCGGTTTACGAGAAGGGTCACATCGAGGGCGCGGTCGGCTGGAACTGGAAGCGCGACCTTCAGGACCAGGTCGCGCGCGACGTCGCGCCGAAGGAGGCGCTGGCCGAGCTGCTTGGGCGCAGCGGCATCACCCCTGATACGACGATCGTCCTCTACGGCGACAACAACAACTGGTTTGCCGCCTACGCCTACTGGGCCTTGAAGTACTACGGGCACGACAAGGTCCAGCTGGTCGACGGCGGCCGGGTCAAGTGGGAGAAGGAAGGCCGAGCCTACTCAACCACCGCCCCCTCGTACCCCGCGACGAGCTACCACTTCAAGAGCTCGCCCAACGAGCAGATCCGCGCCTACCGCGACCACGTGCTCTCGAAGATCGGCAAGGCAGCCCTCGTGGACGTGCGGTCGCCGAAGGAGTTTTCGGGCGAGCTGCTCGCTCCGGAGAACCTGCCGCAGGAAGGCGCGCAGCGTGGCGGCCACATCCCCACCGCGGCGAGCATTCCGTGGGCGACGGCGGTCAACACGGAGGACGGAACCTTCAAGACCGTCGACGAGCTGAAGGAGATCTACGGCGGCAAGGGCGTCGTCTCCAACAAAGAGGTCATCGCCTACTGCCGCATCGGCGAGCGTTCGGCGCACACGTGGTTCGTGCTGCACGAGCTGCTCGGCTACCCCGACGTCAAGAATTACGACGGCTCGTGGACCGAGTGGGGCAGCTCCATCCGGGTGCCCATCGAGAAGTGAGCACCGGCACACACGTCAAGGGGTCCCCGCGAAATCACGGCGAAGCCTCTGATTTCGTGGGGATCGTCGTCGACCATTCGGCGCTGAAGGTCAACCAGACCGGCATCGTGGCGACCGTGCTCGTCGCGTTCATCGGGAGCGCGTTCTACAAGCCGCTGCTGGTCCTGATCCCGCTGCTTGCGATCGTGCTGCTGCTTGGCACGTTCGCGCCGCAGCTGGCGCTGTTCAAGCAGCTCTACTTCAAGGTCCTGAAGCCGCGCGGCATCGTCAAAGCGCGTCCGGTGCAGGACCGTCCCGAGCCCCACAACTTCGCCCAGGGGTTGGGCGGAGTGTTCCTCGCGGTTTCGTCTGTCTTCTTGCTCCCGGTGCCGGTGCTCGGGCTTGCGCTCGCGCTGCTCGTCGCCGTGCTCGCGTTCGTCAACCTTGCATTCGGCTACTGCCTCGGCTGCCAGATCTTCTTCCAGCTCGAGCGCAGAGGACTACTTCGAGCCACCCGTTCGTCCGGGACGAACGGGACTCTCTAATGTCAGCGCAACTCTGGGCACTGGCGGTGGCAAGTGCTGTGGTGCTCGCCGCCGCCGGCCTGGAGTCATTTCGATCACGCCGGGCGCGAAGCCTGGCCGCCGGCGCTTCCGCCGCGCCGGCCGCGGACCCCTACATCATCTATTTCACGGGCGAGAGCTGCACGGTGTGCCGCACCCACCAGGAACCGGCGCTCTCCAAGCTCGGCGACGTGCGGATCGAGAAGGTCGACGCGGTGGCGGAGCGCACGCTTGCCGACCGATTCCACGTCTACACGCTGCCGACAACGGTCGTGATGGGGACCGACGGCCGGGCTCTTCACGTCAACTACGGTTACGCGCCGGCGCCGAAGCTCGAGCGGCAGCTGGCGGAGGCGCGCGGAGCGGAACTGACGTCAGTCGCTACCGCCTGAGCCTTCTGCTGCCGCCTTGACGTAAGCGGCACGCTCCTCGAGGAAGGCGCGCAGGTGTCTTTCGACCAGCAACCGATCCGCCAGGCGGCCGAACGCGCCCGCAGGAAGCTCATATTCGAATGTGTCGACCATCAGCGTGGCCTCGTCCTCGCGCACGAACTGATGGACGTGGCGGAGAGATTTCAGCGGACCCGCGGTTGACTCATCGACGAAGACGTGCGGCCTTTCAAGACGCGTGACCGTCGAGCCCTGTTGGAGTCGCAGCCCGAAATGGCGTCCTTCCCACGTCACCGAATCGCCGAGCTCGAGCAGGCCGTGCGTTCTTCCGCGGACCACCCGCTCGCCGGTTTTCGCGGTCGACGCGAGATGCGCGTCGACCGATCGCGCGAGGTCGAAACAGCGCTCGATCGGACCGTGGATCAGGGTCTCGAGGCGGATCGATCCCACCGCGTTCGATATTCTGGGCCGGTGACTCGACGCTTCGCGCTGCTCGCGTTCGTTGTGCTGATCGCGGCGGGATGCGCCCAGGCGCAGTCGAGCCAGGACAGCACGCTGGTGCTCGGCGCGATCTATCCGCTGAGCGGGCCGCAGGCTCCCGGCGGAAGGGCCGAGCTGGCGGGCGTGCAGGCGGCGCTGCGCCTCGCGCACGCCGACGTGCGGTTGCAGGTGATCGGCGCCACGACACCGGAGGCGGCGAGCGCGGCGGTGGACACGCTGGTCGATCGTTACCACGTGCCGGCGATCGTCGGCACGTACGGCAGCACCCTGTCGGCGGCGGCGGCGGCTCGCGCCGAGGAGCGCAAGACCGTGTACTGGGAGACCGGCGCGGTGGCGGACCCGATCACCGTGCAGCGGCACTACGTCTTTCGCACGGTCGCCACGGGCAGCTCGCTCGGACGCATGGCCGTGACCTTCACGCACGACGTTCTCGTCCCACGGTTCGGTGTCGCGGCGCCTCGCGCGGTGGTGGTTCGGGTCAACGACATCTATGGTCGGTCGGTCGGCGGCGGGGAGCAGGACCTAGCCGCGACGATGGGCATCGACGTCGTCGACGTCATCGAGTACAACCCGCACGCGTATGACGCGAGCGTGATCGCGGCGCGAATCGCGCAGGACCGCCCCGACTTTCTGTGGGACGTGAGCTACCTCGACGACGGGGTGGCGATCTGGCAGGCGGTGCTCAGGAGTGGCGTGTCGCTGAAAGGCGCGATCGGCACGAGCTCCGCGTTCTGCATGCCCGCGTTCGGCGAGCGACTGGGGCGCGACGCGATCGGGGTGTACGCGGCGGACAAGCCGGACGCGAACATCAGCCTGGCGGCGCTATCGCCCGCGGGGCAGGAGCTGCTCGCTCAGGCCAAGGCCGCGTATGGGTCGCAGCAGATGGACATTCCCGCGGTCGCGGGGTTCGTGGGCGGCTGGACCCTGTTCCATTACGTGCTGCCCGAGGTCCGCGGGCCTGTCACAGCCGAGGCGATGCGGGCGGCCGCGCTCAACGTGGACGTGCCCGTTGGGGACAGCATCAACGGGGGAGGCGTGAAGTTCGCCGGGGCGGGGTCGCTGGACGAGGGTCAGAACACGCGCGCGGCGGCGGTGGTCGGGCAGTGGCAGGCGGTCGGAGTCATGAGGATCGTTTATCCGGCGGCATACGTGCAATAGGGTTCGCCCCCGTCCGACCGGGCCGCTTCGCGGCCGGGTCACCTTCCCCGGCAAGCGGGGAAGGGAAGCCGACCTCCCCGGCGAGCGGGGAGGTGAAACTGCCTATCCGGCTGCCCTGATCAGTCGAGCGCTCTCTCGACCAGCGTTATATCCATCCAGCGGTCGAATTTGTGGGCTGCGTTGTGGATCGTTCCGACCGTTGCGAAGCCGTGCTTTGTGTACAGGGCCAGGCCCGCGCGGTTGTCCTTTGCGATGCTCGCGACGATCGTCAGGTAGCCCAGGCCTCGCGCTTCGCGGATCATCTCGGTCAGCAGCGCGCTGCCCAGCCCCCGGCCATGGTGCACCGGGTCCACGTAGACCAGGCTCTCGACGACGTCGAAGCCGCGCTGCTTCCACGGCAGCAGGCGAGCCCAGCCGATCACCCCGGTGTCGTCCACCGCGACCACGAGCTTCGACCGCCGGCCGTGCATCTCCCACCAGTCCTGCGCCTCCTCCGCGTCGAGCGGCTCGGAGTCGATGGTCGCGAAGGTCTGGTTGATCGCCCAGTTGTAGATGCCGAGGATCGCCCTCAGGTCGTCCTTGGTGGCGGGCCGGATCGCGGGCTCCGCGGTCTTCGTGCGGCCTGTCAGGGCCGATTTGCCGTCCGATTTGCTGTTTGGGCGGACAGAAGGCACGCGCTTCTTAGCCTTCGGCATCCAAACATTCTGATACCTTCCCGGCGGTGAGGCCGGAGATCAAGACGCCCCTCCCGGGGCCCAAGGCCGCGGCGCTCATCGCCCGCGACGCCAAGGCCATGTCGCCCAGCTTCACCCGCGCGTACCCGTTCGTCATGGAACAGGGCAAGGGCTGTTGGGTGACCGACGTCGACGGCAACAGGTTCCTCGATTTCACGGCGGGCATCGCAGTCGTGACGACGGGCCACTCGCACCCCAAGGTGGTCGCCGCGATCGAGGAGCAGGCGAGGCGATTCCTCCACATGTCGGGCACCGATTTCTACTACAGCTCGGAGATCGAGCTTGCGGAGCGGCTCGAGGCCAAGATCCTGCCCGGCACCCCCGCCAAAGTGTTCTTCACCAACTCCGGCGCCGAGGCGATCGAAGGCGCGATGAAGCTGGCGCGGTACGCGACCGGACGGCCCAGCTACATCGCGTTCCTGGGGGCGTTCCATGGCCGCACATTCGGCGCGCTGTCGCTCACCGCGTCGAAGGCCAGCCAGCGCCGGCGATTCGCGCCCCTTCTATCCTCGGTGTTCCACGCACCGTTCCCGACAGCGTCCCGAGGGGTGACGACCGACCAGTCGTTGGACCGGATCGAGGAGCTGTTCGCCACCGTTGCGCCGCCCGAGTCGGTGGCCGCGGTCTTCGTCGAACCGATTCAGGGCGAGGGCGGCTACCTGGTGCCGCCCGACGACTTCCTTCCCCGGCTGCGCGAGCTGACCAAGAAGCACGGCATTCTCCTCGTCGCCGACGAAGTGCAGTCCGGGATGGGGCGGACCGGGCATCTGCTCGCGGTCGAGCATTGGGGGGTCGAGCCGGACATCGTGTGCCTCGCCAAGGGCATCGCGTCGGGGCTGCCGCTCGGAGCCTTCATCGCGCGGGCCGAGCAGATGAGCTGGCCGCCGGGCTCGCACGGCAGCACGTTCGGCGGCAACCCGGTGGCGTGTGCCGCGGGTCTCGCCACCCTGGACCTGCTCGAGGGCGGCCTGATGGAGAACGCGACCAGGGTCGGCGCCGTCCTGCATGACGGCCTGCGCGAGATCGCGGCGACGCACAAAAACGTGACTGACGTGCGAGGTCTGGGGTTGATGCTCGCCCTCGAGCTCAAGACCCCGGAGCTCGCGGCGAAGCTGGTTCAGTCGGCTTTCGAGAAGGGACTTCTCCTGCTGACCGCCGGGTCGAGGGCGGTGCGTGTCAGCCCGCCTCTGGTGCTCAATCCCGAGGAGGCCTCGATCGGGCTGGAGATCATCGACTCAGCCCTCGATTAGGAGGCCATCGCGTCGGCGATCGGCTGCATCGCCGTCGCCGCGGCCCGATCGTCACCGGCTACCGTCTTGAACGCTTTCGCTCGCTGGTCGTCGATGACTTTGACGATCGCTCCGGTTTCGTCGGTGATCAGGCTTGCCGGCACGTGCGTCGCCGCCGAGAGCTGCGTGACGAAGGTTCCGGTCATTCCCTGCTTCGAGGCGGCGTCGTTGTGGTCGGCGTATGCCGCGACCGCGAGCACTTCCTGCGCCCAGACCTTGCCGACGCTTCCGTCCTTGAGCACGGAGCCGATTGCATTTGCGTTGGTGGACAGCGCGGCAAGCGCCTGCCGCTTCTCGGCGGTGCGCCCGTTGATGGCGGCGTCGGTCGCCATCGTGGCGAGGTACGCATGCTCCTGCAGGAGGCCGTTCAACGCGACGCGCCGAGTCACCGAGGCAAGCGAAGGATCGCCAGGAAACTTGTCTGGAAACAGCTGGGCCATGCGTGGACCCAGAAAGTCCCCCAGCACTCGGCCGACCGAGTACGCGGCGTCCAAATCGGCGTACATCGCGTCGAACTTCTGAGCGAAGTCATCGTCGATCAGTCTTTTCAGTTGACCGCCGAGGAACGCGAGGGTATTCGCCGTCTGTAATTGTGTGAGGGTCGTTATGAACTGAGCGAGCTGGGCCGTTTCCTTGGCCATTGCGGCTGTGGCGGCGTCAGCCTGGTCCTGGTTGTGGGTCACGACTCCGTTCGCGTATTCGACGAGGCTCGCGTTCTGCGCGGTCCAGTGAGTGCGAAACTCGTCGGCCGCGGTGTTGCCGAACGCGCCGCGCATCAGGTTCGCCAGGTCGTCCGCGTTGGCTCCGAGCACCGTTGCGTAGCTCGGGTACTGATCGGAGTGATTGACCGCCGCGGCGGACACCTTCGCGATGAGGAAGATGTTTTCGCCGAGCAGGAGGTCCATCCGCGTGCGCAGGTCGGCGGCCTGGGGGCTTGGCGGCGGTGAAGCTGGGGCTGAGGCTTGGGTCGAGCACGAGATGAGAAAGAGCGCGACGACGCCGAACCGGATCAGCCTCAAGCCGCCGCGATCTTACCTCCCGCGTACCATTTCTCGGTCTTGCCTGAGTGGCTGCTCGTCGACGGCTCGAGCATGTTCTTTCGCGCGTTTTATGCGATCCCGCAGACGATGCGCGGGCCCGATGGAAAGCTCAACAACGCGGTGCGGGGCACGCTGGACACCCTGGCGCGCTACGTGACGGACAGGAAGCCGAGACACCTCGCGTTCACGACCGACGAGGACTGGCGCCCCGACTGGCGCGTCGAGCTCGTGCCCAGCTACAAGGAGCACCGGACCGGAGAGCCGATCCCGCCGGCGCTGATCCCTCAGGTGCCCGTGATCCTCGATTCGCTCGACGCGGTAGGGGTCGACGTCGTCGGGCTCGAGGGCTACGAGGCGGAGGACATCATCGCCTCGCTGGTGGCGCAGGTCAGACCGCCGATTGAGATCGCCAGCGGTGACCGCGACCTGTTCAGCCTGGTCCGCGACCGCGAGGTCATCGTCCTGTACCCGCAGAAGGGCGGCATGGTGGAGGTCGACGAGGCCGAGGTCGCCCGGCGTTACGGGATCCCCGGCCGCTCGTACGCGGACTACGCGATCCTGCGCGGCGACCCGTCGGACGGGCTGCCCGGGATCGCCGGGGTCGGCGACAAGAAGGCCGCCGGGCTCGTGACGCGCTACGGATCGGTGGCGGCGATGCTCGAGGCCGGCATCTTCCGCGCTTCTGACGCCGCTTACCTGGAAAAGGCGATGCGCGTCGTCCCGCCGGTCTCCGACCTGCCGATCCAGGGGCCGCCGGGGCGCCGCGACCGGTACCCGGAGCACCCGAAGCGGGTCGAGGAGCTCGCCAAGAAGCACGGGCTCGCGAACAACCTCGAGCGATTGACCAAAGCGCTGAACTCGATGCCGGCCCTTACAAAGGCCTGATCTTCAGCCGACAGTGATCTGACAGCGCCCGGACAACGTATCTCTTGTCATGACGCTCACCTGGATCCGGATGCGGCGCCGGCGCGCCAAGGGCTACATGATTGGGAGACGTGGAAATTGGGTTGTGCGCGTCATGCAAGCACTCGAAGGTCGTCAAGGGCGCCCGGAACGAATTCTGGATGTGCCAGCGCTCGCTGACCGACCGGTCGTTTCCGCGGTACCCGCGCCTTCCGGTCCTGCAGTGCCGCGGCTACGAGCCTAAGCAGCAGCCACCCGCATGAGCGCCAGCGGCTGACCCCCGGTGGGGTCGAAGCGGCTGATGACGCTTGCTGACGCCATCGAGATCTCAGCGATCGATCCCGCGTCGTTGACCGCGTAGAGGTTTTGACCGTCGGGGCTCATGCCCAGGCTCCAGATGCGCCACTCGGTCAGCGCCTGGGACCGGACCTGCAGGGTCGCGGTGTCGATCCACACAACGCCGCCGGCGCCGCCCACGACCAGGGTCTTCCCGTCGGGGCTGACCACGGCCGCGTTTGCGCCAAGCTCTTTTGCCTCGACGGCCTGGATGGGTGAGAGCGCGGAGGGTCCAGCCAGGCTCACATGGGTGGTCCTCTTCACCTGGGGCTGCTGGGTGTCGATCTGGGCCACGGTGCCGGTCGCGGTGTTGGCCGCGTACAGGCTCTTGCCGTCGGGACTCAGCGCGATCGACCAATCGAACTGCGCGGGATCCGAGGCGTAGCCCGTACCGGGCAGGTCGACGCAGAACGCGAATGCCCCGTCGAGACCGAGCGCGTGGATGAAGGGGCCGTCGTGCTGGCGGACGTACATGCTGAGGAGCCAGTGGCCCTCGAGCCCGGCGACACCGGTCAGGCGCTGGCCGACCATGGCCTGGTTGCCGTCCGCCTTGTCGACCACGATGTTGGCGTCCAGTTTCCCAGCGCCCAAGTCGTACATCCGGACGTAGTACTCGGTGCCGTTCAGGTACTGGATCAAGTACAGGCGCTGGGCGTCGTTGCTGATGGCGTCGAATGCGAAGTACCCGACCAGGTCGACCTGGTGCCTCACCCTCAACGTCGACGTGTCGATGACCACCATGTGGGTCGCGGTCGGTAGCCCGGCGGCCGCCCTTTCGAACGACTCGACCACCAGCCGGCTCCCGTCCGGTGATAGGCCTCCGGGCAAGCCGGTGTACGTCGCCGGCGGAAGCTGGTACTGCCCTGGCAGCAGCAGGGTGCGTTGCGTCGTCCCGGTCAGCGGATTGGTGTCGACCAGTGAGGTGGAGATCACCGAGTAGAGGTGCTTCCAATCGTTCGACGGTGTTCCGATGGGCAGGGTGCGCTCGGTTTGGCGTGACTTCGAATCGATCACGGCGATGATGGTCGATTCGTATGGCACGGTCGCCGCCTCGTAGAGCTTGTAATCGCCGGAGATCTTTGCCTGCGGTTGCGGCGTCGCGCAGCCAGCGATAACCAACAGGACCACCAACGCGCCGAGTCCTCGCATATCTTTCATCTCGCTGCCTATACACCGGCCAGGGTGTGGGGGTTCCTCAGCCGAGCGACGTCGCGATTTGGAGGGCCTGCTCCTTCGTCATGTCGCCCTCGATGCGCACGATCGTGCCGTTGTGGTCGAAGACCAGCGTGTTGGTTGCCAGCCTCAGGGTCTCTTGGCGGAAATCGCCGCTCGCGTCCTGGAACGCAAATTCGTGGGGGCTGCCGGATATCCAGAAGCCCGGACGGCCGTTGATGGTCACGCTCTCCAAGTGGGCGTCGGGCCCGAGCACCTTGTAGAAGAAGTTTTCGTCGACCTTTCCTCGAGCTTCGGTGATGAGTACGGACACGCCGGTCTGACCGGACACCTTGATGTCCGAACGCGATGCGTAGACCAGCGTCACCTCGCCGCCCGACGGGCCGACCGGCGGCATCTGGAGGTAGATCACGTCGGGTGCCCCAAGCGATGACGGCACGGTGATCTTCCACGACAGCTGGGCCTGGGCATCGCTGAGGCTCGTGGGCGTGCCCAGGCCGAGCTGACTACCCAGCGGACCCGACGGAAGGGGTGACGGGGTTGGAGGGTGCTCGACCCGCTGGATCGTCGTATGGAGGTTGATCCAGCCCGCGATCGCTTTGCGGGTTGGGGTGTAGGCGAGCAGCAGGGCAGCGATCAGGAATACCGCGGCGGCGGCGAGGGCCCAGCGGTTTCTGCCAAGGGTTCGCCCCCTCCGTCCGGCTTCGCCGGACACCTCCCTATGAATGGGGAGGAGAAGCCCCCTCCAGCGCTGCGCGCCACCTCCCCACTGCGTGGGGAGGAGAAGCCCACTCGACCGGGCTTGGGCCGACTCCTCCCGATGAAAGGGGAGGAAATTTGGAGTGGAAGGCCATTCCAGGGCGGGTGCCAAGGCTGTGAGCTGGTCTTCGAGGTCAGGCATTTGCCGCCTCCTGCACCCGGGGGCGCAGTCGGGCCAGGGCCCGGGATAGCCGCGACTTGACCGTTCCTTCCGGGACCCCGAGGGCTGCGGCGGTCTCCTCGCTGCTCAGCTCGAGGAAGTAGCGGCAGGAGATGACGAGCCTGTCGTCGCCGCTCAACGCGTTGACCATGGCGAGCAGGCGCCTTCGTTCATCCGCGGCAACGGCCACCGCCTCGGGGGATGGGGCCGCATCCCCCGGGCGGAAGCCTTCCGCCAGACGAAGCTCGAGGTGCTGCCGGCGGCCGGACGACCGCACCCGGTTGCGAGCTTCGTTGGCGACGATGCGCAGCAGCCACGGCCGGAACGGTGCGTCCGGCCGGAAGCGGTCAAGGGCGCGAAAGGCCTTGACGAACGCCTCCTGGGCGGCGTCCTCCGCATCAGGCGCCGAACCAGTCACGACGTACGCGGTGCGGAACGCGACCTGCTGGTATCGCTGCACGATCTCCTCATAGGCGGCCGAATCGCCGCGCACCGCGCGCGCGATCAGCACGGAATCGTCCGCTGGCCGGCCCTCCATCGGAATGCATCATGTACACCGGCGGCCGCATCATGGTTCCCTGCAACCCGCGGGGCCCGCGGTGTGTTTAGGAGGCTGATGGAGGGCGCTGAGCGCGTGTTCGAGCGGCTGGTCCGAGACCATCAGGACCGCATCTACGCGCTTGGCTTCGCGCTGACCGGCAACCGGCACGACGCGGAGGAGGTCGCGCAGGACACGTTCATGCGCGCGTTCCGCGCCCTATGCACGTACCCGCCCGAACGCGTCCGGGAGCTGAAGCAAAGAGCGTGGCTCCATCGCATCGCGGTCAACGTCGTGCGCAACCGGGTGCGCGGCGTGCGGCCGCGCCTGGTCGAGCTGAACGGCAGCGAGCCCTCCCACGCCTCGGGCCCTGAGGAGGACGTGATGATGCGGGCCGAGATCGACTCGCTGGCGGCCCGCGTCGCGGCCCTGCCTCTGCGCTATCGAGAGGCGGTCGTGCTGCGCCACGTGCACGAGCTGTCCTACGCGGAGGCGGCCGAAGCGTTGGGCCAGCCGGTCGGGACGGTGAAGGCGAATGTCCACCGTGGATTGAAAATGCTCAGAGGAGAAAACCATGACAACGGCGACGCTTGACCTTCGGCGGCTGGGCGATGTGCGCGCACCGGAGGGTTTTGCCGGCCGCGTGCTCGCGCAGGCGGGGATGGCGGATTCTTACGCGATCTTCGACACGGTGCTTGGACCGGTCTACGTGGCGTGGAACAGGCTCGGTGTTTCCGCCGCGATGCGGAGCAAGTCGGCGGTGGAGTTCGAGGAATGGTTCGACCATGAGATCGGGCGGCAGCTCGTGCGCGTCGCTCCGCCAGACGACCTCGCGGCCAAGATCGAGGACCAGCTCGAGGGCAACAGGCGGATGCGCTTCGACCTCCGCGGACTCACACCCTTCAGCCAGGCGGTGCTACGCAAGACGCTGGAAATTCCTCGCGGCCAGGTGCGGCCTTACGGATGGATCGCGCGCGAGATCGGTCACCCAGCGGCGGTGCGCGCCGTAGGGACGGCCCTGGCCAACAATCCGATCCCCTACTTCATCCCGTGCCATCGGGTGATCCGGACCGACGGCGTGATCGGCAACTACGGCGGCGGGGGACCGGAGGCAAAGCGCCAAATCCTGACGTTGGAAGGCGTGCAGCTGAAGCGCCTACAGGAGCTGGCGGAGTCGGGCCTGCGGTATGAGGGTGTGCGCACCACGAAGGTGTTCTGCTTCCCCACTTGTTACCACGGCCGGCATGCGCGCGAGGAGAACTTCGTGTACTTCCACGACGTGGCCGAGGCCCGCGCCGCGGGTTACCGGCCGTGCAAGGACTGCCGGCCGGCTGCGGTCGCCTAGTCGCTGAGCGGCCCGACGCTCGCCGCGAGCGCCGAGCCGCGCTGGTGAAGGCGGTGCGAGCGGGACAGTCCACCGTCGAAGTTGATCGCCTTGCCGCCGTGATAGATCTCAGGCCTCGAGCTGCGGTGCGGCCGGTGGCCGAACACGACTCGGCGTGAGTGGGTCAGGTCGAGCCAGCGCTCGAGTCGCGCCGACTGGTTCTCGAAGACGTTGCGGCTGCTCAGCAAATCCCACAGCAGTGACTCCCCACCGCTGTGGAGGAGATCATTCGCCCGCTGGTTGATCGCGGCGACCGGATCCTCCTCGGCGATGCTGATCAGCTCGAGGTAGGCGTCGTTGCCGCAGTGTTGGATGAGGCTACGGTCGGCGAGCTCGAGCAGGGCGGGTCGCTCGCGCATCCATTCCTGGAGCGGCTCATCGCGCCTCAGCTCCTCCAGGTCGTGGGGCTGGCCGCCGACGCTGATCCAGAAACCGACGCGTGACGGGTCGCGGAGCGCACAGAGCATCGCCACCTCGTGGTTGCCGAGGATGACATCGGTGTTGGCGCGGTCGCGCGAGTAGCGCAGCGCGCCCACGCCGAATGCTCCGTAGTCGACGAGGTCGCCGAGGAAGATGGTGTGCCAGCGTTCGGCGGGGTAGGGCTTGAGTGCGGCGAAGAGTCGTTCGAGATCGCCGTGTACGTCACCGACGATCAGGACCGGGAGGTCGCTCGAAGCCAATGCGCTCAAGAGAATCGATGCTAGTCGCGGCGCGCCGGTTCGCATGGAGGGGTGGGTAGAATGCCTAGGCGGCACAGGGGCGTAGCTCAGTCTGGTCAGAGCATCGGTCTCCAAAACCGAGGGCCGAGGGTTCGAATCCTTCCGCCCCTGCAGCTGAACTCGCAGCGCTAGTGGTTGGTGGTGACGAGGCCGGGTTCGCCACCAGTTCACGACGAGCTGAGAAAAAGGAGAAGTTGGCTAGAGGGCGGGCGACAAGCTCAGATTGGAAATGGCCGCGGAACCATTCCGCTATGTCCTGAAATCACACACCCCTTCCGCTATCTACTGAAACCAGACACTTCCGCCCCTGCCACCTGATTTCGAGTTCCACCGGCGGGTATCGGCGCGCGCGGCCTCGTTCCCCAAGTAAGGGAAATCGGGTCTTTAGAGACTCAGGAGGCGCGCTATGAGCAAGCGGTTGACGACTCGGTGGTACATCGGTGCGTGGATCGTGGCGGTCTTAGCCGGCATCGTGGCCGGGGTAATGGCGCGGGGCGCTCAAGGAGGTAGTCCGCCCGCGGCTCTCACGATCTTCTACCTCGTGGCGCTGGCGGCGGGTCTGGTCATGTTCGTGATGTGGATCGGAGCCCTGATCAAGCTCGGCCAGCAACGTGCATGGGGGTGGTTTGCTTTCGTCCTCATCCTCTACGTGCTGACCCTGGGCCTTCTCGGCATCGTCGCGATGGTCGTCTACGCGCTCGCCGGGCCAAGCGACACCGAGGTCGTGATGAGGCCGACGGCGACTTAGGGCCAGCGTCTATCCCTCCAGCTTCCTGTTCGCCCTTTGTAAAATCGAGCGACCCACTAGACTCGCTTGCTGGAGTCGGGGGCCGTCGGGGCTCCGGCAATGGGCCGCTAGCTCAACTGGCAGAGCGCCGTGCTGATAACGCGGAGGTAGGTGGTTCGAGTCCACCGCGGCCCACCAGCCTCGGAACTATTCGCCTGGCTGCGCGGAAAGCGCATGCGCGAGGGCAGTTGCCCACCCGCCGTCGCGCAGCGGATGCACTTTCACCCAGATTCGGTTCTGCCATTCACTCAACTCCAGTGTGCCCGGGCGGCCAGGCATCCGAAGGTGCCAGTGATGGCTCCCAGTGCGACCGGCCAGTTCGCGCTCGCTTCTAACAACTAGACCGCGCCGGCGGCACTCGCGGAGGACCTGCGCGGCGGTGAGATTGAGATTGAGTTCGAGCACGTAGGGCGCTGATCGTAGATCTACACGCTGCGCGAGATCCACGGATCTCAGCGATGAGGGCTCTTGAGGAGAGCTTCTTCGGTTGGGGTGTCCCGCCCTCAATTGCCCCACGGACAGTCAGGTGCCAGTCGTCGACCTGGCCCGAGCTGCTCTGGCTGGAGGCCCGCTCAAGCTCTTCATCGCGCAGCGAAGGTCACCGACCTGGGTGCCGAGCTCTTGAAGGCGAAGACCACAGTCTTCCGGCGCCAAGGAGTGAGGCGTGCCATGGATGCGGCCCAACCTTCCGCACGCGATGGTTCGCTCATCCGCACACTTACGTTCGAATCGGTCGGTGCCGCGGCTGGACGACTGTTGGGCTTCGGCGACGGGCTGGTAGTTCTTGCCTCGGCAGGCGTCCGCGACCAGATAGCGCGAACTGCCGCAGCAGCGCTAAGGGTCTACTCCAAACCGATGCCGGGGGGCAATGGTCGTCCCCCACCAGGCGACACTGGTTCGCCGATTCGAAGTCGCGCCGGCGCGCTGCATCGCCAATCAAAGGTGCCGAGGCGCCGGATCATCTTCTCGCGCAGGTTCATGTCGGCCTGTGGGGGTCGCATATTCGCTGGCGGGCAATTGGCCGTGAAAGGTGCCGGCTAACGAAACATGATCGAGGACCTCGCGTACTTCAGGGTGGTTCTCGAACCGAAGCGATCGCGACTCCTCATTCAAAATCCGAACCGGTCGCTGGTCGGAGTTCGAAGGGAACTCAGGTCCAGGCGAAGCTGCCCCCCTCGAATACGTCAGCGGGGTTCGTATTGTGGAACGTGGGTCCACCATGTTTCGGCTGGACTATAATTCTGGTCTATGGAGACAATCCCTCTAGCCTCGGCAAAGGCTAAGCTTTCGGAGGTCGTTGATCGCGTTGAGCGTGAGCAGGATCGCGTGACAATCACGCGCAATGGCCGCCCCGTGGCGATGATCGTCAGCCTGGACGACATCGAGGGACTCGAGGAAACGCTGGAAATTCTATCCGACAAGCGCCTGATGAGGAAGATCCGGGCTGGGATCGCGGCAGCCGAGAAGGGCGAGACGGTCCCGCTCCAAAACATCGAAACGCGCCTGAAGGGGGGATGAGCTCACGGCGATGGCAAGTAGTCATCGCCTCGCCCGCCGCGCGCGACATCGATCGCTTACCGATGAAAGTTGCCGCCGCTGCTTTGGAAGCGATTCACTCGATTGCAGCGAATCCCCGGCGTATGGGCAAGCCTCTGCACCTCGAGTTGAAAGGTCAATGGTCGGCCCGGAGAGGCCCCTACCGGATTATCTATTCAATTGACGATTCGACTAACACGATCACCGTGACTGCGATCGCCCATCGCGCCGACGTGTACCGTCGGGCCCGCCGAAGCTGATTGGCTTACCGACCACCGATGGATGGTTCGCGTAACGGAAACTACGGCCCACCAAATTCGACTGTTCGTGACATGACGCGAACCGGACGGGCTGGGCCTCCATTCGTGCCGGCGCAGATGCTGTGGGCCGAGAGCCCAAGCTATGTCGGCACGATCTTGCCACCGAGTTGGCGGACTCAGCTCAGGTCGTCAGCCGTTCGCCACACCTCGGCGATCGCGTCTCCCTCGAAGCGAAAGACCCAGACCACCTGAAACGAGACGGTTCGGCCGTTGCCAGCCAGACCATTCCAAACTCCGTGCTGGATGGTTTCGTTGATCGTTCGCGGAACCAAGCGATCCCCCTCACCGGACTCGTCTTCGTACCGCCAATGCGAGTCGGCAAAAGCGCTCACGGCGGCGTTGAGCGCTCTACTCCCTCTGGCCCCAGTGGCAGTTCCTGACCGATCGGCCCACTCACATGGATTGCGCAGTCCATCGTCAGGATCTCGTCCATCCTGTCGTTGGCAGGATTTCGAGTAGCCGAGGAACGCCCTCGCGTTTGCCCTCCTTTGATCGATGGCGCTTGGGGATTCTACTGGCGACCGACGACGCGCGCCAGGCGCCGGGGAAACGTCGGTCGTCGCGCCGAGGTGGGTTGATAACTTGCCCGCAAGATCGAACCAAGGACTTACTGTTCACATACGGGTCGGGCGGCCAGGGACCGTGATGCAAGTGTTCGCGTCATGTAAGCCGCGGCCCACCACCGCTTCCATAGGAAGGCCGGGAGGGCGGGGATGATGCCTCTCCCGCCCTCAGTCTTGCCGGCGATCGCGCCCTGGATTTGCGTTGCCGGAACCCGTGTCCCCCCCCACCACCTTGTCCACAATTCTGTACAATTGAAGGCGTGGCAAAGACGGTTCCGTTTACGGATGCCCGAACCCACCTGACCGAGCTCCTTGACGAGATCGAACAGGTCCATGAGCACGTGGTGATCACACGGAACGGCCGGCCGGCGGCTGTGGTGATGTCACAAGCCGAGTACGAATCGATACTCGAAACTCTCGAGGTACTGAGCGACAAGGAATTAATGGCAGCACTAGCCGAGAGTGACGAAGATGTCGCCGCTGGTCGAGTCATCCCGTGGGAAGAGGTGAAACGATAGCTCGGGATTGCCTGAGCTCGTCCTAACGGGCCGGGCGAAGAGCGACTTGAAAGACTTGCCAACCGGTGCACGCGCCGCCGTCGCAAGGCTTGTTGAGAAGGTGCGCTTCGACCCGAGAGTGCTCGGTAGTCCGTTGCTCGGTCGACTCCGACCGCTGTGGTCGGCGCGGGTAGGCAACTATCGTGTCATCTACACGATAGAGGGTGAACGGGGCAACGAAAGAGTCGTCGTCAGGGCGATCAAGCACCGCACAGTCGCGTACGGAAGGCGGCGCCGGAGACGCTGACCTCAGATCGCGATTCTTGGTCCGCTGACTTCGACCACTTGATTCGCGTTACGGAAGCTACGGCCCACCACGATTCGTTCGACTCCCGCGTGGCGGCGTCAGGTGTTAGGCGTTCCTTGCGACTGATGCATTGTGTCGACCACGCGTGCGATCTGCTTGACGTGCGTCCTTTCGTGACCGGCCAGCCACCGGCCGTAGAACAGCACGTTCCGCTCCAGTACACTTCCCGCGCCCGTTACCGTCGCCGTACGTGACCAGCCTTCGCGCGGCAAAGGTTCCAGGACAGCCATTAAATTGGCGCGCTGCTTGGCGAAGGAGCGCAACGAGGACCTGAATTCGAGTTCGAGATAGTCCGTCCTTGTGATCCAGCTGCCGGGATTGATCGCCCTCAGCGTCGGCGCGTCCTCAGCGATCATCGCCTCCATGCAGTTGCCCCAGACGTCAGCGCACGCACGGAGATGGGCAAGCACATCGTTCGCGGACCACTCATCACGGTTGGGGTTGGCATGCAATTGCGCTGGGGCCAGACCGGCGGTAAGGGCCGCGATGCGCCGTGGCGTTTCTTCGAGCAGCGTCAGAACCTGCTCGATCGGGAGTGATTTGTTGGGCACTACGTCATCTTGGCTGAGATCCGCAAGTAGGACGGATCGCCTCCACTGGTTTTCGCCGCCTTCACCGACGTAGAGCTCACGTGATGAACTTCGAGTAACCTGTGCAGGATTCCGTACAATACCTGCTCTTTCGCTCCGTAACGCAGAACTGCACACCTTGGCCGACCTGACGGGAATTGGTAGAGCTTGCCGCGGCGCTTGACGGCGACCAGAATCTGATCGTGGCGGGCCTTCGCACACCTCTGTGCCGTGAGCTTGGGATCGACTACCCGATCTTCTCCGTCGGCTTTGCCGACGCGGCGGGTCCTCGATTGGCAGCCGCGGTTTCGAACGCCGGGGGCTGCGGGGTGCTCGGCGGGTGCCCGCCAGCTGAGATACGCCGGTGGATCTCCGCCGCCCGGACGCTCACCGCGCGTCCTTTTGGGGCGAATGTGATCATCGCGAACTTCGACGCCGCCGACGCGGACGAGGAGGACAGAGAAGACACGAGGCAGCGCATCGCGGCTGTTGTCGATGAGCGCGTTCCGGTTCTCGTCTTGTTTTGGGGCGATCCATCGCCATTCGTCGCCCGGGCGCACGCAAACGGAGTCAAGGTCTTCGTCCAGACCGGCACCGTCGAGGAGGCGGAGCGTGCGGCGGATGCCGGTGTGGACGCGGTGATCGCGCAGGGGGTGGAGGCCGGCGGACATGTCAGAGCCACGGCATCTCTGTGGCAGGTCTTGCCCCAGGTGGTTGAGGCGATCAGGCCACTGCCAGTGGTGGCCGCCGGCGGAATAGGAGACGGCGCGGCGATCGCCCGAGCCATCGAGCTGGGTGCGCAGGGAGTCTCGATGGGTACGAGATTTGTTGCCAGCGAGGAGGCGTGGACGCATCGTGCCTACAAGGAGCGCATCGTCCAGAGCCGGGCCGAGGACACCGTGCTCGGAACGATCTTCGACGTCGGGTGGCCGGATGCTCCGCATCGAGTGCTGCGAAACCGAGTGGTGAGGGAATGGGAGGCGGCTGGACGCCCACCTTCAGGCAAGCGGCCAGGCGAAGGCACTCTGATCGGTAACCGCCGGCGGCCGTGGGGGGACGTGCAGGAATGGCCGCGCTACGCGGTGGGCATGATCCCGCCCGATTTCGACGGTGATCCGGACGACGCACCGATGTGGGCCGGTGAGTCGGCGAGCTCGGTCAACGACATCAAGCCCGCGGCGGAGATTGTCCGCCAGCTCGTTCGTGAGGCGGAAGCTGCCCTGAGCAAACCGAGGTGAGCGGCGATTTCATCCTGATCGCGACATCGTTCATGGTCGCTGTGGTCGTTGTCGTCGGCATTGTCCTGCTCATGCTGGCATTCGGAAAGGTGCCCCGGCTGCGGCTGGCGCGCCAGCAGGCGGTTGCGGCTCTTTGCGCCCAGCGCGGTCTTGTGCCGGGCGCCTCGCCTGACGATTTCGCGATCATTGGCCGCTTCCCGGCTGGTTGGCTCAGTAATTCGTTCTCGTCTCCCGACCATGGTGTCGTGATAGCCGACATGATTCGTCCCGCCGGCAAGAACACGCAGTTCTTCACCGTGCTGTCCCTCACCGTTGCCGGCTTGAACATGCCGTACGTGGCGGTGACGCGCCGCAGCATCGGCGCCCTCGTTCTCGGGGGACCGCCCGCGCTCGAAATGGAGTCGACAGAATTCGACAAGCGGTTCCTGGTCAAGTCGAAGGACCGCCGCAGTGCCGTGATGCTGCTCGACCCGGGCATGATGCAGCTGATGCTCGATTGCGAACAGGTGAACTTCGACATGGTCGGCGACAAGGTGCTGGCTTTCATCAACCGCGGCTTCGAACCAAGGCACCAGGCAGCCGATCCGGTCGAGTTCGAGCAGCTCTTCAGGTTCTCGGATGGCTTTGTCGCTCGATTACCGGCTCTTCTACGCAGTGAGTACCCGGCGGCGCAATAGGAATCGGCTGCGGCGAGCTCACCGCCGGTTGGTTACCCCTCTAGCCTAGGACGACCTCGCCCGCATCGCTCGTGATGTGGATCTCGGTCACTGCAGGCTTTCCCGGACGCAGATCGATCGGGAGGTGATGTTCGCCGAGCCAGCTGGCGAGCAGGCCTGGGTCTGCATCAACAACGACATTTGCGATTCTGGCATTGCCGGCTCGGTGTCGGATGGCGGTCTGTCCTGGGTGAGGCGTCTCGGGATCCCATTCGATGAAGAACGGCAGCGAGGGTTCAGCGATTGCCTGATCCATTCCGGCGCTGCGCCATCGCAGGACAGCTCCAGCGGGCATAGTCCTCGACCCCGCGTGAATTGCGAGATTCAGCCGCCTGGCAATCTCGTCCAGCCGAGAGGTGCGGACTGTCCAGCCGAGCGGACGGCCTGTGCTGGACGCGCCCGATGCGACCCACCGCCCGACATCGGTTTCGGCCGCTTTGGCGGGATCGACCACCGCGATCAGCTCGAGGTAGGTATCGCCGAGCGGCACGATCCGGTTGGCTGTGCCCCAGGATGGGTGCCGGCCGCCTTCGATGGAGGCTAGGCCGTATCGGGCCTCGATCTCTCGCCCGGCCACCGCCAGGTCTGTGACAGCAATCAGCACGTGGTCGAGTTCGATGGAGTCGAGCGTACTCGCCAGTTTGGCCCCCTTGCCCCTGCCCCTCACCCTCACCCTCTCCCCCCAAGAGGACAGGGAACAGTGGATCGCTCGTCCTTACTA
>CAKZUH010000034.1 GCA_937921725.1 uncultured Chloroflexota bacterium | reverse complement strand
CGGAACCTGTTCAGATTTCGCGATCAGGAGTGTTCACATTTCGTGATCACCAACACGTATTTTGGCTCCAGAAGTTGCCCGTCACGCAATTGACCGGATCGTGTCCTCCATTGCAGCTCACACCTTTTTCATCAATCGGAGCACCGCCGTTTGTCTCGCCCGATGATGGTCCGGGATTGGGGCCGGTTCCAGATGCGGGAGCCGCAGTGCAGACGGTTGGCTGAGCGACGCCGTTGATACTGACGAGCTGCGGAGTGAGGTAGGTGGTCGAAAAGCCAGTGCCGACTTGACCGTTACCGCTATCGCCCCAGCCATACAGAGAACCACTCGCGAACAGCGCGAATGCATGATCCTGACCGGCAACCAAAGCGACTGGCCCAGAGAGCGAGGTGTTCTGAATAGGCAGTGTCTCCGGACTTACCTGGTTTCCAATTCCTAACTGGCCCCCGTCGTTCCTCCCCCAGCCCCACACTCTCCCCGAGCTGTCGGTGGCCAGGGAGAAGAACTGACCGCTCGCGACGGCAGCAATTCCATTGAGACCTGGGACGACTCCTGGGCTGGCGCTAGCGTTCGTTGTCCCGTTGCCGAGTTGACCGTAAGCATTGCCGCCCCATGACCAAAGCGTCCCGCTTGAGTCGACCGCCAAGGCGTGATCGATCCCAATTGCGATCAGGACGATCTTGGGATTGCCGGCGAACGAAACGGCGGTCGGTGTTACCTGCAGCCGGGTAGGGCTTACCCCGAGTGGGGTTCCCCATGTCCAAACCGTCCCATTGGCATCGAGAGCCAGAGAGGTTCCGTTGCCGGCGCCTACCTGAACGACTGAAGCCGGGAATGTGAAAGCGACTTGCACCGGAGATGTGACTCTGTTGGTCGGCGGAGGCTGAACCCCAACTTGACCGAACCCGTCTGCGCCCCATGCCCAGATGGTTCCGTCTGACTTGATTGCCAATGCGTGGTCGCTTCCGCTGCTGATTGCCACGATTCCATTGATACCCACGGCCTGCACCGCAACGCTGCGACCGGCGGTGTCACCGACGCCAAGGTCTCCTTGGCTGTTCTGACCCCAACCCCATACTGTTCCGTTGATCAGGAACAGCACGTTCAACCCCTGCGCGGAGATCGCCGTCGCGCCGCTTGGTCCAGGAACACTTCTCGGCGTGTAGTCGCCGTTGAACTGCGTCGTGGATGTCGGCTGAAGGTAGTCGGCGCCCCAGGCCATCGGAATGCCACCTGGGTTCTTCATCGCAGCCGAAAGGGCATTTCCTCCCGCGACCGTGTAGTTAATGCAGCCCGGGCTAGTCGGAGTCGAGAGGTTGGCTCCCTGTTTTGGAGACGCTTTCTCAGGGGGGACGCCCAGAATGATCTTTGCCGGAGGAATCGGTGCTGGCGAACTTCGGTCGAAATTAGAATGCGCGGCCGAGGCGGGTGGCCTATCCACCGCCACGGCACTGATCGGAATCGCCCCTAAGACGATGGCGACAACGACAACTCCCGCACTCCAGATTCGGCGCACCCGACTCGACGCGTGGCGGTGAGATGTTCGCATTTGCAGTCCCCCTGCGATTGGTTCGCCGCACACTGCGGCGTGGACGCGCACCGTCCGCGCCGACCATAAGGTCCGTCTGCGGCAAAGAAAAGGGAACGGTTCCCTTGACTTTCCTCGGGCCGGCTGCTAGCCCTCTACTCCGGCCGCGAGAAGGACCGCAGCTTCAGCAAGAGAGCGGGCTCCCAACTTGTCTTTGGCCGTGGTGAGGCTGTTGCTTATAGTCTTCGGTGCTTTATTGAGGACCTGCGCGATCTTGCCGCGCGACAATCCGGCCGCAAAGAGCTCCAGTGCGCGATGCTCAAATGCGGTGAGGCTCGCTTCGGTAGTAGAGATGCGCTCCACTTGTTCAGGCGCATCGAACTGCGCCGACCCGAATTGTTCCCCATGCAGCCTGGTGCGCTCCATTCCAGGTCCTCTGGGACGATATGCGGCACGCCGACCATTGTCAAGCAGTAATCGCTTAACAACTTGTCGGGGCGCTGTCGTGGACGTACCCGGAGTACCAGAACAGCCATTGATTTCGCCCCAACGGCTATCGAGACACTACCGTCGACCTTTCGACTGGATGAGTCTCGCCAAAACTGCTCCCTGGTGAAGGGACACCTCAACCGTTGTCATGGCTTCACGCTCGAGCTTGTTGAGTGGGTTCGTTGCCGCAAACTGCTTAACACGACTCGCCAAGTCGGTCAGGGCTGATGCGAGGTCATCGTTGGAGTGCGACTGCGCGGCGGCCACGCCAAGGAAGTAGTCGACCGGCCTGCCGGTGCGGCGGGCGATCAACTCCAGAACTTTTGGCGATGGACGAGCACGGCCGTGCTCAACGAGGTGAATGAAGGTCCGAGAGACCTGGTCGCCGGCGAGCTGGGCCAGGCTGAGTCCAGCAGCGACTCGAGCCTGATGCACGGGATCGGGTCGATGAGTACACCGGACCCGCGAGCTCCTCGCTTCACGCCGATGATGCGTCGTAGTGTTAACCGCGCGTTAAGCTGGCGAGCCCGGATCGCTTACGCTAACAAAGAGTTATCCGCACCAATCCCCTTTACGCCCAACACCACGTGTATAGGACGCGCGCTAGGCCATCGACAGCAAACGGTTTAGAAAACCGTTTGCGGGTTTGGCTGTCAACGCGGCCAAAGGTGGCGGGGATGGATGGGAATCGAACCCACCCAGGACGCCTCAACAGCGCCCCGCAAACGGTTTTGAAGACCGCCGGGCTGGCGTCCGCACCCGTCCATCAAGGTCCACCGCAGTTCGACGACTGGCTCGCACATTCCGTCATCACTCACCGTCGTCCGCAGCTATCTGCCATGTTGGCTGTCATTTTGGCTGTCGATGGACCTGTCTATATGGGGCTCTAAGTGTCACGCCTCGGTCTAATTAGCGTGTGAAAGCTTTACCGTCGTAGGTCTGAGTCAGAAGAGAAGCCGGCCAGTCATCCTTCTGGTCGAAGATGATCCGAGCATGATGGACCTCCTTCGCGAGGTCTGCCGGATGCAGAACTACGACGCTCGCGAAGCCGGCGATGGTAAGACCGCACTTCAACTGGCGGCAGCCGCTCAACCGGATTTGGTCTTGCTCGATTGGGAGCTCCCAGACATCAGCGGGATTGAGGTATGCCAGGATCTGCGTCGCTCAGGACTCATGGTCCCGATTTTGATGCTGACTGGACGGAGCGACGATCGGGACGTCGTGGCCGGTCTCGAGCACGGAGTCGACGAGTATCTGACCAAGCCCATCAGGCCCCGAGTCCTCGCCGCGCGGCTGGCAGCCAATTTGCGCCGAAGCCTAGCGACCTCAGAGGCAGTCGACGCCGACATTCCGAGCAGGGTAACTCTACTGGGCAGAGTTTCAATCTTTCTTGGCCATCCTTCGGGAGCGCTACGCCAGCTGGCAAGACAATCCACCATCGTCTACGTCAAGACTGGTACAGCCTTGCTGACCCAGGGTGACCCAAACAACTTTCTTTTCGTCATTCAGACCGGGTCCTTTCAGGTCGCCGTGACGAAGCCCCCTGAGGAACGGCTGCCCGTTGCACTTCTTACAGGGTCTGACTTCTTTGGGGCGGTCTCAGTCCTTACCGGCGAGCCGGCCTTGGCGACTGTTACGGCCCGAGAAGAGTCAACGGTCGTCAAGATCGCGCGCGATGATTTCCTGGCAGCTCTGATGGGCGGCCCGCATTTCAGAGCCGAGTTCGAGCGAGTGGTCGCGCAGCGAAGGGACATTGTCAAAGATGCCCACCGCCGGGTCACAGCCGCCACAGCCAATCAACTCATCTCCTTCTACTCGCCCAAGGGTGGCGTTGGGAAGACAACCTTGACTCTCAACCTGGCGGCCACTGTGGCGCGGCACTATCCCGGCGCGGTGTTGCTATTCGACCTGTCACTCCCCTACAACCACGCCGCCATGCTCGCCCAGCTGGCTCCGACTTCCTCGCTGGCGAGGCTGGCTGAGGCCGAGGGCGATTTCGAGCAGCGCCTCGAGAGCGCACTCGCCTACCATCGTGCCGGTTTCTTCCTACTTTCCACCGCCTTGGCGCCCGAGGAATCAGATCTGATCACCCCAGCGCTGGTCGCTCGTGCTATGGCGGTGCTGCAACCTCAATTTCGATTTGTGCTCATCGACCTCGGAATCGTACTGACCGAGGTAGCCCTTTCGCTCCTGGAGCAATCCCAGCACGTCTTCGTCGTCGCCAGCCCCGAGCTATTGATCGTCAAGGATCTGATCAGCTTCTACGGCATTCTCCGCAGCGTGCTGAAACTCCACGAAGGGCAGATCCATCTGGTGATCAACCACAGGGCTAAGACGGCCACCGTCCGGGGGCGGGAGATGGAGAAGCTGCTTGGCGTCAGCGTTGCATTTGAAATTCGACACGATGGGAGAAGACCTGACGACGCAGCCCTTCGTGGTGAAATCCTGGCATTGAGCTCGTCGCGATCACCGATCGCAAAGGCAGCAGGAACCCTGGCGCGAATGATCACACCGAATCACTTAGGTAAGTGAGCCGTGAAGCGAGCCTACTCAGAAAGATGGGGAACTCGCGTCGAATTCGTTAAGGTGGGTAGCGTCTTGCCTTGGTTTCTCAGGCGACACCGATAAGGGCACTCCGAATAGTGGCGGGCAGCGTAAGCTGGCCCCCTTGGCGATCACAAACGACCCTGCCTACGAGAGCTTTTTCAATCTTTCCGTCGACATGCTTTGCGTGGCCGGGTACGACGGTTACTTCAAGCGCCTCAACCCAGCCTGGACTAATACCCTCGGGTTCACACGGGCCGAATTAATGGCGCGACCCTATATGGATTTCATCCACCCTGACGACCGGGCCGCGACCGTCGCCGAGGCCGAGAAGCTCACTCAAGGAGCCAGAGTCGTCCACTTTAGGAATCGCTATGAATGCCGCGACGGCACATACCGCTGGCTGGCCTGGGCGGCGATGCCGACGGGATCCGAAGAACTGATCCATGCGATCGCGCGTGACGTAACTCAAGAGGTCGATGCCGAGATCGCCCTGCGAGAGGCCAACCTCGCCGCAGCTACCCGACTCGCCCTTTTAACAGCGCTAATCGACGCGATTGGAGTCGGGGTCGTGCTCATCGATCGCGACCTGTTGGTGGCACATTGGAACAAAGAGGCCACTAGGTTGACCGGGATCCAAGCGGAAAAGGTGTTGGGTCGTCCGGCAAGACTGCTCGGGGAAGCCATCGCTCCCCGAGTCGAGGATTTTCCCAGTGTTCGTTCCCACCTTGAGCATGCATTCAGTCCCGTCAAAACCGCGCGCTTTCAAATCGTGATTCTCGAACCTCGCCACGACCTGGAGGTCACGGTCTCGCGAGCGGTATTGGCGGCTGACGGGCAGCCGGTCGGATCGGTGATCGTTCTCCACGACATCACCGCCGCCAAGGAGCTCGACAGAGCGAAGGACGAGTTAGTCGCGATGGTCAGCCACGAGCTGCGAACTCCACTCGCGAGTTTGGTCGGTTTCTCAGAGCTCCTGCTCAGCCGCCAAGTTTCCGACGCGCAACGAAAATTGTACTTGGAGACCATGCTCAAAGAAGGTCACCGTCTTACTGAGCTTATCAACGACTTCCTCGACCTCCAACGAATGGAAGGTGGCTTCAAGCGACTCGACCTCGGCCCGGCTGATTTACCAACCCTCGTGGCCCGTGCAGTTGCGACCGCCGGCGATAACGCCAGAACTCCGATCGAAGTCGACTTGGCCCATGATCTTCCACTGGTGATCGCGGACACCAACGCGATCCACCAGGTCCTCATTAACTTTTTGTCCAACGCCCGTAAGTACTCGCCTGGTGGGGGCACGATCCGTGTTAACGCCAGGATGGCCGACAACGTGGTTGAGGTTTCCATACAAGATCATGGCCTGGGCCTACCTTCGGAGGCGATCCCGAAGCTGTTCAACAAGTTCTATCGGGTGGCCAACGTCGACCGTCGAGGAATCTCGGGTACGGGTTTGGGCCTGGCAATCTGCCGCGGAATCATCGAAGCACACGGCGGCCGCGTTGCGGCGGAGTCCGCAGGATTAGGTCAAGGTTCTCGCTTTTACTTCACGCTTCGAGCGGCGGATCGAAAGGCCACTGCGGGCGATGTTCTTATCGTCGAGGACGACACGGGATTTGCTCGACTCTTGGAAGCCGAGCTCTCGCTCAGAGGCCTAACGTCGGTTTGGGCTTCAGATGCCGAGACAGCCGATCAGCTGATTGATCAGACCGACGCCCGTGCAGTGGTGCTTGACCTGATGCTCCCCGGGGCAAGCGGCGAGGACTTCCTCGCCCGGCTACGCACATCCCACAACAGCCAAGTGCCTGTGGTGGTCGTCACGATCAAAGAACTCGACGCCACAGAAACGCTTGCTCTACGAACCGCCGGTGTCGTGGCGATCCTGAAGAAGCACTCTGGAGCAGGGAAAGAGGCTGCAGAGTACGTGGCCGCGGCCCTTGAAACTCGGCATACGGGCGCTTGAGCGCGAACAAAATCACCTCGACGCGCAGCCGGCACACCGTCGTCATTGCCGACGACGAACCGAGCGTGCGCATGCTGGTGCAAGCAACCATGGAAGTGGATAGCGTCGACCTCATCGAGGCTGCCGACGGAGAGGAGGCGTGGTCGTTGATCCAGAAGCACAGACCTGCGCTGGTCCTATTGGATGTGAGGATGCCTGGTCGGACTGGTCTTGAAATATTGCATGCGATCAAAGCAGATCCCGAACTCACCGGCACGAAGGTGATCTTGCTGACGGCGTCTGCACAGGAATCCGATATCAACGCAGGACTACTCGCAGGCGCTGACTTCTACCTGACCAAACCGTTCTCGCCGCGCGAGCTTCTGTCCAAGGTGGACGAAGCCCTCTTCCTTTGAGGTCGTGTCACGTTATCTCGACACAGACCGATCCCGACCTTCTACCGTCGACGCCTCGCTTCTTCTCGCCTTGAAGATCGAGCGTACCTTCGCAAGCTGTCTGTAGCACAGAGTTATCGTCAACAACTTTGGCTTGAGACCCCGTGCCAGCCTCTCCTTCCATCGCCGGCCGTCGACAGTCAGAATCGACCTGTGGTGACGATCGACGATGTTCGGGTCGTGGCCGAAATGCTCCCGCGCAGCTACGAGGTCTTGGTACGCGGGCGGGTCAAGTTCCGGGTTGGCCGGATCGTATATCTCTCCTTCTCACGTGACCAAACCGTAATGGGCTTCGCCTTTCCGAAGGTCCAGCGGGACTGGCTGATCGGCGGCTCGCCCGACAAGTTCATGCAACCAGAGCCGGCCGACATGCGCTAGCAGTGGGTCCTCGCACGTCTCGACGCACTCGAGCCGCAAGAGATGCGCGAGCTGGTCGAGGACGCTTGGCGCATGGTCGTGCCGAAGTCGGTCGCGGCCGCTTGCACCGACCGGGCTTAGAAACGCGATAGTCGCGCGCGCGAGTTTGTTGATTCGCGTGAATAGGAGCCGCGTGCGGCGAACCACAGAACGGTTCAGAAAACCGCGGGGGGGCGATTGATGCGTTGGGCAGGTCAACCAACCTAGGTTGTGGCCGTGCGAGTGCCTGCCTGGCGTGACTTGGCTGTCATTGGCTGTCATTGCCCGAGGCAGCGGACGTCGGCGCACAGACATGAACTTGAACGGACGTCTGCGGACGACCCCCCGCGGTTTTGAAGACCGCGGGTCCTGCGTCCATAACCGTCCATCAGGGTCCGCTAGAGTTCGATCGCCAGGTCGCACATTCCATGATCATCCACCCGCGTCCGCAGTCGTCCGGCATGTTGGCTGTCATCTTGGCTGTCAAATCGCCTCGATAACGTTCGGAGTCTCGCGCGTCAATGGGTCCTATTTGGCGAGCGGGGTTCGAGTCCCTCTCGTGGGCCCACGTCCCACAGTACGAACCCCACCGAACTATTCGAAGGTACCGGATTCGCCTGGACGTAAGGCGCGCGTCTGGCGGGTGAGAGTTCAGCGAAACGCCAGCGATTGATCTGGGCACCTTCGTGGACGCTCCTGGAGCCTCCTTGCTCGCCTCCCTCTCCTGAGCTGCGCGAGACCATCAACATGCTTCGTTCGGGGCGCATTCGCCCCCTGGCAACTGGTCGGAGCGTCTTGTTGGCTTACACGGTCAACTACGTACCGCGCAAACTTCTCGAGTGGACAGCACCCTTCAACGCGCCTCCCGTCGAGCCACCCCGGTGCGCTGTGGATCACCCTCTATGGAGCAAGGTCGTCGCCGGTGATCTTGGGAGCCTGGCCTGTCCCAACTGTCATTGCGGCTTGGACCCTGGTGATCGTTACGTTGGGCCTGGCCGGTGTCGCTCAACTGGTACGAATCCGACGGCTGACCGTCCGACGGGGGGCGCGGCAGCCCGTGAATCGGGTCATGCTTCGGAAGGTTGGAGCGGTGCTCGTCGCTTACGCCGTCGTGGCGCTCGTCGCCGCGTCGGCCTCCATCTTTTGAAGCACGACAGCTTGGTCCTGCCAGTCCTAGTCGCAATCGTGGGCGTGCACTTTTGGGTATTGGCGCAAGTACTCGGCGTTTGGCGACCGTCAGGCGTCGGTTATGTGGCGTGACCAATCGAGCATGCGGGCTGGACGCCGACTTCGGCCTGTGTGTGTCCTCGTTACGGGCCGGGTTCGCCGCCAGGCCCACATCTCGGTGCACACTGGCCGTTGGTGTCGATGTAAACAATCTCGGCCCATAAGTGGTCGATCGAGGCTGGTCGGTAGCAGGGTCCATAGGTGACTTGGCTGCCGTTGCCGAGCGTTACCACGAGATCCCCTCCCGTGCCACAAAACCACTGGAACAGGGGCGTCGGCAGAGGATCCGGGATGTAGGGCTCAATCAGGTCGATTGACGGACGACTTTTCGGCTGTGGGCCTTCCGGGATCGGGCGAATGTCGACCGCTGCGACGCCTCCGTTCGCTGAAATCGAGATGGGCCGGTAGAAGACAGGCGTCAGCGGGCCCACGCCCACGGCACCCCCAGTGACTAAGGCGGCAACGATAAAAGCAAGAACAGGAAGCGCTCGCTTAACCAACATTCGACTACCTGCTGTCAGCATTTGCCACGGACATCGATGCGACATTCCTCGAAACGAGGCTAGGTCGCCTGACGTAACGTAACCCGACGTCCAGTGCGGTGGTGGACCCAGGCTTACAGCGTTCGAACCAATTAACAGAACTTAACGGACCCGATCCAGCCCCCAGTTGACGGCTTCTCGTTCGAATGCGAACCTAGCGCCATATGGCGCTTGATCCGGAGGCCTGGCATGAACTCTTTTCGACGGTTGCCGCCGCGGCGGCGGCGCTACTTGGCCTGTTTATCGTTGCCATCACGCTGCACCTCCGGATGATCGCTGAACATCCGATAGCCCGGAACCAAGCACGTGTCGTACTGACCGTCTTGGGGCTGACCCTGACGTTCTCGCTGACAGACCTGTTCCCAGGCGTGACCTCGTCCTGGCTCGCGATCGAACTCCTGCTGATTACTGCAGTTCTGCTAGCCATATATATCGGCGGACTCCTACGTGCCTGGCGAGCTGGGGTCGAGATTCCACGTAGAGTGTGGGAGCGTTCTCCAATTATTGGAGTAACGACCGTGCTGTTCCTGGCGGGCGGCGTTAGTCTTCTCGCCCACCAAGGACCGGGCTTGTATTTAGTCGCCCCCGTGTTTGTCGTAGCGATGCCGCTCGCGGTATGGATGGCGTGGTCGCTCATCATGCGAGATGACTCCATAGTCTCTCGGATGCCGGAGCCAAACCACGGTAGCACCGTAGAAAGACTGCGCCAGCGGGGACAGTCTGCGCGGCCTGTGAGCACGGAACGGACTCGCGAGGAAAGCGCCAGATCCACCAAAGGCCGTAACTAGCAATCGATACGGGCTAGTTATCGCTAGGAGGCAATTATCGCGAGCAAGGGTCGGCGCTAACGTTGCTCGACATCATTTGCGCATCGACAGCAATTTCTAGTAGGCGGCTGGGGTCGGATCACCAGCGGCCGAAGTGGAACATCTCCTCGAACAGCCGCCGCCGTCTCACCAAGACCGAGCCTAGGGGCTGGTCCTGCGGCGACGGATAACCCAGCGCGATCGCGCCCAGCATCATCGACGACGGCGGCACGCCGAGCTCGCGCAGGACGTCTTGTTCGCCGCGCCTAATTCCGAAGTACAAGGCACCGAGCCCCTCGTCGACCGCGGCCAGCAGGATAAGCATGATCGCCATCGACGCGTCGACAGTCCAGAACGGGATCGGCCAGTTCTCCTCTTTGTCCATCCCGAACTGGATCTTGTCAGGCTGCGAGTATCGGTCGAGGTACAGGGCCTTGTTGGCGAAAGGAAGGACGATGCCTGCTGGGGCGAGCTGCGGCTGCCGGCCGGGAAAAAGGTCCGGGTGTGTAGCGTCGTCGGTGGTGCGGTAGAATCAGGCGAGCTCCTCTGGCTTTGTCAAGACGATGAAGTCGAAGCCCTGGCTGAATCCGCCCGATGGCGCATGCCTGGCAGGCTCGAGTACACGCCTCAGGACCTCGTCTGGTATCCGCCGCTGTTCGAACTTGCGGACCATCCGGCGGCGGCGGATGAGGTCGCGAAATTCCATGCCAGATAATCTTCCTCTAAGGGCCAGCAACGTGGCTGGATACAAGGCCGCTCGGCTTGCGTTGGCCCGTCGGCCGATTGAGCGATCGCTCCGCAGCATTGGGCCGCACGGTCGTTCGATGGCGTGACGATCAGTTCAGAAGCCGCTGTGGGCTTGCTTGGGCACTCGCATTAGCGAGCCGAGCCGAGGCTGCGGATGGTCGTCTCTTATCGCAGGCTTCATTCACCGGCGGCTGATACGTACCTGTCACTTCGTCGTACGAAACGATGTCGGTGAACGTCACGCCAATATCCATAGACACGCGGTAACGGCTCACTTGACTACCAATCTCATCGCATGACCTCACCGGTGAAGTGGCAGGCGATCGAATGATCGACTCTCCCTTCAAGCGGAGGTTCCACGCTCGTGCAGATCTCCGGATCGCCCAATCGCGTTCGAAGCCAGCAGCGGGTGTGGAAGCGGCATCCTGTGATGGTTACCCCCGGTGAGGGAATCTCGCCAACGAGAATTATTCGTTTTCGGTTTCGCTCGACTGTTACATTCGGGACAGGGACGGCCGACATGAGCGCGACCGTGTACGGATGGCCCGAGTGATTAAAGACGTTGTCGTTTGTGCCTATTTCTACGATCTTGCCGAGATACATTACCGCGGTGACGTCGGCAATCTGTCGAACGATTCCGAGATCGTGCGCGATTAGCAGATAGGACAGGCCAAGCTCCCTCTGTAGGCGGATTAAGAGGTTGATCACCTGAGCTCGAATGGAAACGTCGAGGGCACTGACGGGCTCATCGCACACGAGCAATGCGGGCTTCAAGGCGAGGGCACGCGCGATACCAACTCGCTGAAGTTGTCCGCCGCTAAATTCGTGGGGAAATCTAGCTGCAAACGCCGGCTCCAAGCCAACGAGAGTCAGGAGCTCATATACGCGGCTGCGCACATTCGACACGCGATGGACCCTTAACGGCTCGGACAGGATGCGTCCAATAGTCTGATGAGGGTCGAGGCTGGAGTATGGGTCCTGAAAAACCATTTGGAAACCCCGGCGGCTCATCCGGAGCTGCTTCCCGTTGAGCGTAGCCAAGTCCACTCCGTTGAATAACACAGAGCCACCGTCCGGTCGCCGAACCCAGACGATTGCCCGAGCTAATGACGTCTTCCCCGAGCCCGACTCTCCGACTAGCGCGAAAACTTCGCCCCGGTGAATCGAAAAGCTGACTCCATCAACTGCCGTGATTTGATGTCGACCCCGCGCAAAGACCGGGGCACGAAGCGGGAAACGAACGGTTAGGTTGCGGACTTCCAGAAGCGGCGCACGCACCGGGGCTTTCTCTTCACTCACTGGCAGCATCTTCGTCTGTGGAATGAACTAGACGGCTTCGTTTGGTTTCACCCAGCATGCGGCCGCCCAATCTGTGCCGACCGCCTCGAGAGCCGGGGAAGAAACATGACATTGTGGAATTGCCCAGGCACAACGCGGAGCAAACGCGCACCCTGGGATGGCGTCATATGGGTTCGGAGGCATTCCGCGTATTGACGGCAGCTCACCTCGCCGGTTTCGATCAACTCGAGGAATCGAACGCAACAAGCCCAAGGTGTACGGGTGTCGGGGATGAGCGAGGACGTTTTCCGTCGGACCGCTTTCGACGAGACGGCCTGAGTACATCACCAATGTCCGATCCGCGAAGCCTGCGACGATGCCAATGTCATGTGTGATCAGGAGGACGGCCATGCCGAACTCCTTGCGAAGGTTCGCAAGCAGCTCCATGATCTGGGCTTGAACCGTCACGTCGAGAGCAGTGGTTGGCTCGTCAGCGATCAACAAGGCAGGCCGACAGGCGAGCGCCATTGCGATCATCACACGCTGCCGCATACCCCCGCTGAATTCATGAGGATAGGAGCGCATGCGCCTGGAATGACCCGCGATGCCGACCATATCGAGCAATTGTTGAGTGCGCACCGCGGCTTGCGAGTCTGACAGTCCAAGGTGAGTCGTCAAGACCTCTGAGATCTGCTGGCCAATCGTCATTAACGGGTTAAGGCTCGACAGTGGATCCTGGAATACCATGGAGACGCGATAGCCTCGAAGCTTCCGCAATTCGGAGTCAGCTAGACGCGTAAGGTCGTTCCCGTCAAAGTCGATGCTGGTGGCGGACACTCTGGCGGTTCGACTGGGGAGAAGTCGAAGAACCGCGAGCGCACTTACGGTCTTGCCCGAGCCTGACTCCCCGACAAGGGCGACTGCCTCGCCCACTCCGATCTCATAACTCAGCTGGCGGACCGCGTGGAGACCGAGACCTCCACGAATGAAATCTACTGATAGATTCTCTACACGGAGTACGGAGTGACGAGGCGTCCCCTGGTATGCGGGAGTTACTCCCGACAGCATTCTGCGAGAGGCTTGGCTGTGCCGGTAGTCACCGCCGACTTCGAGGGTCCAGCACATCGCGTAATCCATCCCCTAGGAGATTGAAGCCGAGTACAGCGATGCTCAGCACTATGCCGGGCAGCGCAACAAGCAAAGGGTAGCTGTAGATGAACCGAGTGCCGTCAAACACAAGGTTTCCCCAACTTGGCGTCGGCGGTTGCACGCCGAGTCCTAGGAAACTCAGGGCTGCCTCAGTGACGATCGCGCCTGGGACCGTCAATGACGCCAGAACGACCAGAGGACCGAGGATGTTCGGGACCACATGCCTAATCATGATGCCGGCATTCGACTGTCCAAGAGTCCTGGCCGCAACGACATACTCTTGGGCCTTGACCACGAGCGTTGACGACCGTGCGACGCGTGCAAACGCGGGGATCTGGATGAAGCCGATGATGAGTGCCAGGTTACTGATGCTTGGACCCAACACCGTTGCGAGTGCAATGCCAAGAACGATTGAGGGGAACGCGAGCATAATGTCCATGAGCCGCATAATCGCTTCATCGGACGCTCGACCAAAATAGCCAGCGGTCACGCCCAGAACGACGCCAAGGGTCGCGCCTACCAGCGTGCTGGAAAGTGCCACTATTAGTGAGGTTCGCGCGCCAAAGATCACTCGTGACAACAGATCGCGCCCGAACTCGTCCGTGCCGAATGGATGACCAAGACTCGGGGGCAAGAAGCGCTGCGTAACATCAACCGCCGCATAGTCATGCGGAGCTAGGATGTTGGCGAATAGACCAATCCCGATTGCGGCGATTGCAATTAAGAGGCCCGCCATGCTTGCTGGACTTCTCAGGATCAGTTCGAACCAGGCATTGTGTCGCTGCGATCGAACTTGGGCCCGACTGACCGATATCGGTTCGTCGATGACTGATTGGCTCACAATTTAATCCTCGGATCAATCAGCCCGTAGGCCAAGTCAACTGCAAGATTGACAGCCACGACCATGAAGGCCATTACGAGGGTGGTGCCAAGCACGAGCGGGTAGTCGCGCAAGCCGATCGCGCCCGTTAGCAAAGTGCCGAGGCCTGGCAGCGAAAACACATTCTCGGTGACCAATGCTCCGGATAGCAGAGTGCCGGTGCGAAGCCCTACGACCGTCAAAACTGGAAGTAATGCATTTCCGAAGGCGTGTCTATATTCCACAGCCCGGGGGGTTAGCCCTTTAGCGCGCGCAGTGCGGATGTATCCCTGTTCAAGTACCTCCAAGATGGAGGCACGGGTAAACCGAAGGACAACAGCGGCGTATTCAATGCCCAACGCCAACGAAGGCAGCACCAGCGCTAGGAGCCCGTACTGATCGAGCGAGCCACCGGGAGGGAACAGGTTCAATTGAACGGAGAAGATCAGGATTAAGATTATCCCGGCCAGGAACGGTGGCACAGAGATGCCGATGATTGAGAGCACCCTTGATACCGTGTCAATGAATCCTCCGCGGCGAAATCCGCTCGCGATTCCGAGAGTGATCCCAATCAACAGGGCCCAAGCCATGCTCATAGCGGTTAGTAGAAGGGTCGTAGGGAGTCGCTGCAAAATCGACGAAGCAACTGAAGTGTGGGTCAGGAGCGACGTGCCCAGGTCGCCGTGCAGAACTCGCCCAAGCCATAGCAGGTATTGGATAGGTAGAGGTTGATCGAGGCCGAGCTGGTGGCGCATGATCGCCACCTGGTCAACCGAAGGATAGACCCCAATCAAGGAGGTGATTGGGTCGCCAGGGGCGAAGTGGATTAGCAGGAATACCAGGACGGAGCAGCCCAACAGGACTGGTACGGCTAGCGCCAATCTGCGAGTCGCGTACCTTGCCACTCGTCACAAGATGCTAACCAGACCGTCGGTCGGGGCGACAGCCGCCCCGACCGGTTCGGCTACTTGGACAACCAGACGTATCGCAGTGGGTATTCAAATTCAAAAAAGGCTTTGAATCCATGAACTTTAGAAGTCGAGGCCTGAACGTTCTGCTGATAGGCCACAAGAGCGTATAGCGCGTCCGTGTTGAGCTGGTTATTTATCTGAGCGTAAAGACCCTTGAGCGTCGCGGGATTGGATCCAGAACGTGCCTGATCAAGCAAGCTCTGTAACGTCGGATCCGGGTACCCACCGGGCAAGTTCACTCCGGTCGAATTTAAGTACTCGTTCTTGTCCCATTGTGCGTAGACATACCACCGCGGGACGGTGGTCCAAAAGTACACGGCCATGCCCGCTTGCCACTGCCTGTAGTCCGTTCCAGGTTGTCGAAACATGACGCCATAGAATGCGGATTTCTCGACCTGCTGGATCTGAACCTGAACTCCAATCTTCGCCAGCTGACTCTGGATTAATACCGCCTCATCTGGAGTGAATGCCTCGGTAGTCGTACGGAGGGTGAACTTCAGCGGGTTGCTGGGGCCGTATCCCGCCTGAGCAAGCAGCTGTTTTGCCTTGTCAGGGTCGTATGTAGGTGCAGGAGTTGACGGATCATATTCAGGCATTGCGCTCGGAAAGACGCCGCGCGCCACCTCGCCATACCCGTAGAGGGCAGTTTGCACGATAGCGTTCCTGTCAATGCCAAGCGAAATTGCTTGACGCACGGCGAGACTGGTAAATGGAGCTACCGCCGTATTCATTGCGATTTCAGTCAGCAAACCGGAGCCATGCGTGTAAACGACTACGTTCGAGGTCTTCTGAAGCGTACCAACATCCTGCAAAGGGACTGAATAAAGGACGTCGGCAGCGCCGGTACGAAGGTCGGCAATTGCCGTCTCGGGATTTTGCACGACTCTGAAGATCACGGAGTCGAGGTACGGCTGCGGCGCTCTGTAGTAGTAGGGGTTCCTTGCAAGCGTCAAATGGTCGCCCTTAACCCACTCCTTGAGCATGAACGGGCCGGCACCAACAACCGTCGTCTCGCAATTTGATCCACAGGTTTCGAGCCAGTTATTAGGAACTATGCCCAACTGAAAGTCGTCGGCCATATCGACGAGAAGGTCTGGATAGGGGACGTTCAGAGTGATGTTGACTGTGTGCGGGTCGACAATGGTCACCGTGTTGATGTAAGTTCCGTAGACGCCTGCAATCTGACTATCGTTCTGCCGGATTCTGTCGAGCGTGTACTTGACGTCGGTCGCTGAGACCAGAGCTCCGGTGCTGAACTTGGCGTCGGTTCGCAGGTGGAAAATCCACGTCTTTGGATCTGGGGTCTCCCAGCTTGTTGCCAATGCTGGCACGACCTTCTCGCTATCGTCGTAAGCAACGAGGCGATCCCTAATAAGGCCGCCAATAACGTGGCCCTGCTCTCCACCATCATGGATAGGGCTCAACGTGTAGGGGTCTTGCGGATACGCGATGGTCAGCGTGCCACCCCTGGTTGGACTCCCACTGCCCCCCGAGGATGAAGAGGGGGATGAACACGCCGCGACAACCACAGCGGTTGCCATGAAAACCGTAAGCCTGCGCAGTAACCGATTCATTTGATTTCCTCCTTTTGTCCACGGCGGCTTCGGACGACTGGGTCGTACTCACCGGATCGGAGATCCGGATGGTGGGCAAGCCAACGCGTCGCGTTGGCATATGTGTGTGCAACTCGGAGAAGAAGCGGTTCGCTATATGCGGAGCCGGCGAACTGGAACCCGATTGGAAGGCCGTCATCACAGAAACCGCAGGGCACCGCAATCGCCGGTAACCCAGCCAGATTAAAAGGATGTGTGTATGAGGAGCTCTCCCTATCCAGGATGTTGTATCCAGCGGCGTGGTTGGAAAGAGGTCCGGGCATCCCACCGACCGTGGGGAGCATGAGGACGTCCACTTTTTCGAACAGACTTGCGATCGCGTCGCGAATCCGAGATCGGTTTCGCAGAGCTTCGACATACGACCAGCCGTCGACAAGAAAGCTTGCCTCTAGCACCAGCCTCATTGAGTGCCCGTACCCAGCAGGGTCTTCTCGAAATCGCTGGTAGTGGATGCTCGCTGCCTCCGCGAGTGTTTGAGTCCAGAAGGTTGCCATTACTTCGTCTTCTGACGGGAACTCGCATTCTTGGATGCGGGCGCCAAGAAGTTCCATCTGGCGAACTGCCGCATTGAATGCGTGCGATATCGCGATATCGCAAGTCTTCTCAAAGAATGGTCGTGGGATCCCGACAGCGAGACCGTCGACTCCTTTTCCGATATCGCGCGTGAACTCAAGGTCGCCTGATCTTGATGTCGCGGCCACAGAACCGCGGTCAGCGACTGCCTGCAGCAGAATCGCGGCATCGAGGACAGTTCTCGCCAACATCCCAACGGTGTCGAGACTCCAAGCCAAGGGGAGTACGCCCTCGCGACTGACGAGACCATAGGTGGGCTTTATCCCAACGACGCCACAAGCCGACGCTGGGTAACGAACAGACCCGCCCGTGTCTGTGCCGACAGCGCCAGGTACCATCCCAGCAGCCACGGCCACGGCGGATCCCGAACTTGATCCGCCCGGGTCGCGATCAAGCGCCCACGGATTTCGTGCAGCGGGAAAGAATGAGTCGGGGGTGGGCCTTCCGACTGCGAACTCGTAGGTTGCGGTCTTGCCGATGATGATCGCGCCAGCATCCTCAAGTCGTCGAACGACCGTGGCAGATTCAGAAGCGTAGTTCCCACTAAGGCTCTTTGAACCGGCAGTAGTACGGCCGTGATTGATTACATCCTTGACCCCGATCGGTAGTCCATGCAATGGACCGAGGTGGCGCCCGCTCGCGATGGCACTTTCGGCTTCGGCCGCGGCCGTCATGGCCTCCCCTTCTAAAACGGTGTAGAAGGCATGCGTAATCGGATTGAGTTGGCTTATTCGGTCCAAGGCCGAGGAAACCAGATCAAGTGGCGAGAGCTGGCGCCGTTCGATGAGTGCTGCCGCCTCGGAAATCGAGAGGTAGGCTAGCTCGGCCGTGGAATCAGCCATGAGGTACCCGGTTAGCGTGAGGATTTGGCGCCGGCTCATCCCCCGGAGCAACGGAGCGTGTAAGTAGGTCGCGCCAGTCGGCAAGGATCGCGAAACAGCGCTTTAGCGCTTCGAGATCGCCCTCCGGAGGAATGACTCCTACCGCGGCAAGCCGCGACCGGACTAGATCTTGCACTCCACTGTCAAGCGGGCGTGAGTCCAATCGTAGCTAACCTAACTCTGCATACAGGCTACCATATCCCGTATGCGTTGCGAGACCAACGCGCCTCGGCCAAGCCTGGATGGTGGCAAGCAAGGTCGAATTGACGTCTGCGGATCATCTTTGGGGACCGGCGGCCGGCCTTCGACTGCCGATTACCGACTGTTCAGCGTTAGAAGGTGTTTCAGACTGCGACTCTTCAGCATCAGGGCGATCGGGCCGGAAGCTGGCATACCGACCTATGTTCCCGTCGGCCTCCAAACTTCGACGGAACTCACGTGCAGATAGCCCGGCGCGATCGCGAAGTGCGACCCGGAACTCTCAAGAAATCCGAGTTCCCGTCGGCCTCCAAACTTCGACGGAACTCACGTGCAGATAGCCCGGCGCGATCGCGAAGTGCGACCCGGAACTCTCAAGAAATCCGAGGGAAATCTCGATCCACCATGAATCGAGAAGCACCGCCCCTGAGCGTCCGGACAGGACCGGTCCTGCGCGCGACGGGCCGCAGCACTCGCCGGAGACCGCGCCATTCTCTAAGGACAGAGGTTTACACAGCTCGTTAACCCGCATCTTTGAGGAGGTCCAAATGGCTCAACATCCTGTATCCGTTGCGAATATCAGAGGTGAAATCGGAGCCCTAACCCGTGGGCGACTCGTTACCGGCTATGAGCAGGATGGGACCGAGGTGGCGCTGCCGGTACTTATTGTGAACGGCACTAAGCCCGGTCCTTGCACCTACATTGGAGCTCTCATCCACGGCGATGAACCAAGTGGGGCCGAAGTAATTCGGCGTGTCCTTCGGGAGAGACTCGATCCGGCTCGCCTTAGCGGCTCCGTTATTGGGATCCCGATCCAGAATCCGCTCGCGTTTCGCACGAGCACATACCACAGTCTTGAAGATGGCCTGAATGCGAACCGCATCTTCCCAGGCGACCCAGAAGAGTCGCTGACGAATCGTATCGTGGCTGCGATCACCCGCCACGCCGTGTCCCAGGCGGACTATGTCATTGATCTTCACTGCAACCCTCGCGACGCAATACTGTTCAACTTTGTCCGATGGAACTCCACTCCAGCCGGATCAGAGAGCGTCGCGATGTCCAAGGCGTTCGGTTTCACAACCGTTATCTCAGAAGCGAAGCGCCATGGATTCGGTGCTGAGGAGCGCCTAATTGGGTTGCTCGCCGACATTGCCCTTGCCGACGGCAAACCGACAATAACAGTTGAGCTCACGCCCGCCAATAATTGGGACGAAAAGGTAATCGAGGGTGGCGTTCGGGGTATTTTGAACGTGCTGCGCCACATTAAATCGATCGAGGGCGACATCGAGCCTCAGGAGGGACTACCGATTATCAATGAGGTACTCGGGCCCCAGCTGCGGCTGGTTCCGGAACGTGGCGGATTCGTTCATCCTATTGGAGAAAGTGGGGATTGGGTCACCAAGGGTCAGGCCGTCGCTCTAATCCGTGACCCATGGGGCGATGTTGTCGAGGAGGTGAGGAGTTCTGCCGATGGGTATCTGCTTGGATTCCCTCATCATGGCAACCACACTGCTGCCAGCGGCGACATCGTCGCGTTCGTGGCTCCGATACACCCGACGATTAAGTGACTTTCAAAGACGGGAGCAGTTGGTAGCAGCAGAGTAGACGAGGGCTCACGCGCATTAGTTAGATAGGCGCCCCCGGGCGGTCCTTATTCCTACTCCGATGGAGGACCTCTCCCGTAGTGGGTGCGCCAAAGTCGAGGTCGCGAGCAGGTTTGGCCGGCCGTTGCTCCGCGTCCTGCATCGCCCTGACCACACGCGTCGCCACAGAGTCGATATGTGCGCGGACTGCTGCCTCCGCTGCGTTGGGGTCCCTACTCTTGATCGCGCTTACGAGCGTTGCATGCCGCGCGGGAATGTCCTCCGAATTCGTGTACTGCGTGTCGATCACTTGCACTGACAGCAAGCGGATTTGGTCATGCATTCCCTCCAAAGCGCGGATCAACCGTGTGTGCCCAGATGCCTGTCTGATTGCGTCGTGAAACCGGACATCGAGAGACGAGAGCTCGACGAGGTCCTGGCGCCGGCTAGCCTCCTGCATCGAGCTCACGATTTCCTCGAGTTCGCCGATTAGAAGGTCAGGGTCATGCGTGATCGCGAGCCGGATAGCCATTACCTCAAGAGCGCTTCGCAGGCTGTAGACCTCCCAAGCATCTCTCGCGGACAGCGTCGCGACCACCTTGCCGCGCCGCGCGTGGCTACTGACGAGCCCATCCCCTTCCAAGCGCCGAAGGGCATCGCGAACCGGCGCTCGGCTCACGCCAAGGCGTTCGGCCAGCGGTCCTTCGACCAGCCGCAGGCCAGGCGCGAGGGTCCCGGTGAGAATTGCATGCCGTAGGCGCGAGTACACGTTGTCGACGAGATCGGTTTGGAAAATGGGCTCCAACATCGAGGGTCCTACAGCCATTGCATATTGTCTTCCGTCTCCCGTATCCTACATGAGAGTCTTCAAGGCAGGGCCCCAACGCGCGCGATTCTCTTCCGATGATTTCTTTGGAGGCTGATAAGCAAAGCCACGGCGCACGCGATTCTGATCCAAATTGCCGGCATGTGGACCGACGATGTTGCCAGAGAACCCATCGGTGTGCTTGACCGATACGTGAGCGGCTGGCCGCAGGCTCTCCGAAGCCCCGATCGGATCGGTATCGAGAACCCGGTCCTGGGCAGCGCACCGCACGTACACCGGGTTTCCATCCCTGCAGGGAAACCCCGTCTTTCAATCGCCTCGAGACGAAACGTCGCACAGCGTGTATCCGTGGGCCACGTTCCGTAACAGCTGGAGTCCATTTGTCGCACGCCCAAAGCCGCCCGATTCCTCAAGAGGTTATTGCTCAATTGCTTACCAACAACCTCGGGCTCAGAGCTGGCGAGCGCTTAGTGGTCGTCACTGACACGCTCTCGAAACACATCGGCTCGGCCTTCTTCGAGGCTGGCGCCACGATCGGGGCAATAACGATCCTGGTAGTGATTTCCCCAACTGAGCGCAATGGCTCAGAGCCACCGGCGGCCGCCGCGGCGGCAATGTTGCACGCTGATGTCATCGTTTGTCCAACCCTGTTTTCCTTGTCGCATACTCAAGCTCGCCTGCGAGCGACGCAAGGCGGCGCTCGAATCGCAACCATGCCTGGCATACACACCGATATGTTCTTCGATGGCCCCATCGCAGCCGATTACTGGGGACTCGAGCGCAGAACAAGCAAACTCGCCGATCTAATGACAACTGCGAATTCAGTTCGCCTGGTATCCGGAGACACAAGCGTCCTAACATTCTCTATCAAAGGGCGGCCCGGCAGGGCGAGTACGGGGCGTCTTGTCTCTCCGGGGGCGTTCGGTAATTTGCCTTCTGGGGAAGCGTATTGCGCACCTCTCGAGGGAACCGCATCGGGAGAACTCGTGGTCAACGGCTCAGTCGCAGGAATCGGCATTGTGTCGGCGCCCTTCAAGATTCACATTAAGGACGGCCTCTTGACAGAAGCTGAAGGATCAACCGGCGCGCAGTTGCTAGCCTTGTTGGGAAATGCGCCAGGCGCACGCAATATCGCTGAGTTCGGAATCGGAACAAATGACAAGGCGCGACTAACTGGCGTTGTACTTGAGGACGAGAAGGCGCTGGGAACAATTCATATCGCCTTCGGCGATAACTCGACGTTTGGTGGAGCAGTTGTAGCGGGCGTCCATATCGATTCGGTGGTCGTCTCGCCGAGCGTGTACTTGGACGATACCCAGATTATTGATCGTGGACGGCTAATGGTGTAGCGGTGGCAGAGACGGTGGCCGATGCAATCGCCCAGGAACTAGTCGCGGCTGGAATCGATCGCGCGTTTGGGCTTCCGGGAGGCGAGGTCCTGCCGCTCATTGACGCGCTGAGGCGCAACGGAATCCAATTCGTGCTCTGCCGCCACGAGGCGGACGCCGGCCTGATGGCAGCTGTCTACGGCAAACTCAGCGGGAGGCCTGGTGTTGCGATCGCAACTCTCGGTCCCGGAGCAAGTAACTTGATGCTCCCAATCGCGAACAGTTTGCTCGACCGGGAGCCGTTGCTTGCAATATCTGCTCAAATCCCGTCCTCGTGGAGCCCACTTCGAACGCATCAGCGACTACCGCTGATCGATGTGTTCAGCCCAATCACCAAGGGCGCCGTGGCGATCACAGCGGAGAACTGCCGAACTGCCGTCAGAGAAATGTTGACGGTCTCCGGCACCGAGCCCGCCGGTCCAACCTACCTGACGATTACTTCAGAGATTAGTCGCGAGATTGCCTCTGTTTCGCCCCGCGCTACCTCGTCCCGACCCAGAGGACTGAGTCTGCTGAAACTGTCTCCTCCCGACTTGGCGGCTCGAGAAGTTCGCAGTCGCCTAGGTGCTTCCAAGAAGCCAGTGCTGGCGATTGGGATCGGAGTGAAATGGGCGGATGCGCCGCTCCTTCGGCGCTGGATCAGCAGTTGGCAACTGCCAGTTACTGTGACGCCTAAGGCGAAGGGAATAGTAGACGAGAGAGATCCACTCTTCGCTGGCGTCATCAGCGGCATGGCGATCGATCGGACGATGGTAGGAGGAATGTCAAACGCCGATCTAGTCATTGGTCTTGGTCTCGACCCAAGCGAAATCGATGGAGATTGGCATGAGCGTTTTCCGATGTTGTGGATGCTTGAGTCGAGGTGGGCCACCGAAGCCGTCCCCATCAATGGTCTTGTGGCCTGTGACTTAAGCGAGTTACTCACAATACTGATGCACGAGCCGCCCCCTACTCTCTGGCTCGATCCAATGACGGAAGCGCGGGCAGAACGGAACCTAGTTATGCAAATGCCGACTGGCTCGAACGGATTCTTGTCGCCACTAGGCAGCGTGCGAGCACTTGCGTCCGCGTTTCCTGACGACGCAATAGTTACGACCGATGTTGGCTCTCACAAGTATCTCTTCGGTCAGTTTTGGCCAAGCACCTCACCGGGTACTTTCTTCATGTCTAACGGCCTCTCTGGCATGGGCTATGGTTTGCCAGCCGCAATCGCTGCAAAGCTAGCTCGACCTAATCAGACAGTGCTCGCAGTCCTTGGCGATGGCGGTTTCTCGATGAACAGCCAGGAGCTGGAAACCGCGAAGCGATATGGTCTCGGCTTCGTGGTTGCGGTGATGGCAGACTCCTCGTATTCGATGATCCGGATCGGTCAGCGACGGCAAGGATTCGAGCGATACGGAGTAGATTTCGAGCCAATAGACTCAGTGCTCACGGCGCAGGCATGCGGCGTGCGTGGCGTCAGAGTTGCCGACGAGAGCGAGCTAGCCGATTGCGCCCGAGAGGCGGCTGCGAGATCGGAAATTACCGTGATTGAGATTCCCATTAGAGCCGACGACTACACACCAATTATTTGAGGTCAGCGCGGGGTCGCCAGCGAACCGCAAGCGAGCGCCGCGGTCCTCAGCGACCACGACAACACCACAAGCGGATCGAACTGGGGAGATGAACTCATGCGTCTCGGGCATTCGGTGTCCACCCCCATGCGCGACCCTTGGGTGATCGAATTGGCAGACGGAGTGCGCCAGATAGCAGGCAGTTATCGCCAGCAACGTAGGCGGCCTATTTGTGGTCGAGTGGGATTCTGCAGCTCTTGGTCATATCCCAGTCAGACGATTGTGGCCGCGAGCTAAGCCGCTTGTGGTGCGGCCTCTGCCGAGGTCAGCAGATCCAAAGCGCTTCTGACATCGCGTGTGGCCGCGAGCTAAGCCGGTTGTGGTGCGGCCTCAACCGAGGTCAGCAGATCCCAAAGCGCTTGTGACATCGCGTCGGCGGCGTTTAGTGAGCCGTTCGAGCAGAGTGCTCGGAGGTCAGCTGCGTGCTCGATGTCCAGATGCTGATGGACAGCGAAGTACTCACCGCCAGTGTTCGGACCGATTCCATAGAAAGCGGATAACCCAGCAAGCTTGGCTCCAGCGACCGCCGGCGTTTGAGCTTCCAATGCCCAAACCACGGGTGCCGCCTGGCCCTTCGCCGCGAACTCATCACCGCACCGGATGAGCTTGGCCGTGGCTGCGTTTGCCGGCGCAAAGCGAATTGCATCGGGGCTCAACCCTAGAGCCTCGCCAAACGTATTCCAAAGCGCAATGTGTGACTGCTCCTCCGCGGCGTGACGGGCAACCTCGGCAGTGTCACCACCGCGGACCTGCTCGAGCCAAACCGGGACCGCGCGCACGACGTGGGCGTACTGCCTTACGTAATCGCAGAGCTCATCGTGAGTCAGCGTGCCGCGGGTCCACCGCTGGTAGAAGTTGTGCTGTAGTAGGTTCCAGCGAGCCGTCACGTCATCGAGCGTCTGGTCCATGCGAGTCTCCTTTGAGCGCCTGACTGCTACGCGACATTCTCGCGTATCACGACTTCGTGGATTTGGCACAGCGTTGCCAGCAGTTTCAACAATTGGCTCCTAGTGATCCCCTACAGAGAGCCGGAAGCCAGGCTTTCGTGCATGTAGGCCTCAATAGGTGACGCGCGCGGCGAGGTGCCCGATCTCCCGCACACGATTTAGAAAACCGCGGGAGGCGATTAATGCGTCGGGCAGGTCAACCAACCTGCGTTGCGGCCCGGCGAGTGCCTGCCTGGCGTGACTTGGCTGTCATTGGCTGTCATTGCCCGAGGCAGCGGACGTCGGCGCACAGACGTGAACTTGAACGGACGTCTGCGGACGACCCCCCGCGGTTTTGAAGACCGCCTTTGAGGCATCCGCAGACGTGCGCAAAGGTCCACTCACGATCGAAATCAACAAGCGAGATTCCACCGCCATCCGCACCCGTGCGCCAGCGTCCATGAAGTTGGCTGTCATCTTGGCTGTCACTCGTGGGGGCACCTTGGGACTACTCGGGCTGTGGCAAACCGTGGGTTCTGAAAGCATGCCACCGCGCACGGGCGTCGAACCGATGCTGCTCTGTTAACCGCAATGTGCAGGGTCGTTGAGCGGAATCGTCAGCGCCGGTTGCTATCGATATGAATCTACGCAGCCATGCGGCACACGCTTGTGCTCCAGGCATCACGGTCGACGCCTCGCTCGCCAGACAAGGAATGCAACGAGCAAAAAGACGGCGACCACCACCCACATCCACCAAGGGCTTGGAGTGATAGGCGTATTGGGCATCCAGCCCCTTAACATCACGGCGGCATTCATGTTGAACACGGGTGACACCCCCCTCGGCTCGGTGCTCTTCTAAGTCGAAAGCTGGCCGTTCTTAAACAGTGTCTCGCGACAGCGACACATCTGAGAATCGGTCCAGGTAAGTTCCGATCGAAACACAGGCCTTCGATGACGCCGCCTTTGAGTTGGCGGGTCGATCCTAGGCAGTGCTATCGATAGCACAGAGTTATCACGACCACACAGCCTGCGCGTGAGTTTTCCGACCCTGCCTCGTTCGTTGCACTGCTTGTCAGAGTTCGTCGTCCGGCAGCAATCGAGACCACTCGCGTAGGAGCTGTTCAGAAACGGGTTGCGTTTGTGGCGGACGCCGAACCGGGCGGTCCTTGGGCCTAAATCCGCGCACCACCTTTTCTTTGGGCTCAACTATCTGCACGCCATAGGGTTTCGCTTCTCCTTGGCGCGACTCAAAGAAGATGAAATGGCGTTTGTGTGGTTCATATTTGAGGACCTTCGCCCGGTTGCGACGCGCCGCGTAGCGCACGTCTTGCAGCCACCGCTGTCCAGAGCCGTAAACCGACCACTCAGCCGACGCATAACTGCGCAGATTGATATCCAACACCGTGTCCTTGTCGGCCTCGAGGTGAGCGTAGCCGGGCGGGCCTGGCCGAAACATTAGACAGACGTCGCGAGAGATCGGGAATGTGACCTCGGTCAACGGAGAGGAGAGCCAGCCCACACCACGGTTACTCGGCACGGTCGGGTCGAACATGCAGACGGGATGGTCCGCGAGCACAAACTCAGCGCCGACGGCGCGCAAGCAGGCCAGCCTCGTCCCGGCGACCACAGATCGCGTCAAGTCGTCGGCTGCCAAAAACGTACTCAGCACCTCGTGGTCACCGGTCGTCTGCACCACTAAACGTCCCGATCTCAGATCATCCAGAATCTGCCGGCGTTCCGCTGCGATCTCCTCTTCGCTCGGGTCTCGACCCAAGCGGGCTTTCGCCAAGTCGCGCAAGCCAGGGTCATTGGATGCAGCCACTTCGGCGATGACGCGGTATCCGTGCTCCATCAACTCGGTGGTGGACTGCCTCGCGCGGGGCGTGCGGCGCTCCTGCAATACAGTGAACACCGCGATCAGTTCTGCATCCTGAATTGTGAGATCCGCTCCTCCTAACACCTTCTGAATCGCGGGCTTGCACTCGCCCTCGATCCTGGCGAGATCTTCCTCCACGCCGGAGGCGCCCTCGTCGAGTTCTTCGAGGCGGTTGAAGTGGCCGATTACCGCCTCATTAGCAACGCTGCTCGGCGAAATTCGCCCATTGGCCTTGTCGAGGCGCCAGATAGCGGGATTCTTCGTCGCTGGGCTCGGAGAAAAGTTCTTCAGAATGAACTGAGGGATGACGTGATGTCGTTTAGCTCTGGCCATCGCATCAACCCGTATTCCCGGAACACCCCGTCGAGAAACGCAGGGGCGTCACGCACGGAAAGGGGCGGCACGCCGCCCACGAAGGCACTGTCGCGGCTCTCCTTCAGTTGTCTACCCGACAGCCTGCCCGGGTACCGTGTCTCGATGATGGCCTGACGATATCCGGCAGTTATCGCGAGCTACCTGGTGCACGCGCTAGTACGGACGCATAAAAAGGACGCGTGCCATTACTCGCTGGCTGGATGGGCGGGGTGCTGATACGTAGCAGAACCAGTCGCTGATACGCTGCGGCTCATGGGCGACCTGCCGCCGCCGCCGAAGGTCTCGAAGGACGGCAAGTTCTACTGGGATGGAGAACGTTGGATAGCCATGCCGGCCCAGCCAGCATTCACCGCCGCTCCCGTGACTCCGGCTGCAGTCCAGATCCGCGGCAAGCCGACTGTCCTCACCGGAGCTCTGGTCGCGGGCCTGGTTATTGCGGGCATATTGCTGGCGATTGCTCTCCAGCCGGGCGGGCGAGCTCCGGTCGCCGTGGTCCTGGCGTCGCCAAGCTCAAGCCCAAGCCCGCTGCTCAGGCCTAGTCCGCTACCCAGTCCCAGCCCAAGCCCGCCACTAGTTTCGGCACCGCCTGCAGCTCAGACCCCGACACCTGCGCCCGTCGCAGTGGCGTCCACACAACCAGCGGCCCAGTCTCCGACTCCTGGACCCACTCTTCGCTTGACGTGGTCATCCGACACGGATCACGGTGGGCAATCGCCCCAGTACGCAGCGCCCGCCAACCAGACAGTGATCATCCACATTCGCTGCCCCCAGGACCAGCAGTCCATAGGGTTCAAGCTGACTCTCATGACACGTTTGGGGGCGCCTCCGCAGACTGTTTATGGCAATACGTGCCAGCCGCTCCAAACTCAAGACATGTACTTTGACGCCACCGTTCGAATGACAGCGGCACCGCAAGGACCGTACTACTTTCAGTTCAGCTGGTCCAATACGTGGTTTGCTTGGACGATTAGCGTTTACGCCTGAGCAATCCGATGGCTTCGAAGCTGAGATCCCGATCGACGGCGACGTAGAAACGCCGCACGTCTCACATACGGAAAGAGAAGGGAGCCCCGGTAGTCCTTGCCAGCGAAGAGTTCTAGGTCGCTCAATGGTGTCGATTGCCGGCGCGGAAGGCAAAGGTCTTTAGGGCACCCGGCGTCAGGATGGATGTCCGCTCCCGGCGACGCTTGGTCGTCTCCACTCGAGGACGGGAGCCTCGCGGCCGCGATCGGAGAGCCTGGTGGCTGCGCAGGCAATCCGAACCCTGAACCTTTGGGATTGGGAGTTCCCCAGTCTGTTTGGGCAGGCCTGTTAGACCTAGCGATACGAGGTAGTTATCGTGAGCCTGCCGGAACCGCTAGAAGTCTCTTTGCAGAGTGGCAAGTAAGCCATTTGCGAGTCTTCGTAAATACTCGTCCGACGCGCGACGGCCACGCTCACTCAGTCCAACGGTCGATCCTTCGATGTTGAGTTCGTGCCCGGTGCGGTCATTTCTAAACGTGATCAGAAACGTGTCATCGGGCCTCGACTCTACGCTGACGATCTTGTAGTGGTGCAATGCCTACCTAGTCCTGAGTGACTGGAGGGACTGTGCTGGTAATGAGGAGCCAGAAGAAGACCAAGGCGGCGAGGATCTCGATGAAGAGCAACACAAATGAAAGCTCTAGGAACTGGTTCGCTCGATTCGTCAGATTGTCCCACTGGGTCTGGTCCTCCTTCTTGAGATCCTCGTAGGTTGTGCGTTGATAGCGGTACTTCAGATGCAGAACAAAGGACTGGTTCCCAAGGTACAGGTACAACAGACATAGACCTGCGCACCCGAGCCCTGTTAAAGCAAGCAAAGCGGACGCTAGGATGGTCGGCCACGCAAGTGCGGCTTCCCAGGCACCGGGTCGACCATTCGCAATTGCGGCCACAAACCCGATCACGGCCATGCTTGCCGTAATCAGGAAGTATGTGAGTTGCTGCTTCAGTTGAATTAGGGCCGACGACTGGGAATCGACCCCAAGCATCCAGTTTTCGTCCTCCTTCGTTGTGGGCACCGACTCGCTCCTATTCCTCGCTTCCCGATCGGGCTGGTAGTCCGGCTGGACGCCGCGATCATAGACCGCGCCACCCCGAAGGCTTGGACAGTCTTAGCGGAGGCGGCGCTTGGGCCTATTCTTTGTGTCCGAGGTCTCCTCAGAGTAATAGCAGCCCCGCTCCCTTCAGCTCAAGGCGAGGAGTTGGCATCGTTAGCATGAGGCGAGTCGCATGCATCATTTCGAAGTGGTTGCAAGTGAAATTCGTGGCGACGGCTTTCAAATCGTTCTGCGAAACTCGATCACTGGCCACCAAATGACGGTCGTCGGCTCCGCCCTTGGGCTATCGATGGAGGAGGGCCGACGCGTCGACACCGACTATCTCCGGAGGTTCGCGACGACAATGGCGGGCGCTGTGAATCAGGTGGACGCGGCAACCGCGCTAGGTCGCCCGAGGCGACGCGTCACACCCCGAACGATTGAATACAAAGCGGAGCTGATGATTCCTGCAGATTTCAGGCGAGAGCTCGAGCGGAGGGTGAAGGAAGCCAATAACACTGCAAAGGCCGCGATAAAGCGGATGCAGGCCCAAATCAAGAAGGCTGGGACCCCAACTGATGCGAGCAGTGTGCTCAAGCGGCTAGATCAGTTGAACGAGCAGGTGCGTGAGATGGTGCGCAGGTCTGGTAGTTCGGCCAAGCGACGCGCGACGAGCACGACCCGTCGCACCACCACGACAACACGGCGGGCAGCAAAATCAGCCGACCAGACATCTAGTCGCAAACCAAAGCGGCGAGCCCGTGTGCAGGTCCCGTCTACTGGCAATCGGCCTTCCGTGAGGCGCCGTCGTTTGTGAGTGTCGCGTAACGCATCAATCAGGGCCGTGTTATCAACATCACTTCAAGGTCCCCGATAGACTCACGTAAGGTTTGACCCGGACTTATTCGCTCGCCGCCGATGGCGACGCGCTTGAGCAGCGCGCCTGGAAGGCCTTTTTGGCCAGCGACTTTCCGAGCTACGCAACGTACTGGCTGAGATCGGTAGTTCCGCTAACCAAGCGCCCTGAGCCTGGAGGCTTTCGCCCAAAGGCGGAGCTCGAAACCTTGGGCAAGACAGACCAAGACATCTGTCTGGCGCAACTGAACTACACGGTCCTAGGACATCTTGACATCGCACACGATCTCATCCGCCACCCCACAGTTGGCGCCATCGACTTCGTACACGCGATGGTGCGACTGTCAGCGGCGGGAGACGTCGGACATGAGTTCCTAGAGAGACTCACTCACCCGACGACTTATGATCCCTGGTCTGAGGACGAGGGGGTCAAGGCCCGACGGGCGTGGCGCAAGAACCATCCGGACCTTGACGACATCCATAACTACCGCAACCGCTTGCTGCACGGGCGGCTCCCAATGAGCGTTGTCGATTCAGGAACCGGTGCTCACTGGTTTCCGAAACTGGGTCGCGCGATTGACCTTGACTGGCGCGAAATCACCGAGCATTTCGATCCGGCGCGCGTACGTGAAGACTTCGACACCGCCAATAACGTGCTTGCAGACGCATGGTCCAAAGTCGTCATCTATGTCGAGTCGAACTGGCAAGCGGCGGTTGCACCAACCATTACCGGTGACTCAGCCGACAAGTAGCTGGCCCATATAGCGGCAAAACGACGGCGTCGCGCTGTCGAGGGGCGGTAGTTACCAAAAGCAAACCATACTATTGCTCCAGGCAGCTGCCGGCTCCTGCACGGCACAGGTGGAACGCGGCGTTCCTCCCGGCGAGCGCGTTAGGACACGTTTTCGGGAGAGTCAGAACTTGGACGTCCAAGGGGCAATTGAGCGATGACCTCCTCGGTTTGTCGGTAACCGAATCTGCGCAGCACTTGGCGGACGCATTCCCGGAGGAATTGCTCGGGCCACTCCGTGACATCAAACGGCCTGGATGTGCCCGACCAGTGTTGGACGTAATAGTTGGGCTCGGTCTCCTGACGGGGCCTGGGAATCATCCCAAAGTCGACATCGTGTAAATGCGGCTGATCGTGAGAGCCTGACATCACGACAGTCAATCCGAGCCGCACACGATCCACTCCAAGGGCCCGCGCAACTCGCCGCGCTCCAATCGCCATGACCTGCCACCACGTAACCAAATCAACAAGGGAGAGATCTGCGATCTGAGATCCGCCTGTTCCCGGACGAGGTGACTTGAGGATTTTGATCGACGAAACGGCAACGGTCGGGCCGGCAGATACTCGCGCCCACCACTCCTCATTCATGCCTCCACTCGGGTAACTCCATCGACCGACTTCTGGACCTGCCCGCTTGGCCCTTGGCTCCATCGATAGAAGCCACTCTTGAATTGTGTCGACATCCGAGTCGCTTGGCTCGAGATCCGTAACCGGCACACGCTCCCACACAACAGTCGAGTGGCTGTTGGAGTAGTTACCGTGAATGTGAATTGCCTGGATGAAGCCGGGTCCGGCCTCGGGTTCCGGTTCGGGCTCGCGAAGGGCCAGCCACTCGTTGAACGCGTGCACCCACCCTGGCTCGGCTTCGGAACCGAAGTCGGATTCGCTCCAACGATGCAGGTCCGGGCGCGCACGGCCGGGTGTAAATCGAAAACTGTTGCCGAACTGGTCCTGGCAAAAGAGCGCCTCGCGTGGCAAATCCGTTGCGGCAAATACTTGGGGTACTAAGAGATCATGCTGCTCAGCTGGCACCGCGATTTGCTGGCCAGCCGCCAGATTGAACAGCCCCGTTCGCATGTACTCTGGTTTGTCACCCGCGCCTTCACGCAGATAAATGCAGTTGAGAGCCGGGCCACGGCCGATGTTGGTGAACTGCATATCCCGAACCGTTTTTCCTTGGACGGAGTGGGTAGCCATCTCCAGGCGGACGACGATGGGTTGAGCATCCATCTCCCTGTTACGCCGAAGCTCCTCCAGCGACTGCCGACCGATTTCAGCCTGTTCCCTAGTTGCCTCGGCTTGGTCACGCGTCGCTCGAGCTTCTTCGCGAGTGGCTTCGGCCTCGTCTCTAGTGGCTTGGGCCGACTCCCTAGTGGCATCCAGAACTCCGGCGTTATAGACCAGGACCAAAACGGTCAGACCAGCGAGCACCAACGTTGCGGCGCCAGCCAGGCCGTTCGTTATCGCTGGAAGGGTAGCCGTGAATGCAACGCTCAGGACAAGAAGTGCGACCTGAATTGCAACGATTGCCAAGACGAACCAACTGAGACGGAACCGCTTGTGCAATTGGGCCTTCATGGTACGCTATCTCGTACATTTGTTCGACTCGTGATTCCCAGTTCAGGTGGGTGAGTTAGAAGTGATCGACATGAATGCTGTGCACATGTCGCCCGGCGGTAGCCGCCACGAACATATCGACTCTTTGCGATGGAGGAATCCAGAATCTGCAGAGGCGCATGAATCGACTCGAGCCCAGATGGTGACTTGGATTCAAGGTGGCGGCAAGGCGTACGTGGTGGTCGACAACTTGCGCGTCGAGGTCCGTGTCGTCAATTCGAATCCGCCGTACGTTCAGACCTATGCGGACGGGGTCTGGAAAGACAATCTGCTACCGGTCCCAAGGTACTGACTGTAGCCCAGCGCGCGCAGCGCGCTTATCTTGCCACCTCCGTCAGGAGGTCAAAAGTTCCTCTTTTGCGGCTGTCGGTTTTCTAGGTACTTTGAGGACTTAGGGCGTGCCGCCCTCTGGTGGCCGTTGAGGAAGGCCGACCTGTTGTCGCCAGTCAGCCAAGTCCCAACAGGACCGGGCCTCAATTGCCTTGCCGTCCCGCAAGCGGATAAGCGTCATGCAATCGATTTCGCCACGCTTGCCCGTCGGCGGGAGTCCGTTAACTGGACCGAGGAAGGTGCCCGTGGCGGTCCAGTAAACAGCCACCTTGTCGCCTTCCGCGACCATGTCCTTGATCACGAACGTGAGATCTGGAAAGGCGCTCCTGGCCACCGGGATAGCTTGCTTGACACCCTCGCGAGGCAGCCGTCCGCCAGGGTAAGCCGGGTCATACTCGATGTAGTCGTCCGCACAGATCTCATCTAGCACGCCGACACTCCCGAGGTTCCATGCCTCCTCCAGCCAACGTCGCGCGACGGCTTGGTTCTGCTCGGACATCTGCGTTCTCCATTGCTTTGGCGGTCCTGATTGACCTACTGACTGCCGTGAGAGCCGATTATCTGGCCCCGCTGCCAGAAGATCAACAATCGCACGGATCTTGGCGCCTTCGGGGTCGGACGGAGGGTGTCGGATGACACGGCACCGGGTGGGTATACGCTGGAATAGCCGAGGCCGCGTCCTAACGGAAGAAACCGGGTGCATCGGCGACCTCGGCATCCTTAACCAGGTTGGGTTGAGCGGGCGCTAGCGACTAATCAAATTCCGTGTCCTGAAACATGGAATTTGAGGATTTACTCGCGCGCGATGCGGGTCCAATCTGCCTGTAGGGGGCAGGGGCTTTCCGTCGGTGCTTGCTACCGGACAACAGCAGTTCCATCCGTTCCTCAAGGTTTCTTGAGGAAACGATGAGGTGGCGGTGAGGCTCTCCGGCATCATCGCCGTCCACAGTTACCCGCCAATGAACTCACGCGCCCCCCATGTCAGCCAGCTCGGCGCCGCCTCGCTCGCGGCGCGCTTGCACGATGGAACTGCTTCCCTGGCCCTGGGCATCGGTTTCTTGAGATCCGAAGAACTCACTTCACACAGGGCCCTGCGTCAGCCGCTCGAAATCCTCGACCAGGCCCTCGTCAGCCTCAAGCAGCTCGAAGCCAATTTGAGCGAAGGCAAGCGCCCATCCGAAGTGGATCTTGGGGATTGTCTGAGGCAACAAGCCGACCTGCTCGGCATCGAGCTCGACCTTCGCGTGACCGGCTCAGCCGAACAACTCGCCCCTGGCCTGATTGAGCTGCTCCGCCTCGCCGGCCGTGAAGCACTGCTGAATGTGCGGCGACATTCGGGGACTCGTGCTTGCCAGATCGAGCTCGACTTGTGCAGCTGTCCGTTCACCTTTCGCGCTCGTGACTGGGGCGCCGGCCTGACATTCGGCAGGAACGGCGGACACGGCGTAGCGCTACTCGGTGAGCTCGCTGATTGGCTCGGATGCCAGCTCGTCGTCGCCTCGCAGCCTGGGCTCGGCACCGAGCTCGTGGTCTACGGACAGCGGTGTGCCCGGGCACAGAACCCAACCTCACCGCCGTCCTCAGAGGGGGTGGTCCCGTTCGTAAGTCGCTGAGCAGTCGGCCATAAGTCGCAGGTCAGTCGCTGCTGAACGTCAAATTCGAGGTCGGCGGCAGCAGATTAGTTAGGTAGGACCCGAATTCGTCCCGGACCAAGAGGAGGAAGCGGCGATGCGGTGGCGAGTTGCGTCGGCAGTCGTAGCGGGCGTTCTCCTTGTTGGCCTGGGTGGCTTCGTCGTGGTGCGCGCGTTCTCCGCTCGAAGCGGGCCGGCACTCTCCGCCGTGGCCGCCAAGCCGACCACTTGTGTTGACGCCTACAGGCTGCTAAAGCTGCGGCCGTCTGAGGTTACCGCTGCCAACCCCGTCTGCCTGACCCAATCGCTTGTGTTCTCGGGCGAGGTCGTGGGGTCTGTGGCCCAGGCCTACACCGTCAGCGCGGACACCGTCGCCCCGACTTCGATGTGCGCCACACCCAAGCGGTGGGACGGCTACCCACAGGCCGTGCTTGGTTTCGTCGTCGGAGGCAAGGGCTACCGGCTGCGAATCGCGCCACCTGGAGTTTCCGAGCACCAACTGCTGGCGATCAGCAACGCAGCGGGGCTGCTCGAGCTCGCATCGATCTCGGATCCGAGCGTCGATTGGAGCCGGGCCAGCGGCTCGGTCACCGTCAATGCGGACGGGGTCACCGGCTCCATGGACGTCGATCTGCTTCGGGACGTCAGCGGGGCGCGACCGGTGCACGTCGCCGGGCAGTGGGCATGCGGAGCACCGCTACCTCTCCCAGCGTTCGATGCCGGCGCGCCGTGCGCCAATTTCTACGCACTCAACCACCTGCACGACGACGACATCGCCAGGTTGAAGGGCGGCGGCTGCAACGCGCAAGGCTTGGCATTCAGCGAGGACCTGAGCAGGCAGCTGGATCACGCGGTAACCGACTCGGTGGCACGCCATCCGGGCTTCGGTGGCGACAACTACTGCGGCACGATCAACGGCCAATACACTGCGACCCTCAAGTTCACGATCGGCGATGAGAGCTTCCTAATGGACCTCGGCGCCTACAGCTACTACGGGATCAGTTCCGGGCCGTACCCCGCGGCATCAGCCGGCCAGTCGATCGGCGTCGTCCTCTTTCTGGGGACCGCCGATCCTGACCACCAGGGCCAGTTCGTCACCGACGACAAGATCTTCTGGATCGGCCAGGCTGGCACTTTCACGATCGCTCCGGACATGAAGTCGGGCACAGTCGATGCCGAGCTGCACGCGCTCGCGACCAACAGCGCAGTCCACGTGAAGGGAAACTGGCGATGCGGCGCGTGAGGTCTCAGGCGAAGCGGTCGGCAAGCGCCTCAGCTTCCGCATCGCGGCCAGCACTTCTGTAGGCGGAGGCAAGCCGGTCGGCAAGGTCCTTGCGTTTTGGGTGCTCTCGGACAACGGGCTCCAGGACCGCGATCGCCTGGGCTGACCGGCCGCTGCCGAGGTACGAGCCAGCCAGCACAATCGCCAGGTCGGCCCGCTTTGTCGCCAGCAGTTCGCGGACCTCCATGACCATGTCGGTGCATGTGGGGTGATGGTCGGTGGCCAGGTCCTCAACCTTCTCGAAGTCAGGTAGGAAAGTCCCGGCGCTCTCATCGAAGGCGCGTTGACCCCAAACGGTTTCGGGTGGGGCAAGCGTCTGCCTCCCAGTCGCGACCGTGCTGGCCTTAAGGAGGTTGACCGCATCGATGTCGCTGCCATCGAGCCTGAAGCTGAGTGCCTGGGGCTCGACCAGAATGCGGTCTTTGAGAGTCGCGGGAAGTTCGCGAAGGCCGTGATAGACGAGGTTGCGCATCCGTTTCAGCTGCGTGTCTCGGTCGAGGACCGGGCTTACCTGGCGTGCGAGCTCTTCGCGCGAAGGCCTCGAAGCTGGGTCGCGGATGGCTCCCAGGAGCAGCCGCTGCCAGACAAAGCCTGTGACCGGACGCTGTTCCAGCGCCTGAACCCAGTCCTTCCCGCCGTGCAACACATGCAGGCCGCCGAATGTGCGCACCACTAGTTCGGCGCGCGGCGCCTCCTCGAATGCAGCTGGATTTGGCACGGCGACAGGCGCGGCCGAAGGCGTGGACGCACCCGGCGCAGCAGGCGATACGGCGGGTTTTGAGCGGGACCTCAGCACGAGCAATCCAGCGGCCAGAAGGGCCAGCACGGCCAGCACGACTGCGGGCAGGGGCAAGGATGGCTGTACCTCGACCGCCTCGTCGGTGACCAAGTAGCGCCCATTCGACTCGCGCATCCAGAAGTCGCCGTGGAAGCTGATCGCCTGCTCTGAGGGGGCTGCATTCTGCGAGGTTGTGGTCAGGGTCTTGATCCCGTCCTCCTGGACCTCGATCACGATGCTGGGGTCATTGGGGTCTCGCGCCTGGACAACGCTCAGCGTTTGGGGCCGGAATGTCACTGTCACCGTTGGATTGGTCGAGGAGTTGGCGCTCACCTGCTGCGCAACGTCCTGCAGCGCGTTGCCGGTGAAGCGGCCCTCGAGCTGGCCTTGGTCGCCATTTGACAGCGCTTTCGCCTCGGCGTCCTGGTCGGCTAGGAAGTCGCTGACCACCCGATTGCCGAGGCTCGGGGAAACACCAGTCCCGAAGCTCGTCCGCACGCCCGACAGGTCGGAGTCAATCAGGTAGGCGGCCGTGGCCGCCCCGGCGACGAGAAATGCCGACACCACCACCACGATCGCTGCCCTGCGCCGCTCCCCTGCCACCGGGCCGAGATCATAAGTCGCAGAGCAGTCGCCGATAAGTCGGAGATCAGTCGCTCCGAGGCGTCAATTCCGCCCTGTCTTGCTGCAGATAAGAGAGGTAGCGGGCACGCAGCCCGAAACCGAAAGAACGCAGACGAGGAGACAGAGCGTGGAACGCGACAAGATCGGGGCGGCGGCTGTGCGACCGACCAGCTGGGCCAACCTCCTGGAGGCCTACCGGCGAGGTCCTAAGGAGAAGTGGTCCGGCCTATTGCTTGAACGACTGGGCCCGTGGCTGACGGTGGCCAAGCGCCAGCTTCGGGCAGTCCCTCCTTACCTGGACGCGGACGACATCGCGCAGCAGCTGGCGCTCGAAGTCTTGAGAATCGCCGCGCGCTGGCGACCTGCTTGCGAGGACCGCTGGATCCCGCGCCGGCTGGTTGAGCGAGCCGCCCGCCAGGTCAGCAAGGCGCTGCTCCGAGAGCGTGTCTCGCAAACGGAAGAACTCGATCCCGAGCTCCAAGGTGACGAACGATCGGAATCCGATGCCCTCTTCGACACGCCCATCGGTAATGCCACGGCAGCCGACCTCCGAGTCATCTACCGCACCCAAGTCCTCGGCGAGCCGATTGAGGCCCTGGCCCACGAAGCCGGAGTCACTGTGGCAGACATCCGCCGTCGGGTGCGGACCGCTCGCGCCAGAGCCAGGGCCATCTCAACGTCTCGGACCGGTGCATGACTGCACGCCCTTCCGGCGTGAGGCGCTGGTACCACCTCCGGGTGCGAATCGAGCCTGAACAAGGCGCGGCGCTCCGCGGCCTTGCGCACCGGTCGCGGGCGACCATCAGCCAGCTCCTGCGTTCGGTGGTCGCGCGGGCACTGGCCGATGCCGATGCCGCTTCGGGCAGCGCCCCGGATGAGTCCGCGATTCGCGAGATGGCAATCCTCGTCGCCGTTGAGCTGGTTCTGAAGCTTCAGGAGGCCAGCATCCCAGGCGGAACGACACTCTCGCGGCGACTGCTCGAGGACGCGGCGCGGGCGGCGATTTCACGAATCGAGCTTGTTGAGGCGACCCTGCGGAGGAGGACCGAGCGATGAGGTCAAAGACCTCGATTCTCGCCCTTGAGTGGATGCCGGTCTCCGTTACCGGCGGTGTGCGCCGGGCCGTTGGTGGGTTCTTGCGTTACGTCGAATACCGCGACCAGCACCTTGAACCAAAGCAGCGCCAGGGACTCGACGCCTACATCCGTTATGTCGCTCACCGCGACCGGACCTCACCAAACGCCCGCATCTTCGGACGCGACGGTTCTCTGACTGACGGCGACCGCCGGCGTCTGGTCGAGTACGTTGCGCGCTCCACCAAGGGACTGCAGTCGATCTGGCGCCGAAACCGCGACGGCGAGCTGGAGGACCACCAGCGGGCGGTCTACCAAATGATCCTGTCGCCAGAGGACTGGCAAGGCCTCGACCTGCGGCGCATGGCGCGAGCAGCCATGAAGCAGTTGGAGACGGACGCGGGAGAAGTTGGGATCGGGCCGTGGTTTGCGGCCGAGCACCGCAACACCGAGCACCACCACGTCCACATCGTCCTAGCGGCGCGCCGCGAGGTGTCGCCAGGCAAGTTTCGCGCACTTCTGATCACCCGACCGCGGCTGCAACGGATGAAGGACGCCATCGCGTTGGAGATCGACCGCCAGCGTGACCTCGACCGCGAGCCCGAGGCAGCAGTCCGTGAGCTTCCCATTCCTGCGCGGTCACAGGTCATCCGTACCGAGGGTCAGGTGACAAACCCTTGGCAGTGGCTTCAGGTGCCGGCGAGAAGACCCCGCACGCGCCCGCCATCGAAACATCACCGCGCTCACAGGCCAATGGCAGCCACGTTGCTGCACCTGCGCGGGCTGGCACGCAACTACCAGCGCCGGATGGAGCACGAGCTTGAGCAAGACCTGGTCCGCGCCGAGCGCGAAGGCTGGGTGCGATGAGCGCGCTCGTGACGTTGATCGCCGACCTGCTGATGCGGGCCGTGACAGGCGCGATCAGGATCGTGCTGGACAAATGGTCGTCGGAGCGTCCGCAGAGCCATGGGTCCAGCCGCTGGGCCGGCAGGCGAGACCATAGGCAACTCGGCCGGACGTGTTCGCCAGAGCGACCGTCGGGCGACGGCATTGTGCTCGGCTTCCTCGGTCGCCGGCTGTTGCAATCACCGGCCGAGGACAACGTGCTCCTTCTGGGGGTTCAGCGCTCGGGCAAGACGTCGACCGTGGTTGTGCCCACCCTGCTCAGCTGGTCAGGCAGTGCGGTGGCGACCTCGACCAAAGAAGAGTTGGTTCGCCTCACGGCGCGTCACCGCCAGAGTCTCGGTCGGGTTTCGGTCTTCGCACCGCTGGACCGAGACACGTCTTGGATCGGCGAGCTCGGCTTGGCGCCGTCGACGTGGAACCCGATTGCCTCGGTGAGCGACTGCGCTTCCGCGGCTGAGCTGGCCGACCACTTCACTTCGAGCGGAAAGCGCGGCAGCAATGCGCACTGGTATCTCTCGGCTTCATCCCTGATCACCGCGCTATGTGTTTTCGCGGCAGAGCGAGGCGCCGACATGGGATTCGTCCTCTCCACTCTGAACCTCACCGCGCAATCCGACTACGCGGAGCTTGCCCAGATGCTTGGGGAATTGGCCGCGGGAGAGCTCTTGGTCGCGCATGCCCAGACACCCGAGCGAGAGGCGGGCTCGATCGCCTCAACGGCTCGGGCGTGCCTGGGCCTTTGGGTCGACGACCGAGTCCGAAGTGCCACCACTGCCGGCGAAAACGAGCTCGATCTTGACGGCTTTCTCGCCGAACCGAGCACCATCTACCTGGTCGCTCCGGCAGAAGAGGCCGAGCGTTGCCGGCCACTCTTCTCAGCTCTGGTCGCAACGCTTCTGCGCAAAGCGACCGCCCGTGCGCGGACGCAACGCGGTGTCCTCAAACCGCGTCTCCTACTGGCGCTCGACGAAGCCGCCAACTTCGCCCGCGTGCCTCGCCTTGCTGGCTATGCGTCGAGCGGTCCAGGACAAGGTATCCAGCTGCTGCTTTGCTTCCACGACCTGGCCCAGATCGAGGCGGCATACGGACGTGAGGAGATGCGCACGGTCTGGAACAACTGCCGAGCCCGCTTGCTGCTGCCAGGGCAAGGCGACCTGGCGACGCTGGAGCAGTTCAGCCGCGCGATTGGCGACGAGACGCGCACCTACCAGGTCAGTCACGGCGACGCGAGTCACGCAACCTCTTCCCAGCAGCGGACGGGAAGGCCGCTTTGCAGCCCGGATGACCTCCGCCGGTCGGGCCATGCAGTGCTCATCTACGCCTCGGCTCCGCCGGTCCGCCTGCAGCCAAGACGTTGGGACCAGGTCGCTCACTTTCGCCGACTCGCCGGCCAAGCCCACCACCCGACAGTATCTCGGCGCCGTCGCCTATTCGCCTCGTTAGTCGTGGTTCGCCGCTTGCGCGGCAGAGGAGGTCGTTAGTGCTTGCCACCGTGCTCTCGGACATCAACGTCCGGCCGGACGTGAGCGGGCTTCCACCCAGCGTCGTCGCCGGGCTCGCGCACCTAGCCAACAACGCGGCCGGTCTGCTCGTCATCGTCTCCGGCCTAGGCATTGCAGTCTCGCTGATCGGCTGGGTGACCGCTTCGTTCACAGGTAATCCACAGCTGGCCGAACGCTCCAAGTCGTCGCTTGGCGTGTCGATCGGCGCGGTGGCCCTGCTCTATCTCGGCGTCGCAGCCGCCAACTACGCGGGACGGCTCTTCTCGTGAACCCCAATCCAGGCAACTACTCCGACTACGCGAACCAGATTGTGCAGGCGATTACGACCTGGGCCATCAAGGACGCGCTTTGGGGCATCAGCAACCTGCTGCATTCCTTCGGCGATGCCACTGAGCCCGACTTCAACGCCCTGGTCCCGACGTACGACCGCGTGCTTGCCATCGCCCTCTTGATCCTGGGCGCGGTTCTCGCATATGGCATCATCGAGCGGGTCCTCGGCGGACCAATGGGCATCGGCTTGAGCGCGGTGCCGCGCGTCCTGGCCTGCGTCTTCATCGCCTACTCGGGGCTTGGCATCGTCCGCTACGCGACGGTGAACTCGGCTCTACTCGGCCACGCCTGGGACCGCGAGCTCTCGGCCGCGAGCAACCACAGCGCGGCGAGTGCGGCCGCGATTGACCCAACGACCATCCACCTCAACGTCGTCGGCTTGATCCTTCTGGCGCTGCTGCTCAGCTTCCTGGCCTTGGTCGTCTACCTGGAACTGATCGTGCGCTCCGCGCTGATCCTCACCATCACCGCCTTCGTCCCGCTGGTCGCCGTGCTTGCCATCTGGCCTCGGATGGCTGGCGGCGCACTGCACACGGCCGAGTTCCTTATGGGCCTCCTGCTCTCCAAGTTCGTCGTCGCCACCGCCTTCTTCGTCGGCATGTCGATGATGCTGCCGGCCGTACTCGGCCAAGCACCCTCCGATGGCAAAGCGGACTGGATGGCGAGCGGCTGCGCGGTGCTCCTGATCACGGCCATCTCTCCGATCGCGCTGTTCCAAGGCATCAGGTTCGCGCACGGAAACGCCGGCAGGGTGGCCCGCAGCTGGGGCGGGATGGCGCTCTCCATGCTCCCTGTCACCTCGGTGGCGCGTCGGGCCACCGGCCTCCTGCAGCCTCTCGGTGTTCCAGTGCGCAAGCGGGCGTCAAGCCTGGTCAGCGCGGGATTGACACGCCTGAAGAGCGTCCGCGGGTTGCACAGATGAGCGGGCTCACCTACGAGCAGGCCGCCCGCATGCGCGCCGCGATCGCCCGCGAGCAGCGGCTCCATTGGTGGCGCCTTTTTTGGGAGCCGGCTCCAACGAAACGGGAGCTTGAGCGAAGGGAGCGGCTTTGGATGTGGTGGGGCAGTGTCGAATGGCAAGCCCGGAACGCCGCCCGCGGTGTGACGATCTCGAGGGAGAGGAGCTTTGCCCGTGAGAGCGGCTGACGAAGCGAACCTCTCTGGCAACGCCCCTGACGACACGTTGCCGCCAGACGCCGCCGTGGTGTCTACCAACTGGCGCCGCGGAAGGGATGTGGGGGAACCGGCGGCGCAGCCGGTTCCCCCACCCAGGGTCGCCTTTTCCGACGCCCGGACCGCGATCATCCACGGCGAAGTCAGGGCTGCGCTGCAGACGCTGCCAGCGAACAGCATCGACTGCGTCGTCACCTCGCCACCCTACTGGGGACTTCGCGACTACGGGCTTCCGCCGGTCATCTGGGACGGGGATCGCACGTGCGCCCACGCATGGACGGCCGAGCACGAGACGACCTGCAGCAGCTGTGGCGCCTGGCGCGGCCAGCTCGGACTCGAACCGAGCCCTGAGAGCTACGTCAGTCACCTGGTCAGCGTCTTCAGGGACGTGCGCCGAGTCCTCAAGCCGCAGGGTACGGTCTGGGTCAACCTCGGCGACTGCTACAACGCGGGGACGGACTCCCCACGGACGCCATCCGCCAACCGCGTCGGATATTGGCAGACCGCCGGTTCGATGGGAGACCGTCGAGTCAGGGCGGCCGGCCTCAAGACCAAGGACCTGGTCGGCATCCCCTGGCGCGTGGCGCTTGCTCTGCAAGCAGACGGCTGGTACCTGCGCTCCGACGTGATATGGGCGAAACCAAACCCGGTACCTGAAGGCGTACGCGATCGGCCGGTGCGCGCGCATGAGTATCTCTTCCTTCTCTCGAAAGAGCCGCGCTACTTCTACGACGCGGAGGCTGTACGTGAGCTAGGATCCACCAGCGCGGAAGAAGTGAGGACGCGCGCGCGCGATACCGCAATTCGTCGTGGCCGTGCACAGCGCTCCGTCTGGAACATCCCGACGCAGCGTTATCAGAAGGCGCACTTCGCCACTTTTCCCGAGCGCTTGGTCGAGCCTTGCGTCCTCGCGGGGACGAGTGACGCCGGATGTTGCCCTTCGTGCGGTCTGCCCTGGCGGCGCGGCGGCTGCGTCCACTATTCGAATCCTGGCAACCGCAGATCTAACGGCCCGCGCTCTGTGGAGCGTAGGACGGAGAGTCCAGGCTTCAGGAAGCGCCTGATCCGATTCGTCGATGGCGAGACCTGGCAGCCGACCTGCAGCTGCCGGCGTGACCGGATTCCGGCAACGGTGCTCGATCCCTTCGCCGGCTCGGGAACGACCCTGGCGGTCGGGCGGCGCCTTGGCAGGCGGGCGATCGGCATCGAACTCAATCCCGCCTACGTTGATCTTGCGCGCGATCGTATTCGCGCCGTCAGTGTGCAGCCATGAAGAGTCCTCTTCGCCAGGAGCCAGAGCCCGCCGCGCTCCTGGTCACAATCGACGAAGCCGCACGCAGATTGTCCATTGGACGGTCCCACATCTACGAGGTGATGCGGCGCGGACGTCTCCGCTCGGTGCGGATCGGCGGTTCGCGGCGCATCCTGGAACGTGACCTCGAGGCCTTCGTTGGCCAGCTTCTCGACGGTCCAGAAGACCCAGGAAATGGGGCGCACGAGGTTCCTATGCGAACCCCAATAAAGAGCGTTCCATTGCGTTCTGGTCGACGGTAGGATGTCGACCTCATGCCCAGAGCGGGAGTAGCGCGAAGGGGCCACGGCGATGGATCGATCTATCCCCGCAAGGACGGTCGATGGGTGTCGTACATTCGCATGCCCGACGGACGGAAGAAGTTCTTCACCGGTCCAACCCGGGAGGTCGTGAAGGACAGACTGCAGGAAGCGCAGCAGCAGTCGATTGCGGGTCAGCTTGTGGTCGGCCGGGACCAGTCCGTTTCGCAGTACCTGGAGCACTGGCTGGCGGACTCGGTGCGCCATGGCGTTCGCCCGACGACCTACGAGAATTACGACCTTTGCGTCCGTCGGATCTTGCCCTACCTCGGCCGTCTACGACTGCGGTCGCTCACCCCGGAGCAAATCCAGTTCGCGTTGGGCAGGTTGCTCGATTCGGGTCTCGCCCCGCGCACCGTGCGTCAAGTGCACATGGTCCTGCGGCGCGCCTTGAAGCAAGCTGTGCTGTGGCGCGCACTCGCAACCAATCCCAGCGATGCGGTAAGGCCCCCTCGAGCAGTGCGAAAGGAAATGCGGACCCTGAGCGAAGAGGAGGTCCGCCGGCTCTTGTCAGTTACGGTTGGAACCCGACACCACCCGCTGTGGGTGTTCTTGGTAACTACTGGAGTGCGCCTCGGCGAAGCGCTCGCGCTTCGGTGGTCCGATATCAATTTCCATGAGTGCTCAGCCAGCATTCGCCGCGCGGTTCAGCGACAGCGTGGACGAGGCATGGTCTTCGTTGAGCCCAAGACCGCCCGCAGTCGGCGGATAGTACCCATACCTCCGGAGACCATGGTCGTGCTCGCAGAACAGCGTCACGTACTGGAGGTCGAGCGGACAGAGGCCGGAGATCGCTGGAAAGAGCATGACCTCGTGTTCCCTAGCCCGATCGGCGGCCCACGAGAAATGAGCTATTTGTCCTATACCTTTCACCGTGGGCTTCGGCAAGCCGGGATACCACGGCTGCGAATTCACGACCTACGCCACACCGCAGCTACACACCTCATGGTGAAACACGTCAACCCCAAGGTGGTCCAGGACCTGCTCGGCCACTCCACGATCGCGATCACGCTCGATACCTACAGCCATGTGTTGCCGGCCCTCGCCAAGGAAGCCAGCATGCACATGTCAAGTCTCGTCCCGGCGACTCCAGAATCGCCAGAAGCCACGCGCGCATAACGTTCGATCGGTTGTACGAGGTTTGCAACACGGTGGCCCCACGACCGCGTTACGCCACCCACCGCCATTCATGCAACGCATGGTGCCGTGCGTCATTGCATGCTGGCTTGACTTACTCGCGGAAGCCGGATGACATCTCAGACGTGATCCGAGCTGATTACGAAGCCATGGGCTACTGCGTCATTGAGATAAGGAGAGCGACCGAGGTTCCTCCTGACGATCCGAGGCTCTTCCTCCGCTCATACCCTTGGTTGGTTCTTTTCGAAGCACCTGTCACTGCGCTCAATCCGACCTTTGTGAGTTATTGGTAAGGCTAGATTAGCGCGAGCACCTCCACCGTTCGGCTGCAGTCTGGACAGATGCGCGTCGACTCACGCGCCGAGCCGAGCCAGTGTCTATGGCTGGCGAGTTCCTCTTTGTTCCACCTCGAGCTTGCGGACTCGTCTCGTGAATTACTGGCTCACGGGCGTCCGCAGACCTACAAGTCAGTAAGACGGCAATCTACGGAAAGTGTTTCGCCCGGCTCCGCAACTGACTACTCCTCGTCGATCGTGATTTCCTCGACAAGGTCGACATGCGTTCCGCATGTGGGTTTTTGGCCTGCGAGCAGCGCTTCGCGCATTTCCTTTTGCTGTTTGTCGTCGCTAAAGATGAACGTGACGATCACCTCCGGGTGATCCTTTAGCCTCCCACCGAACCGCCACCAGCCTTCCTCCTCTGCTTTGCCGTAATAGGTGTCGACAAGAACTTCCATGATCGCTGACCTTAGCGCACCAGTTCGACTTGGGTCGGAAATCAGGGTCGGGCGCCCACGAGACATGGCTTACCTGTCGTTTACGTTCCACCGCGGGCTCGAGCGCGCCAGCCTTCCGCTACCTGCGGCGCTCGGGCGGGGTGCAGCAGTCCGTCGAGGCGGTGCTGCCCGACCTGCCACGCTGGGAGCGGCACCTGCGCAGCCGGGGCGTCGATGCCATCCCCGCCTTGCCGTCGCGCTCGTGGTCGTCTACGCAAGTCCCGTGCACACAACGAGCTTGTGCTATTGATCATGCAGGCAAAGGAAGACCGCGACCAGGCGCGGGAGCATGAGCACCGCAACCTCACGCGCATCCGCCCATACAAGTCCTGAGGGGCAGTAGCGATGGGGCGGCGTGGTCGAGCATTTGGCACCGAGAGCGGTCATAGAATGCGACCCAAGGCATGGTCGCGGAGATCGTCCCGTTCTTGGTGCGGTCTGGTTGGTCGCAAGAGGAGGCTGCCTACGTGCGGCACGACCTACCTCGTTGGGAGCGATATTTGCGGAGCCGAGGCATCACCGTGATCCCCAGGCCCACAGGCTTACTGGTCCGCAGAGGAGGATCGATCGCAGACCACCTCTTCCTCCTGATGATGCAGGCGGGCAACGGCACCGATCCGTGGACCGAGCACCGGCAGCGCAACCACGCCGGCGTCCGACCGTATAAGCCCTGACAGGCCAGCGATGAAGGGGCCTGCGCCGAGCCGGGAGAAGTGGGACAAATGGTTCACGACTCTGGGTAGCGAGATTTACACGCTGCGCATGTACCGCACCTTCTGGAGGGACTTCATCAAAGCGGCGGAGGACGCGCACGTCACGCCAGCGCACATCATCGACTTCTTCGCCGCAACCTACTCGAACCGCCAAGCCGTCGCCATCAGGCGTCTATGCGGGTCCGGGAATCGGGAGTACAGCTTCCACCATCTGCTCTCAGAGATTCGAGACAACCCTCAGCTATGCAAGAACCCCATCGACCGCAAGGATGTCGCGGCCGACCTGAAGAGCTTGCAGGCTGGCGACCTGAAGCGCGTTCATGTTTTCGTGAACCAGTACGTCGCCCACCGTCAGAGGGAACCGACCGCGCAGGTGCCCTCCTTCAAGGTCATCCACGACGCCATCGATGAGCTTGGCCTGTTGCTTCAGAGATACGTTCACGTGGTCAATGACGTGCACCAAATGCTTGACCCGGTAGTCCCTGGCGACGTGATGCGTCCGTTTCGCGTGGCCTGGCTGCCACCGCTCCCTACCCATCGTCGGCTGGACTGATGGCTAAAGGCGTCAAGGTCGACGAAACCGGGCGTTAGTGGTCGGCCCGCCTTGCCGCCAGCAGGGACCGATCCCCGCCCGTGGGCGCTGGTGGGGGGCCTGCCGAACGTGCGGTCGCGCCGTGACTACCTTCCTGTGGCTTTCTGCGCGCCTTTCGAGGTGCCCACCTAGGGCCAGCCTGGCCAGCTTCAATCGTCGTCTGCGATGTATCGGCCCAGCAACCTTCGCGGCTTTGGTGGTTTGGGCAGGAGCCCCGCCTGCTGAAGGGTCGTGGTGACGTAAGGCTCGACAATAGCCACGGCCTCGTCGTAATCAGCACGACTGAGCCGGGCTGGGAAGGTGCCGCCGTGAGGATCGACATAGAACCCGCGCTGCTTAAGTCCGTCTGCTTTCTTGAGCCAACGACTCTTCTTTAGCACCGCCGCCGTGGCGGCTTGGTTGATATCGATGCGCTGCGCAGGTGGCCCCTGGGTCAACTGATGCTCGAACTGCTCCATGCTGATCCGCACCAGCTCCCGGTTGAGTAGCTGCCACGCAGCGAACCGATGCCTGACCGTGTGCTTGCGCTGAAGCACATCCTGAAGGCCCTCGGTCGGAACCTCGATGTCCTCCAATGTGGCCAGCATCGCTCGCATACCGAGCGCTTGGGCCTTGGCCGCCTCCTCGAGCGCCAGAATCTCCAGCGCGACGGCGGCGCCGTAGTGGCCGAGGCTGGCAGCGGCGGTCGCAATGTCGCGCAACGCCCCAGCGTTCTGGGCGGCGTCAATACATCGCTTTCGGCAGACCTCAGGAGTAGGCAGCAGCAGTCGTCGCGGTTTCGTAGTGCGGCTCACGCGTCAGGCAGTTCGCCCTGCTCGGTGACTTTTAGTTCGATCCTCGGAACACGCGCCCCGTTGTTTGCAGCAAACGACGCCTGATCGCGGATTCTCGCCACTACCTCGGGTGGCAGGTCAAACGAGGCCGCCTCGACGGTCGCATCCCACAGCGGCATCGATTCGATTAAACCTGAACTCTCACGACGCTCCCCTCCTCGGGGTTGAGCCGGAGAACGGTGGTCGCGGTCATCGCGACGGCCTCGACGGCGGTGGACCTTTGCAGTATATGAAGGCGTCGGGGTCATTGTCCACGAGACCGTATTAGAGGACGAGGCCGCCGTAGGATTCGATCCCGGCATGTCAGAGGCGCTGTGGGGAGCTATCGGGGCGGTGGTTGGAGGGTTGCTGACCGGTGGCGCGGCGCTCGGCGCTCAGGTCTGGGCTGCGCGCAGTCAGGCCAATGTGGCTCAAGCCGCGTACGTCCAGCAGGACCGCGTGTGGCACCGCGACCAGCGGCTAGAGGCGCACCACGCCTTCCTCGACCGAGTGCAACGGCTCATCTTTGCAGCAGAGGCGGTGGCGCACCCCGACGCGGGCGCGGACCCGGATGCGCTTCGCACCAACTTTCGCGACGCGCTGGTCAACACCATGGATGCCTTCAACCGCATCGATCTCGTCTCGCCTGCTGAAACAAAGGACCTCGCCGCAAACATCCTCGCGGCGGCCAGGCCGGGAGCCTTGATGAGCGCAGCAGAGTTCGAAGGTGTGGTGCGGGCGATGGGTGAGGCATCTCGCATCTATCGCGATGCAGCGAGGGCCGAACTGAAAGTGTGAAGGTGAGTGCGGTTAGGCGTGCAAGAAGCCGTATTCAAAACCGCGAATTGGAGCCCACGCCCGATTCGGTCCGGGGACCTTTTTCCTACCAAGGAAATGCTCTGCCAGCAGAAGGGCGGGCTATCGATACGGCTGGATTATCGATTTCAAGGGGTAGCCGAAACGGTCGGCTCTACCCGGAGTTGCCGAGTTCCGTCTTAATCGCCAACAACCAGGCGCGAGCAGCTGCAACTATCAGGTTGCAAGGCTGCGCCCATTCCGACTGTTAGATCTGAACTGCGGCGTCACGTATGTCTTGGACGTCGCCAGCGAAACGTCTTTGCACATCGGCGATCCGGCCCAGTATCTCCCGTGTTCTGCCGGCTCCGACGCTCCATGCCTGATCGACCACACCGGACGCGCGCCGAACAACAATCTTGAGCCGGTCGGGTGAGCCATCCGTGACGACGACGTATTCAGGTTGGTCGCGCATCAGCGCCCACTTTGTGAGGTTATCTACTTCGTGGTCGGCGAGGCTAAATTCAGCGAAACGCTCAGCCGCTAGCGCTCGGGACCGTGGCACCACTTGACAGGTCGCGAGGTCTAGGAAGCGTGCAGCACTCTTCAAAGCTTCTAGCAATACAGCTCGCGACACCTGCAATGAAGTACTCCCTTGCCGCACATGGCCTCGCCAACCTTGACAGGCATAGTTGAGGCGGAACGTGACCTCTCCCGCCTGTCGGAGGTCACGCAAACCATCGCTGAGTCCTTCGAAATCGCAGGCCAATGCAATGCCAGTGCGACTCCAGCCTTCGCAACTCCGGCCCGACAGGGCATACGGAAGGTCTTGGCCGGAGTTGAACCAATGAAGACGCCATGCAACCAGTCCGGGTGTCTCAACGGTAAGGTTCCAAAGCGCGCCCCCGCGAGGACCGTCGTTTGTTGCAGAAACAGGGAAGATGCCGTGCATCGAGAGGTAATCGGCCTCAGCAGGGTCGGTCGCTTGGACAGGTGACCCGCGCCTCCCGATACTGACCTTCCACGAGTCTGGCGGAGCGAGTAATCGGAGGGACAAGTGAGCTTGCCGCAACTCTTGCCTCCACAGGAGAAACAGCGACAGGCCAAGACCCGCGAAGCCCGGTGTGAGCGTCAGAATGTCTGCGGGGGTCATGCCAGTAGCGTTGTGTGCCCAAGAAAGATGCCAATATCCTGGCCTGGTTGCCGGCGCGAGACCTGAGGCATCCTACGCGTCGATTCTTGCATTCGCCGTCACAACAAGACCGATTCTGGTTCGCTGGTTAAACAGCCCTGTCGTTCAACCGAGGAGCGCCAGCCCTTACGGCGGGGACGCTCAGTCCCCGCCGGCTTGAAACTCCGACTACTCTCCGACAAGGATCGCCTGCAGCTTCGCCAGCCCTGTCATCAGGGCAGAGCGTAGGGTGTTGCCCGTCGTACTGACCTTTTGGATCGACCGGATGGCGCTTGAGCAGCCGGACTCAATCTCCTCGAACTTCTCGAGGTAGTCCGCAACGATCTGCACCTGGCGCCGGGCAGCCTCGATGTCGACCTGGTCCTGAGTCGCGACGTCGAGCTCGGTCAGTGCCTTGGTCACGGCCAGGTGGAAGACGGCGGCCAACGCGGTGTCGTCAGAACCCCGCATGTAGGCCAGGAAGTAGTGGCCGTCGACGGTCCCGAAGGGCCGCTGCTCAGGCAGCAACCGGGTGTCGTCGGTCACGAACACTGTGATCTGACCGCCCCGATTCTCGGCAGCGAGCCGGCACGCAGTCCGGATCTGAGTCAGCGAAAAGGGGCCGTTGTCGATGTCGTGGTCCTTGCACTCGAAGACCAGACGGATCGGAGTGCCACGCGTCATCGCGCCCTTCACCGTCACGACGATGTCACCAGCCTTCGTCTTCTTGATGCCCGGCTTATCCCCCACGCGCTCCACCTCGCTCATTAGGGAACGGCCGATGATGGCGAGCCGGTGGGTGAGCTCTTCCTCGAGGGTCTTGCCCTTGGCCGCGCCGAGGTCGTGGATCGCTTGGCGCTCGATGATGGCCTTCTTGAGCAGCTCCATCTCTGTCCGGAACGTTGCGATAATCTCCCGCGTTTGCTTCGCCAAAGAACCATCCTCGGCGCCGTTGAGCATGGAGTCGATCTTGGCGATCGCCGTGCGGACCACCTCGGCGGTCTTGTTGGTGACGATCGTGGGCACCGCGTCCGGTGCGTTTGGGTCGGTAACCCTAGTCACCGCCCTGTTGAAGGTCGCGCCGAATGTTTCCAGCACCGCAGTGACGTCCTTCTTCGTGGCTTCGCGGTCTTCCAGCCTCACCTTCTCCAAGTCTGTGTCGAGCTTCTCGAAGATGTTCGTGACGCGCTCTTCCAGCAGCCGCACGCTGGCGTTGTCGCCCGCGGCCAACAGGCCCTCGGCCCCTAGCTCGATCATGATCTGGAGCTTTGAGAGCCACAATGCCTCACTCGACCCGGCGAGCACGTTCGTGGCCTCAGGCACGTCCAGGACCACGTCGTGTATTACGAGCTTGGTGTCGATGATCTCGATTGTCGGCTGCGGGTCGTGTTCATGGATCACAGTTGCTACTGACAAAGTTCCTCTCCTCTGGGGTTCAGAGGAGCCGCCGCCCGGTAGACTGTAGGTGTCAACTGCGGGCCCGCCTAGCAGCGGCTCCGTGGAGGGGCCTCGCTGGGCGGCAAACCCAGCGAGGATCCCCGACTCAACCTAAGTTCGCGGCATCACCTCCTCCCGTTCGGTCATCGGGCTAGATGTCCAACTCATCGACCATGTCGGTGTTCAGGGCGGCAGCGGCTTGGTCGAGGATGAAATGCGGCACGCCGTCTTGATCAGCGGCCTCGAGAGACTCGTAAAGCTTCAGGTAGGGCGGATGCCCATACTCGCTTCCTTCGGCCAGATCAAGCTCTAGGACAGCGATCTTCCCGCGTCGAGTCAGAGCGACACCATAGAGGTGCATGTCGCCGTCGGAGATTGCCTTCTCATAGACACCAGGCTTTGGTTGCTTGCGATTGACGGGCTCCCCAACCAACCATCGACCAAAGAAGGACACCTTGCGCAAGTCGCCTCTGTCCCACGGTCCCGGTGGCACCTCGCCCTTCAACACCGCCTCCAAGACGATCCGCTCGAACCCCGCTGCGTTACTCTCACGGCCAGCGACGTAGCGGCGGAGCTGGTCCGCAACAAGCTGCGACAACGACTCGCCCGCCAGCTCCTCGGCCCGCGCCCAGACATCGGCGTCTTCCGGCCGGACGTAGAGATTCTTCCGAGCCTTGACGTTGCCCTTTGAGGACGTGGGACCGGACTTCCTTGTTGCCATGCGCCTATTATACAGATATGCGCCTAGTATGCGCATTTCATTCGGGTGACGTAGGTGGAGGCGTCCAGGTCGAAGTGCGCCTCGAAAGGAGTCCGGCGAAGTTCTGAGCATTTGAGGCTGTTCGAAAGCACACCTTTCCTACTAGTAAGAGCCTCCGGCCGCCCTGCATTTGACACTTGAAGCGAGCTAGTCGAAACCTTGAAGGAGTGCGGCTATCCTGCTGGCGCGCGCAAGGTCACGCTGCGGGGGTGGCCGAGGCAACGAGAAAATGTAGGGCCCCGAATCTCCGAAGCCTGGCCTCGAACGACTGGAGCCAGGACTCGAGCAACCTCATTGATATCTGGGGGCCAGTGGTCAAGAAGATTGCATCACGATTTTGGCGGCACTCGGGACCAGAGGGAGGCGTCGATCCCCAGGGCGAGTCATCGCCATCCAAAAAGCTCAGAAGGCCGCAACGACCTTCAACGCTTGACGTTGGGGGGCGTTTGGCTGCCTATCGGGGCGAAGTCTTCGGACGACCGACTCGACTAGATCTGCAGCATCCTTCGGAGTCTGATGCTCCCACACTCGGACCACGGTCCACCCAAGAGTGGTCAGCTTCTTCGTGGTCTTGGCATCCCGCTGCTTGTTAGCCTTGATTTTGTCTGCCCACCACACAGTGTGGGCTTTCGTGGGGCGCGAGTGAACCGGACAACCGTGCCAGAAGCATCCGTCAACAAACACTGCGATCCGAGCTGTCGGAAAGCAGATATCGATTTCGCGGCGTAGGCCCTGGATCGGCTTTGTCCCAACGCGGAACCGCATTCCCCTCAGGTGCAATTCCTTTCTCAGTAGAACTTCAGGCCGCGTGTCGATTCGCCTCTGTGCTCGCATGCGGCGTCCAGTCGAAGGATCAATCGGAGGCGGAGGCGGCGCTGCGGGTTTCACGGCCCTTGATCCAATGGTGACGCCTTGCGAGGCCGAGCGCGCCAATTGAGAAATCAAGCTGTTAGCTAGCACCCGTGCCAACAAGGGGGGAACGGCATTTCCTACTTGGCGATACCTGGATTCGATGCCACCCTTGAAGCGATAGTCGTCTGGGAAGCTCTGCAATCGAGCGCCTTCTCTGATCGACAAGACACGATCCTCCCATGGATGGACAAAACAACCCGCAGTGGGGTTGTTGAACTGAGTCGTGATCGTGTAAGCGGGCCGATTAGGGTCGAGCCTACCCAGAAGCGTTGAGCTGTCCGTTCTGCGCATGCCATAAAACCGATCGGGCAATTGGTAGGCAGGTATGTCGCGCCACGTGCCCCCCTGCGGTACCAAGCGCACGAGGCGCAGGTGTTCTTCTGACAGCCGGCTCACTTCGTGGTCGTGCAAGAAATCAGCGCCAGCGCGCATTAACTTCCCATAAGGTGTCAGGCGATCAGGCCGCGCAAGGATCGTGGTGTTCGCACCGAGGCTTCTTCCGAGTACCGGCAGGTCATTGATGGCCTCCCAGCATGTGATGTGGCGGAGCAGCTTGCGCTTACGCCGCTCACGTTCCCAAAGCTCAACGGTATCCCTGCGCCATCCGCCCAAGTGTGTCGGCTTCGGGAACTGGAACTTGGTCCCACGTCTGAGGCCGACCATGAACACCCGACGACGAACCTGTGGGACGCCGTAATTCGCGGCCAGCAAAATATCGATCGTGACGGCGTAACCCTCCCTCTGAAACTCCTCGAGGATGGCATGACCGAAGTGACCTTCTTTCCAGTAAACGAGTCCTGGTACGTTCTCGAGCAAAAAGGCGTGCGGCCGTAGCTTCTTCACAAGTCCCAACATGTGCGACCAAAGCTTGTTGCGGTCATCGTCCTCGCGGACCCATCCGGTCTTGCGCCCTGCGGTTGAGAATCCCTGACAACTTGGACCTCCGACGATGGCGTCGATCTTGCCGCCAACTTTGCTTGCAATCTCGTCGGGTGTGGTGCGATCGATCGGTTTGCATTCGACCAACACGGATGGATGGTTGCTTTGATACGTGTCGCAGGAATCGCGGTCTTTGTCCAGCGCGTAGACGATCTCGCAGCCGGCCTGTCTGAATCCCAGGGAAAGGCCGCCGGCCCCGCTGAAGAGGTCTACTACTCGAAGCCGCCGGGGAGTGGGCACATCCGCACGATATCCGAACCGGGGTCCGGTCGTCGAGTCTTTTGGCGGTTAAGTTTCCACGGTCACGGAGACAAGCGACTCGCCGTCATCGAGATCGACGACAGAGGATTGGCCGGCTCTCAGAGGATGTCCGACTCGTCGTGGAATTTCGAGCGGTCCAGCCGACGGTAGCGTAGT
>CAKZUH010000033.1 GCA_937921725.1 uncultured Chloroflexota bacterium | reverse complement strand
TGGTCCGGGCCCGCGGCTTGCGGACTTCGACGCGGCGACCACCAAGAGTGAGTTGGCGGGGTTCATCGCCATGCGATAGGCCTGCCGGCCAGGGTCGTGCTTTCCTCGCGGACCGACCAGCTGGATGACCTCGTCTTCGAAGAGCTCACCGACCACTGCCAGGCCGGCGCTCACGGACAGGGCCAGCAGCCCATGCTTCACAGCTCCGGCTAGATCCCGGAGCGCAATCGTCACGTGCTCCGGAAGATTGATCGCGACCTCCTCGGCCGCGGTGACAACGACTGGACGACGACGGGGTATGGTTTCCATGAGCGGTCTCCTCCAGTTGGTTTGATCGCCCCCTTCCTACCACACGGCAGGCGGGGTGGAGGACCGCTCCCTAATTTCTACGAACTACCGGGCAACCTCGTTTCAAGGCACTGTCGTACTTTCCCGAAAACGAATCCCTCGTCATCAAGACGAAGATCGACCGCAATGTGCAGCCCGGAGCCGTTCGGATGCAGACCACCAAGGGAGAGGAGCAGGTCTACAGACGTTTCGGCATGGTGCGTTTTCGGGTTGATGCACAGCCGACGCAGGTGACCCTGTTTGCATCTGACGGGTCCCACGAGCTTTTCCTTCCTTTCCGGGACGCCACCTCAGGGAAAGAAACCTACGGAGCGGGCCGCTATCTCGACCTACAAGCTCGCGATGATGAAGTGGTGATCGATTTCAACTACGCCTACAACCCCTACTGCGCGTACAACCCGGATTGGAACTGCCCGCTGCCGCCGGCAGAGAACTGGCTCAAAGTTCCGATCCGCGCTGGCGAGAAGGCGTTCACCGACCTAGACCACTGACTCAATCCGTGGCACTGGCGATTGCGCCCTCTCGGATCCAACCGCTGCGGGGAGAGTAAACCAGAACCGGCTGCCCTTTCGGTCCACAGATTCGACTCCCATCTGACCGCCTTGCAGCTCGACCAACTTCCGGGCTGTGGCCAGGCCAAGTCCTGCTCCGCTGAATCTTCGCGTTACGCTCCCGTCAGCCTGGCGAAGGCCGTCGAAGATGTATTTGGTTGCCGCCGCGCTCAGGCCAATCCCCGTGTCTTCGACCGAGAGCTCGGTCATGTCGCCAGCCCGATGACAGCGGATGATGATCTGCCCTTGGCTGGTGAACTTGATCGCATTTGAGACGAGATTCGTGAGGATTTGACGAACCCGAACCGGATCGCCCACGACCGACATGGCCGGCCCTTCGACGTCGAGAGCCACCGATAGGCCTTTCGCCGTGGCGAAGGATTCCAACGAGGCGCTAATCGCCTGAATCGCTTCGGCGGCATCGAACTGCTCTGTTGCGACACTCACCATGCCGGCATCGATCCTGGACAGCTCGAGAATGCCGTCGATAAGTTGAAGCAGGGTTCGACCGCTGGTCTCAATCTGGGCAACATCTTCGGATTGCGGCTCGCTCAGGTCTCCATCGCCACCAGCCTCCAGCAGCTCGGCAAAGCCGATGATTCCGGTAAGTGGCGTCCGCAACTCATGGCTGATGTTGGCCATGAATTCGGACTTCACACGGCTGGCCTCGACGAGATCCTCATTCAGGGCGCGCAACCGTGCGGCGTTTTGTCGCAGCGCCTCGGTCTGTTGGGACAGGCGACGCGCTGCCTGCCGGAGGACGGGCAGCAGCAACACGAACAACACGGTTAGACCGACCGCGAGCGTCAGCGCAAGTGTGCGAGAAAGCTCGGCGAACGATGCTTGGACTCCGCTGTAGTCCTGGAGCACCTCGACAACTGCGGTCGGAGGTGCTCCGGTCGCCGCCCAATCTGGCTTGAGCGGCAAGAAGGTCGTGAAAATGTTGGACGGGAGAGAGGGATCACGAGCGTCGACGTTATCCCGGGAGCTCACCAGCTGGCTGAAGGTGGCGCCCTCGAGGGCCCGCGTAATGCGCGGATCCGCGTCGCGAACGCCGACCAGCGCGGGGTTGTCCGAAAAGAGGATCGTGCCGTCCGGACCCAAGACGCGGAGTGCAACGACCGGGTAGACGAGAATGCGCGATTTCACCTGCTGCCTCAATTCGTTGGCCCGAGCGCCGGTCATCGGGGAGTCGAGGTCGTTGGGCCCGATCTCGTGATCCAGGATCGAGCGGGTAACGAACTGAGCGTGGAACTGAGCGAATTGCTCCTGCTGGGTCTTGAGCTGAGCTGAGACGAACCACCACAAAGCGATGCCGACGATCGCGAACACGGCCAGTGCGCCAAGTGCGAACCTGCCGACCAGGCCGGTGCCGGCGAGCCTGCCCATCGCGCGGCATTCTAGTCCCGGGATCGTTCGGCCCTACTGGTTAGAGCCGGCTTTTGTGCGCCGCGTCACACTTCGAGATGTCAGCGCCGGTGCAAACTGAATGGATGCAGATCGGAAATGATCAGCAAGGTCGTGCATTCTGTCCACACCCACTGATTAGAAGGCCAATAACCAATGCCAGGTGAGATCGACCGGAAGCAGGTCCAGAAGCTGGTCGAAGGCGGCGCCCAGCTCGTCGAGGTTCTGCCCGCCGACGAGTACGAGGAAGATCATCTTCCTGGGGCGATCGGCCTCCCGCTTAGGCGCCTTGAAACAGAGGCGGTTCGCATCCTCGACCGCACTCGACCAGTGATCGTCTACTGCTGGGATACGGCTTGAGACATGTCTCCGAGGGCCGCGTGGCGGCTCGAGAGCTTGGGCTTCCGCGAGGTGTACGACTATGTAGCGGGCAAGCTGGACTGGATGGCCGCCGGGCTTCCCACCGAAGGCACCAATGCCGCGCATCCGCGGGCCGGCGACGTTTCGCGTAAGGATGTACCAACCGCACGGCTGGAGGAACGGCTGGGCGACGTTCGGGAGCGGGTGAGCGCTGGCGGCTGGGATGCGGTTGTCGTCACCAACGACGAGCGGGTTGTCCTTGGCCTGTTGAGGTCAAAGGAGCTCGCGAAAGATCCCGAGCTGAGCATCGAGAAGGCAATGCGGCCGGGACCGAGCACGTTCCGCCCCTATGTCGCGATCAAGGAAATGGCCGAGACCATGACGGGGCACATGCTCGAAAGCGTCCCAGTGACGACCTCAGACGGTCGGCTCGTGGGCTTGCTGCTCCAGAAGGATGCGGTTCGAGTTGCAGGAGAACAAGGATGAGCGACCAGACGACCATCACCAAAGAGTGTTCAAGGTGCGGAACAGCCATCGAGTCATGCGCGTTTTGCGATGAGCCCGACTGCCCAGCAATTACGTGCTATCGATGCGTAAACATCAGCTTGCTCGACAGACGGCCACCAAATCGGACCTCTTCGCCATTAAGGCAGAGGTGACGCCGTTAGGCAGGCTTGTCCGGGGAGAACAGGTTCTGCAGCTGACGGACCGTCGGCGCGCCCTGAGGCCCCTCATCAGTCCGATACACGCGACAGCTCATTCCGATCTGCTCGGCGCCGGTGGCGAAGGCATCGCGGCCATCGATGAGGATCGTCGGCGAACCGTGGAACCCAAATCGCGTGGCATCCTCTGGCGAGTCGATCAACTGGTGCGCCAGTGACACGTCGTCCCGGGCCAGGCCTCGAAGGACACTCTGCACGCGCTCGTCAGCTAGCTTCCAGTGAGGGCAACCGTCGAAATATTGGATCGTGATTTTCATGGGCTTTCCTCTGAGCGTGACGGGCGAGCCGTTGCCCGGCTGTGATGCGGATCACATATCGGAGTTCGGATGATCGCATCATGGTCCGGTGCGGATCGATCTTGACTTCGACCTGATCACAGTCGACGGCGAACGCTTCCCCGCACAACGATTGCTGGGCCGGGCGACCATTCTGATTCTGCTTCGCTACCTCGGTTGACTCTATTGCCTGGAGCATGTCTCGCAGTTGCGGGAGTTCGACCAGGAGATCGCAAACTTACAAGGTCAGGTAGCGGTCATCTCATTCGCCAGTCCTGACCATGTCAAGCGCTTCGCGGAACGACTGGGCCATCCCTTTCTGTGGCTCGCAGACCCCAGGCGCCTGAGCTACAAGCGCTTGGGGCTTGGCCGGCGGGGTCTTATGGCAATCGCGCCACCACGAGCAGTCTGGGGCTACATCCGCCTTTTCGTGCGGGGACGGATCTGGCATCCGGAGCAGCTCGATATGGCCCAGATGGGCGGTGATTTCGTCTTCGATCGCTACGGAAACCTCACGCTCAAGTACGTCAGCAAAGGGTCTGACGACCGCCCTTCTATTGACGCGGTGATGTCAGCGTTTCGGCGGGCCGCGAGCGCGCCGACTGGCGCCGCTGAGCCTTAGGTCGGGAAGTTCGCGCCCCGTGCCGTGTTATGTAGGCGATGGCCACGTTTGCAAGCCGGCAGGTCAGACTTCGGAGCGTCTCGGCGGGGGTATTCTCGGCCCAAGCACGGAGCGCGGATGCTGCTGTGAGTGAAAGGAGCCCCGAGGAGGAGGCCAATCTTGCGGCTGAGATCGTGAAACTGCGGCCCCGGCTTCTGCGCTTCGCCTGGTCCCTGACTCGCGACCGCGAAGCAGCAGAGGACCTGGCCCAGGAGACCATTGCCCGCGCCCTCGCGTCGCAGTGGCGATTTCAGCCCGGCACGAACCTCAAAGCCTGGCTCTTTCGAATCTTGCGCAACATTCACCTCAACCTAATCCGCGCTGCTGGGACGCATCCTGCCCTCGTCTCGATTGAGGAGCTCGTGGTCGAACCGGCCGGCCAAGACGAGCACAAGTCGAATCCTGTGGAGGCCCGAGTCATCGAGCGGGCTGAGTTGAGACGGATTGCCGATGTCTATCGGACTCTTCCTCCGACCTTCGCCATCGCGCTATATCTGACCGCGGTTGAGGAGCTGAGCTACGCCGAAACAGCCTCGATCCTGGACATTCCGGTCGGCACTGTGATGTCTCGGATCTATCGCGCGCGGCGACTTCTGCTATCGCGGCTTGCGGGAGGGAACTCATGAACGCCTGCGCGCCTCATCGAGAGTTCCTGGCGGCAGTTGCAGATGGTGAGACCGAACTCGTGCCGCCGCCGACACTGGACCACGTGAAGCATTGTGCTGACTGCACCCGCGAGGTACGGGCGCATCAACTACTCACGTCGAGGCTTCGGAAGGCCAGCGAGCACCTGGAGGAAGCCGCGCCGCGGCAGCGAAACATCCCCGCGATACCGGGACGCCTCCGCGTGATTGCCGCAGGCGTGGTAGCGGCAATTCTGGTGGCGGCCGCCGGCGCGGGGTGGTTGGTCCTCTCACGTCCCGATCCGGTTCAGGCTGCGGTCAATGCTTCATCGCAGCCGCTTCAAATCGAATCAAGCAATCCTTTCCAGGTTGGTCAATGGTGCCTGCAAGCATCAGGCCGGACGCTACCTGCGATCAAGCTGGATGGCATGCAGGTCGTCGGCGCAAGGATGGATCGGGCTGCTTCGACAGACATCGTGACCGTGATCTACACCGCGCCATCGGGTGCGCGAGTCACCGTAAGCTGGCTCGAAGGCGAGGCCCCAGCGGGCTCTGGAGTCGAAGACAGGAATCTGTCCGGCCACGAGCTGCTGATCGTTCACTCCGCGGTGGGCACAGCGGTGATCATGGGATCGTCTGCTGACGCGATGTGGCAAACAGCAGCCGCCATTGAGGCAACCCAGACCTAACTCATCTCTGGAGCAATTGGTCGATCAGCTGGCGCAACAGCGTCTCATCGAGCTCTCCGCTGTAGACCCGCTTGACGGCGCCATCCCGACCGATGAACGCAGTCACCGGCATGCCTTGGCCCTGCAGCAGCGCATAGAGATCTGCATGGCTGGTGTCCCCCAGCAGCGGGTAGGTGATGCCTAGCTGGCGGGCAAGTCTGAGTCCTGCCGGCGGCGAGTCCTGGCTGTCCACCCCGACGATGATCACCCGTCCGGCATAGTCACGGGATGCGCGCTCAAAGGCGGGCATCTCGGTGAGGCAGGACGGGCACCAGGAGGCAAATAGATTGACAACCACCGGCGTGCCATGCCAATCGGCAAGGCGCTTGGTGCCAGGCCCGTCGAGCCGGAGCAGCTGAACGGTGGTCGCGGATTGTCCGGGGATCGATTCAAAGTGCCGGTAGCCGAGAACGCCGGCCACGGCAGCTATCGAAAGTAGGAATGCGAGCACGGCTGCGCGGTAACGGCTGGCCTGCGTCACTTGTACAGCTCGGTGTTTGGATAGAAGTCAGCCCATCCGAACCAGAAGCTGTAGGTGATGGGCACCTGCTCCAGCTCCATCCCGGCATCCGCCCCTGTCATTGCCCTACCCGATAGGCCGTCCCATGTCGAGCCGGTCTCCTCATCCCCCATCGACAGCGCGCTCGTGCCCGGGATGAAGGTGACAAGCTTTCCGCCTGGGTCCCTTCGATAAACCGCCCCTGAGAACGTGAGCCCATCGAAAACGACAACCACGGGAACCCCTCCAACCGTGTCGTTCACGACGCGATCGCGCGCCAGGGCGGTGAACGAGTAGGCCTTTACCTCGCCACCCAGGCGAACGCCGATCACTTTCTCCTTAACCGGCAGCCGGTCATCTGCCCGTTTGCGCCCGACGACACCGGCGTCCGGGGCGCCGTAATAGGTCTGGTAGGGATCGAATCTCACGTCACTGGGGTCGACGTCAAGCATCAGGGTCTTGGGGTGCTCTGCGCGCCAGCGGCCCCACGTGGTCTGTTCTGACAACAGCTGCCGCAGATGTTGCCCAAACAACGGACCGTCGAGCGCCTCGCCGCTGAGGTGGCTCCACAGCGTGCCGGTCTCGCGGTCAAACATCACGAGCGAGTTGCGGATCAGCTTGCCAGACACGCCAAACGTGAGGGTCTTGCCGTTTACGTCTCGGGCATACACGATGCCCGTGTAGCAAAGGGGTCACCAGGTGACGGCGATGTTTGTCCCGCCAAGGCGATCGTTGACAATCTCGACCCGGCTCATGAAAGCGATCGGAAAGGCGTGCGCCTCGCCTCCCAGTTCGACCCCGATGATGTTCAGGTTCTCGCGCATACCGGCCTTGTCGGCGGTCACAAAGTGCGGATGGTCTACCGCTCGTATGGCGTCCACCGGGAGAATGGTCTGGATTTCCGAGCTGCTGAGCGAATCGGGGCCGCTGGACTGGTCCGGCCTTGGTGCGGACATCTGCGGTCGGGTGACATAGAGCGCGACTCCGCCGACCGTTAGCGCCACCAAAAGTCCAACGAGCCACTGAGCCCGCGATGTCGACGTGACGGCCCTAAAGGCCGAATGGATCCACATTGGGCAGCAAGCGGCTGGCGAATTCTGTGATGACTATCAGGCTGTTGGTCAGGAGCAACACCCCCATCGCGCCTAGGACAGCAGCGGAAGCCAAGTCGATCGGACGTCTCCATTGGTTCACCTGCCTGACCAGCTCCGAAGCCCTGCCCACGCCAAGCCCCAGAAGGACGAAGGGAAGTCCCAGGCCGACGCAGTAGGACGCGACCAAGAGCAGGCCTCGGGCTGTGGTGCCAGCCGTCGCTCCCGACGTCAGAACTGCCGCGAGCACCGGGCCGATGCAGGGTGTCCAGCCGGCGGCGAACGCGACGCCTAGCAGCAGGCCCCCGGTTGGCCCTGAGTAGCGAGGGGCCGCGTGAAACAGTCTGTACTCACGATTCAGGCCGGGAATCCGAATCAAGCCCGCCAGGTGCAGAGCAAACAGGATGATGAGTACGCCCGCGATTGGAACGATCACTTCACGCACAGGTTCCAGCAGCTCGCGCAGCGCGTAGAAGAGGGTGATGAAGACCAGGCTCACGCCGGCCACAAACGAAATCGCGTTGACCGTACCAGCGCTACGGGAAATGCTGACCTCGCCCGTTGTGGTGGCAGATGACCGGACCAGGAACGATACGAAGACGGGCACCAAGGGAAGCACGCAAGGCGATAGGAAGGAAGCCGCACCGGCGGCGAACGCGATGGGCACAGAGACGCTGTCGAGAGTCACTGCCCTAGCTGAGCTTCTGGATCTCTTGCTCAAGCAGGTCGGGCGTCAGTGCGCCGAGCTGAATCAGGTCGACCCGCCCGGTCTTGTCGATGAACACCGACACCGGAAGGCTTGATGTGACGCTGTAGGCGAGCGAGATCTTGCCCGGGTTGCCCGGGTCGTAGACAGCGGGGAACGTCAGTCCCAGCCGATGGTAGAACCCAATTCCGTCGCCGGACTCCAGGCCGTTGACTCCGACGATGACGAACCCATCGGCCTGGTGCCGCTGATACGACTGCTCCATAAACGGGAGTTCGCGAGCGCACTGGGTGCACCAGGAGGCGAAGAAATTGACGAGAACTGGGCGGCCCTTGAGGCCTGAGATGGTGAGGTGCCGGCCATCGAACGTTGTTGCGCTGAAGTCAGGTGGGGGCTGACCGCGCGCCAGAGTCCCGTCGGCGACGCTGGGGACCGGCAGCCTTGATGCCGGGTGGTTGCCGGCGCCCGCGATCAGGAGGGACACCGCGGCCGCGGCCACAAGTGCGCCGCCTCCGATCCAGGCGAAAGACCGCCATGTGACTCCACCTCGGACAGCGCGCCTGGCGGCTCGCGGGGAAGTGCGTTCACCTCGGCTCGACGCTAAGCGATCCTGACGGGCCCAGGCCGGGCTCCGTTTGCGACGGCGGCTCACGTTGCTTCCAACACGAGAGGGCCTTTGGTATTCCTGGTCGGGAACGGGATGGGTCGGTCACATTCGCGTTGGGCGATCCCTGGGAATAGGCGAGCCCTTTCCGGTTTCACCTTAGTGACCAGCCGTTCCAGCGGAGGAGTGAAACATGCACGTAGTTACGAGCTCATTTGGGCGCGCGATCGGCGTCTTGGCCGCCGCCGCCTTGGTCGCCGTCGCATGCGGTACCAGCAGCGCGACTTCGTCCGCTTCTCCCAGTCCGCATATGGCGATGGAGTTGCCACCCTGGGCGATGACGATGAAGGTGAGCATTCAATCTCCTGCGGACGGCGCGAAGATCACCGACAACACAGTCCCCGTGCATGTGGTGGAGTCTGGTTTCCAACCCACCTGTGCCTCTGGGTTCGCGCCGGTGCAGGGCGAGGGGCACTACCACCTGCTGATCGACAAGTCTTTGGTGGACATGTTCTGCACACCCGACGCGACGCTTTCGATGCAGAACCTGCAGCCAGGCACCCACACGATCACCGCTCAGCCGGCCCTCACCAACCACATGGACGTCGAAATGAACGCCTCGTCCGTGACGATCGACTATGAACCCGCGCATCCGTTGGCGGCGTTGACTGTGGCCACCTTCCCAGGCGCGCCGGCCATCAAGATCATGAGTCCCGCCAAAGGTGCCCAGGTTTCGGGCAACTTCGACATCTCAGTTCAAGTGTCCAACTACAACGTCAGCTGCGCTCTCGAGGGCAAACCGGATGTAGCCGGCTATGGTCACTGGCACGTCAACCTGGAAACTCTGAACAGCGGCATGATGGGGATGGAGACCATGGCGCGGATGTCGTGCCAGAACGTCCTGCATATGAATACTCAAGGGTTTCCGACGGGCCACCATTTGCTGATCGTGTACCTCACGGACGATCAGCACGCGCCGCTAATGCCGGAGGTTATGGACTCGGTGGACGTCGTCTTCGGCTCTTGATGCGGCTTGGGGCCGTCGGAGCGGCGGCGGCGGCTTTGATCGCCGTCGCCGCTTGCGGCGGTGACAGCGGAGGCTCGGCCGGGACGCCTCTCGCCGATGCGTCGTCGCCGCCCCTTTCTCTGACCTCAGATGCCGGCGCCAAGACCGTCAGCTTCACCCTCGTCGCCGGCTACAACGTGGCCAACAGCGGTTTCAATTTCGACGGCTACGCAGGTGGAAATCTGGAAATCGATGCTCCGCAAGGTTGGTCCGTGACCATAACGTGCAGCAACAAGGGGCCGCTCAACCACTCATGCGTAGTCGTCGCAGACGAGGCCGCAAGCCAGGCGCTGTTCACCGGCGCGACAACGCAGAACCCGGGCGCAGGACTGCCTGCCGGCCAGCAGGCGAGCTTCACATTCAAGCCCGACCGGACGGGAACATTCCGGATCGTGTGCCTAGTTCCAGGGCATGAGCCTGAGGGCATGTGGATCGTGTTCAAGGTGGTGGGGTCCGGCTCGCCTGCCGCTTACACGGTCACGACCTGATCAGCTCAGATGACGCAGTGCCCGGGTGACGCGGCCCTTTGTTCCCATGGTGGCGGCCTCGAACGATGCCTCGGCCGCTAGCTGTTGGACCGCAAAGCCGAAGGTCGGGTAAGCGTGGATTGTCGAGGCAAGTTCGGACAGTGTGAGTCCACGATCGATAGCCAGAGCCAGTTCGTTGATGGATTCGCCTGCTGCCCGCGACAGTACAGTTGCCCCGACGAGCTTCCCGCCGGCACGGGTAACCAATTTGAGAAAACCCTCGCGCTCATCCTCGGTCTGGGCCCGATCGACACGTTCGAGCTCCAGGCGGTGAACGATCACGTCGCTGAACTGAGCACGCGCTTGAGCTTCGCTGAGGCCTCGCCTGGGCGATCTCTGGATCGGTGAATACAACCCAGGGAATATTCGGACGCAGCCCATCCTCGGCTCCAGGCAGCAACGCGTTGCGTGCGGCAACGTATCCCTGCCAGCCCGCGTAGTGCGTGAACTGAAAGCCGCCGGTCACGTCGCCGGCCGCGTAGACACGTGGGTTGGTCGTGCGTAGCTTCTTGTCAACCCGGATCGCTGCCTGTTGAACTTCGATGCCCGCGAGTTCCAGGTCCAACGCGGCAATGCGGGGCCGGCGTCCGGTGGCCAATAGAAGAGCGTCGGCTTTGAGCCGTGAAGTGCCGATCTCGACAGCCACCCGCCCTTCATCCTGTGTGACGGCAGTCACGGCAGCTGACATCGGCAGCTTGACCCCCTCAGATTCGAGGCGATGCTGGATGGTCGCAGCCGCTTCCGGGTCCGCGTCCGGCAGCATTGAAGAACGCTGGTCGACCACCGTCACCATCGAACCAAGTCTCGCGAAAGCCTGCGAGAGCTCGACACCCGTCGGGCCGGCCCCGACGATGATTAGGGTCGCGGGCAGGTGATTCTGATCGAAGACGTTTTCGTATGTGAGGTAGGGGACACTCACTAAGCCAGCGATTGGCGGTATCGCAGGCTCAGCCCCCGTGCACAGTACGAAGTGCTTTGCGCTGATGCGACGCTCGCCGGCCTGGATTGTCTCGTCGTCCACAAATCGGGCACCACCAATCGCGACTTCGATCCCTCGCTTGGCCAGGACCTCAGGCGTTTCGTTGGCGTAAACGCGAGCGATTACTGCTCGTACGTCCGCCATCACGCGTGGAAAGTCGACCCTGACTTCTCCGGACCCGATGCCGCTCCTCCCTGCGTGGAGTTGGTCATGGGCGAGCCGGGCGATGCGGATCAAAGCCTTTGAGGGTATGCAGCCTGTCCAGGTGCAGTCGCCTCCAACTTGGTCGGTAACGATTAGAACGTTGGCTCCAATTCGAGCGGCGAAGTCCGCCGCGGTCAGGGCCGCCGAGCCGCCGCCGATCACAACCAGGTCATAACGGTGGGGACCTGACATGACTGTCACCATCTCATCTTCCGTGAAACGTCGGCAATAAACGTGATGTCGATCACACCGCGGCTGCCCTTGGCGGCTATCGTGCCAGCGTGGACCTTCAATCCAGGCGTTGGCTGGCGAATCGCGACGCCATTGTGCGACCAGCCGATAGCCGCCACTTCGCAGACGACATCCTCGCCGAGCTCGCGGCCAGTCGTTTCCGGCCCTCTGCATGGGCGAGTTTCATGGGCCGGAGCCTTGCCCGCTCGGTCGACCAGGTCCGGAAGCGGCCCACCGCTGCGATGGAAGTAACAGGACTCCATCTGCTGTTGGGACGAGGTGGCAGCCGGCGGTGGGCATGGGTGTCCTGGTTCTTGTGCATTACCCACCTCGGCCTATTCGGCGAGCGTTCGACGTTGGGATGGCCGAACAGGCTGACTCTGCTCCGCGCGCTGCTACCAGCGCTCGCTCCCGACTCGCGCTGGACGTCGCTTGTGGCTTTGGCGACCGACTTTGCCGATGGCCGCCTGGCTCGGAGGGGAGAGGAGTCCGCGTTCGGCGCTTTCGCAGATCCGGTTGCGGACGGTTTCTTCTGGAGCTGGTTTGCATTGCGCTGGGAGCCAAACCGATTACTGCGCTGGGCTCCGTTAACTCTGTTCGCGACGTCCGTAGGCGGAATTTCGATCGCGTATTTCGCACGCGGCCGCGTCATCAACTACCCGAGGCCTGTGGCGCTCCGCTACCTATCCGGCGCCACCCAGATCATTTTCGCGCTCCGCACGCTGCGTTTGGTCGCGCAGTGAGCGACTCTGGCCTGCCGACACGCACCTGGAGCCGCTTGGCGGAGATCCCCTGGGTCTGCCTCGACCGTCGAAACCTGAGCCAGTGCATCGGGGCAGCGCTGATTGTCGGCAGCATTCTGTTTTTCATCAACCAGGCGGACGTCGTATTCGGTGGACGGGCGACCTCGGGGACATGGGTGAAGATCGGCCTCAGCTACTTGGTCCCCTTCTTCGTCGCCAACTACGGCATAGTGCTGGGCAGCCGGAGGTCGGGGGCCCGCTAATCGGTGGAAATCTGGCTGCTGCCAGCTCTTTTTGCTCTAGTCGCCTGGGCCGTCCAACGCCTGCTGGGCAAGGTTGCGCTGACGAGTCTCGGCATGAGCAAGTTCTATCTGCTGAGCGCCGCGGTCTCGCTGGTGACATACACGCCTTACATACTGCTGCGCCCGCCGCCGCTGCCGTCGCTTCTGCCCGCCTTCGCGCTGGCTTGCCTGATGGCGATCACGTTCGGCGTGACTACGGAGGCGATTCGTCGTGGCCCGCTTGGTGCCGTCTCGCCGATTACTGGGCTCAGCCCGGCGCTGACCGCGCTTCTCGCAATCACCTTGCTGAGCGAGCGCCTGAACTGGACAGCCGGCCTAGGCGTGGCCCTGGCACCGCTGGGCCTCTTGCTGCTCGGCTGGAAATCCAAACGAAACGGTCCCGCCCGATCCGATTGGCTCTGGTTGGCTCTCTTGTCACTCATCCTGCAGGGTCTGGGAGCCTTTCTCGCCAAGGTGGTGGTCACACCCGCCGGTCCGTCGGCGCTGCTGCTCATGGGAGCCGCTGTTCAGGTCGTAGTCGGGCTTTTCCTTGCACCACCGTGGACCTGGCAACGATCCGATCTCCGCGGTCGACCTGCCCTTTTCACTATCGTCGGGTACCTGATTGGCGGAGTGGCCACCATCGGCTACCTCCTTGCCCTTGCTTCTGGACCAGCGGCCGTCGTGGTTCCGCTTGTGGCGACAAGCCCTGCACTCGCGGGGCTGCTTGGCATCGCGGTGTTGAAAGAAAAGACTAGTCGCCGGCAGCTGTCGGGTATCGCACTCGCACTCCTCGGCGCCGTCCTACTTGCCAGGGCCTAAGGGCATCCGGGACCCGCATCCCGCTCAGTGACTGATGGTTACCTGACGGAATGAAGACGGGATCGGCTTGCAGCCGACGCCGCCTCAAAGGTGGTTCTACGCGGCTGCCGCTGAACGCGCCCTCTGACCGTAAAGCGTCCGCAGCGGGCCGTAAGCGGCGAGTGCGCCAAGCACGACTCCGAACATCACGTGAGCGGCAATCCATGACCACTCCGGGTTGGCGGATAGGAACGAAGCGCTGGTTGAACTCAGTACGCCTCGGAGCAACAGCCAGTACATCGCGACGTACACGATCACGCCGTAGACCATTCCGCCCACCACGGCGGTCGCGCCCTGTAGCCGAAGCGCGCGCGCGATCGCGATGAAGATGACTCCGAGGACGATCGAGTTCATCATGTGGCCCATTAGGCCGGCGATGAACGGCACGAGTTGGAAGTTGTGGCCCGGCGAACCGATCCCGATAGATTGAGCGATACCCTGCGGTGGCGCCCAGAGCGTGCTCGTGAAGAGCCCGATCACCATCGCCCACATGGCGAAAACCAACCCGGCGATTAGACCGGGTAAGACCCAATTCAGCACCGTTCTGGTGCCCGATTGCTGTGACATCTTGCAATGTCCTCCTTGCCCAAAACGGGCGTTTTGATGCTTTCGAGCATGTGACGCCCGTCCTTTGCCTACCGTGACGGGCATCACGGTTTGCGGCTTCCGCTTGACTGAATCTGTAGAAGGCATGCAACCAACATCCATCCCGACCACAAGTACCCTGATTGGCATGACCGACAAGCTCGGCTTCATGCGCCGGCTCAACCTGTTCGAGCAGATGGGTGAAGCCGAGGTCGAGCAGATCTCGAGAGAACTGAGGATGCGTCACTGCCGGGCCCACGAGACTGTTTTCGAGGGTTCGCCTGACCGCGTCTACCTGCTCAAGGCCGGACGGGTTCGTCTCTATCACCTTTCTGCAGATGGAGAAGACGTGACCACCGACGTGCTGGAGCCAGGCCACCTCTTTGGCCTCAGCGCGCTGTTCGGCAGCAGCAGCGAAGACGTCAGCGCCCAAGCCCTCGAAGACAGTTACGTCTGCGAGGCCGGAGGCCAGGACTTTCTGGCCATCCTGGCGCGCCATCCACTAATGATGGCCAAGGTCATGATGGCTATGGCCAAGCAGATGTTTCGGCTCGAAAGGACCATCGAGAGCCTGGCCCGCGAGCCTGTCGACAGCAGGCTGGCTCGGCTCTTTTTTGAGCTTCAGGGCTCAGGCGAAAAGCTATCTGAAGGTTTCCTGCTGCCCGCCATGACGCGCGAGGACATGGCCAAGATCTGCATCACCACTCGGGAGTCGGTCTCGAGGACACTCTCGGCCTGGTCTAAGGACGGGATAGTCGAGCTGCGGGGACGGCGGATCCTGATCCGAGATGCCGAGCGGCTTCGCAAGCTGGTCCACATCTCTGATGGCTGAGGACACAGCTCGGCTCGATCTGGTTCCCGCGGTCACTGCAGCCCAGATGCGCGAGGTCGATCGCATCATGGTCGAAGACCTCGGAGTCTCGCTCCTCCAGATGATGGAGAACGCCGGGCGCGCCTTTGCAGAACTGACGCGAATCCACCTCGCAGGCTTACACCGGCGTCGAATCGTGGTGCTGGCGGGGCGGGGGCGGCAATGGCTGCGGCGCGGCGGCTCGCCATTTGGGGGGCCGAGGTACGCGTCGTCCTTGCCCATCCCGAGTCGGCTCTGGCTGAGGTGCCAGCCCATCAGCTTGCGTCGCTTCGCGCGATGAGCGTGCCGGTCCACCGCCCAACCGAGGCAGCATCGCTGATGCACGAGGCTGACGTGGTGCTCGACGCGCTGCTTGGCTACAGCCTCGACGGACCGCCGCGCGAGCCAGAGGCTGGACTCATCCGGACTGCCAACTCGCATGGACTCCCGATCCTCGCGCTCGACCTGCCATCCGGACTCGACCCCGATCGCGGCGTGCCGCACAACCCGACCATCCGGGCAACGCGCACGATGGCGCTGGCACTACCCAAAATTGGGCTGTTGCATCCGGAGGCGGCTTCCTCAGTGGGCGAGCTCTGGCTGGCGGACATCTCCGTGCCCGCGCGTGCTTACGCCGGTTTCGATGTCGCTCCTGGCCCGCTGTTTGCTGAATCCGATCTCATTCGCATCGCTAGGAGTTGACTGATGGCTGACATCAAGGTGTACGGAGCGCCGTGGTGCCCCGACTGCAAGCGGTCCAAGAAGTTCCTCGCCGAGCACCGAATCCCTTACGAGTGGATCGATATCGACGACGACACCGAAGGCCTGCGCTTTGTCGAGGCGCTCCAGAACGGCGGCCGCACCATTCCCACGATTGTGTTCCCAGACGGTGGCCATCTGCTCGAGCCTTCAGATGAGGACCTGGCGCGCAAGCTCGGGCTCAAGATCCAGGCGGACCGCCAAGCCTACGACCTGGCCATCGTCGGCGGCGGTCCAGCCGGTCTGGCGGCTGCCATCTACGCTGCGCGTGAGGGCATCGACGCGGTTGTGATCGATCGCAGCGCGATGGGCGGTCAGGCCGGCGTGACCGAGCGCATCGACAACTACCCCGGGTTCCCAGAGGGTGTCGGCGGTGCAGAGCTCGCGGACAGGTTCATTGCCCAGGCGCAACGTTATGGTGTCGAGCTAGTGGCGGCGGTGGGGGTGGACAGTGTCGGCCGGGAGGAAGGCGACGTTGTGCTGCGGCTGAGCAGCGGCCAGCAGGTCTGCGCCCATGCCGCGCTCCTGGCCAGTGGAAGCTCCTACCGCCGCCTGGGCGTCACCGGCGAGGAAGATCTGATCGGCGCCGGAGTCCACTTCTGCGCCACCTGCGACGGTCCCTTCTATAGGGGCGCGGAGGAACTGCTCGTAATCGGCGGCGGCAACTCGGGGCTGGAGGAAGGCCTGTTCCTGATCCAGTTCGCCAAGCGCATCCGAATCGTCGAATTCGCTCCTGAGCTGAAGGCGTCAAAGCTGCTGCAGGACAAAGTGCGGTCGCATCGGCAGTTCGTTGTTCACACCAACACGCAGGTGGTCGAGCTCAAGGGCAAACCAAAGTTGAAGGAGGTAGTTGCCCGCGACCGTGCGACCGGAGAAGAGCACCGATGGCACCCAGCCGCCGCCTTTGTATTCATTGGACTGGATCCCAACACGCGTTTCTTGAAAGGCGCTCTGGAGCTCGATCGCTGGGGGTTCGTGGAGACTCACGGCCACCAGACGTCGATGCCGGGAGTCTTTTGCGCAGGTGACGTGAGGGCCGGCTCAACCAAGCAATTGGGCGCCGCGGTCGGCGAGGGCATCTCGGCTCTGCTCGAGATTCGGCAGTACCTGCAGGAACACCATCACGTGTTTCCGCACGCGGTCAACGCTTGAGCAGAGACTCAGTGGTTGTGCGCCTGCAGGCGCTTGAGGCTTGCCCGCAGTGGCTCGCCCTGCCCAAGCCAGCGCGTTGTCGACTCCCGCGCCCTCGCCATCAGTGCGGCGGCATGACCGAAGTCAATGGGCGAGATCGTGATCGGGCATAACGGCGGTACCACTTTGATCCTGGCGTTTTCGGAGCAGCTCTCCAGGCTCTCGACCAGCTTCTGATTGAACACCAGGCTCAGGGCGTGGACCGCCATTCCGAGCGCGCTGGCCGGCGGCTTCCTCAAACCGCAGGCATAACCGGCGGGGAGAACATAGACAACGTCCGCGCCCAGTTCGATGGCTTGCGCAAGAGGAGCGTTGTTGGCCACGCCGCCGTCCGTGAGGTAGTGATGGCCGATGCGGACGGGGGGAAAGATGCCCGGGATTGCGGTAGAAGCGCGAAGCGTGTCAGGACGAAGCCGATCATCGTCCCCAGTCGCCTCTGGATCGGACACGGACGGGCGCGGTAACCGGCCCGGCGAACAGGTCACCGACCAGCCACGCCGCCACCCAAAGGGCGACAAAGATGGGCGCGGCTGCCAGCGCAATGAGCATCGGGGCCATCATCACTCCGGCCTCCGTGACGGCCGGCCGGCGGCGGTTGCGGCTACGCCGCAATGGTCGGGCTCAGACGCGCAGAACGCGTCGATCCGGTCGTAAAGTCGCCAATCCGCCTCGCATCGCCAGACCTGGTCGAGCAGAGATTCGAACTGGGTGGGCAGGTCGGGTGGATCGAAGCCTCGCCTGCTCTTGCGGTCTGCTGACGCTGACGTTGTTGCCTTCATCATGGCTTACGCCTCCTACGGACTCGGAATGAGTCGAACGTAGGCGGGTAACCAAGCATTCGCCGTGACGACCATCATCTGGAAATGTGCGCCGCATCACATTGGGCGTTTTGTCGTTGCCGTACGTTGTGCCCATGACATTCCTAAGTCGAGTCTTCTCACCACCGTCCGAAAAAGCCGTGAGCAAGCGCTATCGAGCAACGTGGAACGACGCAGTCCTGGCCGAGAGCGCGGACACGGTCGCCGTGGAGGGCAATCAGTACTTCCCGCTTGCTGACGTGCGACAAGAACACCTTCGTGCCAGCGACAGCCACACGACCTGCCCCTGGAAAGGGCTGGCCAGCTACTACGACGTCGTTGCCGGGGAAAAAGTCAATCGCGATGCCGCCTGGTACTACCCCAACCCAAGCCCAGCGGCAGATCGCATCAAGGGCCGGGTTGCCTTCTGGCATGGCGTCAAAGTGGAAGCGGTCGAGGGATAATCAACCCATGTCCGACCAGGACTTTCAGCTAGAGGCTGGCGCCGCTGTCCGCGCCTGGTTGGAGGCTCACCCATCCGCTGCACCGCGGGTCATCGCCTATGACGTCCATCGCTGTTGTGGTGGCGGCAAGATATGCCAGGTCAAAGTGCGCGAACTGTCTCGGAAAGACGATCCAGCCCAATACTCGACTGGCGTCATGGACGACGGCACCAAGTTCTTGATCGACCGCAGGGCGGCGGCCAGACTCCCTTTGCGTTTCGGCTTGACCGTGCGCGGGCTTGGCCGGCTGAAGCACCTTGACCTCAATCTCGACGGCGAGCAGTGGGGAACGCTTCTCTACGACTAGACGGGGACCCTAGCTGACTCCACCGCGCTCGCGCCGAGCACGGAAGGTCGCGATCGCCGCTTGCCGATACCGCTCAGCCATTTCGACATAGCGGGCAGCATCGTCGGCGAGGTCAGGGTCGTGTTCCTTGTGTCGCCGGCTCAATGCCAGGGCCGCGAACTTCGCCCCCCTCATGTACGGCTCCAGCTGCTCCAGGGGCAGAGGTCGATCGCCACGCGCCATCTCAGTCTCCTCCGCGAATTGAGCCGAAGACCTCGTCGTCTGTCGGCCGATCGGCGAAATCGCGCCCGACGTAGGCCCAGCCAATCGATCCGTCCTTCCGGATGGCGAAGATCGAAGGCTTGGCGATGCCGCCCTCAGTGTCGGTCCACACATCCCACTCTTTGATCACCTGGCCTTCGGGGTCACTGAGCAAAGGAAAGGGCAGCAGTAGCTTCTCCACCATGGCGCGATTGTTCTCGATCGGATCGACCGAGATCCCTGCGAGCCGCACGCCCTCCTTGACGAAGCGGTCCCAGTTCCTAGCGTACGAGGCCAACTGCCCGTTGCAGTATGGTCACCAATCCCCTCGGTAGAAGACCAGCAAAACCGGGCCTCGAGCAAGGTGATCGGCAAGGCGCCAGGTCTTGCCTTCGTGGTCGGGCAGTTCAAAGGTGATCGCTTTCTGCACGGCTATGAATACCGTACCTCCGTGAGCACTAATTCCACCAATCCCTCCCGTCGCTGAAAGGCGGGAATTACTGGTCCTTTGGCGTGTTGTGCATTCACGTGGCAGGTCTGTGCCTGCGAATCGACTGTCGCTCGCTAGGAGGTTCGAATGGAAGCCAGCCGTAGGATCGATAGTCGCTTTGTAGGCCTCGCGGCGGTGAGCGGGGCCGGCGGTGGAGTCGTAATGGCGATGTGGATGATGATCTACTCGGCCGCCACCAACAATGGATTTTGGACGCCGCTCAACGTCTGCATGGCCTCGTTCATCTATCGCTCCGACGCCGAGATGATGATGAAGGAGATGATGATGCACCCCGGAATGATGTCGATGAACGCGGCGCTCATCCCTTCTCACCTTGCCGTCGGCTTCCTTCTGCACATGACGTTCTCGGTCGTGGTGGGCGTGTCCTTTGCGCTGATCCTGCTCGCCGCAATTAGAGTGCTCAGATTGCCGCTGCTGGTGACACGGCTCGGATACACGGGTGCAGCAGTGATTGGGGGGCTCGTGCTCTATGGCCTGATGATGTACGTGATCCTGCCTGGGGCGAACCCACTGATGGTCGATGCCACCCCCCGCGGCGCGTTCATTGTTGGGCACATTCTGTACGGGCTAACCTTCGGGCTGATCGCTTTCGCACTCCTGCGCCCCAGCCTCACCGCTCAGAGCCTCCGGCAAGCGCCAGCCTGAACTCGCTTTAAGGAGGCTCAACCTCCGGCTGTTCTGGAGGAGATGAACCTCGGCCGTGCACGCTCATGCCAAGTGCAAAGTGAGCGGCAATGTCTGCGGCCCCCGTTCCTGGTTGAAGGGCGGGGACGCAGCGTTTCTGGATTCGGGAATGCCGCTCCTTCAGGTCAAAGGAGAACCACCCGACGAGATGTTGGCAGAGCGATTCCGTGGACGGATCGTGGCTTACGGTGCTATGGCGCCGATGCCCTGATTGAGTCGTGCGGTGTCAGCGCGGCTCGCTGCTTGCCGTATTCCCGGTACGTGAGCCACACCACCACGACATCGAAGACCGTCAGCCCGAGGAGCCCTATAGAAAACGCGAAAGTCATCCGATAGATCTGGTAGACGATGAACACGATCAGAAAAGCGATCATCAATGGGTAGGCCCAGATCTTGTCCCGGAGCAGCGCAGCCACTAGCACGATCTTGACTACACCATGTAACAGTAGGTACGCCGCGCCGAACTGTAAGGACGATCCCGTCAGGCTCCCGGCAGCGTGCAACAGATGCGTGGCCAGGAAGTCGTGCGGATCCTCCGAGAGTTCGTGTTGAGTTAGAGCGCTGCTCAATTGGTCGATGGTGGCTGGGCTGACGACCAGCAAAAGAACGCCGCCGACGACCTCTAGGACGCCATCGAGTCCCTTGATGATGATCCCGACTGCGAAGGCTCGGTCGAGCAGATCGCCGCTCTTGAACCAGTTCATTGCACGCAAACCGTACGCATCATTCGCATCCAGCGTGCACCGCTCTGTCGCGGGGGGCCAGCGGCGCTCTCTCGCAAGCCGCCAGCTTATCCTCGTGACTACCCGGGTGGAAACCCGTGCCAGGTGACGTTCGCCGGGTCACAGCCGGGTCACAGATTCCCGGCACCGAGCGGTCACCAGCGGTCACCAGTGGACACGCAGGCTGAAAGATTCGTATTCGGGGGGAGCATCGCGGGCAGCGGAGGACACGGCCGGACACAGCCGCGACACGGTTCGGGACCGTGAGGCCCCGGGTTCAAATCCCGGGCCCCCCGACCATTCCAGTGTTCAAAATCGGCGATTCCGGAGACTATCGGAGTCGGCGGATCACAGCCGGGTCACAATTTCCGCCCGAAGTTTCGAACAGGACCGTGCGACATCGACGCCATCTGCCCGGCGGAGCCTGTTCGGCGGTTCGAGTCCACCGCGGCCCACCACCAACTCTGAACTCAAGATCAGAGTTGCAGAGTCACATATCCGGCAATAGAGGCCGCGTAGACGACGCAGTAGCCGTCGAGTGAGATGCGGTAGTGGGTGAGGGTGGCCGCGAACGTGCCCGTACCGTGGTCCGGGCGGCCATAAACACCAACGTTGGAGAGGGTCCCGTTGACTGCATAAGCCTGGTTCATGCAGTCGGTAGAGCTTCCCCCCGTCTGCACCACCGACCCCCCGGTGAACTGGCCGGTGATCTGGGTCGATTGATTGTGAAGATCGGTATTGAGGTCGAAGACGCCACCATCGATAGTCGCCGTCGCCGGGCTGCCGCTCAGCGGCGTGTGAATAACGTCGGCATACCACAAGCCGGGCAGATCTCCACTGGCTTGACCCGTAAACCGCCCTTCTGTGCTGGTGGCGTAGACCTCAACGCCCGTGACCGAGTCCTGGTAGGTCGGGGCGGCCACCGCCGTCAACGGTGTGAGGGATATGGCGATGGTGCTGGCCACGCCGGCGAGAACGAGCCTGAATCGGTTCATTTGCGTGCCTCCCGAGGAAATCCGTCAGTCTCACGTTCACATTAGCGCATGGAAGCCGGAACCGAATCTAGGCGTCGCAAACTCTCAGAAAGTTGCTGATCTTCTTACGCTCAGGCCCGTAGAAGTAGACAAATGAAGCAGGCCCAGGCGAAACGCAGCCGTCCCGACATCGACGCGGCGGTGCGTGGGGGAGATTGGACGCTGGCGATGGTTGGTGAGGGTGTTCCCGATCATGCCACGTTGAAGCAGGCGCTCCACTGGAGACAGATTTACACCGAGATCCTGGGCATGGAGGAGAAGGTTCTGAAGCGAATCCGCCAGCTGATGGCCATGCAGTCAGTCGAGGCGCGACGCGAGGTAGAGCTGACCAATGTGCCGGTGGTGGTCGCCCAGGCGGAGAAGTTTCGCCAGCGCCTCGGCTACTGGGAGGCTCGGGTGCACGAGCTCAACGGAGCAGTTCCGCCAAGCGCGGGCCCGGTGTACTCGCCACCGCATAGGCGTCCTCGTTCCAGTCGTTCGGCACCGACGTTGTTGTAACAGAATCAATTTCAAAGGAGGTCTGCATGAAGGACCAGGTTCGTGGCAAGGCGGAAGAGATCAAGGGTAAGGTCACCGGGAACCGCGGCGAGGAGATGAAGGGCAAGGCGAGGCAAAACGTGGGAAAAGTCAAACGCACTGTCCGCGACGTCAAAGAGGACGTACGTAGTGCGGCCAATCGAAACCGGACCTCACGGTAGGGAAGGATCATCGGCTCGACCATCGAGCCCGCCTGGACCCCAGATCGCCAAGCCGGCCGGCCGGTACCGAACATCCGCCAGGGAGTACGTACTTGGGGCCAGCTACATGGAGGTGTAGATAGATGAAACGGTTAGCCATGGGCGCGGCGTTGGGCGGCCTCGCCGTCTACCTCTTCGATCCCGAGTTGGGCGAGGAGCGACGTGAGCGCCTGCTCTCTCTTTGGCGAGAGAATCGGAGTAGCGCGGTGCAAGCTGGTCGGGTAACCTCCCAGGCAGCTGAGTCCGCGCGGCCAGTCGTTCGCCGCATGACCAAGGCAATGGGCCGTGACTGGGCGGAGGCTTTCGATCGACGCCCACCTGCGGTCAATCTGCCCAAGCTTATCGGTGCCGCTGCCATCGGTGGCACTCTCGTCTACTTCCTGGACCCGGTTCATGGCCCAGAGCGCCGGCAGTGGTTGCTCTCCAGGCTGGCGGCGGGTCGCCAGGCCGCCCGGCAGACGGTCAAGGCTGTCAAGCCCCACGCTGGCGGTGTCAGCGATCAGGTTGCCGACGCCGTCGAGGGCGTCAAGTCCAAGGTCCGCTGACATAGGGTCAGCGCGGAGGTCAGAGCATTGAAGGTCATCCTGCCGTGATGAACGCTGGCGCAAGCTGACTGATGTTGCGGCCCTGGTCCAAGTAAGCGCCGATCGACCGAGCGGCGGATCCCGCAACCGGTCACCGCTTAGGGTCGTCGATTGATCTCATAGGAGTTTGTGTGCCCCTCAGGCTTCGACGTGATTTGTCGAACCGGACGCGCGGACCGGGTGTGAATTGCACTTTTGACCCATGGTTCGCTGAATGACGAAACATAGTGCGAATTCGCCATTTGGCGTAAACTGCACGCATGATCACCAAGACCGAGGCGGTTTGGCGCCACCTTCTGGTGTCGGCATGGGAACAGGACCGCCGGCGCTCGTCGCTGTCCGAGCTGAGCCGCGAGCTCCACCTGCCGGCATCAACGGTGCACCAGTCGCTCGAACGCCCTCGATCGATCGGCGCGGTACGCGGCACCTCGAGCGGCATCCGCGTGCTGGATCCAAGACGTCTGCAGCTCCTTTGGGCGGCGCGACGCGATCTAGAGCGCGATATCGTCTATTCGACTCGGGTCGCGCTGCCGGTTCGAGAAATCGAAGCCCGCCTGCCTGCTTCGGCGATCCCGACCGCGTATACCGCGTTTGTACGTCACGAAGGCGTCAACCTGGTCGCGGACTACGAAGAGGTCGTTGTTTATGGCTCGACGCTGGAGATGCGGCGCCGGTTTCCGCAGCGCCGCGGAGAGCCGAACCTGATAGTCCTCGAGCCAGATCCCTTGCTGCCGCGTTACGGCTCCGTTGCGCCCCGATGCCAGGTCTACGCCGACCTATTCAACCTGCCGACCTGGCAGGCGCAGCGGTTCCTCAACGTGCTCGACCGCGACTTGCTCAGCAATGTCGCGTAGAAGCGCCAAGCAATCGGACGTTGAGCACGTCGAAGAGGTCATGCGAAAGTTCGTGCGCGAGTATCCCGATGCCGTTCTCTTCGGCGGGTGGGCGACTTACCTCAGAACCGGAGTTGCCAAAAGCCACGATATCGACGTGATCGTCGACCATGCGACGTTGGGCAAGGTTCGCTCGAAACATCAACTCTCAGAGAGCCGGCATGTCGGGGGGCGCAAGTTTGAGATCAAAGTCGACGGCGTTCCCATCGACGTCTATCCCGTGTTTCAGTCCCGGTTGGGTCAACGGCTTCAGCTGCCTGTCGAGACACTTCTTCCTCTGTCGGAGAGGATCGAAGGGGTGCGGCTGTTGAGCTCCGAGGCGCAGTTCGCAGCCAAGATGGCGGCGCTGCTCGATCGACCAGACTCGCTGCCGGGCGAGAAGGATCGAAAGGAGATGTGGGCACTCCTTCACAGCAACCCCGGCCTCGACTTCGTGACCCTGGGTCGGATTCTGAACCACGCCGGGTGGAAGCCGGAACAACAGGCCGAGCTGCTGTCAACAACTTTCGACCTCCTCGAAGAGACTCCAGGCCTCAGCAAGACCCAGCGGTCGACCCTCCGTGATCAGCGCCGTCGCGCTCTCGAATCGGTTCGTCAGCAGATCAACGACTTGGAGCTCGAGCTGTAGGGCGAACTCAGTTAGCAGGTATCCGCCGTGGAACTCAACGACCAAGACTACGAGTGCAGCACTTCATGTACTAATCCGGCTGAAGAAGGCCGGTGCCCAGGGCGAATTCACACATCGAGCGCCAAATTTGCGTGCCCGACAGGCTGCGATCGGGGTCCGCAATGCCGTTCCCTAGTTCAAAGCCGACACGAACCGAGTGCGGCACCGGGCGCTCCCAGCGTGGCTAGGCTTGTCCGGCGTCGTGGCCTCCATCGCACTGCTCGCTTCCGCCACGCTGGCCTTCGGCCGGGGTGCATTCATGGCCTTTGTAGCTTCCACGCTCTGGGTGGCTCTGGCCAGCGCGACGATGGTCCTCCGCCCGGCATCGGACGTCCAGCCTTTGGCAACTCGCGAAACCATCCCCACGGCCGGCTGATTGATTACAGGTTCGGGCACCTGAACAGGCTCGGCTCGCCGCCCAGACGCCGGCGAGCGGGCTGGCCCCGAATTCGGACTTTGCCTGTTCGCCTTCGAGCACGACCTCACCAACGCGACGAATCTATGAGAAATCGACTGAACGGTCGATTCCGCCGGGGCGCTGTGGCGCGTTGGCTTGAGCAATTGAGTTGGACTCGCCAAGGAGGCTAGGCATGCCGCTGTACATGGATATCCATCACAAGATCGACGGCCTCACGGCGGAGGCGATTAAGGGCGCGCACGAACAGGACGTGAAAGTTCAGAAAAAGCATGGCGTTACGTACCACAAGTACTGGTTCGATGAGGCCTCTGGAAAGGCGTTCGGCTTGGTCGAGGCTCCAAACAAGGAAGCCGCCAACGCAGTGCATCGTGAAGCCCACGGACTGGTGGCCGATGAGCTCATCGAGGTTCAGGAGGGGAGCTAAGCCGCCCTCGGCTCGAGGCCGTCCTCCCCAACCAAGCTTGTTGTACTGAGAGGCGCGAGCGGTCGCAACGCCCGCAGCCCGCATCTCGGTGGAGAGCGGATGACGCCCTCTCCTGCCGCGGCGCGACCTGCAGTGGGAGCGGGTCTCCGTGACCGGGGTCGCGGGGCGCTGGCTCCTTAGCTCGAGGGGATCTCAAGCGCGGCGAATCCGCTGAATTCTGTCGCGCATGATGACTACTGCGCACGGGTGTAGTAGTTCATGTAGCAATCCACCGACAGAACGGCCCCAAACGACCACGAGGCTGGAGCTCTTGGCAGCAATTTCGAACAGAAATCGATCGTTTCGGCGATTTCTGGACGAGAGTTCTTAGAGTTCGGGACCGTGAGGCCCCGGGTTCAAATCCCGGGCCCCCGACCAAATCTAGGCACACAGCGGCACAATATGTTGGGGTGCGCTGGTACAGGGCCACCATATGTCGGGCTGGAATCATCGGTCATGACCGACAACGTCTCGGGATTTGAACCGGCTCCTGGGTTTGCCTCAGGCCGCCGGGATCGCGTCCGCGGTCACACTCCGGCCTCCTGACTGATCCAGAGGCCTTGGCATTCCCCTCAGGGCCGTCTGCAATTCCCTGATCGTCATGTACCAGTGTGCGGTGGTGCGGCGGGTAGTTCCACTGTGACGCACAGCCCGCCGGCGGGCCGGGGGGTGAGGGTCAGGGTTCCGTCGTGTGCTTGGGTGATGCTTTTGACGATTGCGAGGCCGAGGCCGACACCTGCGTGGTCGGTGCGTATGCGTTTGGTGCCGCGAAAAAACGGCTCGGCAAGCGTGGAAACTAGCTGTGGGGTGAGCTTCTCGCCAGTGTTCTCGACGGTGAGGACCGCACTCTTGGGCTGAACGCTGGTCGTGATCCACACGATGCCTTGTTCAGGCAGATTGTGGACGATCGCGTTGTGCACGAGGTTCGTAGTCAACTGCAGCAGAAGCGCGTGTGAGCCGATGGCGGGGGTCACCTCGCCGGAGGTCTCGATGGTGATGCCACGCTTTTCTGCGAGGGGGAGGAGCGTTTCGGTGGCTTCTTCCGCTATGAGCGACAGGTCGACGTGTTCTCGGGTGAAGGACCGCTGGTCGGCGCGGCTGAGCAGGAGCAACGCTTCAGTTAGGTCGATCGCTCGGGTGTTGACGGCGCGGAGGCGGTCGACAAGTTCGCCGGGGTCGCGGTTCAGATCGTTGCGGGCCACGTCGAGAAGTGTCTGCGTCATGGCCAGCGGGGTGCGTAGCTCGTGGGACGCATTGGCTGCGAATCTCTGCTGTTCCGCGACGTGTGCTTCGAGCCTAGCGAGCATGGTGTCGAAGGCGTCGGCGAGTTCGCGGAACTCGTCTGTGCTGCCTTGTAGCCGGATTCGGTGGGAGAGCGATCCCTTCGTGGCCATTCGCGCGGCGTCCGTGATGCGAGTCAGCGGGGCCAGCATCCGGCCGGCGAGAAGCCACCCTCCCAGTAGACCGAATATCAGGAGGAACGCCAGCACGATGGCAGCGGCCGGAGCGAAAGCGCGCAGGAGGTTGGCCTGGGTCGGAAAGACACCGTTAACGGGGCTGACGATTAGCATGCGAACGGGGACGTAGCGCAGGAGGAAGAACCACACGGCGGCCAGCAGTAAGGCGCCTGCGAGCATGAGGAAGCCGGCATAGCTGAGGGTGAGCTTGAGGCGAACGCTCAAACCAGGGGCTCTATCCAAGGCCTCTTCCCTCACGTCGGGGTGCCGGGAGCCGCGTCGATGCGGTACCCGACGCCGGCCACGGTGGCGATGACCCAGGGTTCGCCGAGGCGTTTGCGCAGCGCCGAGACCGTGATGCGCACGGCGTTGGTGAAAGGGTCTGTGTTCTCATCCCACGCCCGTTCCAGCAGCTCCTCAGCGCTGACGACACCACCTTCGGCAGCGACGAGCACTTCGAGCACGGCGAACTGCTTCCGCGTGAGCGCGACGTAGCGGCCCTCGCGGTAGACCTCGCGGCGAAACGGATCCAGCCGCAGGCCTGCGATCTCTCGCACGGGTGGCCTGACTTGGGCGCGCCTGCGGTCGAGTGCTCTGAGGCGGAGCACGAGTTCTTGGAGTTCGAACGGCTTTGTAAGGTAGTCGTCGGCACCGAGCCCGAACCCGGTGGCCTTGTCGTCCAGCCGATCGGCGGCGGTGAGCATGAGGATCGGCATGGCGCTACCGGCGCGGACGATGCTTTTGGCGATCTCGTCGCCGGTAGGCCCGGGGATGTCCCGGTCGAGGACGGCGATGTCGTAGGTGTTGACGTTCAGCAGCTCCAGCGCAGTGTCGCCGTCACTGGCAATGTCGGCAGCGATCGCCGCCAGGCGTAGCCCATCGCGGATGGCCTCGGCCATATAGGGCTCGTCCTCGACGATCAAGACACGCATTCCTCGCGATGCTACCCAGCCGGAGCATATCGCCGGCATATCCAAAATCTCATACGTGCTGGCAACACCACCGTGCATTGACTTGAGGCATGACCAGGAGCGAACCAGCACAAACAACGTCCGTCGGATTCCCACGGGGCCAGGACATGAGTAGAACGCTGCCGTTGGCCGCCCTTGCCATGCTCACCCTGATCGTCGCTGGCTGTTCGAGCGCACCGACCGACACCAGCAGCGGCAACAACGCGGCCGCCAATCATGAACAGGCGATGAAGTTCGCCCAGTGCATGCGCGACAACGGCGTCAGCCAGTTCCCGGACCCGGACGCGTCGGGAGCGCTCACCATCGATCAGGTAGCAAACGGCTCGTCGGTGGACCCGAACAGCGCGACATTCAAGCAGGCGCTGACCGCGTGTAAAGACCTGGAGCCCGCAGGGTTCATGGGCCAGACCAGGAGCGCGCAGCAGCAGGAGGCGGCCCTCAAGTTCGCCCAGTGCATGCGCGACAACGGCGTGAAGGACTTCCCAGACCCCGCCCCAGATGGGCCCCTCATCGACACGAATCAAATCCCATCGTCCGGAACGGACGCTGGCAGGTCGATTCTCCACGCTGCGATGCAGAAGTGCCGCGGTCTTGCGGCGGCGGCGGGGGTGACGGGGGGCCAGTGATGCGGAAGACATGGCTGCTGGCCGCAGCGGTCGTCCTGGTTGCTGTCGCCGCCACCGGCGGCGTTGTCGCCGCATTCAGTCCGAAACAAGCGACCCCCGGCCCACAGCAGCCGCCGGCCAACACCGCGCAGGTGGAGAAAGGGACCCTCTCAGCCAGGGTCTCCATATATGGGACCCTGACCTATCGGGCGCGGCCGGACGGCTCGCCGTACTCCGTGATCAACCAGGCCCGCGGTATATACACCGAGCTGCCGGTTGATGGCGACAAAATCGCCTGTGGCGACGTGCTCTACCGGGTCGACGACCAGCCGGTGCTGCTGATGTGTGGCACGGTCCCGGCCTACCGCGATCTGCACGCCGGCGACGTGGGCAACGACGTTCGTCAGCTCAACACGAACCTGCACGACCTCGGGTACGACGCCGGTGTCGCTATTGATCCTAATAACAACGGTTTCACGTGGCGGACACAGCAGGCGCTCGAAAAGCTCCAGCACGACAAGGGTTTCGAGGTGACCGGACAGCTCCATATCGGTGATGCGGCCTTCCTGCCCGAATCTGTGCGGATCGCCAGCGTTATCGGCGAGCTCGGTGGATCCGCTCAGCCGGGTGCACCGGTCCTGCACGCCACATCCGACACGCCAGAGGTGCAGGTGGCCCTGGATCCGTCATACCAAGGTGAGGTGGTGACGGGCGACCTGGCGCAGATCACTCTGCCCGGGAACAAGTCGGTGACGGGAAAGGTGGACCGGTTGGGGAGAGTTGCCCAGGTCGCTTCTGGACAGAACAACAACGCCGGGCAGGCAACGATCCCGGCCTTCATCAGCCTGGACGACCCAGGCAAGGCGGGCGGGCTCGACTTGGCTCCGGTCCGGGTAGAAATCACAACCGGGGGAGTGGAGAACGCTCTGAGCGTCCCGGTCACCGCGATCGTCGGGAGGTCCGGCGGTGGTTTCGCGGTCGAGGTCGTTCGCAATGGGGGGCGACGCGACCTCGTGGCCGTGGAGCTGGGCCTGTTCGACGACGTAGCCGGGCGGGTCCAGGTCGAGGGCGATCTCCACGAAGGCGATCGGGTGGTGGTGCCGTCGTTGTGAGTGGCGAATCAGTTCTGGAGCTGGAGGCGGTGACCAAGGTCTACGGTGAGGAACCGCCGGTGCCTGCCCTCCGAGGAGTGTCCTTTGCCGTCCGGCGGGGCGAGCTGCTGGCGATCGTCGGCCCCTCGGGGTCGGGCAAGTCCACGCTCGTGCACATCATGGGGACTCTGGAGCGGCCCAGCACTGGCGTGGTTCGGATCGCCGGGGTCGACGCGGCGCGGCTGAGCGACCGCGAGGTGTCGCTGCTGCGAGCTCGGGAGATCGGGTTCGTCTTCCAGCAGTTCTTCCTGGCCGAACATGCCACGGTGCGTGAGAACGTCGCCGACGGGTTGCTCTACGCCGGCGCCCCCGCCGCCGAGCGGTACAGGCGCGCAGATGAGGCGCTCGAACGAGTCGGCCTCTCCCAACGCGCGAAATTCAAGCCGACCAAGATCTCCGGGGGCGAGCGGCAGCGGGTCGCGATCGCTCGGGCCCTAGTCGGTCACCCGGCGGTCATTCTCGCCGACGAGCCAACTGGGAGCCTCGACAGCGCCACCGGCGCATCGATCATGGAGCTCATCCGCGAGCTCAATGCTGCCGGCGCCACCATCGTCATGATCACCCACGACGCTGGCCTCGCCGATCAGCTGCCTCGCCAGATTCGGCTACTGGACGGGCAGGTGGTCTCAGATATCGCCAAGGGAGAGGCGCCATGAGTGCCAAGGGCGGACGGCTGAGGCTTGATGACGGGCTGCGGGTAGCGAGTGTCGGGCTGCGCTCCCGACCGCTGCGCGCCGCGCTATCCGCGCTCGGAATCGCGATCGGAACGGCAGCCATCGTGGGGGTTCTCGGGTTGTCCGCCTCCTCGCAGGCCGGGCTAATCGCGGAGATCAACCAGCTCGGCACGAACATGCTGACCGTCGAAGCCGGACAGAGCTTCACAGGAGGGGCCGCGAATCTGCCCCTCGAAGCGCCGGCGCGGATCACGCTCCTGGACAACGTTCAGCAGGTGGCGGACACCGCCCTCATGAAGGACGAGAAGGTGTACCGCAACTCGATGATCCCAGTGGCCAACACCCGCGGGATCGAGGTGCGGGCCACGAGCCTGAACCTGCTCTCAGTGCTCAACACCGGCGTGGCGCGCGGCGACTGGCTCAACGAGGGCACCGCCGGCGAGCCGGTCGCGATGCTCGGTTCGGTCGCGGCGCGACAGCTGGGCATCGACCGGGTCTTTCCTGATCAGCGGATTTGGCTGGGCGGCCAGTGGTTCAACGTCGCGGGCATCCTGAACCCCTCGCCGCTGGCGCCCGACATCGACGCCAGCGCCCTAATCGGCTATCCGGCCGCCCAGAAATACCTCGGCTACATCAGCCTGGTCGGGGGCGAGGAGAAGGCCGGACCGCCGAGCACGATCTACGTGCGCGCCGCCACCGGTCATGAGGCGGCGGTGCAGTCGTTGCTCGCGCAGACGGCCAACCCCGAGGCACCCTATGAGGTGAACGTCAGCCAGCCGTCCGACGTGCTCACCGCCCGGGCAGCCGCCGCGGGGGCTTTCAACAGCCTCTTCCTCGGCCTCGGAGTCGTGGCACTCATCGTGGGTGCCGTCGGCGTCGCCAACATCATGATCATCTCGGTTCTGGAACGCCGCTCGGAGATCGGCCTCCGTCGCGCCCTCGGTGCAACAAAGAACCAGATCCGAACGCAGTTCCTCGCCGAGTCGATCCTGCTCGCCGTCGCGGGCGGCGTCGTCGGTGTGCTGGCCGGGGCCGCGGCAACGGCTGTGTATGCCAGCACGAAGGGCTGGGCCATCGTCATCCCCGTCGAGGCGTGGTCGGGCGGCATCGCCTCGGCCATCCTGATCGGCGCGT
>CAKZUH010000032.1 GCA_937921725.1 uncultured Chloroflexota bacterium | reverse complement strand
GCGAGCATCGATGCTATGAGCCAACCCGCCGGACCCGACCAAGCCTGACACTCAGCGCATGGTAGGGTGCCCGCCACTGGTTGCTCGATGAAGTGGCTTGACTACAGGCTCCAGAGGGAGCGAACGCGCAGGGTCGAGCCCTACGTGGCCAGTGGCTCGCGAGTCCTGGACGTCGCGTGCGCCGGCGGCGCCCTTTTCCGCGTGCTCGACGACCGCCTCGGCGGCGGCGTCGGGATCGACCTCGACCCGGTGCCGCCTAGCACGGCGAAGTACCGGTTCGTCCAGGGCTCGTTTCCGTCGGCGCTGCCGCCGAGCGAGCCGTTCGACCTGGTTGCGGCCCTTGCTGTCCTCGAGCACATCCCCGAAGGCGAACAGCCCGGATTCGCGGCGGGCTGCGCCGCCGCCCTGCGCGGCGGTGGCCGGTTGGTGCTGACTGTTCCCTCGCGACGCGTCGACGACGTGCTGAACGTGCTGCGCGCCGTGCGCCTGGTGGACGGGATGTCCCTCGAGCAGCACCACGGCTTTGACCCCGCGGACACGGTGCCCCTGTTCGAGCGGGCGGGCCTTGTGCTGGAGCGCCACTCGCGCTTTCAGCTCGGGCTCAACAACCTGTTCGTCTTTCGCAAACCGTGATCGCCAAGGCGGCGCGCACGCGCCTTGAGTCGACGCTGGACAACCGGACGTTTCGGAGCCTTCTCCTCGTGCTGTCGGGCGTGCCGATCGGAATCGTCTACCTGTGGCAGGCGCTGATTCAGCCGCTGGCGTTCGGCGCGTACCTCGGCGACTTCCAGGAGAGCTACATGCGGGCCGCGCGGCGCCTTGCGCAGGGCAGCGATCCGTACGACCTCTGCCGGACGATGGGCTGCCTCGAGCCGACGGGGCCGCAGTACGTCATGCCACCGCCGCTCGCGTGGCTTCTGCAGCCGCTCATCGCGGTGGACAGTCACGTCATCACCGTGGCCGCGATTCTCGTGTTGAACGCCTCGCTCTTCGTCTTCGCGCTCTGCGTGCTGCGCGCGCTGCGGGTCGAGGATTGGCAGCTCGCCGCGCTGCTGCTGCTGGTGGCGATCAGCTTCGAGCCGGTCATCGGCAACATCGAAGAGGGGCAGATCAACCTCGTTCTGCTTGCGCTTTCAGGGGTGTGGCTTTGGGGGTGGGTCGCCGGGCGGTGGTGGGGCGGCGCCGCGCTGGGTTTGGCTGTCGCGGTGAAGATGATCCAGGCGCCGGTCGGGCTGTTGATCCTGTGGGGCAGGCGATGGTCCATGCTGGCGGCCGCTGTCGTCGCCGGCCTCGGCCTGTGGCTGCTCGCGTCACCCCAATACCTTTTCGAGTACCTGTTCTCGGTGCTGCCGTCCGTGAGCGCGGGCACCGGCCTTTTCGAAAACCACTCTCCCGGCGGGACCATCACGCGCCTGTTCGCGCCGGACACGTTCCTGGGCGTCGCGCGCGGCAGCCCGACCGCCGCGCGGGTCATCACGCTGGTGATCGCCCTGCTCGCCCTCGCCATCACGTTTGCGGTGCTGCGCAAGCCTGCCGCGAGCCCGACCGGGCGCGCGCTCGAGGCGGCCGCCGCTGTCGCGGTGACGCCGATCGTCACCAGCTACTCGTGGGGCACGCATCTCGTCCTGCTCCTGGTGCCGATCCTCGTTCTTGTCGCATGGGGCGTCAGGCGGCGGGACTGGACCGTGCTGGGAATCGCGACCGCGGGCTATCTCCTCATCGGCCCCGGCCACAATCGGATGCAGACGCTCCTCGTCAGCGGTTACTCGGACCTGCTGGTGCTGCGGCTCATGGCGGAGCTGGGCGTCCTGGGCGTGCTCGCGGTATGGCTCGCGAGCTTGCTCGCCGTGCGCCGCGAACGCTCAAGGCCTGTGCCAGAATCAACTTTTAGGTCGGCTTCGTTGCAAGGGGGAAATCCGCATGGCGCTGAACGCTGAAGTCAGCTTCACCTGGGTCGGTCATGGGACGTGGAAGGCCCGGAGCGCAAAGGGGAAGGAGATCCTCATCGACCCATGGGTCATGGGCAACCCCGCCGCGCCTGAGATGCTGAAGACGGTCGACAAGTGCGACCTGATGCTCATCACGCACGGTCACTTCGACCACATCCACGACGCGCTGGAGATCGCGCGCCGAACGAAGCCGACGATCATCAGCAACCATGAGATCGGCGTGTGGTTGGGGTCCAAGGGAATCGACGGCGAGAAGATCATCGCGGGCAACCAAGGCGGCACGATCGAGGCCGAAGGCATCAAAGTCACTCTCGTCCACGCCGAGCATTCGTGCGGCATCACCGAGGACGGCGGTGCGGTGGTCTACGGCGGCGATGCGTGCGGCCTGGTCATCGAGTTCGAGAACGGCTTCACGGTCTACTTCGCCGGGGATACGGACGTGTTCGGCGACATGGCGCTCATCGCCGAGCTTGGGAATTTCGACGTCGCGTTTCTGCCCATCGGCGGCTTCTACACGATGGGCCCGGAGCGCGCGGCCAAGGCGGTGAAGCTCCTGGGCATCAAGACCGTCGTGCCGATGCACTTCGCCACCTTCCCGATCCTGGCTGGACGCCCCGACCAGCTTCAGGAGCTGGTGGGAAACGGTGTGAAAGTCCTGGACATCAAGCCGGGGGATACCGTCTAGCGAGCTTCAATTCCGCGGACAGCGACTAAGCTCTCCGCCGGGAGCACGTGAGAGACGTCATTGGGGCGCCCGCCGGTTGGCTGGCGCGTGCGATTCGGGACCGCAAGGTGTCTTCGGTTGAGGTCGTGCGGGCTCACCTCGAGCACATTCACACCGTCAACCCGCGCCTCAACGCGGTCGTCTTCGCCACGGCCGAAAGCGCGATCAAGGAGGCGCGGAACGCCGACCGCCACAACAAGCGGAAGAGCGCACTCGGGCCCCTGCACGGCGTGCCCTTCACCGCCAAGGACATCTTCAACACCGCCGGCCTGCCCACCACCGCAGGCATGCGCATGCTGCGGAGCAAGATCCCCGACCACGACGCGACGGTTGTGGCGCGCATGCGTCGCGCCGGCGCAATCCTGATCGGCAAGACGAACTGCCCGCCTGCCGGCGCGGCCGAGGAAACGTGGACCCCGCTGCATAGTGGGACGCGGAACCCGTACGACATCAACCGCACCCCCGGCGTGAGCAGCAGCGGCGAGGCGGCCATCATCGCGGCGGGCGGATCGCCGCTGGGTCTCGGCAGCGACTCGGGCGGCAGCATCCGGCTGCCCGCTCACTACTGCGGAATCGCAGCGCTCAAGCCGACTGCAGGCCTTATCCCGGTCACCGGCGGCTACGGGCTCGTCGGTGGCGTGAGCGATCCGCGGAGCCAGGTCGGGCCGATGGCCCGATACGTCTCCGACCTCGCGCTCGCGGTGCGCGTGTTGGCGGGCCCGGACGGCATCGATTCGGGCGTTGTGCCCGTGCCGTTCCCGAAGCGGGCTCCTAGGTTGGACGGGCTCAAGGTGGCCTGGTACACGGACGACGGCATGTCGAAGCCGACCGCGGCGGTCGTCGCCACGGTGAAGGCGGCGGCCAAGGCGCTGGCCGAGGCCGGGTGCACGGTCACCGAGGAGCGCGCGCCCTCGCTGGTGGAGGCCTACCAGGTGACGATGGGCTACCTCGGCCGCAAGCGCATGAACCACGACCGGTTGATGCGCCGGTGGGACGCCTACCGCAGCACGGTGCTCCAGTTCATGTCCCGGTTCGACCTGATCCTGAGCCCGGTTGCGCCCGACATCGCGCCCCTATGGAAGACAAAGGTGGTCGGCGACCACCAGTTCAGCTACACCATCCCGTACAGCCTCTCCGGCAACCCGTGCGTCGTGGTGCGTGCGGGCAGCTCGCCCGAGAACCTGCCGATCGGCGTCCAGGTCGTGGCGCGAAACTGGAACGACCTCGTCGCCCTGCGGGCGGCGCGTGCCATCGAACGTGCTCTGGGAGGTTGGCGTCCTGCTAGCGTGATCGGGTGACCTTCCGCTACTCGCGGTGGGACGGAACCCAGAAGCTCGACGAGCTCGACGCCGGCGACGTGCTCGATGCGCTGTCCGACGACCTCATGAACTACGGGGACCTGAACGCCGCCTTGCAGCGCCTGCTGCGCTGGGGCTCGCCGAACATGTCCGGGCTCGAGCAATTGCTCAAGCAGCTCCGCGACGCCCGCGAGCGCGAGCTGGGCCGCTACAACCTCGACTCGACCGTCGAGCAGCTCCGCCAGCAGGTGCAGGACGTCATCGACGCCGAGCGCCAGGGCATCGACCGCCGCCTGAACGAGGCCGCGCCCGACGCCAAGAAGCTGCTCGACCGCATCGCGAAGCAGCGCAACGACCAGCTCGATCGGCTGCCCGACGATCTAGGCGGCCGGGTCAAGGGACTTCGCAACTACGAGTTCGTGGACGACGAGGCGCGCCAGAAGTTCGAGCAGCTGATGCAGCAACTGCAGAAGCAGATCCTCGACCAGATGTTCCAGGGCATCAAGGGTTCGCTGGAGCAGATGCAGGGCCAGGATCTCTCACGCGTCCGCGACATGGTGCGCGAGCTGAACAAGATGCTCGAGCAGCGGATGGAAGGCCGCACGCCTGACTTCAACGGGTTCATGCAGCGCTTCGGGGACATGTTCCCGCCGGGGATCAACAGCCTGGACGAGCTGCTCGAGCACCTTCAGCGGCAGATGGCGCAGATGCAGTCGCTACTGCAGAGCCTGAGCCCGGAGGCTCGCGAGGAGCTGCGCCAGATGATGGACGCCCTGCTCCAGGACGATTCGCTGCGCCTCGAGCTTGCGCGCCTATCCGGATTCATGCAGGCGATGATGCCGCCGTCCGAGCTCAGCGAGCGGTATCCATTCTTCGGCGAGGACCCGCTGAGCATGGGCGAGGCGATGGGGTTGATGGAGAGGCTGCAGCGGATGGACCGCCTGGAGTCACAGCTCGAGCGCGGCAGCTTCCGGCCGGATGACATCGACCGCTCACTGGCCCAGGATTTGCTCGGCCCGGATGCGAGGCAGTCCCTGGACCAGCTGCGCCAGGTCACCGACGTCCTGGAGAAGGCGGGCTACGTGGAGCGCAAGGGAAGGCGCCTCGAGCTGACCCCACGCGGCATGCGGCGGATCGGCCAGTCGGCGCTGCGCGACATCTTCGACCAATTGAAGAAGACCCGCATGGGCCAGCACAAGCTGTGGCGCGGCGGCATCGGCACCGACGCTTCGGACGAGCTGAAGGTCTACGAGTACGGCGACCCGTTCCTCCTCGAGATGAAGGAAACGCTGTTCAGCTCGATCGTGCGCGAAGGGCCGAAGGTACCGGTCAAGATGGCGCCGCAGGATTTCGTCGTCCACCGCACCGAGCACATGACGCAGGCGTCAACGGTACTGATGATCGACATGAGTCGCTCGATGTTCCTGCGCGGATGCTTCCTCGCGGCCAAGAAGGTGGCGATCGCCCTCGACTCGCTCATCCGCAGCCAGTACCCGCGCGATTCGCTCTACGTGGTCGGCTTCTCGAACTACGCGGTCGAGCTGAAACCTCAGACGCTGCCGCAGCTCGCGCTCAACGACTACGTGTACGGCACCAACATGCAGCACGGATTCCAGCTTGCGCGCTCGCTGCTCGCGAAGCACCGCGGCAACCGCCAGATCATCATGATCACGGACGGCGAGCCGACAGCCCACCTCGAGGAAAACGGGCGCGCGCAGTTCGCGTACCCGCCCACCTACAAGACGATCCAGCAAACGCTCAGCGAGGTCAGGCGCTGCACCCGCGACCGCATCGTCATCAACACCTTCATGCTGGAGCGCGGGCCCTACCTGACCGAATTCATCAACCAGATGACACGCATCAACAAGGGCAGGGCATTCTTCGTCTCGCCCGACCGGCTGGGGGAGTACATCCTGGTCGACTACGTGAGCGGCAAGCAGCGGCGGCGGGCAAGCCAGCGCCGCGCGCGCATCGCGTAGGCGTTGCGCAAGCCTCGTTCCTTATCCTGAGAATTCATGGCCACCACTGACAAGATCGCCGTCGAGCGGCGAAACCTGAGCCCTGCCGCACTGTACGAGCACGCGATCCGCCGCGACGAGGCAGCGATCGTCTCCACCGGCGCCCTCACAGCCGAGACCGGCAAGCACACCGGCCGCTCGCCTCGGGACAAGTTCTTCGTCAAGGAGCCGACCAGCCAGGACGCGATCTGGTGGTATCCGGGCAACCAGCCCATCGCATCGGCCAAGTTCGACCAATTGCTGGCACGCATGGAGGCGTACGTGGCGGCGAACGACATCTACACCCAGGACGTCTTCGCATGCGCCGACCCGCGGTACCGGCTGCGCGTGCGGGTGATCACCGAGCTCGCCTGGCACAGCCTCTTCGCTCGCAACCTCTTCATCCGGCCCAACGCCGACGATCTGATGAACTTCGAGCCCGATTTCACGGTCATCGCTCTGCCCTCGGTCAAGGCCGACCCGGCGCGGGACGGCACGCACAGCGAGACCTTCGTCCTGGTCAATCTCGGCCGCCGGATCGTGATCATCGGCGGCACCGGGTACGCCGGCGAGATCAAGAAGTCCATCTTCACCGCCCTCAACTACCTGCTCCCGGCGCAGAACGTGTTCCCCATGCACTGCTCGGCCAACACCGACGTAGACGGGTCCGACGTGGCGCTTTTCTTCGGCCTCAGCGGCACCGGCAAGACAACTCTCTCGGCGGACCCGTCGCGGCGCCTGATCGGCGACGACGAGCACGGTTGGAGCGACCGCGGAGTCTTCAACTTCGAGGGCGGCTGCTACGCGAAGACCATTCGCATCCACAAGGAATCCGAGCCCGAGATCTACGCCGCGACCGAGAGCTTCGGCACGATCCTCGAGAACGTGGTCTACGACCCGCGCACTCGCGTGCCCGATTACGACTCGGAGGAGAAGACCGAGAACACGCGCGCGGCATATCCGGTGGACCTCATCCCGAACGCGGTGCTCAGCGGGACGGGAAGTCACCCGCACAACGTCCTGTTCCTGTCCGCCGACGCGTACGGCGTGCTGCCGCCGGTCGCCCGGCTCGACGAAGACCAGGTCCGCCACTACTTCCTTTCCGGGTACACGGCGAAGGTCGCGGGCACCGAGCGCGGCGTGACCGAGCCGGAGCCGATCTTCAGCACGTGCTTCGCGGCGCCCTTCCTGGTTCTGCCACCCGAGCGCTACGCGGACATGCTGATCGAGCGCGTCAAGCGGCACCACGTGGACGTGTGGATGCTCAACACCGGCTGGGTGGGCGGTCCGTACGGCGTGGGTGAGCGCATGTCGATCGCCCACACTCGCGCCATCGTGCGGGCAGTCCTACAGGGCGACCTGCGCGGCGTGTCCACGCACATCGACCCGGTGTTCGGGCTGCACATTCCCAACCGCGTGCCCGGGGTGCCGCGCGAGGTGCTGGACACCCGCGACAGCTGGCCGAATGTCGAGGACTACGACCGCCAGGCGGAGCAGCTGCGTGAAATGTTCGAGAAGAACATCACGATGATCGGCAAGAGCGCGTCCCCCGCCGGATAGTTTGCGGATCGCGATCGTCGGCAGTCGTCATTTCGCTGAGCCTGCACGTGTCATCGAGTATGTGAGGTCGTTGCCCCCGAAGGCGTCGATCATCACCGGCAGCGCCAGCGGCGTGGACGCCGCCGCGACGAAGGCGGCGCGCGAGAAGGGCATTCCCGTGCAGGTCATGCCCGCCTCGTTCGAGGAGCTCGCCGACGCCGGCAGGTCGGCCGCGCGCAACCAGCGGCTCGTTGACGCCTGCGACGTGCTGGTCGCGTTCTGGGACGGCAGCTCGAAGGGAACTCGGGCGACCGTCGAACGGGCGCTCGACTCAGGGAAAGAGGTTCACGTCTTCCTCGCTGACTAACATGGGTCTGTGGCCGTAGCCATCGGGATACGGGTTAGGTACTTCGCGCGGCTGCGCGAGCAGGCGGGAGTGGAGAACGAAGCCTTGCAGGTGACCGTCGGTTCGACGCTCGCCGACGTGTACGACGCCACGCGCGCCAGCCATCCGGCGCTCGAACCCGACCGCGCCAGCGTCCGCGTGGCGTTGAACCAGGAGTTCGTCGACTGGGCGACCAAGGTCTCGGACGGCGACGAGATAGCGTTCGTCCCGCCCGTGAGCGGAGGCTTCACTGATGCGCTATGACGTGACGACCGGACCGATCGACGCCCGCGAGATGGAGGCCGCCGTCGCGCATCCGGGCGCGGGCGCGATCTGCACATTCACTGGCATCGTCCGAGACAACTCGCGCGGACAGTCTGTGACCCACCTCGACTACGAGGCGTACGCAGAGATGGCTGTGCCTCAAATGCGCAAGATCGGGGACGAGATCAAGCAGCGTTGGCCCGGCGCTCGGGTTGCGATGGCTCACCGCACCGGGCACCTCGAGGTCGGCGAGACGTCGGTCGTGGTCTGCGTGTCGGCGCCGCATCGAGAGGAGGCGATCGCCGCCTGCAAGTGGGGCATCGACACTCTCAAGGACTCGGTGCCGATCTGGAAGAAGGAGCACGCGGCCGACGGCAGCTACTGGATCGAAGGCGACGCGGCGAAGCCCGTAGCTAGTCCCTGACGCGGGCCAGCGACAGGCCGTCGCGGACCGGGATCACCACGCTCTCCAGGCGGGGGTGCTTCGCGACCAGCCGGTTGTAGTGCGCGACGTTGCGCGCCTGCTGGTTCTTCGGCCGAACCACCTCGCCCTGGCGCAGCGCGTTGTCCGCCATCAACAGCGCTCCCGCCTGCAATCGCTCGAGGCACAGCTCCAGCACGCGCTGCGTGACCTCCTCCGACGGAAAGGAGTTCAGCAAGTCGATGAAGCACGCGTCAAACCGAGCGTCCAGCTTTTCGAGTCCGGTCACCGCGTCCTGCTCGAGCACCATGGCCTGCTTGCCGAGGCCCGCCTCGGAGAAATTCGCGCGAGCTCGCTCTGCGCGTTGATGGTCGAACTCGAAGGTGGTGAGCTCACCGCCCTCGCTGCCGCGCAGCAGCCAGATCCCGCTGTAGCCGATCGCGGTCCCAAGCTCCAGGATCCGCCTCGCGCGCGCGATCTTGACCAACATATAAAGGAGCATCCCCTCGTGCGTGTCGACGATCGGCAGGTTCTCGCGATCCGCTTCCTCCTCCATCCGGGCGAGCACCGCGTCACGTGGCGGGACCAGCCCATCGAGGTATGCCTGCAGCTCTTCAGTGACTTCGACGGTTCTCATCGCTCCCCTTCCAGGAATTGTCCCAGCATCGGCTGCAGCGTGATGATGTACTCGCTCGCGAGGTCGATCGCCTGGTCGAGCACGTCGGTCTCGAGGCGCGCCGCCGGGAAGGTCTCGTACAGGCGCGACCAGCCGCGGTCCCACGGCTCGAGCTCGGCGCGGGGGAGGCCCGACTTGACCTCTACGATCCGGGCTCGGAAGAAATCGAAGGCCGCCTGGTTTTCGGCCGCGGACGCCTCGAAGTGCAACCCCACCTCGAGCCTGCCCGCACCGGTGTGATGCCACACCTCGAAGTGGTAGGCCGGCTCGCCAAAATGCACCTTCATGAGCCGCCCGCGCCCCCGGATGGTGTGGAACTGCCGCATCGGCGGCGGCAGCTTCGCCTTGAGCCCTTTCCGCAGCCCGGCGAAGAAGTCAGATGGTGCGAGCACCATTTCTCGTAATCTGCCATCCAGATTGGCCTACATCCCAACGGTCGTCGAGAACGAAGGCGGCAACCGCGAGCGGACTTTTGACATCTACTCGAGGCTGCTGAAGGACCGGATCATCATCATCGGCCGGCCGATCGACGACGTCGTCGCCAACCTCGTGGTCGCTCAGCTCATGTACCTCGCGGCAGACGATCCGGAAAAAGAGATCCAGATCTACGTCAACTCTCCTGGCGGCGCGGTGACGGCCGGCCTCGCCATCTACGACACGATGCAGTACGTGCAGGTGCCCATCTCGACAGTCTGCATCGGGCGAGCGGCAAGCTTCGGCACGGTGGTCCTCATGGCCGGGGCCAAGGGCAAGAGGTTTTCCCTGCCCAGCTCTACCATCCACATGCACCAGCCCCTTATCGGCGGCAAGGGCCTGCAGGGTCAGGCGAGCGACCTGGACATCCACGCCCGCGAGATCATCCGGATCCGAGGCGTGCTGAACGAGCTCATCGCGAAGCACACGGGGCAGCCCCTGGCGCGCGTCGAGAAAGACACCGACCGGGATTTCTTCCTCAACCCACAGGAGGCCGTGGAGTACGGGCTGATCGACGGCATCATCGCGCAGACGCCGGTACCAGTCCTCGCCGCCAAAGGCTGATCCGGGCGCTCAGCACGAGAATCAGGAGGACCCCAACCACCGCCGGGACCGGCGCAGGCGCGAAGGCGGCGATGATCGCGACCGCACTCAGGGCGAGCCACTCGACCCAACCGGCCTCGCCCCAGATGGCAAGCCCGACAGCCACCAGAACCAGGTCGGACGGCAGCGCGTGCGGAGACGCCACGACGCCTCCGATCACGAGGATGGCCGCGACCGCGTTGAAATCCTTGGCGCGTCGAGCGGCCAACACGAGCGCGTCAAAGACCGCAAACAGGGTGAGCCCGATCAAGCCGTAGGTCTGGAGCGCGGCCGGAAGGTAGACGGCGAAGTGCGGCAGGGACACCTCGCGGGCTCCGGTCTGGACCGTCGAGCTCAGCGCGGGAAGCCATTCCAGAACCCAGCGAGGGTTGAGGGCCAGCGTCGCCGCCAGCAGGACGGCGCCGACCGTCGCCCAGCCTGCCAGGACGCGCCACTTGCGCGTCAGCAGGAGGGCGAAACCGACCGGCAGGATCAGTTGGGGCTTGACGAGCGTGAGACCGAGAGCAACACCGGCGAGGTAGGGGCGCGATCGCAGGGCGATCGCCGCGCCGACGCCCAGCGCGACTATCCCGTCGAGCTGGGCGTTCTGCATCATCAGCGCCGCCGGCACGGTGGCGAAGGCAGGAAGGATCGCGGTCGGCGGTCTCGGCCGGGTCGCGAAGTAAAGGCCGGCGACGAGACACACAAGACCGAACAGCACCCACAGGCGCCCGCCGAGGTCGGCTCCGAGCAGGTCGAACGGCACGGCGATCAGGGCCACCCACGCCGGGGCGAGGAAGGGAAGGATGCCGTGGATGCCGAGCGTGACCAGGACGCGGCCGCCGGTGACCCGGAGCTCCACCCGGCGCTGCGCATCGAAGTCGTAAAGATGGCCTGGGTCGCTCACGATGAGGCGCGCGCCAGTGTCGAACGCCGACCAGTCGGAGTTGATCACATCGTGGTAAGGCAGCAGCGGAACCAGAAACAGCGCGAGCGCCACGCCGAGCAGAGCCACGCGGCCGCGCCATTGCCACCGTGTCACGGGACGTCGATCGACATCCCGTCGCGCGCAGCCCTCACCTCGATGCCGAGCCGCTGCGTCATGTCGGCGGCAAGCTCGACCGGATTCGCCCGCCAAACCGTCATCCCGTAGTGGGTGATAAACGCCAGCCGCGGCTTGGCGTCCCGGATGATTCGCTCCGCATCGGCGATGCACAGGTGCGGCAGCTCCCGGCGGCAGTGCAGGAGGACGGTGTGGATGATCATCACGCCGGCTCGGTGCTGCTCGGCGATCCCCTCGTAGTAGGCGGAGTCGGTGATCCATCCGAGCCTGTCGCCGAAACGAAAGCCGTAAGTCTCGGATTGGTGGACATGCCGTCCGCTCGTGGTGAACGTCAGGCCGTTGACCGAATAGGACGTCTGGGGCGCGAGACGGACTATCTCCTCCGGAAACCGGCGCAGGTACTTGAGCACCACGGGGTCGTCGTCCAGCGCGTCGGCTGGGCAGAAGAGGCGGCCCCGACGCTGGAACCCGCCGTCGGTCATCGCCTCGACCATCACGTTCACGTCGCCGCTGTGGTCGAGGTGGCGGTGGCTGATCACGATGGCGTCGAGGGTCGTGAGGTCGACGCCGCGCTGCGCGTACTGCACGATCGCACCGGGCCCCGGGTCGAAGCTGATCCGCGCGTCGCCATCCTCGATGTAGAGGCCGCCGGATGCCGCCACCTGCTTCGCGACCATGAAGCGAGCCCCGGCCGTCCCCATGAAGGTCAACTTCACGTCTCCGCAACCTCCGAAAGAGGCACGGCGGATTTCTCTCCGAAGTACCGCTCGTACAGCTCGGCCACCCGTTCGAGCGTGTCGATCTCGTCTACCGGCTTCTCGTCGCGGGTGCGCACGATGCGCGGAAAGCGCAGCGCGTAACCGCTCATGTGGCGCCCGGAATGCTGGATCGAGTCGAAGGCCACCTCGAGCACCACCTCCGGCCGGACCATCCGCACATGCCCCATGTCCTGCACCGTGATGTCGAGGAAACGCCGCGTGAACTCCGCGATCTCGGCGTCGGTCAGCCCGCTGTACGCCTTGCCGACGTTGACCAGCCGGTCGGTCTGCGTGTCCTTCACCGCGAACGTGTAATCGGAAAGCACTCCCTTCCGCTTGCCGTGACCCCACTCGACCGCGGTGACGACGACGTCGAGCGTGGCGAGCGGACGCTTCAGCTTGAGCCACGCCAGGCCGCGGCGCCCGGGCGTGTAGGGACTGATCGGGTCTTTCACCATCAGGCCCTCGTTGCCCCGCTCTCGCGTCTCGGCGAAGATGCGATTCAGGTGTTGGGGTTCGGTCGCCTCCTCGAGCCGCGCGAGCAGGAAGGGATGCTCCAGGCCAAGGCCCTCGAGAAGCTTGCGGCGGTTCGTCAGGGGCTCATCGAGCAGCGTCCGGCCATCGAGCCACAGAAGGTCGAAGATGACGAGCACCACGGGAACCTCGCCGCGGAGCTCCGGGTCGACCTTCTTGCGACCCAGCCGTCGCTGCAGCTCGAAGAAACGCAAGACACGCCCGTCGCGATGCGCCAGCACCTCACCGTCGAACAGGACGTCGTGGCCGATTCCGGGCGCCGCCGCGGTCAGCTCGGGAAAGGCGCCAGTAGTTTCCTTGAGGTCGCGTGAGAAGAGCTCGACGCGGTCGCCCTGGCGATGGAGCTGGCACCGCACGCCATCGTATTTCTCCTCCGTCCAAACGGTGTCCGCGCCCATGCGCTCGAAAGCTTCGCCGGGAGTCTCGACGGGGCTTGCCAGCATGAAGCGGACCGGTTGGAAGAGCGTGATCGTGCTCGCCTCGAACTCTCCGCGCTTGCAGCGCACCGCGGTCTCGCCGATGTCGCCGGTGATGAGGTGCACCCGCTTGACCTGCGTGATAGGGACGCCGAATGCTTCCGCGATCGAAGCCTCGACCAAGCCCTCGCTCAATCCGATCCGCAGCTCGCCGGAGATGATCTTGGTGAAGAAGCGGGCTGCCTCGGGGTTCATGCGGCGGACCATCGCCTCGAGGGGCGCCGCCTTGGCCGCCCCGCGAGCGGAGCGAATCGCATCCAGGGTCGCCTCCACCTCGTGGAGCGTCACAGCCTCCGGCTCTGTGCGCCCATCGAGCGCTTCGCCGGCCCAGTCGCCGAGGTCCGAGTGCTTGCGAAAGATGAGGCCGAGCTCCTCGTCGTCCCGTCCCGAAACCGTCGAGACGACCTTGTTCAGGGTCGACCAACCCAGGCCCAGGGTCCGGCGCTGCGAGGGAGGAAACGCCCGGCCGCTCATGTACACGGCGGCGCGGCGCAGGTCGTCGTCGTCGAGGGTGCGGAAGTACGCCGCGAGGGTCCGCACCTTCTCGAGCGTGGCGGGCGTGGCGCCGACCGAAGCGCCGGCGCGGGCGAATTCAAGCACGGGCGCCTATCGTAAGTCGGTATGCGGAGGTGCCCTTACCTCGAGGAATTGGTCAAGGACAAGCGCGCGTTCCTGCGCGTCTACCGGTTCGATTGCCACGTCGACCACCTCTCCAAGCGCAAGTACGCGCTGAGCGACAGCCCGCCCATCTGCGTACGCAATTTCGAAGACTGTCCGCTTTACCAGGCTGAAAAACGGCGCGAAGACGACACAATTACCCGCTACACCGACTAACTGGAGCCCGCCACACAAATGAATTGCGCTGTCTGTTCCGCTCCCGCGCTGCCCATCGACGACGCATGCGTCTTCTGCCACGCGCCCCTGGTGGAGCGCGACGACCCGCTCGAGCTGCTGGATTACCTGGCCGAGCGGATCCCCGCCGCGCACGTCAAGCGCGGCCACCTGAACCGGGGCCCGATCTCTGAGCTCGCCATCGACGTCGCGGGCCGGACCTTCCGAGCCCGCGCCAAGAACGACGAGCTCGACCTCGCGCCGCCCGTCGAGCTCTCGGCCTGGGTCGACCTGCTCCTCACGCGTCTGAGCGACGTGGCGGCAGCCGACCACGACATGCGCCGAGCTGTCCTCCGCTCGGGCTGGGCGCTTCGCTAAGCGTTCCGGAACGCTAAAGACCCAGCGCCAGCTGTTCGTTCGCCTCGAGCGCCCAGGCGCGGATCCCGCGCTTCCGCAGGTGGCGGGCGAAATCCTCCGTGTAGCCATGGACCGTGTAGACCTGGTCCGCCCCGGAGCGCTCGACGACCTCCATCAGCTCGTCGAAGTCGCAGTGGTCGGAAAGGTCGAACGCCGCGTCGGCGCCGAACAGACGCGCGAACTCGGCGTCCTTCGCCCAGCCTGAGATGAGCGCGGTCCGATATCGGCCGAGCCGGCGGACCTCGTCCTTGCCCGCGGGCGGCGCGATGACGACCCGCTCGCCGATGGGACCTCCGTCGAGCTCGACCCAATCGGGCAGGGCGCGCCCCGCCGCAGCGTAATCGCGAGCGCACGGCGCGCAGCGCTTCTCCAGCGCGAAGGCAAAGCCGTACTGAGCGAGCGCGAGCATCACCTCCTCGGTCTTGCCGAGCGCGTGACATAGGAGAACCGGCGCGACCCGGCTGTCCAGGGCGCGGCGGCACCACCTCGCGATCATCTCGATCGTCGAGTCGGGGTCGCCGAACCGAAAATGCGGCCGCCCGTAGGTGCTCTCGATGATCAGGACGTCGGCCTTCGGCACGGGCGTGGGCGGTATGCCGCCCGCCTGCCGCAGCTTGATGTCGCCGGTGTAGAGCAATGAGGTGCCGTCGTGTGCGAAGTGAAGCTGGGCCGAGCCGAGCATGTGGCCCGCGGAATGAAGCGTGACCGTCGCGGCGCCGCGACGCATCGGCTCGCCGTAGCCCAGCATCCGCCAGCCGCGCGGCCGCCGCGCTTCCGGGATCAATGCCAGCGTCTGCGGTGTGAGCAGCGCCTCCTTGTGGCGGCGCGCGTGGTCGGTGTGCGCGTGGGAGATGAAGGCGAAGCTGCGCACGACCAGGGGGTCGAGCCACAGGCGGTGGCCCGGCAGCGAAACGCCGTGGTCCCAGACCACCTCGCGGGTCACAGCTTCACGCGGTCGCCGCCGGCGAACAGGTCGCGCGGCACGTTGATGCCGATCGCCTCGTAAGCCTCGAACGGCACACCGATGTCCGTGACCCACGTCTCCCCGCAAAGACGTGGACCGTCGGCTTTGAGCAAGCCCGGCTTGGGCAGCCCGAGAGTGACCGTGACGTCGGCTCGCACGACTGGAGAGTAGGCGAGCCCGGTGTCCGCGTCGAGACCGGACGGCACGTCGATCGCGACGACGCGCCTGGCGGACGCGTTGATCGATTCGATCCACTCGGCAAATCGGCCTTCGGGGGCTCGCGAAAGGCCAGTGCCGAAGATCGCGTCCACGACCAAGGGCGCGTCGCCGATCGCCAGCTCCGTCGGTACGGGAACGCCCAGACGGCGCAGCGCGTCGAGCTCGAGTGCGGCGGAGCCACGGAGGCGTGCGGGATCGACGCAGCAGACCGCCGCCAGTCTGCCCCAGCGGTGCAGATGCCGCGCCGCGGCCAGGCCGTCGCCGGCGTTGTTGCCCACGCCGCAGACGACGAGAGCGGGTCGGTCACAGAAGCGGGCAACCTGCCAGCCGGCGGCTTCCATCAGCCACTCGACGGATATGCCGAAGCGGACTTCGGTAAGCCTGTCTACCGCTTTGACCGAATCGCTACTGAGTTGTGGTAGGCCGCTGGACGACAAATGAGCAGTACGGATCGTGACGGTGGATCGAATCCGATTGCGACACCGCCGCGCCCGTCAGCCTGGAGATCAGCTGCGGGGTGATGGTGCATACCTGGGGGAATTTCAGGGCCGTGTTGCGGAACGGGCAGTTGTGGATGGTCACCTTGATGCCCTCGGGCGCCTCGGTCTGCTCGGCCAGGGTGCCCGCCCTGCCGATCCAGGCCACGATGCGCTTCATCTTGTCGTCGAAGGCGAGCCCTTCGATGTCTCTCTCGATGGCCGCGGCATGCCTTGCGGCGACCCGCTCGAAGACCTCGTCGAGCGCTTGCGGCCCGCCCATCTCCTGGACCTCCTGGAGGACCATCGTCGCAAGCTGGCCGTAGCGCTTGGGGAAGACGGCGTCGGCCCGTTCGGTCAGGGCGAAGAGCAGGGACGGGCGGCCTCGGCCGCTCCGCTCGGGCTGGCTGCCCACGAGTCCGTCTCGCTCGAGGTTCGTCAGGTGCTGGCGGACCGCGTTGGTAGTCACGGCGAGGTCGTTGGCGATCGATTCCGCGCTCGAACGGCCCTTGCGCCGCAGCAGCTCGAGGACTTCCATGCGGGTCGAACGGCCGGCGATCATGGGGGGCACATCCGGTCGCTTCTCGGGATACTAGCACGGGCTAAAACGATTTATTACAGGTCTACCTTGACAAAAGGCGGGGGCGCCGTAAACTTGTCTCCGTAGGAGATAGAGCGATATGCCAATGATCAAGCAGGCTTCCCGGGCGATCGAGCACATGACCGCGCGCGAGCGGCGAATTCAGCGTGCCAAGTACGCCCGCCGGAACAAGATGCACTACATCGACAAGCTCCTCAACGAGCTCGAGATGTTGAACCTGGCCGACCAGCGGCAGATGCCGCCGGTGCTCTCGGTCGCCATCAACAAGGTGATCGAGGAGTCGCCGGAGGTGACGGTCCTGGCGCAGGCCAAGCCGGCCTCGGTGATGGAGGCGATGGACGCTCTGTACGAGATCCAGGACAGCCTCATGTACAACCAGATCGAGGACGAGTAAGAGCTCCTTGTAGCTCCGCAAGGGCGGATTCGAATACGATTCCGGCCTTCTTTCTTGCTTTTGCCTGGAGCGCAGGCCGGCTGCAACCAGATCGGTCTGTGAACTCGGACCTTATGCGGTCATGTAGTAACCAGATCGGTCTGTAACAGTTCTGTTGACAACCAGATCGGTCAGATTCCCCGCAGTCTCAATCCAGGTGCAGCTCGCTTAATCGTCGGGCGACGTCCTGGAGGACTGTGTCGAATGGCGGCAACTCGTTCGGGTCAATCCACGAGAGAAGGCTCTCGTCCCACGCCTTCTCGATGGCGGCGATGTTACTGCGCCACAGGCCAGTGCGCCAACGACGGTATCGCGTAAGTGCGAGTTTGGCGTCGATGGCTTTTCGTAGGTCTCCCGCGTCGAGATGCCAACCCGACTCAACCAGGTAGAACCTCAGGTCGAACAGATCCCGAGGTTGAGCGCGCTGGACTACGGTGCGGATCTTCTCCGCGACCAGCTCCACTTGGGCCACGGCCGGCACCTCAAACGGCGAGAGTCCGTACGCGGACACGTCGAAGAAGGCATCGCGGACGGCAAAGACGAGGTCCTCGCGAACACTTACCTCGAGTTTGGCCGAAGCGGCATCAGTGAGCGAGTCGAATCGGAAGTGGACGATCAGACCGCCAGGGGTGCGCTCCGGCTCAGCGTCCGGCCGTACGTTGAACGCACGACCAGCGCGCCGCAGCTCGCGAATCACCTGATCCGCATCGAGCCGCTCCATGTGTCCGGTTGTGGCATCGATGTCTGCGGATGATCGTGGCGAATGCAGTTCGCCGGCCATCAAGATTCCGCCCTTGAGTGCCACGCGGTGAATGAAGCTCGACTTCTCGGTGGCGAGTCGCTCGAGAATGGCCAGCAAGACAAAGCACGCTTCTTCGTTCTGAAAGCGCCGCATGGCGTCGGCATCGTGTACATCGCGGGCGTGTCGGTAGTCGAACGCGATTTGTTCTCGGTCGCGTGAATCAGCCATACACGCGCCAGCGAGTCGAGTAAGGTCCCTTCGTCTTCTGGCCGGGCCGCAAGCGGACCGCGCGCATCGGCCTGAGGCTCGCAAGAGAGTCAGGCACGGACTGGTTGGCATCCTCGAGCAGGTAACCCAGACGCTGTGCGGCTGCCGTAGACCGCGCCGATGCGGCGGCGGCGGCGCGTTCGATCTCCTCCTCGGAGGAGCTCGCCAGCACTTCGGCGAGGAGGTCTCCATAGACCATCCAGGCAGGCTCTGCCAAGGCGTCGACGACCGCTTGTTCGCGGGTTGCGACACGGATCTTGAAGCCGTCAGTCGTGGTGTTGTACGCCTGAGCAGCAGTGAGTAGGTCGCTCCTAATCTTGACGGGCCGCACCAACGCTGGACCGATGTCGATCGGCCGCCGACTCCGTGAAAGAACGACCGCTATCTGCCGGATTGGCTGGTCAATCGCACCGTGAAAGGCAAGAGCTGCGTCCGTAGTTACGTAGTGCGTCTCGTCTGCGAACAGCGCGCTGGCTAAGGCGATCGCCGGTGTCTCGCGCACCGGATCGATGACGACATACAGTCCACGGCCGATTCGTCGGACTCTCCCAGCCTTAGCGAGTCGGCGCAAACACTCGTCGGGGGCATACCCGGGCGGTACGACCTCAGCTCTGGCTTTGCGCCAGGTTGCCGAGCCCAAGTCGACGACTGCGTTTCGCCGCTGAAGGTACCAGTTGGGGAGTTCGGAGCAGGCCATGGTGTCGTCTGTTGGCTGTAACCATACAGTATTGTAGGGCTAGCGTCAATGCACGACACCGACCCAGCCGTGGCCGGATCACAAGGTCGTCAACCGGTGGAACAGCTTGGCGCCTCGGACACTGTCCATTGCCACTTCAAATCAGTCTTCAATTTCGAGCGGTACCTCTGGCACGTCGCCATGCACCAACGGCGGCAAGAGTTGTGCCAGGCCGCGCGGCCAGAAAACGAGATTCGTCGCAGATTCAATCTCCTCGATCCTCCACCACTGGTGGCCGAGAACGATGCCCACCTCAACCTCGTCTAGCCCACTGTGATCGAACTCGAACGGCTCCGCGTGGGCAAGAAAGATTCTCTCCTGCTGCCGATAGCGGACGCCCCGAAACGTGAACTCTGCTGTTCGCCGCCACACCCACGGACCGAGCTGGATCGCCTGGAGGCCCACCTCCTCGGCAAGCTCCCTCATCAGGGCCTGCTCATGTGTCTCGCCATCCCTCAGACCGCCTCCTGGCAATATCCAGCTGCGACCGGACTCCGCCTCAATAAGCTGAAGGAGCACTGCCTGATTGCGGCTCAGGACGATAGCCCGTGCCGCCTCCCGCTCGACGATCACATCGCTCATTGACCTTGCGCCATTCTTGGCGGTTGCTCCGCAATTGTGTCGGGGCACGGGATCGCATGTACCGGGTTCACGGCGAGCTGCAAACCGGGCATGCGGCGACGCTACTCCCCTGCTAACCCTCTTGTTTCGCACGCGCTTGCGCGCGTTCATCACTCCGGTTATCAAGTCATCTCGTGGTAGCCCTTCGAGCAACCAGATGGAGGACGCCAATACAAACACGGCTGTTGAGAGGTTCGTTGCCAGACCATGTGATGTACAACCAGATCGAGGACGAGTAATCCGAACTAGCTGACTTTCTCAAGGCCGGGTCCGAAGGGGCCCGGCCTTTTCTATGCCTCGGCTTCCGCCTGGCGAATCCGCCGGCTGAGCGTCTGCAGCAGGCGGTACGCGACCTCGGGGTGCTCCTTGAGGAACGGCTTGAAGTTCCACTCCGGGATGGTCGCAAGCGTCACGTCAGAGTCCGCCGTGATGGTCGCGCTGCGGCCCTCGTGGTCGAGCAGAGCCATCTCGCCGAACGAATCACCCGGACCCAGCTTTCGCGTGATGCCCTGCACTGTCTTCACGCTGACCGTTCCCTCCGTGATGATCATGAATCCGACGCCGCCCTCGCCCCGGACCACGATCTCGTGGCCGGCCGGGTGCTTGACGGTCTTCATCTGCTTCTCGATCGACCGCACCTCGGATTCCGGCAGACCTTGGAACAGCTTTGCCTGTTTGATGTCGACCACTGGCGAAATACTATGCCTTCTTTTTGCTGTCCAGGAACTGCTGGTAGAGCCGGTAGGCCTCCTGCTTCCGGCTGTCGACGATCTTCGTGTAGCCCTGCAGCGTGTTGAGGTTGGCGTGCCCGAGGACCTCCTGGACCAACCGCACGTCACCGCCGGTGACCTCGAGGAGCGTGGTCGCCGCCGTATGACGGGCCACGTGGGGGGACTTGAAAGACCATGCGCCGAGCTGCTGCCTGATCTGCTTGACGAGGTAGCGCGCGCCGGCCGGGGTGAGCCGTCTTGCCCGGTCGTCGCTCGCGGACCGGTCGAAGTTGATGAACATCGCAAGGCACGCGTCCTCGCGTTCCTCGAGATATTCCTCCATCGCGGCGCGTGCGTCGGTGGTGAGGTAGACGCTCCGCTGTTTGGATCCCTTGCCGGTGACGACGAGGCGGTTGCCCGAGCGGGGAAAGTCGGTGCGGTCCAATGCGAGCGCCTCGGAGATGCGGCATCCCGTGCTAACGAGGAACTGGACCAGGGCGCGGTCGCGCTTGTCCTGCTGCGTCGCCCGAGGGAGCGCGTTGAGCATGCGAGTCAGCTCGTCGGGGTCGATCGGTTTCGGAAGCCGCTGCTCGACCTTTGGCAGCGTGATGCCGTTCGAGAGATCGCGGTCGATCAGGCCTTCACGCGCGATCCAGCGGAGCCACGAGCGGATCGCCACGAGCGCGCGGGCTCGCGAGGCAGGGCTCTTCAACCGTCCGGCGAGGTGGCGCTGATACGCGCGCAGGTCCTCGTGCCGGAGCGAATCGACGGTCAGCGTATGGCCGTTCGCGGCGAGAAATCCGAGCAGCTTGCGTATCTCGGAGTCATACGCACGGACCGTGTTCGGGCTGCGGTTGGCCTCGAGCTGAAGCCATCCGATGTATTCGCCTGCTGCGGCCTGAAGATCGAGTGCCATGTCGAGGCCGACTGCATGTTGGCATAATCGTCGCGAAGTGGGGGCTCTCCGCATCGCGAGTCCTCCGGCTGAGGAACTCCCAGGCGACGGCTTCGGCTTTGACCCCGAGTTCACCGAGCGCGTGAAGAACGTCGCGCTCTGGTTCTATCGCAACTATTGGCGGGTCGAAGTTGATGGCGTGACGAACGTGCCCGCGCGCGGTCGCGCGCTGCTCGTCGCCAATCATGCGGGAATCATTCCGTATGACGGCGCGATGATCCGCACGGCGATCATCGCCGAGCATCCCCATCCGCGGCACGCGCGCATGCTCGTCGTCGACTGGGCCTTCGCGATGCCGTTCACCAACATGCTGCTGGTGAAGACGGGCAACGTACTGGCCCATCCGGACAACGCGACGGCGCTGCTCGAGCGGGACGAGCTCGTGGGCGTGTTCCCGGAGGGCGTGAAGGGCGCATCGAAGCCTTATCGCGACCGTTATCGAATCCGCCGCCTTGGACGTGGCGGTTTCGTGCAGGTCGCGCTCCGCACCGGCGCGCCGATCATTCCTGTCGCGGTCGTCGGCTCGGAGGAGGTCCACCCGGTCGTGATGGACCTCCAGCCGCTGGCCCGCCTGTTCGGGCTCCCGACGCTACCTCTCACGCCAACGTTCCCCTGGCTCGGGGTGTTGGGGATGATTCCGCTTCCCTCGAAGTGGCTGATCTCGTTCGGGAAGCCGATCGAGGTGGCGCAGTACGGACCGCAGGGCGCGGACGATCCGCGGCTGGTGCTCGCGCTGAGCGAGCAGGTGAGGGAATGGATCCAGGCGACGGTCTACCAGATGCTGCCCCGCCGCCAGACGATCTTTTTCTAACGCCCCGTCCGCATGCTTCGGCGGTTTCCGCTGTTAGCCTGACCTGATGGCCAGGAGCGGCGCAGGCATCCTGTTCGGCGTTCTGTTCGTTGCCGCGTGCGGCGGCGGCTCATCGGCTCAGCCGCAGGGACCAACCGTCTCCAGCGTCTCGGTCCAGCCTGGCGACGTCCCGAATGGGTTGGTCAAGTGCGACCTCTCGGGCGACATCGACACGGTCGTCGCCAAAGAGGCGACCCCGGACCCGAGCACTTCGAAGTCGTTCCAGAAGTACTGGCAGGACGCGAAGGCAAAGGGGGCAAGAGCCGGTTACCTCGCCTTCTACACGAGCAGCTCGTCGAACTGCTCCGCGATCAAGAGCAGCGCGACGGAGATAGGGACCGCGAGCTATCCGTTCATCCTCAACTTCGTGGTGCAGTACAAAGACGAGAAGACCGCGAACGACGCATACACGAACGGGACGGTGTTCAACTTCAGCGCGGCGACCCTCAAGCAGGGAGGCGCGCCGGTGATCGAAGGCACCAAGACCGGCCTGAGCGCCAACTCCGTCGTCCTGAGTGCTTCTGTCGGCAATCAGACCTTCTACATCGCCGAGTGGCAGAACAAGGCTTTCGTGGTAATCCTTGCGGTGCTGAACGTGGACGTGAACGCCAGCAAGAAGGTCGCAACCGCGGAGAACGGAAGGATCAAGTAACCCGGGCGCCGGCGGCGGTTTTCGATTTATGGGGTCGCTCCGCCACTAGAATGGCCGGGCCGATCGCAAAACCTCGCAACGTCGCAGCCCGCACTCGGCGCCGCCAGGGTTCGTCGCCCTTGTTTCGTGCAGCGCTCGCCGTGGCTCTAGTGGTCACGTGTGTCTTTGCTCTACCCAAGGCGATGCTCGCCACCCGCTCGGCGGTCGCGCCAGGCGGTGGTGGATCCGAATCTCCCACTCTCGTGTCGGGCCAGGTCGTGATGGGCGGCCTGCAGCCGGGCGCGTGCATGAGCTTCGCGCCGAGCGGTGCCCGCGGGACCAAGACGGTGTTCATCGATCCGGGTCACGGCGGTCTCGACCCGGGCGTTGTCGGCTCGGCCGGCGGCCGCCAGGAGCTCGAGAAAGACGCGACGCTGGCGGTTGCGACACGCCTGTCGGCGATGCTTCGCGCGGACGGCTATCGCGTGGTGATGGCCCGCACCGCCGACTCGTCGGTGGCCAAGCTGACGGCCGACGATTCCGTGACGGGTGCGATGACCGCGGCCGCCGTGCATCGCGACCTGCTCGACCGCGCGGCATGCGCCAACGCCGGCCAGGCGTCGGTCCTCGTCTCGATTCACTTCGACGGGTTCGACGATCCAGCCGTCGGCGGCACCGAGACGTTCTATGACGCGGCGCGACCATTCGTCGCCGAGAACAAACGGCTCGCCAAAGACCTGCAGGCCGCGCTGGTCGCGGGCCTGGGCTCGAACGACCGCGGCGTCTGGACCGACGACCAGCTGGCGGCGCCGGCCCTGACGACATCGGGCAGCGTGTATGGACACCTGATCGAGCTTGGTCCCCCGGCGAGCGGGTGGGTCGAGAACCCAAGCCAGATGCCGGGCGCGCTGGTCGAGCCTCTCTTCATCACGAACCCGGCCGAGGCTCGCCTGGCGAGCGATCCCGCCGGGCAGCAGCGGATGGCGCTGTCGTTGGAAACCGGCCTGCAGAAATACTTCGCGGGCGCGTAGCGCCCGCGATGGTTCGCCAAATGTTGGGGGTCAGGACGCAACGCGTACGCCCTGACCTTGTGTGCAATCTGACCTAGCGGAGGTCGATGCTGTTCACGGCGTAGCTACCGGGCTCGTCGGCGATGATGAACGGGATGAACCCAGGGGCGATGCGGTAGGTCGGGTTGGCGGCCGCGAAGGCGTCCCAGTTGGCGTATTCAACGCCGAAGAAGACTTGGCAGTTCGCCAGGTCTGTGCTGACCATGCCTGCGGAGTAGCCGCAGCCCAGGACATCGAGGAACGCGTACGTGACATTAGCGCCGCCACTGTCGATCGGGATGCTGAACCTCGGCGCGCCGCCGGTCACTCCGCCTGTTGACACGAACGAGAAGCTGACCGCGTTGAGCGGCTTGGCGCTCAGGCTCTTGGAGTTGAGGTAGACGCCGCCAAATTCGCCAAAGGCGTTGACGATGGTTGCGCTGTCCCCCGAAATCGTGACCGTGCCGGTTCCGAACGCCACCAGCTTGCCCGATGACGCCGACGCGGTGACGCTGCCGAATCCGATGGCAGCCAGTGCCGCCACCATGAGTCCGATGAAAAGACGCTTCATCTACCAAGTCCTCCACGCGCCTACCCAGTGACGCGGGCCTGCCGATCCTGCCTACTTAGGTTCGGTCTTGTACCTCGCGCGTTTAGGCCGATCGCGCCCCCAGTCAGAAGAGCATCCGCCGGACCTCGTAACAATTTCAGCAACTTGTTGCTAGAGGGTGAAGACAGCGTGCCTGGTGCGCCTGGCAAGAATCGAACTTGCTGCCTCTTGCTCCGCAGGCAAGCGCTCTATCCGGTGAGCTACAGGCGCAGAAAGGAGGGGTTCAGTTTAGGCGAGGGTCAATTGCGGCCGTCGCGGCCTTGAACGTATTCAGGTCGAGGTTGCCCGCCACCACGAGCGCCACGAACACCGAGCGGCGCCAGCTCGCCAATCGTACCGAGGGCCGGTCGTAGGTAAACGAGCTCAGCCCGAGCCCGGTGCTCGGTCCGCGCGTGAGTCCCGGCACCAGCTCGCCCGCCGGCGGCGGCGCAAAACCGAACACGCCGGACTGCCAGGCGCGGTCGGCCTCGCCCTCGTCACCGAATTGCGCCACAACGCTGGCGATTGATTTCGCGTTTGTCGTCGAGCCGAGCTCGGCGCTGCATGAGGTCGTGCTGGAAGCGAAGATCGAGATCGCTCCCGCCCGCGCACCTTCGTTGATGAGCTGCGCCCACGCGCTCGTCGCTTTATCCGCCACAGGAGTGCCGGATCCCGCGAGCGTCGCGATGTAGACGTCGATGGGACCCGAGCCAAGGCACACGGAAAGGGTCTGCGGAACGTCGCCCGACTGCAGGATGGCCGCGGTTGGTGCCGTGTGCGGTGTTGGACTCGGCGCGGGACTGAATACAGGGTGCGTTTGGTTCTGGCAGCCGATCAAGACGGCCGAAACCACGAGCCACGTCGCAAATCGAGTCACGGGGGCCGCAGTTTAGACTGGGTGAGTCCTATCGCGCCTGTAGCTCACCGGACAGAGCGTTCGGCTCCGGACCGAAAGGCAGCAGGTTCGATTCCTGCCAGGCGCACCATCATCGCGACGACACGCCGAACGACCTGCTGGCCTTCGGTTTATGACCGCGTCGGAGCGGCTAGTGCATCTCCGGCACGTCTAGGTCCTCTCCGTGGCAGCGCGACTGTCCTCCAGGCCGCTTGCTTTTGTTGTTTCACGTAGCTGTCCTGCTAAGCTGTAAGACACTTTCATATCGGAGGTGTTCAATACGCGCCAGTCGGAAACGTTCACCATCTCACTCCCCAAAGACCTCGCCAAAGAGGTCGATCGCCTGGCACGCTCTGAGCGAAGGTCGAGAAGCGAGCTTGTCAGGGAGGCCTTCCGCCAGTATGTCCAGCGGCAGGCCCGCTGGGCGTCCATCTTCACGTACGGTGAGCAGGCGGCGAAGGCGGCCGGAATCCGGTCGACGGGAGAAGTCAGCCGTATCGTCAAGGAGGAAAGGCGCCGCTCCGACTGAGCGGAGAGTTCTGGTCGACACGTCGGTTCTGATTTCGGCGATAGTGTTCGGCGGCCCGCCTCGCGGCGTGTTGCTGTTGGGAACTACAGGCCAGGTGAGGCTTGTCACGTCCCGCTACCTGCTGGCCGAGCTGGCGCGAGTGCTTGTCTCGCGTTTCGGCTTCTCAACGGAGGCCGGCCAGGACCTCATCGGAGAACTGGAGATCATCGCCCTCGTGGTCAATCCCAAAGATGTTCCACGAGTTTGCCGCGACCGCGCAGACGATTTCGTACTGGCTGCGGCGCGTGCTGGGCGGGCGCGCTGGATCGTTACTGGCGACGACGATCTTCTCTCGCTTGGTTCATATGGCGAGTGCGCGATCGTGAACCCGCGGGCGTTTCTCGATGAGGTCGCCTGATCAGTTAAGCGGGACCAAGCCGCGGAGCGATCTCGCGTAATGCCTCCGCGTCCATTCGCTGCCGCTGGCACTCCTACGGTTGCGACCTAGCATGAGTTGGCCATGCTTCCCGAATACGCCTCTCGCCGGGGATCGGGTGATTCGCCAAGGAGTCTCTGTTAAGGACATTCAACGAAGGCATTGGATCGCGTCGCCCACACAGTTGCTTGCACGATACTCGGCGATCAGGTCCGGGCCCGTCGCGCACCACGGGCCGAGACCGTCGCACGCTGAGCGCACGTTGACCGCACACTGATCCCCTGACGGGCTCGGCTTGGGACAATGGCCGGTGCGATGGCCGCCCAGACCACCTGGCTCGTGATGCTGCGCGACGTCTCCAAGACCATCCGGATCCGCGGCGAGAAGCGCGTCGCAGCCTGCATGGTCCTGGACATGGACTCCGGCGACATGCTCGGCATTCACATGGATCGCTCTGACGCCGAGGCTGTCGAGACCGCCCTGCGGAACGCCGTCACCAAGCCCGCCAACCGCCAGCGTCCCAAGAGCCCTGATCGGATCGTCTGCTCGCGGGAGATCTCTCCCCGGGTGAAGGAGCTCGCGGCGAAGCTGGGTGCAGCCGAAGTCATCGAGGCCCCTCCGATCCCCGAAGGCGAGGAGATCTTCGACTCCTTCATCGGCCACATGTCCGGGCGCAAGCAGCCACGCGAGTTCGCGAGCCCGGACGAGTGGCGCCTCCTCTTCGAGACCGCCCTCCGCTACTGCGAGACCGAGCCGTGGATTCGGTGGGGTGACGACATCGATCTCGAGATCGAGGTGGAGGTCGATCGCGTGAAGCAGCGCTACGCCGGCGTCGTCATCGGACAGCAGGGCATCCAGCGTGGACTGGCGCTGTACCCCGGGGACGAACTGCCTGCGGGCGTGCGCGATTGGGAGGAGGGCAAGGACGTGGCCATGCCGCCAGGGACGCTGCTCCTGCATCTCGATCCGCCGACGGAACCGCCGGCCGAGTTCGTCGCCAAGGCAGGCCGGTATGGCTGGCCGCAAGATGCTGACTTCCTCCCGGTGATTATCGGCATCGGCGAGGCCGGACCGGCCGATCTTGGCCGCCAGGACGTGCGGCGCCTCGTCCTCTCCACGGTCGCAGTGATCGAGCTCGACGAGCGCGGGCCAGCGGTGCCTGTGAGCACAGAACCAACCGCGGGCCGGCTTCAGTTCCCGGACGGGTCGCGCGGCACTTGGTCGATCCGGCAGCGGCCACCAGAGCAGCCCGAGCCTGGCACCCTCCATCTCCGGCTCCATCAGGTCGGCTTCGACCTCGTCCCGAAAGGAAGCCCCGTATCGATGGGCTCGATGCCGGCCGACGTGCTCCCCGAGCTCCGCCGCCGCGCGAAGATCCACCGACCGGCTCCGAATCCGCCGCCGAAGAAGGCGACCTCGATCCCGATCATCGCCATCCACCCGCGCAAGGCGTCCGGGGACGCGCTCGCGTCGAGGATCGCCAAGGACGATCCATTAGGAGTCTCCCTGGTCGAGGACGGACCCCGCGCGCTCGCGGTCCTCGCCTGCGCCGAGGGCGCGCATGGCCTGATGGAGGTGCCGACCGACGCGGCTGCGCTTGTCCTGTTCAAGGGACGGCTCAAGTCCGCCGCCGGATTCCACGTCGTGTTCGTTGCGGACACGGAGATGACGCCGAGCAAGGGGACGGTCTACGGGATGTTCGAGTGCATCACGCCGGTCGAAACGCCCGCAAAGCTCGGACGCATGCCTGCTCCCAAGCCGAGGCGGAAGCACCGCTGACCTCCACCTCCGAACCTCGGACGTTTCGTGACAATGCGAAGGTCGAGGCAAGGGCCGCATCACGATTGCCGTTCCCGTTCGATCCAGCCGCCGCTGGCGACCGGCGCCGCGTCACAGACGGGTCACGAACTCCCGGAACCGAGCGGAACATCGAGGACACGTGCGGACACGTAGCGACCCGGCCCTTGAGTACAGGCGGACCCTGGAGGAGCCAGCGGGATACTTGAGGACACACCGTCCACAGGGTTCGGGACCGTGCGGCATCTTGGCTCTCAATCAGCTGGGGCGCTGGTAGCCGTCCCGCCTCACCTTAGAGTGCCGTGGTGCTAGATCGATCTCGGGCCCGTTAAGAATTGTCAAAAGGTTCTTATTGTGGAAAGCCGGGTGCACCATCGCGACGACACGCCGAACGACCTGCTGGCCTTCGGTTTATGACCGCGTCGGAGCGGCTAGTGCATCTCCGGCACGTCTAGGCTGTCGAAGGTCTCCTTGTTGATGAACTTGAACAGCTGCAGCGCCTTGCCGCCCTCGTGCACCTCCGCGATCGCAGCGTAGCGCTCCTGGCGCTTGCCACCGCTGGTCGTGCGCACGCTGCGCTTCTTCTTCAGCTGATCGTCCGGAATCTCGACTTTTCGCTTCGTCTTGAGGTTGAAAAACTCCACTGGCGCCTCCTGGTTTGAATTGAACTGCCGCTCACCATAGCGCATCGAGCCCGGCGTGCTCCGCGGTGCTAACTTTGGGTAAGTGATCCCCAAGGCTGAATTCGGCCGCACCGGTCACAAGAGCACCAGGCTCATCTTCGGCGCCGCATCACTCGGCGGCGTGTCACAGCGGGTGGCGGACCAGACCCTGGAGGTCCTGCTTCGGTACGGCGTCAACCACATCGACACAGCCTCGGGATACGGCGACTCCGAGCTCCGCATCGCACCCTGGCTCAAGCGAGAGCGCGGCAGGTTCTTCCTCGCCACGAAGGGCGACAAGCGGGATGAGAAAGGCGCGCGAGAAGAGATCCAGCGGTCCCTCGATCGTCTCGACGTCGACCACGTCGACCTGTGGCAGATCCACGCGCTCGCGGACCCGATCGAGTGGGACCAGGCCCTCAGCCCAGGAGGGGCGCTCGACGCCGCTCTGCTCGCGCGTGAGGAAGGCCTGCTCAAATGGATCGGCGTCACCGGCCACGGCGCGCAGATCGCCGCCACTCACCGGCGGAGCCTCGACCGCTTCGATTTCGACTCGGTGCTCCTGCCATACAACTACGTGACGATGCAGAACTCGTATTACCGCGAGAACTTCGACGCGCTCCTCGAGACGTGCCGCGAGCGCAACGTCGCGGTCCAGACCATCAAGTCCATCGCCCACCGGCCGTGGATGGAGCGCGACCACACGCGCACCACGTGGTACCAGCCGCTCGAGGACCCCGACGACATCGACCTCGCGGTGTGGTGGGCGATGGGACGCCAGGGCATCTTCCTCAACAGCGTCGGCGACGTCGACCTGCTCCCGCTCGTGCTCGATGCCGCGAAGCGATTTCACGAGGCGCCCGACGACAAGGCGATGGAGGCATTGGTCGAGCGCTCGCGCAGCGAGCCGCTCTTCGTCTGACGAGCCGGCCGGCAGGTGGCTGACGACTTCGATTCCCGCTATCAAGCCCTGCTGAAGGCCATTGACGAGTGCGTCGCCGTACTGCGCGAAGCGAACGAGAGTCAGTTTGCCGATTGGCTCGAGAACGACCGAGCGAAGATCGTGACAGGCAAGACGCGCGCCCTGCAGCATCTGCTCAGTGCGTATGGCGGCGCGGGCAGCATCAACGACATCCTTCTCGAAGACTCTCGCGCCCAGAAGCGATTCAGCAAGCTGAGGAGCGAGATCTGGAAGCAGGCGGACGCGATGCTGCGGGAGCTCGACCAAGGCGGCTACTACGTCAGCAAGCGGTAGATGGGGCCGCCGGCAAAGTCAATTTGTCCAGGTACCCCGTAATACCCGTACGCTGAACTCGCGCATGGGAGAGCCGGGCCCGGTGGCCGCGACCCCGGAAAACGTGTTCGCGGCGAACCTCTTCGAGGACCTGCCCGCGCGCTACGACAGGCTCGCTGAAGTTCTCTCCCTCGGCCAGAACTCCCGGTGGCGCCAGGAGCTGGTGCGGCACATTGCCCGTGTCCGGCCGCAGCGCATCCTCGACGTGGCCACTGGGACCGCGGGCGTGGCGATCGCCCTCGCCCATGCGACCGACGCGGAGATCGTCGGCGTCGACCTCAGCGAGCCGATGCTCGAACGCGGCAGGACGCGCGTGTATGGCGCGGGCCTCGACCATAGGATGCATCTGCAGGTGGCGCGAGCCGAGCAGTTGCCGTTTCCGGCCGGGTCGTTCGACGCCGTCAGCTTCACCTACCTTCTGCGTTACGTCGCCGACCCCGAGGCGACGCTGGCGGAGCTTGGGCGCGTGCTGCGACCCGGCGGTGCCATGGCAAGCCTCGACTTCTACGTGCCGCCGAGCCTGTTCTGGCATTTGGGCTGGAAGCTCTACACGCGACTCCTCATGCCGTCGGGCGGCTACGTGCTCGGCGGCCGCGCGTGGTGGAGGGCAGGGCGCTTCCTCGGCCCGAACATCGAAGGCTTCTATCGTCAGTGGCCCATGCACAGGATGTACGAGGCGTGGCGCCAGGCAGGGATGGTCGACGTCGAGCACCACCTCACCAGCCTCGGCGGCGGGCTCGTGATGTGGGGCCAGAAGCACCATGCCGGCTGAGGTCCTGGCGCCCGCCTACTACGCGAACAGCGCGCGGGGCTGGCGCCGCGACGTCTGGGCCGTCCTGCACCCGCCATACACCGCCTGGCACCTGTCCTATGTGCTGATCGGCGCCACCCTCGCGCCGAGGTTGAGCGTGGTGCGACTGATTGCGACGCTGCTCGCCTTCTTTCTCGCCGTCGGCATCTCGGCCCACGCCCTCGACGAGCTGCGCGGCCGGCCGCTGCAGACCGAGCTGCCGTCCTGGGTCCTATGGACCGCGGCCGCGGTCGGGCTCGCCGGCGCCGTAGCGATCGGGCTTACCGGCGTCGCGATTGTCGGTCCCGGCCTGGTGCCCTTCATCGCGGCGGGGGTGCTTTTCGTCTTCGCCTACAACCTCGAGCTCGTCGGAGGAAGGCTGCACAGCGACTTCTGGTTCGCGCTGTCGTGGGGCGCGTTTCCGGTCCTCACCGCCTCCTTCGCGCAGAGTGGACGGCTGACGATCGGCTCGCTGGCGGCGGCGGCCGCCGCGTACGCGCTGTCCTATGGCCAGCGGGCCCTGAGCACGCCGGCGAGGCTGGTGCGCCGCCGAGCGCGGTCGGTGCGCGGCACGATGACCATGGCCGATGGATCGGAGACCAATCTCGACGGAGCAACGCTGCTGAGCCCGCTCGAGCTTGCGCTCAAGGCGTTCTCGTGGGGCGTCCTGCTCCTTGGCCTGGGGTTGGTCGCCGCGAAACTGCTCTAGAGCCGGGCCTCTAGACCGGAAACACCCCGTGCTTGCGGTCTGGGCGCGTGGCCACGCGCGTCGAGTAGGCGCGAAACCGTGCGATCAGCGTCTCCCGTAGCTGGTCTGGATCGACGACGTCGTCCACGATGAGGTTTGCGGCCAGCTTGTAGAGGTCGACGTCCTGGCGATATTCGTCTTCCAGCTCCTTGCGGCGAGCCGCACGCTGCCCCTCGGGCAGCTCGGCCAGCTTGTTGAAGAACACCGCGTTGATCGCCGGCTCGGGTCCCATGACCGCGATCTGGGCCGAGGGCAGGGCGATGACGCAATCCGAGTCGAACGCCGGACCGGCCATCGCGTACAGCCCCGCGCCGTACGCCTTGCGCACGATCACCGAGATCTTCGGCACCGTCGCCTCGGAGACAGCGCTGATCATCTTTGCCCCGTGGCGGATGATCCCTCGGCGCTCGACGTCGGTGCCGATCATGAAACCCGGCACGTCGGCGAGGAAGAGAAGTGGGATCTCGAAGGCGTCACACAGCCAGATGAATCGAGCGGCCTTGTCGGACGAGTCGTTGAACAGCACGCCGCCCTTCTGCATCGGCTGGTTGGCGATGATGCCGACGGCATTGCCGTCGAGCCGCGCGAAACCGGTGAGCAGCTCCTTGGCGAACAGCTTCTTGATCTCCAGCCAGCTGCCCTCGTCGATGATTGCCTGGACGACCTTGCGCATGTCGTAGCCGCGGTTGGGCTCCTCAGGGATCAGGTCGGCGATCGGCTTGCCGGCGGCGCGCGCCGGCTTCGGCTCGCATGTCGCGGGCTTCTCGCCGGAGCGCTGCGGCATGTAGCTGAAGTAAGCGCGGGCGAGCTCGATCGCCTCTTTGTCGTCCGCGACCAGCGCGTCTCCCAGCCCGCTTTCGGTGGCGTGCATCCGGGCGCCGCCGAGCTCCTCGAGCGTGACCTTCTCGCCGACCACCACCTCGACCATGCGCGGCGAGCCCAGGTACATCGAAGCGTTGCCTTCGACCATGATCACGACGTCGCAGAAGGCCGGGATGTATGCCCCACCGGCTGCCGACGGTCCGAACAACGCGCAGATCTGCGGCACCACGCCCGAGAGCTGGACCTCGTTATAGAAGATGCGGCCCGCGTGTCGCCGGCCCGGGAACATCTCGATCTGGTCCGTGATCCGCGCCCCGGCCGAATCGACGAGGTAGAAGAGGGGCACGCGGATGCGGGCCGCCGTCTCCTGGATGCGGACGATCTTCTCCACCGTACGAGCGCCCCAGCTGCCGGCCTTCACTGTCGGGTCGTTGGCCATCACCGCCACCTGGCGGCCGTCGATGGTGCCGAGCCCCGTGACGACCCCGTCCGCGGGCAGCTCCTCCGCGAGGACGTTGGCGAAGAGGCCATCCTCGATGAAAGAGTCCTTGTCGAGCAGCAGGTCGAGACGCTCGCGCGCGGTCAGCTTGTGCTGCTCACGCAGCTTCGGCAGGTAGCGCGTCCCGCCTTTCAGCGCTTTATCGCGCAGCTCGCGGTGACGGGAGTTGGCCAATCAGCGACCCTTGAAGTCGGGCTCGCGCTTCTCGAAGAAGGCCTTGATGCCTTCGCGCGAATCCTCGGTCTGCGACACGAGCAGGAACTGGCCGTGGAGGTAGTGCAGGGCAGCTCGAAAGTCCATGTCCTCCTGCCGGTAGAAGGAGTCACGTCCGAGGCGCATCGCGACCGGCGACTTTTTCGCGAGCTGCCGCGCGATGTCGCCGACCGTCGCGTCGAGCTGCTCGTGCGCCACGACCCGGTTGACCACGCCGACCGCATGCAGCTGGGTCGCCGTCCAGCGCTCGCCCAGCATCTCCATCTCGAGCAGCACCTTGCGCGGGATGTTTCGCGAGAGGATCGCCTGGATCATCATCGGCCAGATCCCAACGTTGATCTCGGGGGTGCCGAAGGTGGCCGTGTCGACCGCGACCATCATGTCGCACGAGCACGCGAGACCGAGGCCGCCGGCCAGCGCGTGGCCGTTGATGCGGCCGACGATCGGCTTGCCCAGCTCCGCCATCAGGAGGAAGAGGTCGACGAACAGGTCCCGGCTTCGATACTTCTCGAGGCCTGTCATCTCGCCGTCGAAGCTGGTCAGGTCGGCGCCCGCGCAGAACACGCGGCCCGCACCGGTCAGCACCACAACCCGGACCTCGGCCTCGTCGCGGCACCAGCGAAACGCGGCGGCGAGGTCGCGCAGCATCGTCGCTGAGAGCGGGTTGCGTTGGTCCGGGCGGTTCAGGGTGACGGTCGCGATATATTCTTCGGCGGTCAGCAGGACCTGCTCCAATTGGGGTTTGTCGAGCACCGGCTTAGCCTAGAACTCCGACCGCGATGGCGGCGCCTACCAGGATCAGCACGCCGCCGCCTACCTCCTCGCTCCACGCCTCCGCCCGCTTGCCGAGATGGTGGCCGACCTCGAGGCCGATGAGCGCCATGAGGACGCTGACAACGCCGAACGTCAGGCCGGCCAGCCAGATGTCGATCTGATAGACGGCCAGGGCGAAGCCGACCGCGAGGTTGTCGATGCTCAGCGCCAATGCCGTCACGACCAGGCTCTGCAGCCGGAGGCTCCGCGGCATGCGCGTCTCCTGCTCGACCGCCGTCATCCGAGCCTGGATGATCGTGTAAACGCCTGTCAGGATCAGGATTGCGCCCCCCACGTACTTGCCGTAGTGACCAAAGAAACCGGAAGCGGCTTCGCCGAGGAGGAGCCCGACGATCGGCATCAGGGCCTCGAAGAAGCCGAAGGCGATGCCCACCCGGACCCGGGTCCGGACGTTGATCCCGCTGAGGCCGATTCCGATCGCTCCGGCGAAGTTGCTGAGCCCGACCGAGATGCTGACCAGCAGCAGGCTGAGGAGTGCGTGCACGGCCGATAACGTAATGCACGAGCCCTGGAGGCTACAAAAGCCTGCCTACCGCCCCTTTGTTAGGCGATATGACTGCACTCCTTAACAAAAATACTTTGCTTGCCCCATTATCGCCAAGCAGAATTGCAGCGAACCTGCAACCGCCCCTGTCACCCAAAGTTAGGCTCTCAATCGCTTAAACCACACAACACGCCCACCCCAGAAGCTTATGAAGGTCAAGTCACGCGAACTCGTCGCGACCGGCGTCGCGGCCAATCAGGACGCCTCAAGCGATCTCGACAAGCCCATTTTCACGCTCAGCGTTGCTTCCGAGATCCTCGAGGTGCATCCGCGCACTTTGATGATGTACGAGCACTTGAGCATGATTTCGCCCAAGCGCACCGTTACCAATCGCAGGCGCTATTCGCGCCGGGACGTGATGAAGCTCCAGGCCATTCAGACGCTGACAAGGGAGCATCACGTCAATCTCGCTGGCGTTCGCTACATCCTCGCGCTGCTCAAACGCTTGCAGCGCGCAGGCGTAGAACCCCCGGAGGACCTGAAGAACCTGGACGTGACGCAGCTCGACGTCTGAACAACCACCTGGTTTGAGGGAAAGGCAACAAAGAGGCAAATGTCAAAGAAGAGAAGGCGTTTAGAGATCAAGGTCGACCCGATCCCGGCGATGTACATGGAAGAGACCGCCTCCTGTCCCGTCTGCGGCCGAGACGCCCAGGCGATCGGGCGGCGGCACGTCCAGATCGTGTTTCGCTGCGACGGCTGCAAGGTTGTCTTCAAGCGAAACCGGCACTGGCCCTACATCTACTAGGTCTTTTTCCCGCCCGCGGTTTCGCCGTCCGGCTTGTGGCCGCGCGCCTTCGCGCTGCGCAGCCCGACCAGGGCCGCAAGGTTTGAGACGAGCCCGCTCCGTGGCGCGCCGAGCAGTTCCCAGGCGCGCCCGAGCCCGATGGCGTACGCACCAAGAATCAGGAATAGCAGCGTGGTCACCAGCCCGCTGTTCGAGGGCGCTCGCCACAGCTCGATACCCAGTTGGAGTTCGCTGGCGTAGATCGTCGCACTGGCCAGGAACAGGAACAGTCCGCGCCAGACGATGTGAGCCGCGCGCCATTGTGACCAACCCGAGAGGAGGGCCAGCGTCTGCAGCAAGGCTGGAATGGAGATGATCGTCACAACGATCCCGAAGCTCACGTGGGGAATGAGGCTCGTCAGCGACAAGAAGAAGATGTTGGCGAGGGCGGTGAACGCGCTCAGCGCCTGGGCCTGTCGGGTGGCTTCGGCCGCCGGGCCGAAAACCCTCTCCGGGGCGATCGAGACCGACACGAACAAGAGACCGATCAGACCGGCGCTGGCCGCCACGCTCGCGGTGAAGAACGGCTGATAGTCCGCGGGAACCATCACGCGCCAGTTTGAGGCCGCTCGTACCCTGGAGGTGCGATGAGGCGATCCGCGAGCCGCACGGCCGTCTACGGAATCCTGTTCGGACTCGCGACCGCGGCCGTGGCCGAGGCGGTCCGCCCGCGAGGCGGGACCACGCTTCTGCTGGATTGGGACGAGGTGCGCCGGACGGCGCGGGCGCGGCTCGACGCCCCGACCGAGCCGCGCGGCCGCCTTGCCTCGGCGACGCTGGGCTACCGGGCGCTTGCGTCCAAGCTGGAAAAGCCCCTGCTGAAGCTGGTCGGGCCGCTTCCGAAGGGCGTTGCAGTACCCGTGCCGGCGTTCGACGCGCTCGATCGCGAGGGGTGGCTCGATCTGAACCTCGGCATCCTGCGCCGCGTGGTCGACCCCGTGCTCGAGTCCGGCCGGATGCCGAACTCGCTGATCGCCGAGGCCGGCCGGGCGGGCGTCACCCGCTACATCGGCTACATGCTCGCCTTCATGGGCCGCCGCGTGCTCGGGCAGTACGACCCGCAGCTGCTGGCCGCAGAGCCGATGGGAGCGGAAGGGCTGTACCTCGTCGAGACGAACGTCGAGGAGTGGGAGCGCCAGGCCGAGCTGCCCGGACAGGACCTGCGGCGCTGGCTGATCCTCCACGAGATGACCCATGCCTGGCAGTTCGCCGCGCACCCGTGGCTTCGCCCCTACATGGAGGAGTCGATGCGGGTGCTGATGGACACCGTGACCAAGAAGGGCCCGGCCGTCACGCGAATCGCCGCTTTCGCGGGCGTGCTGCCGGCGCAGTGGCGCGTCATGCGCGAGGTCCAGGCAACCATGTCGGTGGTCGAGGGCTACAGCAACCTCGTCATGAACGAGCTGGGGGCCAGGATCCTGCCAGGCTTCGATCGCCTCGAGGCTGCCTACCGCCGGCGGAGCTCCGGCAAGAGCGCGCTCGAGGTGCTGGTCTGGAAGCTCACAGGCCTCGACCTCAAGCTGCAGCAGTACAAGCGCGGTGAGGCGTTCTGCCGGGCGGTGTTCGACGAGCACGGGATGAGTGTCTTGAACCGCGTCTGGGACGGCCCGGGCTCGATGCCGACCCTGCGCGAGCTGGCGAAACCTGAGGAGTGGAACCGGAGGGTCGGCAGCTCCTCCCCATAAAATGGGGAGGTGGCCGCGAAGCGGCCGGAGGGGTTAGTCTCGGAGCTCCTCCTGGGCGGTCTCCTCAGAGATCGGCATCACGGCCACCGGAAGGTCGCTGATGTCGAAGTAGCGGACGGGCTTGTTCAGGCGCTTGGCGATGCCCACCTGGACTTTGACGCCGAGAGAGAGGCGGCCGAACACCCAGACCTCGTCCGAACGTGAGAGCAGGTTGTTCATCGCCTCGCGCACCACGTCCTTGTCGACCGTGTGCATCAGGTAGTAGTCGAACAGCATGAAGGGGCTCACCGGCACCATCCCGGAGTCGAGGACGAACTTCTGGATGTGGGCTCGCCAGTAGAACGACCTGTTCGACATGGCGACGTAGACCAGGCGCTTGGGGTGCCGGAGCGTCTCTTCGGCCTGGTCGCGGGCGCTGGGTTTGGTGGTGGGCTGGAAGATGCGCTCGAGGATGTCCTCGGCTGCTTTGCCGGTTATCGCCATCTAACCCCTAGAGGAAATTGGAATTAAGTGCGGGCTATCGTATCAGTCGTGCCGGCAGCCTCCCGCTTCGACCTGTCCGGGCGAATCGCGCTCGTCACGGGGGCCAGCCGGGGGATCGGCAGCGCGATCGCGGAGATCCTGGCCGAGCATGGCGCTCAGGTGGTGCTCTCGAGCCGCAAGCAGTCGGACCTCGACCAGGAGGCGGAGCGGATCAACGGCCTCTACCCGGAGCGGGCCACCGCCATCGCGGCCCACGCCGGCCGGCCGGAGGACCTCGAGCGGCTCGTCCAGCAGGTCATGGAACGCTTCTCGCGGATCGACATCCTGGTCAACAACGCGGCCACTAATCCCTACTTCGGGCCTATCCTCGGTGCCGAGCTCCCGGCTTGGGACAAGACCTTCGAGGTCAACCTTCGCGGCGTGTTCGTCCTCACCCGGCTCGTCTACCAGGCTTCGATGGAGGCGCACGGAGGGGCCATCGTCAACATCGCGAGCATCGGTGGCCTGCGGCCGGGCATCGGCCTCGGTGTCTACAACATCACGAAGGCGGGCGTCATCATGCTCACGCGCCAGCTCGCGCGGGAGCTGGGCGGCAAAGTCCGCGTGAACGCCGTGGCGCCGGGCTTGATCAAGACGCGGTTTGCCGAGGGCCTTTGGGGCAACCAGGAGATCCTCGATCGCGTCCTGGCGCAGAACCCGATGGGGCGGATCGGCGTGCCGGACGAGGTGGCGGGGGCGGTGCTGTTCCTGGCCTCCGACGCCGCTAGCTACGTGAACGGTGAGGTGCTCGTGGTCGACGGGGGTGGCGGCGAGGTTTAGATTCGGCGGCCGCCTCCGTTAGCTCGCCGTCGACCTCGGCTTCACCGTTCTCCGCCGCGAGCTGGCGGCTGTGGATGAAGTCCTCGAGCTCCTTCTCGTACTGGTAGGCGTGGCGGTCGGGCTCGTACCGCAGGACGCGCCGCTGCTGGATGAAGTCCTCGAACGCGGCGCGCGTGTCGCGAGCGGCTTTGAAGCCGAGATCGCGCGCTGCCTTGGTGGTCGACAACGCGCGGCCCCAGCGCAGCAGGTCGAGCAATTGCGGTGAGAGGAACGCGACACCCGCCTGGCGGATCGCGAAGGCGGCAAGGCCAAGCCCGAGGGGCGGCAGCAGCGGGGCGTGGAGCTTGCCCGCGGAGTCGAGAAGCCTGGAGAGCGGCTCCGCACCGGGCGCCGCGATGTTGTAAGCGCCGGCTGGCCCCCGCTTGATCGCGAGCGCCATCGCCTCGATGCAGTCCTCGAAGTGGATCAGCTGGATCGGTGGGTCATAGCCGATCACGGTCGGCACGACCTCGAGGTCGAGGTAGCGGGCAAGAGGCTGCGGCTCCTGAGGGTTGAGGCTGTTGCTGAACCGCAGGGCAAGGATCGCGATGCTGGGGTTGCGCACCGCGAAGTCCTGGGCGTACGACTCGACCTCGACGATGTCACGCACGAACTGGTGGCCCGAGTTGGTGTCGAGGCGGTGGTCCTCGCGCAGTCCGATCGGCAGGTCGAATCGCGACCCGTACACGTGGCCCGACGATTTCAGGATGAAACGCCGCACCGGGCTCCCCTCGCCCGCGCACCCGGCGAGCAGGTTCAGCGTGCCGATCACGTTCATCTCGTGCGCGCGGGCAGGGTCCATGTCGAACGAGTCGATGCGGGTCAGCGTGTGCACCACCGTGTCGATGCCGACCGATCGCACGAGCTTGCCGATGAGCGAGTGCCTGATGTCGAGCTTCAAGTAGTCGGCGCGGCCGAGGTCGTACCGCGGCTCGCGGATGTCGATCCCGATCACCTCGGCCACGTCGGGGTCTTCGATGAGTCGCTGCACGAGCAGCGCGCCCCACCAGCGCGCCACCCCGGTGACCAGAATCCGCCGCTTACCGGATCTCATTCCGACCTCAGTATGTCCTTTTGATCACATCTCGCTCCATCAACAGCACTGCCTTCGAGACGGTGCCTAGCAGAGGTGATTTTGCTTGCCGAAGCGCGAATTCCAGCTGCCGCAGCAGCGAGTACAGCGCCTTCATCGCCTTGATCGCGTCGCCGATGTCGACGTTGGGCGGCAGGGGGATCGTGTCCAGCGCCTCACCCGACGACCACCGGTACGCGAAATCGATGTAGTCGTGCGAGGGCGCGCGCAGGTTCGGCTCGTCGAGCTCACGCTCCATGTCCGCGAAGCGGAAGTAGAGCGAGCGCACCAACCGCGCGGTCTGGGCGATGGCGTGCGTCGGGTACCGGCGCGGGCCGCGCGCCTGCCTGTCCCCGCGCCGCTCTCGATCCTCGGCCGCGAGCATGACGATCACCGCGCACAGCTCCTCTGGTGTCAGCCCCTCAAACCAACCCAGCCACACGGCCTCGGCGACGAGGATGGTGTTCTCGCCGTAGACACGCGCGGCGAACAGCCCCTTGTCGGTCGGTTTGCTCTTCAGCAGGAAGCCCGTCTCGCTGAGGATGCCGGAGAGACGGCGCAGCTTGCGCGGGTATTCGTCCATCTGGCCGGTCGCCTCGCGCTGCCCGCGCTCGAGCTCCTGCTGCAGTGAGCGGATCTCGCCGTACTTCTGGAGGAGCTCGCCGAATTGCGGCGAGCGGACGACCTTGAGCTTGCGCTGCCGCTCGAGCAGGCCCTTGGCCTCGACCTCCAGCCGGTGCACGATTCGCGAGGACGTGCTCATCGCGCGCGAGAAGCGGCGGTTGCGGCCGCGACGCTGCCCGCCCGACTCGCGGCGAAGGCGCCGGAGCTCGATCCGAATCGCGCGTCTGCGGTCCTCGAACTTGAAGTACTGGGCCACGTCGTCGATCGACACCTGTGGGTCGTCCCACATGCGCCGGATGTCATCGAGGCGCGAGCGGACGTTGATCAGCCGCTCGTCCGTCTCCGCCGCGGCGAGCCGTTTCTGGAACTGGCCGAACGACCGCTGCATGAGTCCCTCGGCCTCCTCGGGCGTGTAGACGCGAAGGAGGTTGAGAGCCATGTTGTAGCTCGGCAGGAACTTCGACTCGACGACGAGCGTCGGTCCCATCGCGACCTCGTAGATCGTGCCGACCTCGACGTCCGACTCTTTGAGGATCACGCCGTGGCCGATGACGTCGATTCCGCGGCGGCCGGCGCGGCCCATCAGCTGGGTCAGCTCTCCGGTCGTCAGGGTGGAGAAGTTGACGCCGTCGAACTTGGTGAAAGACGAGACCACCACGCCGCGCGCCGGCATGTTGATGCCGAGCGACAGCGTTTCGGTCGCGAACACCACCTTGATCAGGCCTCGCTGGAAGAGCTCCTCCACCATCTCCTTGTGGTACGGGAGTAGCCCCGCGTGATGCTCGGCGAGACCGCGGCGCAGCAAGCGCGCGTCGACCATGCGGCGGAACAGCGCTTCTTCGTCGTGATCCTTCAGGCCCCGCAGCCGTTCCGCGGCGACGCGGTCGATCGCCTCCTTCTCGTCGGCGGTCGTGAGGTCGATCTCGTGATAGGAGCAGCGCTGCAGCGCCTCGCGACAACCCCGTCGCGAAAAGATGAAGTAGATCGCGGGGAGCATGTCGAGGGCGCGCAGCTCCGGGATCACATGCAGTAGGTCGTTGGACGGGAGGCCGCGGAAATGGCCGACGCGATACGACGCCTCCTCTTCCTGCGCCGCCTTGCTCCAGGTCCGCTGGTCGATTCCGCCGTCCGTCTTGAAGAGGGGGAGGAAGCGGCTGTTGATCGCGAGCCACATCTTCAGTTCGACCGGGCGGACGTCGTGGAAGACCGTTTCCATGCCGCCGCGGTTCTCGGCCATCCAGTCGGCGATTTCCCTGTAGTTGCCGATCGTCGCGGAGAGACCGACGAGCTTGATCGTCGCGGGCGCCTGGATGACGATCTCCTCCCACACCGAGCCGCGCGGAAAGTCGTCGATGTAGTGCACCTCGTCGAGCACGACATAACGCACGAGGTCGAGGCGCGCGGGGTCCTCGTAGATGAGGTTGCGCAGGATCTCGGTCGTCATCACCACCACCGGCGCGTCGTCGTTGATCGTGTTCTCGCCGGTGACCAGGCCGATCGTCGCCTCGCCGTAGGCGCGCAAGAAGTCGTGGTACTTCTGGTTGCTCAGCGCCTTGAGCGGCGTGGTGTAGATGACCTTCGCGCCCTCCTTCAGGGCGCGGAAGATCGCGTACTCCGCGACGATCGTCTTGCCGCTCGACGTCGGGGCGCTGACGAGCACGCCCCCACGTCCCTGGTCCAGCTTTTCGATCGCCTCGCGCTGAAACCCGTCGAGCTGGAAAGGCAGCGACTCTTCGAACTCGTCGACCAGCGACTCGACCGTCTTCACAGCGGAACGTGCTCCGTCGAGACGTCCGTGATGCGTGACCCGTCGCTGTGAGACTCGATATACGCAAGCGCGGCGGCCAGGACCCTGTCGACCTGCCGGCCGTCGCCGCTCACAGTCGCAACCGCGACCTCGGCCAACTGCCAGCGGTCGAGCTCGCCAACCTCCGCGGCAGAAACTTTGAATTCCTGGCGCAGGCGCCGCACGAGGCCGCTCACGATCTGTCGCTTCGACTTGAGGGAACCGCTGTCGGGCATGTGAATGACGACGCGCAGCAGCCCCACGATCAGAGGAGAAGACATCCTTCGGCTAGATTAGGACCGTGAAGGCGGGGGCATCCGGGCTGCGGGAGCTTGGCCGCGACCTGGTCGCATCGTCATATCTGAAAGGCGATTTCGTGCTGCGTTCGGGGCGCCGCTCGAATCGCTACTTCGACAAGTTCCTGTTCGAGACCGACCCGTCGCTCCTGAAGCGCATCGGCGCGCACCTCGCGGAGCTCGTGCCGCCCGAGACGCAGCGCCTCGCCGCGCCAGAGCTTGGTGCGGTGCTGCTGGGTGGCGCCGTGTCGATGGAGACCGGCCTGCCCCTGGTCCTCGTGCGCAAGGAGCCGAAGGGCTACGGCACGGCCAAGCAGCTCGAGGGCCGTGTCGTCGAGGGCGAAAGGGTGACGGTGATCGAGGACGTCGTCACGACCGGCGGCGACTCGCTGCGCTCGGTGCAGGTGCTGCGCGAAGCGGGCCTACAGGTGATCCACCTCGTCGTCGTGCTCGATCGCGGCGAAGGCGGCGAAGAGAACATCCGCGAGGCCGGCATCCCCTACTCGCCGCTGTTTCGCATCCAAGACCTGGAACTTGACTGAGCTCGTCATCAAGGGCGGGACCGTCTACACGCCGGACGGTGCCCGTGAGGCTGACGTGCACGTCACCGACGGCGTGATCATGGCGGTGGACACAGGGCGGCCGGCCGCCGCCGGCGCGAAGACCGTCGACGCCAAGGGGATGTACGTGCTGCCCGGCGCGGTCGACGTCCACGTCCACAGCCGCGACCCCGGATTTCCCGAGAAGGAAGACTTCGGGACGCTGACCGCCGCGGCCGCGGCGGGCGGGGTGACGGTGGTGATCGACATGCCCAACACGGTTCCGGCCGTCGACAGCGCCGGCGTCCTCGAGTCCAAGTCGGCACTCGCGCGCAGCAAGGCCCGCGTCGACTTCGGCCTGTGGGGCCTCATCCGGTCAAGCTCGACGCCCGAGGACCTGGAAGGGATGGCGGCCGCGGGAGCGGTCGGTTTCAAGGCTTACCTCGCCTACTCGTTCAGCCTGAGCCGGAAGCAGGTCCTGTACTCCCCCGCCTCGGACGACCCCGACCTCGAGCCACCGGCCGACTACGGCACCCTGGCCCGTCTCGCGCCCGAGGTGGCGCGTCTTGGCGTGCCTCTGGCCATCCACGCCGAGGATCCGACGATCCTCGCCGCGTATCGCCGTCCGCTCCTGACCTATTCGGACCTGCTCGAGTCGCGGCCGCCGGAGGCGGAGGCGGTCGCCGTGTCCGCCGTCGCGACGGTGGCCAGGGAGTCCGGTGTCCACCTGCACGTGGCCCACCTCTCCAGCGCCCTCGGGCTGCAGGCGGCCGAGGACGCGATGCGGATCGGCACGACGCTCACGCTGGAGACGTGCCCGCAGTTCCTTCTGCTGACCGACCAGGATTTCGCGCGCCTGGGCAACGCGATGAAGATGCTCCCCCCGATTCGCACGGCCGCCGACCGCGAAGCCCTGATCAGCGGGCTCGAGCGAGGAGCGATCACCATCGTGAGCACCGACCACGCGCCGCACACCGACGAGGAGAAATCGCGCAGCTTCGAGGAGGTGCCCGCCGGCAGCCCCGGGGTGCAGACGCTGTATCTCAGCTGTCTCCAATTGGCCAAGGACCTGGGCAACGTGTGGCTGGCGCCGCGGTGGGTGTGCGAGGCGCCGGCGCGGCTGGTCGGCCTTCAGGAGAGCAAAGGCGCGATCGCGCCCGGGTTCGACGCGGACCTGGTCGTCGTCGACCCGAACGGCAAGACCCGCGTCGCGGCCGAGCACATGCGGTCGCGGCAGCGCCACGGCGCGCTCGAAGGCACCGAGTTCGATTTCGCCATCAAGGAGGTGTTTCTGCGCGGGGAACCGGTGACTCACTCGAGCCGCACCCGAGGCCGCATGGTCCGTCCGGCCCTCGTCGCGCGTTGACATGCCGGCAGTGTTTCGCGCACTTCTCATCGTCGCCTTCGTCCTGACGTCCGCCTGCTCGCAATCCGGCACCGGCGCGAGCTCGCCGGCGCGCGTCTCGGGCACCCCGGCGGGCACGCCCCTGGCGCGGGCCTCAGGTCTGCTGGACGCGCAGGTGCCGATGCCGCCGAACTTCCCCACCGACGTTCCCATCTATCCCGGAGCGCGACTGACCGCGGGCGCGCCGTTCGCCTCGAGCGGCGAGGTGGCGTGGGGGATGGAGTGGGAGACCCTGGACAAGATCGACAAAGTCGCCGCCTACTACTCCGCCAAGTTCAGCCAGGGGGACTGGACGTTCAGCATGGGCGCCGGCACCGCCACGACCTTCACGGCGACTGTGACCCGGAAGAGCAACTCGCATTTCACGGGGACCCTCGGAGGCGATTCGAGCTCCGGGGTGACGAAGATTCTCCTGAGCCTCGTCAGCGCCGGCTAAGCCCTGGCGCCGGCTCCCCTGAAGATCGGGTTCTGGGCCAGCTCTCGCTCCAGGCTCGTCGCGGGCCCGTGGCCCGGGTAGAGGGCCGTCGAGGGCGCCAGCCGGAGCAGCTTGGTCCCGATGCTCATCATCTGGCGACGAACATCCGTCTCGGGCATCTGCCGGCCGATCCCACCGGCCAAGATCGTGTCGCCGACGAACGCGTGGTTGGCCACGAGGAAGCAGACGCTGCCCGGAGTGTGGCCCGGCGTGTGCAGGACCTGGATCTTGAACTCACCGAAATCCAGCTCGTCGCCGTCGAGCAGGTAGCGGTCCGCGGAGCGCAGGAACTGCTTGGCGTCGGCCGTGTGGATCCCCGTCTCGCCGCCGGTTGCCGCCTTGAGATCGTCCTTGCCGCCGACATGGCCGGGATGGCCATGCGTGGCCAGGATGTACTTGACGGTCAGGCCGGCGGCCTGCTCCGCGATCTTCTCAGCCGGCTGCCCGGGGTCGATGACGACCGCCTCCTTGGTCGTCGCGCAGGACAGGATGTAGGAGTTGACCTCGCGGTCCAACTTGACCTTGACGATGCTGAGCTTGGCCATTCGTCACCATCTAGTGTGAATGGAGCGCGCAGCTGTGGTTGGATTCGGGCTAGTGCTGCTGTTGATCTGTCTGTTCTGGACGTACGGCTACATCAGGCGCCGGTCGAAAAAGCGCTACTAGCTCGGGAAAAGGTCCAGATATTTCCGGTACGCGAAGCGTCGGTTGCGCTTCTGGCCGGTGGTCTCGGTCAGGATTCCCTTGGCGACGAGTCGCTCGATGAGCTCGTTCGCTGTCTGATAGCGCACTTGAAGTCGGTCCCGCACATACGCCGCAGACACGATCGGTTGGCGATACAGCAGATCGAGCAGCCGCATCAGGTTCGTGGCTGCGAGGCCCTCCGAGCGGATTTGCGCCCAGTCAGCCTCGCGTAGCGCGACGATCGCACGCGCGGTTGTTGTCGCTTCGTTAGCGACCTCGGCCACTCCGCTTAGGAAAAAAGCCAACCAGTCTTCCCAGCGACCCTCGTCTCGGACAGCCTGGAGCGAGTCGTAGTACTGCGCCCGGTGGCTCTTGAGGTAGTGGGAGAGGTAGAGCAGCGGCCGCGTGAGCACTCCCTCGCTGCACAACATGAAGGTGATCAGGAGCCTGCCGACGCGGCCGTTGCCGTCGCGGAACGGATGGATGGTCTCGAATTGCGCGTGCGCCAGTCCCGCCCTCACCAACGGCGGCAGCTCACGTTCGTGCCAGAAGCGCTCAAGGCTCGCCAGCGCTTCCTGCAGAAGCGCGGGGGGCGGCGGAATGTAAGTTGCCGTGTTAGGCGTCGAACCCGGCGCGCCCACCCAGTTCTGTGATGTCCTGAACTCGCCCGGCTCGCGGTCACCTCCGCGCACCCCGGCCATCAGGCGCCCGTGGATTTCGCGGACCAGTCGAAGCGATAACGGCAGCTCAGCCAGTCGCTCGAGGCCATGGTTCATGGCGTCGACGTAATTGACCACGTCGCGCACATCTGGCGGACCCCCTTCGCTCCACAGCTCTAGTTGGAGGAGGTCTGCAAGCGAGGCCTGCGTGCCCTCGATCTGCGAGCTGAGCACCGCCTCCTGCCGTACGTACATACCGGCGAAAAGGTCCGGGTCCGGGAGCGTCAGCGCGGCACCATCGAGCCTGCCGAGAGCGAGATCAGCCGCTGACAGGTTGGCAACGAGGCGTGGAGCCATCCGGAGCGGAGGGGATGGCGGTAGGGGCTCGGGGACGAAAGCCGAGTATCCTCCTGGCTGCCGGACGTAGGTTCCCGCTCGACCCCCTTGTGGCTGCTCGCGCTGCATATGGCCGGTCATTGCCGAATCAATATACGGTAGACGATCCGACTCCATACATAAGACCCACAGTTGCCTGGCTCGCACGCGTTTGTTAACATCATCGGCCATGGCCGAGACCGAGAGTCCGCTTCTGAACCTCACCGACATCGCCCGACTGGCAGGCGTTAGCCGTACCGTCGTCTCCAACTGGCGAAAGCGGCACACGGACTTCCCGGCGCCGGCCGCTGAGCCAGCGTCAGGGCCTGTGTTCAATCGCGACGAAATCGCCGCCTGGCTGGAGCGCCACAGGCCACGAGCGGCCAAAACCGTTCAGCCGCTAGGCTTCGAGGCGAAGCTCTGGCAGGCGGCCGACGCGCTGCGCAACAGCATGGATCCGGCCGAGTACAAGCACGTGGCCCTCGGCCTCATCTTCCTGAAGTACATCTCGGACTCCTTCGACGAGCGCAGGTCTGCACTGAAGGCGGCGACGTTCGAACGCTCGTCCGCTCTTTACTGCGCCACGGACGACGATCGCCGCCGCGTCCTGGAGGACCGCGATCAGTACACCGCTGAAAACGTCTTCTGGGTGCCCGAGATCGCGCGGTGGTCGTGGCTGCAGGAGAACGCGAAGCAGCCGCACGTCGGGAAGCTTGTCGACGATGCGATGGAGGCGATCGAGCACGACAACCCTCGCCTCAAGGGCGTGCTGCCCCGCGACTACGCGCGGCCAACTCTCGACTGGCACAGCCTCGGCCAGCTGATCGACTTGATCGGCTCCATCGGGCTCGGAGGTTCCGAGGCGCAGTCGAAGGACGTGCTGGGCCGCGTGTACGAGTACTTCCTCGGTCGGTTCGCAAGCGCCGAGGGCAAGGCCGGCGGCGAGTTCTACACCCCGCAGCACGTGGTCAAGCTGCTGGTTGAGATGATCGAACCGTTCGACGGCCGCGTGTACGACCCGTGCTGTGGTTCGGGCGGTATGTTCGTGCAGTCGATCCGTTTTCTCGAAGCCCACGGCGGGCGGCGCTCGCGCCTCTCGATCTTCGGCCAGGAGTCGAATCCGACCACTTGGAAGCTGGGCCAGATGAACCTAGCCATCCGCGGCACCGAGGCCGACCTGGGCCGCGAGAACGCCGATTCGTTTCGAAACGACCTTCACAAGGATCTGCGCGCTGACTTTATCCTGGCCAACCCGCCTTTCAACGTCAGCGACTGGAAGGGTGACCTACTGCGCGACGACGTACGCTGGAAATACGGCAAGCCGCCGGTCGGGAACGCCAACTACGCGTGGATCCAGCATTTCATCCACCACCTGGCGCCGCGCGGGGTGGCCGGTTTCGTTATGGCCAACGGGTCGCTGTCATCGCAGCAGAGCGGTGAGGGCGAGATCCGTAGAGCGATCTTGGAGGCCGATCTAGTGGACTGTATCGTCGCGCTGCCGGGCCAGTTGTTCTACACCACCCAGATCCCGGTCTGCCTGTGGTTTCTCGCGAGAGATCGGTCTGCAGCGGGGGGTTTCAGGGATCGCCGAGGCGAGGTGCTGTTCATCGATGCCCGGTCGGTGGGCCAGTTGGTGACTCGCGTGTATCGCGTGCTCACCGAACGGGAAATCGGCCGGATCGCGACGACGTACCACGCGTGGCGCGCCGAGCAGGAAGCCGGCGACTACTCCGACGTTCCAGGCTTTTGCCGCTCGGCAAGCCTAGAGGAGGTTCGAGCAAATCAACACATCCTCACGCCGGGCCGATACGTAGGCATTGAAGAGTCCGATAAACCGCAAGATATCGCCATCCAGGTAGCCAGCCTCAAGGCTCAGCTGATGGGCTACCTGGTTGAGACCGAGGTCGCGGCACACCGCGTACGGCAAGCTCTCGAGCAGATAGTTAGCCGAGCCGTATGAGGAACTGGTCCACTGCGCGGGTGTCCGAGCTCATTGACCGAAAAGTCATCGAAATCGGCGATGGATACCGGGCGAAGAACTCCGAGCTTGGAGCGTCGGGCCTGCCCTTCGTGCGGGCCGGCAACATCGAAAACGGCATCAAAGTTCAAGGTGCAGATCACCTTCTGATCGAGCGGCTTCCCTACGCAAAAGGTAAAACTTCGAGGGCAAACGATGTCGTCTTCACGTCTAAGGGAACAGTCGGTCGCATCGCGCTCGTCCCCGATGGCATGGCCGAGTTCGTGTACTCGCCGCAGCTGTGTTTCTGGCGCGTCTTGGATAGGTCCGTGCTCGATCCGCGATTCATCTACTACTGGTTTGTTAGCCCTGATGGCCAGGCACAACTCGCGGCGCTCAAGGATCAGACCGACATGGCGCCCTACGTCAGCCTTCGCGACCAGCGGACGATCCGAATCACATTTCCGTCGACACATACACAGCGCAAGATCAGCGAGGTACTCGGCGCGCTAGACGAGAAGATCGACCTCAACCGGCGTACCTCGGCAACGGCAGAGCAGCTATCCCGTGCTTACTTCGCCAACGCGGCTGCTTCAGCCCCTTATGGCGTCGTAAGCGATCTTGTAGAGCTCGTTGTCGAGCGAGCGTCAGGAGCTGAGAACAGTGATAAGTACGTCGGCCTTGAAGACATGCCTAGCTGGTCGATCGATCTGGGGACGCACAGAAGCGGCAACGAAGTTACCAGTAGCATTGTGCGATTCCGAAAGGGGGACATTCTCTTCGGTGCGATGAGGCCGTATTTCGCTAAAGTCGGCCTCGCTCAGTTCGATGGGATCACGCGCACGACGACCTTCGTGTTGCGGCCGCAATCAGCCCACTCTCGTATTCCCGCTCTCCTGTGGCTCGCATCTCCCGAGGCAATTGACTATGCGACATCTGCTTCGGTTGGGTCGACAATCCCGTACGTCCGTTGGGAGGCACTCGCGGCGATGCGTGCTCCGCTGTTGGACGGGACGCTGATTGCGCGACTCACTGCGGTTGTTGGACCACTCCTGGAGCTGATCGAAACCAATGCCCGCGAGAACCGCGTGCTGGCTCAGCTCCGGGATGCCTTGCTCCCCGAGTTGATCTCGGGACGGATGACCGTTAACTAACTCCTTCTCGGGCAGTACAGTTCGCGCCGTGAAGTTCGACGAGGGGGCCGTCGAGCGGGCGATGATCGTCTGGCTGCGGGAAGTCGGCTGGGCCCATCTCCACGGCACCGAGATCGCACCCGACGGGTCGCGGCCGGAGCGGTCCACGTACGCCGATACGGTGCTGGTCGGCCGGCTGCGCGAGGCCATCAAGCGGCTCAACCCGCTGCTGCCCGCCGAGGCGCACGACATGGCCTTTCGGGCGGCGATCCGGCCCCCTGGCACGACAGTCCTGACGCGAAACAGGGCCTTCCACCGGATGCTCACCGACGGCGTCCCGGTCGAGTTCAAAGGCAAAGACGGAAAGATCCGCGGAGACCGCGCGAGACTCTTTTCCCTCGACGACCTCCGGAAGAACGATTGGCTGGCCGTCAACCAGTTCACCGTCGAGATCACCGGCCCGAACGGCGGAACGCGGCGCCCGGACGTGGTGCTGTTCGTCAACGGCCTGCCGCTCGTCGTCGTCGAGCTCAAGAACCCGGCCGATCCCGACGCAACCATGCAGGACGCCTACAACCAATTCCGCACTTACCTCGACCAGATTCCAGACATGTTCACCCACAACGAAGCACTCGTCATCACGGACGGGATCGAGGCCACGATGGGCACCGTCACGTCTGACTTCGGCAGGTTCATGGCGTGGAAGACCATCGACGGTCGCAAGGAGCAGGCGGGAGCCGACCAGATGGAGACGCTGGTCCGGGGCGCACTCGGACCGGAGCGTCTCCTCGACCTCGTCTCGGGTTACGTCGCCTTCGAGGACGGCGTGTCGGAAACCCAGAAGAAGATCGCGGCCTATCACCAGTACTGGGCTGTGAAGAAAGCGGTCGAGTCGACAGCCGAGGCGGCGGCAAAGGGCGACCGGCGGGCCGGTGTGGTGTGGCACACGCAGGGCTCTGGCAAGTCGCTCTCCATGATCTTCTACGCGGCTCGGCTGATTCGCGACGCACGTTTTCGCAACCCGACCATGGTCGTGATCACCGACCGCAACGACCTCGACGGCCAATTGTTCGGCAACTTCGCCGCGGTGCCCGACCTGATTCCCGCACCCGAACAGGCTGTGGATCGCCAGGATCTGCGCGACCGGCTCAAGCGCGCGTCAGGTGGAGTGATCTTCACCACGATCCAGAAGTTCTCCGCCGAGGAGGGCGAGGCCGACTATCCAACCTTGAGCGAGCGCGAGAACATCATCGTGATCGCCGACGAGGCGCACCGCAGCCAGTACGAGCTCCTGAAGCAAGGCGGCTTCGCTCGCAACGTGCGGCGCGCGCTGCCCAATGCTTCGTTCATCGGCTTCACAGGCACGCCAATCGAAACCGGAGACCGAATCACGCGCGCGGTCTTCGGCGACTACATCGACATCTACGACATCGAGCAGTCCGTGCGCGACCACGCAACCGTCCCGATCTCCTACGAGGCGCGCATCGCCGTGATCGACCTCGACCCCAAGTACCGCCCGCACATCGATCCCGACTTCGACGAGATCACTGAAGCGGAGGAGACGGGCGTCAAGCGGAAGATGGAATCGCGCTGGTCGCGGATCGAGGCCGTCGTCGGCACCGAGGAGCGCCTGCGCGCGATCGCCGCCGACATCGTCCAGCACTTCGAGAAGCGTCTCGACGCCATGGAGGGCAAGGCGATGGTCGTCTGCATGAGCCGACGCATCGCCGCCGACCTGTACGGCGAGATCATCAGGCTTCGGCCGCACTGGCACGACGAGGACGACCAGAAGGGAGCCCTCAAGGCGATCGTCACCGGAAGCGCCTCAGACCCGGCCGAGCTCCGCCCACACGTCCGCAACAAGCGGCGCAACGAAGCCATCCAGGCGCGGCTCAGAGACCCCGTCGACCCGCTGCGGATGGTCATCGTGCGCGACATGTGGCTGACCGGATTCGATTGCCCGCCGCTCCACACGCTCTACGTCGACAAGCCGATGAAGGGCCATACCCTGATGCAGGCCATCGCCCGCGTCAATCGTGTCTTCAAGACCAAGCCGGGCGGCCTTGTCGTCGACTACATCGGCCTCGGTGAGTGGCTGAAGCAGGCGGTTCGCGACTACACCGACAGCCAGGGACGAGGCGAGCCTGTGGTCGACCTCGACGTTGCTGTCACGGCGTTCAAGGAGAAGCTCGGGGTGTGCCGAGACATCTTCCACGGCTACGACTTCTCGAGGTTCATCGGCGGCTCGGAGCCGGCGCAGCTGCGCGCATTGGTGGGAGCCCTCGAGTTCGTGGAGGCGAACGAGCTTCGCGACCGCGTTCTGGCTGCCGCGGGAGCGCTCCTACAGGCCTTCCGGCTGGCCGGAACCGATGCCGAGGTTCTCGGGCGTCGTGACGAGGTCGCTTTCTTCCTCGCCGTCCGGGGCCGGCTTTTGAAGCTGAGCAGCCGCCAGCGCCTGGCGGCCGACGAGCTGGATTTCAAGATCGGTCAGATCGTATCTCGGGCGGTCGTATCGGGCGGCGTGAAGGACATCTTTGCGGAGGCCGGGATCGCGCATCCCAACTTCAGCATCGTCGACGAGGAGTTCCTCGCCGAAGTCCGCGAACTCCCGGAAAAGAACCTCGCCGCCGCCGCCCTGGAAAGGCTCCTCCGCGACGAGATCAAGATCCGGCTGCGGCGGAGCGTCGTCGACAGCGCGCGGTTCTCCGAACGCCTCGACGCGACCATGCGCAAATACCACAACAGGACCATCGAGGCCGCTCAGGTCGTGCTCGAGCTCATCGAGATGGCCAGGGATCTCGACGCTCGCCTGAACCGCGGCGAGGAGCTTGGGCTGAACGAGGACGAGCTGGCCTTCTATGACGCACTCAGTCACAACGAAAGTGCCGTCCAGGTGATGGGTGACGAGGTGCTGGGCAAGTTGGCGCGGGAACTTACATCAACGTTGCGGCGGAGCGTGAGCGTCGACTGGTCGCTGCGGGAATCGGTGCGCGCCCGGCTGCGCATCGAGATCAAGCAGCTGCTCAAGAAGTACAAGTACCCGCCCGATGCGCAGGATGGCGCCACGGATCTGGTGCTGAAGCAGGCTGAGGCGCTGGGTGAAGATTGGTTGATCACCGGCCCGGCGCGGCCGGCGCTCCGGATCTTCTCGGAGGCGGAGGCGGAGCCCTACGTCCGCCACCTGCCTGTGATGACTCTGGCGGCGGCGGCCGGACACTTCCTGGAGAACCGGCCCATCGCGGTGGACGGATGGGTCGAGGTCGCCGGCAAGATCCGCCAGGGCATGTTCGTGGCCAAGGTCGAGGGGCGCTCCATGGAGCCGCGCATCCCTGCCGGCAGCTATTGCATCTTTCGCGGCGAGCCGGGCGGAGGCCCGCTGGTGGGATCGCGCCAGGGAAAGATCGTCCTGGTCGCGTTGCACGACGCCGCGGACCCCGAGGATGGGGGCGCTTATACGGTCAAGGTTTACCGGCGGGTCGGCCCCATATCATCCGATGGGGAACGGACCCAACGAGTCCAGCTGGAGTCGTTGAACCCGGCGTTCGGCCCGATTCAGCTCGCGCCCGGTGAGGACGTCACGGTCGCCGCTGAATTCATCGGCATCGTCGAGGCCTCCTAGCTCTACGCTCCGGCGGCTTCCTGGATCTTCAGGCGTAGCGCGTCCAGGGCGTCGAACTTGTCCAGCGCCGGCTTGGCGCGCGGGCGATCCGGATATTTCGCGACCTGCACCGCTTCGAGCAGCAGCTCGATCTCCTCGGGCGTGAAGTTCAGGGTCTTGTAGACGATGTCCTCCTTCACATGGCCGGGACGGTCGACGGCGCCCTTGATCACCTCGTCGGTGTCGGTGACGACCTGCGGCCGCGTCGGCCGGAAGAGGTCTTCCGACCCGACTAGTGACACCCGCTTGAAATTCGGCATTGCCTTCTTCCTTATCAGTCCTGGACCCGGTGGTTCTCCATCACCTTCGCCGCCAGCGCGCGATACGACCTTGCCCCATCCGACTCACGCGCGTACGTAAGGATCGATTGCCCCGCGAGCGGCGTCTCGGCGAAGCGGATCGAGTCCGTCACGCCGAAGTCGTAAACCTTGTCGCCGTACTTCTCTTTCACCGCGGCCAGCACCTCCTGCGAATGCAGCGCGCGGTGCTTGTAGAGAGTCGGCAGGATCCCGATCAGCTCGAGCCGCGGGTTGAGCCTTCGCTTCACGCGCTCCATCGTGATGAGCAGCTCCTGCATTCCCCTCAGCGCGAGAAACTCCGCCTGCAGAGGGACCAGCACCTCGTCGGCAGCGACGAGCGCGTTGATCACGATCAGGTCGAGCGACGGCGGGCAGTCGATGATGATGAAGTCGTATCGCCTCTGCACGGGCTCGAGCTTGTCGCGGAGGATGCTCTCGCGGCCGATCTCGTTGATGAGCTGGTTCTCGGCCCCGGCTAGCTCGATGTCGGCCGGGATGTAGTGCACGCCCATCTGGGGCGCTTCCTGGACCACGTCGGTGACGGTCGTGTCGGGGTCGACGAGCAGGTGGTAGATCGTCTTCTCGAGCTCGCCCGCCGGCTTCATGTAGAGCGTGAGGTGGCCCTGCGCGTCCAGGTCGATCAGCAGGACGCGTTGGCCCAACTCGGCGAGAGCGGCGCCCAGGTTGACGGCGGTGGTGGTCTTGCCAACCCCGCCCTTCTGCATCGCTACGGCGATCGTTCGGGCCAAGAGCGCTCCGAGTCTAACCGAACCTGGCATTTCTGACCGATTGGCCCTGGCAAGAGGGAGGCCGCGGGCCCGTCATCTAGAATGGCGCCCGACCTGTGATCATCGACATCGTCGTCGTGTTGGTCCTGGTGATCGCCTTGATCGCCGGTTACCAGCGCGGCGTCATCCAGCCGTTGATGGCCGAGATCTTCTTCTTCGGCACTCTACTCGTGCTTTTCCGCTTCCACGACCAGTACACGGAGGCGATGCACAAGTACCTGCACCTGAACGCGGTCCTGGCCGTGTTCGTGGCGCTGATCATCGCCGTCGTCCTGGGCGCGATCGGGGGCGCGATCGGAGGAGCGTTCCATCGCATGGAGCAGATTCGCGGCATAGACGGGCTGCTCGGGATCTTCGTCCACGTGGGCGTGACGCTGGTGGTGATCTACCTGGCGGTCTCCGCCCTGGTCACCCTCGACAACGCCTTCGAGCCCGCGCTCAAGAGCGCGAGCCTGACCCTGGCCCAGGTCAACCAGCTCGAGAGCGAGATCCTCTCCAACCCGATCACCGCGGCCATGGTCTCGAAGTCAGACCTCGACGCCCTCAAGGCAGCCGCGGCCAAGAACAACGCCGCCCACCTCGATTCGGTGGCGGGGATCCACCAGCTGCAGCAGATCTACACCGATTTCCTGCAGCCGCAGCTGCACAGCTCCAAGACGGTCCCGTTCATCCTGAGCCTCGGCCACCACCTTCCGCTGATCGGCCATGTGGGTCCCAACGACCTGAAGCCGGGGACGAGCGCCACTCCAAAGCCGTGCCCCTCGCCCACGCCGAAGGCTTCGCCGGCCCCCAGCCCCTCGCCCAAGACAAGCCCGACCCCCGCGGTGTGCTAGACCCCGACGAAGTAACTTAGTCGGGTGCTCGATTTCGCCCTGACTCCGGAACAGGAGCAGCTGGTGGCCGCGGTGCGCGACTTCTGCGCCCGCGAGTTCGCGCCGCGGATCGCCGCGGACGACCGCGCCGGGAGGCACGACCCGAAGATTTTCGCCAAGCTGGCCTCGCTTGGCCTGCCGGGCGTCTGCTTTCCCCAGCGCTACGGCGGCTACGGGATGGATTACCTCACCCTCGGGCTCGCCTGCGAGGAGCTCGAATACGTCGACACCGTCTACCGGACCGTCCTGTCCGTCCATGTCGGCCTGGTCGGGATGGGCCTCTATACATGGGCGACCGAGGAGCAGAAGCAGCAGTGGCTGGTACCCATGGCGTCGGGGAAAAAGCTCGCGTGCTATGGGCTGACCGAGCCGAACGCGGGGTCTGACGTCTCGGCGATGCAAGCGACCGCGAAACGGCACGGCGACGGGTACGTGCTGAACGGCCAGAAGATCTGGGTCTCCGACGCGGACACAGCCGACTTCCTTCTTGTCTTCGCCAAGACGGACCCGAAGGCCGGGAGTCGTGGCGTGTCGGCGTTCATGCTCGACCGCGACGCCTCCGGCAAGGCGCTGCGGACCGAGCCGATCGAAGACCGCCTTGGCATCCGCGCCGGTGACGTCGGCTCGATCTTCATGACCGATCTCGAGGTCCCCGAAGCCAACCGCATCGGGGACGAGGGCGACGGCTTCAAGATCGCCATGAGCTGTCTCGACAACGGACGCTACACGGTGGCCGCCGGCGCGACCGGCACGGTGCGCGCCTGCGTCGACGCCTCGGTGAAATACGCGCGCGACCGCAAGACGTTCGGACAGGAGATCGGTCGCTATCAGCTCGTCCAGCAGATGATCGCGCGCATGTCGCGCGACTACGAGATCTGCCGCCTGATGTATTTCAAGGTCGCGTGGATGAAGAACACCGGCGCCCGCCACACGCGGCAGGTTTCGATGGCCAAGCAGTACGCGACCGACGCAGCGTTCAACGCCGCGCATGACGCGGTCGAGGTTCACGGAGCGTACGGCTATTCGGCCGAGTACCCCGTCGAGCGCTTTCTGCGCAACTCTCGCGCGCCGATCATCTATGAAGGCACGCGCGAGGTGCACACGATCCTCCAGGGCGAGTACGCGCTCGGCTACCGCGAGGATCGCCCGGTCAAGAAGTCGCTGCCGCCCTACCAACCGGATTGACGATTGCGGCGGTCGCCGCGGTCGCCGCGCCGCAGCGAAGGCTCAACCAGCTCGAATTCGTCCTGCTGTCGCTCTACTGGATCGCGATCGGCTACCTGTGGAACAGCCTCACCGCGCTGATCCTGCCCGAGATGATCATCCAGTTCGTCGGACGCGCCAACGAGGGCGTGGCCGCCAGCTTCCTGAAAACCCTGGGCACGGTGGTCGCCATCGTCTGGCAGCCCATCGTCGGGGGCATCTCTGACCGGACCGTCACGCGGTGGGGCCGCCGGCGTCCCTTCATCGTGGCCGGGACCGCGGGCGACCTGCTGTTCCTTGTGGGCATCGCGCTCGCCGGGAGCTACTGGTGGGTCGTTGTCTTCTACTTCCTGCTCCAGCTCGCGTCCAACACGGCGCAGGCGCCGTACCAGGGACTGCTGCCCGACGTCGTGCCTGAGCCGCAGCGCGGCCAGGCGTCGGGCTATTACGGCGTCGCCAACCTGGTCGGCATCGCGAGCGGCACAGTCGGCGCCGGCCTGCTGCTGTCCCAGTTCGGGCGAGTCGCCGCGGTCGGCTCGATCATCGTCGTGCTGGTCATCGCCATGCTCGCCACGGTGCTGTTCGTCCCAGATCGCGCCGTCCCGGTCGAGGGCCAGTTCCGCAGCGTCAAGGAGCTGTTCGCCAAGACGTTTGGCATCCCGCTGCGGAATCGCGATTTCGTGTGGCTGATGGTCTCCCGCCTTTTGATCTTCATGGGATTCGGCGGGCTGCAGAACTACGCCTATTTCTATTTCGACAACGTCTTCTTCCGGAACAACGCGAAGGCCACCGCGATCGCCGCCTCGACGCTGCTTGGTCTGGCGATCGGGGTCGCGGCCCTGGTCAGCTGGCCCGCGTCACGCCTATCCGACCGAATCGGGCGCCGCCCATTGATCTTCATCGCCGGCCTTTTCGGCGCAGCCGGCACGTTCGTGCTGGTCTTCAGCCACTACCAGTGGGCGCCCGACGGCGTGGTGGGGCCGCTGGCCGCGTTCCTCCACGTGCCGGCGCTGGCCGCCCAGGCGACCCTGGCCGGCCTTGTCATCGGCCTTGGCCTCGGGGTGTTCTTTTCGGTCGACTGGGCGTTCATCCAGGACATCATTCCGCCGCACCAGGGTGGCCTCTACATGGGCTTCTCCAACATCGCCACGGCAGGCGCGGGCATCATGGCCGTCGCTTTCGGAGGGCCGCTTCTCGACCTGTTCAACCGCGGACCGCACATCCTCGGCCTGCCCGGCGGTTTTCCCGTGGTATTCGCAATCTTCGTCGCATGGTTTGTGATCGGGTCGCTTAGCATCCTCAAGGTGCCGGAGCGAAGAGCGGCATGAACCTGGATGGCCTGCGCCCGTGGGGAGGGTTGGTCGGAGGCGGCGATGCGGCCGACGTCGTCGTGGCCGGAATTCCTTACGACGGCTCAGCTGTCTACCGCAAGGGCGCGGCGCTTGCGCCGCAGCGCATCCGGCAGCTGTCCGCCGCGATGCCCCCGGTGACCGAAGAGGGTCGCCTGCTCGCAGGGCTCCGGGTCAAGGACATCGGCGACCTCGAGGTGGGCCAAAACAACATTGGACAGGACATCGAAACCGGGTGGATGAAACCGATGGAACGCCTCGCGGCGCTGCCGGCCGAGTCGTTTCTAACTGTGCTCGGCGGCGACCACTGCACCGCGATCTCGACATTGGCAGCTCAGCTGCGCAGGCATCCTGGCATGCACGTGCTCTGGGTCGACGCGCATCCCGACCTGTGCGATTTCTCGCGCGGCGGCCACTGGACGTGCGGGTGCGCTCTGAGACGGGCCCTCGAGGCGTCGGGCATCGAGCCCGAGCGGGTCGTCATCGCGGGTGGCCGTGATTACGACCCGGAGGAGCTCGAGTTCATCGCCGCCAACGGCATCTTGCTCGTCTCCGCGGCGGAGATCGCGCGCGACCTGACACGGGCCGCGGGCAAGATCGCGGATCGGCTCGCGGGTCACGACGTGCATGTGTCGTTCGACATCGACGTGCTCGACCCGGCCTTCGCTCCGGGCACCGAGATCCCCTCGTCGGGCGGGCTCTCGACGCGCCAGGCGCTCGACCTCTTGCATGGGTCCACCGACCGTTCACGCCTGGTCGGTCTCGACGTGGTCGAGGTCTCGCCGCCGTACGACAGCGGAGACATCACGACCTTTGCCGCCCTCAAGCTGATCTTCGAGGTCTGGGGAATGGTGAAGGTCGCGAGGGAGGCGGAGGTCTCGGAGCTTCCGCCTGGCGCGCGCAGGGCGCACTGAGGTCTTCACGGAAAGCGCTGACGTAGTCATCGTGGGCGGCGGCATCATGGGATGCGCGCTCGCCTATCAGCTGGCGAAGCGGGACGTCGACGTCCTGCTCCTCGAGCGCGAGACCCTGGGTTCGCAGTCCACGGGCAAATGCGCGGGCGGCGTGCGCCAGCAGTTCTCGATGGAGGCCAACGTCCGGCTGCAGCGGATGTCGGTCCGCATGTTCGAAGACTTCGAGCGGGAGACCGGCCATCCCGCCGACTTCCGCCAGATCGGCTACCTGTTCGTGCTGACGCTGCCGCAGCAGGTCGAGGACTTTCGCAACAACGTTGAGATGTGGCACCGCGCCGGCCTGACCGAGGCGCGATGGGTCGATCCGTCAGAGGCGGCGCGCATGGTGCCGGTGCTCAACGTCGACGACGTCCTCGGGTGCACCTTCTGCCCCACCGATGGAATCGCCAGCCCCGCCGACGTGACCTCCGGGTACGCGGCGGCGGCGAGGCGGCAGGGCGCACGCCTGAAGGAGGGCGTGGAGGTCCTCGGCGTCGACATTTCCGGCGGCCGCGTCCAGGGCGTCCGGACGTCGGCCGGCGACGTGGCCACCCGGCTGTTGTTCAACTGCGCGGGCGCGTGGTCGGCTTCGATCGGGCGCATGGCGGGGCTCGAGATCCCGGTCCTTCCGTACCGGCGCCAGGTCGCGGTGAGCGGGCCGTTTCCGGCCGTGCCGCGGACGAACCCGATGACCGTGGATTTCCAGACGTCGCTGTACTTCCACCCCGAGGGTGACGGGGTGCTGATCGGCATGAGCGATCGCGGCGAGCCCCCGAGCTACGCCACCGGCGTGAACTGGGAGTTCCTCGAGAAGATGTTCGCGGAAGCTTCGCGGCGCGCCCCGGCGCTCGCGAATGCGGGAGTCAAAACCGCGTGGGCGGGTTTGTACGAGACGACGCCCGACCACCAGGCCATCTTGGGCCCGGTGCCGGAGGTCGAGGGATTCTGGTGCGCCGCTGGGTTCAGCGGCCACGGGTTCATGCAGGCTCCGGCCGCGGCGCTCCTCCTGACGCAGCTGCTCCTGGATCAGCGGTCGGAAATCGACATCTCCAACTTCGCGTTCACCCGCTTCGCGAAGGGTTCGCTGGTCCACGAACGGAACGTGATCTAGAGGCCCGGCCGCTAGTGGCGATAGATGATCGCCAGGACGATCAGGCCGGCGCCGCCGACCAGCAGCACCGCCCCGCATCCCATCTGAACGCCCGTGTAGAGGATTCCTCCGCTCGCCGCGTAGGTTTCCGGATAGCTCGCCCTGCGGCGCCGCCTGCGCAGGGCGGCCAGGATCGCCCCGAGGCCGAGAAGCAGCGCGAACACACCGAGGAGCAGTCCGCTCGAGCTCGCCCCAGCCATCTGAAGTCCAGTATCCCTCCGAGTGGCCCGCCTCCGAGCCTCCTTGCGCCTTCGCGGGCTAGGCGGCCGGGCGCCTGCGGCGCTGAAGCCGGCGTCGACTCCTGCGCGCGCTCGGTCGCGCATCTACACGATGCGCTCCCTCGCGTGCTCGTCGTCTCCTTGGCTCCGGCCGCCGATCCCGCGGATGCGCAGCGGATCTCGGAGTCGGGCCACTAGGATTCTGACCCGTGGCTCGGATCCTCCTTCTCGGCTCGACCGGCTTCGTGGGTCGCGCCGTCGCGCACAAGGCCCTCGACGCGGGCCATCAGCTCCGCGTTTTGGTCCGCGATCCGATGAAGGCGGCCGCGTTCAAGGTCCGCGGCGCTCAGGTTCTGGTCGGCGATGCCCTGAACGCCGCCTCGGTGACCCAGGCGGCGCAGGGCGTCGAGCACATCATCAGCCTCGTCGCGGTGCGTCGAAACCGCCCGCAGTCCTACCTCGCGGTCAACGTCGACGGTCCGCGAATCCTGGGCGAGGCGGCCAAGGCCTCGGGTGCTCGCTCGGTCGTCTTCGTCAGCGCGATCGGCGCCAAGCTCGACCCGCACTTCAAGTACTTCACGTCGCGGTGGATGGGTGAGCAGGAGCTGGCGAAGACCGGCGTGACGGGCACGATCCTCCGCTTCACCTTCATCATCGGCGAGGACGGCGGCATCGTGAAGGAGTTCGAGCGGGCGCTCTTTGGGCCTTTCGCGGTAATTCCCGGAAGCGGTCAGGCCAGGATGCAGCCGATCCTCCGCGAAGACGCGGCGCGGTGCATCGTCGAGGCGATCACCAAGCCGGAGCTGCTCGGCAAGATCGTCGAGCTGGGCGGTCCCGAGGTGGTCACGTACGAGACCATCTTCGACTGGTTTCTGCAGGCTCGCCGCATCAGGAAGCCGAAGCTCCGGTTGCCGACGGCCGTGTTGATCCCGGCGGCCATGGCGATGGAGGCGGTTTCGAAGGACCCGATGGTCACGGCCGACGAGGTCAGGATGATCCAGGCGGACAACCTCGCCGCCGGAATCGACTCCGTGAGCTCGCAGTTCGGCTGGAGACCCAGCGCACCCGGCGCGTGGGCGCCGACACACTGGGCGAAGCGGGCGTAAAGCTCCGCGCGTTCTTCGGGGTGCCTCTGCCGGAGGGGCATCGCACGCAGCTCGACGGGTATCTGTCCCAGTGCGCGGTGCGCGCGCCGGAGTTTCGCTGGACGCCCGCCGCAAACCTCCACCTGACTGTTCGGTTCCTGGGCCACGTCGGTCGCGCGCTCGCCGAGGGCATCGCGGACCGCCTCGAGGGCGCCGGGCTGCGCGCCCTCGACGTGCGGCTGGGCGAGGTCGGGACCTTCAGGCGCGGCCGGCTCGCCCGCGTGGTCTGGATCGGCCTGGAGGGCGGGTCGGAGGAGCTCGCCGCGCTTGCCGCGCGGGTGGAGGCCGAGTGCACCGCGGCCGGACTCGCGCCCGAGGGGCGCAAGTTCAACGCCCACCTCACCCTCGCCCGAGCGAGGGCACGCGACGGAGCCGTTCTGCTTGCCCTTCCGCCGCCTCCGGAGCTGCCGGCGTGGCGGGCGAACGAGCTGATCCTGTACGAGAGCCGACTCGGTCGGGGAGGGTCGGTCTACGAGCCCCTGCGCCGCCTCAGGCTCAGCTGATCCCGGCCTCGGCGCACTCCAGGTCCTGCTCGGGGCGACCGCCGCTGACGCCGACCGCGCCCAGGACCGTGCCCTCGCGCCTCACGAGTAGCGAACCGAGGCCCGGGATGATCGGCACGCGCACGAGCCGGTCCGCCGCGCTGAAGAACCCCGGCCGGTCCTTGGCCAGTTCGGCCAGTGCCCCGCCGTCGCGATAGAGCATCGCGGCGCCGACGGCCTTCGCCTCGGCGATCTGCGGTGAAAGGGGCGGCGCGCCGTCCATTCGCGTCAGGGCGATCAGGAAGCCGCCTTCGTCGACGACCGCGACCGTGACGCGAATGCCCAGCTCGGATGCCTTCGCATGCGCGCGGGCGACGACGTCCTGCGCCTCTTTTGTGTTCAGCGGCATGGCCGCGAACAGTGTCGCACGGCCCCATCCGGCTACTACTCATTGGTTGGCGGCGAACTGACTTTCGGACTTGCACCTCGGAGCCGTTGCCCATACATTTCCCCTCGGCCCCGAGGGACACGTTCAAGGGGGCAGGAACAGGGCCGCAAGGCCATGTACCGGCTCCCGAGAGGCGATCCGTCGGGGTCATTCCTTTTCTCGGCAATCAAGCTGGGACCCGCGCGTTACGCTGCACCAGACCATGACGGTCGCGCAGCCACCCCGCCTGAGGACCGACCCGAAAGCCCAGACCGCGATCGAGGTTTCGATCGTCATGCCGTGCCTCAACGAGGCCGAGACGCTCGCGACGTGCATCCACAAGGCGCAGCAGTCGATCGAGAAGCATCACCTGGCGGCGGAGATCATTGTCGCGGACAACGGAAGCACCGACGGCTCGCAGGTCGTCGCGAAGGAGCTCGGCGTGCGCGTCGTCGACGTCGCGCGCAAGGGATATGGAAGCGCGTTGATCGGGGGCATCGAAGCGGCGCGGGGCCGCTTCGTGATCATGGGCGACGCGGACGACAGCTATGACTTCACGGCGATCGAGCCGCTGGTCGAGAAGCTTCGGCAGGGCTACGACCTCGTGATGGGCAACCGCGTCGCCGGCGGAATCGAATCGGGGGCGATGGTGTGGTCGCATCGCTGGGTCGGCAACCCGGTCCTCACGTACATCAGCCGCGTCTTCTTCAAAACCCCGGTTGGCGACATGCACTGCGGGCTTCGCGGATTCCGCAAAGAGGCGATCCAGAAGCTGCGGCTGCGGGCGACAGGCATGGAGTTCGCCAGCGAGATGGTGGTGAAGGCGTCGCTGCAGCGGATGAAGATCGCGGAGGTGCCCGTCACCCTGCGGCCCGACGGACGCTCGCGGCCGCCGCACCTGCGCACATGGCGCGATGGGTGGCGCCACCTGCGCTTCATGCTGCTGTTCAGCCCGCGCTGGTTGTTCCTCTATCCAGGTGTCGCGCTGTTCGCCACCGGAGCGGTGGTGGGCGCGCTGCTCGAGACCGGCCCGAAGCATGTCGGACCGGTGACGTTCGACATCCACACGCTGTTGCTGGCCGGCTTCGCCTGCCTCATCGGCTATCAGCTCGTCGTCTTCGCGGTCTTCACGAAGGTCTTCGCGATGCAGCAAGGATTTCATCCGCCGAATCCGACCTACCGGGCGATGTTCCGCTACGTCAACCTCGAGACCGGCTTGGCCGCGGGTGTGCTGATGCTCGTCGTCGGCGTCGTCGGCCTTCTCGCCGCAGTGATCAGCTGGCGGGCGGTCCGCTTCGGCGCGCTCGATCCTCAGCTGACGATGCGCGAGGTGATCCCGGCCGCGGTGCTGCTGACTCTCGGGGTTCAGACGATCTTCGCCAGCTTCTTCCTAAGCATCCTGGGAATCGACGAACCTGATCCGGTCGCTTAAGCCGGCAATCGCCTTCGGCGTCACCTCGCTCGTCGTCATCCCCATCGCCTACATGGCGATGTTCACCGGCTTCCACGCTTATGACGACGAGGGCTATTTCCTGATCACCCTGAGGGACTACCTCGGGGGTCAGCCCCTTCTCAACCCGGCCGCTCCGGTGAACGGGCCCTTCTTCACCGAGACGATGGGCGGCCTCTTCAGGCTGCTTGGTCTTGTGCCAGATCACGACAGCGGTCGCTACGTGACGCTCGGCACCTGGCTGATTACAAGCGTGATCGCCGGGCTCACCGCGTACCGGCTGACGCGCAGCCTGTGGCTTGGCTTGAGCGCCCAGCTCGTGATGTTCCACGTGCTCGGCGCGCTCACGACCGAGCCCATGAGCCCATCGGGCCTGGTCAGCTTGCTTCTTGTCTCCCTGGTCGCTGTCGCGTCGTTCAGGTCCGCCCGGCCGCGAGCGACGGCGGCCGTCATCGGCGCCATAGTCGGAGCGCTCTGCCTCACCAAGATCAACGTGGGGGGATTCGCGGCATTCGCGGTGATCTTCGCCTGGGCCGGCAGCATCGCGTCACGCTGGAGGCGCGTCCTCCTGCCTGCGAGTGGGCTGGCGATCATCCTGCTTCCGCCTGTCCTGATGGCTCCTCTGCTGAGCCAAGGGTGGGTGTGGGAGTTCGCTGCCGGCGTGGCTCTCTCGGGCGTCGTGGTGGCCATGAGCGCCCTGACTCTTGCGTCACGTCTGGTGGTGCCTGCATCCAGCCTGTGGTTCGCCGGCGGAGGCGTCGTGCTTGTGGCCGCGTGCACCGTCATAGCGCTCATCGGCGGATCCAACCTCGGCGACTGGTGGAACGGGCTGGTGGTGGTGTCGCTCAGGATTCCCCGCCTGTTCACGTGGCCGCTGCAGGTCAACCTCGGCTTCGACGTGTGGGCCGCGGCCATCCTGGCCGCTGCCCTCGCGACCAGTTTCCTGTCCCGCCTCCCCGTCGCGGTGGCGGGCGCGACTCGAGTCGCCGCCGGCCTCTTCACGTTGTTGGCGGCCCTGCTCCTGCCGAGCTCGATCTTCGTCCTGGCGCTGCCTCTGGCGTGGATCGCGTCGGCTGCGCCGTCCCGCGAGGAAGACGATCCGGTCGGCGGCTACTGCCGCCTCCTCCTGCCTGCCCTGGCCGTGCTCGAAGCGCTGCAGGCTTACCCGGTGGCCGGGACGGAGCTTTCGCTCGCGGCCGTGTCAATCGTCCCGGTGGGCGCGGTCATCCTGGGCGACGGCATACGCCAGCTGCAGGGGGCCGGCCTCCGCGTCCCGGCACGGCGCGCCGCCTGGGCGGTACCCGCGGCGCTGCTGGTCAACGTGCAGGTGCTTCTGCTCGTGGCGTATCTGGCGGCGGCCGGCTTTTTCGCCGCGGCCCCGCTGGGTCTTCCCGGCGCCGGCTCGGTCAGGCTTCCGGGAGAGGACGCGTCGCAACTGCGCGACCTCGTGGCGGCGATCGACCGCGACTGCTCCGAGTTCATCACCCTTCCGGGGATGAACAGCCTGTACCTGTGGACCGGGCAGAAGCCTCCCACGGATGTGCGGTCTGAGATCTGGATGATCACGCTGGACGACGCCTCGCAGCAGTCGCTCGTCCAGCAGCTCGAGGGGATGCCGCGTCTATGCGTGGTCAGGAACCAGAAGGTCATCGATTTCTGGACCCACGGCGCGGCCGTTCCAGACCGACCGCTCATCCGCTTCGTCGGGACGAGCTTTGCCGCCGGCGGAACCTTCGGCGACTATGACCTGCTAATCCGCAAAACCACCGGATAACCTTTGGTGCCTGAAGCATGAAGACACTCGTCGATTGCCGTAGCGACGCGGACTGGCTGCCCCGAGCGCTCGAGTGCATGCGCATGCTCGGCTTTGTCGCGGTCAGCGGCGTGCTCGATGAGGCCATCCTGGCTCGCATCCGGGGGGCGATGTATCGAGCCCAGAAAGGCATCACCGACGAGGTCGGCGAGGATCGGCTGAAACGCGCCGGCGAGCTTGGCGTGCTGCGCCTCGTGGCGAAATACGACCAGGTGTTGCTGGACCTTCTGTCGTTGCCCGAGCTGTTGGCGGTGGTGGATGCCTCGGTCTCGAATACCGCGATCCTTCACCTGCAGAACGGTTTCATCCTTCCGTCGTTCAAGCCCGGCGAGGCGCCGAAGGTCTTCCAGAACCGCTATCACATGGATTTTCCACGCGTGCTCAACGGCTACGTGATGTCGATCAACGTGATGCTCGCGATCGACGAGTTCCGCCCGGACAACGGCGCCACGTTGATCATCCCCGGCTCGCATCAGAAGACTCAGCCCCCGGATTTCGAAAAGGTCGAGCAGCTCGTTATCCCGGCCACATGTCCGCAGGGCTCAATGCTCGTCTTCGACTCCACGCTGTATCACGCCGCCGGTCCGAACACGTCGGGCGCCGACCGCCTCGCGATCAATCACCAGTTCACGCGCTCGTACGTCAAGCAGCAGGTCGATTACGTGCGCGCCCTCGGCGACGAGGTCGTGCTCGCCCAACCGCCGCGCACGCAGCAGCTGCTGGGCTGGTACACGCGGGTGGTGACGAGTCTCGACGATTACTATCAGCCGAGCGATAAGCGACTGTACCGATCCGGCCAGGGCTGATCTGATCCACGTGAGGATGGTCAGGCTGCCGCCGCCCGGCTCCCTGTGCCAGAACCAGGCCGTGTTGGAGCTGGTCATGTCCAGCGGGTCAAAGACCTTCTGCGAGGTCGGCCCTGGTGCCGGCGAGGTCTCAGCGGCCCTGTGCAAGCGCGGCCTGCGCGGCGTCGGCATCGAGATGTCGGCGCCGGCGGCGGCCATGGCCAGGTCGTTGCTTCGAGACGCGATCTCCGTAGGGCGCTACCAGCTCGTGGAGGGCGACTTCACGACGGTGGCGCAACCCGCGTCAGGCTTCGATCTTGCCCTGAGCCTGATGGTCATGGAGCACGTCGAAGACGACGCGCGCTTCGTTGCCCGCCTCGTCGAGCTGGTCAAGCCGGGAGGGATGGTGATCGTCGGGGTGCCGGGCCGCATCGACAGGTGGGGCATCGAAGACGTGACTGCCGGCCACTTTCGCCGCTACGAGCGGGTTGACCTTCGCAGCCGGCTGGCGGGCGCGGGTCTCGAGCGCGTGCAGGTGCGATCGGTCTCGGTACCGGTTGCCAATCTCCTTTTTCACTTCAGCAATTTCCTGATCCGCCGCGCCGGTGAGGATCGCAAGCTCGACCTGTCCCCGCGAGAACGCACTGAGGCCAGCGGCATCCGCGAGATACCGTTCAAAACCGTGTTCCCCGCGCCCTTCAAGCTCGTTTTGAACCCGGTCGGGATGTATCCCTTTTTCTTGCTGCAGCGGCTCTTCTACGGGTCCGCGCTCGGCCTCACGCTGCTCGGCAGCGGCCGCCGACCCGCCTAGGACGCGACTCGGAACTCTCGTACGGCACTCACGACTCGTTCGAGGTCCTCATCGCTCAGCCTGTTGTAGAAGGGAAGCCTCACCAGGCAATCGGCGACGTGCTCGGTGACTTCGCACTCGCCCTCATGTCCGCCGTGGCGGCGGCCCATCTCGGAGAGATGCAGGGGCTGGTAGTGAAACGCCGACTGAATCCCGCGCGCCTTGAGGTGCTCGATCAATCGCTGACGCTCGGCGAGGCTGGGCAGGAGGAGGTAGAAGAGGTGGTACGCCTGCTCGGCCTCGGTGGGCACGATGGGGAGCCGCACGTCCTGCTCCAGCGCCCAATCGCGCAGGTTGGTGAAGTAGTGGTTCCAGATTCGCTTGCGAAGGGACTGAATGCGCTCGCGGGCCTCGAGCTGGCCGAGGAGCATCGCCGCGAGCAGGTCCGCCGGCAGGTAGCTCGAACCGATGTCGACCCATGTGTACTTGTCGACCTGGCCCCGAAAGAACCGCGTCCGGTCCGTCCCCTTTTCCCGAATCACCTCGGCCCGCGCGATCAGCGACGGATCGTTGATGAGCAGCGCGCCGCCTTCGCCGCAGGTGAAGTTCTTGGTCTCGTGGAAGCTCAGAGTGGCCATGCGCCCGAAAGTACCGAGGTAGCGGCCGGTGTAGCGGGCGAAGAGCCCGTGTGCGTTGTCCTCGACGACGGTCACGCCATGGCGCTGGGCCACCGACATGATCTGGTCCATCGCGCAAGCCACCCCGGCGTAGTGCACGACGACGATGACTTTCGTGCGCGGCGTGATGAGAGATTCCAGCTTCCGCTCGTCGATGTTCAGCGTGTCCGGGCGGATGTCCGCGAAGATCGGCGTCGCGCCGCGCAGTACGTAAGCGTTGACCGACGACACGAAGGTGAAAGAAGGCACGATGACCTCGTCGCCGGGCTGCACGTCCAGGAGGAGCGCTGTCATATCGAGCGCCGAGGTGCACGACGTGGTCAGCAAAGCCTTGGGCACGCCGAGCGACCTCTCCAGGCTTTCCTGACATCGCTTGGTGAACGGACCGTCGCCGGACAGCCGGCTTCGGGTGAGCGCCTCGTCCATGTACAGCTGTTCGTTGCCTTCGAGCGCCGGCAGCGTGAAAGGGATGGGTGCCCCGGGTTGCCGTTCGCGAGCCACGGCGGCGACTATAGCCCCGGTTAAGCCGCTTCGACCCCCGTTACGCCGCCCTAGCATCACCTGAGTGTCAGGCTTGGTCGGGTCCGGCGGGTTGGCTCATAGCATCGATGCTCG
>CAKZUH010000031.1 GCA_937921725.1 uncultured Chloroflexota bacterium | reverse complement strand
GGTCTCCCCGCAGAGGTCAGGTCCATCCTGACCCCTACAAGGCGTTATATCAGCTCAGTAGGCCCGCGGGGGCATCGTGGTAGCGAGCTAGGCGCTCGCCAGGGTCAGCAGCAGGTCGGTCGCGAAGGCCGTCAGGAAACCAAGGAGCAGCCCCCATGCGAACGTGGTGGGCGTGCTGATCCGGCGGCCCAGGTTGAACAGCTCGTTCAGCACATAGAGAATCGCCCCGGCCGCGACGGCCAGGAACGCGATCGAGAAGTAGTCGGAGTGGGCGAGGTAGCCGATCCAGGTGCCGATGAACGTCGGTCCGCCGCCGATCAATCCAGCGAGGCCGAGGAAGCCCCAGGAAGCCGGCTTGTTTTCGGTGGTCATGGGCGCGGCGATGCCAAAGCCCTCGGTGATGTTGTGCAGCGCGAACCCGACCGCCAGCACGCCGGTGAAGGCGATGGCGCCGACGTGGGCGGACTCGCCGATGGCGAGACCCTCCGACAGGTTGTGCAGGCCGAGTCCGGTGGCGATCGCCAGGGCCAGCGAGCGGGCGGGCGGAGCGGCCGCCCCATGCCTGAGGTGGCCGAAGATGCTGCGGTTGAAATAGACGAGGCCCAGGAGGCCCGCCCCGATGCCGACGGCAAAGATCACAGCCATGGCCGCGAAGGTCGATCGCTGGCCATGCCCGATCGCGGCTTCGACCGGACTGGCGGCGTGGGTGAGGATGTCCCACAGCAGGAACACGAGGATGCCCGTCGCGAACGCGTTCAGGAAGCCCTGGACCGGCTTGGGCAGGCCGTGCATGCGGGCGACCGGGAGCCCGAGGAAGATCGTGGCTCCGGCGATGGCTCCCAATCCGACGGCGGCGGCTTGGCTCATAGTTGTGTCAACGGATTAGTACGCACGAAAGATGCAATTAGATCAGTCTAACGATGCCTCTCGCACGGCTTCCGAACCCTCGGAGGTCATCTCGCGGTACCTGGAAGCGATCTACTACATGTGGGCGGAGAAGGAGCCGCTGCGGAGCGCCCGCCTCGCCGACTGGCTGGGCGTCACCCGGCCGACCGTCACGGTTGCCCTGCGCCGGATGACCCGCGACGGCCTGGTCAGGATGAACGGCCGCAAGGAGGTCGAGCTGACGGCCGGCGGGATGCGGGCGGCCGAGTCCATCGTCCGCCGCCACCGGATCATGGAGCGCTGGCTGACGGACGGCCTCGGGCTGGACTGGGTCACGGCCGACGCGGAGGCGGCTCGGCTCGAGCACGCCGTGTCCGACTTGGTCGAGCAGCGGCTGTACGAGGTTTTGGGGCGCCCCTCGACCTGTCCGCATGGGAACCCCATCCCGGGCTACTCGGAGCCGGTGGCGGGGGAGGCCAGGCTGTCTTCCCTGAGCGCCGGCGCTAGCGCCACCATCACGCGGGTGTCGGAGGTGGCCGAGCGGGAGGCGCCGCCGCTGCTGGCGTACCTGCACCAGCGTGACCTGACGCCGGGCCGCGAGGTCAGCGTCCTCGAGGCGGACGAGGTGAGCAACACGCTGCGCGTGCGGGTGGCGGAGCGGGACGTGACGCTGAGCCATGAGACGGCGTCGAAAGTGTGGGCGGTCCCCGCGGCGCAGTCGTAAGCGCGCGGTCAGACGAGGGTCAAAGAATCTCCTACACCCCTCCGTCCGGCCTAGGCGGGCTGCGGCGACGTGCAGAATGCGCAGCGCCTCGAGTCCTTGGGGATCTCACTCAGGCATTCGGGGCACTTCTTGGTGGTCGGGTCCGCCGGCGGCTCCTTGCGCGAGCGCTCCACCATCGCCGTGTACGGAATCACGACCAAGAAGTAGATGACCGCGGCGATGATCAGGAACGCGATCACGGCATTGATGAATTCGCCGTACAGGAACTTGCTGTGGTTGACGGTGAAGTAGAGCCCCGCGAAATCCGGCTTGCCGCCGATCGCGGCGATGAGCGGCGTGACCAGGTCCTTGACGAATGCGGTGATGACCACCCCGAACGCCACGCCGATGACCACGGCGATGGCCAGCTCCACGACGTTGCCCCGCAGCAGAAACACTTTGAACCCTTTCATGGTTCTTCTCCTCTACGACACCGCCAAAACGACTTTGCCGAACTGTTCCGCCGCGTCCAGTCGCGTAAGCGCGGCCTGCACATCGGATAACGGATAGCTCGAGTCAACGACTGGACGTATTCCGGAGTCCATCGCCTTCAACACCGCCTCGAACTCTCCGGCGTTGCCCATTGTCGACCCAAGCAGGTCCATCTGACCGAAGAAGAGGCGCGGCATGGCTACCTCTGCCTTGACGCCTGACGTCGATCCGCACGTGACGATGCGTCCGCCGACTACGACCGAGCGCATCGACTCCCCGAGCGTCGCCGGGCCGACGTGCTCGAACACCACGTCGACGCCGCCATCCGTAGCCAGGCGGACGGCCTTGCTGAAATCGCTCGAGTCGAAGAGGGCCTCGGCGCCGAGCTCGAGGGCGCGCTCGCGCTTGGCCTCCGACCGGCTGGTGGCGAACACGCGGGCGCCCAGGTGCCGAGCGATGAGGATCGCGGCGACGGCCACGCCGGCGCCCGCGCCGACGACCAGGACCTTCTCGCCCGCGTGCAGCCGAGCGCGGGTAGTGAGCATCCGCCACGCGGTCAGGAAGGTGAGCGGAAACGCCCCGGCCTCGGCCCAGGAGAGCGCCTTCGGCTTGGGAAAGAGGTTGCGCGCGTCGATGTGGAACAGCTCGCACGCGGTGCCATCAGAGTGCTCGCCGACGATGCCGAAGTGGGCGCATTTGACGTTCTGGCCGGAGCGGCACCACTCGCATTCCCAGCAGCAGATGACGGGGTAGATCACCACCTCGTCGCCCTCGCGCCACCTGGCATCGGTCGAGGCGTGGACGACGCCGGCGCCGTCGGCGGCGATGACACGCGGCGGGGTAACACGCTGAGCTCCATGCGCCATCCACAGGTCGAGGTGGTTGATCGAGGCGGCGCGGATCTCCACCGCGACGGTGCCTTTCACCGGTTCCGTCCTGGGTCGTTCGCGAACTCGGACGCCGGCCGGGCCGGTCGGCTCCTCGTATACGGCGGCGCGCCCCTGGCTCGAAATGGGGAGCGGCATTGCCTCCGACCGCGTCATTTGCAAAACTTAACCAAAAGCCGGGCGACTCGAATGATGCGGAACCGTACTGTCAGCCATCTCGTTCCCAAGGCTATGCGGGTTGTTGCTCTTTTGTTCACCCTCGGCTGTTTGCTTTGGTCTGCGGTTCCCGCGCAGGCTCATAGTGCGCTGCCGCCGGGGCAGGGCCCGCTCAAATACTCGCGGTGGGCGTACCCCAGCCAGGTTGCGTATGGCCCGATCGAGAATGGCGCCGGCAACACGGGCATCGCGCCGGCTCCGGGTGCGTTCCTGACCCTTCCCTTCATGGGTCCGCACTACATCACGTCGATCTTCGACCACTGCTACCCCGACTACGCCCAGCGTGACAAGATCTGCCGCTACGACGGCACCTCTGCCTCCGTGAAGGTTGGCGGCCCCGACCCGACGTTCGATGCGGGCTACGCTCAGACTCCGGGCGGGCACGACTACCTCTATTACAGCGGCCACGATGGTTACGACTACGGCCTGTACTACGAGCCCATCGTCGCGGCCGCGCCCGGGCGCGTCATCCTGGCCAACTGGCTCGTGCCGGGCTGTGAGACGTGCCTGAGCGGGCAGACGGTCGAGATCAACCACGGCAACGGCCTGATGACCTTCTACGGGCACATGTCGCATATCTGGGTCGCCAAGGGGCAGTACGTCTACCGCGGCCAGGTCATCGGTATCTCGGGCATGACCGGAACCGCCACCGGGCCGCACCTGCACTTCGGCGTGTACCGCATCGGCGGTGGAGGTCCGGTGGACCCGTACGGCTGGGGCGGCTCGTATCCCGACCCGTGGACCAAGGATGCCGGCGACCTGTGGATCGGCGGCTCGCCGCGCTTCGCTAACATCCCTCTTCCGCACGTCGCGGTCAGTGCTGTTTCGCAAGTCGACAACCCCGCTGTGATCGACGTCTCCTGGTCGAGTCCTGGGACCGGCACGCACTTCCTCGTCTACGCGGTCACCGCGGACGGCGTGCGGCGGACCTGGTCCGGCTCGTGGGGCGACGGCCACGCGACGTACGTCGCGAAGCCTGGTGAGAGCGTCTGGTTCTGGTCGACCGTGACGACCGACCTGGGCTGGTGGGACGGCGGCGGGTCGGCGGTCGTGAATGTTCCGCATGTGAGCCACGGAGCAGCAGCTAACTAGGAGACTCGGGCGGGACCCGTCGACGGATCTTCGGCGCCCATGCGGCCCATCTCCGGGTTCACCGCCTGCGCTGCTCGCTCACGCATCTCCGATGCGCTCGCTCCGCTGCTCGTCGGTTCGCCCGGATCTGGACCACCTGGATCGCCGAATCTCTCGTCGAGGGGTTCCCGCCCGAGCCTCACTAGAATCAATCGGTCTTGATAGCCGAGGCCCTGAAGGGCAAGACCATCCTGGTCACCGGCAGCACCGGCTTCCTCGGCAAGTCGATCGTCGAGAAATGCCTGCGGTCGATCCCTGACATCAAGCGGATCAACCTGGCGATCCGCTCGAGCGCGCGGAGGCCGGCGAGCGAGCGGCTCGAACGCGAGGTCCTCGCCAGCCCCGCCTTCAAACGCCTGAAGGACCAGCTCGGCGAGGAGGGCTTCGCGAAGCTCGCCCGCGAGAAGCTCGGCGTGATCGAGATCGACCTGGGCCGCGACGGCCTCGGTTTGACCGAAGAGGCGCGCGCGCAGATCCGCGGATGCGACGTCGTCATCCACTCCGCGGCGGCCGTCGAGTTCGACAACCCCGCCGACCTCTCCGCGCAGACCAACCTGTTGGGCGCGGCGCGCCTGGTGGAGGCGCTGAAGGCGAGCGGCGCGAAGCCGCACCTGGTGCACATCTCGACCGCATACGTCGGCGGAATGCTGCGCGGCCTGGTGCGCGAAGAGGCGCCGCACGACCCGGGGCTGAACTGGCGCCACGAGGCGGAGGTCCTGACGAATCTACGGGCGCCGGTCGAGGAACAGTCGCGCCGGCCCGAGATTTTGAACAAGCTGCGCCGTGAGGCGCGCTCGCGCATGGGGCCGGCGGGGACGCCGGCAGTCGCTCGCACGACCGAGCGGCTGCGCGAGCGATGGGTCAAGGACAAGCTCGTCGAGCGCGGCCGCGTGCACGCCACCGCGATGGGTTTCTCCGACATCTACTCCTTCACCAAGGCGATGGCGGAGCAGGCGGTGGTCGAGCTGCACGGCGACATCCCACTGTCGATCGTCCGCCCGTCGATCATCGAGAGCGCGCTCGACGAGCCTTCACCCGGCTGGCTCGAGGGATTCCGCATGGCGGAGCCGCTGATCCTCGCCTTCGGCCGCGGCGTGCTTCGCGATTTCTCGGGCCTGCCCGACTCGCTGCTCGACATCATCCCCGCCGACTTCGTGGTCAACACGGTGCTGGCGGTCGCCGCCAATCCGCCGGCGGATGGCAAGCCGCACGTCTATCACGCCGCGTCGGGCGGCCGCAATCCTCTGCGTTTGCGTCGCGTCGCGGAGGAGGCGCAGCACTACTTTGACGCGCATCCCCTGCGCGATCGCTATGGCCAGGCGATCGGCACCACGATGTGGACGTTCCCGACGCGGCAGGAGATGGCGGCCCGAGCTCGCACCGCGCTGCGCGCCGTCGAGGCGGCGCAGTGGGTCGTGGAACGGCTGCCACTCGGCGCGACCGTGTCGCAGCTTTCGGACGACCTCAACGCGGAGCGCGAGCGCCTCGACCGCGGGGTGAACCTGATCCAGCTGTACGGCGTCTACACCGAGGTGGACTGCATCTTCGACACGCGCCACGTGACGGCGCTGTGGGAGAAGGTCCCGGCGGCTGAGCGCAAGACATTTCCATTCGATCCGGCGCTGTACGACTGGACGCACTACTTCCAGGACGTCCACTTTCCGACCGTCGTGCGCATGTCGCGCGCGGAGACCGCGGAGAAGCGGGGCAAACAACCGACCGGCAGCACGACGCCGCGGGCCGAGTCGAGCTCCGTGAAGGCGGCGATCGATCGCCGGGCGGGACGGAAAGACGTGCTGGCGGTGTTCGACATCGACGGCACGCTCGTCGAGACGAACGTCGTCGAATACTTCTTGTACATGCGCCTGCGGGCGCAGCCTCTCGAGGACTGGCCGCTCTTCATGGCGCGCATGCTTCGCGAGGCGCCGCGCTGGCTGTTTCTCGAGCGGCGATCGCGCGCCGAGTTCCAGCGCACCTTCTATCGCGAGTACGACGGGCTCGATTACGAGGTGATGAAGCGGCTCGGGCGCGAGGCGCTCGACGCGGTGACGCTGCGCCGCGTCTATCCCGAAGGCATGCGGCGGATCCGCGAGCACAAGCGCGCGGGTCATCGCGTGCTGCTGCTGACCGGCGCGCTCGACGTGGTGGTGGAGCCGCTGGCCGAGCTGCTCGACGTGGAGGTCGACTGCGCGCATCTCCTGGTCAAGGAGGGCAGGCTGACGGGCGACCTTCAGTCGCCGCCGCCGGCGGGTGAGGCGCGGGCGTCGCTGCTCGAGGAGTACGCGACGCGCGAGGGCGTCGTGCTGGCCGAGAGCTTTGCGTACGCCGACTCGCTCTCCGACCTTCCGATGCTCGAGATCTGCGGCACGCCCGTGGCGGTGAACCCCGACGCGCGTCTGTCGCAGGTCGCGGGGCAGCGTGGATGGCGCGTCGAACGCTGGAAGATGGCGCCGGGCAACTGGCGTCTCCCGATGCCCGACCCGCGCTCCCCCGAATACCGGGAGGCCGTCCGACGCTAGCCCTCCAATATGTGCGCTCGATTCCCGCCTTCGCGGTCGTGAAAGCCGCCGGCGGGCGCGCCGACGTGGCGACGAGTGCTCTGTCGATGCTGAAGCTCGGCGACGTTCCCGAACCCGAGCTGCCCACCCGCGATTGGGTGCGCGTCAAACCCAACCTCAGCGGCATCTGCGGATCCGACCTGGCGGCGATCAGCGGACACATCTCTCTGTATCTCGACCCGCTCACCAGCTATCCGTTCGTGCCCGGCCACGAGGTGGTCGGCGAGCTCGAGGATGGGTCGCGGGTCGTCATCGAGCCCGCGCTCGGATGCGTCGTGCGCGGCGTGGATCCGCCCTGCCCGCGATGCGCGGAGGGCCGGCCGGGCCTCTGCTACAACGTCACCGAAGGGCCGATCGAGGTGGGCCTGCAGACCGGGTACTGCGCCGGCACCGGCGGGGGATGGGGGGAGGTGCTTGTCGCGCATCCTTCGCAGATCCACGCGATTCCCGAATCGCTCTCCGACGAGGCGGCGGTGCTCATCGAGCCGTTTGCCTGCTGCGTGCACGCGGCGCTGCGCGGCGGCGCCGGAAAGGACGACATCGTCGTGGTGTCGGGCGCGGGGACGATCGGCCTGCTGACGGTCGCGGCGGTTCGATTGTTCACGCCGCCCAAGCGATTGATCGCGATCGCCAAGCACCCGACCCAGCGCGACCTCGCCCGCAAGCTGGGCGCTGACCAGGTAATCGTGCCAGCGGACGTTTACCAGCGCGTGCGATTCGCCACCGGGGCGCGGCGCCTCGACGGCATGAACCGCCCGCTGCTGCTCGGCGGTGCGGACGTGACGTTCGAATGCGTCGGGCGCGCGGACAGCCTCAACGACGCGGTGCGCTACACGCGCGAGGGCGGCACCGTCGTGGCGGTCGGCATGCCGGGCGAGGAGAAGGTGGACTGGGCCCCGATCTGGCAGCGTGAGCTGACTGTCACAGGCGCCTATGCGTATGGGTCGGAACCCAAGCACAAGGGGAAGCGCACGTTCGACCTCGCGCTCGACGCCGCGGCCGAGATGCACCTGGACGAGCTCACCGGGCCGCTTTTCGGGCTCGGCGAGTACCGCGACGCCATCACCTACGCGATGAGCGCGGGGCGGCTTGGCGCCGTGAAAGTCGCGTTTGATCTGCGACGATTGAGGGCCTAAATGGCAAGACCGGGTGCGGTAATCGAGGTCGATCGCAACACGCCGCCGGTGCTTTTTCACTTCGGCGAGGGCATCCGGCTCGAGAAGCTGCCGCTCGGCGCGCGCATCGTCTACCCGCCCGATCCGCTCGATCCGATCGCGCACCCCGAGCGCGCGATCAAGCGGGCGCTGGCGAAGCCGATGGAGGACGATCCGCTCAAGTCGCTCCTGCGCCGGGGCATGAAGCTGACGATCGCCTTCGACGACCTGTCGCTGCCACTGCCTCCCATGGCCGCGCCCGACGTAAGGCAGCTGGTGATGGAAGAGGTCATCGACATGGCGGCCGAGGCCGGCATCGAGGACCTGCACATCATCGCCGCGCTCGGGCTGCACCGTCGCATGACCGAGGACGAGCTCCGGCACATCGTCGGCGAGAGGATTTTCAGCACGTTCCATCCGGACCGCCTCTACCAGCACGACGGCGAGGATCCGGAGAACAACGTCTACATCGGCAAGACCGCTGAGGGGGAGGACGTCACGCTGAGCCGCCGCGCGGCGGAGTCAGACCTCGTCGTGTACGTCAACCTCACGCTCGTGCCGATGGACGGCGGGCACAAGTCGATGTCGACCGGGCTCGCCTCGTTTCGCAGCATTCGCGCCCATCACAACGCGAAGACCCTGCTGGCGTCGCGCTCGTACATGAATCCGCCCGACTCGGCGCTGCATCACTCGTGCATCCGGCAGGGCCAGCTCATCGAGGACACCGTGCGCGTGTTCCACATCGAGACGACCGTGAACAACCACGCGTTTCCCGCCATCGCGAGCTTCATGCAGAAGCGCGAGACGGACTGGACGGCGCAGGACCAGGCCATGTTCCTTGCGACCAAGCAGATGACCGACATCGCGCCGGTCGCGTTCAAGCGCAACGTCTTCCACGCCATGCGTGCGCCTTACGGCCTGACCTCGGTGCAGGCCGGCCAGGTCGACGCGGTGCACGACCAGACGCTCGACGCGGTGCGCAAGCAGCTCACCGTGAGGGTGGAGGGGCAGACGGACATCGTGACCCTGGGCGTTCCGTACCTCGGGCCGTACAACGTCAACTCGGCGATGAACCCGATCCTCGTCGTGTGCATGGGCCTGGGCTATCTGTTCAACTTCTACCGCAACAAGCCGGTTCTGCGGAAGGGCGGTGTGCTGATCCTCACGCACCCGTGCCGCTACGAGTTCGACGCGGTCCAGCACCCGAGCTACATCGACTACTACGACGAGGTGCTGGCCGACACCACCGACCCGATCGAGATCGAAAAGAAATACGAGATGCGCTTCGCGGAAGACCCGTGGTTCCGCCAGCTGTACCGCAAGTCACACGCCTACCATGGCATCCACCCGCACTACGCGTGGATATGGGCAGCCCACGCGATGGAGCACGCGGGCGACGTCATCTTCGTCGGCGCTGACCGCGACGTCGTGCACCGCCTGGGTTTCAAATGCGCCACCACGCTCGAGGACGCTTTCGAGATGGCCGAGCAGACGGTCGGCCGCTACCCGAGCGTGACCCATCTTCGTATGCCCCCGATCATGCTCGCAGACGTTGAATAGGTATGAAGATCGCGCGTTTTCTGCTCGGCCTGGCCGTTCTTGTGATCGCAATAGCGTGCAACGGGTCGTCGGCCGCGACCCATCCGGACACCGTCTCGGCTGAAAGCGTCGCCCTCCAGCAGGGCGACGTGTCAGGCATGCAGAGGTGCGCCGGCAGCGGCGACATCGACACCGTCCTGCTGAGCCAGAAGTCGAGGGACCCCTTCGCCTACGCGGAGAACGCCGCCGTCTGGCACCGCTGGAAGCGGGCGGGCGCGAAGGAGGCCTACCTCGCCGTCTACGGCAGAACCGGCCGCGACTGCGCCGCGATGACGTCCGCCGGCCCCGGCGCGCCGACAGGCGGCCTGGTGGTCGGGCTCGTCGTGAAGTACAAGGACGCGGCCGTCGCGGCCAGCGGTTTCAAGGCCACCTCGACGCTGCTCGGCTTCGGGCCGAAGGACCTGCTGTTCATCCGCCTCGCCGGCGGTAGCGTCGTGACCGGCTCGGACACCGGCCTCGGTCCGCAATCGAGGGTCGGCAGCGGCACCGTCGCCGGCTCGACCTACTACTTCGCCTTCTGGCAGAACAAGGACTTCGACGCCGACTTCATGGGCTACAACGTGGCCACGACCGACGCGAACACCGCGGTCATGGACATGAACGGAAGGATCCGCTAGCGCGATGAGCTGGTATTCGGAGGGTCCGCTGACACGCATCACGTCGATCCTCGGCGGCGCTCTCGACGACGTGTCGCGCGTGCAGCGCGGGTGGCACTGGAACACGCCGCGGCCGCACACGTGGCCGGAGCGGGGGACAGTCGTGCCAGATCCGCCGACCGACCTGGGCTGGGCGCGCGTCGAGCCTGTCCGCTCGATCCGCTACCTCATCCAGCACGGCCTCCTGCTGCCCTTCACCGAAGCGATGGCGCACCCCAAGGTCGAAGGCAGAGAGTGGGTGCGCGAGCTCGACCGCCCGGTGATCTTCGCCGCCAACCATTCCAGCCACGCCGACACGTCGCTGATCCTCCACTCGCTCACGGACAAGGCGCGCGATCGCACCGTGGTCGCAGCCGCGGCCGACTACTGGTTCAAGCACCCGCTCCTCGGCAACATCGTGAGCCTGTTCCTCAACACGTTCCCCTTCTCGCGCACGGGCGGCGCGCAGGCGCAGCTGCACAGCTCGAGCCAGTTGCTGAAGTCCGGATGGAACCTCGTTTTGTTTCCGGAGGGCAGCCGCTCGCCCGACGGCCGCATCCAGGAGTTCAAGCCCGGCGTGGGCTGGCTCGCCAAGGAGACGGGCACGCCCGTCGTGCCGATGCACATCCAGGGCGCGTTCCAGGTCATGCCGCGCCATCAGAAGCTCCCGCTGCCGGGCCCCGTCCGCGTGCGCATCGGCAAGCCTATGACGCCGGAGGCGAAGGAAGGCACGCGCGAGTTCACCGCGCGCGTCGAGCGGGCGGTGCGCACCCTTTCCGCGGAGCCCAGGCAGCCCGACATCCAGGGCACGTGGGTCGAGCGCTGGCGCGCATCGAAGCCGCGCGAGCTGCGCTACGGCGACGACTGAGTTGGGCTCCACAAGAAACACCGGGTGATCCGGCGCGATTCGGCGAAGCTCGTCGTCTGATGACTCGGCGCTGACGCCTCCGAAGAAGATCCGCACCTCGAACTTCCATCGCCGCAGGTACTCGCGAAGGAGAGGCACCTTCTGGTCGTCGGGGATCTCTACGGCCTTGAACGGTTGGGCACGGCGACCCAACACGAGCTCGCCGCCCCCCGCGACGCGGATGCTCCGCACCCACTGCGTGTGTCCGCGCGGCGCGACCAGATACTGCTTGCCCTGCAGCGTCAGCAAATTGGTAATGCCGCGTCTCCATGCCGACTTACGATAACGAACGCGAAATGACCTACTCAATCGTCGCGCGCGACAAGGAGACCGGCGAGCTCGGCGTCGCCGTCCAGTCGCACTACTTCCAGGTCGGACCCGTCGTGCCCTGGGCGCTCGCCGGCGCCGGCGCGGTCGCGACGCAGTCGATGGTCAACGTCAGCTTCGGCCCGCTCGGCCTCGACCACCTTCGCGCGGGCTACACCGCCGAGCAGACGCTGAAGGCCCTGCTCGCGGGCGACTCGCAGCCCGAATCGCGCCAGCTCGCCATCGTCGACGCTGCGGGGAACGTCGCCGCCCACACCGGGAAGAAGTGCATCCCCGCCGCCGGCCACCGCACCGGTGACAACTTCAGCGTCCAGGCCAACCTCATGGAGAACGACACGGTGTGGGACGCCATGGCCGCCGCCTACACGAAAACGCAAGCGCCGCTCGCGGAGCGCATGCTCGCGGCCCTCGACGCGGCCGAGGCGGAGGGCGGCGACATCCGCGGCAAGCAGTCCGCCGCGATGCTGGTGGTGACCGGCACGCCGACCGGCCGCTCATGGGAGGACCGCATCATCGACATCCGCGTCGAGGACGCGGCCGAGCCACTGGTCGAGCTGCGCAGGCTGCTGAAGATCAAGCGCGCCTACCAGACCGACGAGGTGGCCGACCGCCTCGAGGAGGCGGGCGACCTGCAAGCCTCGGCGAGAAAACGTGAGGAGGGCGTCGCCCTCGCGCCGGAGCTGGAGGAGCTCGCCTTCTGGGCCGGGCTGCAGATCGCGATCAACGGCGACGTCGACCGCGGCGCGCAGCTCATCGCTCGCGCGGTCGCGAAGGAACCGCGGTGGACCGAAACCCTGCACCGCCTCGTCGCAGTTGATCGCCTGAAGCCGGAGATCGCGAAAGGGATCGAGGCGCGCCTGGCAGCCCCGCGTCGCCCTTAGACTCACGCGACCTTTAGACTTTCAACGATTTGGGCAAGAACAAAGGCCGGCGCGCACCGCGACGCCCGGAAAAGGCACGCAAGCCGGAGCGCGACGACGGCGACCAGAAAGAGCAGGCGGTGGTGATGGACGCGGTGGTGTCGCAGGCGCTGCCCAACGCGATGTTCGAGGTCGAGCTCGAGAACGGCCACAAGCTCATCGCGTATGCGGCGGGCCGCATGCGCCGCTACTTCATCCGCATCACGCCGGGCGACCGCATCCGGGTCGAGCTCTCACCCTACGACTTGACGCGCGGCCGCATCGTCTACCGCTACCGCGATTGACGCAGGAGTTTCTCCAGCAGCTCGGTAGCGCGCGCATCTTCGACCTCGAGCAGATGCGCTACGCCGGCGCACCGTCGCACCCGGCCCACCAGCCCGGCTTCAACTACTTCCTCCACCGCCACCACGCACGCGGCGCGCCTGAGGCGCGCACCAGCGCGTCCGGCCTCATGGTCATGCCCGAGCACTCGGGGACGCACATCGACGCGCTCGTCCACCAGGCCGAGAACCTGACCCTGCACGGCGGCGTGCACGTCGACGAGGGCGTGCAGACGTCGACAGGGTTCAAAAAGATGGGCGTGGAGACGATGGAGCCGATGGTCGCGCGCGGGGTGCTGCTCGACGTGGCGGGGGCGAAGCGCCTTCCTCCGGACCACCCCATCACGGACGCCGACCTGAAGCAAGCCGCCGCCCAGTCACACATCGAGATACGCGAAGGCGACGTCGTGCTCGTGAGGACGGGCTACGGCGCGCTGTGGGACAAACCGGACGAGTACCTCCGCGCGGCCGGGGTCTCCGCGGCCGGCTCGCGCTGGCTGGCCGAGAAGAAGGTCAAGGCCGTCGGCGCCGACAACATGGCCTTCGACGTCGCGTTCGCGCCGCCCGACCCGGACCTGAAGGTCACCCTCCCCGGCCACCTCATCCTGCTGGTCCGCGCGGGCATCCCGATCATCGAGAACCTGAACCTCGAGGAGCTGGCGGCCGCGAACGCTCGCGAGTTCGTGTTCGTCTGCCTCCCGCTGAAGATGCGCGGCGCCACCGGCTCACCCGTGAGGCCGATCGCGATAGTCGAGTAGCCGATCCGCCGCGCCGGGATCTCCAGCGCGCGGGCTATTCTCGGCGGCCGGAGAGGGCGAAGACGATTAAGCCCAGCAGGAGCAAAAGCACAGCCCCCACCGACAGTGCCGCACCGACATTCGCGTGACCCAAGATGGCCAACAGCAGGAATAGGGCCGGAAACGCCAGCATGGCGGCGAGCTCTCCGCGGCTTAGGCGGCGGTGGTCTGTATTGACGCGATAGAACTGGATTCCGCCCCGGGCCTCCGGCGGAGCCTCGTGAGGTGGGCGTTCGCCCGGGTCGAGGGGACGAAAAGCGCTTACATCGTCAAGCGTGCGAGATTCTGTAGGGCGCTGGTCCGCCATCACGCCACGGAATCCTGCGGTCGAGCACGCCGGCTCATATGCCTACACATGTTCTACGGCAAAAAGGCCCGAAGGGTGTCACTGGCCAGAAGAAACCCGGCCCCGAATGTTCTTGGAGCTTGACACGACACCCTGACCCCTCCTCAGACGCTCCCGTCATAACCTCGACGAGCGTTCGTCGTTGAACCAAGAGTGGGGTTCATCAAGCTGCTCACAGTCGCCGCGGTGCTCGCCGCGTCCGTCCACCTGCCGCACCCCAGCGAGCGAGTCCTGAATATCGCCTGGCACCACCAGGCGCACAACCTCACTTGCGAGGCCGCCGCGCTGAAGATGGCGCTGTCCTACGAAGGCATCACGGTCGACGAGCTGACCCTCATCCAATACATGACGCGCGACCCGCGCCCGGCGATGTTCAACGCCCAGGGACACCTCATGACCTGGGGCGACCCGGCCCAGGGCTTCGTTGGCGATCCGGACGGCCGCATCCAGCGCTACACGGGGTACGGCGTCTACTTCCAAGCGGTCGCCCGCGCGACGCAGAAAGCAGGGGCCGGCGTGGAGGAGGCCGGCTCAGGCCTCTACGGCAAAGCCGTGCCGCCCCAAGACGTCTATCAAGCGGTCCTCAGGGGCCACCCCGTGGTCGCCTGGATCAGCAACACCTACCACCAGGTCGGCCTCGCCCACTACACGGCCTACGACGGCGCGGACGTGGGCTACACGCTGACCGAGCACGCCGTGACGGTCATCGGAGTCCGCAGGGACGCGGTCCTCATCAACGACCCCTGGTTCGGCCAGGCCTGGCACGCCAAGGCGCAGTTCGAGTCGGCCTACCTCACCTTCGACGACATGGCGGTCGTAGTGACGGCCGGCCAGAGCGCCTGAGTTAGCGGCGCCCCACCGTCTGGAAGCAGTCGAGACAGTACACGGGCCGCGCGCCGGTCGGCACGAAGGGCACCTGGGTCGGCTTGCCGCAGTTCGAGCAGACCACGTCGTGCATCACGCGAGCCCTGCCGTTGCCGTCCGACTGGCGCCTTGCCGCCCGACACTCCGGGCAGCGCCGGGGCTCGTTCTGGAGCCCCCGAGACTGGTAGAACTCTTGCTCCCCCGCCGTAAAGAGAAACTCACGCCCACAGTCGCGACAGGTCAATGTCCGATCCACGAAACTCACCGTCTGGCCTCCCCTTGATAGATCGCGCCGAGGCCCCGGACGATGACGGCCGGACTGCCCTTCCAGCGTGCGGGGCGATTCTAGCGCGGTTGGCGGCGATTTGGAGCCGCCGGTGTTGCGTATACGTTTCCTGTTGCGCTGGGCGCCCCGCTAGGCGCTCGCCCGGACCGGCTCCGGCTCGTCGACCGGCTCTTCGACCGGCTCCGTCTCGAACCCCATCCTGGGCCGCGCCCCGGTGAGCGGGACCTCTTTCATGAAGACCGTCGCCACCAGCGCCACGATCAGGACCGCGCCCGCAAACAGGTAGATGTCGTGCAGGGTGTCCGACAGCGCTAACCGGATCGCGCTCACCAACGCGGGCGGCAGCTTGGTCAAAGTCGCCGGATCCAGGATCGCGTTCGCGTTGCCCTTGGGGAAGCTGTTCAGCACGGCGGGCGGGATGTGCAGCGCCGCGACGTGGGTGGTGATGTAGCCGGGCAGCCGGTTGGCGAGCACCGCGCCGAGGATGGCGCTGCCGACCGTTCCACCAAGGTTCCTCCAGAACTGGATCTGGCTCGAGGCCACGCCCAGGTACTCGCGCGGGAGCGCGGTCTGGACCGCGGTCAGGTACAGCGGGAAGGTCGTGCCGATACCAAGGCCGACGATGATCAGGTCGACCACGACGTGCCACTGGGGCACCGTGGGGGTGATCTGGGAGAGGAGATACATGCCGAAGATCATCACGATCACGCCCAGCGTGCCCAGGAACCGGTAGTACTTGATGCGGCGCATCACAAAGCCGGTGACGGTGCTCGCGCCAAGGAGGCCGAACATCATCGGAGTGATTAGGGCCCCTGAGTTGGTTGCGGTGACACCGAGCACGCCCTGGAACACCAGCGGAGTGAACAGGATCGAGCCGAACATTCCGAACGCGGTCAGGAAGCCGACGATCATGCTCACGCTGAACGTCGAGTTTTTGAACAGGTGCAGGGGCACGATCGGGTGCTCGACCCGCGACTCGACGAACACGAACGCGGCAAGCATCACGGCGGCGAGGGCGAGCAGACCCATCACAGGAAGTGAGGTCCACCCGTGGTCGCGCGTGATGGACAGCGCGATCAGCAAGGGCACGATCCCGGCCGCCAGCGTGAATGCGCCGAAGAAGTCGATGTCACGCCACGAGGCCTTGGAGCGAACGTAGGGGAGGCCCACCAGGACGACGATCACCGCGATGACGCCGACCGGGATGTTCACCTCGAACACCCAGCGCCAGCTCCAATGGTCGGTGATGAAGCCGCCGGTGGTCGGACCGACGATCGAGCTCAAACCGAAGACGCCGCCAAACACGCCTGCGAGGCGGCCCCGCTGGTCTGGCGGGAACAGGTCGCCGATCACCGTGAAGACGGTGGCGAACAGAACGCCGCCGAAGATGCCCTGGATGCCGCGGAAGACGATCAGCTGCGTCATGTCCTGGGACAGACCGCATAGCGCGGACGCGGCGACGAACCCGATCATGCCCGCGAGCAGGAACGGCTTGCGGCCGAACAGGTCGCCGAGCTTGCCGGCGATGGGGGTCATCGTGGTCGACGTCACCAGGTAGGCCGTTGTGACCCATGCGAGGCGGTCGAGGCCGTTGAGGTCGGCGACGATGCGCGGGATGGCTGTGCCGACGATGGTCTGATCCAACGCGGCCAGCAGCAGCGCGAGCATCGTCCCGGCGGTCGCGAGGATGACTCGCCGCCGAGAGAGTCCAGTCGTGATCATTTACCCAGCTCCTTCCTGGCGTTCTCCACCAGCAACAGGCACAGGTGTCGAAGGTGCGCCAGGTCTTCTTTCGTCATTCCTTTGACCAGCTCGAGCTGGTGCTCCATCCCTACTTTCCAGATCGAGTTGATTCGCGCCCGGCCTGCTTCGGTGAGGCTGGCGCGGACCGAGCGGCGGTCTTCGCGATCCGGGACGCGCGTGACGAGGCCGTCCTTTTCCAGGTGATCGACGAGGCCGGTCACGTTGCGTGGCGTCATGTCGAGGTCGTCCGCGAGCTCGCCCAGTGGCATGTCCCCGCATCGGGAAAGGCGGAACAGGACGCCCATCCGGCCCTCGCTCAAGTCGTGCTTCGCGCCCCACCGCTCCTGCAGCAGGTGCAGGGAGCGGCCGGCGATGCGAAGCGCGGAAAGCGCTTCGAGCGCGCTCGTGTCTGTGCTCAGCGGGGCCAGCATGTCGCGCATCCGGCGCATGAACAGCCGCCCGTCCTCGTCGGTTTCGAGATCCCAGCCCTTCCCTGGTTCCGGGAACTTCACTTCGGTGTCTTTCATATTGAAGGACTTCATTATTCCTACATACAGCGTCCGGCCGCAAGTTATTCTCGGCCCGGCAAAAAGTTGATCGTCGACGCCCACCTGGACATCGGCTGGAACGCGATCTCGGCCGGCCGCCCCTTCCTGGGACCGCCCGCCCCGGGCTACGTGGTGAGCCGGCCGTCCCTGACGGCGGCCGGGGTCGGCCTGGTGTTCGCCACCCTGTACACGGCGCCGGCCCGGGCGACGCGCTCGATGCGGACCCGATTCGTGTACGAGAACCCCCACGAGGCGTACCTCATGGCCACCGCCCAGGTGAACTACTACAAGGCGAGCGGCCTGCAGCTCGTCGGCGACCGTGCCCAGCTGGCGGCCTACGCCGGCGCCTGGAAGAAGGGAAACCTGGCTGCCGTGCTGCTCATGGAAGGTGCGGACCCCATCGAGACGCCCTCCCAGCTCGGCGCGTGGGTGGATCGCGGCGTCCGGATCATCGGCCCGGCCTGGGGCGGGACTCGCTACAGCGGCGGAACCGGCGCGCCGGGCGGGCTGACCGAGCTGGGCCGCCAGCTCCTGAAGGCGATGCGGCGCAAGCAAGTCATCCTCGACCTGAGCCACATGGCGGACCAGGCGGTGGCCGACGCGTTCAAGCTCTGGCGCGGGCCGATCATGGCCTCGCACAGCAACGCCCGCGAGCTGGTTCCAGGCGACCGCCAGGTCACCGAAGCGACGGTCGCGGAAATCGCGCGCCGCGGCGGGCTGGTAGGGGTGAGCTTCTACGCACACCACCTGCGCCGCAAGGCCCCCGCGACGCTGGACGACGTCGTGAAGCACATCGTCCACCACGCGAAAGCAGCGGGAGGCCCAGAACACGTGGGCATCGGCTCCGACCTGGACGGAGGCTTCGACGCGCGCTACGCGCCGATAGACAAGATGGAAAAACTGAAAGAACTCCCACTCCGCCTACGCCGGCACTTCAACAAAACGCAGGTGGAAGGAATCATGGGCAACAACTGGCTGGCCTTCCTGGAGCGCTCCCTCCCCGAAGGGGCGAAGAGCTAGGAAGGCTTCCCTTCCCCGCTCGCCGGGGAAGGTGACCCGGCCGCGGAGCGGCCCGGTCGGATGGGGGCTCCCCCTAAATCAATGCCGCGACCCTCATCGCGGTGATGAAGGCAAACCCCATCCCATGCCCGCTGAACCCCGCGCATATGTAGACGTTAGGCATCCCCGCGAGCGGTCCGGCCAGCGGCAGCCCGTCCTCGGTGAACCCCATCGTCCCCGCCCACCGGTGCGTCACCGGGCTCTTGACCCGAAGATCCTCGAGCGCGCCATCGAGGCGCTCCTGGATCTCAGGCGTCGGCGAGTCGTCGTACGTCTTCTCCGACTCGAGCGACGTGTCGCGCCACCCGCCGATGAGCACCTCGCCGGAAGCAAGCTGCCTCCAGTACCGATATCCGTAGTGCGAGTAGACGGGCAGGTCCGTGACTCGCGAAGATTCCGGCGCCGTGGCGAGCATCTGCGCGCGCGTGGGCTGAATCCGAATCGAAGGCACCAGCTGCGGCGAGTAAGCATTGGTCGCGAGGATGACAACACCCGCCTCGCACATTTCCTCACCCGCAACAACCAGAACGCCAGAGCGCCGGGCCGTCAATGACGACACGTTCACGCCCTCGCGAATCGCGCCAGGCTTCCCCTGCCGAGCGAGCGCGGCGACGATGGCCGAAGGATCGGCCTCGCCGTCGCGCGGGTTGACCAACCGCGTCCCGTCCCACCGCGCCTGAAATCCGTCTTCGACGAGCAGCTGCTCCGACTCGATCAACAAAGCGCGCTCGGCATCATCACCAGGCAGGATCGCGGTGCCGAGCCGCCGGTGTCCGACCTCCTGCCCGCGCACCGCCTGGATCATGCGGTCGTGGTTCTCGTTCGTCAGCTCCCACACCTCGCGCGACTTCGACCGCCCATACGTGCGCACCGCCTCCGCGTACGACGAAGCAACACCCGCGAGCAAAAACCCCGCGTTCCGACCGCTCGCGCCGGAAGCGAGATGAGAACGCTCGACCAACACGGCCGAGATGCGCCGCGACGCAAGCCAGTGCAAGAGGCTCACCCCCGCGATGCCCCCGCCGATCACCACCACGTCCGCCTTGTCCGGCAGCGAGCCCGGATATTTCTCCGGCGGCGGGGCCCAGAACGGCGTGTTCACGACCCCAATAGAATCAGATGGCAAGTGGATTTCGAAAGCTATGACGTCCTGATCGTCGGCGGGGGGCTCGCCGGCATCAGAGCAGCCATAGCCGCGGTCGAGGCCAATCCCCGGGTCAAGGTCGGGATGGTCTCCAAGGTCTACCCGATGCGCAGCCACACCGTCTCCGCCGAGGGCGGGGCCGCCGCGGCACTGAGACCGGAAGACTCCTACGAGAACCACGCCTTCGACACCATCAAGGGCTCCGACTACCTCGCCGACCAGGACGTGGTCGAGGCGTTCGTAAGAGAAGCGCCCGCCGAGATCATCCAGATGGAGCACTGGGGCTGCCCATGGACCCGTGACCCCGACGGCAAGATCAGCGCCCGCCCCTTCGGCGGCATGACCACCTGGCGCACCTGCTTCGCCGCCGACAAGACGGGCTTCTACATGCTGCACACGGTCTTCCAGACCTCGCTCAAATACGAGCAGATCAAGCGACACGACGAGGCCTTCGTGACCAAGCTGCTGGTCGAGGACAGCCGCTGCGTCGGCGTGGTCGCCCTGGACATACGGACAGGAAGATTCGACGCCATCACCGCGAAGTCCGTCATCCTCGCGACCGGCGGCCTCGGCCGCGTCTACGCCTTCACCACCAACGGCAACATCTGCACCGGCGACGGCATGGCGCTTGCATACCGCGCGGGGGTCGGGCTGAAGGACATGGAGATGGTGCAGTTCCATCCCACGGGCCTTCCCTTCACCGGCATCCTGATCACAGAGGCCGTGAGGGGAGAGGGGGGATACCTCCTCAACAACGAGGGCGAGCGCTTCCTCAAGCGCTACGTGCCAAACAAGATGGAGCTCGGCCCGCGCGACATCATCTCGCGCGCGATGGTCACGGAATTCGAGGAAGGACGCGGCTTCGATGGCCCGCACGGCAAATACATGCACCTCGACGTGCGCCACCTCGGCGAGAAGGCCATCGACCGCAAGCTGCCCTTCATGCGCGAGCTGGGTCGCGAGTTCATGGGCATCGACATCGTGAAGGACCCCATTCCGGTCCGTCCGGTGCAGCACTACATGATGGGTGGCGTCGACGCGGACATCTCCGGCGAGACGGAGATCCTGGGCCTCTACGCAGCGGGCGAGTGCGCGAACGTCGGCCTGAACGGCGGCAACCGCCTCGGCTCGAACTCGCTGTCCGAGTGCCTGGTCTTCGGCGCGGCCGCCGGTCGCGCGGCCGCCCAGTACGCGGCCTCGGCCAAGCTCGTGACCGCGAACCCCGTCGACGCGATGCTGTGGGACGAGGCGCACCGCGTCGAGACGGCATACCTGGAAAAGAAGGGCGGCGACGAGAGGATCGGTGCCATCCGCGAGGAGATGCAGCGCGAGATGGACGCCGGCGCCGGCGTCTTCCGCACCAAGGAGGGTCTGGAGAAGCTGATCCAGCAGCTGGGCGGCCTGCGCGAGCGCTTCGAGCGCGTGAAGATCGAAGACTCGAGCAAGACCTTCAACACCGAGATCGTCGCCGCGCTCGAGCTCGACTACATGCTCGAGGTCTCGCAGGCGATCGCCGTCTCCGCCCTCGCCCGCGAAGAGTCTCGCGGCGCGCACGCAAGGCGCGACTTCCCGGAGCGCAACGACGAGAAATACCTGAAGCACACCGTCGCCTATCGCAAGGAGGGCGCGCGGCCGCGACTGGAGTACCGCGACGTCAAGATCACCAACTTCCAGCCCAAGGCGAGGACGTACTAGAAATGCCCGACAAGAAGGTCACCATCCACGCGACGCGCTACGACCCGGACAAAGACGAGAAGCCCCGCTTGCAGGCCTACGAGGTCCCCTTCTACGACGAGAGCATGGTCGTGCTCGACGCGCTGAACTGGATCAAGTCGAACGCCGACGGGAGTCTGAGCTATCGCTGGTCATGCCGAATGGGCATCTGCGGCAGCTGCGGGATGATGGTCAACGGCACGCCGAAGCTCACGTGCAACGCATTCGTCCGCGACTACTATCCGCGGCCCATCCTCGTCGAGCCGCTCAACAACTTCCCGGTCATCCGTGACCTGGTGATCGACATGGACGACTTCATGCACAAGCTGAAGGCCATCCAGCCGTGGATCATCCGCAAGCAGGAGATGCCGCTCGGAGCGGGCGAGCACCGCCAGACCAACGAGCAGATCGACGACTTCCGCCAGTTCAGCCAGTGCATCAACTGCATGCTGTGCTACGCGGCGTGCCCGGTTTACGGCCTGAACGACGAGTTCCTGGGCCCGGCCGCCACCGCGTTGGCGAGGCGCTACAACCTGGACTCGCGCGACCAGGGCCTGAAGCAGCGCCTGCCGGTCCTGGCGGACCCGGAAGGCGTGTGGGAGTGCAGCTTCGTAGGCGAATGCTCAGTGGTATGCCCGAAAGGAGTCGACCCGGCGAAGGCGATCCAGCAAACAAAGCTGGACACGACGATGCGCTTCGTCCTGCCATACGGCAACAGGGAATGAGCACCGAAGCGAAGGCCGCGCTGCGCGAATTCCGCTGGCACATGCCGGCAAACTGGTGGACCCGGAACAGGCATTACTTTCTATATGTAGTCAGAGAGTTCACCGCTCTTCCGCTCGCTCTGTGGCTCCTGTGGCTGCTCGTCGAGATCAAGCGCGCCGGCGACGGCCCAACCCGCTACGCGCCACATGAATCGACCGCGTTCGTGGTGTTCAGCGTCATCGTCCTGCTGTTCGCGCTGTACCACAGCTACACGTTCCTGAGCCTGACCGGCGTGATCATCCGCCTGAAAGTGTTCGATCGCCCGGTCCCGCCGCGCCTGATCACCCTCGCGATGTTCGGCGCATGGGCGGGCGCGTCGGTAGTAATCGGCTTCGTCCTGATCTGGTTCGCGAGATGAGCGAAGAAGTTCAGCACCGCATGGCGCACACGCACCTGATCTTCTGGTTCCTGTTCTCCCTAGGAGGCGTGATCGCGGCGCTCCTGATCCCCGTGCACGTCCTCATCCAGGGCATCCTCGGCCCGCTCCATTACGTCCTCGTCGTCGACCGCCACTACGACACGTGGGTCCAGGTCCTCGGCAACCCGCTCGTCAAGCTGTACCTGCTGGTCCTGATCGCGGTGCCCTTCTACCACTTCGCCCACCGCCTGCGCTACCTGCTCGTGGACTTCGGAGTGCACGCCGCGAAGAGCGTGCCCGCGCAGGTCGTGTTCTACGGCGGCGCGGTGGTGATGACGTTCGTCACGATCTGGGTCCTCCTGACAACCGTCCCAATCAAGCTCGGCTAGGGCCATGTACACGGTCGAGGTCGTCCCCGCGCCGGAGCTCGGCAACAGCAGCTTTCTCGTCACCGACGACGACCGCGGGGTCGCGTTCGTGGTCGACCCGCTGCGCGACATCGAGCGCTACCTCAACATCGCGAACGACCACAACGTCCGCATCACCCACGCCCTCGACACGCACCTGCACAACGACTACGTCTCGGGACGCCGCGAGCTGGCCGCCGAAGCGGGCTCTGACACCGCCGAGCTCGACCAGGGCGCGGAGCTGACGATCGGCGACATGACCATCAAAGCGATCCACACGCCCGGCCACACGCCGGACCACAAGAGCTACCTGCTGACGGAAGGCGGCCGCGCGCGAGCCCTGTTCTCGGGCGGCGCGGTGATGCTCGGCGCAATCGCCCGCACCGACCTCTTCGGCCCTCACCTGGCCGTGCACCTCGCCCTCGAAGCGCTGACCACGTTGCAGGTGAGGCTGCGCGGGTTACCCGACGAGATCCGCGTGTTCCCAACACACGGCGGGGGCTCGTTCTGCGGCGTCGGCGGGCGAAGCGGCCATGAGACGACGCTCGGCCACGAGCGCAAGACGAACCCGTTCTTCCTGACCACAGAGCTGATGCCGTTTCTCGCGCGGGTGCTGAACCAGCACCGCTACCCGACCTACTACCGCGACATGGGAGCGATCAACCGAGGCGGCGCGCCGCTCATCGGAATCACGCTGCCGCCGCTCGCGAAGCTGACCGCGGACGAAGCCGCGCGCATGGTCGACGAGGGCGCCGCAGTCGTCGACATCCGCCAGGGCCGCGACTACGACCGCGCCCACATCCCGGGCAGCTATAGCGTGGGCATCGACGGACCGGTCAGCGCGTGGGTGGGATGGCTGGTCGCGCGCGGGCGGCCGCTGGTCCTGGTCGGCGGATCAGCCGCGCACCTGCAAAGAGCGCAGCGCCAATTGCTGCGCATCGGCTTCGACACCATCGCCGGCGCGCTGGACGGCGGCATCGACGCATGGAGGTCGAGCGGGCGCGAGGTGTCGAGCTTCGAGACGGTCGACGTCGAGGACATGGCGGCGTGGGTCCTGAGCGCAGAGCCGATGACGGTGGTCGACGCGCGCGACGAGCACGAATGGGTGGCGGGCCACGTCCCGGGAGCGGTGCACATGTACGTCCCGGACATCCCACACCGGGCCGCCGAGATCCCGCACGAAGCACCGGTGGCAGTTCACTGCGCGAGCGGCTACCGAGCAGGAATAGCGGCAAGCCTGCTAGAGCAAGCTGGCCACAAAAAAATCATCCACGTAAACGGCCAATACAGCGACTGGGACCGCCTCCACCTGGCGGAAACGATCCCGTAAAGGACTTCACCTCCCCGCTCGCCGGGGAGGTCGGCGCTGCCCGCAGGGCACCGCCGGGTGGGGGCGAACCCTCTGTGTAGAGCTTGAAAATCTGCGCGAGTGCTCATGTAAGCTCGCCGCTTGGTGAAACCGTACCCGTGACCGCCGGTCACTCTCACTCGTCAGCGCACTACGGCAACAAGGACGCCGTCAGGGCGGTCGTCGTCAGCGCCGTCGCCTTGGGCATCGCCGCCGTCGCGGAGATCACATCCTCGATCGTGAGCGGATCGGCAAGCGTCCTGGCCGACGGGCTGCACAACTCGGGTGACGTTCTGACGAGCTTCATCCTTCTCTTCACATTCGCGCTCGTCCGCCGGCCGGCCACCCGACGATTCTCTTCAGGCTATGGCCGCTTCGAAGACGTGGCCACGCTGCTCATCATCATCGTGATCATCGCGACGGCGGCGGTGGCGGCGGCAGAGTCCGTCGCCAAGCTCATCCATCCCGCGACCTACTCCAACATCCCGCTCAGCCTGGGGGCTGCCGTCGTCGGCGTGATCGCCAACCTGGGCGTCTCCGAATACAAGCTGAGGGTTGGCCGCGGCATTGGGTCCGAGTCTCTGGAGGCGGATGGAATCCACTCGCGCATCGACGCTCTGGTCTCGGCCGGCGCGTTCGCCGGCATCGGCCTGGCCGGCCTGGGCCTCAGGATCGCGGACCCAATCCTCGGCATCGTGATCACCTTCGCCATCGTCTACGTCCTGGCGGGAACCGTGAAGCAGCTCTTCTACCGGATGATGGATGCGGTCGATCCAACCATCGTCGACGAGATCACGCAGGCCGCCGAATCCGTCAGCGGCGTGCTCCGGGTTCACGATGTCAGGGTGCGCTGGGTTGGTCGCGAGCTGGTCGCGGTGATGCATGTTGCCACCGACCCCAAGTCCACGCTCGAAGAGGCTCATGCCCTGTCGATGCGCGTCGAGGACGCCGTTTGCCATGAGGTTCCGGCGGCCCGGCTGGAGATCCACATGGACCCAGGCACCGCCCATCATCACCACGCCGTCGTCGGTGAGGCACTCGATCACAACCACCAGGAGGATGAAAAATGAGCACCCCGCAGGACACCACACCGCAGCGACACATACCGCGCCTGGTTCTCAGCCATGACGTCCATGCGCAGATCCACGGCACTGGGGCCGCGGCCCGCTTCAACACCTGGCTCGCCGTGAAGATCACCAAGACGGTGGGTTCGATGTGGATGGCCTATGCATTTGCCGCCATCACGCTGATCTCTTTGCCCGCAGCGATCGCATCGGGCAACGTCATCGTCATCGTGGCCTGGATCGCCCAGACCTTCCTCCAGTTGGTGCTCCTGCCGATCATCATCGTCGGTCAAAACGTGATTCAAGCCGCGAACGACGCGCGCGCGGAAGCCGACCATGAAACGTTAACGGCGGTCCACTCGTTGACGGTAGAGGTCCACGCGATCAACGAGGCGCAGACCAAAATCCTCCAACAACTGCAAATAGCAACCGCCTAGCCGGCCAATCTCCTCCCCACCGCGTGGGGAGGTGGCGGCGAAGCCGACGGAGGGGGTCCCGAGCTTTAGCTGGTACGCCTCCGCCGTCAGATCGTTAAGTCGTGCATGCGGGCCTGGACGCTCACCCTGGCCGTCTTGATCACCTTCAGCTGGTCCGGCGGTGGCGCGGCCGCCTCGACCCCGCCCAGAATGGTTGTCCCTATCGCCTTCGGTGAACGATGAAGAAGCTCCTGATCGGCCTGGGCGTGCTGGTGGTGCTGGTGATGATCATCAGCGTCGCCGGGCGCGTAAGCGGCAGGTTTGTTCCCTACAACCTGTACACGCACTGCGGGGTCAACTCTTTAGAGCTCGACGGCAAGACCTACTACGCCGACCCGCCGTTAGGTGACGGCAACGGCAACCCACCCGCCGGATGGGGCAATCCCGATGATGCGGGTTGGTTGCTGCCGCAGGATTCGCAACGCGTGACATTCATCGACTGGATGGGCCATCGGGCGAGCTTCACAACGCACCCGAGCTACGCGATCACGCCGACCCAGCTTTGCTCGTAGAGCCGCTTCACCTCTCCGCTCGCCGGGGAGGTCGGCGCGTTAGCGCCGGGTGGGGGCGAACCCTCTAGGAATTCGCGCGCGCGGTCCGCCGGCGTGGAGCAGGCGCCTCAGAATCCGACTTTGCCCTTCGCCGCTTCGGCTTCTTGGCCCGCCAGATCTCCTCCGACGGCCACTGCCTCGCCCACTCGGCCGACACGTATTGGTAGTACGGATGGTCGACTGCCCCCTCGGGCGCGTAAAGCTCGCGGAAGTCCAGAACGTCGAACCCGGCCCGGCGCAGGATCTGGAACAGCTCCGAGTGGCTGACGTGGAACTCGGTGCTGGCCCCGACCTCGTCGTCGGTCCAGTCCAGGCGGTGCATCCCCTTCAACGGCCGGACGAGCTTCGTTCCGATGTGCTCCGTCTCCGACGAGCAAACCATCTCGAGGTCCGTCGACCGCATGAACACCAGCTCGCCCCCGGGCCGCAGCAACCGAGCAGCCTCGGGGATCCAGAGGTCGGGGTCGCACCACAGCGACGCGCCGTACTCGGAGAACGCCATGTCGAACGACTCATCGGGCAGAGGCACCTTCTCGGCGTTGGCCTTCAAAAACTCCAACCCCAGCCCGAACTTCTCGTTCATCTCGCGCGCGGTGTCGAGCTGCGCGGGAGTGATGTCGACGCCGAGCACGCGGCGCGCGCCGTGCTTCTTCAGCCATGCCCCGAAGTAGGCGGTGCCGCAGCCCAGCTCGATGACCTCGAGCCCGCGCAGCTCCGGCAGGAACTTGATCTCGGACTCCGGCGTGTGCCACCGGCCCCAGGTGATCTCCTCCTGCGCCCAAGACGCCTCCGCGCTGCCGGCCGTGTAGTTGGCGTTCGACACCGTCCACACCTCGCGGTTGCGCACCGCGTAATCGGGGAGGCGGCTAGGCATCTGTGGTCGCGGCCTCCAACAAAGCAGCGAACTTTCGCCGCGCCGCCTCGCGTCGCGTCGGCACGTGCTCCCGCGGCCACTTATCCGAAGGCGCCCGGTAGCCCGCGAGTACCTGCCGCGCCACCGACACCCGGTGCACCTCGTCGGGCCCGTCGTAGATCCGCGCCGCGCGCGCGTGCCGGTACATCTCCTCCAACGGCAGGTCGGCCGAGAAGCCGAGCGAGCCGTGAACCTGGATCGCGCGGTCGATCACGTCGTGCAGCACCCTCGCGCCAAAGAACTTGATCATCGAAATTTCGCGCCGCGCGGCGGACGCGCCCTGGGTGTCGATGACCCACGCGGCATGCAGGGTCATCAACCGCGCGGCCTGCATCTCGGCGGCGGAGTCGGCGATCCAGTTCTGCACCGTCTCGTGGCTCGCGAGCTTCTTGCCGAACGCCTCGCGCTGCAGCGCCCTCTCGCAGAGCATGTCGAAGGCGCGCCGCGCCTGGCCGACCCAGCGCATGCAGTGGTGGATGCGCCCGGGTCCGAGCCGCGCCTGGGCGATGAGGAAGCCCTGGCCGCGCTCTCCCAGCAGGTTGGCCGCGGGCACGCGCACGTTCTCGTAGAGGATCTCGGAGTGCCCGTAGCCGAACTTTTCGTGCTCGCCGCCGAGCGTCGGGATGTTGCGCAGCTTTTTCAGGCCCGGCGTGTCCGCCGGCACGATGATCATCGACGCGCGCTCATACGAGTCCGCGTCGGGCTCGGTTACGACCATCGCGATCAGGAAGTCCGCGATCATCCCGTTCGACGTGAACCACTTGTGCCCGTTGATGACCCACTCGTCGCCCTCCAACACCGCCGTCGTCGCGAGCGAGGTCGGGTCCGACCCCGCCGTGAACGGCTCGGTCATGGAAAACGCGGAGCGGATCTTCCCATCCAATAAAGGATGCAGCCACCGAGACTTCTGCTCGGCAGAACCGAATTGCGCGAGGATCTCGGAGTTCCCCGAGTCCGGCGCCTGGTTGCCGAACACGATCGGCCCCCACACCGACGCGCCCTCGATCTCGTGCATGAGCCCGAGCTTCACCTGACCGTAGCCCTGGCCGCCCAGCTCGGGCGGCAGGTGCGTCGCCCACAGCTTCTGCCGCTTTACCTCTTCCTGCAGCGGCTTGATCGCGCGCATGAAGCCGCGCTCGTCGATGTCAAGCACCTCGAGCGGATACACCTCGTCGTGCATGAAGCGCCGCATCCACTCGAGCTTCTTCTCGAACTCGGGTTCGGTCGAAAAATCCCAGGTCACAGCAGCTCGATGCCCTCGTCGATCATGCCGGTGATGGTAGTCGTCAACCCTTCGTACATGGGGTCGGGCCGCCGGCCGCGGCGGTGCAGCATGAGGTTGTAGCCGAGGATGGCCGCGTACTTGTAGAGGCTGAGCGCCACGTACCAGCGCATCTCGCGCGCCTCGACGCCATACAAACGAAACAGCTCGTCCATCTCGATGACCACCGCGCCGCCCGGGCTCGGCGCGTCCTTGTATTGACGGCGGATGGTCATCGCGCACAGGCAGCCGAGGTCCAGCAGAGGCTGGCCCAGCTCCGCGATCTCCCAGTCAAGCACCGCGACCACGTCGGTGCCGCGAAACAGCATGTTTCCGTAGTGATAGTCGCCGTGGACGAGGGTCGGTGCGCGCTCCGCCGGAATCGAGGCCGCGAGCAGGCCGCCGAGCTCGCCCGCGCGCGCCGTCAGCTCCTCCGGCGCGCGCTGCATGAGCATCGCCCACCGCATCATCTCGACCTGCAGGCCGATGGGCTCCTCGTCGCCGATGCCGGTCTTCTCCAGAGACACCGCCTGCAGCCGCTTCAGTACGTCGATCGCGCAGCGCGCGATGTCCGCGGCGGGCCGCTCGACAGCCGTCTTCTCGATCCGCGCCCCGTCGACGTGCTGCATAAGGATGAACGGCCGGCCGTCGACGATCGGGTCGCTGCAGATGATCGGCACCGGGGGAGTGGGGAGGCCCGCCTCGCGCAAGGCGGCCATGATCCGCCCCTGGCGCATGACGTCCGCCGTACCCGCGATGCGCGCGTTGGGCGGCGGCAGCCGCAGCACGTAACGGACGGAGGTGCCGCCGTCCTCGATGGTGACGTTGTAGGTGAACCCGGAGTGACCCTCGGGAATCGGTTCGACAACAACGACGCGCAAATTCGGCCGCCGCAGAATCGAACGGCAGGCGGCCTCGAGGTCGGCCTGGATCTGCGCGCTCATTCCAGGTGCGCCACGTCGCCGAGCGGTCCGACCATGCGCCGGTCGCCCAGCATCCGCACTGTGCTGATGCTCGTGTAGTAAGGCATGATGCGGAGCTGCCCGGTCTCGAGCCGCATCACGTCGGTGAGGCACGCGACGATGGCCGCGGCGTGGGTGACGGCGATGACGCGCTCGCCCGGATGCGCGGCCACCATGTCCTCCACAGCAGCGCGCATTCGCGAAACGGCGGATTCGTTCGTCTCCTTGAAGTCGAGGATCCCGTCCTCGGAGATGTCCAGCGCCATCTCGACAAGTCGCCCGTCGACGACAACGTCATTGGAAAGGGCGTGCGCTGTCTCCATCGCGCGGCGCAGAGGGCTCGAGTAAACCGCCACGTGCTCAACCCGCCGCACGCGCTCACCGAGCCGCCGCGCCTGCTCTCGACCCAGCGAGCTCAAAGGAGGATCGACCGGGTCGGTCATCTCGTGATAGCTGTCCCCGTGGCGCACGAGCCAGATCTCGGTCACGCCCTCGACGCCGATCAAGAAGATGGCCTCGAGAGATCGCATGGCCCGGGTGAGGTGCTCCGAGCCGGTTGCCACGGCTAACATTCGACCACATGCTCCGGGTTGTGGGCATCGTCGCCCTCATCGTCCTAGCAGCCTGCGACCAGACCAGCGCCAAGGTGGGACCGTCGCCCTCGCCTGTCATCGCGCAGGGCAACTGGAACCAGAGCCTCACGTTCGCGGGTGACGTGCCGGGCCAGATGACCGCGATCCTGGCCGATACGGGCCCGCAGCAGAGCATCTGCTCCGGGTCCAAGGCACGCAACGGCGAGACATGGGCGGACTCCTTCTTCGGCACCGTCGATTCGAGCGGCAGCACGTGGCAGGTCACTTTCTCGATCGACAACTTCCGCGGGCCCGGCACCTACATGAACAAGGAGGTCCAGGTCGTCCTGCAGTCGCCCGACAACACGAAGGCATGGGAGAGCCAGGACACCGACACGGTGACATTCACAATGGATCGCAGCCAGCAGTCGGGCACGATCGACGCCTACCTGACCAACGCGACGACGGGCAAGAACGGGACCGAGCACATCACCGGCCACTGGAACTGCAAGGGCTGAGCGGGGTGGAGGTCCACTTCGACGGCCACTGCTTCGGCTGCGGCCAGCTCAACGAAGAAGGTCTGCGCCTGAAGTTCGAACCGGGACCCGAAAGCTCGGCTGCCGCGGACTACGACGTCCCGGAGCGCTTCCAGAGCTGGGCCGGCATGGCGCACGGAGGCATCGTCGCGCTGATGCTGGACGAAGCGGTCGGCTGGGCGGCGTGGCACGCAGGCCACCCAGGCGTAACAGGCCGCCTGGCAGTGAGCTACCGCCGCCCACTGAAACTGGGCGAGGCGGTGCGAATAGTAGGAAAGGTGGAAAGGGTGCGCCGCACTCTGGTGTACGTAAGCGCATTCGTAGAAAACCGCCAAGACCACACCCGAGTAGCGGATGCGACCGCAACCCTGATGGAAGTGAAAACGGTAGTAGACGCATAAAGCGGAGTCACAAATATGCCCCCCACGAAGTGGGACTGAGCGAGCGGGTGGTCACAATTCGTTCTAGTACAGTGGGCCGTCCCAGATGAGCAGCGCCAACATCCCCGTCCCCATCCGGAAGCGCCTGGCGAACTCGCTCCGGAGTGGCCGCGCGCTCCAGCTAGGCGCGGCCGCCCTGATCGCCCTGATCGTCCTGATCGTCCTGGCCCTCATCTACGGAGACCTGCCCGAGTTCGTCCAGGACAGCAGCCACGTCATGCGCAACCTGATGCGCCAGTACGCGTACGCGCCGGGCTTCGCCCTGCTCTACCTGGAGGAGTCGGGAATCCCGCTGCCGGCCCCGGGCGACGTGTTCGTGATGTACGTCGGCATCCACGTGCCGCACAACGTGTTCGCCTGGATCGCGGCCTGGCTGGGCCTGATCCTGGCGGTCGTCCTGGGCGCGACCAACCTCTTCCTGATCTCCCGGAAGTACGGCCGGCGCCTGGTCGAGAGCCAGATCGCCGAGTACGTCCATCTGAGCCCGGAGCGCCTGGCGAAGGCGGAGGCGTGGTTCAAGCGCTACGGGGTGCTGGCGATCATCTTCGGACGGCACATCCCGGGCTTCCGGATTCCGATCACGGTCGTGGCGGGCATCTTCCGCGTCCGCTACCCGGTGTTCGCGGCGAGCGTCGCGGTGTCGACGGCGATCTGGGCGGGGGTGGTGCTGATCATCGGGATCAACTTCGGACCGCGCCTGACGAACCTGCTCCAGGCGCACACCTACCTCTACTTCGTGTGGGGGGCGATCGTCGTGGCGCTGGTGCTGAGCATCTTCATCCGCCAGCGCCTGCGTGCGTCCCAGGCGCGACCGGGTTCGGGTGGCAAGAACGACCGGCCGGTAGAATCACCGAGTTCCTAAGTCGGGAGCGTCGGGAGCGCGGTTCGTCTCACACTGATCGTCGTGTCGGGGGCTGGCGCAGTTTGGCAGCGCGCACGGTTCGGGACCGTGAGGCCCCGGGTTCAAATCCCGGGCCCCCGACCAACTTTTCGAGTTCAAACCTGACTCCGCATCCGCTACTTACGTGACAACGCCGCTGTACTGGTGTAGCACGGATGTAGCACACCTTCCAAAATCTGCATCGGCGTTGACGTCGTTGCGGAACTTCACATTACGCGCGCGTAGCCGTTTGATCTCGGCGTCAATATCATCAACCACGAACTCGATCCGATTCCAGCCACCTGGGCTTGGCCGCCGCCCGTTCGGCATTGGTCGCCCTGCTGAGCTTGCAGGTCCGCTCAGGAGCAGACGCAGGTTTCCTCGGACGATGTCGGCGAAGGCAGGCGCTGCGCTTGAACGCAAAGTGAACCCAAAGTGCGTGGTGTAAAAGGCGACAGCAGCCTCCACGTCATCGACCATGTAACGAACGTTGACCGCACCGTCCACGATCTCCACTGCACCTCCTTGGTTGTTGTGCGTCTCTCAACGTAGCAAGACCATGCCTCGCAAAGATCGGCGGCTCCAGCCAAAGCTGGAGCCGTCCGGAAGGTGCTGGTGGGACTAAGGCTATGGATGTGAGGTGGGTTTGTTGCTCGGTTTACCAGTGGGGTGCGCAGTGCTTGAGGCATTCGGATGCTGAGCGCGGTGCTCTTTGCCTCTCTGGTCGGCGACGGCGCTCACACACTCGCCAATTCCGTGTTGACCCGATTGCAACTTGTCCTTGCAGGTTGTAACCGCCGCGGTAACAGCCTTGCCCCAGTCAGAAGGATTGGTGCTGCCGGTCACAACAGTGGCCGTTACCGCACCAGTGCCGGCGGCCGCTAAGGTGGCCGCCGCCAGACCGGCCGCGGCCTTGGACGTAACGAAAGCCGGAAGTGCCGACAGAAATGGCATGTGGTTTAGACGCCTCCTTGGTTTGTGTTGGAGCTGACGGCCGCTCTGCTTCTTTCACATCACAGAACCAAGACGGCTGGCAAAGTAACGAAGGCGGACCGGAGTCCGTCTAAGGGGCGCTGCTCGGCAAAGCTGATTGACTAGGGCTTTTTCGGCTGTGGCCCTGTCCATTCGAGTGTTGCTCGCGCTCCTGTGCGCCTTTCTGGCGGGCAGCAGCGCTCACGCACTGGCCGATGCCGTGCTGACCGCTTTGAAGCTGGTCCTTGCAAGTGGTCACGACATTCTTCATGTATTGGGCCCAGACAACTGGGTTGGGGCTTCCAGTCGCCGCGGCTGCCGCGATAGCCGTCGTCGCCACAAGGGCCAACACGATGGCTGCGAACACAACCACGACCTTGGTGGCCAGCATTGTCGATCGGAGGCGCTCGCTCGACCGATAAGCCGCGCCCGCGGGCAGCCGGCGATTGCCGAAGCGCGTGTAGCCCTCAGCAAGCTCGCCTTCAAGCCAGCTGTCGAACCTGTCGCTCATCGACAGCTCATCGTTGGCTTCCATCCTCCAATACAACCGCCGTGTCGGGCCGAGTAACGACTTGACCTGGCGCGTCCGGCCAACGCAGTTCGTCGCGTAGTCTCTTTTTGGCTTTGGCCAGGCGCGAGGCGATGGTGCTCTCGGGGGCGCCCAGAGCGAACGCGATCTCGCGATTGGTGTAACCGTGGTGATGGCGAAGGATGATCACAGCGGCTTGCTCGTAAGGCAGCCGGCGCAACGCTCGGAAGAGATCACTGGTTTCAGCGACGTCCGCCGGATCCGCAGTTGGGGCCGGCCTCCCCAGCCTTCGCACCAGCTGTCCGACCTCACCCAGGCGACGCCTTCGCGCGTAGGTATAGGCGACGTTGATCGCGATGCGGTGCAGCCAGGCTTCCGCGGGAGCATCCGGCTTCCACGATTTCCAGGCCTTGAACGCCCGAACAAAGGCGTCGTGTGTGCAGTCCTCGGCCGCCGCCTGGTCGCCCAGGATTCCGTAAAGCGTGTACAGGACCCGGTTGTAACTCGACCGATACAGACGGTCGAAGTCATCCAGTGACCCGGGGTTGAAGTCCTGCTCGGCCATCGGCGGCGGACAGTATGACGACTGGGCCCCACACATCCTGCTTCTGAGATTTTGTTCAGGGCCTTCGTTACTGTGGGCCGTTCGCTGGTTGATGTATTCGACAGGCCAATAAGCGACGGCCCATCGATCCACAATATCCAGGAGGGAGCTCGATGTCGTTCATCTCAGTGCGGATTCCGGAGCAAAGCGATCACCCATTCCGGACGAAAGCGATCACCTATTC
>CAKZUH010000030.1 GCA_937921725.1 uncultured Chloroflexota bacterium | reverse complement strand
CCTCCTCCACTGTTCTTGGAGGCCCAAGTGTCACGGAACACCGTCAGTTTCAGACCGGCACCAACCCGGTCTTCAGGTCTTGGGCAGATTCGTCACGTTGCCTGCCGAGTCGCGAAGCTTGAACGTGACCGCGCCGCTCGACTCGGCCAGCTGGGCGGTGAGACGGCCGTCGGGGCCTAGCGGGACCGAACCATCGAGAAGGCAGGTGACCATCGCTTCGAAGCTGGAGTCATAGATCTGCTGCTCGAGCTCGCGCGGGGGCCGGAACGGTAGGCCCTTCAGCATCCCTCGGATGACGCCGGGCAGGTCTCGGCGAACGATCTTTTCCGCCTGGTTGCGGTCCACTGTTGCGGGAGTCTACCCGCCGCGATCTCAAACTCATGCGCGCTCTCGGGCGGGAGTAGATTTAGTTAGTTTTGGGGAGGAACGATCGCTGGCTCACCCTCGGAGAGGCCAGCCGCACCCTCGGCGTGACGCCCAACACGCTGCGCCGGTGGGCGGATCGCGGCCAGATCCCATCGTTCACCACGCCGGGTGGCCATCGCCGCTTCCCCGTCGCCGCGGTCCAGGCGCTGGTTCCCGCCGGCCGCCTGCGCCGTCCCGCGCTGACGAGCATGGGCGCGTCCTCCGATCGGATGGCCCGCGCGTACCGGCGGGCGCGGCCCCAGGCCCGGGCCCACGAATCCGCCAATTGGCTGGCCGGCCTCTCCGATGCCGAACGCCTGGCCTTCCGCGAACGCGGCATGCAGCTGGTCAGCGATCTCCTCGGCCATCTCGATGGGGAGCGTGACGGTCCACCCACGCTGATTGCGGCCGCGGAACGGCACGCGACCGAGTACGGCGCCCAGGCGGCGCGGCTGGGTGCGTCGCTGAGCGACACAGTCGAGGGATTCCTCCGCTTTCGCAAGCCCTTCGTCGACGAGCTTGCTGTTCTGGCCCGGCACCGGCGGCTCGACACCCGCGAGGCGACGGCTCTGCTCGCCGACGCCGAGTCCGCGCTCGATCGCATGCTCGTCGCGGTGATGGTCGGTCACGCCGGCGGTAGGCCCGCATGACCGAGCTCTGGGCGCTCACCGCAGCGGCCGGCGAGGTAGACGCAGCCGAGCGGGACCGGATCGCGCGCGAGATGGACGAGTGGCTCACCGAGGGAGGCCGCGGCGTCGCGCTGCTGACCTGCCACCGCGCCGAGCTCTATGGCTTCGGTGCGGCGCCCGCGCTGCGAGCCGTTCGCGTCCTGTCCGGCCACCACGCGGTCGCACACCTCCTGCGCGTGGCGTCCGGACTCGAAAGTGTCATCGTCGGCGAGGACGAGGTGCTTCACCAGGTCCGCGAAGCGCTCACACGCGCTCGTGTGAACCAGAGAGTCGACCGCAGGCTGCAGCGCCTATTCGAAACCGCGATCGCGACGGGACGGCGGGCGCGTTCGCGCAGGACCGAGTCGAGCGGCAACCTCGCCCAGAGCGCGGTGGCATGGCTGCGAAGCCGCGCGGATCTTTCCGGCGGGCTGGTCGTCGTCGCCGGAGCGGGACGCATGGGCGCGGCCCTCGCGCATTCGGTTGGAGCCTCAGGCGCGGAGGTCGTCATCTCGAGTCGCAACGTCGACAAGGCGGCCCGGCTCGCGCGGCTGTACTCAGGGCGCGGGGTCGACCTACGCGCGGGTGCGGAGCTGGCCGGTCGTGCGACAGCGGTTGCGGTGGCTCTTGGAGGGCCATGGACCGAGCTCGAGGCGATGGCCGGCCCTCACCTCCCGCCGATCGCCGACATATCGGCGCCGCAGGCGGTTAGTGACGTGGTGCGGCGGCAGATGAACGGCAACTTTCTCGGCATCGACGACCTCTACCGTCGCAGCGAACCGCTGCCGGGCGCCTACATAGAGGCCACGGAACGCCTGGTCGCCGCCGGTACCGCCGAATTGGCATCGTGGCTGGAGCGCGCGGGGTGAAGCTGCGCCTTGGTACGAGGCGATCGATGCTGGCGCTCGCCCAGAGCGAGTGGTTCGCGCAGCGCCTCCGCGCTCGCGGCCACGACGTCGAGGTCGTGCGAATAGTCACTGAGGGCGACGTTCGCCCGGCCGACACGCAACCCGGCGAGGGCATCTTCGTAGTCGCGATCGAGCGCGCCCTCGTCCGTGGCGAGATCGACGTCGCGGTGCACAGCGCCAAAGACGTCCCGTTGGAAGAACGCCCGGAGCTTGTGATCGCGGCCTATCCCGAGCGGGCCGACCCGCGCGACGCCCTGGTCACGAGGTCGGGAGGCCAGTCGATCGCAAGTCTTCCCGCCACCGCGACGGTGGGCACCGACAGCCCCCGCCGTGCGGGGTTCATGCGCTCCGCGCGAGCGGACTTGCGCATCCTGCCGCTGCACGGCAACGTCGACACGCGTTTGCGACGCCTCGACGCGGGTGAGGTGGACGCCCTCGTCATCGCCGCCGCCGGACTCGACCGTCTCGGCCGCGGCGATCGGATCGACCAGCGCATCGACCCAAAGCTCGTCACTCCGGCGCCCGCACAGGGCGCGCTCGCGATCCAGACCCGCAGGTCGGACAGGTGGTTAGTCGAGCTGCTCGCCGGTCACGATGAGCCGGACATCCGGCTCGCCGTGGAGGCGGAACGCCGCGTCCTGTCCGCGACCGGCGGCACCTGCCGCGCGCCGGTTGGCGCCCTGGCCTCGGTGAATGGCGAGCGCTTCTCGATGGTCGTGGGCGGCGTCAACAGCGACGGCTCCGACCTCCACGTCGAGTCGGTTCAAGGCAAGCGCGCGGAAGCGATGTCGCTTGCGGACGCGGCGGGTCGAAAGGTGGCCGGCGCGGTGACGCTGCGATGACCGCCGTCCTGGTGACGAGGCCGGCGGGTGCCGGTGATCCGCTGGTCGCCGAGCTCGAGTCTCGCGGCTATCGCGTGCGCGCCGTGCCGGCGGTGGGCACTCGAGCAATCGCGGCGGATTGGCCCAACCTTGCCCTGTACGACTGGGTCGTGGTCACGAGCGCCGCGGGCGTGGCCGCCTTGCCCGATGTTCCGTCAGGGCCTCGTTGGGCCGCCGTGGGCGAGTCGACAGCTAGGGAGCTGCGCGCGCGAGGTGGGGCAGCCGACCTCGTTCCGCCCGAGGCGAACGGCGCGGCCATCGCCGACGCCCTGCCCAACCCTGCGGGCGCGCGCGTGCTGCTGGTCAGGGCTTCGGCGGCCGGCCCGGACCTTCCGGCCATGCTTCGCCGCCGCGGCGCGCTGGTCGAAGAGTTGACGGCATACGAGACGGTCGAAGGTCCTGCCGACTCGATGGAAGCGCTGCGCCAGGCACTGGAGCCCGGCGACATCGCGGCGGTCGTCTTCGCCTCCGGCTCGGCGGTGCGCGGATTCATCAAGCTCGGAGGCCCGACCAGCATTCCCGCGATCACCATCGGCCCGCGCACGAGCGCTGTCGCGAAAGGCTCGGGATTCACCGTCGTCGCCGAAGCCGCGGGGCAGAGCGTGCGTGAGCTGGCGGCCGCGGTCGCACGAGCGATTCCAATTGAGGTGGGAAGAGATGCGTGAGTTGATTGGCGGGCCAAAGATCACGTTGCCGGGAAGTGAGCGCCCGCGGCGCCTCCGGGCGAACTCCGCCCTTCGCGCGCTCGTCCGCGAAACTCGGCTCGACCCGTCGCAATTGGTCGCTCCGCTCTTTGTGATCAGCGGACACGATGAGCGCCACGAGATCCCCTCGCTGAAGGGGCATCACCGAATCACGCCCGACCTCGCGCTGCGTGAAGCTCACCGTCTCGCGGAGCTCGGCATCGGTGGCGTGCTGCTGTTCGGCATCCCCGACTCCAAAGATCCCGAGGGCTCGGGCGCTGAAGATCCCCGCGGTCCCGTGCCCGAGACGCTGCGGCTGCTCCGGCGCGAAGGTCTGCCCATCGCGCTCATCGCAGACGTTTGCCTGTGTGAGTACACGTCGCATGGCCACTGCGGAGTACTGGATGGGGAGAAGGTGGACAACGACGCCTCCTTGCCCCGATTGGCCGCCGCCGCCATCGTGTACGCGGAAGCCGGCGCCGACATCGTCGGACCGAGCGCGATGATGGACGGACAGGTCGCGGCCCTGCGCTCAGGGCTCGATGGTGCGGGGTTCTCCGACACCGCCGTCATGGCCTACGCGTCCAAGCAAGCCTCCAGCTTCTATGGTCCATTCCGGGACGCCGCCGGATCGACCCCGAGCTTTGGCGACCGCAAGTCGTATCAGATGGATCCGGCCAACGGGCGCGAGGCCATGCGCGAGATGGAGCTTGACGCCGCCGAAGGCGCCGACATTCTGATGGTCAAACCCGCGATCACCTCCCTCGACCTGCTCGCGCAAGCGCGCAACCGCTTCGACCTTTCGCTCGCCGCCTACCAGGTCAGCGGCGAGGCGGCCATGATCGAGGCGGCGGCTGAGCGCGGTTGGGTGAACCGTCGAGGCGCGGTCCTCGAGTCGCTCATGGCGATCGCGCGGGCCGGCGCCGGCATCGTCATCACGTATTTCGCGGCCGACACCGCGACGTGGCTGCGCGAGGACAGATGAGCCAAAGCCTCTTCGTGCACGCGCTTGCGCTGGGGTTGGATCCGGCCTGGCGGCGACTGACTCGAGACGAGCGCTGCCGCGGCGCCGAGGAATTCTGCGCCGCCGTGACAGCGCAATCGGAGGTCACCACGTTCACCTACTCGATGATCGGCCTCAGGGCGGGCGTGGACCTGCTGCTGTGGAGCCTTTCGCCATCGCTCGATGCGCTGGAGCAGAAGACCGCCGGCGTCCTGCGGGCGGGCATGGGCGCGTGGCTGACGGCTCGTCACAGCTTTCTCGGGATCATCAGGCCGTCGCAGTACGTCAAGCGGCCGACACCTCAGGAGCAGTCCCTGTTCAGCGGAGAACGCTCAGCCTACCTCATCGTCTATCCGTTCACCAAGAGCACCGAGTGGTACCTGCTCACGCAGGAGGAACGCCAGAAGGTGATGAACGAGCACATGAAGGTCGGGCACCGCTATCAGCAGGTGCGTCAGCTGCTCGCCTACTCGTTCGGCGTCGATGACATGGATTTCCTCGTCGCCTACGAAACAGACGACCTTCCCGCGTTCGGCGAGCTGGTCCGCGAGCTGCGCGGGACCGAGAGCCGCCGCTCAACCGTGCGCGACACGCCGATCCTCACCGGTATTCACAGGCCAATCGACGAGATAACCCGTCTGCTGGGCGCTGAGTGACCATCGCCGCAAGTCCCTTTCCAGGCGGGGTCAACAGTCCCGTTCGCGCGTACCGAGCCGTCGGCGGTGAACCGCCGGTCCTGGTGCGCGGTGCCGGTGCGTTCGTGTGGGACGAAGCCGGCAGCCGCTACATCGACTATGTGGGGGCGTTCGGCCCGCTCGTGCTCGGTCACGCGCATGCCGCGGTCGTCGAAGCGATCAAAACCGCCGCCGAGGCCGGCGGTTCGTTTGGCGTCACGAGCCCGGGTGAGGTTCGCCTCGCGGAGCTGATTCGCGCGCGGATGCCGTCGATCGAGCGGATCAGGTTCGTCAACAGCGGCACGGAAGCGGCGATGAGCGCGCTGCGCGTCGCGCGCGCGGCGACGGAGCGCGACCTCGTGATCAAGTTCGATGGCGGCTATCACGGACATGCCGACTCGCTGCTCGTCGAAGCAGGATCTGGAGCGGCCACGCTTTCCATACCGGGGAGCGCGGGCGTCCCTGGGCCGGTCGCGGCCCAAACCCTGGTCGCCGCTTACAACGATCTCGCCTCGGTCGCATCCTTGTTCGAGTCCCACCCCCGCCAGGTCGCCGCGGTGATCGTCGAACCGGTCGCCGCCAACATGGGCGTCGTCGCGCCCGACCCTGGATTCCTCGAAGGGCTGCGCGCGTTGACCGAGCAAGCCGGCGCGCTGCTGATCTTCGACGAGGTCATCACGGGCTTTCGCGTCGCGCCGGGCGGAGCGCAGCAGCTCTTCGGCGTCCGGCCGGACCTCACCGTCCTGGGCAAGATCATCGGCGGCGGTCTTCCGGTCGGCGCATACGGCGGCCGCGCGGACCTGATGGACCTCGTCGCGCCGGCGGGTCCGGTTTACCAGGCGGGCACGCTGTCCGGTCACCCGGTGGTGATGGCGGCGGGAGAGGCGACGCTCAGGTATCTCACGCCAGAGGTCTACGCCCGCATCGAGACGCGGTCAACGCGACTCGAGGCCGGGCTTCGCGTGAAAGGTTCGAGCGTGGCCAGGGTTGGTTCGCTGCTCACGCTGTTTTTCCGCGAGCGGCCGCCCCGAAATTTCCGCGAAGCGAAGACCTCGGATACTCGAGCCTTCGCACGATTCTTCCATGCGATGCTGGACGCGGGAGTCCTCCTACCGCCATCGCAGTACGAGGCGTGGTTCGTTTCCGCCGCGCACGACGACGCGGTCATCGACGCCACCGTGGAGGCGGCGGCGACATGAGCCGCTTCCTCGACGCGGCGCGGCACAATCCGGTGGATGTAACGCCGGTGTGGCTCATGCGTCAGGCCGGCCGCTCGCTGCCCGAGTACCGCGCGCTCCGCGAGCGGTGGACGCTGGCCGAGATCGTCGCCCAGCCGGAGCTCTGCGCGGAGGTGACGCTCCAGCCGGTGCGCAGGCTCGGCGTCGACGCCGCGGTGATGTTCGCGGACATCATGCTGCCGCTGCGCGGCATGGGCGTGGACTTCGAGCTCGTGGAAAACGTGGGCCCGGTCATCGCTCATCCCATCACCAGCCGCGAGGACGTCGAACGCTTGCGCGTGCCGGATGGGGAGGAGGCCGCGCCGCAGGTCATCACCGCGGTGCGACAGGTCGTGGCGGATTCTCCGGTGCCGGTCATCGGCTTCTCCGGCGCCCCGTTCACGCTTGCCAGCTACCTGATCGAAGGGCGGCCGTCACGCGCGTTCGAGAAGGTGAAGACCTTCATGTACAACCATCCAGAGGCGTTCGACCTCCTGCTGGACAAGCTCGCCAAGACGATGAGCGGATATCTGACCGCGCAGGTTGCCGCGGGCGTCCAGGCGGTCCAATTATTCGACTCGTGGGTCGGCGCGCTGGCCCCGGACGATTACGACTCGCGCGTCGTGCAGTACACACGAGCAATCTTCGAGGCGCTTGCGCCGCTCGGCGTGCCGCGGATCCATTTCGGGACCAACACCGCGGGCCTGCTGGAGGCAATCGCGCAGTCGGGTCCCGACATCGTGTCGCTGGACTGGCGGGTGCCGCTCGACGAGGGCTGGCGTCGGGTCGGCCATGAGCGAGGCATCCAGGGCAACCTCGACCCCGCGGTCCTCCTCGGGCCGCCCGAGCTCGTCCGGCAACGCACCCGGGACGTGCTGCGGCGGGCAGGCGGGCGCGCGGGCCATGTCTTCAACCTCGGGCACGGGGTGCTTCCCGATACGAGCGTCGAAAACCTCCAACTGCTTGTCGAGACCGTGCACTCCTGGGTGCCCGCGCATGTCGCTTGAGCCTTCGACCGGGATCCTGTGCATGGCGTACGGCAGCCCCGCCACCGAGGCGGACATAGCCGCGTACTACACCCACATCCGCGGCGGACGGCCGCCATCGCCGGAGGCACTCGAGGAGCTGACGCAGCGTTATCGGGCAATCGGCGGATCGCCGCTGACGCACATCACCCGCGCCCAGGCGGCGGCGCTTTCGGATCGGACCGGCTTGCCTGCGTTCGCCGGCATGAAGCACGTCGCGCCTTTCATCGGTGATGCCGCCGCCGAGGCCGGGCGCGCTGGAATCGAACGGCTCGTCGGGCTGCCCCTGGCTCCGCATTACGCCGCGATGAGCCTGGGCAGCTACGAGCGGACGCTGCGGGACGCGTGGGAGGGCGAGCTCGTCTTCGTCCCCGGATTCCACGCCCACCCGGCATTCATCAATGCGGTCCGTGACCTGTTGCGGGAGGCGCAGGCGCCGGCGCGCCCGGAGCGGCTCTTCTTCACGGCGCACAGCCTTCCCGCGCGGATCATCGCGCAAGGCGATCCCTATCGCGATCAGCTGCTGGAGAGCTGCCGCCTGGTTGCATCGGGCATGGACCTGCCCGCATGGGAATTTGCGTTTCAGTCGGCGAGCCACACCGGCGAACCCTGGCTGGGACCGGACCTGTTGGAGGCGATCGAGCGATCCGGCGCACGAGACGTCCTCGTGTGCCCCATCGGCTTCGTGGCCGATCACCTGGAGATCCTGTACGACCTCGACGTAGAGGCGCAGGCCTTTGCGCGCGAGAAGGGCATCTCCATCAGGCGAACCGAATCGTTCAACGCCCGGCCCGACTTCATCGGCGCCCTGGCGGAGATCGTCGGCGACGCGATTAGAGTGACCGCTTAACGCATCGCCTTTAGACTGGCGCCTGCAATGGCCGTCACCGAGAAGGAGCAGCCGGCGACCTCACCGCAGGTCCCGCTCACTAGTGACCTGCTCGGCGAGCCGGTCGGCCTCGAGCTGAACAACGTCGTCCGCGTCCACCGCATGGGCGAGGTCGCGGTCACGGCGCTGCGCGGGATCTCGCTTAGGATCGCGCCCGGCGAGTTCGTCGCCGTCATGGGCCCGTCCGGATGCGGCAAGTCCACGCTGCTCTCCCTGATCGGCGGGCTCGACCGCCCGACGCAGGGAACCATCGTCGCCGGGGGTCGCAAGCTCCACGAGATGCGCGACCGCCAGCTTGCCGACTACCGCCTGCAACACGTCGGCACGATCTTTCAGAGCTTCAACCTGATCCCGACCATGTCGGCGCTCGACAACGTCGCTCTGCCCATGACGCTGGGTGGCATCCCGCCGGCGCAGCGCCGCGACCGGAGCCGCCGGCTGCTCGAGAAAGTCGGACTCAAGGACCGCATCAACTTCCGCCCGACCAGGCTCTCGGGTGGCGAGCAGCAGCGCGTTTCCGTCGCGCGCGCCCTCGCCAACCGGCCAGGGCTGCTCCTGGCCGATGAGCCGACCGGCAACCTTGACGAGGAGGCCGGTCAGGGCGTGCTCGCCCTGGTCAAGGAGATGCACGACCTCGGCGCCACCGTCGTCATGGTCACGCATGACCCCGACGTCGCGGCCGTCGCGAACCGGATCGTTCGCATGCGAAACGGCAACATCGTGGAAGACCCGGGCGGACCGGCGACGCCGGTGCAGGCCGTGCCGGCGAAGAGTCAGGTGCGCCGGCTCGCGTGGCTCGAATCGCTGCGCATGGGCGCGCTCAGCGTGACCCGCCGCAAGCTGCGCACGACGCTCAGCTCCGCGGGCGTCGCGATCGGCATCGCCGCCATGGCCATCATCGTGTCGTTCGCCAGCGGCGTCCAGGACTCGTTGACCAACGCCTTTGCCATCACCGGCCAGCTCGACCAGGTGGCGGTCGGCGACAGCAACTTCGGCCTGGTCGACCCGTCGAAGCACAAACCTCTCGACGCGGCCGCGATGGCCAAGCTCTCGGCGCTGCCTCATGTCAAGGACGCATACGGGAACCTCGTCATCGAGGGGAATCTCACCGGCGGCATGTCGGATGTCTCCAACGCGTACTTCACCTCCTTCACGCCGCTTTCCGAGACGCCCAAGGCCCTGTCGAAGTTCCTGGCGGCAGGCAACTTTCCGACATCCGACAACGCCAACGAGGTCCTCATCAGCGGCGACACGGCCACGAAGCTCGGCTACACGCCGTCGAGCGCCGTGGGCAAGAAGATCACGTTCCATGGGCAGTACCCCGGCTACTTCATCGGTGGTGCGGGTCAGACTGCCGCCTCGACCTCGCTCCCCATCGACCTCACGATCGTCGCGGTGCTTTCCAACGCGGGCAACATCGGAACCAGCGGGGCCTACTTCATGGCGGTGCCCTACGCGACCTCGACGAGCTACTGGGAGCGGATGGCCAAGGCGAACACTTGGACGGCCGACGAGTTCACCAGCATCACGCTGGTGGCCGACTCGTCGGGCACCGTCGACGCGGTCGCCAAGGAAGTCAAGAACCTGGGCTACCAGGCCACCACGAACAGCGACTTTCTCAAGGGCTTCAGCCAGTTCATCACGATCCTCGAGATCGGCCTCTCCGGCCTGGCGGCCATCGCTTTGGTGGTCGCCTGTCTCGGGATCGCCAACACGATGTACACCGCGGTCCTGGAGCGCACGCGCGAGATCGGGATCATGAAGGCGCTCGGCGCTCGGTCGGCCGACGTGCGGGGGATGTTCCTCTCGGAGGCGGGCATGATCGGCCTGATCGGCGGCGGCGTGGGACTCTTCGTGGCTGCCCTGGTCGCCGTGGTCGGCAACATCATCGTCAACAACATCGCGACAGGCCAGGGGATCCCGCTCGACCTGTCGGTCTTCCGCCTGACGTGGTGGCTCATCGTCGGGGCGCTGGCGCTCGCGACCATGTTCAGCGCGCTGAGCGGGTTCTTCCCCGCCATCCGGGCGAGCCGGCTCGACCCGGTGACCGCCCTCCGATACGAATAGAGGTATGCGATAGGGCCCCGGCCTCACCAGGTTGGGCGCCGGTCGGGGAGCTCCCACAAATACCTCGTTGAACTCGCGCAGGGATTCGGGTTCATCCCCGTCTGTACGGGCAAATGAAGACTGCGTTTCGGACAAATGTCGGTACCGCGCGGGCCATCGCCCTCGCCGCGGTGCTGGCTGTTTCCTTCGCAGTCCCCGCCCAGGCGGCGACCGGCGCCGTCATCGACCAGCAGCAGGTTTCCTACTCCGCGCCGATGGGGCACACCTCCGGCCAGGTGGCACAGACGTTCACCGCCGGCAAAACAGGCCAGCTCGACCACGTTTCCCTGGTTGCAGCGACCCTCTACGGGTACAAGATCACGGTCGAAATCCTCAACACGGATTCGAACGGCGCCCCCACCGGGGCTCCCCTTGGCACGAGCGCCGCGCAGTTACTGGGGGCATCAGGTCAGTGGCACGACTTCACGTTCACGCCCTCCGTCAACGTCGTCGCGGGGACCAAGTACGCGATCGTGGTCCCCATCAACGCCACCTATGTCAGCTGGTGGTACGAAACAGGGAACCCATACCCCGGCGGCAAGATGTGGCTGACCTTCTGCCGCACCTGCCCCTTCGTGACCGACGTCCAGTACGGCGTGAACTACGGCTCGTACGACTTCGCGTTCAAGACCTGGGTTGGGACCGCGGTTGACTCGGCCCCGCTCCTGACCGAAGCCAGCACACAGACCAGCCCGAACGAGGGAACCCCTCCGGCCATGACCGGAACGTTCGCCGACCCGGATGGCGACACGGTGACCGTGACCGCCGACAAGGGCAACCTCACCGCACCCACCGGTGCGAGCAGCGGGGCCTGGTCGTGGACGGAAGCCGCCGCGGACGAGTCGCCGGCGCAGACCGTGAACATCACGGCGACAGACAGCCACGGCCTGTCAACCACGAAGAGCTTCGTCGTCAACATCATGGGCGTGCAGCCGACCGCCTCAATCCTGACGGACCCGCCGTCGGTCCCCGAGGGCAGCCTGGTTCCCTTCACCGGCGGCGCGACCAGCCCTGACCCGGCCGACCAGGCCGCAGGATTCACCTACGCCTGGACCGTGCTGAAGGATGGGAGCCCGTTCACCAATGGCGCGGGCGCCGCGTGGAGCTTCAAGATGCTCGACGAGGGCACGTACACGGTGACCCTCCAGGCGACCGACGACGGCGGGCTGACCAGCCCCCCGTCGACGCCGGTGACGGTGATCGGGACCGACGTGACGCCGACCGCCGCGATCACCGGTGTCAGCGCGGCGCCCTCGCTGGTCATCGCCCCGCAAGAGGCGCTCAACTTCAGCGGCAGCTTCGCCGACGCCGGGCTGGTGGACTCGCACGTCGCGACGTGGGACTTCGGTGACGGCACGCCGGTCTCCTCGTCCAACATCGCGGCCGGCGGACCGACCAGTCTTGCCGCCTCGCACATGTACGCGTCGGCTGGCACGTACACCGTCCGGCTGAAGGTCGCGGACGACGACGGCGTGACCGGCGAAACGACCATGAGCGTCGTGGTGATGACTCCGCAGCAGGCGGTGGGCAAGCTCACGACCTACGTCCAGGGTCTGTCCTCATTGAACAAGGGCCAGATGAACAGCCTGCTCGCCAAGCTGAACGCCGCCTCAGACGCCCTGGCGCGCGGCGACACCACCGCGGCCAACAACCAATTGAACGCCTTCCTGAACGAGGTTCAGGCTTACGTGAACGCGGGCAAGATCTCGCCGACCACGGCCGCCACGCTGCGCGCGACGGTGCACGCGGTGCAGGGGGCGCTTGGAACCCGCAACCGATTCATCGAGTGGCTGCCGCTCGCCCTCTAGACGCATAGACTGCGGCCGTGGAAACGGCCGCCGCCGACAGCGCTCTTCCCCCAGCCGATCTTCTTCCTGTCAGCGCCAAGGCGAATCTGCCGTATCGATTGGTTCGCCTGTTCGCCATCCCCCTCCTTCGCGCGCTGTTCCGGTTCGACGTCACGGGGCGCGAGAACATCCCGCGCGGCGGCAACTACATCGTCATCGCCAATCACCTGAACTGGCTCGACGAGTTCACCCTCCTGGCCCTGTTTCCCGTCGAGCCCAGGCTGCACTTTCTCGCCGACCCGACCATCCTGGTCACCCGCAAGTTCCAGTGGTGGGTGGTGCGGACGACCGGAGGCTACGTTCCGGTCGTCAAGGACCGCCATGGCGACAAGACGCTCTACCACCACGTCGATCACGCGCTCGACATGGGTGGGGCGGTGGCCATCTTTCCCGAAGGCCGCTACGGCCCGGCGGAAGGCGAGTTGTGCCCGTTCCACAAGGGCTTCGCCCACTTCGCGATCAAGGCCGGGGTGCCTGTGATTCCGGTCGCTCTCTCGGGGACGCAGGACCTGTGGCTGCGCAAGCCGGTCAAGGTGGTGATCGGTAAGGCGCTGCCGACCACCGGGGCAGACCCCACCGCGCTGACCGACCTGGCGTTCCAGACGATGAAGCAGATGCTCCCGGCGTATGTCGAGCCGCCCGGGCGCAAGCTGCTCAGGAATAAGCTGACCCACCTGTTCTGACGATGGCCCTCTCTCGAGTCCTTTGCCCAACCCTGGTCGGCCGCGACGCCGAGCTTTCGACGCTCGAAGACGCTCTGCTCTCGGCGCTCCGGGGCGACGGCGGCGTCGTGATCGTCGGCGGCGAGGCGGGGATGGGCAAGACGCGTCTCGTCAACGCGGTCGCCGTGCGCGCAAGACGGCTGGGCTGCGTCGTCCTCTCTGGAGGATGCAGCGAGGCCGAGCTCTCGCTGCCATACCTGCCGTTCCTCGAGGCGATCGGCAACCACCTCGCCACCGCCGACCTCGTCGTGCTTCGCGAGCGGATTGGTTCAGCGGCCGACGAGCTCGCGTACCTCTTTCCGCAGATGGGCCGGCCCACCGCGGTCGGGGGGGATGCGAGCCAGGCCAAGATGAGGCTGTTCGAATCGATGTTGCTTCTGCTGCGCGACGCAGCGCGCAGTCGCGGGCTTCTGCTCATCCTTGAAGACCTGCAGTGGGCCGATCCCGCGACACGGGAGCTTCTCGATTACGCGACCCGGCGGCTGCGCTCGACGAACGTCCTCGTCATCGCCACCTACCGCACCGACGAGATGCACCGCAAACACGCTCTGCTGCCCACGATCCAGGGCTGGCGCCGCAATGGCCAGGTCGAGCTGGTGGACCTGGGCTCGCTCAATGCGGCGCAGGTCGCCGAGATGGTGTGCGCCATCTTCGAAGAGGCGTCGATCACCGACGAGTTCCGGGACTTTCTGCGCGACCGCAGCGAGGGCAATCCGTTTGTCCTCGAAGAGATGCTGCGCGACGCCCTGGACCGCGGGGATATCTTCCGCACCGAGACAGGATGGGACCGAAAATCGCTGGCCGAGATCCGCATCCCTCCCACGGTCCGCGACACCATCCTGCAACGCCTCGAGCGTTTGACGCGCGAGGACGTGGCGGTTCTAGCGGCAGCGTCGGTGATGGGCCGGTCCTTTGACGTTGCGTCGCTCGCGGACGTCGCAGCGGTCGACGAGGCGACAGCGCTGGCCGCCCTCGAAGCCAGCGTCACCGCTCAGCTGATCGAGCAGGAGGACCGCACCTCAGGCCGATACCGGTTCCGTCACGCTCTCACACGCGAGGCCATCTACGAAGACCTGGTGGTCCCTCGCCGCCGCCAGCTCCATTCGCGGATCGCGGACGTCCTGGCGGCTCGGCCCGACCGCGCCTCAGTCGACCTCGCGAACCATCTCTTCATGGCCGGCCGCAACGAGGAGGCGGTGGCGATGTGCGTGGCTGCTGCGGAGGACGCAGTTCGGGCTCACGCCTATCGCGACGCCGCGGAGCTGCTGGAGCGCGCCGCGCCCTATGCCGCCGACTCTGTCGAGCGCGCTCGCATGCTTTGCCGTGCCGGCACTTTCTACTGGCAGAACACGGAGTCGACGAACGCGAAGCGGCTGCTGCAGCAGGGCATCGCCGACCTGGATGCCGCGGGGCTGACCGTCGAGGCGGCCGCGTACCGCGTCGACCTGGGCCGGTGCCTTTGGGAGCTTATGCGGTCAGATCTTGCCCATGAGCAGTACGAACGAGCTCGCGTCGTACTCGAGCCCACCGGGCCGAGCGAGGCGCTCGCGATCGACTACATCCGCCTGGCCGGCCTTGCCATCTTCAACAACGAGAATGCGCAGGCTCTCGACTACGCCAAGCGTGCCGCGCAGACCGCCGACGCGGCAGGCGCCGCAATGGCCAAGTCGTGGGCGTGGAACTTCCAGGCTCTCGCGGAGATGCAGATGGGCGAGGTTGAGCGCGGTTTTGCCCGCATGGAAGACAGCTATCAGGGTGCCGTGGCCGGCGGCCATCGATTTCAAGCGACGAACGCGGTCTACAACGCAATCTGGACGGCCATCGAGCTCGGGTCGCCTGGCCACATCGCGGCATGGTCGCCTCGGGTGGGTCCGATCCGACCCTCGGACGTCGACTCCGCACCTCCCTACCTGAGGGCGGTCTTGGCGCTGCACGAGGGGCGGGTCTCGGACGCGATCCCGCTGGCGCGGACGGCGCTCCAGCGCTCCCGGGATGCGCAGCACGAAAAACAGGTCTGGCGCTGCCTCATCATCCTCGGTCAGGCTCTGGCCGAGGCCCAGCGGCCGGCCGAAGCCGCAGAGGTCATGCCCCCGGTGTCCAGTCGCGTCGAGCTGCAGGACGCCGTGTATCACACGACCGCATGCGTGCGCCTCAAGCTCGCTGCAGGCGACGCCGCCGGCGCATTCGCGGACGCCAGGATTGCTCCCCAGAAGGCTTGCCAGCTGGCCTCGCCGGTGGATTCGGTCGCGGAAGCGGCTGACGACCCAGCCTGGCTGCGCGAGTTCATCGACGGGCTTCCGATCCAGGGCGAAGTGCTGACCTCGCCGCGGCTTGCGGCAGCAAAGGGACGGCTGGCCTTGATGGAAGGTCGCTTCGAGGATGCCGTGGCACTGCTTGGCAAAGCACTCGCCGATTTGGCTCGTGGAGCGTTTCTCCTGGACGGCTGGCACGTCGGGCGCGCGCTTGCCGAGGCCGAGTTTCGAGCGGGGGATGTCGAAGGCGCCAGGAGGCGACTGGCCGGGATCGTCACCGAAGCAACACTGTCTGGCGCTCTGCTGGCAGCCCGGCTGGCTCGAGACACCGCGATCAGGCTCGGGCTGGAAATGGAACCATCTCCGCAAGCGGCCGAGGACACCGTGACGGCGGCGCGGGTCGCGACCGGCGAGCGGATGGTGTCGGTGCTGTTCGCCGACGTTAGGGGCTACACCGAGCTCAGCGGACACGGCGCGCCGGCTGACATCGCCGAGCGCATCGCGTCGCTCCAGCGCTGGGCGACCCAGGAGGTGCAGCGCAGGCACGGGATCGTCGACAAGTTCGCGGGAGACGCCATCATGGCGACCTTCAACGTCTCCGGCCAGAGCGTCGACCACTCGGTGCAAGCCCTGCGGGCGGCGGTGGCGATCATCGACAAGGCGGCCCTCGCCGAGCTTCCGGTCGGAGCAGCCGTGGCCGTCGGGCCCGCCGTGGTAGGCAGCCTGGCCACATCGGCCAACGTGAGCGTGCTGGGCGAGGTCACGAACCTGGCGTCGAGGCTCCAGGCGCAGGCCGCCGCGGGGCAGGTGATCCTGACCGAAGAGGTCTACCGGCGGGCCAAGGAATGGCTCGACGCCCAGCGAGTCCAGATCGAACGGGTGGAGGTTGCCCTGAAAGGATTCGACTCGCCGGTCGTCGCCTACAGGGTCACCACGGGGGTGGTAATACCGGCCCCCGCCTGAGTTTTCGATACCGAAGCGTACGGCTACGGAAGTTTGCCGACCGTGTGGTAAGGTGGCGCCTTCCCGGTTCCTGAGCACGTCTTCTCAACGTCACGCTCCGAGCTCAGGCCTGACACCGCCCCAGGGGTAGGGCGAGTCCAAGGAAGGAGCGGAATAAGGGGTTGCTCCCGCTTTTTCGGGCGGTGCTCGTGTGGGTCGTGATCCTGGCCTCGGTGATCCTGCCGCGCATGGCGCCGCCCGCGCAGCAGACGGCCACGGTCGCCGTGACCCAGCTCAGCGCGTTCGACCGCGACTCGGTCGTCCGGCAGACCCGCGACCAGCGGATCCAGGCGGCGCAGGCCGCGCAAGCCCAGTCGTGGGCCGAGCAGCTGAAGCAGGGGTTGGCCGCATACGCGGCGCAGCAGGAGGCCCTGGCGGCCGCGCAGGCCCAGGCCGCCGCGATCGCCGCCCGCAGCAACCATCCGCCTCCGCCGCCTGAGATCGCCAAGGACATCACCGACGCGTTCAGCCCGCTTGGACCGGCAGCGGTGCAGTGGGCGATGAACGTCGCCTGGTGCGAGTCGCGGTATCACCCGAACTCGGTGAACTCCGACAGCGGCGCGTCGGGCCTGTTCCAATTCCTGCCCAGCACCTGGGGGGGTACGCCCTACGCCAGCCAGTCGCCGTTCGACCCGCGGGCCAACTCCTTCGCCGCGGCGTGGCTGTATTCGCATTACGGTCCCGGCAGGTGGGTCTGTCAGGGGTAACGATATGAGGGAAAACCTGATGGTTTTCCCTCATCACGCATGCGGCTGCGCCGCAGGCGCTGCTCCCATTCCGGTATACGGTCGGGCCTTGACTAAGTAGCCTTCCACGGGTTGCGTTTGGGAGGCGCTAGAGACATAGTCGCGGCCGGGATGAACCCGGCAGCCAGGGCCACGCTGGTTGACGGAAACCCGCTCAGTCCGCTGTTACGCCGACCTCTAGCTGGTAGATCTCCTGTGGCAGAACGGCTCCCTTCAGGAGCATCGGCTCATACGGCGTGACGCTGAACTCGTTGGGCATGAATGCCCGCGTCGCTTCTGACATCAAGACCCTGGCCGGCCGCACCTTCGACAGATAGGCGCTGTTGTTGACGGGTACGCCGATCAGCGTGAACTCCATGCGGTCGCGCGACCCCACGTGCCCCGCGATCACATCGCCTGTGTCCAGCCCGATGCCGACCGAGATGGGGGGCAGGTTGGCCTCGACCAGGTCGCGGTTGAAGCGGTCGATCTCGCTAACCATCTCGTGGGCCGCCCTGAGGGCTTGCAGGGCGTGATCCTCCATCGGGTTGGGAGCACCGAAGACGACCAGCATCCCGTCGCCCTGGAACTTGTCGATGTTGCCGCCGTGGGTCAGCACGACGTGGATCATTCGCGCGAAGTATTCGTTGAGGAAGCGGACGAGCTCTTGCGGGTCCATCTGCTGCGACAGGGCCGAGAAGCCGGCGATGTCCGAGTTGAGCATGGTCACCATCCGGCGCTCGCCGTCCAGGAACTTGATAGTCCGCCCCGACCGGGCGATTACGTAGTCGGTGACCTGCTTGTTGACGTGTGCCTCGAACAGGTGACGCAAGAACTCCGAGCGCTCGTACTGGCGCGCGTTGTCGATGGCAATCGCGGCCAGGTCGGAGATCGCCTGGAGGAACTCTTTGTCCTTCTCTTCGAAGATTGCGGCGCGAAACGGGCTGTCCACGTAGACCGCACCGATCACCATGCCTTTGGTCATCAACGGCACAGCGATGATCGAGCGCAGGTTCTGCATGATCACCGACTGCTGGCCCTTGAACCGGTCGTCCAGACTGGCGTCGGTCGAGACGACCGCGTCGCCCGTCGTGACCACGTGCTCGATGACGGTGCGTGACCCGAGAAACTGACGGGTCTTCTCCGGGTCGGCCTCGCCGCTCGACTCCTGGACCGAAAGGCTGCCGTCCCGGGGGTCGACCAAAACGATGAACCCGCGCGAGGCCTTCATCAAGGTGATGACCCGGTCCATGACCTTGCGGAGGACGACGTTCAGCTCGAGGGAGGAGCTGAGATCGCGGGCGAGCTCGTAAAGCAGGTGATCGCGCATGCCGAGATCAACTTCGTGTGCCAAAGCCATAGGGAGCATAACGGGCGGGTAGGGCAATTCCAGCCATCGGTAAACTCGATTCCTCGTGCTTTCAGCGGAGTCCTCTCAATCCCAGATCGACGCCCTTTTGGCTCGCCTGAACCCGCCCCAACAGGAGGCGGTGACGCATGGTGACGGACCACTCCTGATCTTCGCGGGGGCGGGCAGCGGCAAGACGCGCGTGCTGACCGCCCGGATCGCCTACCTCATCGCGTCGCGCCGGGTCTGGCCCGACCGCCTGCTCGCCGTGACCTTCACGAACAAGGCCGCGCGCGAGATGCGCAGCCGGGTCGAGTCACTCGTCGGCGAAGGGGCCGACAAGATGTGGGTGGGCACGTTTCACTCGACCGCGGTCAAGATCCTCCGCCGTGAGGCGCAGCGGATCGACATAGTGCCGAGCTTCGTCATCTTCGACGAGGACGACACGCGTGCGGCGCTGAAACGCGTGTTGGACGAGCTGCGCCTCGACCCGAAGCGCTACCCGATCGGGTCATTGAGCAATGCCATCTCCCAGGCGAAGAGCGAGCTCAAGCGGCCCGACGACATCCCTAACCGCAGCTACCAGGACGAGATAGTGCGCCGCGTCTACGACTCGTACCAGGAGGTGCTCCGCCGCTCGGGCGGGCTTGACTTCGACGACCTGATCATGAAGCTGGTCGAGCTGTACAGCACCGACGCCGAGGCGCTCGCCAAGTGGCGCGACCGCTTCCGCCACGTGCTCGTCGACGAGTACCAGGACACGAACCACGCCCAGTACGTCCTGGTCAACCTGCTCGCCGCGGAGCACCGCAACGTGGCGGTCGTGGGGGACGACGACCAGTCGATCTACCGCTTTCGGGGCGCCGACGTCCGCAACATCCTCGATTTCCGCAAGGACTACCCGGACGCGAAGGTCGTCCACCTCGAGCAGAATTACCGCTCCAGCCAGGCGATCCTCGACACCGCGTTCAGCGTGATCCGGAGCAACCCCGAGCGCGCCCCCAAGCGCCTGTGGACGGACCGCGCCGGAGGAGAGAAGGTCGTCGCCACTCAGGCGTACAACGAGGTTGAGGAGGCGGAGTTCGTCGCCGACGAGATCGAGCGCCTGCGCAAGACGGAGAGCCGCGGCTACTCGGATTTCGCCGTCCTGTACCGCACCAACGCGCAGTCCCGAGCGTTCGAGGACGTGCTGGCCCGCCGGCGGATTCCGTATCGCCTGGTCGGCGGCATTCGCTTCTGGGAGCGGCGCGAGGTGAAAGACGTCGTCGCGTACCTGCGCTTCTGCTTCAACCCGCGGGATGCGCTGAGCTTCTCGCGCATCGTCTCGGTGCCGCCGCGCAAGATCGGCAACGTGACCGTCGACGCGGTCAACTCCTTTGCAAGAGACAGCGAAGCGGACATCCTCGCGATCCTGGCCGACCCCGCGCATGTGCCGGGCGTCCCGAAGACCGCGGTTGCGCCGCTCCAGGGATTTCGCGCCCAGATCGAGTCGGTCCGCTCGACGATCGGCGTGCTGCGCCCAAGCGAGCTGCTCGACCACGTCGTCGAGGTCATGGGCCTCCGCCAGCACTACATCGACGGGACGCCGCAGGGCGAGGCTCGCATCGAGAACATCAACGAGCTGCGCGGCCTGGCGGAGAGCTTCGACGACCGCGATCCGACCCAGGGTCTCGAGGACCTGCTGGCAGAGGTGGCCCTCGTCTCCGACGTCGACGCCTACGACGAGAACGGCGAGGGCGTCACCCTCATCACGCTGCACATGGTCAAAGGCCTGGAGTTCCCGGTCGTGTTCATGGTCGGCATGGAGGAGGGCCTCCTTCCGCATCAGAGGGCGCTGGACGAGCGCGACGAGAACCCCTCGCTGACGGGCGCTGGGACCGAGATGGCGGAGGAGAGGCGTCTCTGCTACGTCGGCATGACCCGGGCCAAAGACCGGCTGTACCTCAGCTGCGCGTTCCGCCGCCACCTCTACGGACGCTCACAGCCGGCGTTCCCAAGTAGGTTCCTCACCGACATCCCGCAGTCCCTGCTCGCGGCGGCGCGCGGAAGCGCGCCCATCGCGCCCCCCCGCCAGGGCTACAAGGAGCGCTACATCGAAAGGCAGGTGGAGGCGGCGCCGGCTGCACCGCCGGTCCAGCGCTTCGCGAGCGGCGACCGCGTCGTGCATCCAGCCTTCGGCGCCGGGACGGTCGTCAAGAGCACGCTCACGCGCACCGACGAGGAGCTGGTGATCAAGTTCGACAAGGTCGGGATGAAAATTCTCAGCGGGATGCTGGCCCCGCTGACCAAATGACGAAGCGAAAAAAGACGGTCGACCCGGCGGTGCGGGTCGAGGAACTGCGCGACGAGATCCGGCGCCATGAGCACGCCTACTACGTGCTCGATCAGCCCGAGGTCTCGGACGCCGAGTACGACGCGCTGTTCCTCGACCTGCGGAGGATTGAAGAAGAGCATCCCGAGCTGCTCACGCCCGACTCGCCGACCCAGCGTGTCGGAGGCGAGGCCTCGGACCAGTTCGCCAAGGTCCGCCATAGCTCCCCAATGCTCAGCTTGCAGAACGCGTTCGACGAGGCCGAGATCCGTGCCTTCGACAAGCGCGTGCGCGCCGCGGTCGGCGACAACGTCGTCTACACGGCCGAGCTGAAGATCGACGGCCTCGCGATCAGCCTCACGTACACGAAGGGGCGCTTCACGCGTGCGGCCACGCGCGGCACCGGAACCGTCGGGGAGGACGTGACGGCCAACGTCCGCACCATTCGAAGCGTGCCGATGACGATCACGCCCTCCCCCGGACTTCCCGAAGCATTCGAGGTGAGAGGCGAGGTGTACTTTCCGCTCGCCTCGTTCGAGAAGCTCAACCGCGAGATGGAGGCGGCGGGCCGGCCGCTTTACGTCAACCCGCGGAACACCGCCGCGGGCAGTGTCCGCCAGATCGACCCGAACGTCACGGCGAGCCGCGACCTGCAGACCTTCATGTACATGCTGGACCCGACCGGGCAGTGCCGCTCGCAGTGGGATGTGCTGGGCACGCTCGAGAAGATGGGGTTCCGCGTCAACAAGCACCGGCGGCGGCTGCGCACCATCGACGAGGTGATCGAATACCACGCGGAATGGCAGCGGCGGCGCCACGAGCTGCCCCACGAGATCGATGGCGTCGTGATCAAGGTCGACGACTTCGGACAGCAGCAGGAGCTTGGTTTCGTCGCCCGCTCGCCGCGGTGGGCGATCGCATTCAAGTACGCGCCGGAGGAGGCCGAGACGGTGGTCGAGGAGATCGCCTGCTACGTCGGCCGCACGGGCGTGCTGACCCCGGTTGCGCACCTCAAGCCCGTGATCGTGGGCGGCGTCACGGTGCGCAACGTGACGATGCACAACGAGGCGCAGGTGAACGAGAAGGGCGTGTACGTGGGTGCGCGCGTCGTGATCCACCGCGCCGGCGACGTCATCCCGGAGATCGTGAGCGTCAAGGATCCCAAACCCGGATGGAAGATGCCGACGAAGTGCCCGGTGTGCGGGGGAGACGTCGTCCGCGAGGAGCCGTATGTCGCGTACCGCTGCACCAACAAGTTCTGCCCCGCGCAGGGCCTCGAACGGCTGCGGCTGTTCGCGAGCCGCGGCGGGCTGAACATCGAGGGCCTGGGATACGCGACGCTGAAGCAGCTCATGGAGCGCGGATGGGTCAAGGACCCAAGCGACCTGTACAAGCTCACCAAGAAGCAGGCGATGGAGCTCGAGGGTTTTGCCGACAAGTCCGCGCAGAACCTCATCGACCGCATTGTTGAAAGCCGCCGCCCGCCCCTGGGCCGATTTCTGTTCGCGCTGGGCATCCCGCAGGTCGGCGAGGCGACAGCCGACATGCTGGCCGCCGAGTTCGGGAGCGTCGTGAGGCTTCGCGGCGCCAGTGAAGAGGACTTGCGGCGGGTCGAGGGCGTCGGACCCAACGTGGCCCGCGAGGTGCACACGTACTTCGAGGGGCCGGGGGGCGAGCTCGTCGACAGGATGCTCGCCGCGGGGATCGAGCCGCAGGCCGTCGAGGCCGTGGCCGAGGGGCCGTTCACGGGCAAGACCTTCGTCTTCACCGGCACGCTGGAAACGATCAGCCGCCCGGACGCGGAGGCGCTGGTGCGCAAGCTCGGGGGCAAGGCCGCCGGGAGCGTGAGCGCGAAGACCGACTATGTTGTCGCGGGCCCGGGCGCGGGCTCCAAGCTCGAGCGAGCGCAGAAGCTGAAGCTGACGATTCTCGATGAGGAGCAGTTCAAAGCCTTGCTGCCGAAGTGAGGGCCCGGCGCTCGCTGTGGTGGACGTTCGTCGCCATCGCCGTCGTCCTTCTGTTGTGGGGTTGGTTCGTGCTTGGGTTCCTCGCCGAGCCGTCCGCCGTGGGCCGGATGCGGACGGCTCTGGTCGCGATCGGCATCGGATCGATCGTGATCGGCCTCGCCGGTGGACTCGTCGGCGTGTGGATGCTGATCGTGCGCCGCACCTAAGCTAATTCGATGCCGCTCTCCAAGGATCAGGTCCGTCATGTCGCCATGCTCGCGCGCATCGGTCTCGAGCCGGGCGACGAGGAGTTCTACGCCGAGCAGCTGAGCGGCATCCTGGAGCACATCGACCGCCTGCAGCAGGTCGACACCGAAGCGATCCCACCCACCGCGCAAGTCGTCGAGGTGGCCGCCACCCTTCGGGACGACGAACCCAGGCCTGGCCTCGACCAGGCCGAGGCTTTGGCCAACGCGCCGGCCGCGGTCGACGGCTTCTTCCGCGTGCCGTCGATCCAGGAAGAGGCGTGAACGACCTCACCGACCTCACCGGGCTGACGATCAAGGAGGCCGCCCGACACCTGCGCCTCGGCTCCTTCACCGCCGCGGAGCTGGTCACGGCCCACGTCGAGCGAATCGAGCGGGTCGATCACAAGGTCAAGGCGTTCCTGCGCTTCACGCCCGAGGTCTGGGAGAAGCAGGCCGAGGAGGCGGACCGAAGGCTGCGCCAAGGCGACGCACCACCGCTGGCCGGCATCCCGCTCGCGGTCAAGGACGTGCTTTGCGTGCGCGGAGTCGAGACGACCGCCGGCTCCAAGATCCTGCGCGGCTTCAAGCCGCCGTATACGGGCACGGCCGTGGACCGGCTGTTCGACGAGGGCGCCGTGATGATCGGCGTCACCAACTGCGACGAATTCGCCATGGGCAGCTCGACCGAGAACTCGGGTTACTTCCCGACTCACAACCCGTGGGATCTCACGCGCGTGCCGGGCGGCAGCTCCGGCGGCAGCGCGGCCGCGGTGGCCGCGGGCGAGGCGATCGTCGCGCTCGGCACTGACACAGGCGGGTCGATCCGGCAGCCCGCGGCACTGTGCGGTGTGGTGGGCATGAAGCCGACGTACGGACGCGTCAGCCGCTACGGGCTCATCGCGTTTGCCTCGAGCCTCGACCAGATCGGTCCGTTCACCCGCAGCGTCGACGATGCGGCGGTCACGCTCTCGCTGATGGCGGGGCGAGATCCGCTCGACTCGACCTCCGCCGACCGCGCCGGCCTCGACGTGCTGAACAACTACAGCGCTGATGTGAAGGGCATGCGGCTAGGGGTACCGCGCGAGTACTTCGAGGTCAAGGGCATCGAGCCGGGCGTGAAGGCGGCGATCGAGGCGGCGCTCTTCATCCTGCAGAAGGCGGGCGCGGAGCTCGTCGACGTCTCCCTTCCGCACACGGACTACGGGCTTGCGGCCTACTACATCATCGCGCCGGCCGAGTGCTCGTCGAACCTGGCGCGGTTCGACGGCGTCAGGTTCGGATTGTCGGAGGTCGACGCGCCGAACATCACGGAGCAGTATCTGCGGACGCGGCGCAACGGTTTTGGCACGGAGGTGCGCCGCCGGGTGATGCTCGGCACCTACGCGCTGTCGACCGGGTACTACGACGCGTACTACCTGAAGGCGCAGAAGGTGCGCACGTTGATCAAGCGCGACTTCGACGAGGCCTTCAAGAAGTGCGACGTGATCGTCAGCGCGACCTCGCCCACCGTCGCGTTTCCGATTGGCTCGAAAACGCAGGACCCGCTTTCGATGTACCTCTGCGACGTGCTGACGCTGGGCGGCAACCTGGCGGGGCTGCCCGGGATCAGCGTGCCCTGCGGGACGTCCGACGGCCTGCCCGTCGGGCTGCAGGTCCTCGGGCCGCAGTGGGGCGAGAACGTCGTGTTCCGCGTCGCCCGCGCCTACGAGGAGTTGAGCGGCGTGAGAGCGGAGGTCGCGGACCTTGCCTGACATTTGGGATGTCGTGATTGGCATGGAGGTCCATGTCCAGCCGCGCACGCGCACCAAGATGTTTTGTGGCTGCGCGGTGGGCGACGTCAACGATCCGCCCAACTCGCACGTCTGCGAGGTCTGTCTTGGCCTGCCGGGCGTCCTGCCTGTGATCAACAAGGCCGCAGTCGAGGCGTGCTTGAAAACCGCCCTGGCCCTGAACTGCGAGATCCCGCGCCACACGAAGTTCGACCGCAAGAACTACATGTATCCCGACCTGCCGAAGGGCTACCAGATCAGCCAGTACGACCTGCCGATGAGCAAGAACGGTTACCTGGAGGTGGGCGGGCGGCGCGTGCGCATCCGCCGCGTGCACTTGGAAGAGGACACCGGAAAGCTCGTCCACGCGGGCGACAAGCTGCACAAGGCGTGGGAGTCATACGTCGACCTCAACCGCGCGGGCGTGCCGCTGATGGAGATCGTCAGCGAGCCGGACCTGCACTCCGCCGACGAGGCGCGCGACTACGCGATGGAGCTGCGCACCCTGCTGCGCGCCATTGGCGCCTCAGAGGCTGACATGGAAAAGGGTCAGCTGCGGGCGGAGCCCAACATCTCGATCCGCCGTGCGGGATCGTCCGAGCTCGGAGTGAAAACCGAGATCAAGAACATCAACTCTTTCCGCGCCCTGCATCGCGCGATCATCTATGAGGTCGACCGCCAGAGCCAGGTCCTCGAGTCCGGTGGTGAGGTCGTGCAGGAGACGCGCGGTTGGTCGGAGGACGAGCAGCGGACGTTCTCGCAGCGCAGCAAGGAGTTCGCCGAGGACTATCGGTACTTCCCGGAGCCGGACCTGCCACCGCTCGAGCTGGACCGCGCGTGGATCGACGAGCTGAAGAGCGCCCTGCCCGAGCTGCCCAGCGTGCGCCGCGCGAGGCTGCTCGATCAGTTGCCGGCGGGCCAGGTGGCGATCATCGGGGCCGACCGGGAGCTGGCCGATCTCTACGAGTCCGCTGTAGCGAAGGGCGCCCAAGCGCTTCCGACGGCGAACTGGATAGTCAACGAGGTCGCGCCGAGCGGCAAGCTCCTCGACGCTCAGAACCTCGCCGAGCTCATGAGGCTGCTCGCGGCCGGCAGCATCACGCGGGACCAGGCGCGCGAGGCGTACTTCGAGGCGGTCGAAACCGGGCGCACCCCGGCTGAGATCGTGGCCGAGCACGGTTACTCACAGGTGAGCGACGCGTCGGAGCTCCGCGTGCTGGCCGAGGCGGTGATCGACGCCAACCCGAAGGCCGCCGCCGACTATCGGGCGGGCCGCAAGCAGGCCATGCAGGCGCTGATGGCCGACCTGCGCAAGCGGGCGCCGCAGGCGAATCCCAAGGTGGCCACCGAGGTGCTGCTGCAACTGCTTGCCTAGACGGGGCGCCTCGACAACCAGGTACTGAACACGAAGAGGACCAGCCCGGCCAGGTAGGCCGCGATGGCGGCGATGACCAGGATCCCGCCCACCTTTTCTGGAGCCACAGTGGTGAACACGATCGCGATGATCGAGGCGCCGACTGCGATGCCGGCCCACCCCTGCAGGCGGGCGACGATCGGGGTGACGTTCGCCAGCGGCCACAGCAGACGATTGCTCCACCCGGTCGGGAAGCTGCCGCGCATCACCAGGAAGATCCCAGCCCCGATCAGCAGCGCGCCGCCAACGTACGCGACCCCCTCCACGACGTACCCCACGGCGCGGAATTGTAGCCTTGACGCGTGCCCCTGCCCCCTGATCTCCACGTGCACACCGAGTGGTCCTGGGACGCCCCGCGCGGATCGATGGACGCAAGCTGCGAGCGGGCCCTCGAGATCGGTCTGCCCGCGATCGCCTTCACCGAGCACGCCGACTGGGCCCTCGTCCACGAGGGGCAGCACGCGGTGGACATCGACGGCTATCTCGAGGCTGTGGAGCGGTGCCGCTCGAAGTACAGCGGCCTGCGCATCCTGACCGGTGTGGAGCTGGGCGAGCCGCACTGGTTTCCCAAGGAGACCGCCGACCTGCTCGCCGCCGGCCCGCTGGACCAGGTCCATGGCTCGATCCACTGCATCCGTCTCGACGGCGGCATGCTCGACGCGAGCCAGTTCCGGAGCCGGCCCGACGTCGACTTTCGAACCGCGGTCCGCGAATACTTCAGGGAGACCTTGGACATGGTCGAGAGCGGCCAGCCGTTCGAAACGCTGGCGCACCTGGACTATCCGAAGCGCTACTGGCGCGAAGGCGAGGCGCCCTACAGCGAGAAGGACTACGAGACCGAGATCCGCGCCATCCTCCGCGCCGCCGCGCGCACAGGACGAGTGCTCGAGGTCAACACGACGCGCGGCCACACCTTGTGCCCGGATCTCACGGTGGTGCGGTGGTGGCGCGAGCTTGGCGGTCAGGCTGTGCAGTACGGCAGCGACGCCCACCAGCCGGACAAGGTCGCGGAGGGTTTTCTCGTCGCCACGCAGATGGTCGAATCGGCCGGCTTCAAGCCCGCGCGAGACCCGGTGTCCTTGTGGCGCCGCTGATTCTTCGGCCGACATCGCCCGCGCACGGCGGCGCGGCCGTGGCCCGGGACGATGGGAAGGTCTGGCTCGTCAACTACGCGCTGCCCGGTGAGGTCGTCGAGGCCGAGCCGCGCGGACGCCAGGGCGGCGTCGCGGTGGCCGCGGCGACGCGTGTCATCGAATCCTCACCATTTCGCGTCGATCCTCCGTGCCCGTACTTCGGCGCATGTGGCGGATGTCAGCTGCAGCATGCGAGCTACGAGCACCAGCTCGCGCTCAAGCGTCAGGTGGTCGAGGAGGCCTGGGGCCGCGCGGGGTTGCGGCTGCCGCCGGACACGGCGGTGCTCGGCATGGACGATCCGTGGCGCTACCGCATCCGCGGCGAGTTCGAGGCGGTGGTGACCGGCGACGGCTGGCGCTTCGGCTTTCATCGCATGCGCTCGCATTCAGTGCTGCCGATCGACAGCTGCCTCATCCACGACCTGCGCATCGAGAACGCCCTGCCGGCCTTCGCCCAGGCGGCCAACGAGCTCGGGCTCGAAGGGCTGCAGAATCTGCTCCTCACACTAGAGCCGACGGGCCGCGGCCTTTTGTGGCGGCTGCGCTTTCATGGTCGGGAACCACGGTGGCCGCGGGAGGAATTCGGGCATCGGGTGGCCGAGCTCCTGCCGGACCTCGTTTTGCTCGACGACGCGATCTCGCTCGACTTCTGGGGGCTCACGTTTCGCGCCCGGAGCGACACCTTCGTCCAGACCAACTACCGGCAGATGCTCGTGCTGTACCGAGCCGCACTCGACATGCTCGAGCCGAAGCCCGGCGAGCGCGTCCTCGATCTCTACGCGGGGATCGGCACGATCTCAGTCGCTGTGGCCGGGCACGACACGCAGGTCACCGCGATCGAGGAAAACCCGCACGCCGTCCAGCTTGGCAGGCTGAATGCGCGCATCAACTCGGCGCGCGTCGAATATCTCCCGGGCAAGGTCGAGGCGGTGCTGAAGCAGATCAGGCTAGGCCGGCACCAGGCGGTGGTCCTGGATCCTCCTCGCGCCGGGTGCGAGCCGGAAGCGCTGGCGGAGCTCATCAGGCTCGGCGCGGAACGCGTGGTTTACGTGTCGTGCGAACCGTCGACACACGCGCGCGACCTCGTCGGACTGGTGCGGGGAGGCTACCGCGTCAGGCGCGCGGCGATCGTCGACATGTTCCCGCAGACGTACCACATCGAGTCGGTGGCTCAGCTGGAGCGCTCCTAGCCGGTCTTAGCTCCGGTCCAGCTTCTGAGCCAGCTTGACCACAGAGAGCCGAAGTCGCCCCGGACCGAGGGAGCGGGCCACCATGGACAGGATCGGCCTCAGAAGCTGCATGTCGGGCCAAACGGAACGTTGGCGGGGACGGTTACGCCCGATTTCAACCCGCGCAGATTAAACGAAAGCGCTCAGGTTACGTACGGCCGTGTACAAATTCGGCCAGCCGCCCAACTCCCACCTCGAGATCGGCGTCCGAGCTGGCGAGGCTGATCCGGACCGCCTGGCCAGCTACCGCGCCGAAAGCGGTCCCCGGCGCCACGCTCACGCCCCGTTCGCGCAGGAGCGCAAATGCCAGCTCGCGCGAGGGCATTCCGGCCGGAGACACGTCGGCCATGATGTAGAAGGCCCCGGTGGGTTTGGCGGTCAGCAGCTCGGCGTCCTGGAGCAGCTCGACAACGGTGTCCCGGCGGCGGCGGTAGGCGCCGACCATTTCCGCCACGCAGTCCTGGGGCCCGGTGAGCGCGGCCTCGGCCGCGACCTGGGTGATGGTCGAGACGCACGATGAGTTCGACTCGAGGACCTTGGTCGCGGTGTCGATCAGCTGCGCCGAGCCGACCAGGTACCCGAGGCGCCATCCGGTCATCGAATAGGTCTTGGAGAACGTGAAGGCGGTCGCGATGCGCGCGTCGTCCGGAGCCAGCGATGCCGGGCTGGTCCACGAGCCGTCGAGCAGGATCTGGTCGTAGCACTCGTCGCTGAGCAGCCACAGGTGGTGGCGCTGGGCGAGGTCGACGAACGCGGCGACGGAGGAGGTTGGATAGACCGCGCCTGTCGGGTTGTTGGGACTGTTGACGACGAGCACCTTGGTCCGGGCGGTTATGAGGTGCTGCAACGCGTCGAGGTCTGGTTGGAAACCATCGGACGGCGGGCATGGGTAGTAGACCCCGCGCGCGCCGAGCCAGGGAAGCATCATCCGGTAGTTCGGCCAGCCTGGGTCCGGGAGCAGCACCTCGTCGCCCGGCTCGAGGACCGCGGCGAGCATCGCGGCGATCGCGCCCACGCCACCGGGCGCGCACGCGATCTTTTCCGGCGAGGTCTCGATTTCGTTGACTCGCGCCAGCTTGTCGATGAGCTTTTCGCGCAGCGAGAGGATGCCCTGCGTGTGGGTGTAGAAGGTCTTGTTCTCGTCGATCGCCCGCTTGCCTGCGTCCTTGATGTGTTGAGGAGTGGGGAAGTCCGGCTGACCGACGTCGAGCCGGATCGCGCCGGGCGTGCGCAGCGCCTGGTTGGCGATCTCGCGAATCCCCGAGTGCGCCATCTCGGCGGGCCCATGCGCAAGTGAAGGCAGCGAGATACGAGCCATGGCAGTGCTTAGACTATCCGAGGGGTTCCGCCACACCCAATCCAAACGATGCCGCACGCCCCAAAAACCTTCGTCCACCTCCACAACCACACCGAGTACTCGCTGCTCGACGGTGCCAGCCGCATCCCCGCGATGGTTGCGCGGGCCGCCGAGCTCGAGATGCCCGCGATCGCCCTCACCGACCACGGTGTGATGTACGGCGCGATCCAGTTCTACAAGGCCTGCAAGGAGGCCGGGATCAAGCCGATCATCGGCTGCGAGGTATACGTGGCGCCTCGGTCGCGACTCTTGCGCGAGGGCCGCGTCGACCGCGACCCGAACCACCTCACGCTCCTGGCCGCCGACCACGAGGGCTATGTGAACCTCATGCGGCTCTGCACCGTCGGCCAGATGGAGGGCATGTACTACAAACCCCGGATCGACAAGGAGATCCTGGCCGAGCACTCGAAGGGCCTCATCGCGCTCTCCGGGTGTCTTCAGGGCGAGGCGGCGAGCCGCATCGTCGACGGTGACGTGGAGGGGGCGCGCGAATCCGTCGCGACCTATCGCGACATCTTCGGCAAGGACCGATTCCTGCTCGAGGTGCAGCGCCACGGGATCGACAGGCAGGCCGAGGTGAACGCAACGCTGGCGGAGTTCGGCAAGGAGTTCGGGCTCCGCGTCTGTGCGACCAACGACCTGCATTACGTGCACCGGCACGACTCGGAAGCGCACGACGTGCTGCTCTGCCTGCAGACCGGCGCGCGCTACAACGATCCGAATCGGTGGAGGTTTTCGACCCAGGAGAACTACCTGAAGACGCCGGACGAGATGATCGAGGCCTTCGCCGACATGCCCGAGGCTCTCGTCAGCACGGTCGAGGTGGCCGACCAGTGCGACCTCAAGCTCCACTTAGGGGCGACGCTGTTACCGCCCTTCGACGTGCCCGACGGCATGACCCCCGACCAGTACCTGCGGCAATTGGTGCTCAAGGGCATGGAGTGGCGCTTCGTCAATCCTTCGCCCGCGGTCAAGGAACGTGCCGAGGAGGAGCTCCGGGTCATCGGCCAGACGGGCTACGCCTCGTACTTCCTGATCGTGTGGGACTTCTACAACTTCGCGCGGCAAAGCGGGATCGTGGTCGGGCCGGGTCGTGGAAGCGCGGCCGGAAGCTTGGTCTCCTACTGCCTCGGCATAACGAACCTCGATCCTCTCCAACACGGGCTGATCTTCGAGCGGTTCCTGAACATCGACCGCGTGTCGATGCCCGACATCGACTGCGACTTTTCGGTCGAGGGTCGCGAGAAGGTGATCCACTACGTCTCGGACAAGTACGGCGCCGACCGCGTGGCGCAGATCATCACCTTCACCACGATGGCCTCGAAGGCCGCGATTCGCGATGTCGGTCGGGTGCTCGAGGTGCCGCTGCGCGACACGGACCGCCTGGCCAAGCTCGTGCCCGTGTGGCAGGGGCGATCGAAGACGCTCGAGGACACCATCAAAGAGGTTCCCGAGTTTCGCGAGGCTTACGAGGCGAGCGAAGAGGCAAAGCGGCTGATCGAGGTCGCCAAGACGCTCGAGGGCGTATCGCGGAATGTGAGCACGCACGCGGCAGGCGTGGTCATCGCGCCCGAGCCCCTGGTCCGGTACACGCCGCTCCAGTTCGGTCCTGGCCGCGAGGCGGTGATCACGCAGTACGACATGAAGGCGGTCGGGGACATCGGGCTGCTGAAGATCGACTTCCTCGGCCTGCAGAACCTGGACATCATCGCCACGTGCATCCGGCTCATCAAAGAGCAGCGCGGAATCGAGATCGACCTCGAGCAACTGCCGTTCGACGATCCGAAGACGTACGAGCTGCTGTCGACCGGCGACACGCATGGCGTGTTCCAGCTCGAAGGTGCGGGCATGCGCCGGATGGTGATGGACATGCGGCCCCAGAACTTCGAGGACGTCTCGGCGACGATCGCGCTGTTCCGACCTGGCCCGATGGTCAACATCCCCGCCTTCATCGCGCGCAAGCAGGGCCGCGAGCCGATCGAGTACATGCACGAGCGTCTCGAGCCGATCCTGCGCGGGACGTACGGCGTGATGATCTACCAGGAGCAGGTGATGATGGCCGCGCGCGAGCTTGCCGGATTCACGATGAGCGAGGCCGACATCCTTCGCGCCGCGATGGGCAAGAAGGACAAGGCCAAGATGGCGAAGCTGCGCACGAAGTTCGTCGAGGGGACCGTCTCGCGCGGCATCCCGCAAGCCACCGCCGAGACGCTGTTCGACGGGATCGCAAAGTTCGCGGAGTACGGATTCAACCGGGCGCACTCGGCCGCGTATGCGGTGATCAGCTACCAGACCGCCTACCTGAAGGCGAACTACCCGCTCGAGTACATGACCGCGCTGCTCATCCACATGGAGGGAAACGCGGAGCGGGTCGCGACCGCGATCGTCGACTGCCGGCTGCGGAGCATCGACGTCCTCGCGCCCGATGTCAACCGGTCCCGCGTCGATTTCTCGATGCAGGGGGGGAGCGCTGGTGGAAGGGCTTTGCCCGACCAGCGCGGCGGGGGGGAAGCCCCCCCGCAGTCGGACGGGCGGATTCTTTTCGGTCTCGCCGCGATCAAGAACGCCGGCCGCCACGCCGTGGAAAGCATCGTCGCGATGCGCGATGCCGAGGGTCCGTTCAAGTCGCTCGAAGACCTGTGCGAGCGGACGTCGGCGATCCAGGACGTCAACCGGCGCGTGCTCGAGTCTCTCGTCCAATCAGGCGCGTGCGACTCGCTCGGCGAGAGGGCGCGGCTGCTGGCAGCGCTGGACCACGCGGTGAGCCGGGCCGACCGCGCGCGGCGCGACCGAGAATCGGGCCAGACGTCGCTGCTCGACATGGTCGGCTCACCCGAGGCGGCCACCGACGATTACGGCCTGACGATCGACGTCGCGCCGATGGCGGGCGACGAAAAGCTGCGCCTGGAGAAGGAGCTGCTCGGCCTCTACCTGAGCGACCATCCGCTGCGCCGCATCTCGACCGAGCTCGCCAAGCTGTCCGACACGCAAGCGGTCGAGGTGACGAGCGCGCTGCAGGACACGGAGGTCCGCGTGGCCGGCCTGGTGCGCGAGGTCCGCCGCGTCGTGACGCGCAAAGGCCAGATCATGGCGTACGCGACGCTCGAGGACCTGACCGGGACGGTCGACGTCGTGCTGTTCCCGCGGGTGTTCGAGCAGACCCGCCTGCTGTTCGAGCCGGACAAGGTCGTCGTCGTGCAGGGCAAGGTGGACGCGCGGGCAGGATCGACTCGAGCCACAGGTGCGAGCGCCTCTCCTGTCGAGCCGGAGATCGAAGCGGAGGTCGAGACGGCATCGGTGGTGGCGGACATGGCCTGGCTGTGGGATGACCCGGAGTGCGTGCCGGTCTCGCGCCGCCAATTGGTCCACGTGCGGATTCCAAGCAGCGATGCCGGGCTGGCCGAGCGACTGGAAGCCGTGCTTGCGCGCCATCCCGGTGGCGACGAGGTGGTTCTCCACGTGGTCGTCGGCAGCCGGGAAGTGATCGTCAACGCCGATCGATATCATGTCCTCGCCGGTCCCGCGCTCGTGGCCGAGATCGACGACCTGGTCGGCCAGGCCGCGACCCGGCTGGAGATGGTGCGGCCCAAGGCGCAGGCCAATGGAAATGGACGGGGTAACTGGGGCAATGGTGAACGAGGACGGAGAGGCTAGCGGCCGGTACATCGTGGTCAAGGCGCTGGAGGACGGCGTCGTGATCATGGGACTGACCCGCGGCAAGGACACGCGGTCGCACCACTCGGAGCGATTGGACGCGGGCGAGGTGCTGGTCGCGCAGTTCACCGAGCTGACCGCGGCGATCAAGGTGCGCGGCCACGCCGAGATCCTGACGGACGTGGGTAAGGTCGAGTCTGGCGGCTAGCGGCTGACCGGAAGGCCGGCCGCCTTCCACGCCGCGAACCCCCCGATCACATCTGTCGCGTTGACCAGGCCGAGATCCAGCAGGGACGCGGCGGCGAGGCTGGAGGAGTAGCCCTCGGCGCAGATCACGATGACCGTGACCTCGGTGTCGGCCGCCTCGGCGACATGAGTCGGTGAGGTCGGGTCGAGACGCCATTCGAAAACCGAACGATCGATCACGATGGCGCCCGGGATCTCGCCATCGCGCGAGCGCTGCTCCGAGGTGCGGGTGTCGACCAGGAGAGCGCCCCGAGCGCGCTCGGCGGCGGCCTGCTCGGGCGTGAGCCGCTTGAGCCGGCGCCGCGCTTTGTCGAGAACCTGGTCGATCCTGGCCATCGGATTGGCCCCGAGTTTGTAGCAGATAGAATCGGGTTGAGTCCCGCCCACGTAGCTCAGGCGGTAGAGCATTTCCTTGGTAAGGAAAAGGTCCCCGGTTCGAATCCGGGCGTGGGCTCCACGACCCTTCTGAGGCTCGATTTCGTATTCATTTCGAGCCTTTTTGGAAGGTGCTGGGCGTCTCACCGGAAACGACCGGGAAACGGACCGGAACTTGCCGTAATAAAAGGTCTGTTGGTGGTCCCTGGCCCAAGAGGAGGGCCAACATGCGGACCAGAATGCGCGTCATCCAGGGCAGCTAGCGGAGTCAGAGCCACATCGCACGTCGGCGATCGAGGCCGCCTACCAGCACTTCCGACTCGACAAGCAGGGAAGCCTGGTCTCGCCGAAGACGCTGCGTCATTACGAGTGGACAATCCGGCCGTTCCTGCGCTGGCTGGAGGAGGAGCGTAGATCGCTCCTGAGAAGGATTTCCGATGTCCAGGACGCATCGAAACACGGCGCGGTTTCGTGCTAGACGGCCGAGACCCGGTAAACGTGCCGTGTCTCGGAAACTCCCTTGAGCACATGGCGACCCCGATCCTCGAACTGGATGCCAGAGCCGGCCACCAGATCCCGAACCGTGCTCGTGACCAGGACCTCGTCTGCCGCTGCCAATGCCCCGATGCGCGCAGCGACATGCACTGCGATGCCCGTGGCAGCAGCTCCGTCTCTCTCAACTTCACCGGTGTGGATTCCGGCCCGCAGCTGAAGGCCGAGTTCGTGGGCTTTGTCCACGGCAGCACGGCCGCATCGCACGGCTCGTGCCGGTCCGTCGAAGGTGGCCAGCACGCCATCGCCTGCGTGATCGACGACTGCGCCACCGAAGTACGCAACCTCGGCATCGGTCGCCGCGCGGTGCCGAGACAGCAGGTCCTTCCAACCAGCATCACCCAGCTCAGAGGCCCGTTTGGTGGAGCCGACCACGTCGAGCACGAGGATGGAAGCCAGAACGCGAGTTGTCCTCAGTCGGCTCGGGGCGCCGGTGATGAACTCCTCGATCGTCGCGAGCACCTTCTCGGGCTCGAGGTTGCTGATGGAGTGGGTGTCGCCCGGGAACTCCAGGAACCGCGCGCCTGGGATATGCGCAGCGAGGTCTCGCGCGGCATCGATGTGCGCTACAGGGTCGCCGGTGCGGTTCATCACCAGCGTGGGAACACGAATGTCGGGAAGGATGTCTCGGACGTCTATCTGCGTGTTCATGCGCGCGAGCGCCACGAGCGCGGCTGGGCTGGCACCCGCCCGATGCCAGCGCATCAAATATTCCGCATAGGCGGTTTGGTCATCGGGGACTCCATGCGGAAATTCGTACTCGAGCGTTATCCCATGCTCGCTCAGCTCGGCGACCCCGCGTTCATCCTCCTCGGGCGTCGTTCCCCACGGGTAATCGTCCGTTCTCACCCATCGCGCCTGGCCGCCCCAGATCAGGAGCGCACGCGTGCGGTCGGGATGCGTGGCTGCAAAAAGGCACGCCATCGACGCACCTTCGGATAATCCGAAGATGACGGCGCTTTTGCTTCCTGCGGCGTCCAACACGGCGCGGATATCGTCGATGCGCTCCTCAAGCGTGGCGATGTGGTCGGGCCGATCCGACAGCCCCGTGCCGCGCTTGTCAAACCGGATTAGGCGGCAAAAGGTTCCGAAACTTTCCAGGAAACGGGCCCTCGGGGGCCAGTCCCACTCCAAATCGAGCTGCGTGGCCATTGCCGGGGCCCAAATGAGATCGATGGGACCGCCACCGGTGATCTGGTAGGCGATCTTCAAGTCGCCGCTTCGCGCGTACTGAATCGGCGGTCGCATGGACAGAACAAGGTAACGCCAGATGGCGCAGCGTGTCGCCGTCGAAAGACGCTTCAGTCATCGCGCTCGACGTGCCTAACCGAAGCCTTGCTCCCATGCTGTGATCGGCAGACACTAACGGCCGTGGAGGCACCGGAGGTCCGATACGCCAAGAGCGGTCGCGTCAACATCGCGTACGGGGTCGTTGGCGATGGGCCGTTCGACCTTGTTTTCATAGTCGGATCGGTATTCACGGCCCTCGAAAGCGCGTGGGACGGCCCGCCGCGCGACTTCTTCAGCCGGCTCGCGTCGTTCTGCCGACTCGTCATCTTCGACAAGCGCGGGACCGGCCTGTCCGATCGCGTGACGGGTGTCCCAGACCTCGAGACGCGGATGGATGATTTGCGCGCGGTCATGGATGCGGCGAGCTCGAGGCGCGCTGCCATCATGGGAGTTTCGGAAGGTGGCCCAATGACAGTGCTCTTCGCTGCGACGTATCCCGAGCGGATCGCTGCCGCAATCCTGTATGGCACGGCGGCGTCGTTTCGACGCACTGACGACTACCCATGGGCGATGACGCTCGAGGAGCGCTTCGCCGTTGCGGAAGAGCGTGAAAGGCTGTGGGGCGACCCGAACTATCTCGACCGGATGCTTGATGGTTTCGCCCCGAGCATCGCGCATGACCCAGACGTGCAGAAGTGGTGGCCGAAATACGTTCGTGCCGGTGCTAGCCCGTCTGCGGCGGGGAATCTGCTTCGTATGAACGCCGAGCTGGACGTCCGCCACGTGCTTCCGACAATGAGGATACCCACGCTCGTGCTCCAGCGGCAGGACGAGCGGTCTGTGTCCGTCGAGGAGGCTCGCTACATGGCAAGGCGCATCCCAGGAGCGGAGCTGGTCGAGCTTCCCGGAAGGGATCATGCGTGGTTCGCGAACCCCGACGAGATCGTCCGCGAAGTCGAGCGCTTCGTTCGCGGCGTCTGGGATCGAGGCGAGTGGGAACTGGTCGACACAAACCGGGTATTGGCCACAGTCTTGTTCACCGACATCGTCGGATCGACCGCCAAGGTCGCAGAGCTGGGAGACGCCAGTTGGCGCGGTTTGGTCCAGCAGCATCACGCTATCGTCCGACGACTGCTCGCCCGGTTCCACGGCACCGAGCTCGACACGACCGGCGATGGATTCTTCGCCTCCTTCGACGGGCCTGCCCGCGCAATCCGCTGTGCGTGCGCAATCACTGAGGCAGTTCGGCCACTTGGATTGACCGTACGTGCTGGCCTCCACTCGGGCGAGTGCGAACGAATTGACGGGAAAGTCGGGGGGATCGCAGTGCACATTGGTGCCCGGGTCGCTGCCGAGGCTCGGCCGGGCGATGTGCTTGTCTCAAGCACAGTCAGGGATCTCGTTGCGGGCTCCGGGCTGCAGTTTCAGGACCGAGGTGCGGTCGCGTTAAAGGGGGTGCCCGGCGAGTGGCGCCTCTTCGCGGTCGATCAGGCTACCGCGAGCGGGTGAGGCTCGCCCAGGACTCGGGGCCGTCGCGCCGGCGGACTTTGGCACGAGTCCCTAGTTAAATGATCTTGTAGAAAATTAACATGTGGCGCGTACGATCAGCTCGAATTCGCCAGGGTCTGAAAACCACTTGGTAAGGAAAAGGTCCCCGGTTCGAATCCGGGCGTGGGCTCCAACCCCAGGTCTGAATTCAGTTGGACCGTTTCCTTGTGTCTTCCGCCGGGCTGCGTGACACAGGATTCTGTGCAGCAACCATCGAAACGCTGGCAATGAATCCGAGGCGCAACCTCGACGTAATTCGCCTAGGGCTGGTGCGATGATGGCCGCGTGCCGCCCGCGATCTCCATTTCAGGTCTTGTCAAGACCTTCGGGTCGACGCGCGCTCTCGACGGTCTCGATTTGTCGGTCGAAGCCGGCGAGGTGCACGGGTTTCTCGGGCCGAACGGCTCGGGCAAGACGACGGCCATCCGTGTGTTGCTCGGGCTGCTCCGCGCTGACGCCGGGGAGGTCGCATTGCTGGGGGGCGACCCGTGGCGCGACGCCGTCGCGCTGCATCGCCGGTTGGCGTACGTGCCCGGCGAGGTCAGTTTGTGGCCGAACCTGACTGGTGGGGAGGTGATCGATCTGTTCGGCCGCCTGCGGGGCGACCTTGACCCGCGGCGCCGTGACGAGCTTCTCGAACGTTTTCAGCTCGACCCGTCCAAGAAGACGCGCTCCTACTCCAAAGGGAACCGGCAGAAAGTTGGATTGGTGGCGGCATTGGCGTCTGACGCCGAGCTGCTCCTCCTCGACGAACCGACGTCGGGACTCGACCCGCTGATGGAGGCGGTCTTCCAGGACTGCATTCGCGAGCTGAAGACCCAAGGGCGGACGGTGCTGCTTTCCAGTCATATCCTGGCCGAGGTCGAAGCGCTGTGTGACCGGCTGAGCATCATCAGGCTGGGGCGGGTCGTGGAGGGAGGCACGCTCGGCGAGCTGAGGCACCTCACCCGAACGTCGATCACAGCGGAGACCGAGCGTCCCGCGCAAAGCCTTGCCGATCTCGAGGGTGTTCACGGCCTCGAGATCGACGGCACCCATGTGCGTTTCGACGTCGACACCGATCACCTCGACCCCGCGGTGCGCCTGCTCGGCGAGCTCGGGGTCCGCAGCCTGGTCAGCCATCCACCCACGCTCGAGGAGCTGTTCTTGCGCCACTATGGTGACGAGCTGGCGAAGGAACCCGAACGGGTCGACGGCGAGCGCGACGCGAGACCGGTGCCGCGTTGATGAGCGCGCTCACTGGAACCGTCGAGCTGACACGCTTCATCGTGCGCCGCGACCGCGTCCGGATCCTGGTCTGGATCGTCGCCATCGTTGCACTGGCTGCGCTCACCGCAGCAGGCATCAAGGGTCTGTTCCCCACCCAGGCCGCCCTAGATCAAACGGCTGCCGCCACTCAACACAACTCCGCAGCCATCGCTTTCAACGGCCCTGCCCAGGGTCTGAACTCGGTCGGCGGGCAGGTGGCATTCCAGTTCGGCGCAGGGGGCATGGTGTTGGTCGCCCTCATGAGCCTGTTCATGGTCGGCCGACTCACGCGCGGCGAGGAGGAGGGCGGCCGCCTCGAACTTGTGCGCTCTCTTCCGGTCGGGAGCCACGCGCCCATCATTTCGGCGGCGCTCACGGTGGCCGCCATGAATATCGCTGTTGGCGTGCTCACAACCGCCGTCCTGCTAGCCCTGGGCCTCCCCGCGGCTGGGTCATTCGTGTTTGGAGGGTCGTTCATTCTGATCGGGCTCGTCTTCGGCGGCGTTGCCCTCCTGGCGGCCCAGGTCACCGACAACACCCGCGTCGTGTATGGCGCCACCGGGGCGGTGCTCGGGGCGGCATTCCTGTTGCGCGCTGTGGGCGACATTGGCGACGGAACCGTCTCATGGTTCTCTCCGATCGGATGGGCCCAGAAGACGCGGCCATTCGCGGGTGAGCGGTTGTGGCCTTTCCTGCTGTTAATGGCTGCGACCGCGGTCGTCGTCGCCGCGGCAAGCGCCGTGGGGTCCCAGCGCGATCTCGGCGGAGGGCTCGTGGCGCCCAGGCCAGGAAGGCCTACAGCATCGCGGAGCCTCGGACATCCGTTTGGGCTGGCCGTCCGCCTGCAGCGGGGCACCCTGATCGGATGGAGCGTCGGCATCCTGGTCGCCGGTATTGCCTATGGCTGGATCGGCCCCACCGTCGACGCTTTCATCGGCCAGAACAAGGCGCTTGCGGAAATACTGGCCGGTGCCGGAGGTGCGAACCTCACGGACTCCTACTTCGCCGCCTCGTTCCGCCTCATCGCCCTCGTCGGCACGGGTTTCGCAATTCAGTCCGCCCTTCGGTTGCGGAGCGAGGAGACGTCGATGCACGCCGAGTCGGTGTTGGCGACGCCGGTCTCGCGCTGGCGGTGGGCGGCGAGTCACCTCACGGTTGCTTTCGCAGGAAGCGTCATCTTGCTCGGCGTCGCAGGTCTGGCAACCGGCCTGACCTATGGCGCCGCGGGCGGCGATCTGAAACGCGTTCCCGGCCTGTTCGGCGCCGCGCTCGTCTACGCCCCGCCAATGTGGCTGATGGCCGGACTCGCCATCGCGCTAGTCGGACTGGCGCCGCGTTGGGTCGGTGCATCGTGGGCGATACTCGCCGCCTGCGTGGTCGTCGGCTTCTTCGGTGCGGTCCTCCATATCCCAAGCTGGCTTCAGAACGTCTCGCCATTCGAGCGGGTGCCCCAGCTGCCCGCTGCGAGCCTGACCCTCCTGCCGCTTGTTGTGATCTCCGCCGTCGCTGCCGGCCTCACCTTGGCCGGGCTGGGCGGACTCCGACGGCGCGATCTCGGCCGGATCTGATCAGTCTCACACTCTGCGGTCACGTCGCGATGGTGACAAATGCGCCGATCTCAGGTCTAACCCTGTGAACTGTCCATGGGAACTTGTCGATGAGGAAATGGTCCTCGAAACCGGAGGCGTTGGCGAACGCCCCCGGTTTCTTCTTGCCAGGCGAGCGAATCGCTTAGACGCAGACGAAGCTGACGTTGTTGTACTGGATGTGAGCGGTTCCAGTGGCGAAATTGAGATCTGTCACGTGAAGATCAGCGCTGAAGGTGCAGGTGATGCCACCACTCGTGAAGGTTGAAGTCGAGTGCAGGCCGCCTTCCTGGAGGACTGTGAAGTTGTCGGTGTAGAGGACGTGCTCGTGGAGGGAGTCTGTCCCGCTGGCGATGACGGCTCCGTTGTAGTTGATCACGAAGGAGTCCGCTACGTTGATCTCGCCATCGATGTTCCCGGACGGGGCCTGGACGAAGGTCTCTTCGCCCGTCGAAGACACGCAGTAGGTGCCGCCGCCTTTACCGGGAAAGCACTGCTGGGGCATGTTCAGGCTGAAGTGTTGGACGGTGGCTCCGCCCGCGGCCGCGGCTCCGATTGAAAGGAATATCGTCGCCGCCGCCGCGACGAGGGATGCGAATACGGTCTTGACCATGTGAATCTCTCCTTGATGTTGGTGGACTGCGACCGGTGGCTCGAGCCGCCTCATTCGCCGCAGTTTCCAGCCGGGACGGTATCGAGATCAGTCCCGAAGAAGTTTCAAATTCGGTATCAATCGCGAGCGGGTTTGGCCGTTTTTCGAGGCCGCCAGACCAGGCTGAGGCTGGCCACCAAGATCCAGGCCAGGAAAGCGAGTTCCGCCGGCGTGGCCGTGCCGCCGACCGGCAGAAATGCCCAGACAAGGTTGGCGAGCCCTATGAGGAGTGCGGCCCAGCTCAGCCAGAGTGGGAACGCGTTTGTCCTGAGGGCGGCAAGGCCCATCGGGATCATCAGCATCGCGATTGCGCCCCAGGTAAACGACGTGAGCGCGTTGCCCAGGTCAAAGAACGTCGCGGCTTCGCTTGAACTGAAGTGATGACCGGGAGCCAGGGTCCGCGCGGCGCTGAGAACGAAGCGGGTCTGGTCGAACACGATGTAGACAACCGCGCCTGCCATGGCGGCTACCGAAAGCCACCCGGTTCCGCCCTCCGACCGCTTCAATCCGAGCAGGAGCTTTACGAAGAAGACTGTCAAGAGCAAGAAGGCGGTCGATTCCATTCCATCGGCGACGAAGATCAGGCCGGAAACCGGATGCGAGGTGAACGCGACGATCTGTTGGGTGGAGGCATCCCACCCCGGGCGCACCGCCGGCGATCCGCGTCCAGCGAGTCCCGCCAGTCCGAGTGCGACAAACGCCACGAGCACCGCGACTGCGCCGGTTGCCGAGCCGATCCTGTCCAAGGTCCGCTCGGTCATCAAGCGCGACTATATTCCGAGTCCAGCTATCTGGCGAGGTGGCGGTCCCAAACGGCATAAACTCGCGCCAAGTGCCGTCGCTTACCGCGCCTGACGGGGTTCGCCTTCACTACGAGGTCGAGGGCTCCGGCCCGCCGCTAGTGCTTCATGTTGGCGCCGGTGCCGACGCAGAACTCTGGCGCGCGGCGGGTTACGTCGAACCCCTTTCCAAGGCTTACAGCTGCATCCTCTTCGACCATCGCGGCCATGGCAAGAGCGACCACCCGACCAGCGTGGCGGCGAACCACATCGACAGGTACGTGGACGACGTGGTAGCTCTCGTCGAGCACTTGGGCCAACCGAGCGTTTCATTCTTCGGCTGGTCGAATGGCCTTTCCATCGGCTTGAAGGCGGCAGCGGACCATCCGGGCCTGCTCAATTCGCTCGTCCTGTTTGGGACTTTGACCAGGCCGGCCACGCCGAGCCAGATCGCCGAATCGACGAAGCGGCGGTTGGCCGCAATGCGCGAAAAGGGCTGGCGGTATCTGCTCGACGACATGGTTGCGGCGGAGAGGTTTCCGGTTCCGGAGTGGTTCCTGGATCGTGTGCTCGCCACTGACACCGGGCCGTGGTTCGCCTACACAGAAGGGCGACCGCTGTGGAATTGGAGTCCATGGGACGCCATGCCGAGAGTGAACGTGCCGACCTTGATCCTCGCCGGTGAGCTGGAGGATCCGGATGACGTGATGGGCGAGGCGGCGGCTTTGATGCTCGATGCAACGCGCGTCCGCATTCCGGATCGCGAGCACATCAACGCGTTTCTCTACAGCGAGTTCGTCGTCCCGCGCGTGATGGACTTCCTGGCGGACCGGAGCGCGGTCGCGCCGACTTAGGCCGGCTCGTACTCCAGGACGATGATGCCGGTGGCGAAACGCTTGGTCTCGGTCAGCTTCAGCTTCCTCTGCTCGCCTCCGTCCTCGAACAGGCGCCTGCCCTTGCCGAGGACGACCGGGTGGACCATGAACCGGTACAGATCGATCAGGTTCTCTCGCATCATGGCGTTGAAGAGCTGCCCGCTGCCGGAGAGCAGTAAGTCGCCACCAGGCTGCTTCTTCACCTTCTCGATTTCGCCGCTCACGTTTCCCTTGATCAGCTTCGACCCCGTCCATTCGACCTTCTCGAGCGTCGACGAGACGACGTACTTGGGCATGCTGTTCATCTTTTCGCCGAACTCGCCCGTGTTCGGCATGGTCGGCCATGCTGCCGCGAAGCCGTTGTACGTGTTGCGCCCGAGCAGGAGCGCGTCGCTGGCCTGGAGCTCGGCCCACTTGAACTGTCCGGCCTCTTCGTTGAACCAGGGGCCCGACCAGTGGCCCGGCTCCTCGAAAACGCCGTCGAGCGATAGGTACTCCGTTGCGACCAGCCTCATCTCAACCTCCTGCGCGACTTGTTAGTTGCTGGTAAGACGGTCGCCGCCCGCGGAACTAATCGGTAAGGCGCTGACGGTCAGCGCCAGCCGCCGCGCGCGCGACTCACCAGGATTGCCACACCGAGCAGGATCAGCAGGATCGGCCACAGCACGTCGCCGCGGAGCCAATTGAGCAGGCCGAGGTTCGAGAGAAGGTAGTAGGCGCCGACGACCACGAGTGCGGCGCCCCAGAACCAGTTCCATCCGCCAAACCAGCCCCAGCCCCACGGACCGTAGAAGTCGTGCGTCCAGTTCGCGCGCATGTAGTCGCGCTGCCGTCGCCGCCACTCGCGCCATTCGTCCCGCGACGCGCCAGGTCCAGGTGCCGGGGGCGGCGGCTGCGCGGGGGGCTGAGGCGGCTGTGCGGCCACGTGAAGCTCCTATGTCAAGCGGCCACCGCAATCGCTGCGGCGGAACGCTGT
>CAKZUH010000029.1 GCA_937921725.1 uncultured Chloroflexota bacterium | reverse complement strand
AGGAACCCGCGGCCAAGGAACCCGCGGCCAAGGAACCCGCGGCCAAGGAACCCGCACCCAAGGAAAAGAAGTAGTTGCCTTCATTCAGGGACATCGTCCGCCGCATCGACTCGATCAAGAACACGCAGAAGATCACCAAGGCGATGCAGGTCGTGGCGGCGACCCGGCTGCGCCGCGCGCAGGCGGCGGTCCAGGCCACGCGGCCGTACGCGGACAAGATGGTCGAGGTCCTGCAGACGGTCGGCGAGCGGGGGACAGAGTACAAGCACCCGTTCCTCGTCCGCCGGGAGGGCGGCCGCGCGGTGATGATCCTCGTCACCACGGACAAGGGCCTGTGCGGCGCGATCAACGTCAACAACATCCGCGCGGCGACGCGCTACATGAACCAGACCTACCCAACGCACCAGCAGTACGTGACGCTTGGGCGCAAGGGCCGCGATTTTCTCCTGCGCTACCGGCGCGAGGTCCTGGCGGAGGTGAGCAACCTTCCCGACAGGCCCAGCGTGGGCGAGGTGCTGCCGGCAGTCACCGTCGCGCTGGAGGAGTACGCGAAGGGCAACACCGACGCGGTCATCCTCTGCTACTCGAAGTGGATCTCGACCCTCCGGCAGGAACCGGCGATCCGCGTGCTCATCCCCGCCGAGATACCGAAGCGCGAGGAGGCGAAGGAGGGGCCGCAAGCCGACTACATCTACGAGCCTGAGCCCGAGGCGGTGCTCGACGGGCTCCTGCCGCGATATGTCGAGACCCAGGTTTTCCAGGCGGTGCTGGAGAACAAGGCAAGCGAGTACTCGGCCAAGATGATCGCGATGCAGAACGCAACCAAGGCGGCGGGCGACCTGATCGACTCGTTGACCCTCTACGCAAACAAGGTCCGGCAGGCCGGCATCACGACCGAGCTGATGGAGATCGTGAGCGGCACCGAGGCTGTCAGCTCGAGCTAGGAAGGAGTTCCGAATGGCGAAGACGAAGGCGAAGCCGGAGAAAAAGAAGACGACGAAACAGGGCCGCATCAGCCAGGTGATCGGCGCCGTGGTCGACGTCGAGTTCGATGCCGGAGACCAGCCAGAGCTGTTCGAGGCCCTCGAGGTGACGAGCGCCGACGGGCGCAAAGTGATCCTGGAGGTCGCGTCCGACATCGGCGACAACGTCGTGCGATGCATCGGGATGGACTCCACGGACGGAATCCGCCGCGGCGATCCTGTGCACGCCACGGGCTCGCCAATCTCGGTGCCGGTCGGCGTCGAGACGCTGGGCCGAATGTTCAACGTGATCGGAAACGCGATCGACGACGAGCCCACGCCCGAGGGAGCAACCCGCTGGCCGATCCACCGCGCCGCCCCGCCGCTTTCCGAGCAGCAGCCCAAGGTCGAGATCCTCGAGACGGGGATCAAGGTCATCGACCTGATCTGCACCTTCGCCAAGGGATCGAAGATCGGCTTGTTCGGCGGCGCGGGCACCGGCAAGACCGTGATCGTGCAGGAGCTCATCCGCAACATCGCCTACCACCACAAGGGCCGCTCCGTGTTCGCGGGCGTGGGGGAGAGGACGCGCGAAGGCAACGACATGTACGTCGAGATGCAGGACGCCGGCGTGCTGCCTCAGACCGCGCTGGTCTTCGGCCAGATGAACGAGCCGCCTGGCGCGCGTGCGCGTGTCGGCCTCACCGGCTTGACGATGGCCGAGTACTTCCGCGATGAAGAGGGAGCCGACGTCCTGCTCTTCGTCGACAACATCTTTCGCTATCTGCTCGCCGGTTCCGAGGTTTCCGCGCTGCTCGGACGCATGCCTTCGGCCGTCGGCTATCAGCCGACCCTGGCCTCTGAGATGGGCGAGCTGCAGGAGCGGATCACGTCGACACGCAAGGGTTCGATCACGTCGGTGCAGGCCGTGTACGTGCCGGCCGACGACTACACCGACCCGGCCATCCAGACCGTGTTCGCCCACCTGGGCGCGACGCTTCGCCTGGAGAGGTCACTGGTCGAGATCGGCATCTATCCCGCGGTCGATCCCCTCGGCTCGTCTAGCCGGTTCGTCGAGCCGGCGATCGTGGGGCAGGACCATTACGACGCCGCACAGGGCGTGAAGAAGATCATGCAGCGCTACAAGGACCTGCAGGACATCATCGCGATCCTCGGCATGGAGGAGCTTTCGGAAGACGACAAGCAGGCCGTCTCTCGGGCGCGCAAGGTCCAGCGCTTCCTTTCCCAGCCCTTCAACGTGGCGCAGCGGTTCACCGGGCGCGAGGGAAGGTTGGTTCCCATCGCGGAAACGGTCCGCGGCTTCAAGGAGATCCTCGAGGGCAAGCACGACGACCTGCCCGAGCAGGCCTTCTACATGGTCGGGACCATCGACGAGGCCCGCGAGCAGGCTGATGCGATGAAGAAGACCGAACCGACGAAGCAGACCGAACCGACGAAGCAGACCGAAGCGCCAAAGCAGACCGAAGCGCCAAAGCAGACCGAAGCGCCAAAGCAGACCGAAGGGACGAAGCAGACCGAAGCGCCAAAGCAGACCGAAGCGACGAAGCAGACCGAAGGCGGCCGTTCCAAGTGAAGTATCCCCTTCGAGTGGTCAGCGTCGAGCGAAGCCTCTTCGAGGGCGAGGTCGAGTTCATGATCGCCAACGGCGCGGAAGGTGAGCTCGGCGTGCTCGCGCGACATGCGCCGCTCATGACGATCCTCAAGCCGGGGCCGCTGCGGATTCAGGAGATCTTCGGCGGCCCGGAGCAGGTCCTGTTCGTGGGCGGCGGATTTCTCGAGGTGCTGCCCGACCGCGTGACGGTGCTGGCCGACGTGGCCGAGCACGCGGAGGAGATCTCGGTTGAACGCGCGGAGGAGGCCAGGCGCCGCGCCCAGGAGAAGCTCGCGGGCACCCTGACCAGCGCGGAAGAGACGGAGTTCCAGAACGCGCTGGCGATGGCCGAGGCGCGCCTGCGCCTGGCGCGGACCAGGCGGGGATAAATCCCCTGACGAGGAGAGATTGGCACCCTCTCCCCTTCAGGGGAGAGGGAGGGGTGAGAGGCTCTACGTGAAAGGAACCGCGCCCGGGCGCAACCACGCCATCCACGTCACCGGGGGCGCTCAGCTCGCCGGCGAGATCTGCGTCAGCGGCTCGAAGAACGCGGCGCTGCCCGAGATGGCCGCCGCGCTGCTGACGGCGGACCGCGTGACCCTGCACAACGTCCCGAGAGTCACGGACTCCGCCGTGATGGGCGAGATCTTGAGCTTTCTCGGCGGCAGCGCGAGAGGCGGTGGCACGGTCGTCATCGACACAGGCAAGGCGACCAAAAGTGAAGTGCCGGATGAGCTCGGCCGCCGCATGCGCGCAACGATCGTCCTCCTCGGCGCGATGCTGGGCCGCTTTGGACACGCTCGGGTGCCACGTCCGGGCGGCGACGACATCGGGGCGCGGCGCATCGAACAGCACTTGCGCGGCCTCCGCATGATGGGCGCGCACGTCACGGAGACCGAGAGCGAGATCGTAGCCGAGGCGGACCGCCTGCACGGCGAGCGCATCGTCTTCGACCTCCCGACGGTCACGGGCACCGAGAACATCCTTCTCGCGGCGGTCAAGGCGGAGGGCAGAACCGAGATCTTCAACGCTGCGCGCGAGCCTCATGTGCAGGATCTCTGCACGCTGCTCGCCAAGATGGGCGCGCGCATCGAAGGCATCGGCACCGAGCGCCTGATCGTTGACGGCACCCCGGAGCTTCACGGCACCGACCACACCGTGATCGCCGACTACCTGGAGGCGGGCACCTATGCGATCGCGGTCGCGGCAGCCGGCGGCGACCTGCGCATCGAATGCAGCCGGCCTGAGGACCTTCAGGTCCCGCTGCTCAAGCTGGAGCAGGCGGGCGTCCACGTCGAGTCGAGGGACGGATCGATGCGGGTGAGCCGCGAGCCCGGGGCGCACCTGCGGCCGATCGACATGTCCACCTGGACGTTCCCGGGCTTTCCGACCGACCTCCAGGCGCAGTACATGGCGCTGATGACGCAGGCCGACGGCCAGAGCGTGATCTCGGAGTATGTGCACGAGAATCGCTTCCAGCACGTGCGCGAGCTGGCGAAGATGGGCGCGGGGATCACTGTCGAGGGTCGCCTGCATGCAGTCGTGCACGGGCCGTGCCGGCTGCACGGCACCGACCTCGCGATCCCCGACATCCGCTCGGGGGCGGCGCTCGTGATCGCCGCGCTGTGCGCCGACGGCCAGAGCACGCTGCGCAACGCGTGGCACGTCGAGCGGGGCTACGAGGACATGGCCGGCAAGCTGGCCTCTGTCGGGGCGCGGATCGAGACCGTCGAGCTGGACCCGGAAACCGGTGGGCCGCACCACCTGTACGAGTGAGGCTCTCGGTCCTCTCTCGGAAGATCGGGATCGACCTGGGCACGTCGACCGTCCTGATCTACGTCAAGGGCGAGGGCATCGTGGTCAACGAGCCGTCGCTCGTGGCGGTGAACCGCGATGGCACGCGCATCCTCGCGGTCGGACGGCAGGCGTTCGAGATGGTAGGGCGCGCGCCTGAGGCGATCCAGATCGTGCGGCCGATGCGCGATGGCGTGATCGCCGACTTCGTCGTGACCGAGGGGATGCTCCACCATCTGATCGGCAAGGTCCAGGGCCGCCAGCGCCTCTTCAAGCCCGAGATCATGATCTGCGTGCCGTCGGGGGTCACATCCGTGGAGCGCCGCGCGGTCACCGAGGCCGCCATCTCCGCCGGCGCGCGCCAGGCGTGGCTCATCGACGAGCCGCTCGCGGCGGCGATCGGGGTGGGGCTGCCCATCGCCGAGCCTCGCGGCAACGCCATCTGCGACATCGGCGGCGGCACCACCGAGATCGCGGTCATCTCGCTGTCCGGCATGGTCGTCGCGCACTCGATCCGCGTCGGTGGCAATCGGATCGACGACGCGATCGCCGCCTACGTGAAGCGCAAGCACAACCTGCTGATCGGCGAGCGAACCGCGGAAGAGGTCAAGATCGCCGTCGGCTCGGCCGTGCTGATGAAGCAGCCGCTCATCACCGAGGTGCGCGGACGCGACCTCGTCTCGGGGCTGCCGAAGAACGTGGACGTCTCCTCGAACGACGTGGTGGAGGCGATCCAGGAGCCCCTCCGGCTGATCGTCGGCGCGGTGCGCGACGTGCTGGAGGAGACTCCGCCCGAGCTGGCGGCGGACATCTTCGACCGGGGCATCGTGCTGTCGGGCGGCGGGGCGCAATTACGCGGGATCGACCGTTACCTGTCGATGCACACGGGCATCCCCGCCCTGGTCGCCGACGACCCGCAGACTTCGGTCGTGCGCGGCACTGGACTCGCGCTCGAAAACTTCGAAGTCCTGAGACGGAACCAGAGCTACTTGCGCTGACTGGTCTCAAGCTCGTGGCGGATGGTTCCGGGCTCGAGCGGCCTCGGGCCGGGGTCGGCGTCTACACGACCCAGATCCTCCACGCGATGGCCGTCGACCGCCCCGACTGCGCCCTGACTGTCTTCGGTCCGCCCGGCGGATTCGTCCACGTCCCCGACGCCACCTACCTCTTGCTCCCGCAGACCAGGCTCATCGGCCGCCACCTGCGGTGGCCGGCCATGATCCGAGGCCTGAGGCCGCACGCCTATTTCGGTCCGGCGGGAGCCTTGCCTCTTGGGCGCATCGACTGTCCTTCGGTGATCACGATCCATGACCTCGCCATCTATCGCGACCCGCGATGGTTCCCCGGACGCCAACCGCTCAGCACGCGGTTGGTCGTGCCGCGCTCCGTGCTCCGCGCCGATGTCGTGATCGCGGTCTCCGAAAACACCGCGCGCGACATCGTGGAAATCTTCCGGCTCGACCGCGCCCGCATCCAGGTCGTCCCCCACGGCGTGTCGCCGAAGATGCGGCCGATGAGCACGGAGGAGCTGGTCGACGCCCGGTCGCGCCTCAACCTGCCCGACCGGTTCGTCCTGTTCGTCGGCACCGTGGAGCCGCGCAAGAACCTGCTCACCCTGCTGGAGGCCTGGGCGACCATGCGCGACCGGCCGGACCTCGTGATCGTCGGTTCGTGGGGTTGGCTGTACGAGCCGGTCCAGGAGATGATGTCGCGCCTGGGCCCGCGCGTCCATCACCTCGACTCGGTGGACCCGGCGGACCTGCCCGCCATCTACAACCTGGCCCGCGTGCTGGCGCACCCCGCTTGGTACGAGGGATTCGGGCTTCCACCGCTGGAGGCGATGGCGTGCGGGACGCCGGTGATCGTCTCCGACCGCTCGAGCCTGCCCGAGGTGGTCGGTAACGCGGCGCTCATCGTTCCCGCCGAGCAGCCGCAGGCGTGGCGCAAGGAGCTCGAGCGGGTCCTGGACGACACGCAGCTCGCGGCGGACCTGCGGCACCGGGGCATCCTCCGCGCCGCCGAGTTCAGCTGGTCGAGGTCCGCGAGGCTCACGTGGAGCGCGATCGACGACGCGATTAGGAACCGAGTGTCTCCTTGATCACCGCGGCCACACCGGCTGCGGTCCTGTCCCAAGTGAACTTCGCCGCCCGGGCGCGAGCCGCCCGCGCGAGCTTGGTGCGCAGCGCCTGGTCGCTGATCGCGACCTGAAGCACGTTCGCAAGCTGTTCCGGGCTCGCCGAGCTGTGGAAATAGAGCGCGGCCTCGCCGCCGACCTCAGGCAGCGAGGAGGACTTGGCCGCCACGACGACCTTGCCGCGAGCCAGCGCCTCCAGCACGGGCAGGCCGAAACCTTCGTACAGGCTGGGCACGACGACCGCGCTCGCGCGGTTGTAGAGAAGCTCCAGCAGTGGCGCGTCGACAAAGCCCAGGACGCGGCAGTGGGTTGAGTTGCGCAGCTGCTCGGACAGCGCCTGGTCTCGCTCGGGACCGGCGACGACCAGCGTCACGTCGTCGAGCAGCTCCACCGCCGCGAGCGCGGCTGCCTGGTTCTTGCGCGCCTCCACGCGGCCTACCTGCAGCACGAAATTCCCGTCGAGACCCAGTTCGGTCAGGCGCGATGCCGGAGCCGGCGACGCCTTGGGGACGTTCACGCCGAGCGGCACCACCCGGATTCGGTCCTCCGGCACACCGTATGCGTCGACGAGGTCCCGCTTGGTCGACTCCGACACCGCGATCAACGCGCTGCAGCGCGCCGCCGCCCAACGCGTCGTCATCCGCAGGTAGGTCCGCTCGGCGACGGAATACGCCTCCGGATGCCTCTCGAACGCCAGGTCGTGGACGACCGCGATCGCCCGGCCCGGCCAGGTGAACGGGACCGCGTGGGCCGGGACGAACAGCAGGTCCGGCCGCTCCGCCGCGAGCGTGACGGGCAGCCTGACCTGGGACCACATTCGCCTGAAGGGCACCACGACCACGTCCACCCCGAGACCAGCCCGCGGCCGCGACGCGAAGAAACGCCATTGCATCTCGGGTGCGGCAGCGGGGAGCCGGCGGCAGACCTCTTGGGTGAAGATCTCGGTCCCCGTAACCACAGCACGCGTCGCAGGGTTGATATCGACGGCGATGGTTAACGGTTTTGTCCTGGAAGCCACCTCTGCACGACCTTAAGCTATCGACCATGGGGCAGGCCATCGGCCGCGTCGTGGCTGTGGCTGCCGCGTTGCTCGCTTCGACCTACGCGCTCCAGTTCGGCGACTCGGCCCCCGCGCAGGCGCCGGCCGCGGCGCCCCAGGTCCTGGTTTCACCGATGTTGGTGGCACAGGCGCAGGCGGGCGACCGCGAGTACTTCATCGCGCGCCACGAGGTCATTCCGCTTGGCGCCTCGACGCTCCGCCTCCCGATCCTGATGTACCACTACATCCGGACGCCGCCTTCGACGCGCGTGGATCTGCTCGGCTACAAGCTTTCGGTGGCGCCCGAAGTCTTCCAGGCGCAGATGGACTGGCTCTACGTTCATGGCTATCACCCGGTCAACTTCAATCAGGTGCGCGCTTACTTCGCGGGCGTCGAACCGCTCCCGGCGAAGCCCGTGATCATCACGCTGGACGACGGCTACCGCGATCTGTACACCGCGGCCTATCCGATTCTCAAGGCGCACGGATTCACCGCGGTCGCCTACATCGTGAGCAGCTTCGTCGACCAGAGGCCCTACGTCACGCGTGCACAGGTCCTGGAGATGGACCGCGGCGGCATCGAGATCGCGTCGCACACGGTCCACCACGCTGACCTGGCCCGAATGTCGTACGGAGGCGCCATGAACGAGCTCGTCCAGTCAAAGCAATGGCTCGAACACCTCGTGGGTCATCCGGTCGTCGACTTTGCATACCCTTCGGGCAAGTTCACCCCGCAGACCATGGTCGCCGTGGAACGCGCCGGGTACAGCACGGCGGTGACCGAGCAGGTTTCGATCACGCACAGCATGGACGACCGCTACCGGTGGACGCGGGTACGAGTCGGCGGCGGAGAGTCGCTGCAGGACTTCGTCCTGGGTCTGGGCACCTGCATGTCGGCGGTGACGGTCACCAACGTCGACGTCGAGACTCCCGCCGCGCCGTCGGTCTCACGAGAAAGACGCCTACGATCTGACGTTTGAAGCAGACGCGCGTCCTCGGAACCAGGGTCGACTGCGTTGACATGCCTGAGGCTCTCGCGGCAATCGAGCGATACGTCGACGAGGGCAGTCACCACCTGGTCGCCACGATCAATCCCGAGTTCGTGATGCGAGCGCAGCGCGACCGCCAGTTCGCGCGGGTCCTCGAATCCGCGGACATGTGCCTCCCCGACGGCACCGGAGTTGTGTGGGCGGCGCGACGTCAGGGTTGCTCGCTGGAACAGCCGGTCGCGGGCACGGACCTGGTCCGCCCGCTCGCCGCCCTTTGCGCGCGGCGCGGTTTCGCCCTCTTTCTGCTGGGCGCGGCGGATGGCGTGGCGGCCGAGCTGGCGTCGAAGCTCGCCGCCGAGAATCACGGGCTGAAGGTGGCCGCACACGCGGGGTCACCCGAGCCATCAGATGACGCCACGACCCTCGAGCTGATTCACAACCACGGCACCCAGGTCCTGCTCGTCGCGTATGGCGCGCCGACCCAGGAGCTATGGATCGACCGGCTGCGCGATCGCCTCGGCGTCGCCGTGGCGATCGGAGTCGGCGGCGCCTTCGACTACCTGACCGGTCGGGTCCCGCGGGCGCCGGAGTGGATGCGACGAGCCGGACTGGAGTGGCTGCACCGGCTCGCCCGCCAACCCTGGCGTGTCCGCCGGATGGCGGTCCTGCCCCTCTATGCGATCAAGGTTCTCAGCGCCCCCAAGTAACATCCCCACCCGTGCTCAGCATCGTCATCCCCTGCTACAACGAGGAGCAGCGGCTGCCCCGGACCATCGAGCAGATTCAGCGCTATATGGACGGGAAGGGCACGCCTTACGAGCTCATCCTGGTCGACGACGGAAGCGCCGATGGAACCCGGCTGATCATGGAGGCCGCGGCGGAGCGCCATGGGGCCGTAAGGGTCGAAGCGCTGCCCCAGAACCGGGGCAAGGGCCGCGCCCTCGCGGTTGGCGTCGACGCGGCGAAGGGTGACGAGATCCTGCTCACCGACGCGGACCTCTCGACCCCGATCGAGGAGCTCGACAAGCTTCAGGCGGCGCTCGACAACGGAGCCGCGGTGGCGATCGCCTCGCGGGCGCTGCGCGATTCGCGCGTCGAGGTCTCGCAGCCCATCTACCGCGTGATCATGGGCAAGACCTTCAACCTGATCGTGCAGGCTGTCCTGCTGCCGGGGATCTGGGACACGCAATGCGGCTTCAAGCTCTTCCGCGGAGACGTGGCGCACCAAGCTTTCGCCCACCTCAGCACCGACGGGTTCGGCTATGACCCGGAGGTCCTGTACCACGCGCGGAGGCTGGGTGTGAAGATCGCCGAAGTCCCGGTGGTCTGGCGCAACTCGGCTCCGACCAAGGTCAGCGCGTTCAGCAGCTCGCTGGACATGCTGAAGCACGTCTTGCGGGTGAGGTTCCGCGGTTGAGCGAGCGCCGGCTCACCGAGCGGAGATCTTCACCTACCGAGGTCCTGGTCGTGCTTCCGACGTTCAACGAACGGGAGAACCTGGAGCGTGTGGTGGCTGGGGTCCGCCATCTGGGCCACGACGTGCTGGTCGTCGACGACGCATCGCCGGACGGGACAGGCGAGCTTGCCGACAGCCTCGCGGCGGCGGACGGCGGCGTGCGCGTCCTGCATCGAGAGCGCAAGCTCGGCATCGGCAGCGCGTATGAGGATGCATTCCGCATCGGGCTCGCCGAGGGCAGCTCACTCTTCGTGGAGATGGATGCAGACGGTTCGCACCTGTCCCAGGACCTCGACGCGATCGTCGACGCCGCGCGCGGCTGCGGAGGGTTGTCGATCGGCTCCCGTTACATGCGGGGAGGAGAGATCGTGGGTTGGCCGCCTCACCGCCTGCTCCTGTCGCGCGGGGCGAATGCGTACTGCCGCAGCTTGCTGCGCCTGCGGGTGCGCGACTGCACGTCCGGCTTCCGCTGCTACACGCGCGATCTTCTCTCGAGCATCCAGCTCGACAAGGTCGTCTCGCAGGGCTATTCCTTCCAGATCGAGATGGTGCATCGCACCGTCCGGCTGGGCTACCCGGTGGTCGAGGTGCCGATCCGCTTCGAGGACCGCGTCGCCGGCGCCTCCAAGGTGTCGCGGGGAGAGATCCGCCGAGCCCTCTGGACCGTTCTCCGCCTGAGCATGTCCCGATGAAGACGCAAGCAGCTTCACCTCCCCGCTTGCCGGGGAGGTCGGGCCGCGAAGCGGCCCGGGTGGGGACTTCCGGCTGGCAAGGGTCGGTCGGCGAATGGCGCCTCCCCCTGATCATGGGCCTCGTCCTCGCGGTCCTCACCGCGATTCCTTATGTGTACGGCTACGCCGTCCAGCCCGCGGGCCACGTGTTCGGGGGCTTCTTTTACCTCGGCGACGACGCAAACACGTATCTGGCCAAGATGCGCCAGGGCTGGGAGGGGTCCTGGTCCTGGCAGAATCGCTACACCACCGAGACCAGCCCGGCCGCCTACCTCTTCATGTTCTGGATCGTCCTCGGCCACATATCCGCGTTCCTGAACGTGCCCCTGATCGTGACCTTCCACTTCGCGCGGCTCGTCGCGGCATTCGCCCTGATGGCCGCGGCGTGGCTGTTCATCACGCACTTCATCCAGGACCGTTCGGCGCGGCGCTTCGCCTTCTTCTTCTGCGCCATCGGGCTCGGCATGGGCTACCTGATCTATGCCCTGGGCCAGCCGGTCATCTTCGGCAACCAGACCGACACGCTCGACTGGCGCATGCCTGAGCTGACCGCGTTCTACTCGGTCCTGGCCTTGCCGCACTTCGCGTGGTCGGGGGTGTTCGCGGCGCTGGGCGTCGCGCTGACCCTGAAGGCGATCGACAGGGGAAGCATCGTGCTCGGCGGGCTGGCTGGGCTGGCGTGGCTGGGCCAGGCGTCGATTCATCCCCAGATGCCCATCCTGATGGGTGGCGCCGTCGGCGTCGCCCTGCTTCTGCGCCCGGCGCGAGCGCGCGGGTGGGTGGCCGGCGCGATCGCCTTCGCGATCCCGGCCCCCTACATCCTTTATTCGTACCTCGCGTTCATCGGCAACCCGGAGGTGCAGCGATGGACGTTCCACTCGAAGAACGCGCTCCCGCCCGAGTCGATCAGCCTCTTCTTCGCGATCGCTCCACAGCTCCTGCTTGCGCTGGTAGGCATCCCCGGCGCGCTGCGCCGGCGCTCGCGCGAGGACCTCTTCCTGCTGGCGTGGCTCGTCTTGCTGGCCGCGATCCTCTACCTGCCCAACCCGGCGGGCGACCTGCGGCGGCGGTTCCTCGACGGCCTTTACCTGCCGCTTGTCGTACTGGCCGCGCGCGGCATGTACGAGACGATTCTGCCGCGGCTGCGCAGCCTCAGGGCACGGCGCCTCATACCTTTCTCCTATGTGGCGTTCGCGGCGATAGGCAGCGCGTTCCTCATCCTGGCGCCGCTCGCGGTGGCGGCCCAGCCGCAGTACACGATGACCACGGCCGAGCACGACGGCCTGGCGTGGCTGGGCAACGAGCCGGCCGGCCGCGTTCTCTGTATGCCGGGGGTCGGGCTGTACGTCCCGGCGTACAGCCCCGACACCGTGTACGCCGGCCACTACGATGAGACCTTCGATTACGCGAACAAGACCCAAACGGCGCTGAAGGTCCTGACGGGCCAGGCCGACATCGAGCAGTTCATCGCCGACAACCACATCCGCTACGTGGTCTGGACCAGCGACCTGGGTCCGCCGCCGTCAGTCCTGGGACCGCCGGGCTACGACACGCCGGCCTTCAAGATCTGGAAGGTGTACTAGGGCGCTTTGCGGACGTAAATTACCGCGACGTCATCCTCGTATACGAGCGTCCAGTCCGGCTGCGTCGCCAGCACGTTGGACAGCGCCTCTCCTTTGTTGTAGACGACGTAGTCGACACCGTACTTGTCGAGCACCTGCCGCCAGTCCGGGCGCAGGGTCTGCACGTCCTCGTACTCGTTGAGCAGCCCATCGCCCATCAGCGCCGCCTCCCCGAAGATGAAGACGCGCCGATTCTGCTGCGGGTAGAACCTGTAGGCGAGGTAGCCGCCCCAGCCGTACTGGTTGTACATGTGCGTGCCAACCTCGGGGTGGGCCGCCAGCCAGTCGGCGGCGGCGACCGGGTAGGTCGTCGTGTCGAGCTGCTGCTGGCGTGAAGGGCTGATCGACCCGGTGACTTTGAAGGCCGTCAACCCGAGGATGAGGACCAGCACAATCGCCGTGACAACGGCGAATTCAGGGCGGGGCGGGATGTCGAGCGTCCACTTGCGCGACCCGGCGAATCCTTTCCACCAGGAGCTGTAGGTGTTGATGAGCACTGGCGTCACCGCCGCCACGAACAGTGCGATGTTGCGCACCGACTGCAGGGCCAGGAAAAGGGCGACCGCGGCCAGCAGGAACTCATAGAGCGACGGCCGCCGGAGGGCAAACCCGCCAATCACGAGAAACACCATCAACTCGAAGGGCCGAAGGAAGAACTGGTGGAAGTCGGGCGAGAACCACTCCACGATCAGGCGCTGCTGCGCCACGCTGCCTTCGGTCTGGAACGGGTAGGGGTACAGGCTCAAGAAGTGCGGGGTGGCGGCGACCGCCACCGCTGACGCCGCGCCGATGACCGCCAGGAAGCGGACATGCATGCGGTGCGCGGGATTCTCGCGGTCGGCCACCCAGGCCGCGAGCTTGGCAACCAGAGCCACGCCCAGCCAGACGAAGCCGATCACCCACCCGCCGTGCAGGTTGGCCCAGGCGACCATGACCAATGGGAAGAAGTTCAGCGCCCGGCTTCGCCCGCTCAGGTAGCCCTGCAGCCAGTACAGCTCCAGGCAGCTGAGCGCGAACGTGATCATCTGGGCGCGGGGTCCCCAGATCGGCGATCCCGCGATGGCGCCTATCGCCAGGCCGACGCCCACGATGACGAAGGGCTGTCGGCGGACCTGGGCGTAGATCAGCCAGAAGCCGGCCCAGGTCAGGAGTCCGAAGGCGACGCACAGCGCCGCGATGCCCAGCTTGCTGTACGTGAGCCACATCAGGATCTCGGTCAGGTACTCGTGGTCGGTCCAGACGTGGCTCGGCACGGTGTAGGTGAAGATGTCGGTCGAGGGCAGCCTGCCGTTCTCGACCATCCAGTGTCCGATCCGCAGGTGCCACCAGAAGTCGGGGTCCTGCTCGGAACCGATGAACAAGAAAAGGATGACGATCATCACGCCGCCGAGGAGCAGTGTCCGGGCCGTCAGCCAGTCGATCAGCCGTTCGGTGAGGCTCACTCAGCCTCGGGGCCGAAACGGGTTGGGGAAGTACCGCGGCACGCGCTGGGCGTAGCCCGGGTAGTCGCGGGGAAAGGCTCGGGCGAGCACGCCCTCCTCCCACCGGATGCGCAGCAGCTCGCAGGCGATGAAGTAGCCGACCGCGAGCGCGCCCAGCCACCCGGCCGTGGCCAGGTTGACCCCGATTGCCGTGGCGATCTCGCCCAGGTAGACGGGGTGCCGGCTCAGCGAGTACGGGCCGCCGGTGACCAGCCGCCGCGCCTCCGGGATGATGGAGAACGATCGACGGAGGTAGGCCAGGCCCCAGACCGAGTAGGCGAGTCCCGCCGTGGCCAGGACGTCCGCGACCACGACGAGGGATTCGCGGCGCGTGCCGCCTCCCAGGAAGGTCGCGCCGATCGCGGCGAACGTGCCCGTGAAGGCGATGAAGATGACCGCGAGCCGCCGGTCGGTCCCGCGTTGCGGCAGGCGCACGGCGTACAGGACGACCAGCATGGTGAAGTAGGCCAGCGCGAGAAGCTGCTGGATCAGGAACGGCACGTCGGACGCCGTCCGGACCCCATGCACGGCGCCGCCCAGCAGGATCAATTGGCGGGCCAGGAAGAGGCTGAAGAAGAGGGAAGGGAGGAGGCGGCTGAAGGCGAGGTCTCGCCAGTAGGCTCCCGAGCGCCGTTGCAAATGCTCTGCGACGCCCGAGACGGTCATTCCCGGCGAAAGGTTAGCGACCGGAACGGCTGGGTCGGTCGTTTTGGCTAATTGAATTGACCTGCCCTCGACCGATGAGTAGCATCCTCGTCCGCGAGAGGACTCGGGCGCCCGCAAGAAAGGGCGACGGGCGGCGTCAGCAGGTATAGAAGCCTGTAACCCAGGAAAAGGAGGTGAAAACGCAGAAATGTTGAGCCTTTACATGAAGCTTCGCAGTCTTACGACTCGTCAGGAAGGCCAGGGCATGGTTGAGTACGCTCTGATCCTCGTGCTGGTCTCAATCGTGGTCATCGTGATCCTTCTTACGATGGGCAACCAGATCAAGAACGTGTTCTCGAACGTCGTAGCGGCACTCGGAGCCTAAGAGCCCACGTAACAGCACCTTCAATGAGAGAGAGCCCCGCAAGGGGCTCTCGTCTTTAGTAGACAAGCGGGGGGACGATCGCGGTTCCCATGGTTACAATGGCGCCGATCTTGAGGATTCCATCGGAGGTGACTTAGTCTTGGCCGTCGCACCTGCTGCAGCTAGACCCCGTCCCGGCGGGGGGCGTCTTTTCATCATCGTCGGCTTGCTTCTGGCCGTCGTCGCGTTCGGCGCGGTGTTCCTGCTCGGCAGCCTGGGCGGTGGGGGCAGCTTCGGTGGTCCTCCTCCGCAGCAGTCCGTGGTGGTCGCCAAGCAGTCGATTCCGCTGCGCCACCAGATCACGGCGAACGACCTGGCGATCGGCAAGGTCTCGGCGACCGGTCCCGCCCAATTGACCAACACCTACACCAGCACCCATGACGTCATCAACCTGATCTCGGAGATCAACATCTCCCAGGGATCGGTCATCACGTCCGACATGCTGGCCAAGGACATCAACCTCGTCCCATCCGGCGCGGCACCCGCATACCTGCCACTCGCGAAGGGCTACGTCGCCATGACGATCCCGACCGGTGAGCAGATGGGCGTCGCCGGACACATCAGCGTCGGCGACTACATCACGGTCATCGTCTCCGCGCAGCTGACGGTGTTCGGCACGACCGGGCAGCAGGTGGGACCCGTGAAGGTGGTCAGCAAGACCGTGTTCACCAACCTCCGGATCATCGGTCTCGGCCCCTCATCTGGCGGGGTCCAGTCGGCCTCAGGCGGCGGCGCCGCGACGACGGGAGGCGCGACGAGCGGCGTGACGTCGAGCCTCACGGTCGAGGTCTCGCAGTGCGACGCCGAATACCTGACCTGGTTCCTCGCCAACACCACCGTGCGGTACACCCTCGAGTCCTACAAGGACTACGGGACGGCGCCCGAGGACAACGGCGACGCCAACTGCAAGAACATCACCGACGCGGGCGGCGTCAGCCAGAAAGAGGTCGACGCGAAGTTCCACTTCACAGCGCTGTGATCCCCGGTCCCGATGGGTCTCCTCGATAGGGTCAAGCAGAATCAGACGGCTCCCCCGGCGGGACCATCCGGAAATGGTCCCGCCACTGCAACCCTGCCGGGCGCGACCACGTACACACCTCAGCCCGCGCCGGTAGCTCAACCGGCGGCGCCGGCACCCGCGCCGTCACTGTCGCAGCGGTCGGTCGGCGCCGAGCTGACGCCCGCGTTCACCGCCGCCAAGGTGCAGATCCACGCCAAGCTGATCGAGAAGTTCGCGGACGAGATCGACTCGAGCAACAAGGCCGGCGTTCGCGAAAAGATCGTCGAGCTCGCCGAGGAGTACTTCCGCGCGACGGCGATGACGATGACCAAGAACGACAAGGAGCGCCTTGTCGAATCGGTCCTCGACGACGTGCTCGGCCTGGGCCCGCTCGAGGCTCTGCTCGCGGACCCGAACATCACCGAAATCATGGCCAACCACCCAAAGCAGATCTACGTCGAGAAGAGCGGCGAACCAATCCTCTCCTCGGTGACGTTCGAGTCCGAACGCCAGATGCGCCAGGTCATCGACCGCATCGTCAGCCTCGTCGGACGCCGAGTCGACGAGTCGACCCCGATTTGTGACGCGCGACTGAAAGACGGCTCGCGTGTCAACGTGGTCATTCCGCCCATCGCGCTCAAAGGCCCTGCGCTTACGATCCGAAAGTTCGCCAAGGAAAAATGGGGCCCGGCGGACATCGTGAACCGCTTCCACTCCTCGAGCCCCGAGATCATGATGTTCCTGCGGTCCTGCGTACGGGCACGGTTGAACATCCTGGTCTCCGGAGGCACCGGCTCAGGCAAGACGACGCTGCTGAACATCCTGTCTTCGTTCATCCCCGAGAACGAGCGCCTGATCACGTGCGAGGACGCGGCCGAACTGCAGCTGCAGCAGCCACACTGGATTCAGCTCGAGTCCCGCCCACCCAACGTCGAAGGCAAGGGCGCGGTGTCCATCCGCGAGCTCGTCAAGAGCTGTCTGCGTATGCGACCCGACCGCATCATCGTCGGCGAGTGTCGTGGTGGAGAGGCCCTGGACATGCTTCAGGCCATGAACACCGGCCACGATGGCTCGATGTCGACCCTCCACGCCAACAACCCGAAGGAGGCTCTGGTCCGACTCGAGACGCTTGTTCTCCAGGCCGGACAGGACCTGCCCTCACGCGCCATCAAGGAAACCATCGGCTCCGCCATCCACCTGATCGTCCAGCAGTCTCGATTGCGCGGTGGCATCCGCCGCATCGTGAGCGTCGCCGAGATCACCGGCATCAAGGACGGCGACATCCAGTTCCAGGAGCTCTTCCAGTTCAAGCAGGTCGGCGTCAACGCCGAGGGCAAGGCGGTTGGCTACCACACCGGCACGGGAGCGATCCCGATGCGCATGGAGCACCTCAGGGCCGAAGGAGAGGACGTGTCGGAAAAGCTGTTTACGCCTATCAACCAGCCATCGCCGGATAAGCTGTACTGACCGTTTAGGAGGACTTCATGCCAATCCCCGTGGTTTTTGGGCTCATCGCCTTCGCAGGCGTCTTCCTCTTCTTCATCGGAATCAGCCAGATGCGGCGTGCAGCGGGCGGAGCCGAGGACTTCCAGGCGCGCCTTGCCGCCTACGGGGTCACGACGGCCGGCGCGCAGGCGATGCCGCAGTCGGCCGGCCTCCGCGACACGCTCAACCGGCTCTTCCAGCCGGCGGCCGACCGCGTTGGGCGCGGCGACGCGAAGAAGGGCAAGCCGTCCGTGGCCGAGCAATTGCAGCGGGCCGACCTGAAGCTTCGCCCATCGGAGTTCTTCATGATCCAGATCGGCAGCGCGCTGCTCGTGGCGTTGATCATCTGGCTGCGCTTTCACGCGTTCGCCGGGTTGCTCCTCCTCTTCATCGGCTACCTGATCCCCGGCTTCTACGTCAGGTACCGCGTCAGCGTGCGCCTGAGGAAGTTCAACAACCAGCTTGGGGACACCCTCACGCTGCTCTCCAACGCCCTCAAGGCCGGCTATTCGTTCGCGCAGGCCATCGATACGGTGGCCAAGAACGCGACCCCGCCCATCGGTGATGAGTTCAGTCGCGCCGTCCGCGAGATGAACCTCGGTGGTTCACCTGACGAGGCGCTCTCGAACATCACGCGGCGCATCGCCAGCCAGGACTTCGACCTCGTCGCCACGGCCTATTCGATCCACCGCACGGTCGGTGGCAACCTTGCCGAGATCCTCGACAACATCGCGTACACGATCCGCGAGCGCGTGCGCATCAAAGGCGAGATCCAGACGCTCACGGCGCAGGCTCGCGCGTCGGGCTGGATCATCACCCTCCTGCCGATCATCCTCGCCGCGTTCATGTTCTTCGTGACGCCGACCTACTTCCAGCCGATGTTCGGAAACGTCATCGGGTGGATCCTGATCGTCATCGCGGGCTTCATGATCTTCATTGGCAACCTGATCATTCGCCGCATCGTGGCGATAGAGGTTTAAGCAATGTCCACCACCCTTCTTCTTGCCCTGGTCTGCGGCGGCGGCGTGCTCCTGTTCTTCATCGGCATCGCCAGAACGCCGTCGACCAACACTGCGGCGATGGTCCAGCAGCGTCTCTCCGTCTACGGCGGTGAGAAGCCGCTGACGGTCGAAGAGATCGAGCTGCAGAAGCCGTTCAGCGAGCGCGTGCTGCGGCCGATGATCGAGAAAATCGGCTCACTTCTGTCGCGCTCGACGCCGCAGAAGGCGCGCCAGGACACGATGAACCGGCTCGAGCTGGCCGGGCGGCCCGGCAACCTCACACCGGAAGACTTCGTCGCGGTTCGGCTCGTCGCGGCGGCGATCTTCGCCGCGCTCGGGTTCCTGATCGGGCTTCTCTTGGGCAACGTCCTCTACCTCGTCATCTCACTCGCGCTCGGGGCCCTTCTCGGCTACTACGCCCCGGTGCTGTGGCTCAAGCAGAAGGTCGACGCGCGGAGGAACGAGATCCAGAAGGGCTTGCCCGACGCGCTGGACCTGCTCGTGATCTGCGTCGACGCCGGCCTCGGTTTCGACGCCTCCCTGGCCAGGGTCACGGACAAGTACAAGAACGCTCTCTCCGACCTGCTCAGCAAGGCCCTCCGTGAGGTGAGCCTCGGCCGTCCGCGCCTCGAGGCGCTGGACGAGATGGGCCGTAACAGCGGCGTGGAGGATCTCCACAACTTCATGCAGGCGGTCATCCAGTCGGAGCAGTTCGGCACCGGCATCGGCAAGATCCTCCGGATCCAGGCCGACGAGATGCGCCGCAAGCGTCGCCAGCGCGCCCAGGAACGGGGCGCTCAGGCCACCTTGAAGATGATGCTGCCGATGGTCGGCTGCATCTTCCCGACGCTGTGGATCATCCTGCTCGGTCCCGCCGTCCTGATCATCATGCACCCGCGCTGAGGTAGAGGGCACGCTTCTCGCCCTTCCACCGTCGCTGACCCTGTCGGTGAGCGCGTTGGAGCTGGCGCTCAGGGCGATCGGGACCTACGCGGCGCTGCTTATCGCGCTGCGCATCTTCGGCAAGCGCGAGATCGGGCAGTTCACGGTCTACGACCTCGTCTTCATCCTGCTCGTGGCAAACGCATTACAGCCCGCGATGACGGGACCGGACACGTCGTTTGTCGGCGGGCTGATCCTCATCCTGGCGCTGGTCGGCACCAACGCGCTGATCGGCCGGCTGGATCGCATTCCCCGCTTGCATGAGCTGTTCGGAGCGCCGCCGACGGTGATCATCAAGGACGGCAAGTTCGTACCTGGCGCCATGCAGCGCGAGGGCGTGACCCAGGATGAGTGCGAGATGGCGATCCGCGAGCACGGCGTCAAGGACCTCAAGGAAGTTCAGCTCGGCGTCCTCGAGCCCGACGGGACGATATCCATCGTGCCGACGAGCGACTTGGCGCGCAGAAGCAGGCGCAGAGTCCGATTCCTGCATCGGACCTAGTCGCCTTCGGTCAGAAACTCGATCGCCGCCGGCTTGAACTCTCGCGCGGTCACCGCGCTCATGTGGTCGCGGCCTGCGAGGGTCACCAGGCGAGCGCTCGGGATCAGCTCCACCAGCTCCGGCGCTCCGCTCGCGATGTCGTCGCGGTCGCCGACCACGATCAGGATCGGCGTGCGGATCTTCGCCAGCCGGGCCGGGTTGGCGTCCGGCTTGAGCCCGGTGATGCAAGCGGCCAGCGCGAGCAGGTCGTTGATGGGGCGGGCCGAGGCGAATTTGTAGAAGGTCTGCGCGACCGGGTCGTCGGTCGGCTCGCCGATTCGAAATGCGTGCGCGATCTGTTCGGCGTGATCGATGGCGCCTGCCGCGCCGATGCCACCGAGCACGGCGCGCTGGACGCGCTCCGGAAACTCGAGCACGACCTCGAGGCCGATGCGCGCGCCCATCGAGTAGCCGAGATAGTCGGCCGATTGCACATCGAGGTGATCGAGCAAGCGCACGATGTCGCCGGTCATCACCTCGACCGAATACGCGGAGGGGTCGTGAGGCTTGTCGCTGTGGCCGTGGCCGCGACAGTCCAGGCCGATGACGCGGAACCCGGCGGCGGTCAGCGTCTCTTGCCAGCGGCTGCCGACCCAGTTGAGGCGGTAGTCGGAGGCGAAGCCATGGACCACGATGATCGGCGCCCCGCGCTCAGGACCGTCGACCTCGAAGTGCAGGCGAACCCCATCGCTGTCGAAGTCCATGCGGCGGTCATTACGCTAGTGCATCGCCATGAAGGGACGGAGCGCCGTGCACGAGCGCACCGGCAGGATCCTCGCGGATGACCTCGAGCGGCCCGCGACGATGTTCGGCCGCGGCCTGGGCCTCATGTTCCGCAGAACCCTGGAGCCGGGTCGTGGCATGTGGATCATTCCCTGCAGCGGGATCCACATGATGTTCATGAGGTTTCCCATCGACGCGGTTTTCCTGGACAGGCGCGAACGCGTCAAGAAGGTGTATCGCAAGCTCCCCGCGTGGTACGGCGTCGTGTGGTGGGAGATCGGCGCCCACAGCGTGCTCGAGCTGCCGCCGGGGTCGACGTCCGAGGTCGACCTGCGGAAGGGCGACCAGGTAATCATCCAGTAGCGTCTCCCTGTTAAGACCGGGTTGACCGCGTCCATACGCTGGTCTCGTGCCCCTGCTCGACCTCTTTCTGCCGCCGCGCTGCGGCGGGTGCCGCCGAGTCGGCTCGTGGCTGTGCGAGCGCTGCCGCGCGAAGATCCGTCGCCTCGAGGAGCCGCTGTGCCGCCGGTGTGGCGTGGAGCTGCCATCGGCGAGAAGGACGTGCGGATGCCGCACAAGGCTGCGGTCGCTTACCCGGCTCCGCTCCGCGGTCGCCTACGAAGGGCCTGTCGAGCACGCGGTGCATCGTTTCAAGTACGAGGGATGGCGCCGCCTCGCCGAGCCGCTGGCTCAGCTCCTCGCCGAGCGCCTCGTCGTCGAAGGAGTCGCGGCGCGGTGGGTGGTCGCGGTCCCGCTGCATCCCGCGCGAATGCGGCAGCGTGGCTTCAACCAGGCCGAGCTGCTGTCCCGAGAGCTGCGCAGACGGCTTAGGCTCGGGACTCCGCCCGGCGTACTGGTACGTACGAGGGCGACGCCCCCGCAAGTCGGCCACGACCGCCGCTGGCGTCTCACGAATGTGAGCGGCGCGTTTGCGTGGAAAGGGGACTCTCTGATGGGCGAATCGATCTTGATCGTGGACGACGTCGCGACCACCGGAGCCACTCTCGACGCCTGCGCAAGCGCTTTGCGCGCGGCCGGATCGGGGCCCGTAACTGGGGTCTCTGTAGCGAGGGTTAACGTATAGTTGGCCCTCGGTTTATCAATCCGCGAGCGGAGGCTAGCCGATGGCAGTCCGGATCCCAGGTATCAACATCGATGAGTACTACCAACAGCTAGGGCCGATCGAGCCCCTGATCCGCGACGACCGCGTGACCGAGATCATGGTCAACGGCAACGACCACGTTTACGTCGAAATGGGCGGCAAGGTCGTCCTCACGAACATCAAGTTCGTCGACGAGGACCAGCTCCTCAACGTCATCCAGTTCATCGTCCGCACGGTCGGGCGCCGCATCGACGAGCGCTCGCCGCTGTGTGACGCCCGCCTCGCGGACGGCTCCCGTGTCAACGCGGTGATCCGCCCGCTCGCGCTGAACGGGCCTCTGCTGACCATCCGCAAGTTCTCTCGCGACCCGTACCAGGTCGACGACCTGATCCGGTTCGGCAGCTGCAACGAGGCCGGCTTCGGCTTCTTGAAGGCGGCGGTGCTCTCCAAGGCCAACATCATCGTCTCGGGCGGAACCGGCACCGGCAAGACGACCTTTCTCAACGTCCTCTCGGGATTCATCCCGGTGGAGGACCGCATCGTCACGATCGAGGACGCAGCCGAGCTGCAGCTCCACCAGGAGCACGTCTGCCGGCTCGAGACCCGACCCAAGGACATCAACGGGGAAGGCGAGATCACGATCCAGCGCCTCGTCATCAACTCTCTTCGTATGCGGCCCGAGCGCATCGTCGTCGGCGAGTGTCGAAGCGGCGAGGCCCTCGACATGCTGCAGGCGATGAACACCGGCCACGACGGTTCCATGACCACGCTTCACGCCAACAGCCCCCGCGACGCCCTCGCGAGACTCGAGACCCTGGTCCTGATGGCCGGCGTCGACCTGCCCGTCCGGGCGATTCGCCAGCAGGTTGCGGGCGCGATCAACCTCATCGTCCAGCTCAACCGCCTTCGCGACGGTTCGCGCAAGGTGACGGCGATCACGGAGATCGTCGGCATGGAGCAGGACGTGATCACGATGCAGGACATCTTCGTGTTGGAGCAAAAGGGCGCGACCGCCGAAGGAAAGGTGATCGCGGAGTTCCGCCCGACCGGCCTGCGCCCGAAGATCCTGGACCGGATTTTCAACCAGGGAATCCCGCTGCCCAAGGAAATCACGGCGCTGTTTCCGCCGCCTCCGGGATACAAGCCCTCAGCCAAGTAACCGCGCATCCGGCCCAGCCCGGGCCGCATATACTCAGGTTGTGAAGGTCGTCCTGCACGACCGTACCAACGGTCTGGGGCAGGAGGTTCGCGACATGGCGCAGCGCAAGCTGAACCGCCTCGCGCACCACTTCGGCAAGGTGGCGGACGCGGAGGTCGAGTTCTCAGAGGAGCGCAAGCGCAGCGGCCTTGCGACCACGGTCGTCCGGATCCACGTCCACCTCGACGGACGGCGCACGCCGGTGCTGTCCGCGCGCGAGCGGGGTGCCGATCCGCAGTCGGCGCTGGACCTGGCGCTGGACAAGATCGACCGGCAGGTGGTCAAGCACAAAGAGAAGGTCACGCACCGCAAGCAGGCTGCGTCGCCCGTCCGGGTCCCACAACCCGAACCCGGCGCAGAGCGCTCGGCGGAACCTGAACGGCAGCGCCTGAAGGTCCGGCCGATGAGCCTCGGCGAGGCCATCTCTGAGCTGCAGGCGGACAGTCAGCCGTTCTTCGTCTACCTGGACGAGGACTCGGGCGAGCTCCAGATCGCCGTGAAGCGGGCCGACGGCTCCGTGGCGGTGATCGAACCGGTGGTCACTTAGCCGGGGAGCCGGATTCGAATTGGCCCCGGCCGGGTAACCTGAAAGGGCACCCATCATGGTCGTCCTCACCCGTCTACTGGACCCCAACGAGCGCGAGGTCAAGCGACACCTGGCTGTCACCCAGGCGATCACCGCCCTCGAGCCCGAGCTCAAAGAGCTCGACGACGACGGCCTGCGGGCGAAGTCGGAGGAGCTCAAGGAACGCGCACGCGAGGGACACGACCTCGACGAGCTGCTGATCGAGGCGTTCGCCCTGGGCCGCGAGGCGGGGCGCCGGACGATCGGACTTCGTCATTTCGACGTCCAGCTGGTCGGAGGCATCGTGCTGCACCAGGGAAAGATCGCGGAGATGAAGACGGGCGAAGGCAAGACCCTCGTGGCAAGCCTCGCCCTCTACCTGAACGCCCTGGCGGGCAAGGGTGTGCATCTGGTCACGGTCAACGACTACCTGGCAAGGCGTGACGCCGGATGGATGGCGCCGATCTATCACGCGTTGGGGATGACGGTGGGCATCAACGTGGGCACCGCCGGCACGTTCGTCTACGACCCCGAGTACCTCGACGAAACCCACCCGGACTCGCGCCTCCAGCACCTGCGCCCGGCGAGCAAGAAGGAGGCGTACGGCGCCGACATCACGTACTGCACGAACTCCGAGCTCGCGTTCGACTACCTGCGCGACAACATGGCGCGCGACCTCGAGCAGTGCAGCCAGCGGGCGCTGAACTACGCGATCGTCGACGAGGTCGACTCGATCCTCATCGACGAAGCCCGCACGCCGCACATCATCTCGGGGCAGTCCGACGAGTCGACCGAGAAGTACTACCAGTACGCGCGCTGGGCCGCACGTCTGACCGAAGGCGAGGATTACGACGTCGACCTGAAGCACAAGTCCGCATCGCTCACGGAAACAGGCATCGCGAAGATGGAGCGCTGGACGGGGATCAAGAACATCTACGACCTCGAGAATGTCATCGAGGCGCACCAGATCAACCAGGCCCTGAAGGCGAAGGCGCTTTTCCTCCGCGACCGCGATTACCTCGTCAAAGATGCGGAGGTCGTGATCGTGGACGAGTTCACGGGCCGCACGATGCCGGGCCGGCGGTGGTCCGACGGACTACACCAGGCGGTCGAGGCGAAGGAGGGCGTCAAGGTCCAGCAGGAGCAGAAGACGATCGCGACCATCACCGTGCAGAACTACTTCCGGCAGTACGAGAAGTTGGCGGGCATGACGGGTACGGCGGTGACCGAGGCGGAGGAGTTTCACAAGATCTACGGCCTGGACGTTGTGGTCATCCCCACGCACCGTCCAATGGTCCGCGCGGACATGCCTGACGTCATCTACAAAAGCGAGAAGTCAAAGTTCGAGGCCGTTATCGACGAGGTCGTCGAGATGAACAGGCAAGGCCGGCCGGTCCTGGTCGGCACCGTGTCGGTCGAGAAGTCGGAGCGGCTCGCGAAGATGCTCGAGCGCCGCGGGCTCAAGCACAACGTGCTCAACGCGAAGCAGCACGAGCGCGAGGCGGCCGTGGTCGCGGAGGCGGGGAAGGCCGGAGGAGTGACGATTGCGACCAACATGGCCGGCCGCGGCACCGACATCGTGCTGGGTCCGGGCGTGACGGACGTCGGCGGCCTCCACATCATCGGCACGGAGCGCCACGAAAGCCGGCGGATCGACAACCAATTACGAGGCCGCGCGGGCCGCCAGGGAGACCCCGGCTCAAGCAAGTTTTTCATCTCGCTCGAAGACGACCTGATGAAGATCTTCGGCCCTGCCGCGGACCGCATCGGCCGCCTGATGGAGACGCTGGAGGTGGAGCCCATCGAGCACCCATGGGTCGCACGCTCGATCGCCAGCGCGCAGAAGAAGGTCGAGGGCATGCACTTCGACGCCCGCAAGCACGTGGTCGAGTACGACGACGTGATGAACAAGCAGCGCCAGATCGTCTATGAGGAGCGGCGCAAAATCCTCGAGGGGGCGGACGCGCGCGGCAACATCCTCGGCTACGTCCGCGACATCATCGTCAAGGGCGTCGACCAGCACTGCTCCAGCCGCCACTACGAGAACTGGGACCTGGAGAGCCTAGTCAAGTACCTGTCGGGCTACCTGCCGATCGCGCCCGGCACGGAGATCCCCGACGAGGCTTTGCACAAGGGCACCGAGGGCCTGATCGAGCATATCCAGGCCGCGGCCGCGGAAGCTTACGACCGCAAGGTCGAAGAGATCGGTGCCGAGACGATGCCGTTCGTGGAGCGGAGCGTGATGCTGCAGGCGATCGACTACCAATGGATGGAGTACCTGACGCAGATGGAACAGTTCCGCGAGGGCATCTCGCTGCGCGCTTACGGTCAGCGCGACCCGCTCGTCGAGTACAAGAACGAGGCCTTCGAGATGTTCAACGAGCTTCGCGAGCGCATCCAGGGCTCGATCGTTTCTGGGATCTTCCGCGTCCAGGTCACGCGGAACGCTCCGCCTCCTCAGGCGCAGCCGCTGGTGCGCCAGGTCACCGAGAGCGGTCCCGCCGAGATGGACGGGTCGAACGGGACCGGCGGGAAGCCGAAAGCCCAGCAGCGCCGCGGTGCGCCGGCGGCGGCACGGTACGGCGCGGCTGTGCCGGCGGGCGAGGCCGCTAAACTCGGGCGCAACGACCCGTGCTGGTGCGGGTCAGGCAAGAAGTACAAGAGGTGTCACGGTAGGTAATGGACGCAGAACTGAACCCCAAAGAGCTACTGAACCGGATCCTGCAGCTCAAGGAGCACCTTTGACCTACCCGCGAAAGCAAAGCGGGCTGACCAGCTAGACGCCCAATTGACGCAGCCGGGAGTCTGGGACGACCCCAGGCGCGCCGGCCAGATGGCCCGTGAGGCCGCCGAGTACCGCGACCTCATCGCGACGTGGGATCGCCTGGAGAGGCGCGCCCGGGACCTGGTCGAGCTGGATGTGCTCGCCGCGGGCGACCCCGACCTGGAGAGGCAGGTCGCGGAGGAGCGCGCCTCGATCGAGCGCGAGCTGCGCGCGCACGAGCTCGATCTGCTGTTCACGGATCCGTATGCGAACCACAACGCGGTGGTGACCATCTCGGTCGGGCAGGGCGGGATCGAAGCCCAGGACTGGGTGGAGATGCTCATGCGGATGTACCTCAAATGGGCGGAGCGCCGTCACTTCGAGACCGAGATCATCGACGAGTCACGCGGCGAGGAGGCGGGGCTGAAGAGCGCCACGTTCATCGTGCGTGGGCCGCGTGCCTACGGTCTCCTGCGCTCCGAACACGGCGTCCACCGGCTCGTGCGCATCTCTCCGTTCGACCAGAACCATCGACGTCACACCTCGTTTGCCCTGGTCGAGGTGATGCCCGAGCTGGAGGACGCCGACGCGAACGCGGTCGTGATCAACGCGGCGGACATCCGGATCGACACCTACCGGTCGACGGGCGCGGGGGGCCAGCATGTCAACAAGACGGATTCGGCCGTCCGGATCACGCACCTGCCGACCGGCATCGTGGTCACCTGCCAGAACGAGCGGTCGCAGATGAAGAACCGCGAGATGGCGATGAAGGTCCTCAAGGCGCGGCTGTTTCAGCGCCAGCAGCAGGAGGCGGCCGAGCACCTGGACCAGATCCGGGGCCAGGTCATGCCGGCCGAGTTCGGCTCCCAGATCCGGAACTACGTCCTGCAGCCGTACACGCTGGTCAAGGACGTTCGGACGGGCCTGGAGGTCGGGAACGCGCAGGCGGTGCTCGACGGGGAGATCGACCCTTTCATCGAGAGCTGGCTCCGCTGGCGCCTAGACAAGAACGGCCGGGTCGCGCAAGCCTCATAGCTCCCGTTCGTTAAACCATTGTTTGACACCTTGGGAAGGGGTTGGAGCCGCCGGGGGCATGGGTTATACTGCCCGCGACCTAGCCATTCGCGCCTTCAGGCGCGTAACGCCACAGCAAGAGACGCAGCTTATGGTTTTGACACCCGATTTCGACACCCGGCCGGTCATCAGCTTCCAGCACGTCTTCAAGACCTACCCCACGGGCACCCAGGCGCTTCGCGACGTCAACCTGGAGGTGCCTGAGGGAGACTTCCTCTTCCTGGTCGGTCCATCCGGCGCGGGCAAGTCGACCCTCGTCAGGCTGCTGATCCGGGAGGAGAAGCCCACCCGGGGCAAGATCTTCGTCGACGGGATCGAGCTTGGGCGGATGAAGCGACGCAGGCTCCCGTTCTACCGGCGCAAGGTCGGGCTCGTCTTCCAGGACTTCAAGCTGCTGCCCAACCTGACCGTCTACGAGAACATCGCGTTCGCACTGCGCGTGCTGGGTGAGCCTGACCACCACGTTCGGGCCCGCGTGGCCGAGGCACTCGACACCGTGAGCCTCTCCGGCAAGGAGCACACCTACCCGGCCAACCTCTCCGGCGGCGAGCAGCAGCGGGTCGCCATCGCCCGCGCGCTGGTCCACGCGCCGCGTTTCATCATCGCCGACGAGCCCACCGGCAACCTCGACCCCGCGACCGCGTGGGAGATCATGCAGCTCTTCCTGCGCATCAACGCGCGCGGAGCCACTGTCGTGATGGCGACACATAACAGAGAGATCGTCGACCTGCTGCGCCGCCGCGTCGTCGCCATCGACGCGGGCCAGGTTGCGCGGGACGACCGTTCAGGCAGGTACCACGATGATGTTGCGCAATCTCAAGTTCGCGCTTAACAGCGCCTGGCAGAGCTTCTGGCGGAACCTGGCCGTGAGCCTGGCCGCGGTGCTGTCGATCACGCTCATCCTCATTCTGGCCGGCATCAACCTGCTGGTGGGACATGCGTTCTCGCAGGTGCTCGACGGCTTTAGGGTCAAGGTCAGCGAGATCTCGATCAACGTCGCGGACGACACGCCGCTGCAGACGACGTACGAATTTCAGCAGCAGCTCGCCGCTGATCCACGCGTCATCAGCGTGCGGTTCGTCACGAAGGACGAGGCGCTGGCGCAGTTCAAGGCGGACCCGCAGAACTTCGTCCTCGCGCAGCAGATCGATGGCAATCCTCTCGACGCCAAGCTCGAGGTCCGCGTCGCCAGCCTCGATGACGTGGCCGCGATCGATGCGATGGGCCGGCGGTGGTCCGGCGTCGATCCCACCGACCCGACCAACTATCAGGGCGACTTCGTGAGCCGCATGCTCTCGCTGTCCTCGTGGCTCAGCCTCGCCGGCATCGGGCTGATGCTCATCCTCGTCATCGTTTCCGTGGTCATCGTCATGAACACGATCCGGACCGCGGTCTATCACCGCCGCAAGGAGATCGAGGTGATGAAGCTGGTCGGCGCGACGGAGTGGTTCGTGCGCGGGCCGTTCGTCCTCGAAGGCGTGATGACAGGCTTGATCGCCGCGTCGATCGCGCTGGCCCTGCTCGTCGTCGCGTACGAGCCGGCCGTCGGCCGCTTCAAGTCGGATATCGCGTTCATCCCGCTGTCCTACGACCCGGCCTTCATCTCGAGCCTGGCCCGAGACCTGCTTCTCGGGGGCGCGATGCTGGGCGCGCTCGGCAGCTACATCGGCGTCCGCCGCTACGTGAGGGTCTAAGCCGCCATGAAAGCGCGCCTCGCCGCGGCGTCTCTGCTCGCCACCACGCTGGCGCTCCCGCTGTCAGTGAAGCCGGCATCGGCGATCTACTGCTATCCCGGCGACCCGCCGGCCGTCTACCAGGCCTGCCTTGCCTACAACAGCGGGATCGGCCAGCAGGTCATCAACCAGAACCAGCTCGACAGCATCCAGGCTCAGATCGGCAACGCCCAGGCCCAGATCAACGCGATCGACACGATGATCCACAACCTGGACAGCCAGATTGCGGCGCAGAGGGCGCTGATCGCGCAGACCCAGGTGGCGATCGACGACGTGAATCGCCAGATCCGCTTCAGCGAGGCGGACCTCATCCGAATGAAGGCTCACGTGACGGTACGCGAGCAGCTGCTGAACGCGCGTCTTCGCTACATCGATTCGCATGGGAGCATCAACTACGTCCAATTGGTGTTGACCTCGAGCAGCTTCAACCAGCTGATGAACCGCATGGTGGGTGCGCAGCAGGTGGCGGCATCCGACAGGCGGCTGCTTGACAACCTCGCGCTCGAGCGCGCCTCCCTTGTGCAGGCCAATGCAGATCTGAACGTGAAGCTGAACCAGGTCGCCGCCCTGCTGCAGCAGCAGCAGGCCCAGGACGCGGATCTCGAGAAGAACCAGGCGACCGAGCAGGCCGCGCTGCTCGTTGAGCAGCAGCTCGAGGTCAAGCTGGCCGACGACTACAACAAGGTCCAGGCCGAGCGCGCCGCGATCGATGCCCAGGTGGCAAAGCTGGCGCAGCAGTACGACGCCGCGGCCGAGAAAGCCGGCGGGGGCTCGGGGGTCTTCGAATGGCCCGAACCGGCGTGTGGATTCAGCTGCATCTCCCAGAGGTTCGGCTGCTCGAGCTTCTACCTCGAGGTGTATGACCCCAACTGCCCTTGGCCACACAAGATCCACACGGGCCTGGACATCGCGGGCCCGTACGGCACCACGATCGTCGCGGCTGACACGGGCGTCGCGTACCTCTACCCGGGGAGCATCGGATACGGAAACCTGCTGGTGATCATCCACGGCAACGGCTACTCGACCTACTACGGTCACCTCGCCGGCTATGCGCCGGGCCTCAGCACGGGCCAGGTGGTGCCGCGCGGCACGACAGTCGCGTTCGAGGGCTCGACGGGGTGGTCGACCGGGCCCCATGTGCATTTCGAGATTCGCGTGTATGGCGTGTACAAGGACCCCTGCATCTGGCTCGGCTGCTAGCCTCACCTTCCCCGCTCGCCGGGGAAGGTGACCCGGCCGCGAAGCGGCCCGGTCGGATGGGGGCGAAGGTTAGTCTCCTTACATGAACCGCCGCGCCGCCCTGCGGGGTGGCGCCACCGCGCTGCTGCTCGTCGTCGGTTTCGTCGCGGGCATTTACGTCGACCAGGCGTTCCCGGAGTGGGTTCCGTACATCGGGCATCGCAACGTCGCGTCGGTCGACCTGACCCCGGTGCAGGAGGCCACGCGCCTGATCCAGGCCGACTACGTGGACACAAGCGTCGACCCCAACAAGCTCTCGCACGGGACGGTGCAGGGCCTCGTCAGCAGCCTGGGCGATCCTTACTCCGCGTATTTCGACCCGGAGCAGTACAAGCGGCTGCAGGAGAACTACCAGGGCCGCTACACAGGCATCGGGATCTACCTCAGCTTCAGCAGCACCGACTACCCGGTGATCACGGGGACCGTCCCCGGCTCGCCGGCCGCAACCGCGGGACTGCAGGCGGGGGACCAGATCGTCAAGGTGGGGGACAAGGACGCGAAGGGCATCACCGGGGACCAGGCGACGGCGCTGATCCAGGGCCCGGAGGGAACGAAGGTCACCCTTACGATCTTGCGAGCGGGCGAGAGCAAGACGTTCACCATGACGCGCGCGCAGATTCAGGTACCCACCGTGCGGTCGGCGATGGTGGGAAACCGAATCCTGTATGTCCGGATCTACCAGTTCGGCTCGCAGACGTCATCGGAGTTCGCCTCGGCATTGAAGGACGGCCTGCCGGGCACTGTAGGCGTGGTGCTCGACCTGCGCGGGGATCCTGGCGGCTTCGTCTCCGCCGCGGACGACGTGATCACACAGTTCGTGTCAAGCGGAGAGACCTTCGAGACGCACGGCCGCAACGGGATCGACCGCCACCAAGTCGGCTCCAACCATGCAGCGCCGAGTGAGCCTCTAGTCGTGCTGGTCGACGCCAACAGCGCGTCGGCGTCGGAGATCGTGGCCGGCTCGCTGCAGGTCCACCAGCGGGCCCGCCTGGTGGGGACGAAGACGTTCGGCAAGGGTTCGGTGCAGCAGGACTTCGTGCTGAAGGACGGTTCGGACCTGCACCTGACGGTCGAGAGGTGGTACCTGCCCAACGGGCAGACGATCGACAAGAAGGGTCTGACTCCGGACGTCCCCGTGACTCTGGCCAGCCCGTCTGACGAATATGACGTCGCCCAGCCGTCGCTCGGTTACGCGAAAGACACGCAGCTCAACGCGGCCTTGGGTCTGCTGTCGGGTGGGTAGACTGGCTAGCGCGATTTCGCCGGGCGGTTAGCTCAGCTGGCTAGAGCGCCTCGCTTACACCGAGGAGGTCGTTGGTTCAAGTCCATCACCGCCCACTCTCCTGTGATCTGATCAGCTGTTGCGAGCCTGCACGGTCACCGTCACCGTGATGTGGTCGCCCATCATGGGCAGCCCGGAAGCTCGATCGGAACGGTGCGAATGGTGCCGAGCTGCCCGGAAAGTCCTGGCGAATGCGCCCGTAGGCGTCGCTCAGGCCAAGACCGGCCAGTTGAGCGCGGATAGTCGCCGTCGAGACCTTGGGCGCTGCGTAGCCGGTGGCGTCGGCCGAGACCGTGGCCGTGGATCCCTGCACGGCGGTGAACTTGGCATCGATGTAATCGAGCAGCTGATAGCCCGGCCAAACCATCCAAGAGCTTAACCAACACCTCCCGGGGACCGGACGCCGAACCGGTTTAGAGGTGGCCTACCGCGGTGCGCGCAAGCTTCTCGATGGCGGTCGAGTTGGTCGTCGGGCTCATGACGATCATCAGGACCGCGTTGGCCTTGAACACGAAGATCGCGATGCCGGTGTTGCCCGAGCTCGTCGTCGTGTATTCGAAGGCCTTGTCACCAACGCCGGTCACGGCTTTGGCGTTGGACACGCCGTATTGGCCGTTGAGGATCGCGGCCATCTGGTCGGGAGAGATCGAGTCGGCGGTCGTGGTGTCGGGGATCGTCTGGGCGTAGACGAAAACCGTCGCCTGAGTGTCCTGGCTTCCATAAACGCAAACGCCGGGCACCGAGTCCCACTGGCGGCGGCGAGATTCGTGACAGTCGTGCCGAGTGCTGCCGAAGCCTCCGCGGCGGTCACGAGGGTGCAGGCGTCGACGTTGGTTATCTGCGCTTCTTTGGTTGGGCTCGGTGATGCCTTTGGAGATGAGCTCGCCGAGGGGCTGGAGGAACCGCATCCAGCGACCAACATGGCGGCAGCCACCAACGCTAGAGCACTCATAGTGAACTGGCGAGGGGGCTTCAAGCGCTTGACAAAGGCTGGGGCGGTCACGTTGGGCACCGTAGTCTCGCAATCGGCCGATCGCGAAGTCAATCCATTTAGGCGCATTCGGGTGCGCCGATAGAATTAGCCGCCGTGCCGAGGTAGCTCAGCTTGGTAGAGCACTTGACTGAAAATCAAGGTGTCGCCAGTTCAAATCTGGCCCTCGGCACCAAATCCGTGTACGACTGACGGTGTTCACCTACACCGAGGGCCTTGTCA
>CAKZUH010000028.1 GCA_937921725.1 uncultured Chloroflexota bacterium | reverse complement strand
GGAACCTGTTCAGATTTCGCGATCAGGAGTGTTCACATTTCGTGATCACCAACATCAGGCGCCCCGAGTCAAACAAGGCATCCACTGCGCCGATGCTCTGGCAATATGACTCGTACCGATGTGGCGATTGCCAGACCAGTCCCGAGCCCTAGTAACGAAGATGATCGCATCTCACTATCGCGGGCTTGCTTGGTGCTGGGTAGCTATGAAGACGGTTTCCTCGCCGGAATGGCGGGTGGTTTCAGTTGTCGTGAGACCAATCTATGCGGATGTACCGGAAATCCACCTCGTGGGCCAGCGAGTAGCAATCAGTACCGAGCACGTGCCGGCGATAGAAGCATCGAAGAAATGGTCCGAGACTGTAGCCGGTCGGATCGACATGACTACACCGTCAATCGGATACACGCTACTCGGCGATCTAATTGATGCCTTCTGGGTGGCCAGCGGTGAGACTTGGGCGCAGGGCCGGCGGGCAACGTTCCCCGAGTACCAAGTGACGTGGGTCATAGATGGAGCATCGAACCTTGCTTCTAGTGGCGAATTGTGGGAACCACTCGAGGATTCCACTCGCCATTTCGTCAACGCTTGGGCAGTCATCTACCCGTATGTGTTGGGCCTGCCATACAAGCCGGGCGTGAATGTGTATATGAACGGCGCTGCGGCTGTCCGCTTACCATACCCCGTGATGTTGTCCGAGGCGAAGACCTCGGAAGCGGAGCTCAGCATTCGCGTGGCCGAAGACATCCCCGGGCGGGCAGCCGGGCACTCCTTGCACGTCAGCTACCTGACGAGCGCTGAACAAGCCGTGCCAACTACTCAAGAAACTATGGTCGACTCACCACGGCTCTATGTAGTACCGCTGACCGCTCCGCCTGTGCACTGGTCGGCAACTCTTATCTCGCCAGACGGGATCCGCAAGGACTTCAAGGAGCGAACGGACAGTGCTGCTCCGCATACAGTCATCACGCCGTATCCGAGTCTCGGCGTAATACTGGGGAAACAGAGCTGGCCATACCCAAACGTGCGAGATGCGCCAAGTGCCGATTCCGTGGAGACAGGGGATGTCCCGCGTAGCGTTGTAGGAGCCGATCAGCCATCCGAGGTTGAATCGGTAGCACCTGATTTCTCAAGAATCTCAGATCCCGAAAGTGCCGATCTCCTAACCGAAAGATGGAACGAAGCAGTCCTCTGCCTAAGGAGTGGCGCGAGTCTCAGCGCAATAACCATGATGGGAAGTCTCCTCGAAGGCGCGTTGCTCCAAATGGCTATGCGCCGCCCGGACGAGGCCAACCGGACTAAAGCCGCTCCACGTGAAGGCAACAAGCCACGACCTTGGAGTCAGTGGCGTCTGAGTGAACTAATCAACGTCGCTGTCCAGGCCAAGTGGATCACGGTGGATTTGCAAGCGTTCAGCGAGGTCCTGCGTGATTACCGCAATCTCATACATCCCTGGGAGTCGCAGGCAAGAGCGCTTCATCCAACGCGCGACTCGGCAGCGATCTGTTGGGAAATCACGAGACGAGTGGTGGACCAATTGATCGCGTATGAGGCTAAGTCTCCGAAGGGGGGCCATCCCTCGACCGCGCGCAAGCTGGAGCGCTTGCCTCGTCGGTCCAAAATGACGCCTGGATCCAAGAACATCTCCGATTACATAGGTGACCAGCGTCGGTGATCGTCTATGCCGATAGCAGCGCCATCGCCAAGTTACTGATTGACGAGGACGGATCAGATGCAATGGCGAACTTGTCTGGGCAAGCTGACGGAGTCGTCACTGCGGCAATCTCACGGGTTGAGACCTTCGCTGCCTTGAAAGCTGCTCACCGAGATGGGCGCCTGGACGATCAATCGTTCGAGGAGGCGAAGGCTGAGGCCGCGAACCTCTTCGCCAGCATCGGTCTAGTAGCAATCGACGGTGCACTACTGGATCGCGCATGCGCCCTGGTCGACCAGCACACGTTGCGCGGTTACGACGCTGTTCAGCTGAGTGCCCTCCTTACATACGGGCACGAGGGGCTGACCTTCGCATGCTTTGATGGGCAGCTCAAGGCAGCTGCGTTGGCTGAGGGCTATGTCGTATTCCCCGAAGAGCCCGTGGGTGCGGGGCAGTGACTGATTCAGATTTGATTCAGAACTGATTCAGTCGTCGACCGTCGCCCACAGCCGCACGGGGCAATTCGAGTTCAAAACATGGCTCCGGGACAGGGATTCGAACCCTGAACCTTGCGGTTAACAGCCGCCTGCTCTACCGGTTGAGCTATCCCGGATTGGGTCTATCGATTCTAGGAGATGGGGCTTGCGGGACCGGAACCTGCGCATTCCCCTTGCCCTCCGCGTGCACCCGGTAGAGAATTCCGGCCATGAAACTGCAGCGCCTCGCCGGTTACGGTCCGACCGCCGCCTATGTCAGCGCTGTCTCCCTCTTTGTTTTCTTCTTCGTCCTGATTCTCGGCTACCCCATCTCCCAGGTCGCGCCCGGACTGGCCCTGGTACTGAACATCCTCTGGTTCTTCGGGCTTTGGTTTTGGGTTGGCGCCTTCGCCGTGGTTGTCTTTGACCTCGAATGGCTGGACCATCCCGCCACCAGCACGCGATGGTTTCAGATCGCGCACTGGGCGACGCTCGTCGCGGTCGTGGTGCCCGTGGTCCTCGGCGTAGCGCTCATAACGGGCTCCGCGTTTCTCGGTGCCCTCTGCGTCCTGGTGATCGGCATTTGCGTGGGCATCAGCCTGCTAGTGCACAACATCGACGCGCGTCGCGCCGCACTGCTCAAGGGCAATCTCCCTTGGGTCGGTGTCGTGGCAGGCGTCGCCTACATACTCGCCGGGATCGGCATCGCGATCTCGCTCCCGCCGCTCGGATTCAGCGCCCTGATCCTTGGCCAGACTTTCTACATCGCCTGGGCCATCTGGTTGGGCGTGAAGCTTGGCGGAGCGAAGAACGCAACGCCCGCACCAGCTTCAGCGACGCGCTAACGATCCCTCGACACCAGTCCGACGTTAGGCCGATCCGCACTGAGCGCCTCGAGCTCCGAGCACTCGATCCAAACGCCATCCGCCACCTCATCGCGGGTGATCGCGCGGCGGCGGAGAGCGTGCTCGGCCTGACGCTGCCCGAAGAGTTTCCCACCGACGACGACCTCGAGGGATTCCTTCCCATCCAGCTGAACCGCATGGAGGCGGAGCCGGAGCAGCGCGCGTGGATGGCGCGCCTTATGGTCACCACGACAAACAGAGAGGCCGCGGGCCACTGCGGCTTCCACGGCCCGCCCAAAACCATTGGCCGCGCCGAGATCGGCTACACGGTCTTCACGCGGTTCCGCGGCCAGGGCTTTGCGAAGGAGGCCGCCAGAGCGCTCGCCGACTGGGCTTTCCAGCAGGGCGAACAAGAGGTCTATGCCTCGGTCTCACCGAACAACGCGCCCTCGCTTGCGGTGGTCAGGGCGCTCGGCTTCCGGCAGGTCAGCGTGCAGGAGGACGAGGTCGACGGCACCGAGCTCGTCTTCACGCTCCAATCGAAGCAGCGCGGGTCTTCGACCTGAGAAACGCGTCGTGCGCGCGCTCGACCTCCGCCGCGACACCGACCGCGGTCTCGACAAACGCGACCGCCGCCGGAGTGCGATAGCGATCGCGATGCCACAGCACGGCCAGCACGCGCGGCGGAATGGGTTCGACAAGGACGCGCAAAACCACCTTCGTGTCCTTTTCGTCCACAGCCAATAAAGGAACGAGCGCGACGCCGACGCCCGCCGCGACCATCCCCTGCACCGTCCCGTTGTCATTCGACCGAAACACCACATCGGGCCTGACCCCGCGACTCAAGAGAAAGTCCTCGACGATGCTCGTCGTGCGCCCGTGGAAGTACCCCACCATCGGCATGCCCTTCAGATCCTCTGCCGACGGCCGGCGCCGCCGCCCCAACGGCGACGTTCGTGACGTGACCAGCACGTAAGGGTCGCGCATCAAGACGCGGACCTCGAACGGCCCCTCGGGCAGCGGCTCGATCCCGAACGCCAGGTCGACCTCGCCGCGCTCGACCCCCGCCACCGCCTCGTCGTCCCGCTCGGTTTCGGTTACCGAGATGCTCACGTCGGGCCACCGCTTCTTGAAGCGCCGCATGACCTCCGGCAGAACCTTGTTGGCCACGCTCTGGTAGATCCCGACGCGCAGCGTGCCCGCATTCCCCGCCGCGAACGCGCGAAAGTCAGCCTCAGCCGCCGCGAGCCGCGATTCGATCGCCTCCGCGTGCCCGAGCAAGAACCGCCCCGCCTCGGTCAGCTCGACCGTCCGCCGCCCGCGCGACCGCTCGATCACGCGCTGCCCGACCAGGGCCTCGAGCGCGGCGACGTGGTCGCTGACCGTGGATAGCGATGTGTGGAGCGACTCCGCCGCCGCCCAGAACGTCCGCCGGTGAGCGACCGCCCGCAGCGCCCGCAGGTGCTTCAGCTCGATCGCCTGCCAATTATCCGGCACAGCGATATTTTCCTAGAAAGATCGACCTTGCTCCGGAGACTGTCCCAACGCACACTCAAATGCATGGAGGCCCTGATGACGCTCTTGCTCGTGATCGTGTTGGTGGGCGTGACGGTGGCATTCGGCGCCGACTCGCGCCCCGCGGACGCCGATCGCCCGACCCGCTGGTTCCCAGCTCTCCCCCGAGACTGACAACGGCCCAAGCCGCTCCTTGACAATCCCGGCCGGCCGCCAATATGGTCGATTCAGCTAAACCGCGGCTAACCCGCCGATAACCGGCGCGCGGTTAAGTTCGAGTCGGGCGAGTGCGGGCTCGCCCCAAGTGCAGTCGGCTTTTCAGCTCCAGGGGGTATGGCATGAAACGGCTGATCCAGCTCGCGGTGGTGATGGCGCTCGCAATCGGCTGGCAGCTCGCGGCTGTTCCCGCGGCGCAGGCGGGCGGCACAACCACCACCGCGATTTCGAGCAACCCGGCAACGTCGAGCTGCCAGCTCGGCAACGGCGTCCAGCACGTGATCAACATCGTCTTCGACAACACCCATTTCTCGCGCGACAACCCCAACGTCCCGAGCGACCTGGAGCAGATGCCCGCGCTGCTCAACTTCCTGACGGGCCAGGGCACGCTGCTCACCAACGAGCACACGCCGATCATCGCCCACACCGCGACCGACATCCTCACGAGCCTGACGGGCGTGTACGGCGACAACATGGGCGTGCCGGTCTCCAACTCCTTCCGCTACTACCTCCCGACTAAGAGGACGAGCGTCGGCGTCTCGTTCGCCTACTGGACCGCGCCGCTCTTCGACCCGACCTCCGCCGCCGGCAGCGACACGACCTACAACATGCTCACCGCGGCGGGCAAGAACGCGCCCGCGCCGTGGGTGCCCTTCACGCGAGCCGGATGCAACGTCGGCGGCGTGTCGACCGCGAACATCGAGCTCGAGAACGTCGGCATCGACATCCCCACCGTTTTCGGCGCCACCTCGCCCGAGGCGACCGAGGTCGCCAACAGCGACAGCAACGGGCAGCCCGCGTTCGGCGATTTCGTCGGCATCGCGATCCACTGCGCCAAAGGCAACGTGATCTGCGCGAGGTCCACGCACGCACGGCCGGACCTGCTGCCCGACGAGCCCGGCGGCTACAGCGGATACCAGGCCCTTTTCGGCCACAAGTACGTCGCCCCCGCGATCAACGGCGTGACCGACATGAACGGCAATGCGATCAACGCCTTCCCCGGCTTCGACACGATGCCCGCCAACAACACCCTCGGCTACGTCGCCCAGATGCAGGAGAACGGAGTGCCCGTGACCTACGGCTACATCTCCGACGGCCACGCGGCGCACCCTCCATTCACCGACGTCAACCCGTGGGGCCCCGGTGAGGCCAACTACGTGAAGCAGCTCAAGACCTACGACGATGCCTTCGCCAAGTTCTTCGCGCGACTGGCCAACGACGGCATCAACCGCTCGAACAGCGTCTTCGTCTTCACCTCCGATGAGGGCGACCACCTCATCGCGAGCCCGCCGACCCCGTCCAACTGCGACGGCGTGAACGTGCCGTGCACCTACGCGCAGATCGGCGAGGTCTCAGGCAACCTGAAGGGCCTGGTCGCGACGCAGAGCAGCGCGACCACCAGCTTCACGGTCCACTCCGACTCGGCGCCGACCATCTACATCAATGGCAACCCTGACCAGACGTCGAGCACGACGCGCGACCTCGAGCGCGCCACGGGTACTGTCACCGCGGTGAACCCGTACACCAACAAGCTGGAGGTCGTGGACAACTTCCTCGCGGACCAGGCGCAGATGCACCTGATGCACATGCTCACCGCCGACACCAAGCGCAATCCGACCTTCACGATGTTCGCCAAGCCCGATTACTTTCTGTTCGCGGGCGCCCCGAACTGCAGCTCACCGTGCATCTCGGTCAACCCGGCCTTCAACTGGAACCACGGCGACATCGCGCCCGAGATCAACACCACGTGGCTCGGCGTCGTCGGACCCGACGTGCGCAACCTGGGCGAGACGGGTGACGTGTGGACCGACCACTCGGACATCCGCCCGACGCTCATGGCGTTGACCGGCCTGAAAGACGACTACGCGCACCAGGGCCGGCCGATCGCCGAGATCATGACCGAGTCCGAGCAGGGCTCCAACCAGCTCGCCTACATCTACAAGCAGATCAACGCCCCTGTCGGGCAGCTCACCCTCGACAGCATCAACTTCGCGACGCAGGCGACGCTGAGCACCAGCTCAGGCGACCAGACGTACATCAACGCCGACGCGACGATCGCGGACTGGAACGCGCGGCGTGATGCGCTGGCGGCTCAGATGATCGTCCTCCTGGACAGCACCGCTCCCGGCGCCGGACAGCACAACGAGCGCCAGAAGAACAGCTTGATCCAGCAGGGTCAGGCGCTTCTCGCCGAGGTGCACGCGGCCGCGGGATAGACCCAAACCAACGCAAGGGGCAGGTACCGGAAAACAGGTACCTGCCCCCTCCCACTTCGCGTGTTTTCCCCCTTATGACCACCCCTGGCCGGTTCATACGCTGCCCTCAACGGAATGCGCGGTGAGCGCACCGAATCAAAACGCAAGAGGAGCACGTAAATGGAAGCCAGGGCAGACGTTCGTAAGACAGGGATCTCGAGGGCCTTCACCGGCGCGGTGCTGATCCTCATCGCGGCTGGACTCGGACTCATGGGAGCGTTCCTCGCGGTCAACCTCGGTGGTGGGCACGCGACGACCCAGAGCACGGTGACCCAGAGCGGCGGGGCGCACATCTACCGGGCGACTCGCTCGGGCGCCCAGATCGACGACTCCGGACCGGTGGCGCCGACCCCCGGGATGGACGCCAAGACGGTTCGCGAAGGTCACGGTCAGTAACGCCACGCGTCGCGCCTACCCCTCGCGACGCCCCCGCGGAGAGGGACCCGACCAGGGTCCCTCTCTCGTCATGGGTGCGGAAAGCGGGCGGCAAAAACCCCGGACGATCCAGCAAGATACCGCCCATGAGCACGGCGGCCGGCCCGGGCCACCACGCCGCGGTCGCTCCCGGCAACCTCCCTCACCCTCTCACCAGTTTCCTGAACCGGCAGGCCGAGCTCAGCTCGCTCAAAACGCTGCTGCGCACAGCACGCATGGTCACGATCTGCGGCACCGGTGGCGCGGGCAAGAGCAGGCTCGCGACGGAGGTCGCGCGAGCGGGCGCCGATGCATGGCCTGACGGAGTCTGGTGGGTGGGGCTCGAGGCGGAGACCGACGTCGGCGCGGCCGTCGTCGCGAACCTCGAGCTGCGAGGTCGCGGCGCACCGCAGCAGATCGTCGCCTCGTGGCTCGGTTCGCGCCGGGTGCTCCTCATCCTCGACAACTGCGAGCACGTCGTGGCGGACTGCGCCACCTTCTGCCACGCCCTGCTCGAACGCAACGCCGGGCTCACGATCCTGGCCACGAGCCGCGAGCCGCTGGGCGTTCCCGGCGAGGTCCGCGTCCCGGTGTCCTCCCTTGCCGATCCTGACGCGCTCAACCTTTTCGAGGCGCGCGCGCGGCTCGTTTTGCCCGAGTTCAAGGTCGGACCGCCCAACCGCGAGCCGGTGGCGGCGATCTGCGAGCGCCTCGACCGACTTCCCCTGGCCATCGAGATGGCCGCGGCCCGGCTCGATCTCATGTCGGAGCGCGAGCTCCTCGCCAACCTCAACGACCGCTTTCGCGTGCTCGCGTCGGGCAGCCGGACCGTGCCCGAGCGCCAGCAGACGATGGCCGCCGCCATCGATTGGAGTCATCGCCTCTTGACCAAGGACGAAGCGCGCCTGTTCCGGCGGCTTGCCGTGTTCCATGGAGGGTTCACGCTCGATGCGGTGCGGGCCGTGTGCTCCGAGCCGGGCGATGGCGACGTGCTCGGAGTGCTGACCGGCCTGGTCAAGAAATCGATGGTCGTGGCGGACCGGTTGGACGACGGCACCACTCGATATCGGTTGCTCGAATCGCATCTCGCGTTCGCGGGGGAAAGGCTTCGCGAGTCCGGCGAGCTCGAGGTGCTTCAGGGCAAGCAGTACGACCACTTCAAGGCTCAGCCGTGGACGGCGCGGGAGTCGGCCAACCACTGGGCCGCGGTCGCCTGGGCGCGCGACCATGCGGACGACGCCGGGCTGGCCCTCGCGATCGAGCTCGCGGATTGGGAGTTCTCCGACCAATCGCGGGCGCGGAGCCTCCTCCTCGATCGGCTCGAGCGCGCGACCGCCAGGGACGCGACACGTGCTCGCGCGCTCAACCTCGCGGCGCGGCTCGTCTCGCGGCAGGCCGACCATGCCACCAGCCGGACGCTGGCGGACGCCGGGCTTGCCCTGTCGCGCGAGCTTGGCGACCCCGAGCTCATCGCGAACGCGCTCCTCGGCGCGGGCGGCGTCTACCACGCGGGCGGCGAGATGGACGCCTCGACGCGCATGTACGACGAAGCCCTTGCTCTGCTCGAGAGATCGGGCGACCGCCGCTCGGCGATGGAGGTGCAGAACCAGATCGCGATGATCGCCACCGAGCAGGGCGATTTCGCGACCGCGAAAGACCTTCTCAGCCAATGCGTCGCCTTCAGCAGGTCGAGCGGTGAGCCCGGGCGAACGGAGCGATACCTGGAGAGCCTCGCCAACGCCGAGTTCGGTCTCGGCGACATCGAGGGTGCGGCAGCAAGCTGGACCGAGTCGCTGTCCATCTCTCGGGACCTCAACGATCCGTTCGGCATGATCTGGTCGCTCGGCGGGCTGGCGCTTACCGCCGCCGCGCGAAAGGACGATGAACGCGCGCTTCGACTGACCGCGGCGGTCGACCGGCTGTCGCACGAGCTCTCATTGAGCACATGGCCGTTCCGGGTGAATCAGCTCAACGAGGCCGAGGAGCGGATTCGGAAGAAGCTGGGACCGAAAAAGAGCGACGCGATCTGGAACGAAGGCCAGGCGATGGACCGTCTCCGGGCGCTCGAGTACGCGCTCGGACAAGGCAGTCCGGACGCGGAGGCGCAGGTGGACGCGGGCCCGCTGAGCCGCCGCGAACGCGAGGTCGCCGCCATGGTTGCGGCGGGGCTGACCAACCGTGAGATCGCCACGCGGCTGTTCATTGCCGAGCGGACTGCTGAGGGCCACGTCGAGCGGATCCGGAACAAGCTCGGCGTCCGCTCGCGGACCGAGGTGGCGACATGGGCGGTCGGCCACGGCCTTGTGGGCCGCCAACCTTGACAAGTCGACCGTCGTGAGTACTGTCTGAGCGGTTCCAAGCAGCAGTCGACGCGTCGTTCAATGGGAGGGAAGCACGATGGCCAGGGAATTTCACCCCGACGATTCGTTCCTGGAGGAAGGCAGGCAAACCGGGATCGACCAGATCAACGACGCGCTCAAGAGGTTCGGCTTTGACACCGACCGCGACCGCATCCTGACCTCCCGAGACCCTCGGATGGACCAGGTCCGCAATGCGCTGAGGCGCGAGACCATGCCGCCAGGGTGGCTTTCGTGGCAGGTGCCGGCCTACCTGGCGAGCAAATACAGCTTCTTCTTCCTGCAGGTGGCCCAGCCGGGCGCCATCCTGCCGGAGCACGCACACGAGGTCGACCAGTTCCGAATGGTCCTCTCGGGAGGGGTGATCTACAACGGGGTCGAGCTCAAGAGCGGCGACTGGATGTTCATCCCCAAAGGCAAGGAGTACGGCTTGAGCATCTCGACCAACCCAGGGCCGGCCGTGATCACGTACGCCTACTGAGGAGGCTCCCTAAAGAGAGTGGGGCTGAAGCAGCTCCGCGATCGAGCCTTCGAACTTGGCCAATTGCTTGTGGACCTCGATCACCTCATCGGAGCTGACCGGATCGGTCGGGTCGACGTCGGTCAGGTGCTCGGTCCACTCGGCGCCGCAATCGCAGCGGTGGAACAGAAAACGGTCGGTTTTGGAGCGGTAGGTGTAGATGGCCGCGTCCTTCAGACGCCTGCCGCAGGCGCATTTGCCCTTGTCCTGTTCCAGCTTCGACCTTTGCACTGACGTAAACCTCGACCTGTATAACGTTGGAAATCCGATTTCGTGGCAGCTTACACCCCGGGGACTTCGAATTGGAAGATTCATAAGACTGTAAAGAAGCGACGACATTTGGTCGGTACATACATAGTCGAACACTTCACCTCCCCGCTCGCCGGGGAGGTCGGCGGCGAAGCCGCCGGGTGGGGGCGAACCCCCTGGCTGTTACCCGAGAGCGTTCAGCTCCTTGAGCAGCCCGGCCAAATCCCGCAGCCGCTCCGTCCTGGCGGCGTGCTCCAGCGTCTGGTACTGGGAAAGGACGTCGACGAACCCCTCCCCCAGGTCGTAGCCATGGCGGCGGATGGCGTCGCGGCCCCGGTCGCCCAGCCGGTCGACGACCTCGCGGACCTTGCTCTGCGGACCGAATGAGTCAGCCACCTGGCGCCGGCGGCGGCTCCAGCTTCTTGAGCACCACCCGGTGGCCGTGCCACCGCTCCGGCACGCCCTGCGGCTCGTCGCCGAGGTAGCTCAGCTCGAGGCACCACACCCCGTCGACCTGGATCGGCGCAACGCTCAGCTTGGTCTTGGGGTTCTTGTGCTGCAGCACCGAGAGCAGCGCGACGCCGTAGATGACCAGCGCGCCCGGCAAGTTGTTCGTGTTGATCCGCCCGCCCTCGCTCGAGCCGTCGACGCCGGACGTGCGTGAGCCAAGCGAGTGGACCATGGGGAACTAGGTTATCGGCTTTCGGCGCTTCAGCGAGGCGAGAATCGCGTCGACGGTGGCGTCGTAGCCCAGCCGCCCGGTGTCGAGCACCAGGTCGTAGTGCGCGGCGTGGTTGCGGTCGTGGCCGTACACCTGCTTTATGTACGAGGTCCAGTTGTCGTCGGTCTGCTTGATCCGCTTCCTGGCCTCCTCCTCGGAGGTGATGTTGAACCGGGCCATGATCGTCTTGACCCGTACGGTCTCCGACGCGCGCAGGAACACGTGCAGGGCGCCCGGGAAGTCGCTCAGGATGTACGCCCCGCCGCGCCCGACGATGACCACGTTGTCGGTGCGCGCCGCCTCCTCGATCACGTTCTGAGTGATCTGCAGCACGGCCTTTCGCGTGTCGAAAGTCGGGCCGGCATTCGGCGGGGTCCACGCGGTGGAGTCGGGCGGGATCAGCGGCTCGGTGGTCGCCGCGCCCAGCGCCACGAGGAGCCTGGCCATCAGCGAGCCCGGCTGCTCGTCCTCGGCCTCGACCTCTTCCTTCGGGAGCTGGAGCCGCCGTGCCGCCTCATCGATGATCTGGGAGTCGAGGAAGTCGATCTTCAGCGCGCCGGCCAGCATGTGGCCGACGGTCGCCCCGCCAGCCCCAAACTGCCGCCCGATCGTGATGACGGGCACGGCAGTAATTGTCGGACGAAAGGGTTAAGGGCGGACGAGGGGGCCGGGGATGCCTGCAGACTTCCCGTCGACGAAGACCATCAGAACCCATACGGCCGGATGCAAGCGTTGGTCGGTCTTGCTCTTCAGCAAGACGCGAAGCGCACCGAAGAGATCGAGCGAGCCGGCTATCGGGTCATCCGCTTCAACAACGGCTACGTACTGAACAACCGCGATGGCGGCGTGGCCGAGATGATCCTCGAAGCCTTGCGCACGTCACCACTCCCAGAGAAAGAGAAGGCCAGGTTGGTGGTCGAGGAGTTCGTGGACGAAACCTTCTTCGCTCGTCCCCCTCACCCTGACCCTCTCCCCTGCGGGGAGAGGGAAATTGGGGACAGGGAATAATTACTCCAGGTGGGGGTCTCTTAGGCGGGAGGCCGCGCTTTTGCGGTGGACGATCGCCGGGGCCGGTTCCACGGCAGGCTGCGGCCTCGGCCCTCCCAGGCGCGCGACGACCCAGATCAAGACGATCGCCACCACCACCACCGCCCCCAGCAGGCCCAGCGAGGCGACGAAGGAGGCCGGCAGCTGGTCGTCCGCCGGGCGGCGGAAGCTCGTCAACCCCGCGAACTTCGCGCGCGTGTCCAGCGTGTACACGACATCGTTCGTCTCGTCATAGGCGGCCGAGTTGCCCGTGCCCTGCGTCGACACCGTGGCGATGTAGTCGATCGGGTGCCCGCCGAAGATCCCCACCTCGCCGGCACCCGGCCGCCCCGGCACCGCGACGAAGAACCGATCCACCTTCGCGTCGTACGTCACGATGTCGCCGCCGTAGACCTGGTTGAAGTTGCCGGCCGTCTTGTTCCGCAGGTCCCACGTCACCGTGGACTCCTTGCACGCGATCAGCGCCTCGTCCGTCTGCGGGTCGATCGCCAGCCCCTTTCCGAGGCAGCCGCCCAACGAGACCTTGTCCTTGATGGCCCCGCTGGCGGGGTCGACCTGGAACAGCGCGCCCGCGTCCGGGCTCGTCACGTACAGCATCCCGTCGGCGGGATTGAACCGGGGCTGCTCCAACGCAAACCCGATCTTGAACAAACCCTTCACCGCGCCCGTCGTCGCATCGACGCTGGCGATCGTCCCGTACACCCCGTTGCTCGCAAACACCGTGTGCAGGGATGGCGCGTAGTCGAGGAGGTCGACCTCCTTCCCACCGGTCGGGACCTCCTTGATCACGGCCGCGGTCGCATTCGCCGCCAAATTGATGTCGACGATGACCACCGACCCGGTCACCGTACCGGCGAAGAGGCGGCCCAGGTCGGGCGCGATCGCCAGCCCGTTCGGGTTCGCCGGCAACTTGATGGTGTACAGGTACGTCGCCTGCGGCGTCGAGACGTCGAACACGTCGATCCCGTGGTCGGTGCGGTCGGCGGCGTAGAGCCGGTGGTGGGCCTGGTCGATCTCCATGGCGTCGAATGAGCCGGGCTGCCCGTTCAGGGCCGCGATCGGCGTGTTCGTGATCCTGATCGGGGACGTGTTACATGCCGCCCCGAGGACCAGGCTTGCCACCAGTAGAAAAAGCAGGGCGAATTTACGCGGGTTAACCACGCCGAGGAGGAAACGCCCGACGGGCTTCACCTCCCCGCTCGCCGAGGAGGTCGTTCCCTTCCCCGCTCGCCGGGGAAGGTGACCCGGCCGCGAAGCGGCCCGGTCGGATGGGGACTTCCCCCTAGCTACTACTCCAGGTAGTCGCGGAGCTTCTTCGAGCGCGACGGATGGCGCAGCTTGCGCAGCGCCTTGGCCTCGATCTGGCGGATCCGCTCCCGCGTCACGCCAAACCGCTTGCCCACCTCTTCCAGCGTCCGCTGGTGGCCGTCGATCAACCCAAACCGCAGCTGAAGCACACGCCGCTCCCGCGGGGTGAGCGTGTCGAGCACGTCCTCCACCTCGGAGTGCAGCATCGTCAGCGACGCGGCGTCCGAAGGCGAGACGGCCTCGCGGTCCTCGACGAAGTCGCCGAGGTGGGAATCCTCTTCCTCGCCGATCGGCGTCTCTAAAGACACGGGGTCCTGCGACACCTTCACGATCTCGCGCACCTTCTCGGGCGTGATGCCCATCTCCTCGCCGATCTCGTCGTCGGAGGGCTCGCGGCCCAGCTCCTGCAGGAGGCGCCGCGAGACGCGCACCAGCTTGTTGATCGTCTCGACCATGTGCACTGGGATGCGGATCGTCCGCGCCTGGTCCGCGATCGCGCGCGTGATGGCCTGCCGGATCCACCACGTCGCGTACGTCGAGAACTTGTAGCCCTTGTGGTAGTCGAACTTCTCGACCGCCCGGATCAGGCCCATGTTCCCCTCCTGGATCAGGTCCAGGAACGACATGCCGCGCCCGATGTACTTCTTGGCGATCGACACGACCAGCCGCAGGTTGGCCTCCGTCAGGCGCTGCTTCGCCTCATAGGCGCGCTCGTAGCGCTCGGTCAGGCGATAGCGTGCGATGCGGTACGACTCCAGCGCCTCGGCGCGGATGCGCGGCCGCGCCCCGTTGGTGATGCGCCGGCGCTCCGCCGCAGCGGCGTCGGTGAGGTTCGGCAGCTTGCCCAGGTCGACCAGCCCGAGCAGCTCCTGCGCGATGTGCGCCTGCTGCCCCTTCCGCTTCACTGTGGCGAGGCGCTCGATGACCTCGGGCAGCAGCTCGTCGACCGAGCGCTGTCGCCCTTCCGACTCCTCGGTTACGGACAGCGCCTTCATCGCGTCGTGCAGCGGCTTGGCCTCGATCGCCTGCGCGAGCTCGACCTCGTCGTTCGCGGTCAGCAGCGAGACGCGGCCGATCTCCTTCAGGTACATGCGAACCGGGTCGTCGAGCGAGACCGAATCCATCATCTCGATGTCGAGCAGCATCTCGTCGTCGATCTGCTCGACCTCTTCGAAGTCCTTCTCGCCGTCGGTGACCTCGACGCCGATCTCTTTGAAGGCGGCGAAGATCCGGAAGATCTGGTCTGGCTCGGCGTCGATCTCCGGGAAGCCCTGGAGGATGTCGTCCGGAGTCAGGTAGCCCTGCTCTTTGCCCTTGATGATGAGCTGCTCGGCAACGGCCATCAGCTCGTCTTCGAACTTCGGCTCCGGCTTGTCGGCGGCCTTCGCGGCCTTCGCGGCCTTCGCGGCCTTCACGGGTTTCGGCGTCGCCGCCGGCTTCACAACGCGCGCTATGTCAGCTTCTCCTTTCCAGATCCGAGATGGCGCGGGCGAGCTCACCAGCTTGAGCTTCCAGCCGCCCCACTCTCTCCGAGTCCCGGCCCCTTTCGGCCTCGGATAGCTCGCGGATTATCCCACTGTACATACCCTTCATGCGTTCCAGCCGGATTCTCTCGGCAAGCTCAACTGCCACCTCGTCATCGATGTTCGGCGGCGGCGCCGCCCATGCCCTTCTGATCAGGTCCTGCTCCTCGGTGGGATATCCGGCCATATCGGCCTCTAGCCCGGCCGGCCCCCCGCGTTGGTAGCTACCCAGCATACGGACGAAAATGCCTCGTTCGCTTTCGTCCAGGTCCTCGGGGACAAGCATGGCCTGCACCCGCTCGAATGCGACCGGCCGGACGGCGAGCAACTGTACGAGATAGTGCGATGGCGTCGTCGCCCTGGCCCCTCGCCCCTTAGGGGTCACGGCAGGGCTGAGGGGTGTGGGGGCGGAACGTGGAGCGACCGTGAGAAGGTGCGGCTGCACCCCGATCCACCCCGCCGCCCGCTCTCGGTACGTCTCCCTCACCGCCGGGTCCGGGATCTTGTCGAGGACCTCGCGCGCCCGGGTCGCCGCCAGCTCGAGGTGGTTCGGGTTGCCCGTGTTCAAGCCGCTCAGCGAGTCCCGGATCCAGGCCTCCCATCCGGACGGGGAGATCGCGACGAGCTCCTCCCAGCGCTGGGCCGCCTCGGCCCCGGCGGCGCGGAGGAACTCGTCCGGGTCCTTGGAGGGAGCCGGGATGGTGGCCACGCGCGTCCTTATCTGATGCGAGGCGGCCAGCTCGACCGCCTTGAACGCTGCGGCGCGCCCGGCGCGGTCGGAGTCGAACACGAGCAGCAGCTCGTCCGTGAACCGCTTCAACAGACGCACCTGGTCCTCGGTCAGGGCCGTGCCCGAGCTGGCCACAGCGTTTCCAACGCCGAACTGGTGGGCGGTGATCACGTCGAACTGCCCCTCCATCAACACAGCGTGGCCGCGCTTGGTTATCTCGTCCCGGGCCAGATCGAGGCCAAAGATGACGCGTCCCTTTATATATGCGGGCGTCTCGGGCGAGTTGATGTACTTCCGCTGCTCGTCCGTCCGCACGGTCCGGGCCGTGAACGCCAGCACTTGGCCGCGCTCGTCGCGGATCGGGATGACCAGCCGCTCGGCGAAGAAGTCGGCCCCGTCTCGCCGCATCAGCCCCGCCTCCAGCGCGTCGGTCAGCGAGCGCTTCTTGGCCCGCAGGTATTCGGAGAAGCCGCGGCCCGCCGGCGCGAAGCCGAGCTGGAAGCGGCGAGCGGCTTCCTCGCTGACGCGGCGCGACTCGAGCAGCTTCCGGCCCTGCTCACCGGCAGGTGACTTCCACAGGACGAACTCGTAGTACTGCGCGGCGAGCTTCAGCATGTCGAGGACACGGTGCCGGGTGTCGGCCCGCTCCCTCTGCTCGGGGCTGAGCTTCTTCAGCTCCACGCCGGCCCGCTCGGCCAGCATCTGCAGCGCGCCGCGCTTGTCGGTCTTCTCGATCAGCTCGATGAACGTGAAGACGTCGCCCGACCTCTCGCACCCGAAGCAGTACCAAGACTGCATCTGGGGGTTGACCTTGAAGCTCGGGCTGTCCTCCTGGTGGAAGGGGCACAGGCCCCAGAGGTCTCGATTCCGCTTGGTCAGCCGGACGTGCTCCGACACGACCTTGACGAGGTCGACCTTGGCCTTGACCTCCGCAAAGGCGTCATCGGACGCAAGATTGGGCACGGACATATTCTGCGACGGAACGGTAGGCAGGGCATAGAGGAAGGCTTCACCTCCCCGCTCGCCGGGGAGGTCGGCTTCCCTTCCCCGCTCGCCGGGGAAGGTGACCCGGCCGCAAAGCGGCCCGGTCGGATGGGGGCTACCGGCTGACCAATACCTCCACCTTCGCGGTTGGCACCGGCACCGCCGCCGGGCTCGGCGGCACCGCCTCCGGCTCGACCCCCAGGTCGCCGATCCCGATGTGGTCGTACAGCCAGCGCAGCGGCCGAGGGGCCCACCAGTTGACATCGCCGAGCAGGCGCATCACCGCGGGCACGACCAGCGAGCGCACGATCGTCGCGTCGATCGCGACCGCGATCGCAAGCCCGATCCCGATCGCCTTGATGATCACGACCTCGGCAAGTCCGAAGGCCCCGAAGACCGCGAACATGATGGCCGCTGCGCCCGTGATCAGCCGCCCGGTGCGCTCGAGCCCGCTCGCCACCGCAGCGGTGTTGTCGCCCAGGCGCACGTACTCCTCGTGCATCCGGCTGACGAGCAGCACCTCATAGTCCATCGACAGGCCGAACACGATCGAGAAAAGGATCACGGGGATGCTGGGGTCCAGCGACTGCGGCGTGAACCCAAGAATGTTGGAGAAGTGGCCCTGCTGGAAGATGAACACCAGAGCGCCGAACGACGCCCCGATGGACAGGAAGTTCAGCACGATCGCCTTCAGCGGGAGCACCACCGAGCCGGTCAGCAGGAACAGCAGGACGTACGTGATCACCACTACAACGCCCACAGCAAGCGGCGTCTTGTTGTAGATGAACTTGATGACGTCGACGTCGACCGCGGTCTCTCCGCCCACCAGCACCTGGCCGCCCTGAGCCACGCCCTGGTCGCCGCGGATCGCCTTGAGGATGTTGCGCGCCCCGTCGGAGCTCGGGTCGTAGCTGCTCCTCGCCTGGATGAGCACGATGTGCTTGCCCACCGTGCCGGCCATCAGCTGACGAGCCGCGGCGGGCACCTGGTTCGGATCGCCCGTGTACATCGATTGGTAATCCGCGAGGCTCAGGCTCGGATCGAGGTCGTAGATCGAATTCGTGCGCAGCACGCCGGGGATCGCCGCGATTCGGCGGTCGAGAGCGTACTGGTCGGCGATGCGTGTCGCGGTCAGCGGGGTTCCGTCGGGATAGTTCACGACCACGTTGAAGGTGGTCTGGTCCTGGCCGGGGAAGTCCGCGATCAGGCGGTCGTATCCCTGGCGCGCCTCGAGCCGCGACGGCAGCATGTCGACGTTGCCGTTCGCGAGGCGCAGCTGCAGGAACGGTGTGGCGGTGATCACGAGGAAGAGCACGGTCGGGACGAGCACGACCACCGGCCGCTTCATCACCCAGTTGGCGAGGCCGTGCCAGAAACCGCTTCCAGCCGAGTAGGGGCGGAACAGCGGAACGCGAAGGCGATTCACGCCCGGACCGATGATCGCGAGGAGCGCCGGCAGGAACGTCAACCCGTAGACGAGCGCGACCGCGACGACGATGGCGCCCGCGGCGCCCATCGAGGCCATGAACGTCCCTTGGTAGAACAGCATCGTCGACAGGCCGACCGCGACGGTCAGGCCCGAGAACGTGATGGCGCGACCCGCGGTGGCGATGGTGGTCGAGACGGCGTCCTCGCGGCTCGCGCCCTTCGCCAGCTCATCGCGGAAACGATTGACGATGAACAGCGAATAGTCGATCGAGACCCCCAGACCGATCAGGGTGACGATGTTCAGCGCGTACTGCGACACGTCGGTGAAGCGGTTCAGGAAGAAGGTGCCTCCGATGCCGCCGAGGATGGTCAGGACGCCGACGCCCAGGGGCAGTCCGGCGGCGACCAGGCCCGCAAATATAAGGACGAGCAGGATCAGCGTGATCGGCAGGGAGACGTACTCCGCCCGCTGAAGGTCCGTCTCGAGCGTCTTGTTGAACGCCTGGTTGACCGGGACGAAGCCCGTCCCGGTGATGTTCAGCGTGCTCGATTTGACGCTGTTCCGCAGGTCGCCATACGTGGTCCACGCCTTCTGGCCCGTCGAGTTGATCTCGATCAGGACGAGCGCTTCGTGCCCGTCCTTCGAGGTGAGGCTCTGCGCGGCGGCCGGGCTCGGCACGTTGTACGGGGTGAGCAGGTTCAGGATGCGCGGGTCGGACTGGATGGGCGCGAGCGAACTGTTCACCGCGTCCTTGTAGGCGGGATCGCTGACCAACAGCGTGTCGCTTCTGTAGATGAGGTCGAAGGTTGAGGTCGGCGCGCTCGTCGTGGTCGTGGTGCTGCTGATGTCCGAGGTGATCAGGTTGCCGGCCTTGGCCGACTCCAGGTTGCTCTTCAGCGGGCCGCCGCTCTGCAGCGTGCCGCCCATGGCGAGCCCGACGATCGAGAGCGTGAGCAGGACGCCCGATCCCACCAGCGTGGCCCATCGGTTCCGGTAGACGAATCGACCCCAGCTAGCGAACACCTTGCGTTCCTCCTAGATCTACGCGCTCGGCGCGGGAGTGAATACCGCGGACAGTGACATGGCGGCGAGGGCGTCGACCGCCTCGTCCGTATCGAATTCCGGATCGACCAGGCTCTGGACCATGATTCCCAGGATCGCCGCCCAAACGACGCCGGCGATGCCGCGGGCGGGTGTCGGGTCGGCTTCGCGCTCGGCGAGGACCTGGCGGGCGATCTCCTCGATGTGGATCCGTTCGGAGCGGACGAAGTCGCGCACGCCCGGGCCGATCACGGGATCGTGGAGGCTCACGCCGATCAGCTGGATGTAGAGCGAGTTGGTGTCGCGGCTTTCCTTGAGCATCGTCTTGGTCTGGGCGAAGGCCTCGAGCGCGCCGGCCTCGCCGACAACGCCGAGCTCCACCTTCTTGCACACGAATTCCAGCACCGCCAGTACCAGCTGCTGCTTCGACTTGTAGTAGTAGTGGACCAGGCCCTGGGCCACGCCGGCCTCCTCCGCGATCTCCTTGATCGAGGTGTTCTCGTAGCCCTGGCGGGAGAGGACGGTGAACGCCGCCTGGAGGATCTTCTCGCGGGTGTCTCCGGACATTGATTGGTCATTCAACCAAACCGGGTGACGGTTTGTCAAGTCCCCGCTGGCACCTCGTATGGTCCACGCCACCCACTGAGATCGCGAGTCATTTAAGGCTCTAATTTCCCCGTCCCCATCTGGCCGGGCCACTTCGCGGTGAAGAGGGCTAGCGCTCGGCGGCGCGGATCAGGTCTTGCAAGGACTGCTCGGGTCCGCGCCGCAGCTCCCGGCTCAGGACCGCTCCCAGGAGGCCACCCCGCCACCCGGGCGGGAGGTGGAAGTCTCAATTGAACCGGACGAGCGTGCCGCCTTCCTTTGTGTCTGTGAGCGTCACGTGCTCGTGGTTCTCGATGCCAAAGGGCAGATGCACCAGCAGGTCGAGCCATCTGTGTTGTGGGTCCACGCCGCGAACGTCGATGCGCACCGGCCAGTGACGCCCCAACGACGGCGCCGACAAATTAATCACCTGACCCGCAGTCACCGACCCCGCCGGTTCGGCGGACACGAAGCGAGCGTCCATCCACTCCCCAAACCGCTGCGGCGTGGTGAGCACGCTCCAGACTCGCTCTAGCGACGCGGAGGTGGTCGCCGCGGGGCAGACGTTGACGATCACGCCGCATGCCTCACATCGATAAGTCCGATGTCGGTACATCTGCCGACTTTTGCTCGACCGCCGCTCGGTGTTTCATGCGCACGACACCGCAATTAAAGGGCAACGAGGAGAAGTCACATGAGAAAAATCGCGCGCCGGCTGCTGATCGCTCTACTCCCTTTGGCTTTGCTCACACTGTCCGCACCGGCGGTGCTGGCGGACAATTGGCCTCAAGACGGCACCGACCCGTACAGGACCGGCTGCGCAAATAGCGCGTGGACCGTGTACAGCGTGTGGACGGGTAGTGGGACCCTCGATCTCGACTTCTCGAACGCCTGCGCAACCGCCTGGGGGGAATTCACGTGCTGGACCCCTGGCGGCTGCAGCAACTTCACCCAGTGGGCATACCGATATCCCGACGGCAAGAGGATGACCAACTACGTCAGCTGGCCATGGTGGATCGTGCCTTACGGCGCGACTGTCCACACGCTGCAGATGTTCGACGGGTATGGCTACTGGGTCGATACATGCGTGCAGGGATATTGGGGCGGCCGCATGACCTGCACAGGCGGCTACTGAGAGGCGAATCCCTGGACGAGATGGTCATGGAGCGAGGCCGGCGTGAGCTGTCACCGCGTCAGCAGCAGATCATCGGCCTCGTCGCGCTCGGTCTATCGGACAAGGAGATCAGCTTCAGGTTGGCGCTGTCTCCCCACACCGTGCGCACCTATCTGGACCGCGTCTATCAACTGCTCGGATGCAATACCAGGGCGCACGCGGTGGCGCTCTGGATCGACCGCGACTGAAGGCACAAGCGTCGGTAGTTCTGCTGACTTTCGCAGGCCGACCCCAAGAGTGTCTCATCGGCCCACAAGGGAAGCAGCGTGCTGGACAAGTCGAAACTGCCGCCCGACCTGGTGGTCCATCGGCTATGGGTGCCGGAAGATGATTCCGAACCTCGCCGGTCGATCGTGTATGTCAGCGAGCGCCGCCGGTGCATCGCCGGCGCGGTCCTGATCGCGCTCGGGGTGGTCCTGGCTCTCGCCGTCCTGGTGACGAGGGCCGCGTTCTGGCTCGCATTCGTCGCCCTCCTCATCGCGTGGGGGGGCGTGGCGTATGCGGGCGGCGGCAGGACTGGCTTCTATGAAGTGGAAGACGATGGAGGACTCGGCGACTACCTGGGCCACTCGAAGCCGGAGGTCGGCTCGATGCGTCCGCGCAGGCCCTGAAGCCAAGGCTCGCATTGTCAAGTGAGGGCCGCCATAATCACCGTACCGGTGGGGCGGGCCAGGATCTTTACCCTGCTGCAGCCTCGGCTGCCGCAGTCGACGAACGGGAACGGCCATGGCGAAAGCGCGCCCATCCCCCGGGCCCCCGCCCCGGCAGGATTGCCGAGGCCCGAGTTCAGACCCGAGTTCTTGGGCTGGCTGCGCGAGGCGACCGGCTGGCAGCGAATCGGCCGGTTCGTGCCCATGTCCTGGATCGTCATCCTGGTCTGGCCGCTGACCCTTCTGCTGACCCGCGGTCTCCCCACGGTGGACCTGGCTGCCTCGCTGCTTGGACTGGCGACCTTTGCGGTCGTGTGGGTGTGGTTCTGGCTCCAACCCAGGACCGGCAGCGACGCATGGCTCTCCGCTGGTGTGCTGGTGGGGTTGGGCGCGATCGGAATCGCCCTCACCTTCAGCAATCCAAGGATCTGGCACGACGGCCTCGTCGGCTACTCGATGGTGGTGGCGGCTGTGTGGCCGAGCTGGCGGCCCTCGCTGGTCGCCGTTCCACTCGTAGCGGTCGTCGTTTTTCTGGCCGTGACTGCGACGGGATCGGGCACGATCAACGCGTTCGGCGTGGCCCTGGTCTGGCTGTTCCTGGGTTTCGGGTTCGTCGCAGTGCAGCATCTGCTGAGGGCAAATCTGCGGCTCCACGAGGCGCGCGTGCAGTCCTCTCAGAAAGCGTCGTTGTCGGTTGTCGAGTCGATGGCCGTCTCACCGCGGCAACGGGAGATCATGGTGCTCGTGGCAACTGGACTCTCCGACAAGGAAATCGCCGCGCGGCTGCAGGTCTCTCCGCACACCGTACGAACTCACCTGCAGCGGCTCTATTCCCAGCATGGGCTTCGCAACCGGGCTGAGGCGGCGGCCACCTGGACGAGGGGAAGGCTCGAGCCGACGGAGGACGCGAGCTCGATCTGAGACGTGTCGTCGAAAATGACGACACGCGAAATCACGAATTGCACTCGTTAGAGGCCTCGACTCTGATGGGCCGATGGAGCCTCGATTCAGTCCGCGACAGGCTGAGATCGTGACCTTGATCGCGTCGGGGTACTCGGACAAGCAGATCGCCCTTGCCCTTCGAGTCTCTCTGCGCACCGTGCGGACCCAGCTCGAACGCCTCTACGCGACCAATGGGCTCCACTGCCGCGCCCAGGCCGTCCTCATCTGGGCGCAGGCGGCGCGAACGGAGCCTTAACTCCCGAGCCGGGCCCATGTCGGCGGAAATGCCGTCTTGCCCGCATCCACGGGCACGTCATAGGGTGCTGCCATGGCGGCCTCACTGAGCGCCGAGCGGCTGATGGTCGATCGAGAAGCCGCGATGGCGATCGCCATCGCTCGTCGCATGCGCCCGCCGATGAAGGTGTTCGCCAACGCCGTGCGCCTCGAGCTCGGGTGGAAGTCGCTCAGCAGAAGGGCGGTCTATTCGTGGGAGCGCGGCGAGGCCCGCGTGCCTGCCGCGGCGCTGATCGCCGCGGCACGAGTCTCCGAGACGTCCGTCGACCAGTTGCTCGCACGAGCGCGCGGGCTGGCCGTGCTCGGTCTCTTGCCCGGTGAGTAGTTGTGCATCGGCGGTTCACAAACGCTTGACCTTTCGCACCGCGTCGCGCGCAATGCCATCGCGCGCATCAACGGTGTGGAAAGGAGGTGAGCTCGGAGTCTTCGTCGTCGGGATTTTCGCATCCACTTCTCTAGGGAGAGCATCTATATGACACGACTCGTGAAATTCATACGACTGGCAGTGGCGCTGGCCGGGATCACCGCAGGATTCTCGGCCGCCGCATTGCCGATCACGGCCTCGGCGAACTACAACTACACGCGGGCCACGTGGTACTACCAATCGGGCTACACCGTGGCGGACGCCTATTTCTGGGAATCGCCTCCCGGTGGCTACGGGTGGTACAGCGAGGTCACGTGGTCCTCGTCCGTCTACACGAACTACTGGTCGACCACCGTTCAGTTCTACGGTTCATCGGACGCCTACTGGTGGGGATCAAACCCCTGGTGCGCGAGCGGCATATCGCTGACTGACATCTGGGGAGCGTCCGGAATCGCTGTCTCGGCATCCATTCCGTGGGGTGCCGGGTTCTCCGGGTCATCCGCTGGGCCGATCACCTGGACCACGGACAACGCGGTCTGCAACAACTACTACAACCGGGTGAATCACCAGTACTCCAACATCACGCTCAACGCTTTCGACCTGTACACATTCGACCAGCAGGACTGCGCGGTCTTCACCTTCTCATGGTCGTCGCACCAGAGATGCGGTCCCTACAGCTGGGACTGGGTGAACCTCTAAACCGATGCGGCCTAGACCGATGAAGCGCATGCGTTCCGGCCACGGACTCGTGGCGTCACTTTTCATCGTGAGCGCGGTGATCGGTTGCGGCTCGGGGCCGGTGGGCGACACCCACCGGCCCACCCCCACGATTCCTTTCGACACGCAGCGAGTCCTGTTGGAGCTCAACCAGACGTGGATCGTCACCGGGCCTGGGGCGGGCGCATTTGGCAACGTCCACAACCTCGAATCGACTCCGTCGCTGTTCGAGACCAGCTGGCACCTCAAGGTCGCCTCCGCAATAGGAACACCGCTGCCGAATATCTCGAAGCCCGAGGCACAGGCGTGGATCGCCGACGCGATCGGCCGCCCGCCCACGGATGGGTTCAAGAAGCTCCAGGAGCTCAACCTTGCCGTCGCTGCGCTGCGCAGCCTTGGTCTTGGCGTCCCGGCGCCCGCGCTGGCGGCCATCGCACAGCTTCGCGCCGGACAGTTCTATGCGCTGGATGCGGGCCGGACGCCTTCGTGGAGCGCCACTGCTCTCGCCGTGTTGACGCTGACCGACGCTTCGGCGCCCATTCCGTCCGATCTTGCGGCCGAGGTACGCCAAGCTCTGCCCGATGCGGCAGCGGCGCACGACCCCACCGGCTGGACCGATGAGCTGATCCCGGTCTGGACGATCGCCGACCTCCTGCTTCCTGCAAACGAGCGGGTGGCGCAGCACAGCCGCCTTGCCGCGTCGCTGCATGCGATGCACGAGTGGGCCACCGCACAGCTCCTCGGCGAGCAGGCGATGTTTGTCATAGCGCAGGTGAACGCGATCGCGCGCGCCAACTCGGTGGACGAGCTCACGCCCCTCTCGGCCCTCGCCCCACTCATCAGCCCGGCCGGCTACCTGGTCACGGGTCCCGGCGATCCGACACCCAACATGACCAACACCTACTACGCGCTCTCGATGGGCTACGCGCCAGCCGGCTCGCATGCACGCGAGCTCCTCGCCGGCTACCTCCAATGGTCGGTCGGTCCGAAGGGCTGGCGTCAGGACGTCGGCGAGCCCGAGCCGACGACCTCGTTCTATACGTGGGAGGTCTCGCGCGCGCTGGGCCAGACCGGACCCGAAGCTCCCCTCCGGAGCCAGGTGACGGCGTGGCTCGCCGCGGACGCCAAGGCCAGGACGTGGAATGACCTGGGACGTCAGGACCAGGCGTACTTCCTCTTCCTCCTTGCGAGATCCCTGGACGTGCCGGTGCCCGCGCCCCTCACCGACCTTGTGCGGGCCGAGCTGGGCGGACCAGCCGCACAGCTCGCCCCCCCCGACCTGCTGAACCTCGCTCGCGAATCGCTCGCGTTGAACATCGAGGCCGGCGCTGCCGTCCAGGAGGCGTGGCGGTCGATGGAGGCGACCCAAGACCTCACGACCATCAGGGGCGCCCAGTTTGCGCTCACCATCCAGAGCGCGCTTCGGGAACCGATGCCCTTGACGAGCTTGAAGTCGCGCCTCACCGCTCTGCACCCGGAGCTGTTGTGGCACTCGGGCCCAGGCATCTCGACCTCGGACCTGTTTGCGAGCGCCACCGGCGGCCTGGTCACCGGGCGGAGCGACGCCCTCGGCGCCGCGGTGAACACAACATTCGCCGACAATCGCGGCTACTGGCTGCTCCCGACCACGATCCCTCAGAACAACGTCGTAGAGCCGATGACGCTCTACTTCGGCCTCTGGCTGACCGGTGCGAAGGTGGACGACGGGGGCGTGTTTTGAGACCTGTCGGGTGGGCTGGCCGGCCGGCGTATATAGCATGATGAGCGCCCTGATCGTGGCAGGCGAAGATCAAGGTGCCGATCGTGTGCTGAGGATCGTCGCCAACCCAAGCCCGACGGCGAGGCTCACGCCGGATGAGCTCTGCGGCGCCTACTCGGCCACCGTATGCCGGTTCGCCGCCATGGTGGCCGGCTCGGACGCGGACGCGGACGACCTGGCTCAGGAAGCGCTCCTGAAGGCGGTCCGCAACCTCGATCGGTTCGACCCGGCCAAAGGCACGGTGGATGCCTGGCTGTGGCGGATCGTCGCCAACGTCGCGAAGGACTCGCACCGCGCGCGAGCTCGTCGCGCCGGCCTGTGGCAGCGCCTGGCCGCCGCATGGTCGACTGAACCTGCGGCGAACGTCGAGGACCGCGCGCTCGAGTCCATCACCTGGCATGAGCTGCTGATCGCGATTCGCCGGCTGCCTGAGCGTGACCGCACGTTGATCGCCCTGCGATTCGGCGCCGACCTCGATCTTGCGATGGTCGGCGAAGCGGTGGGTCTGAGCGCGGACTCCGCGGGTCAGGCCGTGCTGCGCGCATTGGGGCGCCTACGCCGTGGATTGGAGATGAAGCCATGAACTTGATCGACCTCGAGGAGCTGGGTCAGCGCGTGCGAGAGCTGCCCATCGACCGGCCCGACGCGAAATCAGTGACGGCGCGCGTTCTCGCCACTCGGCAGGCTTCACCGCCGCGACGTTCGTGGTCGCCGGCGCCGAGGCTTCGCGCCCTCGCCGCCGTTGCCGCCGTGCTGGTGTTGACGTGGGCGGTCTTCTACTTCTCGCCGGCGACGGGGGCCGCCCTCGCTGACACGCCTGTTGGTCCGTTCTCCGGCTTCGTGCTGCAGGAGGCTGGACTCGGCAACGGCACAGCGGTTACGTCGCAAGACGCATCCGCCTCTCAGGCCGGTGTTTCGGTCCGGCTCCTCGGCGTGTCGGCCAACACGATTCAGACGGTGGTCCTGCTCAAAGTGTCGCCGGTCGATGTCACGCCGGTCTACACCACTCTGACCGACCAGTTCGGGACGTCATACGAGCTCCGAGGAGGCTACGGCGACCTCCGGACCGGAGACTTCGCGGAAATCTTCGCTCCACCTTCGGGCATCGCCTCGACCCTCGGCATGCGGTTCACGGTCACGCTGAGCGGAATCGTTGCGCACGGCTCGGTGATTCCCGCGACTTGGACGATCCGGGGCACGGTTCTGCCGCATGGCGGCGTGACGTTCGCGGCACCGCAGCCGGCGACCCTCGGTCAGGTGACGGTCACCTTCTCTGGCGGCCAGGAAGCGGACGGCATCATGCAGGTGACCGCCCACGTGCGCGGAGTGACGACCGATCAGCTCGGCCTCTCGCAGAAGCAGACTCCCGGCCAGGCGGCTCCGCTGACCGTCGAGGTCATCGATGCCAAAGGCAATGGGCTTGAGGTCCCGTACGAGCTCATAGGTGAGAACGGGGGATTCGCGATCGACGTCCTCGCCTACGGAGCTTCCGGCCACGGCACCTACACGGTCCGGATCACGATCCAGGGTTTCGGCTCGGTGGAGCGCTCCATCTCTTACTGAATGAGGGAAAGGCAGAAAGGTGTTCTTCATCGCTTACCTGGTCCATGAGCTGAGCCGGCGTCGCGCGCGAACGCTCACGGCGCTCGCCTGCATCGCCATCGCGACCGGGCTCGTCATATCGGTCACGGCGATCGGAGACGGCGTGAACGCGACCCAGTCAAAGGTGCTCACTCCACTGTCCGCGATCGGCGCGGATCTCATCGTCACGCGCGAAGCCGATCCCAACAACCCGCACGGCTCGACTGAGGTGTTGCAGCAGAACGCCGAGGCCGTGAAGACAGACCTGGCGCAGCTCGGGAAGCCGGGCGATCACTTCACGCGCGACTTCTTCCTACCGGGGACTCAATTGACCATGCCCACAGCCACCGCGCAGCAGATCGCGGGCGAGGCCGGCGCGACGGCGTCGTCCGCGGCGCTGGCGATGACGATCACCCACCAGGAGGGAACGGTGCCGAAGATCGTGGCGACGTTTCAGACCGGCGGCCAGACGATCAACATCGACCAGGCCATAGCGCCGATGACGCAGGCTGAAATCAACGCGACCAACGCATGCATCGCCGCCCTGAACGGCTCGCCACTCGCTCCACCTCCCGGTTCGCCTCCAGGCAAGACCGGCACCGCGCCTCCGACTCCCGACCAGATAAACACCTGCCTCCCCGAGCGCTTCCGCCGCTTCCGGGCGACGATCGTCACCCCACAGCAGACCATCACGCAGGTCCTCAACCCGCCGCAGACCGACATCAAGAGCAACAGCCTTTCTGTGCTGGGCATCGACACGGTCAACACGCCTGGGCCGCTATCGGTCGCTCAGATCTCTTCCGGCCGCTTTTTCTCCGCCGACCCAGGCGCCGCCGCAAAGGAGGCGGTGTTGAGCGAGGCTTACGCGACGCACCACCAATTGACGCTCGGATCGTCGGTCGCCTACAACGGCCAATCGTTCTCCGTCGTCGGCACCGCGCGAAGCGTGATCGGCGTGCAGTCGGCGGACGTCTTCCTCAGCCTTCCGGCGCTGCAGAAGCTCGCGAGCCAGGACGGCAACGCGAACGTCATCTTCATCAGGCTGCGCCAGGGCTCCGACCTCGACGCCGCGATCCATCGGATCGAGGCTGCATACCCAGGCTTCAGGGTGACGAGCAATCGCGACCTGGCCAACCGGATCAGCGGCTCGGTCGCTCAGGCGGGGTCGCTCGCGCAGAAAGGCTCCCGGCTCCTGGCGCTGATCGTCTTCGTCGTCACGGTGCTGTTTGTGAGCATCCTCAGTTGGGCCGGGGTCCACTCGCGCACACGAGAGCTGGGCACGCTGCGCGCCATCGGCTGGTCGCGCCTGCTGCTCGTGCGCCAGGTCCTTTCCGAGTCGCTCGCCCTGTCACTGCTGGGCGCCGTCTTCGGGAGCGCGCTTGGGCTGGTCGCGGCGCGGGCGCTGCAGGCCTGGCTCCCGCCCCTGACGGCGTCGCTGGCAACCGCGTCCACCGACAGCGGGCAGTTCGGGCTCGGCAACCTTGCTCCGGCGATCGGTTCGACCGCGACCCTGCGGATCGAGGTCATTCCCAACACCGACCTCGTCCTGGCCGCGATGGCTCTCGCCATCGCCGCGGGCGTCATCGCCGGGGTCATCGGCACGCTGCTCACGGCCCGGGTCCAGCCGATCCAGGCCGTGCAGAGGCTGACGTGAGCGAGATGGTCTACGAGCTGAGCGCGGTGTCGAGGACGTATCGGACCGGATCAGCGCTGATCGAGGCCGTGAAGTCGGTCGACCTGGCCATCGATGGCCCGGGGTTGGTGGTCATCCAGGGCCGCAGCGGTTCGGGCAAGTCCACGCTTCTCCAGATGATGGGCGGCCTGGACAGGCCCGACTCAGGTGAGATCCGATTCCAGGGCAATGACCTGGCGCGGCTGCGCGAGGGCAAGCTGACGCAGCTCCGGCGCCTGGCCTTCGGCTTCGTGTTCCAGGCCTTCAACCTGATCCCCACGCTATCGGCGGCGGAGAACGTGGAGGCGGCCGCGGCTCCGACCGGAGGCGGCTCGAGCGAGCGCCGCCGGCTCATCGCGCGGCTGCTCGACGAGGTGGGACTCACCTCGCGTGCGCGTCACCTGCCGAGCCGGCTGTCGGGTGGAGAGCAGCAGCGGGTCGCCATCGCGCGCGCCCTGGTCAACAACCCGTCGGTCCTTCTGGCGGACGAGCCGACAGGCAACCTGGACTCGCGCACGTCAGCCGAGATCATCAGCCTGCTGAGCCGCCTTTCCGCCGAGCGAGACCTCACGGTCGTGGTGGTCACCCATGACCCGGCGGTGGCCGCCCAAGCGACCCGCCGCCTCGCGATGGAGGACGGCCACCTGGCGGAGATCCCCTTCACCTCCCCGCTCGCCGGGGAGGTCGGCTTCCCTTCCCCGCTCGCCGGGGAAGGTGACCCGGCCGCGTAGCGGCCCGGTCGGATGGGGGCTTCCCCCGCAATCTACCTAGCCGACGTACCCTCTCCGATCGCCGCTTGGGCTGCCGCCAGCCTCGCCACCGGGACGCGGAACGGGCTGCACGACACGTAGTTCAGGCCCAGCTTGTGGCAGAGGTGGATCGAGTCTGGGTCTCCCCCATGCTCGCCGCAGATGCCGATCTCCATGTTCTTGCGAGTCTTGCGCCCTTCTTTCACGGCGATGCCCATCAGCCGCCCCACGCCGGCCTCGTCGATCGTCTCGAACGGGTTGCGCGGCAAGATCTTCTGCTCGAGGTAGCGCACGATGAAAGCCCGCTCTGCGTCGTCGCGTGAGAATCCGAACGTCGTCTGCGTCAGGTCGTTGGTGCCGAAGGAGAAGAACTCCGCCTCCTGGGCGATCTCACCCGCGGTCAGCGCGGCGCGCGGGATCTCGATCATGGTGCCGAACTTGTACGGCACCTTCACGCCCATCTCCTTCTGCACCGCCTCGGCCACCGGCTTCAGCTCGGTGTGCACCACGCGCAGCTCGGCCACAGTGCCCGCGAGCGGGATCATGATCTCCGGCCGCGCGTCGACCTTCTTCTTGCGCAGGTTGCAGGCCGCCTCCATGATCGCGCGCACCTGCATGCGCGTGATCTCGGGATAGAGGATCGACAAGCGCACGCCGCGCAGGCCGAGCATCGGGTTCTGCTCGTGCAGCTCCTCGACGCGAGCCAGGATCTTCTCGCGCTCGGCCAGCAGCGTCGGGTTCTCGCCTGTGTCCTTCAGGTGCGTCGTTTCGCGGATCAGCTCCTCGAGGCTCGGCAGGAACTCGTGGAGCGGCGGGTCGATCAGCCGGATGATCACGGGCAGCCCCGCCATCTCCTTGAAGATCCCCTCGAAGTCGCCACGCTGGATAGGCAGCAGCTTCGCGAGCTCCTTCTCCCTCTCCGCGGTCGTGGTCGCCATGATCATCGCCTGCACGATCGGCAGCCGTTCCTGCTCCATGAACATGTGCTCCGTGCGGCACAGCCCCACGCCCTGCGCGCCGTTCTCGCGCGCCTTCTTTGCGTCGCGCGGATAGTCCGCGTTCGCCCATACCTCCAGGCGGCGAAACTCGTCGGCCCAGCGCAGGATCGCGCTGGCCGCCGGGTGCTCGTTCAGCGACCGCGCCTCGATCGTCGGCACGTTGCCCACGTACACGTCGCCGGTGGTCCCGTCGATCGTGATCTGATCGCCTTCCTTGATCGTGGTCCCGTTGGCGGAGAACTTGCGCTGCCGCACGTCGACGTCGATCGCGCTCGCGCCGACGACGCACGGCCGGCCCATCCCGCGCGCGACGAGCGCCGCGTGGCTCGCGGTGCCGCCGGTCTGGGTGAGGATGCCCTTCGCCTCGACCATCCCGTGCACGTCGTTCGGGTTGGTCTCGACTCGGACGAGGATCACGGCCTTGCCCGCCTTGCCCCACTCGACCGCGGTGTCCGCGTCGAACACGGCGCCGCCGCTGGCCGCGCCGGGTGACGCGGGGACGCCCCGCGCGAGTGGGTGAACCTTCGCCGCCGGGTCCACGCGCGGGAACAGCAATTGCTCCAGCTGGCGCGGCTCGACGCGGGCGACCGCCTCCTTCTTCGTGATGAGGCGCTCCTTCACCATGTCGACCGCGATGTTCACCGCCGCCTCGCCCGTCCGCTTCGCGGACCGCGTCTGCAGCATGTACAGCTTGCCGCGCTCGATCGTGAACTCGAGGTCCTGCACGTCCTTGTAATGCTTCTCGAGCTGCCGCGCGTAGCGCTCGAACTGCGCGTAGACCTTCGGCATGTGGCGCTTCAACGCGCTGATCGGCTCGGTGTCGCGCACGCCGGCCACGACGTCCTCGCCCTGCGCGTTCGCGAGGTAGTCGCCGTACAGCTCCCTCTTGCCGGTGATCGGGTTGCGCGTGAACGCGACGCCTGTGCCCGACGTCCCGCCCATGTTGCCGAACACCATCATCTGCACGTTGACCGCGGTGCCCAGGTCGTCCGGAATCCGCTCCATGCGGCGGTAGGTCTTGGCGCGGTCGGTGTTCCATGACTTGAACACCGCGTCGATCGCCTCGCGTAATTGCTCGACCGGGTCAGAGGGAAACTCGTGCCCCGTCTCTTCCTTATATATGGCGAGGAACCGGGTGACCAGCGGGCGCAGCTGCTCGGGCTTCAATTCGGGGTCGCTCTTGACGCCGGCCTTCTTCTTGGCCGCCTGGAGCGCCTCTTCGAACTTCTCGCCTTCAATGCCCTTGACGGTCTTGCCGAACATCTGGACGAAGCGCCGCCGAGCGTCGAGGGCGAAGCGCTCGTCCTTCGTCAGGGCGGCCAGGCCCTTCGACGTCTCCTCGTTCAGGCCGAGGTTGAGGACCGTGTCCATCATGCCCGGCATGGAGAACTTGGCCCCCGACCGCACGCTGACGAGCAGCGGGTCCTTCGGATCGCCGAACTTCTTGCCCGCCTTGCGCTCGAGGACCTTCAGCGCCGGGAGGACCTGCTCCCACAAACCCTTGGGGAACTTGCCACCCGCGGCGTAGTAGGCACGGCAGGCCTCGGTGGTGATCGTGAAACCGGGCGGGACGGGCATGCCCGCCCGCGTCATCTCCGCGGCGCCGGCGCCCTTGCCCCCGAGGAGGTCGCGCATTTTGGCGGAGCCCTCGGAGAACTGGTAAACCCACTTGCGAGCTTGAGGCATCGAGGTCATTTTAAAGTTGCTTCGTGGAAGACCTGGGGAAAGCAACCGAGGATCAGGTCATCCTGGCGTGGCTGCAGGCCGAAATCGAGTCCCCGGACTTCCAGGCGTACCTGATCGGCAACCCGCCCAATCCCGCCAACCTGTCGCTCGCGCTGAAGGCAGCGCGCTCGCCCGACCTGCGCGACCAGACGCAGAACGACCTGCGGCGCCAGATCATCACGTCGATCTACGGCTTCGGCCACGGCACCGGAACGTTCGAGGGACTCGCCCCGGACCTCCAGTGGCGACGCGTCAACCTCACGGCGGACGAGGTGGGAGAGATGCTCTACGCGCGCCGCGAGGGCGCCTGGCACCTGCTCTCCCCGGCGACACGCAAGGTCGCCGAGGGCGCGACGAACGTCGGCCACATTTACACCGGCGACCCGACGAACATGATCATCCTGTCCCTCGCGTCCGGCATCTGCCATTCCGACAAGAAGATCCCCGAGATCATCGCCCTGCGCCACCCGAACGGGCATCTCGTGATCCTGGAAGGACACGCGCGCGCGACCGCGATCGTGCTGGAAGCGCACCGGTTCCCGAAAGGGGTGCACGCATACGTCGGCGAAAGCCGGAGCGTGGCGAACTGGCCTTACCTGTGAATTCCGCCTCGCTGTATCCAACGGCGCTTATCCAGGGCGAGGATTACGCTCCTGTGACGTCAGCGAGGGGGAATCGGCGGGCGAGGGATACGTCATGACAGAACCACGACAGATCCGGCGCTTCGGTTGGATCCCCGACCAGCCCGACCAGCGCGACCACCTCTACGCGGTGCCGCCGCGGTTCCTCACCGCCCTCCCCGCCCGCGCCGACCTCCGCGCCAAGTGCCCGCCCGTCTACAACCAGGGCGAGCTCGGCAGCTGCACCGCAAATGCGATCGCCGGGGCGATCGAGTTCGACCGCAAGCAGCAGAAGATGTCCGACTTCGTGCCCTCGCGACTCTTCATTTATTACAACGAGCGCGTCATCGAGGGCACGGTGCGCTCGGACAGCGGCGCGCAGATCCGCGACGGGATCAAGTCGGTCGCGAGCCAGGGCGCGTGCCCCGAGTCCGAGTGGCCGTACGTGATCGCGAAGTTCATGGACAAGCCGCCCGCGCGCGCGTACAAGGATGCGGCCCTCGACCGCGCGGTCTCGTACCAGAGCATCGTCCAGGACCTCAACCAGATGAAGGGCTGCCTCGCGTCGGGCTACCCGTTCATCTTCGGCTTCACCGTCTACGAGAGCTTCGAGTCGACGACCGTGGCAAGGACCGGCCACGCCCAGCTGCCCGGGTGGGGCGAGCGGCCGATCGGTGGCCACGCGGTGATGGCCGTCGGCTACGACGACGCCAAGCAGTGGTTCCTGGTGCGCAACTCGTGGGGCGCGGCGTGGGGCATGAAAGGCTACTTCACCCTCCCGTACACATACCTGCTCCAAACGGGCCTGGCGCGCGACTTCTGGACAATCCGCCTGGTCGGCTAGGGGTCTTCCCTCGCGGGTCTTCCCCTCTCCCCTTGGTGCTCCATCGCGACCCCGCCGTTCGGCGCGGTCACCGCGACAGACTCTATCTTCGTGCACACGCCGAGCGGCCATGCCACGCTGGTGTGCAAAGGCCACCTCCCAACCGGCGTCGGTCCTAAGTCGGCCATCGTCATCGAGGATCTGACCTGCTTTGCACCAGGGGTGGCCCCCACGACGGAGTCGCATACGACCATCTCGCCTAGCGGTAACGTGACCTTGACCTGTCAATTCAGCAGCTGAGCCTGGGCTTGTACAGGCAGCGAACGCGCGGGCGCGTGACCGCGTAGTTCGAGGACAAGGAGGGACCGCCGGAGTTCCGGCGGTCTCTTCTTGCGCCGACCAGGGTTGAATCGCTCCCAATAGATCTCGCGACACCACTCCCCACTCGCCGAGGTCGGCGGCGCAAGTCGCCGAGGGCGGGACCAATGTCGGCGATGTCTACACGGACGCAACTCGTGGGGTGCTGCGTGGGGCATGAAAGGCTACTTCACCCTCCCGTACGCGCACCTGATCCAACCAGGCCTGGCCCGCGACTTCTGGACGATCCGCCTGGTGGCGTAATCGTCCTCCCAGCCATCTGGGGCGAAGTACGTTAGTCCTTCTCTGGCAGAACAACGCCAATGATCTCGGCGTCGTTTCCAGTCAGAACGTATGTAATCAGCCCCCCGTCGTCAAAAGGCATGATCCATGCGTCGTCTGGCAGCACCTCAGGGTCCTTAGCTGGCAACGTCGCAAGTTCGTTCCAGGAGCGAGGATCTCGGGCCTCCTCCAGTAGCTGCTGAGCGCGAAAGAACTCGTGGCGCACATCAACTGATTCGTGGTTAACGACCGACCTCGCTCAGAACCTCTGGAATGATCGCAACGCGTCGCAACGGCATAGACGAGTAACAGTAAGCGCTGCCTAGAGGCCGGATGTCCAGATCATTAACAGGTCGGGCGGATACGGACTACGGCAGTTTCAGGGCAGCCTTGAGATCTCTAGCGGAATATACCCTTCCCTTACGGACGCTCTTGAGATTCTTTGAATAGCTCGCTCTAGCCTGCAGTGTTCGCCACCAGGCCTCAGCCACACGAGCGATCGGTTCAGGGTCCCCGTGCGCATCCCGTCCGGCTTCGAGGATCTCAATGACGAAGAGAGCTTTACCTTTATCGGTTAGCGACGCGAATATTTCTGGCCAGATTTCGGCCGCCGCATTGAGGGTTCGCTCGGCAAGTGCGATTCCCTTGCGGTGAACTTCCTCGTCGCTCAGCTCGACCCCAGTTGGCTCCGCAATCCAGACAGTCGCCATGCTTTAGAGACTAGTCCGGGTTCTTAGCTTCACGTTGGCCGGAGTATGGGCGAAGACCGGGTGGTGTGGCAACTGTCTAAACAGACCAAACGGCATGATCTCGATCCGCCAACGGTCTGAGTTCACACCCACCGGCGGCTTACCATGGCTCGCTCGATCGGGATCCCTCGCCCCGCGTCCGCCTCGTTCACGCCCTTACGAACTTTTGCCAGGAGCCGCTCATCGGACAGAATGGCGAGAGTCTCCTCGAGACTCTCGAGGTCATCGGGACTGATCAGCACCAGGGCAGGCCGGCGATTCCGGGTGACCACAATTCGTTCCTTCTGCTTTTCGACTCGATCCGCAAGCTCGGAGAAGTACGCCTTCACTGCCGCGGGCACTTCACCTCCCCGCTCGCCGGGGGAGGTCGGCGGCGAAGCGGCCGGGTGGGGGCTTCGCCCCGCTAATACCGGATGTAGACGACCTCTGACTTCGGAATCGAGTACGCGTAGTGGTCGCCGATCCGGAACACCCAGTACCGAGTGTCGTTCTCGCGCAGCAGCACGTAGTTCGTGTACGTGTAGTTGCCGTTGAACGGAACCGCGCTCGGCAGCACCGGCCCCGAGGTGACGATCCGAAGCGAGGTGGTCTTCGACCCCGCCACCGTTCCGGCGTCGAGCGTGCCGGTGGCGACAGGCGTGGAGATCAACACGAGGAGGCCGGCGACGCCGATCAGCAGTCGCTCGTTCGGCTTCCCGCCGATCCCCATCCGCATGCCGAACACGATGCCGGCAGCCGCGATCGCAGCCGCGAGCTGGACGAGCACCGATCCGACTGAGGCCCAGTGGTTGGTGATCGCGACAAGCGCGAGCACGAGCAGGTAAATCCCCACGGCGATCGCCGCGGGGCGGAGGTTGCGGTTGCGTGCCGGCGCCACCGCGGCGACGACGATCACCGTGAGGGGCAGAAGCACAGTGCGCAGGCCCTGGCCGAGCACCTCCGGCCACGTCAGGCCGACCGCTTCGGTCGGGATCCGGAAATAGCTGAAGTAGCTGGCCAGGTACGACCAGCCGGCGAACACGTCAATGACGATCAGCGCGAATGCCGCTACAGCGGCCTCGCGTGTGCCCCACCGGAGCCCGGCGAGCAAATCAGGGAGGGGGCTCGCCGGGTCGGTTGGAGCATTGGCCTCTGGAGTAGAGGTGGGGAGGTTGGAGGAGGAGGCCTTACTCCTCGTAGATGTCGCGATCATGCGGCGGTCTTGATGTCTTCGTCGCCGCCACTTGGAGCGGGCTGGACGATGACGATGACCTGGGTGATCTCCACGATGATGGTCTGGCACACGGTGATGAGCGTGCCGCCCTGGCCGTTTTCGCCGAGCGCGATCACCTGGACCTCGTTGATCCGGACCAGGAACGTCTGCTCGGTCTCGGTCGTGATGACCTTGAGGTGGTCGAGCTCGTCCTCGTCGGCCTTGATCTCGTCGTCGAACGGCTTGATCGAGGCGTGGAACTCGTCCTTGCCTTTCTTCAGCTCGGCGGCGGTAGCCGTGGCGGACAGCTTCGACTGGCCCGCCAGCTGAGCGATCTGGGAGTCGCAGCTCGCCTCCTCGTTGTTCAGCTTGACGATGACCGAGTCGCCGGCGCTCTTGACCTCGACGACGATCCGGGCTCGCTCCTGGTCGTCGCCCGTGCGGGTGGCGGAGGCGACCGGCCCGGTCGTGATCGTGATGGTGTTGCCGTGGATGGCCACGATCAAGGTGGGCACGGCGGCCACGACGACCACGGTCGTGATGACGACCGATACGATGCGGGTACTGAGGAACGTGATGATCGATGTGATCACAGGCGGACCACCTCCTTTGGGGCTGATTAACGGTTGCGCCCGAGGAAACTTGCAGTTTGAATTGACGGGTGCCCAAGAACCGGCTGGAGGCGTTCGCCGACGGCATCTTCGCCATCGCCGCGACGCTGCTGATCCTCAACCTGGCGGTGACCGCCGGGAAGCCGCTGGGCGGCGAGCTGCTCGGGATCTGGCCGAGCTACGTCGCCTACGTCATCAGCTTTGTGACCATCGGCATCATGTGGGTCAATCACCACACCGTGATGCACCAGATCGCCCACGTCGACCGCACGTTCCTGATGCTGACCGTGCTGTTCTTGATGCTCGTCGCTTTCGTGCCCTTTCCGACCCGCCTCCTGGCCCTGTATATAAGGACGGACGGCGCGCTGGCGGCGGCGCTCGCGTACGGGATCACGCTGATTTTGACCTCGGTCATGTACAACGCGTTGTGGTGGTACGCGGCGGTGGGCCGCCGGCTGCTGCGCCACGACGCCGACCCGGCCCTCGTGCGGGGAATCGGACGGAGCTTCACCGTCGGCCCGGCCATCTATCTCGGCGCGACGCTGGTCGCGTTCATCAGCCCGCTCGCGAGCGCAGGCCTGTACCTGGTGATCGCGCTGTTCTACGTGGTCGAAAGCTCGATCTTCGGCCGCAGGTAACACGCTCCTGAGGTGGACCAGGGATCGTGACGCCCTTCAATAAAATTGAGACCGGATTGAGACTGCTAGTGAGACCGGCCCCGAATAAGCTGGCGCCATGCGACGACCCGTGTGGCGCGGCCTTCGAGTCAATCAGCCAACCCGCAGTTCAACCCTCGGCCGTGCCTTGCTGTTCTCGCTCGTCTGCATCGCCGCGGCTTGTGGGTCGACCGCCGACTCGTACCTAAACGACACCTGGACATGGGACGGCGCGGATTGGCATAAGGCTGGTTCGAGTGATGGCCCGAGCTGGCGTTTCGGCGCCCTGTACGTTTACGACGAGGCCACAGGCGAGATCGTTCTGTTTGGTGGCGAGGATGCTGCCGGCAAGCTGCTCTCCGAGACCTGGACCTGGGATGGACACTGGAAGCTGCGCCATCCGGCGATTTTCCCCCCGGCGCGTAGGTGGCCAGCCGCCGCGTACGACCCCATCCGAAATGACGTGATCATGTTCGGAGGCAATATCGGGAAGGGCCAGGCCGGCGACATCGGCGATACGTGGATCTGGGATGGCCAGACATGGTCACAGAACGCCTTCCGCCAGGGGCAGTCGCCTCCTGCCCAGTCGTTCGGGCCAGCTGCGGCGGCCTTTGACCCGGCATCCAAACAGGTCGTTCTGGTGAACAGTCCAACCTGCATCGTTGAGCCTGGTGAGGGATGCAGCCCAGACACTTGGAGTTGGGATGGGAAGACCTGGACGCTTCACCCTTCGAGCGCCGTGATCGCCGCCTCCCAGTCCGGATTCCTCTTCGCGGACACGAAGCGCGGGCGACTGGTGATGTTGGACGGCGGCTTCTGGACGCTAAGCGGCGTGTCTCGCGTATGGGATGGAGTCAACTGGTCTGCGCTTTCGGCCCCGCCATTCAACCAGGTAACCGTGGCGGGCCTCGCATACGATGACGGCGCTGCTTCCCTCGTTGCGTTTGGGGGCGATCGCTGCAACACCGCATATACGACCACTCCGAGCCCCACCGCCAACACATCAGAAACGATGGTGTTCGACGGGACCACATGGTCGCAGTTGCAACCTGTCAACCGGCCACCGGCTCGGGACGAGACTTACCTGGCTTATGACTCGAAACGACGGCAGATCATCATGTTCGGGGGCTGGGTCCGGGGCCAATGCAGCGGAGTCGGCGCGCTCCCCTGACAGAACTACAGGGCCGGGAGTGTCGTCCGCGCAGGTAACCAGCGGGGGTATCGCCCCCCGAAGCCGGTTCTGGATTGTGGGAGGTTGGCGATGCTTTGGCGGAGATTTGTGGTGGGCGGAATCGGGGCGCTGAGCCTGCTCAGCGCGGGCACGACGGTCGCCGGGGCGAGCCCGGCTGACAGGTTGATCCAATTCGACTCCATGCATGCGGTGAGCGGCACAGCCGAGGTGGGCAAGGTGAACGACCGCGGCCTACTGGGCGGCGGCGCCCCCTGGTCGATCGTCTCAGGCATTGGTTCGGTCGACCGCCAGGGTCACGTCTCGGTGACGGTCAAGGGCCTCATCGTGGTGCCGCTGGGAAGGAATCCGATCAGCCCGTTCGAGGCGGTCGTGAGCTGCTTGACACCGGACGGCGTGATGAACGTGGAGACCGCCGGGTTCCCGGCGACAAAGCCCGGCGGTGATTCGACGATCAACGCGACAGTCGACCTGCCCCACCCGTGCAAAAGCCCCGAGGTGTTCGTAGGCGGCACGCCAGGCACCACCTTCCTGTGGTTCGCGCGCTCCAACGGAGAGGATTAGAGAAGGACCGGAGGGCACGCACCCTTCACCTCCCCGCTCGCCGGGGAGGCCGGCTTCCCTTCCCCGCTCGACGGGGAAGGTGACCGGGCCGCAAAGCGGCCCGGCCGGATGGGGGCGTGCCCTTCCAGTTACGCGACCGTAAAGCTATCCAGCGTGAACGTTCCGCTGCCATCGACCGTCCCGACCCCGTTCTCGAAGAAGCACCCGCCACCGAACGAGAGCCCGATCGTCGTCACGTTCGAGGCCGCGTCGGTGAACCCCTGAGAGAAACCGGGCGCATCGCCGAAATGCCCATAGAAATCTGACCACTCGGCGCCATTAACCGTGGCGGTCACGGTCAGAGACTTCCCGTTGGCCAGCGGCTGCGAGGCGGGGTTCGACCACCAGTAGTGCGTCTCGTTGAAACCACCCGCGTTCGAGGTCTGGAAGAAGAGCCGGGTGTTGGCCGCGACGAAGCCGCAGGCGCCCGGTTCTCCGAAGTAGGTGAAGACGCCCGCATTCGAGATGTCGAACGTAGCGGTGATGCGCTTGCCCCGGTCGTCGCCGAGGAGAGACGACGATCCCTGCGTCGTGACGAGCAGCGCGGTGTTGGGCAGGTTTGTGAAGTTCAAGGTCGCGAGGCCTGTAGCCGGCATGTCGGCCGACGCGAAGGAAAGTGCGCCATGCGGCGAAGGCGTGTAGTAGCCCACATGCCAGTCAGACCCACCGGCGGCGACAACCCCGGCCGACCAGATCACGACAGCGATGGCGGTGACCCCCGACAAGATCAGGCGACGAAACGCGGTCATCGCAGGCTCCTCCTGAAAACACACCCCAAAAACTGCTCGGGCCGATCGCTCGGCCCGAGTCCCATGGTCGGTTAATACTGCCAGCGGCAGTTGCTTAAGGCAAGCCTAGCTTTCGGTGTCCTGTCCGAAGACGAACGCGCCCGCGAGGCTGCCGGCGGTGACGTCGCGGTCGCCCCAGACGCCGAGGGCGGGCAGACGGTGGTTCCACTCCACCCAGTTGACGAGCGAGGCGATGTTGAGGAGGTCGTGGTCGATGAAGCCCCGCTGCGCGAAGCGCGAGATGACGAGCGCCGGCATGCGGGGCCCGAATCCTGCCTCAGCGCAGGGCGTGGTTCCGGGGTACTGGCAGCCGCCAGCGGTGTTGGGCACACCGTTGACCCAGGTCGCGAAGTGCCCGCCCAGGTCGGGAGGAGCAACGTGGTCCCACCAGCCGCCCGTCTCGTCGAACGCGACGAACAGCGCGGTGTCCTTCCAGTACGGGCTGGCCTGAAGCTTGCTGACCAGGTCGCCGAGGAAGGCGTCCTCGAGAGCCGGGCCCGAATAGCCGGGGTGGCCGTCTTCCATCTGTGGCGCCTTGACCCACGAGATCGCGGGCAGCTGAGGCACCTGGCCCCCCACCTCGATGCCGGCGAGTGCCGCGTCGAGGACGCTCAGGTCGCGCTGGTGGCGGTTGGCCTGTGGGTAATCCATGCGAGGGTCGAAGGCATACGTGTGATTGAGGTCGGCGGTCGAGGTGAAGTACTGGAACGGATCGTGGTGTGGGCTGTAGCCATTGACGTTCGGGGAAAGGCCCGTCGTCGGGCTGTTCGGCACGCAGGTGCCGAACCCGCCCTGAAACCACGCCCAGCTGGTGCCTTCGGCGGATGCTTCGGCTCCGAGGTTCGGAATGTCGTGCTGGCCGATGCCAGCTGGGTAGTCAAGGCAGTTGTCACCGGCCGGGTTGGGGTCGCCTGTCGTGTTGTTGGTGGCTGCGACCACCCACTCCGCACCCGGTGTGGAGGGCCCGTAGACCCCCTGAAAGAAGTTGTCCGCGAGCGTGTACTGCGAGGCGAGCTTCCAGTAATTCTGGAGAGGGGCGTTCAGGTCGCCGGCCGTGCCTGTGTAGTAGGCGTTGGCGAGCGCTGTGAGGTTGGCGCCTGGCGGTGTCGGCGATGCGACCTCGAATTTCGGACAGGTCGTCGAGGACGAGCTGCTCGGGTTCGTCACCGTCTTGTCGTTGCCGAACTGCAAGAACTTGTCCATCAAACCGTGATCGGCCATCTGGATCATGTCCGAGTAGCTGTGGTCCACATCACAGGTCCTGCTCTGGGTCAGGCCGCTGAGCTGGGTGGGCGCATATGGGCCCCACGTGTTTCCGCTGGAGCCTGTGTGGGTGAGCGTCGAGCCGGCCGGGATGCCGTTCGAGCCGTGGCCGTACGTCCCGAAATAGTGGTCGAAGGAGATGTTCTCCTGGTACAGGATGATCGTGTGCTTGATCGGGCTGTGTGTGCCGTTGTCGGGTCCGGCGGCTGCCTGGCCCACGGTGACGACGGGTGCGGCGGCCAGCACCGTGATGGATCCGATTGCGAACGTGAGGACGCGTCGTAACGAATGAGGCATGAGCGGCTTTCCTCCTAACTAACCCCGTGTCCCTGTGCGCGAAAGCGGCTCAGCGATCTTAGTTCGGCCCGGGGAAAACGCAAGCGAAGGGATGGTTATGGTTCTGCTCGAACTCGCCAGGTGCGGCATAGAATCCCTCGATGAGCTCCGGCCTGCAGGACAAGGTCGAGTTGGGCCGCCGCGCGATGGAGCGGCACTCCTGGGATGAGGCGCGACGCCTGCTGGCCGAGGTAGACGCCGAAGGCGGACTCGACGCGAACGGGCTGCGCGAGTTGGGCAAGGCATACGACTGGTGTGGCGACCTCCCGGCGACCGTGGACGCGTTGGAACGCTCCTACGCCGCGTTTGTCCGGGCGGGCGATCGGCGCGGGGCCGCCAACGTGGCGCTGATGCTGCGCCACATCTGCACGAACATGCTGCGCGATGCGGCCGCCGCGCGCGGCTGGGTCCAACGCGCGGAGCACCTGCTGGAAGGTGAGCCCGAGTGCATCGAGCATGGATTCCTCTGGCGCGCCATGGGTCGCCGCGCCTATCGCGAGGGCAACCCTACGCGTGGCCGCGAGCTGCTGGAGAAGGCGATCGAGCTCGGCGAGCGTCTCGGTAGCGCGAACCTGGTGGCTATGAGTCGTTCGTGGCTAGGCATCGGCCTGTGGGAGTCGGGCCTGCGCGACGAGGCCTTCGCGTGCCTGGACGAAGGTTGCGCGGCAGCCATCGGCGGCGAGCTGGGACCGTGGGCGACGGGCATCGTCTACTGCAACACGATCGGCGTTTATCGCGACGCGGGCGAGTTCGCGCTGGGCGGCGAATGGACGCAGACCGCGAAGCGATGGTGCGACCGCGAGTCGATCACCGGCTTTTCAGGCATCTGCAGTGTCCATCGAGCAGAGTTCATGAGGCTGCGCGGCAAGCTGGCCGAAGCCGAGGTCGAGGCAAGGCGCGCGTCCGGTGAGCTCGAGGGCAACAGCCCGGGGTTTGCCGGCGAGGCGTATTACGAGATCGGCCTGATCAGGCTGCGGCTCGGCGACCTGGATGGAGCCGGAGCCGCGTTCAAGCGGGCGAACGAGCTAGGGCGCGAGCCCCAGCCGGGTGCCGCGCTCCTCTTGGCTGCGCGGGGTGACCAGACAGCGGCGCTGCGCTCCATCCAGGCGGCGACGATCGATCCAGCCGACAGCGTGCTCGACGCCATTCGGTGCGCGGCGAGTGAAGTCGACATCGCCGTGGACGCCGGCGATCTGGACGCGGCCGAGCGTGCCGCCCTAAGAGCCGAGCAACTCGCCGATGGCCAACCTGGGATCGGCCTGCAGGTGCTCGCGCTCCAGGCGCGCGGCGTGGTCGAGACAGAGCGGGCGGACCCCGATGCCCATCGGACGCTTCGCCGTGCGCTGCGCATCTGGCAGGAGATCGACGCGCCGTACGAGGTGGCGCAAGTCCGGATCGCTCTAGCGCAAGCACTACGGCAGATCGGCGACAAGGCAGGTGCGGAACGCGAGCTCGAGGCCGCGACGGCGTCGTTCGAGCGCATGGGCGCCCGCCTCGACGTAGCCCGCGTGGCGCGTCTTCTCGAGGAGAGCGCCACGCCGCAGACGGTCGCACAGCGGACTTTGTTCTTCAGCGACATCGTCGGATCGACGCAGTTGGTCGAGGCGATCGGTGACGGTGCGTGGAACGACCTCGTCGCGTGGCTTGATGGCGCCATGCGCCAGTGCTTCGCGAGTCATGGGGGCGAGGAGGTCGATCACGCGGGCGATGGATTCGTCGTTGCGTTTCGCGACCCGACCTCAGCGCTCGAGTGCGCAATCACGATCCAGCGCAAGCTCGCCGACCACCGCCGCGAGCACGGTTTCGCGCCGCGCATCAGGATCGGCGTCCACGCCACGAGCGCGAACCAGTCCGCCGGCCGCTATCGCGGCCGCGGCGTGCACGTGGCGTCCCGTATCGCGACCCTGGCGGGACCTGATGAGATCGTGGCGAGCCGAGCCACCGTGCCGCCCAGATTCTCGGTTTCTGACCCGCGCGAGGCCTCCGTGAAAGGGATCGCGAAGCCCGTCGATGTTGTGACGGTCCACTGGAGCCGTTGACCGTACACGCCGACCTCGAAAAGCTGATCTGCGAGCTGGTGGCGATCGAGTCAGTGAACCCGGACCTGGTGGCCAGCGGGTCGGGCGAGTCGCGGATCGCCGCGTTCGTGGCGGGCTGGCTCGAGGCGGCGGGTCTGTCGGTTTCGTTCGTCGAGCCGGTGGCCGGCCGGCCGAGCGTGGTGGGGGTGCTGCGGGGGTCGGGCGGCGGCTCGAGCTTGATGCTGAACGCACACATGGACACGGTCGGCGCCGGCGCGATGACCGCGCCGTTCGCGCCGGTGGTCTCCGATGGACGGATATATGGACGCGGAGCGTACGACATGAAGGCGAGCCTGGCCGCATGCATGATTACGGCCCGAGAAGCGCGGCGGCTTGGCCTTCGGGGCGACCTGATCGTGAACGCCGTGGCGGACGAGGAGGTCGCGAGCATCGGCACCTCGGCGGTTGTCGAACGGTTCCGCGCCGACTACGCCATCGTCACGGAGCCCACGGAGCTTCGCCTGTGCCTGGCGCACAAGGGATTCGTGTGGCTGGAGGTGGAGACGACAGGGGTCGCGGCGCACGGGTCGCGCTCGGACCTGGGAGTGGACGCGATCGCGCACATGGGCTCGATCCTCACCGGCGTGCTGGAACTGAACCGGCGCTTGCACGAAAGCCCGCGCCACGCGCTGCTGGGCACGGGCTCAATCCACGCCTCTCTAATAGAAGGTGGCCAGGAGATGAGCACATACCCCGCCCGGTGTGTGGCGAAGCTGGAACGCCGCACGGTGCAAGGCGAGGATGGCGCGAGCACTTTGCGCGAAATCGAGGAATTGATCGGCTCCGCGGAGGCCACCGCGCGGGTGACGCTCGAACGAGCGCCGTCAGAAGTCCCGGCGGATCACGGCCTAAGCCTCGCAGTAGCGGAGGCGGCCCAGAACCCGGTGATCATCGGCGTCGCGTACTGGATGGACATGGCGCTGCTGAACGGAGCACGCATCCCCACGGTGTCGTATGGCCCCGCCGGCGAAGGAGCACACGCGGACGTGGAATGGGTCGACCTAGCCTCAGTCGAAAAATGCGAGAGGTCTACCTACGGTCGGCGAAGCTCCTGTGCAACTGAAGGGTTCACCTCCCCGCTGGCCAGAGCGGACTTTACCTCCCCGCTCGCCGGGGCGCTTTACCTCCCCGCTCGCTGAGGCGGGCTTCACCTCCCCCCTCGCCGGGGAGGTCGGCGCGTTAGCGCCGGGTGGGGCGTGGAAGAGCTGACAGGCCGATGGACATCCGATGAGCTGAGCGCCTCGGGCCAGGTGTTCGAGTTCCGCCTGTGGGCGGCGCTAACGGAGCAGTCCCGCGGATCGCTACACGTGTTCCTGCCACTAACTGACAGAGGCATCGACGCCCTGGTTCATCGGCTGAGCGACGGGAAGTACATATCAATCCAGGCGAAAGGCCGGTCGACCCTCGACGACGGCGAGGTCCATCTGGTGGTGTGGGGGGACAGCCTGAACGACGACAATGCGCTGCTCGTTAGTGGACTGATCACCGAAGGCGGACTAGGACCAACGATGCTGGTCATCCCGGAGGGCGACTTCAAACGCCTCGCCGTCGCTTCGCATCACGAAGGCCGCCCGATCTACGCCGCTGGATTCGGCATGCACCCGCGACAGCGAAGCCGGTTCTACGAGTTCCTGATCCCGACCGAACGCCTGGTCGAACGGTTCGGCATCAGCCGAACCGAAGCTGCCGCGCCGGTCGTCAAGCCACACCCGATGTGGCGAAGCGACCTGGGATTCCTAGGCGCAGCCGAAGTCATCCGCCTGTTGGCCGAGAACGGCGAATTGAACCTATTCCGCCCATTCCCAGACCTTGAAACGTCGGAGCTGGCAGCCCTAGATCTGAACACGCGCCGGGTCCTAGGCCTGCAGATCAAACGGTGGGCGTCGACCCAGCCCACCCCGCCGGCACGGTAGGAATCCACGCCGCAAGCTTCCGCCCATCTCCAACGACCTATTTCGTCGTCCTGGCGTGGGAGCGCGAAGAACACCGATTCCACGACGAATGCCTCCTGATTCCATCCGAGGAGCTGCGCGCGATCTGCAAACCACACGAATCAGAAGGCCACCTGAGCTTCGACTGGCACCCGGGCTCACCAACCAGCACCCACCTGGGCACGTACCGCACCCCAAACAGAGCACTGCGACGCGAAGTCGCGAGCCGCCTCCTGAAGTAGATTCCTTAGGGACCTACCCCTCCCGGCGAGGAACCGCCTCGCGGGTCTTTCGATCTAAGTGGAGCCGGCTGCCCGAGCGAGATGCTACTCATTGGACCAGATCAAGCTTCTCTTCCAATCGCCTGAAGCACACTTTGAGAAACTGGAGATCTTCCTCGGGGACGGCCTCCGCTGCGTGCGCATCCCAACGACATCGATTCACTTGGTCTAGCCATTTGACAGCTTCCTCTCGTTCCACCCCAAGCTTCGTCTGGAAGAGAGGCCATTCTTTCTTCAATATCGCAATCAGCTCGAGAAAGTAAGCCTTTTCCCACAATCCGGCGTAGGAGTACTGCATTAGTTCGCCGCGGCGCTTTTCCTCAATCGCAGCTAACGCACGCTCAGTGGCCCGCTTCGGCCCATACTCCAAACTAAGGGCATCGGAAATCAGACCGGCGGAGACGCCTCTCTAATCGGTCACGCCTGCGATTGACCCACGCTATGACATCTTCTCTAGTATCGGCCGGCGACTCAGCGGCCATTTTGGGAGGCTGTCGCGCTCCAGAGGTGATTCAACACCGAACAGATTGCGCCGGAACAATTGCTGCGCGAGCAGGTTTCGCAGTTCGGTTACCGTAGCAACCGACTCCAACTCGGTGAGCGTGAGAGCAGCGATGGAGGCCCTTTCGGGCTGAGTTTCGGTTAGGGCTCTGATCTTCGACCTGGCGTCCGGTTGAGAAGAAACGATGACTGATGCCATGGGGAGGTTGTCCGATAGTTCGTAGAAATTGAAGAGCGGTCCTCCACCCCGCCTGCCG
>CAKZUH010000027.1 GCA_937921725.1 uncultured Chloroflexota bacterium | reverse complement strand
TCTGGAAGGACCTGACCGAGAACGTGAACCTGATGGCAGGCAATCTGACCAGCCAGGTCCGCAACATCGCCGAGGTCACGACGGCGGTCCAGCAGGGCGACCTCTCGAAGAAGATCACCGTCGACGTCCGGGGCGAGATCCTCGAGCTCAAGCAGACCATCAACACGATGGTCGACCAGCTCAACGCGTTCGCCAAAGAGGTCACCCGTGTGGCGCGCGAGGTGGGCACCGAAGGCAAGCTCGGCGGCCAGGCCAACGTGGAAGGTGTCGCAGGCACGTGGAAAGACCTGACCGACAACGTCAACACGATGGCCAGCAACCTGACCGACCAGGTGCGAGGCATCGCCAAGGTGGTCACGGCCGTCGCCAACGGCGACCTGAGAGGCAAGCTCACGCTCGAGGCAAAGGGCGAGATCGCGGAGCTCGCCGACACCATCAACAGCATGACCGACACCCTTGCCGTCTTCGCCGAGCAGGTGACCACCGTCGCCCGCGAGGTCGGTGCGGAAGGAAGGCTGGGAGGGCAGGCCAGCGTGCCTGGCGCCGCCGGCACGTGGCGTGACCTCACCTACAACGTGAACCAACTGTCGGCGACCCTCACCACGCAGGTCCGCGCCATCGCCGAGGTGGCCACGGCGGTGACCAAGGGCGACCTGACCCGGTCCATCCGCGTCGACGCGAAAGGCGAGGTTGCGGTGCTCAAGGACAACATCAACGAGATGATCCGCAACCTCAAGGAGACGACCGACAAGAACAGGGAGCAGGACTGGCTCAAGACCAACCTCACCCGGTTCACCCGAATGCTGCAGGGCCAGCGCGACCCGATGACGGTCTCCAAGATGATCCTGTCAGAGCTCGCCCCCTTGGTCCACGCAGAGCACGGCGTGTTCTACAGCATGGTCGGGCCAAACGGCCATCCGGCACAACTTTCGCTGCAGGCGGGCTACGCCTACAGGACCCGCAAGAACATCCCGTCTGAATTTCGCCTGGGTGAAGGCCTGATCGGCCAGTGCGCGCTCGAGAAGAAGCGCATCGTCGTGACGAACGTCCCCAAGGATTACATCAAGATCAACTCCGCGCTCGGCGAGTCGACGCCGGCGAACATCATCGTCCTCCCCGTCCTGTTCGAGGGCGAGGTGCGGGCCGTCATCGAGCTCGCGTCGTTCGACGCGTTCAGCCCGACCCACATCGACTTCCTGGACCAACTGGCCGAGAGCATCGGCATCGTGCTCAACACGATCGACGCGAACACCCGGACCGAGAACTTGCTCGAGCAGTCGCAGTCTCTCGCCACCGAGCTGCAGAGCCAGCAGGACCAATTGCAGCGAACGAACGACGAGCTCGCCGAGAAGGCACGTCAGCTCGCCACCCAGAACGCCGAGATCGAGCAGCGCCGGCTCGAGGTCGAGTCGGCCAAGGGACTCGTCGAAGAGAAGGCCGAGCAGCTCGAGATCACGTCGCGTTACAAGTCAGAGTTCCTCGCCAACATGTCACACGAGCTGCGCACGCCGCTGAACAGCCTCTTGATCCTCGCCCAGGAGCTCGCGGCGAACCCCGACGGCAATTTGCTGCCGAAGCAGGTCGAGTACGCGACGATCATCCGGTCTTCCGGAACCGACCTCCTGAAGCTCATCAACGACATCCTCGACCTGTCGAAGATCGAGTCGGGCACGGTCGCGCTCGACATCAGCAACTGGCCGCTTGCCGAGCTGACGCCGATGCTCGAGCGGACGTTCCGCCACGTCGCCGAGGCGACCAAGCTCATGTTTGCGATCGACCTCCGCCCCGGCCTGCCGGAGACGATCCACACCGACCCGCAGCGGCTGCAGCAGATCCTGAACAACCTTCTGAGCAACGCATTCAAGTTCACCGAGAAGGGCAAGGTGGAGTTCGTCGCCGAGCCCGCCAGCGGTGGCTGGAGCCCGTCGAACGACCTGCTGAGTCGCGCCCCACAGGTGGTCGCGTTTCGCGTCATCGACACCGGCATCGGAATCCCGTTCGAGAAGCAGCATTCGATCTTCGAGCCCTTCCTGCAGGCGGACGGTTCAACCAGCCGCAAGTACGGGGGCACCGGCTTGGGCCTTTCCATCTGCCGCGAGCTGACCCGCCTGCTGGGCGGCGAGATCCGTCTCCAGAGCGAGCCGGGCGTGGGCAGCATCTTCACCGTCTACCTTCCGCTGCTTGCCCCGACGCAGCCGCGCCGCCTCCACTCGACCGAAGATGGATGGTCGGACGCGCCGGCTGTCGAAATGACATCGAGGGTCCGGGTCGCCGGGACGGGAGCCGGCAGCCGGCGGGAGGCGGCCGCAGCGCCGGCGATCGCCGCGGTCGAGAGCCTCGAAGCGACCAAGTCGCTGCTCGTGGTCGAAGACGACGCTGTGCAGCGCCAATTCATCGCCGACCTGATGGCGCCCACCAACACCAGGACGATCACCGCGGCGACCGGCGACGAGGCTCTCGCGATGATGGAGAAGGAGCGGTTCGACTGCGTGGTCCTGGACCTCGGCCTTCCCGGCATGAGCGGGTGGAAGCTGATCGATGAGCTCCAAAACAACCAGGCTCTCGGGTCGACGCCCCTGCTCGTGTACACCGCCCGAGACCTCACGCGGAGGGAGGAGCTCAAGCTCCGCCGCGCCACAAAGAGCATCGTGATCAAGGACGCCCGGTCGCCAGAGCGCCTCAAGCAGGAGATCACGACGATCCTTCGCGAGGGGAGTGCAGGTGGCGACGTCGCGCTCGAGATGGACACAAACGGAGGAGAGCCTTCGAACGCGATGCTCGAGGGCAAGAAGGTCCTCGTCGTGGATGACGACATCCGAAACATCTTTGCGCTGACGGCGATGCTGGAGCGGCAGAAGATGGAGGTCGTTTCGGTCGATTCCGGGCAGGAGGCGCTGGACTTCCTGAGGGAGGGGGAAAACATCGACATCGCCCTCGTCGACGTGATGATGCCGGAGATGGACGGCTACGTGACGATGTCGAGGATGCGGGAGATCAGCTCCTTCAAGGACCGGCCGATCATCGCTCTGACTGCCAAGGCTATGAAAGGAGACCGCGAGAAATGTATCGAAGCGGGGGCGTCCGACTACATAGCCAAGCCGGTAAACAACGCGCATTTGCTTTCCATGCTCAAAAACTGGCTGGTGCAGTGAGCCGAGGTGAAGGGGCAGCACTCCGGCTCGATGGCGTGGGGACCGAGCTCGAGGAGATCGAGGTTCGGTTGCTGCTCGAGGGCATCCGATTGTCCTACGGCTACGACTTCCGCGAGTACGCCCTAGGGCCGCTGCGGCGCGGGCTGGTGAACGCGATGGCACGCGAAGGCGTGCACACCGTTTCGGCCTACCAAGACCGCGTCCTTCACGACGCGTCGTGCATGCAGCGATTCCTCGGCCAGGTCGGCGTCAACGTGACCAGCATGTTCCGCGACCCGGAGCTGTTCGCTTGCATTCGCGAGGAGGTCATACCTCTGCTCAAGACCTATCCGTCGGTCCGGGTCTGGGTGGCGGGATGCGCCACCGGAGAGGAGATCTACTCGCTGGCCATCCTCCTCGACGAGGCGCGGGTGCTCGACCACTACAGCATCTACGCCACCGACCTGAACGACGACACGCTGGCGGTGGCGCGGCTGGGCACCTACCCGCTCGACCGCGTCCGCCGCTACGAGGACGCGTATCAGAAGTCCGGCGGCGCCGGCAGCCTGTCCGACCATTACACGGTCGACGGCCGGAACGCGCGGTTCAGCCGCGACCTGGCAAGCCGGATCACGTGGGCCCGGCACAACCTCGTGACGGACGGCTCGTTCAACGACTTTCACCTAATCGTGTGCGCCAACGTCCTCATCTATTTCCGTCCGTCGCTGCAGGAGCGCGCCCACCGGCTCATGTACGACAGCCTGATTCGAGGCGGCTTTCTGGCACTGGGAAACCGCGAATCACTTCTCTACTGTCCGGACCGCGACCACTACGAGCGAGTGCGGGAAGGGGTGAACCTTTTCCGCAAGACGAGATGGTGACCCGGGCGAGCCGGCCGCCAGACGATGAGGCGCCCGCACCGGCGGCCAAGACGAAGGTCAACGTGTTGGTGGTGGACGACGACACCACCAAGCGTTTCGCGCTGCGCACCATCCTTGCTCCCCTCGACGAAAACGTGGTCGAGGCATCATCGGGAGCCGACGCACTGCGACAATTGCTCCGCAACGAGTTCGCCGTCGTCCTCCTCGACGTGCGGATGCCGATCATGGACGGGTTCGAAACCGCGCAGCTCGTCCGGCAGCGGCCCCGTTCCGAGCTCACGCCGATCATCTTCGTGACAGCGCTCGACCAGGCCGAGACGGACATGGGCCGGGGCTACAACCTCGGCGCGGTGGACTTCGTTTTCGCCCCGGTCGTGCCCGCGATCCTCCGCGCCAAGGTCACTGTCTTCGCCGAGCTGTACCGCGCCCAGCAGGAGCTCCGCCGCTACCGCACGCAGCTCGAAACGCTCGTCCAGGAGCGGACCACCGCCCTGACGGCGATCAACCGCGAGCTCGAAGCATTCAGCTACGCCGTCTCGCACGACCTGCGCGCCCCGCTCACGTCCTTCGACGCCCTGAGCCAGAAGCTCCTCGAGGGCTACGGCGGCCAGATGGACCCTCAGGCGAAGGAATACCTCGAACGGATGCGCGAAGCGAGCGAACGCATGACCTCGGTGTTCGACGGCCTTCAATTGTTGTTCCGCTTGACCAGCGGCGAGATCCGGCGAGCATCCATCGACATCAGCGCGCTGGCGGACCAGATCGTGAGCGAGATGCGCGCGGCGGACCCCGGCAGCAAGGTTGAGGTCGAGATCGCCCCTGGGATCGTCACGTCCGGCGACCCGAAGCTCGTCCGCATCCTGTTGACGAACCTGATCAGCAACGCGTGGAAGTTCAGCAGCACGAAGCAAGCTCCCGCGATCGCGATCGGCAGCGAGATCGTGGACGGCGAGAAGCGCATCTTCGTGCGGGACAACGGCGTCGGCTTCGACATGATCGATTCCCACCGCCTGTTCGGCGCGTTTCAGCGGCTGCACAGCCACAGCGAGTTTCCGGGGGCGGGCATCGGCCTGGCCACGGCGCGGCGGATCGTCAACCGCCACGGGGGCCGGATCTGGGCCGACGGCGTCGTGGGTGACGGGGCGACCTTCTACTTCGTCCTGTAGCTCTTCCTCTACTTCGGCGGCGCGGCGCGTTCTAGAGATGTATGGCAGGTGCCGTAGTTCGGCATGTTCGCCGGCGACGACGACGACTCGACCCATTCAGGGCGGTTTCCGTTGCCTGCATCATCGTGGGTCTGGTCCTCCTCGGCCAGTTCGGCTACGGCATGTGGAACGGCGTCTCCGAACAGCGCCATCTAAACCAAGTTTGGAGCTATCAGCTGGGTCCTCATGGGCCGGGACCGAAGGTGGTCGACCCCAGCCTCAAGCACCCGGTCGACGGGGTGGATTTCGCGCTCCGGATTCCCCGGCTCGGCTACTTCGCCGCAGTGAAGGAAGGGATCGGCAGCGGAGTCCTGTACGCCAGCCCGGGCCACTACCCCGGCACGATGTGGCCGGGCGACCCGGGCACCGTCGGGGTTGCCGCCCACAACGTGTACTGGATCAACTTTCCGCAGCTTCAGAAGGGCGACGAGATCGACATCGAAACCCGCTACGGGCTGTACCGCTACCGGTTGACGAGCACCGAGATCGTCAACCCCGACAACCGGACTGTGCTCATCACGAACTCGAATGGGTATCACCTCACGCTGACGACGTGCTGGCCTCTGTGGGCAGGCGCATTCGCGACGCAGCGCTACATCATCCACACCGATCAGGTGTGGCCGGTGACGTCGCGACCGGGCTATATCTGAGGCTGATCGGCCGGCGCAGCGGCAGGCCTTGACGCTTCGACTCCCACGAGCAGAAGCCACGCCCCCGTGACCATGGAGACGAACGACGACATCATGCCGAGGCCCACGACGTAGAGGCCCCACGCCGCGCCGAGAAACAAAGCGACCGCCCCGAGCTGCTCGAGCACGAGGCACGCGAAGCTACCCGCGGCACGCAAGAGGACGGACCTGTCGGCCGCGGCAAACGCGTCAACGGTGCTTCGGTAGAGCATCACCTCGACGACGACCAGCACGCCGAAGATCTCCAGGGCGACCGCCTGGCGGCTCTGCCCGCCCATCAGGACGAGGCCGCATCTCAGGAATACGGCCGTCAGGCCCGCGAGGATCGTTCGGGCGCGGTGCCGGTGCACGGGGTGGTGAACTATGTCGTCCAGGTGCAGCGTCATGGCGACGAAGACAAGGCCCGTCAAGGCCGCGGCCCCGCCGCCCACCATCACGAAGTAGTCGCGCCAGATCGACGGGTCGTACAAGATCAGCGCTCGTCGACGGCAGCCGGGCTGGGCTCGAGGCGAGCCGGTGCGTGGTCGGTGAGCTTCGGACGGCGACGCGGCTCCGCAATTACGACCATGGCGACGACTCCCGCCGCGGCGACCACTACCGTTGCCGCGATGAACATCGCGCGCGGCCCGACCTCACCGTAGATCAGACCGCCACCAAAGGATCCGGCGACCGGCGCGAGGCCGAACATGACCGCCTTGACGAGGGCCTGGCCTGTCGCCCGCATGTGCGCCGGCGTCAGCTGATCGGCGATCAGCACCGCCGCCACATAGGTCAGTGCAAACGCGACCCCGGCGGCGAGCCTGAGCAGCGCGAGTGCCGCCGGATCGGATACGAGTCCCCACGCGAGAAACACCACGACGTAGACACCACACCCAATGGCAAAAAGCGACCTGTGGCTGATGTGCCTGGTCAACAAGTGGGTCGATCCCATCGTGGGGATCTCGGTCAGCGCCTGGAATGCGGCCGCCGCACCGATGAGCAGGGCGCCGCCGCCAAGAATGTTGATCCGCAGCGCCACAAAGTTCTGGGCGCCGGCGGACGACGCGCCAAGCAGAAAACACGCGACGAGAAATCCGACCATCGCAACCGGCAAAGAAGGAAGCCGCCGCGTGCCTGTTGCGGAGGCGCCGGCTTGGACGGGCGGCTTCGGAACCGGACGGAGCGCATGCCAGACCCAGAGCCCGAAGATGGCGACCATCGGCGCGTACAGGAACGGCATCATCCGCAGCCCGAACACCTGGTACGCGCCGCCCGAGATGACCGCCCAAAGAGCCCAGCCCGCGCTCATTCGAAGGCGGATCCGTGCGTAGCGCGTCCGGCTTGCATCCCTCAGCCGCTGCAGCGTCATCGGGTCGAGCAGCGTGAACGGCGCGCGGGCGAGGAACAGGGCCGCGGTCACCAGCGCCAGCGGAAATGCGCCTTTCGCCAGCGGGAACAGAAGGACGACCCCGGCGGCGGCGACGCTCGCGCCGACGACTGCCCGCTCCGGCCGGACCGAGTTGTCGGCGAGGTAAGCCCACACCATCCCGGCGAGGAGCGAACACCCCGCTGCTGCCGCCAGGATGGCACCGATCTGCTCCGCGCCCAGCCCGCGCTGGAAGAGGTACAGCGGTATGTATGGCAGGAGCGTCGCGTCGGCGGCGCCGACCAGGACATAAGCCCAGTTCAGGCCGCCCAGAGCCAGGTTAGGTTGGGCAGCGCGCTCGAGAGTAGTCGCCACGAGACGCATAGGTTGTCACATGGCATGCATCCATGAGCTGATCGTCGGAACAAGTTCGGGAACAAGCCCAAAGTTGGCTGGAAACCATGACCAAGCCGTTTCCCCTGAAACCTTATGCCATCACGCAACGGCCTCTTCGATCGACACCTTGTAACCCAGTTCCTCGAGGCGGCGGACGGAGCGGTTAGCAATGAGGTCGCGACGTCGCTGGTCATAGTGGGTCGGTCCGAGATCGACAAAGTAGCTGCCGTTGCGAAGCATGTTGTAGATGGCGATGAGGAGCGAGTGGGCGACAGCCATGGCAGCTCGTTTGGGGCCGCGGCGGTTCGACAGCCTGTGGTAGCGGGCTGAGAAGAAGTTGGGCTGGCGTCGGCCGGCCTTGACCGCGGCCAAGGCGACCTCGATCAGAGTCGACCGCAGCCACGGATTGCCGGCACCGGTCGACGCCGGGTGACGCTTGCCGCCGCTTTCGTTGAGCCCTGGACATACCCGTGCCCAGGAAGCCAGATGGTCTGCGGTTGGGAAGCGCGACATGTCGACCCCGATCTCGGCCAGGATCTGCTGCGCGCTGGTCGTACCGATGCCTGGGATCTGGTCGAGCAGCGCGATTTGCGACTCAAAAGGGCGCATCCGCTCCTCCAGTTGGGCATTCACGGCCTCGACCTCGGCTTCCATCTCTTCCACCAGGCGAAGGTGGCTTTTGAGCATGAATCGCTGATGCTCACCCATCGATCCGATCAAGGCTTCGCGCAACTGACCCCGCTTGCTGCGCAGGTTTGACCAGGCCAGCTCCGCCATCGCTTCAGCGTCCTCGTTGCCCGCAGCCAACTGTTCCAGCATGGCCTTCCCCGATTTGCCGACCACGTTGCTGGCCACGCTGCTCAGCTTGATGTTGGCGCCTTCCAGGACCTTCTGGATTCTGGTCACCATGCGCGCGTGTTCCTCGACCAGGGTCTTCCGATACCGCACCAACTCTCGCAGCTCTCTCTGCCTTCGGTCAGGAACGAAGCTGGCCTTGAGCAGACCATGGCGGAGCAGGTCGGCGAGCCACTCGGCATCCTTGACATCGGTCTTCCGCCCCGGCACCGCCTTGACGTGACGTGCGTTCACGACCAGCAGTTCGATGCCGCGACCCTCGAGGAGATTGAAGAGAGGCCGCCAGTACACGCCGCTCGACTCCATGGCGACATGCGTCACCCGCTTGTTGAGTAGCCAATCCACCATCTCCAACAGCTCACGCGTCATGGTCCCGAAGGTACGCACCTCCCGGCCTTCGGGAACAATCACGCAGACGACGACTGTCCGTTTATGCACGTCGAGACCACCGCAACGTTCGTGGACTACCTGCATGCGACACCTCCTCGACTTTCGATTTGGTGGGTGGTCACCGTTCTAAGCAAAGACTTTCCCCTACGTGCTCACGCAGCAGCGTGGCGACATCATGTTGGTGCCTGCCGGCGACCAAGCTCAGGTTATCTTTCGGGCTCCGGGCACCAAAGCAGCGCACGAGCTTCTTCCCACCACGCCAATGGTTTCATAGCACGTGGTGCGTGGGGTTCGTCCCCCACGAATGTGGGGTTATCTTGCCACCTCCGTCAGGAGGTCAAATGTTCCCGTTTGCGGCTGTCCGTTTTTCTAGGTCCTTTGTGGACTTACGATGTGCCGGCCTCCGGTGGCGGTGGAGAAAGGCCGACCTGTTGTCGCCAGTCAGTCACGTCCCAACAGGACCGGGCCTCAATTGCCTTGCCGTCCCGCAAGCGGATAAGCGTC
>CAKZUH010000026.1 GCA_937921725.1 uncultured Chloroflexota bacterium | reverse complement strand
CCGTCCTGAGCGCGCGACCGAGGTCAGGCCCAATCTCTGCGCGACGCGCGTCGCGGCGCCGGCGGCGCGCAGCCGGCCGGGATGCGCGAGCAGCTGGCGCAGCGCGACCCGGCTCGCGATCCGTTTGGCGGACGGCCGCCGCACGTCTTCGACGTCGGCGCGGCCGGCCTCGATGATCCGGCCGTACGGCACACCCGACGGGCAAACGCCTTCGCAGGTGCGGCACCCGAGACACAGGTCGATGTGCTTGACCTGCTCCTCGTCGAAGGGCATGGTCCCGCGCTTCCACTGCGTCATCAGGTAGATGCGTCCTCGCGGAGATTCCGTCTCGAGGCCCGTGACGCGAAACGTCGGGCACGCATCGAGGCACAGGCCGCAGTGCACGCAGGTCGCGAGGTCGTCGTCGGAGAGACGGCTGAATGGGGTGGCGCCGGGCGCGCGCAGGGCGCTCTTTTCCATCAGACGACGAATCTGCCCGGGTTCAATGTGCCGTCCGGGTCGAAGGCCGTTTTGATCCGCCTCATGATATCGATCGTCGCAGGCGCGGTGCCCCATGAGCCGACCTCGCGCATGAAGTCGTCTGGCGCGGCGAGCATGACCAGCGTTCCGCCGGCGGCCTCGACCTTCGCGCGCATCGCCGTGACGGATTGCGCATCCGTGGCGATCGCCCAGTGTGCGATGCCGGCGCCCGGCGATGCCCACCATTCGGAACCGTCGGGAAGAGAACTGACGACGTCGCGGAGCAGCGTGCGCGGCACTGCGATGCGGGCCCACTTTTCGTGACCGCGACGGGCATGCTCGTCCCAGACCGCGCTGTCGGTCTTCTTCCAGCCCAGCTCGGAGACGGCGCGATCGACCGCATCTCGACTGCCGAAGTAGCGCGCGAGCACGCGTCCATCGGAGAAGAGCTCGAGTGCGGAAGGAGAAAGCGGCATCGAGGCGGCGCGGTCGGCGGCATCCCAACCCCCGGCGTCAGACACAGTCACATCGTGCAATGGACGCGGAAAGACCTTGAACGACGCCGCGACGATCACGCCGAGCGAGCCCAGCGCGCCGTAGTGCAGCTTCATCAGGTCGTAGCCGCTGACGTTCTTCACCACGCGGCCGCCGGCGCTCGCCAGCTTGCCGTCGGGCAGCGCGACGCGGATGCCGATGAGAAAGTCGCGCGGCGACCCGTAGCGCAGTCGGAGCGGTCCCGTCCATCCGCTCGCCAGCAGGCCGCCGATGGTGTGGCCTGGCGAGTTGAACGGGTCGAGGGGAAGGAACTGTCCCGCTCTGCCGAGGTGCGACTGCAGCGCTTCGAGGGCGATGCCCGCCTCGACGCTGACGACCATGTCGGACTGCTGGTGCTCGATGACGCGATCGAGTCGTGTGGTCTCCAAGACCAGGTCGCACCGCTCGAGCGGATCGCCCATGCCGCGCGCCCTGCCGCCGCCGGCAGGCGTCACGCTGAGCTTCGCCGCCGCGGCTGCGTGAAGGCGCCGGGCGAGCTCTTCCGCAGTGGCGGGTTTCTCGATCGCCGGTGCGCTTTGTAGGGGTCCCCGCGAACTCACGGCGAGCCGCTCCTCGACCCGCTCCGCGGGCCGAGTCGCGGGTCCTCTGAGTTCGTGGGGATCTTCACCACCATTTGGCCTCGATGGCAAGCCCCGTGCGTCCCGCGAGGTGAAGGGGCTTGCGCGATGGATCGGGAAAGATCTTGCCCGGGTTCAGAATCCCGTCCGCGTCGAAGACGTCCTTCACGCGGTGCATGGCGTCGAGGTCGTCCTCCGTGAAGATCCACGGCATGAACGCGCTCTTCTCGAGCCCGATGCCGTGCTCTCCGGAAAGCGCGCCGCCGAGCTCGACAACTGCGCGCAGCATCTCCTCGCCGGCCGATTCGACCTGGTGCAGGACTCCCTTGTCGCGCATGTCGAAGAGGATGTTCGGATGCAGGTTGCCGTCGCCCGCGTGGAAGACGTTCGCGACGGGCAGCTTGTAGTGCTCGCCGATCTCGCCCACGGCGGAAAGCACCTGGGGTAGACGCGAGCGTGGGACAACTCCGTCGTGAAGGTAGTAGTTCGGCTTGATGCGCCCGAGTGCCCCGATCGCACCCTTGCGGCCGGCCCACAGGAGGTCTCGCTCCGCGGCCGTCTTTGCCTCGCGCATCGCGTAGCCCTGGTTCTCGGCCAGGATCCTGCTGATCGCCGCGGTCAGCTCGCGCGTCGATTCGGCCGTCCCGTCGACCTCGACCAGCAGCACCGCCCCTGCGTCGGTGGGATAGCCGGCGTGGTAGTGCGCCTCGACGGCGCCGACGGTGACGCGATCCATCATCTCCATCGCCGAGGGCACGATGCCGTGCCCGATGACCGCGGACACGGCCTGGCTCGCGGTTTCGATGGTCGGAAACGCCGCGAGCAACGTCGTGATGCTCGGCGGGATGCGGAGGAGGCGCACCTTGATCTTCGTGATCGCGCACAGCGTCCCCTCCGAGCCGACGATCACGCCGCACAGGTCGAGGCCGACCCGGTCGGGCGCGTCGCCGCTGACCCAGCGCACGCTGCCGTCGGCGAGCACGACCTCCATGCCGAGCACGTGGTTCGTGGTGACGCCGTAGTAGAGGCAGTGGGGGCCGCCGGAGTTCTCCGCCGCGTTGCCTCCGATGGTGCAGGCCTTCTGGCTCGACGGGTCGGGCGCGTAGAAGAGGCCGTGCTGCGCGGCGGCGAGCGAGAGCTCCTGGTTCACGACGCCCGGCTCGACCAGCGCCGTCTGCGCGACGGGGTCGATCTCCAGGATGTGGCGCATGCGCGTCACCTGCAGCGCGATGCCGCCCCGAATCGTCACCGCGCCACCTGAAAGCCCGGTACCAGCGCCGCGCGGGACCACCGGGATGCGGTGCTTCGCGGCCACCTGCATCACGCCGGCGACCTCTTCGGTCGACGAGGCGAGCACCACCGCATCGGGCACCGCGCCTTCGATCGATCCGTCGCGCTCGAAGATCCGAAGGTCGTTCGGCGCGTCGATCATGGCATCGCGGCCGACGACCCGGCGCAGCTCTTGGGCGACATGCGGTGCTAGCGGCATCAGGCGATCGGCGCCTCGAGCCCCGGGTTGCGCTCGAACGCTTCGAAGCGGCGCGTCATCGCGCCTGGGAGGCCGGGCGCCTCGTCTGCCTTTGTCCCGACAACGAGCAGATCGAGCCACCGCCGGCATTCTTCGTCCGAGGGCATGTGGTCGGCGCGTTCGAAGATCGCCTCCTGGATCCTGCTGTGCGGCGAGACCTGGATCGTGAACCACACGGAAAGACCATCCGGGGTCATCGCGTGGTGCGACTCGTCCACCTTTCTATTGACGGGAAGGCGCATGGGTCGGGCCTCGGCGGCGGCGCGCAGCCGCGCTGCTTCGCTCGCGATGTCCATCGGTTCAAGTCCAGCTTAAACTCGAATCGATGACTGGACGCGAGAGGGTGGAGGCCGCCCTGGCGATGCGGGCCGCCGACCGTCCCCCGGTGGGCGCGTGGGGCCACACCTATCGGGAGGAGTGGTCGCCTGAGCTGCTGGCCGAGGTGACGGTCCGCCGCGCGCGCCAGTTCGAGTGGGACTTCGTCAAGTTTCAGCCGCGTGCGAGCTGCTTTGCCGAGGCGTTCGGTTCCGTTTATCACGCGTCGAACCATCGCCTGCGCGGGCCGATACTGATCAAGCCCGCCGTCCCGGACCTCGCGTCGTGGTCCGCGGTCGAGGTGGTGAACCGCGGCGCGCTCGACGACCAGGTACGGTCGATCGGCCTTGTCGCCCGCGAGCTCGGTCCTGACGTCCCTGTCATCCAGACGGTCTTCAGCCCGGTCACCGTCGGCGGCTACCTGGTCGGGAAGTCGCAATCGCGCGTTCTGCGCGAGCTCCGCAACCACCCCGAGGTCGTCGGCCCGGCGCTCGCGCGAATCGCGGAAGCGCTGCTCGATTTCAGCCGGCGTTCCGTCGAAGCGGGCGCCGCGGGAATCTTCTACGCGATCTCGGGGTATGCGGGTCGAAACGTTATGCGCGAAGACCTCTACCGCGACCTCGTCCTGCCTTACGACCAGTCCGTCCTGGGCGCGCTGCCCAAGGCGGCGTGGTTCAACGCCGTGCACCTGTGTGGTTCGAACCTGAACTTCGCGCTTGCACGCGACCTGCCGTTGCAGGCCGTGAGCTGGTCGATTCACAACCAGGGCAATCCATCGCTTGCGGAGGGCCGCGAGATCGCGGGCCGCGCGGTCATGGGCGGCCTCAGCCAGCGCGCGACACTTGTCTACGGACCGCCGGCGAAGATCGAACAGGAGGCGCGACACGCGATGGACGAAACAGGGGGCCGCGGATTGCTGCTCGCTCCAGGGTGCTCGGTGCCGCCGCGCGTGCGCGACGTCAATCTCGAGGCGATTGTCTCGGGGATCGCCGCATGAGCCGCGTCGAGGGCCTCGCCGAGATCGTGCTGTGGGTGGCCGACATGGAAGCGGCGCTGCAGTTCTACCGCGACCAGTTCGGGCTCGAGATCATGTCGCCGCCCGAGCTGCCGAACAAGTTCCTGATGGTGGCCAAGCCCGGCGGAATCCCCGAGATGATCGTGCTGATCCCGCATCCTCACCCGACTGACTACTTCCCGCGCCACAAGGAGAAGCGGGTCCTTCACCACCTTGCGTTTCGCGTCAGCCACCACGCCTACGACGAGCTGGAGAATCGTTTCATCGAAGCGGGGGTGGAGGTCCGCCACGGCGTCCACCCGGTGCTGAAGGGCGTGCGCACCTTTTATGTCGACGACCCGGACGGGAACGAAGTCGAGGTGATCGGCCCCGCCTGAGTCGGTGGATGGGGGACGGGGCATACGCGCCTGGGGGCCCCGAGGATTTGGGACTGAAGGTCAGCGCGGGACGGTCGCCAGGGCCACTACGCACAAAGCGGTCATCGGCAAGAAGAGATCCAGCTGCGGATCGAAGTCAGGAGTTGGCGGCCACATCCGCAGCACCTCCGCCCCGAGCAGTCCGTAGTGACCGTCAGGATGCTGTTGGCAGGCGAGCGCTTCAGCCAGCCAGCGCGCCAATTGTGGGGGCGAGTGCTGATCGCGAGCAATCGCCGCCAAGGCCCGCCCACCCCCAGCGACATCATCTTGGCGCATCGCGGCTATTCCCCATAACGCAGTCGCGATACTCCATCGTCCACCCACGCTCTGCTTATAAACCGCGATGGCGACGGTTTCGACCTCCGCACGAGACCAGCGGGGAAACGACTCGGGTGTCGGCAGGCTCGTCATCTGCACGGGCGCGTCCGCGTCCGGCAGCGCGAGGACGCGCCGCGCCGCGAGGTTCAGAAGGCGGTCGCCCTGCAGTTCGCCTGCCAGAGCTGCACGCACCGCGGACTCTGGAATCGACTGTGGAGGGCTCATCCGTCCGCGCGACCCGTAGTGGATCGCGCACACGAACGACGCGATTCGTGCCGGCGTCAATTGGTCGGCCTGGACTGACTCGTTAAGTACCAAAGTCCACTCGAGGGCACGCCGTAGTCCTGTTGCGCTCACCCTCCCACCCACGCGGCGCACGCCATCGCAAACACGGTGGTGGCGTGGAAAAGCGCCCGTCCACTCGGTGCGCGAACCAAATCTTCAACCCGAACCTGGCGACGTGGCGTGATGCATCCATCCGCCCACTGAGCTCGGTTGAGCTCCAACCACGCCGCGTCGATTTCGTACGAGCCTTCCAGGTGTAGACACCCGGCCGCCAACAAGAGCTCGCTGACAAGATCGAAGTTTCCGTCGATCACGTTCACGCCAACCAACGTGCTTAGAAGACCGCCGATGTACGCGGCGAGAGAAGTTCCACCGGCCTGCGCGGAAGCCCGTCCCAGATCGGTCAAGTAGAGGATGGCGTGTGCGAGGGCATAGCACTCAGCCTCACCGATCAACGCCGGCGAAGGGGCGTTCATTAGGACAGTTCGCCCCGCAAGCGTCTTGGCCGAAGGCATCCGATGTCGGAGGTCCAGATGGTCGGCAAAAAACCGGAGCTCGAGGAGGCGATACGGCGGCATTTCGGCGGTGCGTGACCACGCGTTGTCCAGGACGGCCTGAATGTATGGCCGATATGGCTCGAAGTCCCCGTTCGCGCGCAGAACCAGGAAGGGAGGCAGATACATCGGGAGGTCTCGTGGAAACCTGCCAAGGCGCTCGTGGAATGCCGGTTCCCGAACTGCAGATTCGACGAACTCTCGGAGACGCCGGCCCACCGCGCCGACGCTAGACCCAACGATTCGCGATGCTGCACGCGAGTTCGCTGATCGGCAGGCGCGCCTGATGCTGACGATGCTTTACGCGTCCCTCGAGGATCGCTTCTGGGTGTGCCCACTCCCTAATCTGCGCAGGGCTGAAATCAAGGCCAAGCAGCTCGAGGCGGCGCTCGAGGTGGGTTTGCCGATCCCGTCGACGCTCATAACGAACAATCCGGAGTCGGTGCGCGTATTCCGCGACCGCATCTCGCCCGACGAGCTGTTGGTAAAGCCGATCCAGGGCATGCCCATAGTGGATGCCGAACACCGTTTCCCGCTCGCCACCGTCGTGCCCCGTGATCATCTGCTGGATAGCGTCTCGCTTGCGCCGAGCATCTATCAGCGCTTGGTGCGTAAGGTGGCGGATGTTCGCTGCGTCGTCATTGGTTCCCAGGTGTTCGCCGCGCAGGTTCGCAGCGAGCACATCGATTGGCGGCGCGCTGACGAGCAATGGATCGAGTTTTCGATGCCGCATGAGTTTGCCGGCCGCCTGGTGGCCCTGACTGAACACTTCGGGATTCACTTCGCTTCGGTTGACGCCTGCATCACAGAGGCTAACGAGCTCGTTTTCCTCGAGCTGAATCCAAACGGGCAGTGGCTCTGGCTCGAATTGGAAGTCGGTTTTCCGCTCGCACGAACGCTCGCCGAACTTCTCGTGGAGTCGTTGGCCCCTGAAAGCGTCAGCCGCCTCGCATGAGCATCGCCGATGTCGAGCCAGCCGACGTCATCCGTAGCTGGAGGGACGTGGGAATCAGCGAATTGTCAAGCCTCGATGCCGATCTCCTGGCACGGCTTCGCAGCGAACCTTCGTCCGCAGCCGATTGGTTGCCGTTCGGACCCATGGCCATCGCCGGCTTCATCGAACGCCTGAAGTACGACACATGGGATCCTGCGCCCGGACTTTGACCTCTGGTGCAGAGAGAATGCGCCAGAGCTGAGTCTCACGTGATCGAATCCGAGCCGCCACCCGCCCTGGAGGGTTTCTGGGTGCGCCTTCAGCCGCTGAGCGAAGCCAGTCCGGGCGAGATCGCTGCGCTCGACGCCGCAGCAAGCTGGCCGACCCCGATGGGCGGTTTGGTGCGGCGCCAGGTGGCAGTCGACGGCACCGCGGACGCGATGGTGATACGCGACCTCTCCGACGCAAAGGCCGTCGGCGTCATCACGGCCCGCGAGGACGAGGAGAATCCGGGTACCTGCACTCTGAGCCTGTTTGTCAATACCGCCCAGAGTCGCGCTGGATGGGCGCTCGAAGCTTTCCTGCTCTTCGCGTTGAGGCAGTTCGACCAGGGAAGGCACAAACTTGTTTTCGAGGTCCTTAGTTTCAATGAGCCGGTCTTGCGGCTGATGGGAAGCTTGGCCTGGCGCCGGAAGCCACGCTGCGCTCGCACGAATACGTGGCGGGGCGGCGATGGGACATGCTGGTCTTTGGCCTAACCAGCGCCCACTTTGGCCAGGTCCTCGCTTCCCACCCACGTTGGATGGGTCAACGGCACGCGGCATTGGGCGGGTTCAGAAAATGACCCGGCGTGTCATCCAGACCTGCCTGCGAACTCTTCGGTTGCTGGCTGAAGTCGATCGGCGCAGCACTCTCATAGCAGCGCTCGGAATCGTTGGTTCAGCTTTCACTTTTCCCGTGATCATCCTTGTGCTACGGGACCTCCTTACCGACATCGCAGCCAACCGTCCACTTTCTGACTTCGTCTTTCCCCTGGTCATCATCGGCGGTGCCCTCCTGGTCCAGCAAGCTCTGCAGATCATCTCCAACATGACGCTGGTGCTGTTGCGGCAGCGCGCGCTGGTGCAGCTGAATGACCGGGTTCTGCGAAAGCTTCAGGAGATTCCATTCGAATGGTTTGAGGACGAGGGCTTTCAGTCTGAATATGGACTGATCGTTCGCGAAGGCTCGGCTCGGCCGGTCCTGCTCGTGCAGAGCCTGAGCATGACGGCGACCACCGCCTTGAGCCTGGCGGCCGTCACCATCACCGTCCTCCTCATCAGCCCGTTGTTCCTGATCGCCGTCGCGCTGATACTGGCGCCAGCGGTCGCACTCGAAGCCCGGTTTCAAAAGAGATCGCTGGAATTGGAGACTTCAGCTTCACCCGCGCTGCTCCGCATGTACAACATCCTCCGACTGAGCATCGATGCGGTTTGGCAGAGGGACATTCGGGTTTACGCGAGCAGTGTTCTGCCAGATGCCTATGCAGACCTTGGAAAGGGCTACCTGAAACAACTCCGAGGCGTGCTGACTCGGTATGAGCTCCTACGGTTGGTCGGCGCAACGGTCTCGATAGCAGCCGTGGTAGGGGCAGTATCGGCGGCACTGGTCGAGCTCAAGCTTTCGCGCATCTCCATCGTTGAGGTCGGCGTTCTCATTCCCGGCCTGTACCTGGTGCTGAGCATGGCATCGACCCTTGCTGCGGGATTTGGAGTCACCCTCGATTCGTTGAACTACGCGACCAAGTTGTTCGAGTTCATGGATCGAACGTTCGAGGGCAGAAGGCCGCCGATGTCTCGGCACGATCACGGTCGCATCGCTGCGATCGAACTCAAAGGTGTCGAGTATCGATACCCGCGTTCGTCGAGGGCGGCATTGGCCGATTTCACATTGACCCTCCGGCCGGGTGTGACCCCCATGGCGGGCCCGAATGGTGCCGGCAAGAGCACGCTTGTGAAGCTGCTGGCGGGACTGATCGAGCCGACCTCCGGAACAATTACGACGATCGGACTCACCGAAGGCCAGCCCACCGACGTGCCGCGTTCCGTGCTATTCCAGGATCCGTCACATTTTTACCTGACCATTCGCCAAGCGGTCACGATGCGCCACGACAACGTCGCAGGCGAGACCGACCGCGTCATCGAGGCGCTAACCACAGCCGGCCTACTCGACCACGTGAACACGCTGCCGGACGGCATTGACACATACATCGGCTCGGGCTTCGGGGCTGCGGCGGATCTGTCGGGTGGTCAATGGCAGCGACTCGCGCTTGCTCGCCTTCTATTTCACGATGGTTCTGTGCTCGTGCTCGACGAACCGATTGCAAGCTTGGACGCGGACGGCGAACGGAAGATGTTCGCTGCCATCGCGACCCTGGCGCGAGACCGGGTCGTCGTCTTCACGACACATCGCCTGGCCACGATCCCGCCCGGTGCGAAGATCCTGGTCATCGTCGACGGACAGTTGAAGGAATCAGGTACGCACGACGAACTGCTCAAGGGCGCAGGGCATTACCGCCAGCTCTACGCCGCACAGGCGGGCGGCCAGTAGCGAATCTCCTCCTTCGTGGGGCGGTACCGCCCTGCCGAGAATCGCGGTTTTTGAAGTGCTCCAGGAGGCCTCCGTACCGTCGTACTGGTTACCGGGCACGAGCTGAGGGTCGAGCGGCGGCGGGCCCGCTGGTTCTTCACTGGTTTGCTGGTGGTCAGGGCCGTGATCGAGATCGTGGGCGACCTGCTGGTCCAGCACCAGACGCGCAGCCAGGTCCTCGAGACGCTGCTGCCGGCGGCGGTCACGCTGGGCGGGCGCACAGGCGCGGTCCTTTCCGGGCTGTCGCTCCTTCTGCTCGCGGGCGGCATCGCGCGGGGCTTCTACCAGGTCGACGAGCCGAAGCAGGGCATCACGTTTCAGTTCGCACCCGGACGGGACGTCCTCGCCTCACACGGCGAGCAGCTGCACGCCGTGTCCGGCCGGTGGCTGCAGAGCCGCCATTCGCCGGAGCTGCGCTACAGCCTGGGGACCGTGTCGGCGCTGGCCGACCCCGACATCGTGGTCGGTCTCGCTTTCGCCGCGGATGGCCGCTTGGAGGCGTTCGTCAGTTGGCTGCCCGTTCCCGTGAAAAATGCGTGGACGCTGGACCTGATGCGCCGCCGCCCGGAGAGCAAGTATGGGGTGATGGGGGCGCTCATCGTCCGATCCATCGAGGAGGCACGGGGAAGAGGCATCGCGGAGCTGAGCCTCGGCGTGGCACCTCGGGTCATCGCTTCGCGCGACGTCCCGCGCGGCATCGACCGCGCGTTGAGGGCGATGTACTGGGGCTTGGACCGCTTCCAGCGCAGCCGCACGCTGCGACGCTTCCCGAGGTGATGGTCGCGCTCGCGCGCGCCCACGTGCCGACGGGGTCTGCCGCGGCGGCCTGGCTCCGCTCGCTTGTGACGGCGAGGCGGGAGGCCCAAGGCCGCCGGGCGATCGCCTAGGTCGTCTGGGGCTTGGTCTCGGCCGCTCGCTCGGGCGCGCGGGCGCCGAGAGTCGCGACGACACCGATGATCACCAAGACGCTCATCACTATCAGCGTGACCGGCTCGGGCAGATGGATGCCCAGCGCGCTGTCCAGTGAGTAGGCGCCAGGACCTGTAAGGGCGACGGCCGCGGCTGCGGCGATGATCGCGAGATTGAATTCGTAGCCGCCCTTGGTGTTGAAGAAGCCCTTGGGCAGGTGCACGAGTGCGACCGCGACGATCATCGAACCGGCGATCGCGAAGCTGGGAAGCGGGTTGAGGAAACCCACGGCGAGTCCGAGGCCGCCGGCGAACTCGGCGAGCGCCGATGCCCAGGCCCAAGGGGTGGCAGGCCGGATGCGCATGTGGTTCATGGCGCCGGTCCAGCCCTTCATGCCGGGTCCGCCCCACCAGCCGAACAGCTTCTGGGCGCCGTGGGCGGCGAGCGTGAGCCCGATGACGAGACGAAGGATCAAGATTCCCGTTGCAAACATTGCTATGTCAAACCTCCGAGAGCGAAAACGTTCAGATACGGGCCGATATTCCAGATGCTGCCCCGGTCGAAACGCCGCCCCGATCGGCCCTGGATAGACTCATGGCTCGTGGGCCTGTAGCTCAGACTGGTTAGAGCGGCCGACTCATAATCGGCTGGTCGGTGGATCGAGGCCACCCAGGCCCACCCCTGTCCGAGCGCCTTCGCTGTCACGAGCCCGGTTATGCGGGCACTGCCGGTTTTTTGGGACGTCCTGAGCGCCGGGGTGTGCGTTCGAGCCAACGATCGACTGAGACACGTACCCACAGCCGACCAGCCTTGGTCTTTACGGCGGGCGGGGGAAAATCGCTTGAGGCGGTCCACTGATCGGCCCGCTGCCGGCTGACGCCGGCCATTTCGCCAATCTCTGCAGCTCCGACCAATTCAGGCACTACGGGTTTTGTAATCTCGCGTTCCAAATCTTCTAGCGCCATGACGTTCATGCCGAGTACAACCACACCGCCGATTGCCTGGATTGCCTTCGTAATGGCGTCATGAGGAGTCTTGGCCGGCACGGTCAGGCGGTACGTAACGCTTCCGGGACCCAAGCTGATAACAGGGAAGTACTCCGCCAGATCGTCGAGGCGCCGATCGGCCTCGTCAGGACCGAACTTGTTTGTGCGTCTAGACCGGATCTCGACGCTCCATTCCTTCATGTTCTTAACGCCCCTCCAGATGAATCCCGACCGCCGGAGCTGCGCGATCAAGTTCAAAATCGCCCTTTTATCAGATGGCGTTCCGCTTGCGATCACCATGTCCTTGGCCTTGTCGGGAGGGGTAAATTGCAAGTGCCCACGCTTAGTCCTGTCGACTTGAAAGCCTTGGCGCTCAGCCTCTTTGATGACATCTCGGAGATTCATTTTGCCAGAAACCCTTGCTTAATGTCAACAATATTAGGAACCCTTGCATGCGCAAGAGTTATCTTCATCGTGAACTAAATTGGCCAAGGCCTCGCTAGGACCCGAGGAGCGCGTCATCCGGACAGTCAGAAGCTAATGCGAAGTGGCCATCAAGCGTCGAGTCGAGAGCGCCGACTCATAATCGGCCGCTCGGTGGATCGAGGCCACCCAGGCCTACCCCAGAGTTGAGCAAGAGAGGATGGGATGGGTCGAAGACCAATTCCCATGTGTTGCCGTCCGGGCCCCGAAAGTGCTGCCATGCATAGCCGCTAGGCATCCTTTGAATTTGTCCGAGCAATGTGACACCGGCGCCGTCGACCGTTTGCCGGGCGGCCTCGATGTCGTCCACCAACAGCGCCACAACAACTGGATTCCGACTGAACTGTTCCGGCTCCGATAGTTCCGCTCTCGGACCAAAGATCTCGAGCGCGTCTCCTGAAGGCGTGGTCAGAATGTGGAAGTCCGTCTTGTGCTGGATCGCCTGCAATCCCATCACGTCTTCGAAAAAGTGAAGGGTCTGTTCGACCTGATCCGTGCGCACGCCGACCCACGAGAACCCGAGCACTCTCATAGAGGCCAATTCTGTCAGCCCCCGATAATGGCTTCAAATGAGACTCGATTGGGCGCTGCTTGCCAACGCCGCCGAAGCCCCGCCCAACGGACTCGTCTACATCCTCGGCGCGGGTTTCGACACCCTCGTCCGTGATCAGTATCCGACTCCTTTCGGCGGCGTCGTCGTCCTGCGCGTGCTGACGACGCGGATCGAGAGCGAGCGCCCGCACAAGGTCGAGGTGCACTGCAGGGACGAGGACGGCAAGCCCGTGCTCCGCCAGCCCGTGGTGCTGAACCTGCCCGCCCGCCAGGTTCCCGCCGAGTATCCCCACGGCTGGGACCTCGCCGCCAACATCGTCATCAACCTGACGACTGTCGCGATCAACGACCCCGGCTTCTACAACATCGAGATCATCATCGACGACCAGCAGGTGCGAACCCTGCCGTTCAGGGCGGTCAAGGCGACCTCGGTTCAAACCGTTTGACCGCCGCCATCTCCACTTTCATCGCGGGCTACGGCCTCCTCGCCGTGTTCGTCCTTATGGTCGGGGAGAGCTGCGGCTTTGCGTTTCCGAGCGAGATCATCATGCCCACCGCCGGGTTGCTTGCCGCGGCCGGCCACATGAACCTGGTCGCGGCGATCGTCGCCGGCGCGGTCGCAAACCTCGTCGGATCGCTGATCGCCTACGGGCTAGCGGCTCGATTCGGGGAGCCGCTCCTGCTCGGACCCGGGAGATATATCGGCATCCGCCGCCATCACCTCGAGCTCGCGGATGGATGGTTTCGCCGCTGGGGGTTGCTAGCGGTGCTGATCGGCCGCGTGCTGCCGGTGATTCGCACATACATCTCGTTTCCCGCGGGGCTCGCGCGGATCGAGCTGGTCAGGTTCTCGGCCCTCACATTCGTCGGCGCACTCCCCTGGTGCGCTGCGCTCGCGCTGGCCGGCTACGCGCTCGGACGCAACTACGACCGGATCAGCGGTCCGATCGAGAAGGCCGCGATCGTCGTGGCTCTACTGGTGGTGGCGATCGTGGTCGTGTGGTACCTGCGAGGTCGCGAACCGCGCCGCAGCGAAGCGTGAGATGTCGCGCCACGTGCCGCCGTCGATCACGAGGTCGGCGGCGATGTCACCGATCACCGGCGCGAACTTGAACCCATGCCCCGAGCACGCGCTCACCACCACGACGCGCCGGTCGTTTGGCGCGAAGTCGATGACGAAATGTCCGTCCGGCGTGTTGGTGTACATGCAAGCGACGGTCCGCGTGACTCGCGTGCTGACGCCTCGCACGTAGTCGCGCACGAAATGACGCAGCGGCTCGAGCTCCTTGTCGTCCACATCGCGATGCAATCTCTCCGGATCGGTGGGCGCGCCTTCGTGATGGCGCGCGATCTTCACCGATGATCCGTCGAGGGTCGGGAAGCCGTAGACATCGCCGATCTCTTCGGACTGGTGGACGAAGACAGGAAACCTGTCCGGCGTCAGCCAATCCGCCTGCGGTTCGATGGCGAACCACGTCATCACCTGGCGCTCGACAGCGAGCGGGATCCAGTCGATGAGCTCGGACATCCACGGGCCCGCCGCCACGACCACCGCGTCGAACTCGGCGCGCACGTCGGAAACAGACGCGATCGCGGTGTTGCGTTCGACGCGAGGCACCTGCGTGAGCATCGCCCCCACCGCCGCTTCCGAGCGAAGGAAGCCCGCCTGCGGATCCAGCACGCCCACCTCGCCATCCCGCACGACGTGTCCGGGATAGCGGCGGCGCAGTTCCTCTGACTCGAAAAGCTCGACATGCAGCGAGTGAGCCCGCGCCGAAGAGAGCGCGCCGCTCACCGCCTCGCTCGTGGGGGTGCCCAGCATCAGGGCGCCAGTCATCGTCAGGAGGTCCGCGCCGGTCGCGGCCTCGAGCTCGCGCCACAGCGGGAACACCTCCTGCAGCAGCGGCACGTACCACGAGCCCTCGAAGTACGCGGTGCGGATGATCCGCGACTCGCCGTGTGACGAGCCGAGCGCGTGCGGCGGTGAAAAGCGGTCGAAGCACACGACCTCGGCCCCGCGCTTGGTGAGTCTCCACGCGGCCGCCGCACCCATGGCGCCGCCGCCGATGACCGCGACCATCATGGGCCGCCTAGTCCGGAGCGATGCGGGCGATGGGCTGTCCGGGAACGACCGGGTCGCCGACCTCGAGCAGCAGCGCTTCGACGACCCCGCCGACCGGCGAAAGGATCTCGGCGTTCACCTTGTCGGTGTGCGCCTCCATCAATGTCTCGCCCTCGGCGACGTGCTCGCCCCGCTGCTTGCTCCAGGCCCCGACGGTGATCTCCTCCGCGCCCTGCAGCTCGGGCATGACGACCTCATGCGCCTCGACGCTCACGGACCTATTGTCGATCAGGCCATCGACACGACGTCGAGCAGGTCCTCCTCCCAGTAGTCGACCTTGCCCTCCGGCAGGAACAGGACGTGACCCGGGTGCAGCGCCTCGACGAACTCAGGGTCGTGGCTCACGATCACCATCGTCCCGGGCCACGCGGCCAGCGCGCGCGCCACGCCCGTGCGCGACGGCGGGTCGAGGTTGTTCGTCGGCTCGTCGAGGAGCAGGAGGTTGTGCCGGCCGGCCACCAGCTGAGCCAGCGCGAGCTTTGTCTTCTCGCCGCCCGAAAGCGTTGCGGCGTCCTGACGGGCGATGTCGCCGGTCAGGTTGAACATCCCGAGCAGCGCGCGCAGCTCGCGCTCGTCGGCGTCGGACTGGTCGCGCATGTGCGCGAGCACCGTCACGCCCGGACGGATGCCTTCGTGCTCCTGCGCGTAATAGCCCAGCGAGACGCCATGACCCAGGCGGAAGCTGCCCGCATTGGCCTCGCTCTGGCCGGCGATGATGCGCAGCAGGCTCGTCTTGCCGGCGCCGTTCAGGCCCATCACGAGCAGCCGCTGCTCGCGCTCCACCTCGAACGAAACCTTGGTGAAGACGAGCGGCCCGCCATAGCCCTTCGCCAGGCCGCTTGCCGTCAGGGCGACGCGACCGCTGTGCGGGGGTTCCGGGAAGCGGATCTTGACCTTCTTCTCCCGGCGCGGGGCGATCACACGCTCCGCCTGCATGCGCTCGACCCGGGTGAAGATCGACTTCGCCTGCTTTGCCCGCTTCTGGGTCTGGCGGCGCATCACCTCCGCAAGCAGGCTCAGCCGCTTAATCTCCGACTCCTGGCGGTGCGCCAGGGAGGTCATGCGCTTCTCCTCGAGCTCGCGCGCTCGCTGGTACTGCGAGTAGGTGCCGCGATACTCGATCAGGCGCCCGGCGTCCAGATGCAGAACGCGCGTGATCGAGGTGTCGAGCAGGCCGAGGTCGTGGCTGACGACGATCACGCCGCCGCGGTAATCACGGAGGAAGTCCATCAGCCACGACTTGGCGTTGCTGTCGAGGTGGTTCGTCGGCTCGTCGAGCAGCAGCAGCTCCGGATCCGCGAACAGGACTCGGGCCAGCTCGACCCGCCGACGCTCACCACCGGACAGGACACCCAGCGCCAGGTCGACGCGGTCGAGGCGCAGCCCGAGACCTGCCGAGATGCGCCGCGCCTCCGACTCGCCTGAGTAGCCGCCGTCCAACCGGTAGCGCTCCTCCGCTTCCGAGTAGCGCTCGATGCTGGCGATCGAATGGTCCTGCTCGAGCGCGCGATGCAGCTCGGCCAGTCGCACCGCGGCACGGTCCAGGCCGCGGCCGGAAAGGATATGGGACAGCGCGGTCTGTGCCGCCTCCGCGCGCGGCCGCGGGTTCTGCGGCACGTAGCCGAGAGTCCCGCGGCGCAGCACGAGACCGCCCGCGGGGTCGTCCTCGCCGGCCACGACCTTGAGCAGGCTGGTCTTGCCGACGCCGTTGCGGCCGACGAGGCCGACCTTGTCTCCCAGCGCGACGATGAACGTCGCGTCCGTGAGAACGCGGCGCCCGGCGACGTCGACTGCGAGGTTCCGAACCTGAAGCACGCCGAGATGTTACGTGGCGGGCGAGGCAGCGTTTGGTCAGTCACAACTCTCGCGCCCAGGAGGCGAAATGAAAAAGCTCCTCGTCATCGTCGCGATCCTCGTCGGGGCTGCCGCCTGCGGCGGAGCCGAAAGCGCCGGCAGCGGCACCACCACGTCTCAAAACACGAGCTACGGTCAGCCGCAAGGCGGGAACGTCACCACGGGTGGAGGCGCCACCAAGAGCAACGGGTCGGGCGGCGCGACCACCGGCGGCACGACCACCGGCACGACGCTTCCGATCGTCCCGACGCTGCAGGGCCCGCCGGTGATCCGTCAGGCCCAGCTGAGCATCACCGTCACCTCCGGATCGTTCGACAGCAAGCTCTCCCAGGTCCGCACGGACGTCGAGGCCGCCGGCGGCTACATCGCGGGCACCGACGCCCAGGCCAGTGGCGACACCAACACCGGCAGCGACAGCAGGATCCGGACCGCCGTGGTCAACTTCATGGTTCCGGCAGCTCAGTTCGACCCGACGATCGACGCGCTGTCGAAGGTCGGAACGGTGCAGAGCGAGCACATCACGGGCACGGACGTGAGCGCGCAGTACGTCGACCTGCGGGCGCGTCTCGTCAACGCTGAGGCGCAGCACGACGCGATGCTCGCCCTGCTCAAGCAGGCGACGAACATCAACGACATCATCGCCGTCCAGAACCAGATCGGCCAGATCACCGCCCAGATAGAGCAATTGAAGGGCCAGATCAAGTACCTGGACGACAACACCTCCTACAGCTCGATCACCGTGACGCTCGCCGAGTCGGGCGCGCCGGCCCAATCGACGACGTCGGACAGCTGGGGCTTTGCCACCGCGCTCAACCAGGCGGCCCACAACTTCGTGACCACCCTCAACTACTTCGTGAGTGGCCTGGGCGCGATCGGACCCTTCGCGGTCATCGGACTGCTGGGCTACCTCGTCTGGCGCCGCCGCCGGACGACCCCGCTTCCGAGGCACGCATAAGCAAAGCCTGCGCGGGCCGGGTTCAACACCCGGCCCGCTCCAGTAACCTGCAGCGGTAATGCAAGAACACGGTGCCAAGCCGAATTGACGTCTGCCAGAGCGTGGTTGGCCGTGATAGTGCTGGCGTGCGCGTCCGGCTGCGGGCAGGCGCCCTCGTCCTCCTCGCCGTCGGTGGCGGCGAGTCCGTCGGTCTCGCCGAGCCCGTCGCCGACGCCCAGCCCGGCCGGCTTCACCTTCCCGATCGCCCCGGCGCCGCCGGCCACGACCACAGCCAGCGGGACCATCACCGTGACCCCGCAGCAAGGGTCGACCATGCTCGAGCTGAAGATCACCGGACTCCAGGCCTCGTCGTCGCATGTCTCGCACATCCACGTCGGCAGCTGCGAGCAGCGCGGCTCCATCGCCCTGGCCCTGAGCACGGTGGTGGCCGATCAGTCCGGCAACGCCGACGTCCAGTCGACGGTCAGCGCGCCGTATCCGCCTTCGTCCGGGAGCTGGTACGTGGTGGTCCACGCCGGGCCCGACATGCAGGGCTCGAATGCCAATTACCTCCTCTGCGGGAACCTCTTCAAGTAGGCAGCAGGTGATGGCGGGCCAACCGCCGGAGGTGGCCGCGGGCGGCGAATCCGGGCAGGTCATCGAGCTTCCCGCCGCCTCGCGTGCGACCGATATCGCCCTCGATGAGCTGGAGCTCGTCTACGCGTTCATCTATGCCCGGGTCGGCAACCGGCCGGACGCCGAGGACCTGACCCAGCAGGTGGCGATGAAAGCGATCCCGCGCCTGAGGCAGAACGCCCCCGCAAGCGCCATCCGCGGCTACCTGTTCGCGACCGCGCGTTCGGTGCTCGGCGGGTTCTGGAGCACCCGGCTGGGGCTGTCCGAGGCAGAGCTGCGCGAGGACCTGATGCTCGTGACTCCCGCCGCCGAGCCTCCTTCCGAAGAGGGGACCGAGACCGTGCAGCGGATCCTCGCTCAGCTGTCGGACAACTACCGGCGGGTGCTCGAGCTGCGTTTCCTGCACGGGTATTCGTTGAAAGAAGTCGCTGCGGAGATGAAATCCACGGTCGGAGCTGTCAAGGTCATGCAGCTCCGAGCGCTGCGAGCCGCGGCCAAGGTGCGGTTGGAAGAATGAACGGCAAGCCTGAGAATCGCCTTGAGCGGATCGTCACCGACCTCCTGCGCGGGCGGCGGCTGACGCTGCGCGGGGGCGACGCGGGGGAGAAGGAGGCGATCACCGCGGCGGCGCGCCTCGCCGGCACGAGCCAGGGCCCCCAGCGCATGCACCCGGCGTTCCGCAGGCGCCTGGCCGAGGCGCTGGAGCAGCAGCCGCGGGAGGGTCTTGTCACGCGGCGCATGGCGCTCGTCGCCGGGCTTGGCCTGGCCGCGGGCGCTGCCACGGGTGGCCTGGTCGGCCGGGCGACCGAGCCGAAGCCCGTCGCGGGTACGGGCGGCGAGGCGATCACCCCCGTAAGCGGCCGGTGGATCGACGTCGCCGCGCTCAACGACCTGCAGGAAGGACACGGCAAGCACGTCGTCGCAGGCAGCATCGGGGCGTTCGTTTTCCGCCGCGGAGAATCGGTAACCGCCGTCTCTTCGATCTGCTCCCACCTTCCGTGCGAGCTCTGGTGGGACGGCCACAACGGCAACCTGGCTTGTCCTTGCCACCCGGCGGCGTTCGCCCCTGACGGCCGCCCGGTCGATGCGTATTCCCTTCCGGCCCTCAACACCGTGCACGTCCGCGTGACGAGCGAGGGTCGAGTCGAGGTGCTGGGGACGGAATGAACGTCCGGGCTCACCGGTCGAGGCAGCTTGCCTTGGACCGGTGCCTGCAGCTACTCGAGGAGGCGCAGATCCGCGGTCAGGCGCGCATCGACGGTCCGCTCGGGTTGCTGCTGCGGCGCCACCTCGAGAGGGCCGGCATGATCGCCGAGCACCGGCTCGAGGGACGGCGGATCGATCGCGTGCTCGACGACATCTTTGCGCTGCAGGCACAACTGCTCGGGCAGGAACCGGAGGACAGCCGGCACCACAACGGGGCGTAAGGCCATTCCTCTAGCCCTCACCCTGGCCCTCTCCCCTGCGGGGAGAGGGAAGAACCCTTAGTCCATCAAGGGGAGAGGGAATGGCAGTCTCCCCAAGGGGGGAGGGGGTGCTTCCCCCGGCTATCCTTACCGTGTGACTACCTCCTTTAGCTCTTCGCGTTCGTTTCTGCTCACTTCCGAATCGGTCACGGAGGGGCATCCCGACAAGGTTTGCGATCAGGTGTCGGACGCGGTGCTCGACGGGATGCTTGCGCAGGACGCGCATGCGCGTGTGGCGTGCGAGACGGCGATCACCAAAGGCCTGTGCGTCGTCATCGGCGAGGTCACGACTCACGCCGAGCTCGACATCCAGCGCACCATCCGCGACACGATCGGAGCGATCGGCTACAACAACGAGGCGATCGGCTTCGACGCGGACCACGCTCTCATCCAGGTCTACCTAAAAGAGCAGTCACCGGACATCGCCGCCGGCGTGAACCACTCTCTCGAAGAGCGCGCGGGCGCGCTGGAGGGAGACCCGTTCGAGATGCAGGGCGCGGGCGACCAGGGCATGATGATCGGCTTCGCGTGCCGGGAGACCCCGGAGCTCATGCCGCTGACGATCTCTCTCGCCAACCGCCTGGCCAAGAAGCTCGCCGAGGCGCGGAAGTCGGGACAGCTGCCCTTCCTGCGGCCGGACGGAAAGACGCAGGTCACCGTCGAGTACGAGCTCGGCCGTCCCAAGCGAATCGAGGCAATCGTCGTCTCGACCCATCACGCCGCCAGCGCGACGCAGAAGGAGATCACCGAGGGCGTGCGAGCTCTGGTCATCGACCCGGTCCTGAAAGGGCAGGTCGTCGACGCGTCCACCAAGATTATGGTCAATCCGAGCGGAAGCTTCGTGCTGGGCGGGCCGGCCGCCGACGCGGGACTGACCGGCCGCAAGATCATCGTCGACACCTACGGCGGCGTCGCGCGGCACGGGGGCGGCGCGTTCAGCGGCAAGGACCCGAGCAAGGTCGACCGCTCGGCGGCTTACGCGGCGCGCCATGTCGCGAAAAACCTCGTCGCCGCGGGCCTTGCCGAGCGCTGCGAGGTGCAGGTCTCGTATGCGATCGGTCGGGCGCACCCGACCTCGATCGCGGTCGAGACTTTCGGCACCGGAAACAAATCGGAGGAAGAGCTTCTCGAGCTGATTCGCCGCCACTTCGACCTGCGGCCGGCGGCGATCATCGCGCACATGGACCTGATGCGTCCGATCTACCGGCCGACCGCCGCCTACGGCCACTTCGGACGCGACGACCTGGGCGTGCCCTGGGAGTTGACGAACAAAGTCGACGCGCTGCGCGCCGACGCCGCCGTCGCGGCGCGTCAGAGCTAGACGAAACTGATCCGTCTTCGGTTACGAGACACGCTCACAGAGCGAAGAGTCTCGATTTCCCCGGCGCCCCGCAAGCCGGTGACCTTATATGTGTGCGGCGTCACGCCGTACGACTCAGGCCACATGGGCCACGCCTTTACTTTTTCCATCTTCGACGTGCTCATCCGCTTCCTCGAAGCGAACGGCGTCCGGGTGAAGTACGTCCAGAACATCACAGACATCGATGACCCGCTGTTCGAGCGCGCTCGGCGTGATTGCATCGACTGGCGCGAGCTGGCCGATCGCGAGACCAAGGTCCACATTCGCGACATGATGGCGCTGGGCTTGCGGCCACCCGATGTGGTGCCGCGCGTCTCGGACGAGATCACGAGAATCCTCGCGGCGACTTCGAAGCTGCACCGCTCAGGCCACGCGTACCGGACCGATGCCGTGTACTTTGACGTCGACACCTATCCCGGCTACGGCCGCCTGTCGCACCGCAGCCGCCGCTCGATGCTCCTCAAGCTCCGGCACGAGGATCTGCTCGGGACGGTCGGTCCCGACGCGAAGCAGGACTTGTTGGACTTTCCCCTCTGGCGGGCATCACGTCCGGACGAGCCTGCGTGGCCTTCGAAGTTCGGCGAAGGCCGGCCGGGATGGCACATTGAGTGTTCGGTGATGGCGATGCACTACCTCGGTCCGCAGATCGACATCCACGGCGGCGGACGCGACCTCGTGTTCAGCCACCACGAGTCGGAGCGCGCGCAGTCCGAGTCACTGACTGGCAAGAAGCCGTTCGCGCGGACGTGGATGCACACCGGGATGGTCAAGTACGAGGGTCACAAGATGAGCAAATCCCGGGGCAACCTGGTCAAGGTGAGCCAGACGCTGCAGCGCGCGCCCGCGGCCGCGGTGCGGCTGTACCTCGTGTCGCACCGCTACAGGCGCGACTGGGACTTCGACTGGATGGCGCTCGCGCGAACAACCAGGCTGGTCGACCGGTTGGACAAGCTTTTGGCCGACGACACGCGGGCGCGCCGCGACAGGCGAGTGCCTCCGGGCCGCGCGCTCATGGTTGAGTTCAACGCCGCGCTCTCGGACGACCTCGACACCCCTCGCGCGGTCCGCGCGTTGAGAGCCGCGCTTCGTCAGCGCGACGCGGCGGCGGTGCGGGCGATGCTCGACATCCTGATCGGCACGGCCTCCCTAACTTAAGCGACTTCCAGCGGAGACCCGCAGTTCGGGCATTCCAGGTCGGCGTCGAGCTGGACCATCGTTTCGCAGACGGGGCAGAGGACCTCGGCCAGGACGACAGGTCGCGCATCCTCCTCGGCGTCGGCCTCCATCGCGGCCGGCACCTCGCCGAGGTCGATTGCCGGCGAGCCGCAGTTGAGGCAGACGAAGCCAGGCTGTGCGATGCGGTGGTCCTGGTACGCGCCGGTCGAGTCGAGCTCGACCTCAGCGAACAGGGCACGAAAAAGCGTGCCGCCACACCTTTGCGAGCAAACGAGGAACATCAGCCAAGCGTACGGCGAAGAGTGGTGGTGCCTGCCACGATCAGGGCCGCGCCGAAGGCTGCCACGACCGCGACGTCCAGCTCGAGCGAGAGCCAGGTGAGATCCGCGCCCTTCACCATGATGTCGCGCATCCCGTTGACCGCATAGGTGAGTGGCAGCACGTCGGACAGCACCTGCAGCGCCTTTGGCTCCGAGGAGACCGGGAAGATGATCCCGGACAGCAGCACCTGGGGCACGACGACCAGCGGGATGAACTGAACGGCCTGGAACTCCGAGCGGGCGAACATGCTGAGGAAGATGCCGAGGTTGACCGCGACCAGCGCCATCAGCGCCTCCATGGCGAAGATCACGAGCACGTTGCCCTGGTTGTGCACCTTCAGGATCGCCAGCGCGAAGGCGAGCACCTCGGCCGATTGGACCAGCGCTAGGACGGTGAACCCGAGCATGTAGCCGAGCACGATCTCGCCTCGGCGCAGCGGGCTGGCCATGAGCCGCTCCAGCGTTCCCTGCGAACGCTCGTTGAGGAAGGCGACGATGGTGATCACGAAGACGAGGAAGAACACGACAAGCCCGATGAAGGCCGCGCCGAAATAGTCGAGCGTGTCGAAGTTCGCGCCGCCGTACAGATAGGTGATGCGCGGGGCGAATCGGATGTCGCGCCCCGATGCCTGGGCGGCGACCGACGACAGCGCGAGCTGCAGCGCCTGCACGACGGGCGTGCTCCGGCCGGGCTGCGAGCCTTCGAGGTGGACCTCCGGTGAAACGTTGCCGGCCTGGGCCTGCTGGCTGAAGTCCGAGGGGAAGACGATGTAGGCGGCGAGCGATCCGTCCTTGAGCTTGGCGTCGCCGTCGGCGGCCGAGATGTCGGTGGCGCTGATGAGGCTCGAATGCCTCAGGCTCTCGGCGACGATCGCACCGAGCTGGCCTGAGTCTTCGTTCGCGATGCCGACAGAGGGCGCCGTGGACGAGCCCCGTATCAGATAGCCGAGCAGCCCGAGGATGACCAGGGGAGCGACGAACAGCAGGGCCAGCGTTCTGCGGTCGCGCCGAAACCCCTGGAGCAGCCTTCGCGTGATCGCCCGGACGCGGTGCCCGCTCATGACTCGCCCCTCCCGGCCAGCGTGAGAAAGGCCTCTTCGAGGTTTTGGCTGCCGCCCTTGGCGCGGATCTCGGCCGGGGTCCCCTCCTCGAGGAGCCGGCCGTACTGGATCAGGCCGAGGCGCTGGCAGCGGTCGGCCTCGTCCATGACGTGGCTCGACACGATGATCGTCGTGCCGCCCTCCGCCATGCGACGGAAGTCCTCCCAGAACTGGACGCGGAGCTGAGGATCGATGCCGACGGTCGGCTCGTCGAGAAGCAGCAGCTGCGGACGGTGCACGAGCGCGCACGCGAGCGAGCAGCGCTGGCGCATGCCGCCGCTGAGCGTCGCCACGACGGACTTGCGCCGGTCGGAAAGCCGGACGCGTTCCAGCGCATCCTTGACGCCTTCGTCGGCACCATTTATCGCGGCGAAGAACTGGACGTTCTCCTCGACCGACAGCGCGGGGTAGAGGGCCGCCTGCTGAGTCATGTAGCCGACGTTGCGCAGCACGGCGACGTTGGGCATGCCCTGTCCGAGAACGCTCACCGTCCCGCCGTCAGCTTTGAGCAGGCCGACGAGGTGACGGATCAGCGTCGTCTTGCCCGCGCCGTTGGGCCCGAGCAGACCGTAGATCTCGCCCCGCGGCACGCGAAGCGTCACGCCGTTGAGCGCTTGGAAACCACCGAACGACTTGGAGACGTTGTCGACCTGGACCGCGTAGGCCTCGCTCATCGGTTGCCTCCTTGTGGCGCCATTGCGCGCAGCCATGCCTGCGCAAGCTCGGTGACCGCCTGTTCGCTGTCGACGTCGAGGCCCAGCACGCGGTCCACCGCCGGGCGTGTCATCAGGTGAAAGAAGATCGGGCCGATGAAAGACTGCAGCGCGAGCAGCGGATGCATCTGCCGGATGCGCCCCTCCGACATCTGCGCCGTCATGTAGAGAACCATCGCCCCCACGACCTTGAGGATCCCCTCGCGCATCGCCTCCTCGGTGTCTGGCGCGAGGCTGCTGACCTCGAAGAAGAGAGCGCGCAGCAGGCCGGTGCGGTTCGCACCCCCGCCATGGATCGTGCGGTACACCGCGCGCGCAACCTCGGGCATCACCTTGTCGGGAGGTTCGCCCTGCATCGAGCTGAGGACCTCGGTCACGGGCTCGATGGGGGAGAAGGCCTGGACGAGCGCCGTGAACAGGGCCGGCTTGCCCGCGAAGAGCCGGTAGAGCGTGGCCCGGGATACCTGCGCCCGGTCGGCCAGGTCGTCCATGGAAAGGGCCGCGAGGCCATGGGCTCCGACCATCTCGAGCGCCGCGCTCAAGATGCGCTCTCGCGCGTCCGGCTCCGGCGCACGATCGAGCGCCTCGAGGAGGGCCTCGCGCGATCTGAAGGCGCGGTAGAAGCTCGCCCGGGAAACGCCCGCCGCGGTCGCGAAATCGCCCACAGTGGGCTTGCCGCCCATCGCCAGCACCACACGCGCCCGACTGAGGATGCGGTCCCGGGGCTCCGAGTCTCCCATGCGACAAAACTAGACAAGACGTCCCGTCCTGTCAAGTCTCAGGTTGCGGAGCGCTCTCGGACGAGCTTTTGGTACCGCTCGAGCAAGCGATCCCAGAGATGCCAACCCCGGGCGTGGGCCGCTCCGATGTGCCGGTCGATGAGAGTCGCCGCCTCGTCGAAGCGCCCGCGAGAGGCCAGGAATATGGCCAGGTTCAGGGCAGCCGGAGCCGTGATGTTCAGAAAGCCGGTGTGCTCCACTACGTCCACTGCGCGGCGCAGAGCAGATTCGGCCTCCGCGTCGCGGTTCTGCGCCGCGCGGATGGCGCCTAGGTGGACGTGGGCCTCGGAGACCGCAGTCAGGTCCTCGTCACGCAAGGATTGCAGCGCCTGCTCGATGAATCGATCCGCCGAATCGACCTCGCCAGAGTCCAGGGCCGCCCGTGCGCGCAGGGCGAACAGTTCTGTCCGGTTCCAGCGCTCGCCCGTCGCCTGGCTCAGCGCAAGGGCTCTGTCGAGAACGTCAGCCGCTTCGCCCGGCCTTCCCGCAAGCAGGAGGTTGTAGGCGAGAAACCGCATCGCGCTCAGTTGATGCTGCCTGGCCCCGGCATCCACTGCGGCGACCTCGTACTCGCGCCAGAGCTCTTCAGTCCGTGCGAACTCGCGGTGATGCGCCGCCTGGCTGGCCTTGTCGAACTGGACGCGCAAGGCGACGTTGCGAAACCCGTGCTTCACAGCCAGGGCCTCGGCGTCGGCCATGTACCGGAGTGACGCGTCATCGTGGCCGCGGATGAACTCAGCCGCGATCAGGCGAGCGCTGATCGCCGCGACGTGGGCGACGTCGCCCACTGAGTTGGCCCGGCGGATCAGCTCTTCATTGACAGTGACGAATTCTTGGATGCGGCCCGTCGCCCACAGCACATTCGTGCCCACATGGCGCGCTTCTATCTCACCTGGTACATCGCCGGCGCGTTGGCAGGCGTCGATTGCACGGTCCACGACCTCTTGAAACGACTCGATCGATTCCTCGAGTGCCCAGTTGGTGATCCAGGCCTCGGCCAGCCGGGCGGTGGCCACCGTCGCAGGAAGATCGGCCTGCTCGCCGAGCGTCGCGGCTTCGGCTGCCGCCCTTCGCGCCTCGGGATAGTCGCCTTTCATGACCATCAGCTGAGCTTCGAGCAGTCGCACACGTGCTCGCGTTGCGGTGTCTGTGCCGTCTGGCAACACTTCGGAGGCACGTCGCAAAGAGCCCAGGCTCGCCTCGAGAGTGACCGCGTCGTATCGCGTTTGGGCGTGATCAGCCATCACGAAGAGCCACGGAATCGCAGTCCTCGCCCGGTCGAGAACGGTGTCGTGCTCCAGGCCGAGCTCGCGGGATAGCTCGAAGGCGCGCTCCGCATGGTAGGCGAGGATTTCGGCGATCTGATGCGGATCGCCGGTCTCCTGCTCGAGCACGGAGCGGAACCTGTCGTGAAGCATCGCCCGCCCGGACTTGGGCAGCGATCCATAAGCCACGTCTCGGATCAGGATGTGCCGGAAATGGAACTCCTCGTCCGGTCGGTCACCACCGGACAGGAGGCCCTTGCGCCGAAGCGATTCGAGATCGGACTCGATGTCGGGGCTGGTCGTCAGGGCGGCCACCTGGCCGAGGGCGAAGCGCTGCCCGACCACGCTCGCCGCCTGCAGCAGCGTTCGCTCCTGTTCAGACAGCAGGTCGAGTCGCGCGGCTAGAACCGCGTTGATGCCCTCGGGAACGCGTATCTCGGTCGCCGGGGCGCTTGCCCTCCAGCTCGATCCTTCCCGCACCACGACCCGCTCGTCGATGAGCATGTGGATGAACTCCTCGCAAAAAAGCGGCGTGCCGCCGGAGCGTTCCACGATCTGACGGCGCATCTCCTCGGGCAGCGCTTCGACCTCGAGGAGCCGGGAGACAAGGGTTGCGGTTTCGCCTGCGCTCAGCGGATCGAGCGTGATCGTGGTCGAATTCGGCTTTCCGGCGCCCCATCCGGCGTGGGCTTCGAGGAATTCGGGCCGCGCCATGCAAAGGATGAGCAGCGGGACGTTGGCCGCGCGTTCGGCAAGCTGTTCGAGAAGTGACACGACCGGGGCCTCCGCCCACTGCATGTCATCGATCACGGCGATGAGCGGCGCGCCCGCGGCGACAGCCTCCATGTACTGGCGCATCGCCCAGGCGATCTCTCTTTCGACGCGATTGGCGGGGGTGTCGGAGAGCGCGGAGTCGGCCGTTTCCAGCCCGAGCATCACGGCCAGGCGCCCGCGAATCGCGGGCCGCTGCGTATCCGCCCCTAGCAGTTCGCCCAACCACCGGTCGAGCTTCCGCGAAGCGCCCTCCCGATCGTCGCCGAGACTGATTCCGGTGTCCTGGTGCAGCATCTCGATGAGCGGCCAGTACGTGATGCCTCGACCGTAGGGAAGGCAGCGACCTCGTAGGACCCGCGCGCCCGAAGAGGCAGCGCTGCCGAGTGCCTCGTCGACGAGCCGCGATTTGCCGATTCCCGCGCCCCCGAGGATGGTGAATAGGTGGGGGCTGCGGTCTTCCGCCGCTCGGGCAAAGGTGTCGATCAGCAGTCGCAACTCGCGGTTGCGTCCGACGAGCTCCGCGTGCAGCCCAGGCACACCGCGAGCCTGGATCGGCATCTCGGTCAGCGCCCGGAGCGCCCGACGCGCGGGCAGCGGCTCGATTTTTCCTTTGGCGGGGATTGATTCGCGATTCTCGTACGCGATGACCTTGCGCGTCAGCTGGTACGTCATCGGCCCGACCACCACCTCGCCGGGCTCGGCTCCCTGCTGCAGGCGAGCCGCCACGTTCACGGCGTCGCCGCTCACCATGAACTGCCGATCGTCGGTGACCGCGGTCATGGCCTCGCCCGTGTTGACCCCGACCCGCACCGATACTTCGCCAGCCCCGTCACGGATCTCGAGCGCGGCCCTGACGGCGCGCTCGGCGTCGTCGTCGTGCACGGTCGGGACGCCGAACACGACCATGGCGGCGTCGCCTGCGAACTTCTCCACAGTGCCGCCATACGCGGCGGAGATCTCGCCGATCCGCTTGAAGTAGCGCGCCATCATGGCGCGCACGACCTCGGGGTCGCGCTGGCCGGCGAGCTCGGTCGAGCCGACGACGTCGGCGAAGAGGATGGTCACGACCTTGCGCTGCTCGCGCACGGCCGCATTGTGCGGTTTTTCGCCCGAGCGCGGCATTCAAGGCGAGCGCGGTGATGAAAATCCCTTAACGGGCTGGGTTGGATCTGGTGCTTTCCCCGCCTAGGCTGAGGACCAACCTGACATGCGATCGATCGAGATGGCGACGACCGGCCCGGCGGGACGTGCGCGGCGATATTGAGGATGGCGCTCCGTCAGCAAGTCGAGCGCGCGTTCCGCCTCGGCGCGGCTCGTGATCACGCGCGCGGTGCCGTCGACGCGGACCCACCAGAGCTTGCTCCAGTTCTCCTCGTAGTGGTCGACGAGGACCGCCACCGCCGAGTTGGCGGCGATGTTCTTCAGGCGCTTGAGGTCCGTGGTGCGCTTGGGCTTGGTGTCGACGGCGAAGTAGAGCGTATCGCCTTCGACCGCAAACGTGATCGGGACGAGGTGCGGCCGGGCGTCTGCGCCGGCGGTGGCCAGGTGCGCCACGCTCGCGCCGGCGAGGCGCTCGCGCATCGTCGTGGCGTCCATCCAACGAAGTATCGTTGAGCTGTGCAGAGGCTCCGCACCTACACCGTGGACGAGGCGAATCGCGAGCTGCCGCGCGTGCGCACCATCGTGGCGCAGATTGCTGAGCTTTCGGCGCTGCGCCCCGAGCTCGAAGAGCAATTGCGCATGGCCCAGTACTCGGCGAAACGGGTCGGCGCGGCCAGCGACGAACGTGATCGCGAGCAGCAGGCGCGCGACGCGGTGCAGGGCGCCGAGGAAGAGCTGCTCAAGGCGGTGCTCGGCCTCAACAGCATGGGCATCCGGCTCAAGGCCCCGCTCGAGGGACTCATCGATTTCCCCAGCTATCGCGACGGCGAGCTGATCGAGCTGTGCTGGAAGCTCGGCGAGGAGCGTGTCGAGCACTGGCACCGTGAAGGCGAAGGCTTCGCGGGAAGGAAGCGCCTCTAGCTCTTTTCGGGCACTCGACCTCTGACTGCTTCGTAGACCGCCTTGGCGATCCCCGCTGCGTCGAGCCCGTGCTCCTTCAGGATGTCCGACGCCTTGCCCTGGGGCAGGAACTGGTCAGGCAGGGCAACTGTGCGCACCCGCCCGGCCAGGCCGTGCGGCGCAAGCGCCTCCAGCACCGCGCCTCCGAATCCGCCGGTGCCCACGTTGTCCTCGACGGTGATCACGACCGGGTGCGAGCGCGCCCAGTCCGTGATTCGAGGATCGACCGGCTTGATCCATCGCGCGTTGACCACGGCGCATGAGACGCCCTGCAGCTCGAGGCGCTCCGCCGCCTCGCGCGCGACCTCGACCATCTTGCCGACCGCGAACACGACCGCGTCGTCGCCTTTGCGCAATTCCTCCCAGCGGCCGATGGGGAGCGGCTCCACCGGAAGGTCAGGGGTCGAGGGCACGGGGCCGCGCGGATAGCGGATCGCAACGGGGCCATCCATCGAAAGCGCGGTCTCGAGAAGCGCGCACAGCTCGGTCGCATCTTTGGGCGCCGCGACCTTCATGTTGGGGATGAGGCGCAGATAGGAGAGGTCGAAGATGCCGTGATGCGACGAGCCGTCGGGGCCGGTCACGCCGGCACGATCGAGGATGAACACCACCGGCAGCTTGTGCATCGCGACGTCCATCAGCGCCTGGTCGAACGCGCGCGCGAGGAAAGTCGAGTAGATGCAGACGACCGGGTGCATGCCGGCCATCGCAAGACCGGCCGCGAACGTCACCGCATGCTGCTCGCAGATGCCGACGTCGAAGAAGCGGTCGGGAAACTCCTTGGCGAAGTTCAGCAGACCGGTCGATGACGCCATCGCGGCGGTGATCGCGACCACCTCGGGCCGCCGCGCGCCTGAGCTCATCAGCGCCTCGCCGAACACGTCGGTGTAGGTCACCTCGGTCGAGCGCGGCCGCCCCGTGAGCGGATCGAACGCGCTGACCCCGTGCAGCTTGTCCACGTCGTCGTCGACCGCGGGGCTGTAGCCGTGGCCCTTCTCGGTCACCACGTGCACGACCACCGGCTCGCGCAGCTTCTTGGCCCGGTTCAGCACCTCTTCGAGCGCCGCCTCGTCGTGGCCGTCGACCAGACCCGCGTACTTGATGCCGAGGCTCTCGAACATCGTCGACGGCTGGAGCAATTGCTTGAGGCCTTCCTTCACGCGGTAGGCCGCCTGGTCCGCGGTCGACCCGACCAGGGGCAGCTCGCGCAGCAAGCGCGAGATGTCGTCCTTGATCCGCTCGTACCGCGGGTCGACGCGAAGCTGCGAGAGGTGGCGGGCGAGACCGCCCACGGTCGGCGCGTAAGAACGGCCGTTGTCGTTGATCACGATGATCAGGTTGGGCGGCTGCAGGTGGGCGATCTGGTTCAGCGCCTCGTAAGCCATGCCGCCGGTCAGCGCGCCGTCGCCGATGACAGCGACCACGAAGCCGTCGATTCGCTTGCGCAGCCTCGCCTCCGCGATGCCGAGCGCGTAGCTGAGCGAAGTCGAGGCGTGACTGTTCTCGACCAGGTCGTGCTCGGACTCCTTGCGCGATGGGTATCCCGACAGGCCGCCACCCTGCCGCAGCGACGCGAACTTGGCCGCCCGGCCGGTGACGAGCTTGTGCACATATGCCTGGTGACCCGTGTCCCACACGATCGCGTCCTTGGGGCTGTCGAAGACCCGATGCAGCGCGAAGGTCAGCTCGACGACGCCGAGGTTGGGCGAGAGGTGGCCGCCGGTGCGTGAGGTCTGCTCGACGAGGAAGGCGCGGACCTCTCTGGCCAGCTCAGTGAGGCGAGGTCCGTCAAGAGCTCGGAGGTCGGCGGGCGAGTGGATCGTCTCGAGGATTCCCACGTCTCTAGTTAACGCCCAGCACCTGTCATGAGTTCCGCGGCGCCGGGGGCCATGAGCCCCGCGAGCCCGCTGGAGAGCGTGCCATGAGCTCCGCAAGCTCGATGCAGAGCCTGGTGCCGGCACCGCTCGGGCCGCGGAGCACGGTCGTGAGCTCAGTGTTGGTGTTCCACGCGGAGGCGGCGATGTCGATGTGCGCCCATGGCTTCCCGCCGGCGAACTCCGCGATGAACATGCCGCCCATGATGGTCCCCGCCTCGCCGTACTCGGCGTTGCGCAGGTCGGCGATCTGGCTGCGCAGGAGGATGCGGTAGTCGGCGTAGATCGGCAGGCGCCAGACGCGGTCGCCCGCCTCACGCGACGCGCGCTCCACCACGGTCCAGAATTCGTCGTCGTTGCTGACCGCCGCGCTCGCCGCGTGCCCGATGGCAATCGTCGCCGCGCCGGTCAGGGTCGCCAGGTCGACGATGTGCGTCGCCCCGTTGCGAAGCGCGTGGGTCAACGCGTCGGCGAGGACGAGGCGGCCTTCCGCATCGGTGTTGACGATCTCGACCGTCTTGCCGTCCGCGCTCACGAGCACGTCGCCCGGGCGCTGGGCCGCCGGGCCCGGCATGTTCTCCGCAGCGGCGATCACCGCCATGACGTCGAGAGGAAGCTTGCGCGACGCGATGACGTCGATCGCCGACAGCACCGCGGCCGCGCCGGACATGTCGTCCTTCATCTGGCTCATGTGCTCCGCGGTCTTGAGCGAGATGCCACCCGTGTCGAAGGTGATCCCTTTACCGACCAGCGCGAGCGTCGTCCCGTTCTGGTGACCAGCCTCATGGTTGCCGTGATAACGGACGCGGATCAGGCGGGGCGGTCTGGCCGAGCCGGAGCCGACGCCGAGCAGCAGGTTGTAGCCGCCCGCTTTGAGCTCGGCGGGTCCGAGGACCTCGTACTCGAGGTTGTGCCGCTGCGCGATGCGGACCGCCTCCTGCGCCAGGGCATCCGGTGTCAGCTCATTCGGCGGCGCGTTCTGCCACTCGCGCGCGCGGTTGGTGGCCTCGCCGTTCTCCTGCGCCGCGACGATTTCGTTTTCGCGTCCGGCGCCGTAGCCGACGAGCACGATCTCGTCGATCTCGCGCCGCTCCGGCGCGGCTCCGGTCTGCCGCGAGCGCCGCTCGAAGGTGCCCATGACGCAGCCCTCGACCACCGCCTTCAAGCTGTCCAGACCGAGCGGCTCGGTGCGCAGGATGGCCATGCGCTTGTAGCCCCAGGTCCGCGACGCGCGGACGAGCTCGTGGTGGGCGGAGCGGAGGCGCTGGCCGTCCAGGTCGTGCTGCGCGCCGAGCCCGTAGAGGATCACGCGGCGCGGCCCGATCTTGCCCTGCGCGGGGATGGGGAGGACCTCGTGGATGCGCCCGCGGAACTCCATGTTGGCGACCATCTCGGAGAGCACGCCGCCCATTGCCTGATCCAGCTCGAGCCCGGCACCGGCCAGGCGCTGGCCGGTGACGACGGGGACCGCGAGCGCGTCGACGTTGAGCTCGGCGGCGCCCGCCAAAGCGAGGCTGATCTTCACGGCGTACTAATTGTTAGCGATCGCTACGCCAGATGTTCTGCAACCAGCTCGAGGACGTGAGCGACACGCAGGTTCATGTGGCGCTTGCGGGCGGCGGCTGCCACGTGCATCAGGCAGCCGGGGTTGTCCGACGCGACGACGGCGCAGCCCGTCTTCGCGATGGCGTCGAGCTTCCACTCCGCCAGGCGGTCCGCGACGCGAGGCCATTCGAGGCTGAACGATCCGCCGAACCCGCAGCAGTTCGCGATGTCCGGGATGTCGACGACCTCGTAGCCCGCGAGCTCGAGCACTCGCCGCGGCTCGCTCTTCAGGCCGAGCTGGCGGAGGGTCTGACAAGAGTCGTGATAGGCGATCTTCAAGCTCATCCGGCCGCTGTCGACCAGGTTCGGGTTGGTCTCGAGCAATTGCAGGGCGAACCTGGTCGAGTCGCGGAAGCGCGAGCGGACAGATTCGTCCCCGACGGCGCCCCAGTCCGCCGCGTCCATGGTGTAGGCGCCGAAGCACGAGGCCGAGGGGGTCACGATCAAACCCTTGGAATCTCGAAGCGCCACGGTGGTCTGCTCGGATAGGGCCGCCCCAGCCTTGAACTCACCCGCGTTGGCGGCGATGAGTCCGCAGCACCACTGCTCCTTGGGAAATCCAACCTTGAAGCCCGCGGCGGAGGCGATGCGCTCGAGCGCCACCCCGGCCCGCGGCCACATCCGGTCCACCAGGCAGGACGCGAAGATCGTGAGCGGCTCGCCATCGACTCCGCTGGTCTGGACCTGGTCGCGGAACGGGCTGCGGGCGAGCCGCGGCGTGCCCGGCGCCAGCGCGCTGAAGGGCGCGGCCGCGCGCATCAGCCTGTCCGCCAGCTTCGGCCTCTCCCACACGCCGAGGACGGCCCTTTTGCGCAGCGACTTTCGGCCGGCCCGGCGGTGCTCGAGGATCTGGCGCGGAAGCGGAATATCGACAGGGCAGATCTCCTGGCACGCGTTGCACTGCACGCAGAGCGTGTTCGGCAGGTCCGCCTTGTCTAGGCCGTGGTGAAACGGAGTGAGCACGAGCCCGATCGGTCCGTTGTAGATGTAGCCGAACTGGTGTCCGCTCACGGCCATGAAGGGCGGGCACGCGTTGGAGCAGGCGCCGCACCTGATGCACGTCATCGCGTCGCGAAAGATCGGGTCGGCCAGCATCTTCTCGCGGCCGTTGTCGAGGATCACGCAGTGCATCTCGCTCGGGCCGTGCACGCCGATCGTGAGCGACTGCTCGATGTCCGCTGAGCGCGATGGTCCCGTGATCCAGTTGACGTAGCTCGTCATCACCTGTCCCGTTCCGCTGCGCGGCAGCATGCGCAGCACCGCAACCGCGTCGTCGAGAGTCGCGACGAGCTTGTCGATGCCGAACAGCGCGATGTGCACCGGCGGCAGCGTCGTCGTCAGGTCCGCGTTGCCTTCGTTGGTGACGAGGACGATCGTGCCCGTCTCGGCGATGGCCATGTTCGCGCCCGAGATTCCCACCGTCGCATCGATGAACTTCTTGCGCAGCGACTCACGCGCGTGACGCTGGATCGCCTCCACGGTCGGCTCGGTGTCGAAGACGTTCGCAGCATCTTCCTTCGTGAGGTGGATCGCGGGCGCGATGAGGTGCGAGGGGTGCGTGTGCGTCAATTGGACCATCCGCTCGCCCAGGTCCGTCTCCACGACCTCCATGCCGAGCCTTTCGAGGTAAGGGTTGAGCTCGATCTCCTCGCCGGCCATCGACTTGACCTTGGTCACGACCATCCGCATGCCACGGGGCAAGCTGCTTCCGGCGTTCCAGCACAGCTGGCCGATGATCTCCCGCGCCTCGGCAGCATCCTTCGCGAGGTGGACCTTGCCTCCGACCGCCTCCAACCGCGAGGTGAATTGTTCGAGGAGCTCGGGCAGGCGGTCGAGGTTGGCCTGGCGGCGGCGCTTTAGGTCCGCGCGACCTTTTTCGAAATCGAAGCTCTCGAACGCGGCGTTGCGCCGCGCCCGCAGTCCGGTCATCGCGTGCACGAGCGCCTGCTGCAGGCTGGGGTCGTCGAGCGCTCGGTTTACGCGGCGTGAGAAGTGACCGCGAGTTTCAGGCACGCGTCGTCGTTGCTTCTCTGATGGCCTCCGCCACAGCGGCTGGTGTCGTCACCGGCGCCAAGCATATGGTCCCGGCGCACACGACCGCGCGCTGATCACCGGTTGGGTCGAGCACCGCGTATGGATGCGCGGCGAGGGCCGCGCGCGCGAGCTCTGGATTTTTCGTCGTCACCTTGATCGCGTGCGGCATGCGGTCGAGGGCTCGCGCGAACACCGCGGCCATGAGCCCGTACTGCTGAGGCAGCGCCGCCACCGATTCGAGCGCGCGGCGGGCCCGCTCTCGGTACGGCGAGGACGGATCACCTATGAGGACATCGAGCTCGATCAGCGCCATCGCCGCGACCGAGTTCTCCCGCAAAGGCTTGATGCGCTCGCCCAGACGGCCCAGCTCGACATTTTCATCGGTGCCGGCGCGGTCGAAGTAGCCTCCGAGCTGCGAATCGCCGTACCTGTCTTCGATGTGCGCGGCCAGGTCGAGGGCGACCGGCATCCACCGGTCGCCGCGCCCGTGTTGATGCGCGCGCAGCGCGGCCCAGAGCGACCACACCTGGTCGCCGAGCTGCCCGCCTGCGCCCGCGGAATGCGACATCCCTTCACCCTGCCGGTAAGCGCGTTTGAAGAGCGAGTCCATCAGCTTGCCGGCCGGCTCGGCGTGACCGGCATCGAGGTAGACGACGGCGAGAGCCGCGTTCCACGCGGTGTAGACGCGGCGGTCGACATAGGGAGCCGTCGCCGCGGCTCGTTCCTCCGCATCCATCGAGTAGTAGTGCTCGTCCGCGTCCTGGCTCCCCGCGTAAAGGCCGGTCTTCGGATCGCGGAGCACGCGGTCGAGGTAGCCCGTGGTTCGGTGGAGCGCATCGGTCATTCCAGCGAGCGCCAGCGCCTGCACCAGGCCGGCGTGGTCCTCGAGCATCTTCTCGAAGTGGGGCACGCTCCAGTCCTGCGTCGTCGAGTAGCGGAAGAACCCACCCTCGACGTGGTCGTATGTGCCACCTCCGGTCATTTGCTCGAGCGTGTGCACCGCCATGCGGCGCAGGTCGTCGTCGCCGCGAACCACCGACTGCTCGAGCAGCAGCAATATCGCGTCGGTCTGCGGAAACTTCGGAGCGTTGCCAAAACCTCCATATTCCGCGTCGTACGCGGACTTGACCGCGTCGAGGATAAAGTCGACCTGGCCCGGCTGCAGCTCGCCGGCGCTGCGCGCCACCCCTGACGCCGCGCGCTTGCGCGCCTCCAACACCGTGCTCGCGATCTCCGCCTGGTGTGAGCGGTAGTAGTCGGCGACGCGCACGAGCGCACCGGCCATCTGGTCCGGCGGCAGGTACGTGCCGCCGGTCAGGATGTCGCCCGTCGCGGTCAGAAAAACGGTCGATGGCCAGCCGCCCATGTTGTAGCGCTGGTTGATGTCGGGGCGCACGTCGTTGTCGACGCGCACGGGCACGTACTCGCGGTTGATGAGGTCGATGACGCCGGGATGCGAGTAGGTGGTCTCGTCCATGACGTGGCACCAGTGGCACCACACGGCGGAGATGGAAAGGAGGATGGGCCGGCCGGTCTGCCTCGCCTCATCGAACGCTTCCGGCGACCACGGGTGCCAGCTGATCTCGGCGGCGCGGTTGGGCCGCGGGGAGAAGCGAAATTCGCCTGCTGCCTCGGTCATCCCGTGAAGGTTACGATGGGGCGGTGATCTCAACGAGCGCTGTCGACGCGTACATCGAGAAGCACTCTCAGCGATTCGTCGACGAGCTGAAAGAGCTCTGTACGTTCCCCAGCATCTCCAACCACGGGCGTGACGCGATCCAGCCCGCGCGCGACTGGCTCGCGGAAAGGCTCGGACGGTTCACCGACCGGGTCGAGACCCTCGAAGCCGGCGGCATGCCGGCCCTCTACGCCGAGGTCAAGGGCGCGGGTCGCCGCAAGCTTCTGCTCTACGAGCACTACGACGTGCAGCCGGTCGATCCGATCGCGCTGTGGGACTCCCCTCCCTTCGAGCCGGCGGAGAAGGACGGGCGGATCATCGCGCGCGGGGTCGCCGACGACAAGGCCGACGTCATGGCGCGCATCCATGCCCTCGAAACGCTGAAGCATCTCGGCGAGGTGCCGGTCACGCTTCGCTTCCTGGTCGAGGGCGAGGAGGAGATCGGGTCCCAGACCTTCGAAAAGATCATCCACGCCCACGCGGAAAAGCTGCGCGCCGACGGCTGCCTGTGGGAGTCGGGCTCCTCGTTCGACGACGCCGGGCGGCCCACGCTGCAGTTCGGGTGTAGGGGCCTTCTCTACGTCAGCCTGCGGGTCAAGATGCTGGATTTCGACCAGCACTCGGGGTGGGCGTCCATCTATCCCTCGGCGGCGATGTACCTCATCGGCGCGCTCGCGAGCCTGCGGGATCAGGACATGAACATCAAAATCGACGGGTTCTACGACGCGGTGGTCAACCCGACCGAGACGGACCGCCGGATGATGGCGACAATCGATCCGGAGATCGAGAAGCGTCGCAAGCTCGTCGGGTTCGAGGAGCTGGTGCGTCACCCCAAGCCCGACCAGGTCATCGAGCAGATGCTCTTCCTTCCGACGTGCAACATCGCCGGCATCACCACGGGCTACCAGGGACCAGGCTCCAAGACAGTCCTGCCTGCCGAGGCGACCGCGAAAGTGGACTTCCGGCTCATCCCGAACCAGGACCCGGACGACATCCTCGAGAAGCTGCGCGAGCACCTCGACCGCAACGGTTTCGACAAGGTGGAGGTCGAGGGCGGCGGCGAGAAGCCGGCCCGGTCCGACCCCAGCTCAGCAGTGGGGAGGAGCGTCATCGACTCCGTACGCGAGATGTACGGCGAGCCGGTCTTGTGGCCGTTCATGCCCGCCACCGGGCCGATGCATCCGGTCGTCTCGGACCTGGGAATCCCGACGGTCCTTCCGGTTGGGGTGGGACGCCCCGACAACCGGATCCACGCCCCCAACGAGAACATCCACGCCGCCGACTACCTCAACACGATCCGCCTGATGTGCCGGGTCTGGGAACGGTTCGGGGAGGGGCGCTGATGGAGAAGCTGACCGACAAGCTCTTCACCGTCAAGTACAACGAGGACACTGGCAAGCCGCACATCGAGGTCGTCGACCAGAACGTCTGCCTCTCGAAGTGCACAGGCAAGTACTGCAACCACTTCTGCCCAGCGGGGGTCTACGAGTGGAACGAGGAGCAGAAGAAGAACCTGGTCAGCTTCGGGAACTGCATCGAGTGCGGAGCCTGCTCGATCGGCTGTCCGTTCGACAACATCGCCTGCCACGCCCCGAGGGGCGGCTACGGCGTCCGCTTCCAGCACGGGTAACGAATGAGGGAAAACCCTGATGGTTTTCCCTCATCGGCCGGTCGCTTCGCGACGGGCCTGCTCCCATTCCGGTATACGGTTGGGATTTGTCTTAGTTGCGCTCGAGGCGACGCCTGGCAGTCGTCATAGACAAAGTCGCGGCCGGGGTGAACCCGGCCGCCAATGCGGTGTTGGTATGAGCAAAGACCTGGCAGTTAGGAATACCACCCGGTCTGGGAACAATTCTTAATAGCTGTGAGCGAGCAAGACGTCATCATCGTGGGCGGGGGACCGGCCGGCCTGGCGGCCGCGTTGTACACCGCCCGGATGAACCTGAAAACGGTCGTCCTCGACCGCGGGCCGCTGGGCGGCCAGCTGCTGAACACCGAGCTGGTGGAGGACTACCCCGGCTTTGAGTCGATCCTGGGCTCCGAGCTGGCGGTCAAGATGGGCGACCACGCCCGCAAGTTCGGCGTCGAGGTCCGCGACTTCGAACCGGTCAAGGAGATCGACGTGGAGGACGGCTTCAAGGTCGTCCGCCTGGAGTCGGGCGAGGAGCTTCGCGCCCCCGCCCTGATCATGGCCGCCGGCGGCCTGCCGCGCTACCTTCAGGTGCCCGGCGAGAAGGAGTTCTGGGGCCGGGGAGTCAGCTACTGCGCGGTCTGTGACGGCGCCTTCTTCAAGGGCCAGGAGCTGGCCGTGATCGGCGGCGGGGACGCGGCGGTCGAGGAGGGCGAGTTCCTGACCCGCTACGCCTCGAAGGTCTACATCCTGCACCGGCGCAGCGAGCTCCGCGCCCAGCCGATCCTCATCGAGCGGGCCCGCGAGAACCCGAAGGTGGAGTTCATCTTCGGCGCCCAGGTCAAGGAGATCGCGGGCGAGCAGAAGGTCCAGGTGGTGCGGTACGAGCAGCATGGGGAGAAGAAGGAGCTCCGCGTCGGCGGGGTCTTCATCTTCGTCGGCTTCGTGCCCAACTCGGCGCTGCTCAAGGTGCACGTCGACCACGATGCGGCGGGCTACATCGTCACCGACCGGAACATGCAGACGTCGGTGGATGGCATCTGGGCCGTCGGCGACGTGCGGGCGCAATTGACCAAGCAGATCGCCACCGCCGTGGGCGACGGCACCACCGCGGCCGTCGCGGCGTCCGCCTACCTCACCACTTTGAAGGACACAGCCCGAGCCTAGGGACCTGGCGTGGATGCGCTGAAGACATTCACCCGCAGGAGGTACGTGTAACGGCCGTCAGTTGAGGCCGCTTCCACCCGGGCAGTGCCCGTTTGGTTGGCCAGGAACTTGGCGATCGGCTTGCCCCCGGTAAGCGACCCAGTCGCCGGCGGCGCCTCCATCGAGAGCACGCTTGGGTTGCTCGTCTTGAACGTGACGCCCGGCCATTCGCTTGACGGCCAGCCCGAAAGGTCGACGGTCAGGTCTCCGCCGACGAGGACATATGTGTCTGTGCCGTCGTCGTTCGTGGTGGCCGTGACGTGCTGGTACTGGGCTGTCGAGCCCGTGGGGTTCCTGTGCAAGGTCGCCGGGATCACGCCGTCCACGACGACGGCGAGGGTGATCATGGCCGCGAAATACGCACCCCATGTGACGTTGCGGGTAGCCGGCACCGCGCTCGAGAAACCAGGTACCCGAAACGCCATGTTGCGAAAGTTGAAGAGGATGCCGGCCCCCAGCAGAATCCCTGCGAGAAGCAGGACATAGATGAATTCCTGGGAGACATAGGAAATCAAGCCAGCCGACCCCGATGTGATCAGGAGAGGCAGCGCCATCAGGCTGAACACGCCGCCGATGCCATAGCGCAGGGCGAAGACGAACAGCAGAACGCTCAGCGCAGCCCGCCAGAAGCCGGGCATCGCCACGCTGCGAAGCTGCATCACTCCCTTTTCGGCGAGATCGAGCTCGCCGAGGGTCGGCGCGGCCTCGCCGCGCATGAGGGACGAGGCCGACCGCCTCAGCTCGGACGTCGCCGGCGATCCCGGCGGGCTGCCCACGGTCTCGACCTTCCCCGTCGCCGAGTCGACCGTCCACACGGCCGAAGGCACGACCGCCGCCGCCACTGGCCCGGCGGGAGTCAATTGGTTGCCGGGAGCGACGTGCACCACGACGACGCCCGGCCGTACCTTGCGCTGGATCGCGTTCGGGCGCCAGTTGGCCTCGGCCCAGGCCGCCGCCGCCATCGCAGCGGACTGCGGGTTCTGTCCAGGCCCGCTGAACAGAAGGAAGGCGGGCGTGGCGCCCTGCTGGCGGTAGGCGATGCGGACCGTGTTGCCGGCAAAGTTCGAGAAACGGGAGTCGGTCTGTGCCGCGAGCCGGTACCGGCTGCGGGGCAGGATCCGGACCAAGGCCGCGCGTGCGAAGTCTTCGACGTCGAATGGCAAGCCCCGCCGATGATAGGTCGCCCGTCAGCCGTTTAGGACTTCGTTGTCGAGTCTGCGCGCGCCTAGCGGTCGAGGGAAAGAACGTCGCCAAGCACGAAACCCTTTTCCGTGATTTCGTAGCGGTGGACGACCGGGCGGTGGTGCATCGCGCGTGTCTTGAGCACGGTGAGGGCCCGAGCCAGCTCGGGACCCTCCTGCGTGTACTGGAGCAGCACGACGTTGTCCGCGAGATGAGAGATCGCCTGGTCGGAGATCCGGTGCAGCTGGAAGAGGTCGGGGACCTCGACGATCATCATCAGGCTGACGCCCTGGCGGGTGAACCGCTGCGTCATCGAGAAAATCCACTCCCGAAAGCGAACCGGATCGCCTGCCGCCGACATCAGGTCGAGGAGGCTGTCGACGACGATCCTCTTGGCGCCGGTCTTCTCGGCAAGCTCGATCAGCTCGTAGACCCACTCATCGATGTTCATCTCGCCCAGGCGGCGGCTCAAGATATGCACGTTCGGGTCGTCGATCGACCAGCCGAAGCTGCTCACGATGCGGCTGAGCTGCGTTTCGTTCTCTTGAAACGTGGCGAGAATTCCAGGCTCGCCCGTGTGCGCGCCGTAGTAGAGAAAGTGAAGGCCCATCAGCGTCTTGCCGATCCCGGACGGCCCGGCGATGAGGGTGGTAGCGCCCGCCCAGTACCCGCCGTTGTCGAGCAATTCGTCGAGGGCGGTGATGCCGGTCGCCGTGTGATCGTCGCGCAGCTCGTAACGCGCCTCGATACGAGTCTCGGCCAGCCTCGGAAAGACATCAAAGCCCCCTTCTGTGATGCGGTACAGATGCTCGCCGGACTGGTAGCTGCTGCCGCGCAGCTTCAGCACCTGGACCACCCGCACCTCACGCTCGGCGACACGCTTGACGTCGAAGGCCAAGATCGAGTCGGCGACCGCCGCCTCGGCCTGGTCCAGGATCTCCGAGCGCACGTAAGGCGCGTTCCAGATCGAGGTGGTGGCGCTGGCGGTGAGCCGGCGCAGGAGCCCGTAGAGGAACAGTCGAAATGCGCTGTTGTCGGCCGCCATCGCGTGAAAAGCCCGGAAGCTGTCGATCACGACCATGCCGGGCTGGATGTCCTTCAGGTAGCGGTCGATCGCGGCCAGCACCTCGTCCAGCCCGCCCTCGCCGAGCTGCTGGCCGATGTCGTCGTAGATCACGCGGCCGTCGCGGAGCGCGGCCTGGTCGAAGAACGTCAGGGACTGGCCGTAGCGAAGAATCTTGTCCAGCGGCTCGGAGAGCGTGGAGAGATACAGAGCCGGATGCTCGGCGGTCGCGTTGTGAAAGACGATCTGCTGACTGAGGATCGTCTTGCCGCTTCCGGGAACTCCCGCGATGAGATTGATCGCGTTCTTCGGCAACCCGCCGTGGAGGATCTCGTCGAGTCGCTTGCTCCCGGTTGGGATTCGGTCCGTCAACGCGCGACGCGTTGCTTTCGCGACGGGCGCACGAGCGCGCTGCTGCCGAGCAGGTCTCGCGCGGTCGAGGCGAGCTCCAGGGGCTCCAGCGGCTTCCGAAGGAATGCGCCGGCCCCCAAGCGCATCGCCTCGTCCGCGCTGTCGATCGCGGCGACGGCGACGATCTGCGCCGACTGCGCGGCGGCAAACTCGGTCAGGAGACGAAACCCCGCCCCGCCGGAGAGGAGAAGGTCGAGAAGGACCAGGTCGGGCGAGCGCTCCTGAAAGGTCAGCTTGGCCTGGGTCGCGTCGGTGGCCACGATGACCTCGTACCCCTCGGTGCGAAAGAAGTATTCGGCGAGGTTTGCCGCGTAGGCGTCCCTGTCGGCGATCAGGACCAGCGGCCGGCGATCTTCCACCGGCTCGGCGATCTGGGCCGGCAGGGATCCCGCCCGCACTTGCTCCGACAGAAGGCGGTGGGCGTCCGCGGCGCTGAGGCCGGATTCGATCTTGGTCTTGACGAAACGCAGCCATTCGACCTGGCCCCGCGAGTAGAGGCGCTGCGCCCCCTCGCTGCGGGTGGGAGTGATCAGGGAGTAGCGGTCCTCCCAGGCGCGAAGGGTCGAGGCCGGGATGTCGAGCATGCGCGCCACCGCGCCAATGGAGTAGATCGGCTCATCGCGCTCGCGTGCCACAGTTCGGTCCCCAAGTGTATTCCGAACTTCGCCGGATGTAGCGCCTAGCTAATGCGCAGCTATTGCGGAATGTTCGGAACTTTGATAGCTTTCTGATATGGGACTCGGCTGAGGTATTGCACAGGTACCTCGCCGGAGCCGGTCTCGCGGAGGAAGGAGGGAGTGATCGGATCCTGCGCGCCGAACAAAAACCATCCGTCATCCTGGTGGACGACGACGCGGCGACCGCCGACATGTATCGCCTCGGCCTCGAGCACCATGGTTTCACCGTGGCGTCGGTGGGCGACGCGGATGGGCTGTTCGCCGCCATGAGCCGCGGGCTGCCCGATGTCGTCGTCCTCGATTGGCAATTGCCCGGCATGAACGGCGACGAGATCCTGCAGCGGATCCGCCTCGACGATCGGACGAGGGCGCTTCCGGTCTTCATGCTGAGCAACTACCCCGCCGCGAAAGACGGGGAGATCGACCGCGTGTTCCTCGCGGGGGCGCTCGCGTGGCTGGAGAAGGTCAACACTTCGCCCACCCTGCTGGCGGAGAAGCTGAAGGAAGCGCTCGCCGGCTGAGCGCTGAGCGCTCGCCGTCGGGGCCGAGCCCGGACGTTTCCGGAGTTGTTGTAGTATAAGGCTACAATGTTGACGGTGCCACAAGCCGCTCGCCGAGCCAAGCGGGATCCGGAAACGCTGCGTCGCTGGATCAGGTCGGGGCGCCTCCGGGCGACCAAGGTTGGTACCCAGCACCTGATCGAAGAGGACGACCTGGCCAGGCTGACTGAAATGAAAGCCACCCTGCCGCTACCGGCGGGGTGGCGCCGAACCGCCACGCGTGAGCCGATGCCTGATGTGCTCGCCGCGATTCGGTCATCGCGGGCCGGCCGCTGATTGCTGGTCGTCGACGCGGCCGTTGTCGTTACGGCTTGCCTGGCCGAGGCGGGATTTCATCCGTTGTCCAAAGAGGAGCTTGTCGCGCCATATCTCATGTGGTCGGAGGTTTCGTCTGTCCTCCACGAGCTGAAGTGGCGGAGCGAGATCTCCAGCGAGCTTGCGCTCGTCGCAACCAAGCGGTTGGCCGCTGCCAACGTGAGCCCCCGCCGCCCCAAGGGCCTCACCGACGAGGCCTGGCGCATCGCCGATCAACTGGGATGGGCCAAGACCTACGACGCCGAGTATCTGGCCCTCGCCCATTTGCTGAAGTGCCGGCTCCTCACAACCGATTCGAAGCTGAGGTCAGCCGGAGCACGGTTGGTGGACGTCGTTGGACCAACCGACCTGTAGCGATCCCGGTTAGCTCGTTACGTCGATCCAGACCAGGCCCGGTGGCAGCGTCACCGCCTGGCCGTTGTCGAGCGTGAAGGTCAGCGGCCCGTGGCTGTCCGTCGAGCTCCACGTCCCCAGGTACTGCAGGCCCTTGTAATAGACCTCGATCCGTCCGCTGCTGTCGAGGTCGTAGTCGTGGATGTGCGCCCCGTGGCCGTCACCGACGTCCATCAGCGACACGCGCGTGTGCAGGGTGATGAGCATCTCGATGCGCAGCGGCGCGTGCAGTGACGCGTCGACGTAGGCGTGGCCTTCTTCCGACTTCTGGTACGTGCCGTTCACGGCGTCGTAGGTGTAGACCGAGTAGTGCTCGTCGACCCCGACGGCGCCGACCACCGTGCCACCGGTCAGCGTCGGTCGCGCCTTCGGAATGACGTACGGGGCGATGCCGCTGAAGTAGTTGTCCTGCGCGGCCTTCACGCTGGACCCGCTGATCATCAAGTTGTCCGGCGCGTACCGCGCGCTGGTCCGGTACTGATAGCCGATGGTGTCGAAGAATTGGGGCACGGGGTCGGCGTTCGCGCGGGCAGCAGTCGCCTGCGACTCGCCCGACTGGAAGAGCAAACCCTTGTAGTGCCGCGCGATCTTCAAAGAGATGAAGCGGCTCGAGCGCATCGGGCCGACGACGTCCGGGACGTTGTCGTAGATGGCGGTGAGCCTCGTGATCCCGCCCTCGGCGACGTACTCGAAGATGACGTCGGCGCCCTGCAGGCCGTTCTGGTCGCGCGCGAACTCGTCGTTCGGGATCTGGATCAGCGCGGGATAGCGAAGCGAGATCCGGTGCTCGTGGTCGTGCCAGTAGATGCCTGTCTTCAACGTGAAGGCGCCGGGCACCAGGTGGCCCGACTGGTCGCGGCCGCCGGCCGCGAGGTTCACCGTGATCGGTCCCGACGGGATGCCCGCGGTGGAGAACGTGGCGCTCCTGTCGTCGGCCGCCCACTTCAGGGCCAATGGCTGCGCGCCGATGGTCACCTTGATCGTCACCGGCTCCATCGCGTCGTTGAACGTGAGCTTCATCGACGTCGCGGGATCGATCTCCATCCCGTCCTTCAGCGCCGTCCCGTCGCCTGCGCTGATCGACGTGACGCGCGGGATGATGATCGTCGTGAACGTCCATTGCGCCGCATTCACGCGGTGATGGCCCACGTCGTAGATCGGCTTCATGCTCACGGTGTAGGTCGTGAGCTCGGCGAGGGGCTTGGCCGGCGTCCACGCGTACTGCGTTTGGCCTGACACCGCGCTGATCGTCCCATCGGTCGCCGGCGTGATCGAGAAGGCTTGCCTGACCGCCTCGATCGAAACCGACCGAGAGAAGGTCATCAGGAAGCTGCTGTCGGTGGGCAGGTCCCTCTGCCCGCTCTTGACGTTGGCCGCAACGGTGGTCGGCAGCGTGTTCTCGTAGGCGAGGAACGCGCCAGCGCCGACCAGCAGGACGAGCAGGACCATGCCCAGGGCGAGCAGGCCTCGACGGCCGGATCGCTTGCGGCGGCGCAGCGGGCGTCGCAGTTCGGGCGCGGCGGGCATCGCTGGCTCGAGCTCGGGGAGTGACGTTGAGATGGACAACGGGCCGGCGGGGATTATCGCATTAACGCTTGGCGGTCGTCTCGCCCAAATGGCGCAGCAGCGGGAACGAGTACAGGCCGGTCGCATGGCCGCTTTCGAACGCGATCTGGAGCGCGTACTGGCCGACCAGGGTCACGTCTTTGATCCGCAGCTCGTCCTCGCTCAGCTCGTTGACTCGCGACAGGCGTCCCGCCATTCCCGCCTCGCCGCGACATTCGGCGCAGGGGCAAGCCCATCGCAGCTGTTCGCCCGAATACTCGGTATGGGCGCCGCCCTCCCACGTGATCACCATCACCTGGCGTTCGCGGTCGACGTCCACGTTGGTTGGAAACGGATCGGGATCTTGCAGCGGCTTATCGCACGGTGATGACGGGCAATTGGCGGAACGACTGGATCGACGTCCGCGCCGCGACCTGGGAGGCGATTGCGACGAAAGCCTTCGCGCCCGCGGAGTCCGGTCGCGAGATGACGACCGGCGTCCCGCTGTCCGCGTCCTCGCGGATGCCCTCCTCGAGGGGGATGGCGCCGAGGAACGGGACCCCGAGCCGCTTGGCCGCGGATTCCGCGCCGCCGTGGCTGAAGATTTCGTGCCGGTGCCCGCAATTGGAGCACACGTACCAGCTCATGTTTTCGATGAGGCCGAGCGGCGTGACGTTGAGCTTGCGAAACATCTGCAGCGCCTTGACCGCGATGTCGGTTGCGACGTCCTGCGGCGTGCAGACGATGGCGACGCCGGTCAGCGGCACCGCCTGCGCCAGCGTGAGCGAGGCGTCGCCCGTGCCAGGCGGGAGGTCGATCACGAGGTAGTCGAGGCGCCCCCAGTCGACCTGGACCATCATCGCCTCGATCGCCTTGCCGACCATCGGGCCGCGATAGATCGTCGGCTCGCTGCCCGGGTTGATGTGACCGAACGACATGAGCTTCATGCCGTGGGCCTCGACGGGGAGCAGGCGGCCGTTCACCTGCTGGGGGACCTGGCGCGACCCGGTCATGACCGGGACCGATGGCCCGTAGATGTCGGCATCGAGCAATCCGACCGCCGCGCCGCTCTGGCTCAATGCCGCCGCGATGTTCACCGCCACGGTCGACTTGCCGACGCCGCCCTTGCCCGAGGCAATGGCGATCGTCTGCTTGACGCCGGGGAGGATCTCGGACGGTTTCGGCCGCATGAACGCCTGCCGCACGTTGGCCGTCATCCGGACGTCCACTCCGGTGACGCCTGGGATCTCGTGGACCGCGTCTTCGGCCTGCGACTTGAAGCGGTCGCGCACGGGACAGGCCGGCGTCGTCAGCTCGAACGTGAAGCTGACCTTGCCTTGAGGGCTGACCTCGAGCTGTTTGATCATGCCGAGGCTGACCACGTCACGGCCCAGGTCCGGGTCCTTGATGCGGCCGAGCGCCTCGAGAACCTGCTGCGACGAAGGCGTGGCCATCGGCACGGGATGTTACCGGGGCTGCTAAGTTCACTGCGCATGAAGCACGCCGGGCGCGCGCAGGGCGCACCTCAAACCATGACGGCCGCGAGCCCGGCGGCCGAGCTCATCGCCTATTACGGGGGGGCTGCTTCCGACGTTTACTTTCAGCGGGCGCGCAAGACGCTGGCCGGCGCGCATGTCGACGCCGTCGTCGCCATGGATTTCTTCGCCAGCCGGTCTGGCGTTCTGTGCGGAGTCGCCGAGGCGGTGCGGCTGCTGAGCGGAGTGCTCCAGGAAGGCGATCAAGCGTGGGCGATCGCCGAAGGCGCTCCCATCGGTGCAAAGGAAACGGCCCTCCGCGTCCGCGCGCCCTACTCCCGCTTCGGCGTCTACGAGACAGCCTTGCTCGGCATGTTGTCGAGCTGCACCGGATGGGCGACCGCTGCCCGCGAGGTCGTTGACGCGGCCGGCGGCAAGCGTGTGATCAGCTTCGGCGCGCGCCACGTCCATCCCTTGATCGCGCCGACCATGGAGTACTCCGCTGTCGTCGGCGGCTGCGCCGGATGCGCGACGCCGCTCGGCGCGCAGCTCGCGGGCTTGCAGGGAGCGTCGGGGACGATGCCCCACGCGATGATCCTTCTCTTCGGCGACACAGTGAAGGCGGCGCTGGCATTTGACGAGCACATGGGTGACGACGTGCTGCGCATCGTGCTGGTCGACACGTTCAAGGACGAAGCTGAGGAATCGCTTCGCGTCGCCGAGGCACTGGGCAAGCGCTTGCGCGGGGTGCGGCTCGACACGCCGAGTGAGCGGGGCGGCGTCACCGTCGACCTCGTGAAAGAGGTCCGCGCGCGGCTCGACCTGGCCGGATTCGACTTCGTCGGCATCTTCGTCTCGGGAGGCCTGGACGCGGAGCGAATCCGTGAGTTCGAGGCCGCGAAATGCCCCATCCATTCCTATGGCGTCGGCATGTCCATCAGCTCCGCTCCCCCGATCGCCTTCACCGCGGACATCAAGGAGATCGAAGGCAAGCCGATGACAAAGCGTGGCCGGATCCCGGGCATCGCGCCCAACACTCGCCTCGTCCGCGTCATCTAAGGTCGGCCCCGCCGCCCTCGAGGCCCACCAGGCGGCTTGCCGCGCGTGCCACGTCTGCGCCGACCAGGGCATCATCGGCGAAGCCAACCCGACATTCGCCGGCGAATGGGGCGCGCCGTTCTTCCTCGTCGGGCAGGCGCCCGGACCGGCCGAGCGGTTGACCCGCAAGCCGTTCTCGGGCCGCGCGGGCAAGGAGCTCGACCGGTGGATGCTGCGCGCGGGGTTCGAGGACGCGGAGGAGTTCCGCCGCCTCACGTACATCGCGGCACTGATGCGCTGCTTTCCTGGCCGCAACGCCACCAACACCGGCGACCTGCGCCCTCCGGCGGCGGGCATCGCCAACTGCGCGCACTGGCTCGACGAGGAGCTGCGGCTCTTGAGGCCGAAGGTGCTCATCCTGGTCGGCCAGATGGCGATCTCGCGCTTTCTCGGCCCGGGCTCGCTCGAAGACCGCGTCGGCGAAAAGTTCGGTGAGCGACCCGTCATGGTGCCGCTCCCGCACCCGTCGGGCCAGAGCCGCTGGCTCAACGATCCCGCCAACCGCGCGCGCCTGAATCGTGCTCTTGCATTGATCGGCGAGATGCGTTCGAATGTCGCCACCAGAAAAACGAGGAGAACGAAGAAATGAAATATCTGCTGGTCTTTTACGGCGGCGGCATGCCCGAGACCCCGGCGCAGCAGGCGCGCGTGATGAAGCAGTGGACGACATGGTTCACCAAGCTCGGGCCGGCGATCGTCGACCCCGGGAATCCATTCTCCGGGTCGGTGAACAAGATCAAGCCCGACGGCACCGTCGCCAAGGGCCCGGTCGGTCAGCGGGCCTCGGGCTACACCATCCTCGAGGCGCCCTCGCTGGAGAAGGCGACCAAGCTGGCGAAGGGATGCCCCGTGATCAAGGGCGGCGCCTCGATCGCGGTCTACGAAACCTTCAACGTGATGTAGCTGCGCGTTGCCGGCATTCTTCGCGCGCCGCGAGGGCGGACGCGCCGTGATCGAAGGCCGCGACGCGCGCCACCTCGCGCGCTCGCTGCGCGCTCGGCGCGGCCAGGAGATCGATGTGATCGACCCCGCGGGATTCATGCTCACGGTGCGGCTCGAGCACGTGACCGCCGAGCGCGTCGAGGGCACGATCGTCGCCGAGCGCGAGCATCGACCGGAGCCCGCGACCCACGTCACCATCGCGATCGCCAACCTTCCGGCGCCGGCACTCGAGCTGGCGCTGTCGCGCTGCACGGAAGCGGGCGCGTGGGCCTTCAGCGTCTTCGGCGCTGACCGCAGCGTGGGTCGCGGCGACAAACTCCAGCGCTGGGGCACGATCTGCCGCGAGTCTTCGATGCTCGCGGGACGGCTCCACGTGCCAGAGGTGTCCGCCGCGTCATCGCTCGACGCGGTCGTCGGCGCGGCGGCGAATCCCGTGATGCTGCACCGCGATGCTCCCGAGCGATTGGCGGACGTCGCGCTCACGCCCGACGTGACGCTGCTGATCGGGCCGGAGGGCGGCTGGACGGAACGGGAACTGGAGCTGGCGGAGGTCCAGGCCACGCTCGGCCCGCGGAACATGCGCGCCGACACCGCCGCGCTGGTCGCGCTCGCGGTCGTCCTCAGCGCTCGAGCCTGAGTCTCATTCTGACGCTGCACTGGCGGCCGGGTTTACCCCGGCCGCGACTTTGTCTATGACGACTGCCAGGCGTCGTCTTGAGTACAACTAAGACAAGTCCCAACCGTATACCGGAAAGAGAGCAGGCCCGTCGGCGGAGCCGACCGGGCGATGAGAGGGAACCATCTGGGTTCCCTCTCATCGCTTGCGGTAGGTCTCGACCTCGCCAGCGATAGCGACCATCGTCGCCACGCCGAACGCGATCGCGCCGGTGACGATCAGGCCCGCCGCCAGGGGAACGAACTGCTCGACCAACCCGATCCCGACGCAAACGACGCCCACCGCGATGACCAGGATGGAGTAGACGCGGAAGCCTCTCTTGGTGGCCGCGTAGCCTGGCGCGAGGCTGCCCAGGTTCTGCGAGGTGACACGGCGCATCACGTAGTCGCCGGCGCCCAACACGTTCAGCAGCGAGGCGGCTCCGACGACGATAAGCACGATGCCGAGCGCAAGCACGACTTTCACGCCCACCATTTTCGTGATCCCTAGGATTTGAGCGTGGCCATCACGACCGTCCAGTCGCTGGTACGGAACTTTTGCATCATCGCCCACATCGACCACGGCAAATCGACGCTGGCCGACCGGCTGCTCGAGCACACCGGCTCGATCAGCCAACGCGACATGCAGGACCAGGTCCTTGACACGATGGACCTGGAGCGCGAGCGCGGCATCACGATCAAGCTCCAGGCGGTCCGCATGACCTATCCGGCGAAGGACGGCAGGAGCTACGAGCTCAACCTCATCGACACGCCGGGCCACGTCGACTTCGCGTACGAGGTGTCGCGCTCCCTGGCCGCGTGCGAGGGCGCGATCCTGGTCGTCGACGCTGCGCAGGGGATCGAGGCGCAGACGCTGGCGAACCTCTACCAGGCGGTCGAGGCGGGACTGACCATCGTCCCGGTCGTCAACAAGATCGACCTCGACGCCGCGCAGCCGGAGATGGTCGCCGAGGAGATCTCGGACGTCACGGGCATCCACCGCGACCAGGTCATCTTCGCTTCTGCCAAGCTCGGCATCGGCACGGAGGACATCCTCGAAGCGGTGGTCAGCCGCGTGCCGCCGCCGCACGGCGATCCGACGCAGCCGCTGCGCGCCCTGATCTTCGACTCGCACTACGACACCTACCGCGGCGTCATCACCTACGTCCGCGTCGTCGACGGCGAAATCATTCCGCGCACTCGCATCCGGATGATGAACACGGACAGCGTCCACGAGGTGGACGAGGTCGGCTGGTTCGCGCCGCGCCCGCGTCCGGCCGCCAAGCTCACCGCGGGCGAGGTCGGCTACGTCACCGCCGCGATCAAGAACGTGGTCGACGCGCGCGTCGGCGACACCATCACGACCGCCGAGCACGGCGCCACGTCTCCGCTCCCCGGCTACCGCCAGGTCAAGCCGATGGTCTTCGCCGGGCTGTTTCCGACCGACTCCGACCAGTTCACGGACCTGAAGGAGGCGCTCGAGAAGCTGCAGCTCAACGACGCCGCCCTGTCCTACGAGCCGGAGAACTCGGCCGCGCTGGGATTCGGCTTCCGCTGCGGATTCCTCGGGCTGCTCCACCTCGAGATCGTCCAGGAGCGCCTGGAGCGAGAGTTCGAGCTCGACCTCATCACGACCGCCCCGACGGTCGCGTACCAGGTGACCCTGAAACGCGGCGAGGTAATAGAGGTGGACAACCCAGCGATGCTGCCCGACCCCACGGCCATCGAGTCGATCGCGGAGCCCTTCGTGAAGCTCTCGATCATCGTGCCCTCCGCCTACGTGGGCCCGATGATGGAGCTGTGTCAGGAGCGCCGCGGCTCCTACAAGCACCTCGAGCACCGGCCGGGCGATCGCGTCGTGCTCGACTACGAGATCCCCCTCGGCGAGATCATCCACGACTTCTACGACCAGTTGAAGTCGCGGTCGAAGGGCTACGCCTCGATGGACTACGAGATGATCGGGTTCCGGGAGGGCGACCTCGTCAAGCTGGACGTCCTCGTCGCGGGCGAGCCGGTGGACGCGCTGTCCCTCATCACGCACCGCGCCAAGGCCCAGGTCCAGGGGCGGCGCCTCGTCGAGAAGCTGAAGACGATCATCCCGAGGCAGCTCTACGAAGTCCCGCTCCAGGCCGCGATTGGCGGTAAGGTGGTCGCCCGCGAGACGATCCCGGCGATGCGCAAGGACGTGCTGGCGAAGTGCTATGGCGGCGACGTCACGCGGAAACGCAAACTGTTGGAAAAGCAAAAGGAAGGCAAGCGGCGGATGAAGCGGGTCGGCTCGGTCGAGATCCCACAGGAGGCCTTCATGGCCGTGCTGAAGCTTGAATAAGATGGCGCGTTTCCTGGCGGCGATCGCGTGCGCGGCCGTGTTTGCTTCGAGCTGCACGACCAAGCTGTTCGTGACTCCATCGATCTCCACGCCGCTCGACCTCTACGCCGCGACTCCTACGCAGAGCGAGGCGAAGACGCTTCTGGGAGGTGGCGACTGGTGGACTGCCGCACCCACCTTCGACGTTCTGCCCCTCAACCTGGCCAACGCGTCTACGACCGTGAGGTTCGCGATCGTGCGGAACTACGAGAACATCGGCACCTCCGAGACGTGGCGTCTCCGGTATAGCCAGCTCGACAAGGCATCGTCCGCGACCAAGGCCATGTCCAACATCCAGACCACCGACGGCACCGGAAGCGGGCCCGCCGTCGGTGACCAGGCGCTCTACTACGGCCTGCAGCGCTCGTCCGGCGCCGCGCCCTTCGAGATCATCTCGTTCATTCGCGTCGGGTCCGTCATCGTGTCGAGCGTGTGGGCTCGCAAGGACGCATTCGCGACGAGCGGCCAGTTGAAGGCGATGGGCACGAAGCTCGTCAAGAAGCTCAAGGACGCGATCGCCGGCAAGGTGCACGGCACGCCTCCACCGGCCGACGACCTGGCGCACCTGCCGCCCCGCGGCCCGGACCTCACGCTGCTCGGCGCGGTGAAGCTGCCTGTCGAGGCCCTGGCCCTGATGCTCAACGCGACGGCGCCGGCTGACACGGTGGCGCCTTTCCGCGACCGCCAGGTCTCCGACTTCGTCTATGGCGACTACGCGCTTGACATCGACACGCACATGGAGGTGCAGGCAGGGCTCTTCACCTTCGGCTCGGCGACGGACGCGAGCGACCTGTTCACCGCGATCGCGGGCGGGGCGCAGCCGGACGCCAACGGAATCCTGAGGGCCTATGACGACACGACCGGACCCGGTCAGTACGAGTACTTCTTGGCCTCAGGCACGCATATCGGACTGCTGATCTGCCGCTCGACCCTGGAAAACGAAGCGGCGTCGCGCTCGTGCGAGAAGCCGCTCGAGGCGGTCGGCGCCGCCTGGTCAGCCAGCCTCGGTCACTAGCCCGTCCCTCGCTTGCTGGAACCATTCCCACTGCCTGGTCAGTCCTTCGCGCAGTGAGACCCGCGGCTCCCAGCCCAGGCGCTCGCGCGCGAGGTTGATCGAGGCGCCGGTGTGGCGCGGATCACCCGGCGCCGCGGGCAGGTACCGCCGGCGGGCCCTGCTGCGGCTTATGTCGTCCAGGGTGTCCAGCACGCGATTGACAGTCACGCGGCTGCCGCCGCCGAGGTTTATGACCAGGCCCTCCACGTCGGCGCTCGCGGCCTTCACCGTGCCGTCCACCGCGTCCGACACATACGTGAACTCGCGCGTCTGCTCACCGTCGCCGTAGACCTCGATCTCCTCGTCGTCGACCAGCGCCTGAATGAAGCGCGAGAAGGCCATGTCCGGGCGCTGGCGCGGGCCGTAGACGGTGAAATACCGCAGCGACACCGCGGGGATGTCGAAGTTGCGCGAGTACACGAACGTCAGGTGTTCCGCGGCGAGCTTCGTCATGCCATACGGCGAGAGCGGTCGAGGCAGCGCGTTCTCCTTGGTCGGAAAGACCTCGGCGTTGCCGTAAACCGATGAGCTGCACGCGAAGACGAACCGGTCGACGCCGATCTCGCGCAGCGCCTCGAGCACGCGCTGCGTGGCAAGCACGTTGTCGCGCAGGTAGCGGTCGAAGTGATGTCCCCAGCTGGGCCTGACCGCGGGCTGGCCGGCGAGGTGGAATACGATCCGCGAGCCGTCCAGCAGCCGGTGCAGGTCGGCGTCGACGAGGTCGGTCTCATGCAGCGCGAAGTTGCGGTGCGTCCGCGCGCGCTCGAGGTTTCGCTCCTTGCGACGGCGGTCGTAGTAGTCGCTGAACGAGTCGATCGCGACGACCTCGTGACCGTCGGCGAGCAGGCGCTCGCACAGGTGCGATCCGATGAAGCCGGCGGCGCCGGTGACTGCAACCCGCGTGGGGCGGTCGAGCATGACTGTCAAGAGTGCGGTCAGGCGAGGGGCGTTTGCAACTCGCACCTATCCTTTTGAGCGTGCGTCGATTCGAGAGCTGGCTTGCCTCGGCGGGCCTCGGCGTGACGGTCAGGGAATTCCCGCAGGGCACGCGCACCGCGGTGGACGCGGCGCGGGCGGTGGGCTGCGAGGTCGGCCAGATCGTGAAATCGCTCGTCTTTATCGCGGGTGGCACGCCGGTGGTGGCGCTGGTCAGCGGCGCGAACCGGCTCGACGAACGAAGGCTTGGCGGGGTCGCGGGCGAACCGGTGACCAAGGCCGATCCTGAGGCGGCGCGAGCGGCGACCGGGTACGCGATCGGCGGCGTGCCACCGTTCGGTCACGCGACCGAGGTGCCCGTCTACATGGACCGCGACCTGCTCGGGCATCGCGTCGTGTGGGCCGCGGCGGGGCGGCCGGATTCGGTTTTCGAGATCGGGCCGGAGCGGCTGCGCGAGCTCAGCAACGCGAAGGTGGTGGACCTCAAGGCGTGAGCGAACTGCAATCGTTCCGGCATCTGTACGTGCACCTTCCTTTCTGCAAGCACAAGTGCGGCTACTGCGACTTCAACGCCTACGCGGGGATGGATCGCTTGATGCCCGACTACGTGGACGCGCTCGAGCGCGAGCTCGTCTTCGCCCGTGAACGCTATTCGTTCCAGCAGCTCGAGACGGTGTATCTCGGCGGTGGAACGCCGAGCCTGCTGCCCGCTCCGCTGGCGGCGCGGCTGCTGCATTTCATCCGCACCAACTTCAACGTCGCTCCGGATGCCGAGATGACCCTCGAGGCCAATCCGGCGAGCACCGACGCGGCCAAGCTGGAGGCGTGGATCGAGGGCGGGGTCAATCGTCTGAGCCTTGGGGTGCAGGGCTTCGATCCGCGCGCCCTTGCGGTCCTCGAGCGCAAGACCGACGCGGCGCAGGCCACGCACGCCTTCGAGCTTGCGCGGTCGGTGGGGATGTCGAACATCAGCATCGACCTCATCTACGCGGTGCCTTACCAGAGCCTCGAGACGTGGCTCGACACGCTGCGTCGCGCCATCGCGCTCAGCCCCGACCACGTTTCGACCTACTGCCTCTCGTTTGAAGAAGGCACGCTGCTTTATCGCCGGCGCGAGTCGGGACGCCTGCCGGAGGTCGAGACCGACCTCCAGTGGGACCAGCTCGATGCGGCGTGCGCGGAGCTCGAGGCGGCGGGCTATCACCGCTACGAGGTTTCCAACTGGGCTCGCGGTGGCGGCTTCGAGTCACGTCACAACCAGGCCTACTGGCGGTGCCGGCCTGTGTACGGCGCGGGTGCCGGGGCGCACAGCTACGCGACCGACGGGACGGCGGCGTGGAGATGGTGGAACGTCGCGCGTCCGCGCGAGTACATCGCGGCCGCACCGTCGCCGAGGGCCGATGGCGAGGAGCTGCCGCCGCGCAAGGCCCTGGCCGAGTCGCTGATGCTCGGCCTGCGCACGGCCGAGGGGATGATCGTCCCGGCCGGATTCGACGACGAGCTCACTCGCCTCCAGCGAGCCGGCCTGATCGAACGGCTCGGAAGCCGGGTGGCGCCAACGCGGCGAGGTCTCGACCTGCACAACCAGATCGCCCTCGCGGTACTCTGATTGGCACTCTCCCCTGGAGAGTGCTGAAAGGAGCATGGAAAACAGAAAACAGTCGATCCTGCGGGCGGTCGTCCACGAGTTCACGACCAACGCGATGCCCGTGGGCTCGCAGGCTCTGCAGAGCCGGCACTTCGTCAATCTCTCCTCGGCCACCATCCGCAGCGAGCTGGCAGAGCTGTCCGACCTCGGCTACCTGACGCAGCCGCACACATCGGCCGGCCGCGTGCCGACCGACTCCGGCTACCGCTACTTCGTGGACTTCCTGATGGACCTCGAGCCCATTCCCGACGGCGTCAAGTCGTTCATCGCCGGCGAGATGCGCGCCGCGCCGGCGGATGTGGAGGGGATGGTCGAGCGGGTCGCCATGACATTGGCCGCGGTGACGCAAAACGCGTCGGTCGCCAGCGCCCCGCAGGGTTCGCAGGCGCATGTCAAGCATGTCGACCTCGTCTCGCTGGAGCCGAAAGAGGTTCTGCTGATCCTGCTGCTCGAGGGAAACCTCCTGCGCCAGCAAGTGGTGAACGTCACGCAGGGCGCGACGCAGGCGCAGCTCACCAAGCTCGCGGCGAAGCTCAACGCATCGCTCGGCGGGCGGGCGAGCGATGAGGCGCGCCGCCACTACGACGACGCTCCGCTCGGTTTGGAGAAGGAGCTGTTGGGCCGCGTCATCGCGGTGCTCGACATCTACGAGAAGGGTTCGGAGAGCCTGGTCGTGCACGACGGGGTGCGCAACCTGCTGCGGCAGCCCGAGTTCGCGGAGTCGTCGCGGCTCCAGCAGGTGCTCGAGGTGCTGGAGGAGACGCGCTACCTGACGGTGCTCCTGCGCCAGCTCATCGGAGACTCGGACCTGCAGATCGTCATCGGCTCGGAGAACACGTCGAGCGGCCTGCAGGGCTGCGCGGTGGTGCTCACCTCGTACGGGCCCACTGACCGGCTGAAGGGCGTGCTCGGCGTGATCGGCCCGACCCGCATGGCGTACAGCCAGACCGTCGCGCGGCTGCAGGCCGTGGCGCGCGGCGCGAGCGACCGCATGGCGGAGCTGGGAGTTTGAGCTTCGTGCTCCGCGCGGTATCTAAGGTTCGATGACCACCCGCAAGCATCCGCACGAACCACACGAGGGTGAGCGGCACGAACCCGCGACGACCTCCTCGCTCGAGACGAAGGTTGCCGAGCTCGAGTCGGCGCTTGCCGAGGCCAAGGACCGCCACCTCAGGCTCGCGGCCGATTTCGACAACTACAAGAAGAGGGCGCGCCAGGAGCAGTTGGAGACGATCCAGCACGCGTCGGCCGAGCTGATCGGCCGGGTCCTCCCGGTGCTGGACGACCTGCAGAACGCGCTCGACCACAAGCCCGCGGGCATCGACCAGTCGTGGTCGAAGGGTCTCGAGCTCGGCGTCCGCAAGCTGGAAGAGGTTCTGAGCACGCACGGGCTGGAACCGATCGACTCGGTCGGCGCGCGCTTCGACCCCAAGCTGCACGAGGCGGTGGGACACGAGGAGTCGACGGAGCATCCGGAGGACACGGTCGTTTCGGAGCTTCGTCGCGGCTATCGCATCCGCGACCGCGTCGTGAGGCCGGCCCTGGTCAAGGTCGCGCGCCCGCCGGCTCTGCGATCAGAGAACCAAGAAACCAGCTAGCGATCAGTGGCGATCAAGCGCGATTACTACGAGATCCTGGGCGTGGATCGCCAGTGCTCGCCGGACGAGCTCAAGCGCGCGTTTCGCAAGATCGCAATGGACTCGCATCCGGACCGCTACCCCGACGACCCCGCGGCGGCCGTTCGCTTCAAGGAGGCGAGCGAGGCGTATACGATCCTCTCCGATCCTGAGCGGCGGCGCAGCTACGACATGTTCGGGCACGCGGCCGCAGGCGCGGGTGGACCCGCGGTCGACTTCTCCGACATGCCGTTCGCGGACATCTTCGACACGTTCTTCGGCGGGGGGTTTGGCGGGCGGTCGAGGCGCGAGCGCTCCAACCGGGGAAACGACCTCCGCTACGACCTGACGATCACGTTTGAACAGGCCTTCACGGGCCTCGAGAAGCAGCTCGAGGTGCCCCGGTTGGCCGCGTGCGAACGCTGCTCCGGGAGCGGTGCCGAGCCGGGCAGCGGCCAGGACACCTGTCCCGGATGCCGGGGCTCGGGCCAGATCCGGCGCGCCGCGCAATCGATCTTCGGCCAGGTCGTCACGACCGCGACCTGCCCGACGTGCGGCGGGGCGGGACGGATTCTCAAGAACCCGTGCACGCAGTGCCGTGGCCAGGGCCGCACGCAGACGACACGGCGCCTGGCGGTGAAGATCCCAGCCGGCGTGGACACCGGCTCGCAGATCCGGCTCAGCGGAGAGGGGGAGGCCGGCGTGCGCGGCGGCCCGCCGGGCGACCTGTACGTCGTGCTCCAGGTCAAGGCGCACCCGCAGCTGTCACGCCACGACCAGGACGTCGTCTTCGAGCTTCGCGTGAACATGGTGCAGGCCGCGCTTGGTGACCGGATCGAGATCCCCACCCTCGAGGGGTCGGTGGAGATCGCGATCCCCGCCGGGACCCAGAACGGCCAGTCGTTCCGACTCCAGGGGCGGGGGATGCCCGACGTCCGCGGTGGGCGGCGCGGCGACCAGTACGTCGTGGTGCAGGTGGTCGTCCCCAAGGACCTCAACGCCGAGCAGAAGGCGCTGCTGCGTAAGGTCGGCGGGCTGACCGGCAAGCCCGAAAAGGTGTCGAAGGGCTTTTTCGACAAGCTGCGCGACGTAATAAGTCTCGACTGACCGAATCTTGTTAATCGCGATTTAGAATTCGCGTCGCGTTCGGTGGGTTGTGAAGCCGTGAGAGGAAGGTGGGCGTGGTTGGCCGCCGTCTTGGTGGTGGTTTTCGCCTGCGCGGCCCCGAAAAACGTCGCGGTGGTCAACTCTCCGACCCCATCACCGTCGCCCACGCCGACGGCGCCGCTGCAGGCTTCCGGTCCTGGCTTTCACGTCGGAGAGGTGGGGATCGGCTACTCCCCGGTGGCGCTGTCGGCCAGCGGCGGCGTCGAACCGTACAAGTGGACCGTCAGCGTGGGGGCGCTGCCGCCGGGCCTCACCCTCGGAACGGACGGGTCGGTTTCGGGGAACCCGACCGGTGCGGGCAATTTCGCCTTCACGATCCAGGTGGGGGACTCCGGGGACAGCACGGCGACGGTCGACGGCAAGATCGGGATCGCCGCGCCAGTCACCGCGAGCGTGGTCTCGTCGTGCGCGCAGTACTGCCGGGTCGAGCTTGGGTGCGTGACGGTATGCGGAACGTTCGGCTCGCTCAGCGGAGGGGTCGGACCGTACTCCTACTCGCTCGTGCAGGGCCCGCTTCCGGCGGGGACCTCGCTTTCGGGCCTGGCTTTGACGGGCACTTTTGTCGGCCAGCCCGGCTACCTGAAGTTCACGGTCCAGGTCACGGACGCCCTCGGCGCCAGCACGACGATCGCGCCAACCTTCTGGATGTATCCGCATATCTCCGTGGGGAGCGGTACCTGTTACGGCAACTACATCACCGGATGCTCGGTACAGCTTCCGATCTCAGGTGGGGTGCCCGGGTCCACCGTTTCGGTAACGCTGGTCAGCGTCGCACCCAATCCAAACCAGGGCTGCTGGACGCAAGCTGCAACGGCTCCTCCCCCCGGCTATGGCTTGTCCGTCGGTGGAGGCAACGTGACGGTGTCCATTCCGAAACAGATCATCAACGGGTACGGCGCGGTGTGGACACTGGCGGTCCACGACCAGAGCCTTTGTGCCACGTCAACGTACTGCACCTCACCCGATGCGACCGTGACCATCGGGGTTCAGTGCGGTTAAGGCATAACTTGGCTCCTTGCGGGGTAGTTATCAGGTTCAGTAGCTTTGAATCGTATTTAAAGAGGAAGACGTGTCAAAAACCATCGATCTCGAACTGACAAGAGCTGAAGTTGAGGTCCTCGAGCTGGAGGCCCGGCTCCGGGTCGTCCCCATGAACGACACCCAGCTTTCGGACGCCCTCAAGACCGCCCTGGCGGCCAAGAAGGAGCGCCTGGCCAAGCTGCGGATCCTCCACGCCACGGCCGGGCGGCCGCCCGGCGGCGACGGCGGGGAGAAGGTCAACCCGCTTCACGCCGGCCGGAGGCCGCCTTTGAAGCGGACCGTGCCGCAGAGACCGCAGACCAAGGGCAGCAAGTAGGGTTCGCCCCCTCCGGCGCTTCGCGCCACCTCCCCACACGGTGGGGAGGAGATGCTTAGTCCGGTCCTCTCGGTAGACCGAACATTGTGATCGGGCCGATCGGAACGATCCGTCCGTCGTCTGTCTTGACCAGCTGCCAACCGCCTTCATGAACTTTCCAGTGATGGCGGGCGCAGAGAAGAACCAGGTTGTCCAGCTCATCGCCACCGCCGTGTGCCCAATGCACGATGTGGTGCCCGTCGCACCACGACGCCGGCCTCTCGCATTCGGCCCACTGGCAGTGCTGGTCGCGGGCATGCAGCGCCCGCCGCTTCGGACCCTTGATCGTGCGCTCCGCGCGGCCGACGTCGATCACGACAGAGTCCTGCATCAGGACCCGCGTCATGCTGCAGTCGCAGGCCCAGCGCTGGACCGTCGTGGAGGAGACCGGGAGGGAGAACTCGGCCTCGGCTCCCGGCGCACCGACCAAGCCAACCAAAGTCTCGAGCGAGCTCGTGACCTGCATCTGGACCTTCTGGTTGCCGCCACTGGTCGCCAGCTCGACAAGCGCGTCGGCCAGGCGCTGCTCACGCTCCCTGTAATCGTGGGCGCCCGAGGGACGCGCCAGCGCTTCGATCGCCGTCCGAACTGCCGTGCCGCCGATCGGGTCGAGCACGCAGTTGATCCACATCCAGCCGCCTTCGGCGGTGCTGAAGTTGAGCTTGCGCTGCTCAGTCTGTTCGGCTTGCTCCGCCGCGTAGCGCTTGGCGTCGACCGAGTGCCGGTAGTGCTCGCACTTACGAAAGAAACCGCCGGGGGAGTTCTCCCGAGCGAACTTGAGCAGCTTCTTCTCGTTGAAGGCCTCACCTACCGCCTCGGCTGTCCGAGCCATGATCGCCATGTGGGCGTATCCGATCTCGCCCGCCTCCATGGCCTGGTGACTCTCCGGCATGCCGGCCAGAGTCCTACCGACCGCGATCCGGTCCCAGGCCGCCTTGTCGATGAGGTGGCAGTTGAAGCGCATCCAGTCGCCCGTGCTGTTGTAGCCGTGGTCGTCGGCGTAGTCCGTCTCAGCCAGCTCTGCGGCCAGCTTGGCCGCCTCGAGCTGCAGGAGGCTGATCTGGTGCTCCACTTCGATCAGCTTTTCGGCGGCAACAGCGCCGGGTGGGGTCGTGTCTGTGTACAGCTCGAGCACGACAGAAGCATACGAACAAATGTCCCAAATGTCAATACCATAAATACGAGTGGCCATACATCATTACACTGAAACACGGCCACCATGCCTTCCCCCCGCCACCCTCTTCCCAGTCCGTTCGTCCCGTTCCATTCCGCCTCCAGGCCCCACCCGGCCACCCTCTTCCCAGTCCTTCTTTCCGTCGCCGCCGAATAGACCTTCCGCCGCGCGCCACGTCCCCTCGCGTGGGAGGAGACATGGTCGCGAAAGCTAATTTGGGCGTTAATATACTTGACTCAGGCGCCTCGGAATGAGGGCCATTGCTAACAGAATCGAGAGCCTGTGGGAATTAATGAAGCGCCTTAAGTTCGAAGGAATCGCGGCACTGCTGGGCATCCTAGAGCGCACCCAACTGGCGACCGACGCTCAGCTACTTAACGAGGCCCCCGACCTATTGACCTACTCGCAAGCGGGTAAGGCGAGCTTCGAACTGCTCGGTCTGAATGCAACCTTGGCAAACCTGGAAAGGCTGCGGGTGCAACTCACGCAGCCCGAGCTTTCAACTAAAGAAATCCGAAGGGCCGCTGACCACCTACAAACTAGCTTGACTGATGATCTTGATCGTAGCTTCTTGATACGGCTGACCCCTCAAGAGGAAGCCTGGCTTACGAGCGTTCAGCCGTTCGGAGAACAAGTGACGACCGCCTTTCCATCGGCCAGTCACGACACGGACGAGGCTACGCGATGCCTGGCTTTTGCGCGCTACACCGCGTGCGTTTTCCACCTAATGCGAGTGGTAGAGGTTGGAGTCAAGGCGTTGGGTGCGCGCCTGTCGATCGACACGACACACAAGCCTGGCTGGGAGCAAATTCTCAAAAAAGCTCACGGCCAAATGTCCCTTCCGAACGACAAGAAAGACGCCGATTGGATCAAGGACGAGGACTTTCTGTCGGATGCCATCACGATGCTCACCGCCATCAAGACCGCCTGGCGAAACCCGACCATGCACATCGAGAAGAAGTACACGCCAGAACACGCGGAGCGAATCTACGACGCCGTCAAGGGCTTCATGCAGCAGTTGGCAACGAAACTACATGAGTGACGGCGCTACGGTGAGCCATCCCGGCGTGGCTTCGGAGTCGTCACGATCCGCTGCGCCAGTTGTTCGAATCGCTCAAATGGCGTCGGCTCCTTTGGCGGCGGACGCTTTGGCTTTGGAGCGCCCCCGGCCTTGTCTCTTGCCATCAGATCGCCGCCGGAAGGCTTTGGCCCGTGAGGTCGGCGTAGGTCAGGCGCTTGCCGTGGATGGCACCGGCCAGCTTGTCGAACCGGCCAGCGTCGGAGTCCTCGCGCTTGTTGAAACGGAACGCCTCCTCGTCCAGGTACCTGAACAGGTGGAAGGGTTCAACGCTGACGTAAGTGCCCTTGATCGCTCGCTTGAGCAGGCTCCAGAAATTCTCCAGCCCGTTCGTGTGGACCTGGCCCTCGGCGTAGCTCTCGGCGTGGTCGATGACCTTGTGGATGTACGACTCACCGAGGCGGGAATAGGACTTGAGCGCGTCGGTGTAGACCTCGGAACCGGGAGCGACGTGCTTGCTGACTTCGGGGCTGAGCGCGTGGCGTCGCACGTTGGGCACGACCTGAGTCCGCACGGCGCTGTGCCCATCGGGTCCGTGGCGCTCCAGCAAGCCCATAACGGCCACCTTGCCCACGCCACCAGTGCCGATGTGCTTGCGCTTGGATTCGTGCTGGAATCGCGCCTTGCCACCGATGTAGGTTTCATCGACCTCGACGTGGCCCGAGAACTGGTCGCCATCGGTGGACTGCATGACGAGGCGAATGCGCTGGAGCATGAACCAAGCCGTCTTCTGAGTCACGCCAAGCGAGCGCGCGATCTCGTAGGAGCTGACGCCGTTCTTGGCGTTGGCGAGCAGCCAGATGGCGGCCAGCCACTTGTCGAGCCCAATAGGCGAGTCCTCAAAGACGGTCCCGACCTTAATCGAGAATTGCCGCCGGTGGTGCTTGTTCTTGCACTCCCACAGTCGGCGAGTGGAGATGAAGCGGACTTCATCCGTGCCGCAGGTAGGGCAGATTACGCGACCATCAGGCCAGCGCAGTTTGATCATGTAGTCGAGACAAACGTCAGGGTCCGAGAAGTATCGGATTGCCTGCATCAGGGTTTCAGGTTGCCGCATCGCCCGACTCATGATACTGAGTGTACTACCTTACCGCGCCTGAGTCAAGTATCTGGAGCTATGAACTTGGCACGCGCCCGTTTCGATCGTCTAAATCGAGCGGTGCTCCTTCAGGATTCCGTTTATCCAGTCGGCCGCTTCTTCGCCCGCCTTGCGCCTGCCGAGAGGAAGATCGGCATGGCCGAGTTCCGCACCACGCCCGATCAGCACCAGCTGTGGCTGATTGGCCACTGGCGTCCCCATCGTCGACCGTTGCACCACGGCGACGTCGACCGACTCGATTGGCACGCGTGCCCTGGCATTCATGGCCGCGCCCTTGACCTCGATGATGCCCTTCTCGATCTTCACCTTGCAGCCTCCGAGCAAACCGCCGAAGCTGCGCTCCAGCTTCAGGCTGGCCAGGGCGACGCTGGGAGCCGAGGGTGGCGTCGGTGACGAGCTGGCTGGCATGGGCACCCACCTCTCTCCGTCCCAATAGAACTTCCCATCAGGCGAAACTTGCGGGGGCGCAGGCGGCTCGCTCATGTTCTATCTCCTCATCCGGCCATAGCGCATCACACCCTACACTCCGCTTCCGTCTGAGTCAAGTATATTATTGCCCTAATTTGGGGGCCGAACGTTAACCTACTTCGAATTGGCTAAGGACCTTACCGCCTCGCCGCCGACCTCAGCCGATCCTTTGTTCGGGGCGGCCTGGGCCGCGGCCGGGATTCCGCGGCCGTCCAGGCCCTGGACGCTGCCCCTCGTCAGCGGCCTGGCGGTGGCCGCGATCATCGCCGGGATCGCCTACCGCCTGTGGGAGGCCAACCTGCCGCCCGACGTCCTCCGCAAGGAGGCGATCCTGATCGGGCTGGGCGTGGTTTTCGGCGCCGCCGCCATAACGGTCAGGGTCTCCCGGTTCAGCGCGAGCCTGGCCGTCCAGCTCCCGATCATGGTGTGCTCGGTGGTCCTCGCGGACCTCGTGCTGGGCGTGGCCGGCCGCCAATTGGGCGACGATCTTCCGCCCCTCGCCGCGGTCAGCTTCGCGGCAATGTTCCTGCACTTCGACGCCGGCCTTCGCTCGCGCCACTTCGGTTACGTCTTCGCGACCGCGATCCTCGGCATCGGAGTTCTCTGGGTCTACGCGGTCACCCAGCTGATGCTCTCGCTAAACGAGGTCGTGATCTGGAGCCTCGTCCTGGTCGGACTGGGTGTGCTCGCCCTGCTGACGACCCGGTCCCTCGGGAGCGACCTCGGCGTCCAAGTCGATCGCCAGAGCTCGCTCCTCGCGACTCTCAGCGACCTCGGTGAGGGATTGGTCATCACTGAGAACGGCCGCTTCCTCGCCGGGAACGACGCCTATGTGAACCTGACCGGCTACTCGCGGGAGGAGCTGATGGCGCTCCCATCCCTGGTCAACCTTGCGCCCCCCGACCAGCGCGAGCACCTCGCCGCGTCGCTTCAGCGGCGGCTCTCGGGCGGCGACGCGCCCGCGCGATACACCACAGGCATCATCACCAAGAGCGGGCGCCGGGTCGACGTCGAGGTCGCGATCCATCGCGTGACGACCAAGCGCAACCAGCTCCTCACGCTGGTCAGCGACATCACCGAAAGGCTCCGCGCCGAAGCCGCGGAGAGCGAAAGCGAGACCCGGTTCCGCACCCTCTTCGAGCAGGCGCAGGCGGGCATGGCGTTCACGAGCCTCGACGGGCACATCACGACCGTCAACCCCGCGTTCTGCGAGCTCGTCGGGTACACCGACGCGGAGCTGCGCACGCTCTCGCTGGTCGACATCACTCATCCCGATGACGCCCCCGCCCTGCAGGACGCGATGCACCGAATGCTCGCGGGCGAGGAGGAGGGGCGCCGCATCGAGAAGCGCTACACGCGCAAGAACGGGGAGAACGTGTGGGTCGACCTCACGATGCGCATGGTCCTGGCCGCCGACCAGAAGCCTGGCTACTTCCAGACGGTCGCGGTCGACATCCGCGACCGCAAGCGCGCCGAGGTCCTGCAGGCAGCCCGGTTCTCGGTCACCCAGGCTCTCGTCACGTCGCCAGGGTGGGAAAAGGCCGCGCCAGGCGTGCTCGAAGGGCTGTGCCGCACGCTCGACTGGGAGCTCGCCGAGTACTGGGAGGTCGACGCCGAGCGCGAATCGATGCACTTCGTCACCTCGTGGAAACGGCCGGGCCGGGACACGTCGGCCTACGAAGCGACCGCGACGCAGGTCAGCTACCGCCGAGGCGAAGGCCTGGCGGGTCGCGTTTGGGAATCCGGCGCTCCCGTCTCGATGCCCGACCTCGCCGGCGACGCGTCGGCCCGGTCCGCGGCGGCGGTCGCCGCCGGGCTGCATGGGATCGTGGGCTTCCCCGTCCGCAGCGGCCGGCGCGTGGTGGCCATGATCTCGCTCCACACGTGGGCCGCTCGCGACCTGGACGACGGTCTCGTCGCGGTGATGAACGACGTTGGTTCGCAGATCGGCGAGTTCGTCGAGCGCAAGCGCGCCGAGGTCGCGCTTCAGGAAAGCGAGAAGCGGATGCGTTCAGTGCTCGACAACGTCTCCGACGGCCTTGCGACGATCGACCAGACCGGTGTCATCGAGTCGGCCAACCCGGCCGTGGCGAAGCTGTTCGGCTACACCGAGCAGGAGCTCGTCGGACAGCAGTCCGACCTGCTCATCGCCACCACCCATCGCAGCGCCTTCGACAACTATCTGCAGCGCCGCCTGAAGCTCGACATCCCGGTCAGCGGCGCACACGAGACGATGGGCAAGCGCAAGAACGGCAGCCTCTTTCCCCTCGAGTTCGTCGTCAGCTCGATGCAGGTCGGATCGCGCCACCTGTTCATCGCCACGCTGCGTGACATCTCCGAGCGCAAGGCGCAAACCGACGCGCTCGAGTACCAGGCGCTGCACGACGCGCTCACCGGGCTGCCCAACCGCAGCCTGTTCGGCGACCGCCTGCGCCAGGCGCTGCTCACCGCGCGGCGCAACCAGAAGATGTTCGGCGTCCTGCTGCTCGACCTCGACCGTTTCAAGGACATCAACGACGCGCTGGGCCACGACCGTGGCGACAGCCTGCTGCAGGAGGTGACCGCGCGGTTGCGCGGCGTGCTGCGGGCCACCGACACCATCGCGCGGCTGGGAGGCGACGAGTTTGCCGTCCTGACACCCGACGCGAAGCATCCCGAGGACGTGGTCGCGACGGCGCGCAAGATCCTCGCCTCGCTGGAAGGTCCGTTCGCGATCGCCGACCAGATGGTCGAGACCGGCGCCTCCATCGGCATCGCGCTGTATCCGGTGCACGGCGACGACCCGAGCACGCTGCTGCGGCGCGCCGACGTTGCGATGTACGTCGCCAAGCGGTCGGGCGGCGGCCACGCGGTCTACCAGCCGGAGCAGGAGGCGCAGACGCTGCGCCGCACGGGCCTCGCCGGCGAGCTCCGCCGCTCGATCCCGCAGGGCGAGCTCGTCCTTCATTACCAGCCGCAGGTCACGCTCGCCACCGGCGCGATCAACTCGGTGGAGGCGCTCGTGCGGTGGAACCATCCACGCGAGGGCCTCATGCCGCCCGACCGCTTCATCCCGATGGCCGAGGAGACGGGCATCATCCATCCGCTGACCGCGTGGGTCATCGACTCCGCGCTGGCCCAGCTCTGCAAATGGATCGGGCAGGGGCTCGACCTGTCGGTCTCGCTCAACGTCTCGCCGCGAAACATCGAGGACCACTCCCTCGAGGAGATGGTGGCCCGCGCCCTCGGCAACTTCAAGGTCGAGCCGAACCGGCTGACGCTCGAGATCACAGAGGGCGTTGCGATGGCCGCAGCGGCGGCGAAGGCGCTGCACCGGCTGCACGAGATCGGCGTGCGCCTCTCGCTCGACGACTTCGGCACCGGATATTCCTCGCTCCTTTATCTGATGCGCCTGCCCGTGAACGAAATCAAGATCGACCGCTCGTTCGTGTCTGCGCTGGCCACCGACGCCGACTCGGGCGCGATCGTCCGCTCGGCGGTGGGGCTTGGCCACAACCTCGGGCTGCGCGTCGTGGCGGAGGGGCTGCAGGACCGGATGGCCGAAGCGGTCCTGGTCGAGTCCGGATGTGACGCGGCCCAGGGTTTCCTGGTCGGCCGGCCCGCGCCCGAGGAAGAGATCACCACGGTGCTGATGCAGCACGCGGGCCTCGCGGAACCGCAGGCCGACAAAGCGTCGCTCTGAAAGCACTCGTTCTGGGAGCCGACGGACAATTGGGGACGGAGCTTGTCCGCCTGCTCGGCCCTGAGAGCGCGGTCATGCATGCCCAGGCTTCGGTCACCGATCCCTCGGCGCTCGAGGGATTGGTCCGCGGCCGCAGGCCCGAGGTGGTTTTCAACTGCGCGGCGTACAACGAGGTCGATCGCGCGGAGGAGGAACGCGACGCCGCGTTCGCGATCAACTCGGAGGGCCCGTTCAACGTGGCCGTCGCCTGTGCGCGTCACGGCGCGAGGCTCGTCCATTTCTCGACCAACTTCGTCTTCGACGGGACCCTCGACCGGCCATACGTCGAGGCCGACAAGGCGAGGCCACTGAGCGTTTACGCGCAGTCCAAGTTCGCGGGCGAAGGGCGTGCCCTGGACATCTCGCCCGGCGCCCTGGTGATCCGGACCGCCGCCGTCTTCGGAGGCGCGCGGGGGTTTCCGGCGCGCATCCTGGCCCGGGCGCGCTCGGGTGCGGAGCTCCGGGTCGTTTCCGAGCAGCGGGTGAACCCGACGTACGCTCGCGACCTCGCCGGAGCCGCGGTCGAGCTGGCGGAGCGGGGCGTGGGCGGGATCGTCCACGCGGTGGCGGAAGGGTGCTGCGGGTGGGACGAGCTTGCCCGGGCGACCCTCGAGGAGTTCGAGCTGCACATGCCCGTCGAGGCGGTGGGGGCGGGGAACTACGCGGCGGCCGCCCGGCGCCCCGCCAACGGATGCCTGGCGACGACGCGCTTCAGACCACTCCGCCCATGGCGGGAGGCGCTTGCTGAGTGGGCCGCCCAAGAGAAATAGCCTGGAGTAAGCCCCCATCCGACCGGGCCGCTTCGCGTCCGGGTCACCTTCCCCGGCAAGTGGGGAAGGGAAGCCGGGTCACCTTCCCCGGCGAGCGGGGAAGGGAAGTGGAGCCCTAGGCCCGATTCACTCGGGCCGTCACCAGGCGTCGATGACCAAACGCCGCGAGTCTCGGGGGAAGGAGGGGTCTCGTAGGGGAGGCCTGCCTCGCCTTAAAAAAAGGCTCGGGCCGGGCGATTTCTCGACACCGGCTCCGAGCTTGGCTGCGGGGGGTGAGGTTCTAAAGAAAGATGAGGTCCGTTATTCCTTTCTGAAGGCCCGCGCGCACATGTGCGCAGTGAAAAGTTTGGCACGGAACCGCCGAACAGTCTGGACGATCTCTGCACAATTTCGACGACGAAACGCCTGCTTCACTCGTGAAATCCAAAGGGCTTAATTTGCGGCAGGGGACTCCCTTTTGCATATAGTGCGTTGCTCCAGCACACGTCTTGCACAGATTGATCAGTTCGAAAGATGTAGCCAGTCGCCTCGGCGTAAGCCAGGCGACTGTTTTGCGTGCTGTGGCCAAGGGCCTCCTGAAGCCCGTCCTGGTCACGCCGGGCGGCCATCGCCGGTTCAGCGAGCAGGACGTCGAAGCGTTCGCTGCCGGCCTGAACAAGGACTCTGACCACGCCCGCCTCCTGACGACCGGGGAAGCGGCACGCCTGCTTGGCGTCAGCCAGCCGACCCTGAACCGCGCCGTCCGCGGCGGCCGGCTTCATCCCGCCCTCACGACCCCGGGCGGCCACCGCCGCTTCGACAACGACGAGCTCGTCGACTCCCTCTATCGGGACAGGGAGGCGTGATGGCGGAGGAACAGAACCGCCATACCTCGACAACAGGCCGCCGCAGCTACGGCGGTCTGCTGTGGGGCGTGCTCCTGAACGGCGTCCTCGTCGCGGCCTTCGTCGTCGGCGTGATCCCGATCCTCGCGATCATCCACGGCTTCGCCGACCTCGTCGGCCAGTCGAAGATCCGCAGCGGCGCGGACTGGTTTGCTTACGGCTTTGCGTTTGCGGGCCTGTTTCTCGGTGCCGTCTTCTTCGCCTACGCCGTCAAGTACTACCTGAGCACCGCGATGGTGCTGCTGACCACCCTCGCAGGCGCGCAGCCGCGCAGCAACGGAAACGGCGCCGGGCATGGCGCGAACGGCCTCAATCGGATCAACGGCAACGGAAACGGCTACCACATCGACCTCGGCTATCACCCGTTCGTCTCGGTCCACGTGGCCGCCTACAACGAGAAGCGCGTCATCGAGAGGCTGCTCACCGCGCTCGCGGCGCTCGACTATCCGGAGTACGAGGTCGTTCTCGTCGACGACTCGACCGACGAGTCGCTGGAGATCCTGGAGCGCTGGCGCAACCGCCCGCGCTTCAAGATCGGGCATCGCACGAGCCGCGCGGGATACAAGGGCGGCGCGCTGCGCGAAGCGCTCAAGGTCATGGACCCGCGGACGGAATACGTCGTCGTGTTCGATGCGGACTCGGTGCCGTTCCCCGACTCGATCGAGCGCCTGCTGCCTCTCTTCTATCGGGTCAGCGACGGTACGTCGAGCAAGCGCTTCGAGGCTGTCTTCGGGCGCACCGACCCTCCGTCCGAGCCAGGCCAGATCAAGCGCCGCGCCGAGGTCGCCGCGGTGCAGAGCTATCAGTGGCACGTCCTGAACAAGTCGGAGAGCTGGCTCACCGAGGCGGTCCGCGCGGAGTACGCGGGCAGCTACATGATCGAGCGCCCGTTTCAGGACGCGATCGGCGCGCTGAAGATGATCGCCGGGACCGCCTACATGATCCGCGCGGACGTCCTGCGCGAGGTCGGGTGGGGGACCAGCATCACCGAGGACTGGGAGCTGACGCTCAAGCTCTACACCCGCGGCTACAAGGTCATCTACACGCCGTGGGCGGAGACGCCCGCGGAGTGCGTGAGCACCTTTGCGCGTCTGGCGCGGCAGCGCATGCGCTGGGCCGAAGGACACACGCACAACGTCCGCAAGTGGTTCATGCCGATCATGGGATCGCCTTTCGTCACGCCGATCGAGAAGCTCGAGTTTCTCTACGACTCGACCTACTACCTGCAGGCGGCGCTGTTCGTCGTCGGGTCGCTGAGCTGGCTGATCTCCGAGGTCGTGTTCCACACGCACGTGCCGGGGTGGACCGCGCTCCTCGGGTGGTCGCTGCTGTTCTCCAACATCTTCGCGCTGCCCCTCATGAACCTCGGCGGGCTGATCCTGGAAGAGGCGCCGGCACGCGACATACAGGGCGTGTTCGGCGCGGTCGTCCTCTCGTTCGCGCTGGTGCCGTTCCAGGGCTGGGCGGCCTTCAAGGGACTGATCAGCAAGGACGAGGGCCCGTGGTTCCGCACGCCGAAGACCGGCAACGTCACCGACGAGGTGCACCACCTGCGCCGTCTCTACATGCTGCGGCGGTGGCTCAAAGGACGGCGTCCGCCACAGCCTGTGGCTGCGCCGGTGGCGCGAGCCTCGTCGCCCGTCGTTCGGATCGCGGCGACGCACCGTCGCTGGGTCGGCTGGCTGGCGGTGGGCGTGCTGGTCCTGGTGTTCGGCAGCCTCGCATTCGCCTCGAGCCGCGCGCCGGTCGTCAGCGCCGCGGGCAACCCGCTGTACCTGCACGGCACTGGCACCGCCCCCGCGTGCGTCGCGAGCACCGTCGACCAGAGCATCGGCAACACGTCGCCGGCGTGCCAGATTCAGTCCTCGGCGGGAGGTGTGGTGACGACCTGGGCCTTCAGCAGCCTTCCCGCGCAGACGATCTCCGCCGGTGTCTGGTCCTTCACGATGTACTGGACCGGCGGTTCCGGCAACACCAACGACACGGTGAGCATCGCGGCCGGCGTCTCGGCTAATTGCGCCCTTTTCGTCCCGACGGTCCCGAACGCGGGCACTACGTGGTCCACGACCTACGGCCCGAATGGCGCGAACACGACGAGCCCGTTCACGGTCAGCACGAGCGCCAGCCAGCTGCCGATCGTGATCCCGCCGGGCAGCTCGCTGTGCATCCAGGTGACGCTGACCCACAACACCGGCGGCAAGCCCTTCATGCTGTACGACGGGCCGTTGGGCACCGCCGACACGCGCGTGGTGCCGCCGAGCACCGTGGTGCCTGAGTCGCTGCTCGGCCTCGCCGCGTTGATCCCGTTCATCCCGATGTTCGCCGCGCGTCTCGTCAGGAGGCGACGGTGAAGCCGCGCGAGAACGTCAACCTGACGATCATCGCGCTCGCCTGCGCGCTGCTGATGCTGCTGCCGCTGGTCACCACGTTCGACGACCTACTCACGGCGTGGGCGATGCAGCTTGGCGTCGACAACCCTCTGCAGGCGATCGTGCCGGTCGAGGCGCGCATGGTCGTCAGCCTCCTCGGCGCGATCGGCATCCACGCCGCCGCCTCGGGCAGCCACCTCGTCGTTTGGGACGGATCGGGAGCGATGCACACGCTGTTCATCTCGTGGAACTGCATCGGCTGGCAGAGCCTGTTGCTGTTCGCTGTCAGCCTCGTCTCAGGGCTCCGAGGCGGCCACTCCGTCGAGGCGCGCGTCCAGGTGGTGTGCATCGGCGTCGCGGCCACCATGCTGCTCAACCTCCTGCGCGTCGCCGCGGTGGCCGCGATCGCGGCAACCATCGGCGTGGCGCCGGCTGTGCTGTTCCACGACTACGGCGGCACGATCCTCTTCGTTGGTTTCCTCTTTGCGTTCTGGATGTTCGCCCAGCGCTGGATTCTCGATTCGCGTACGTCTGAGCTCGTGGTGAGTGCATGAACCGCTGGCTGAGGCTCGCGCTGCAGACGGCCTTCGGGCTGTTGCTGCTGTGGCTGTGGATCCGGACCGTCTCGCTGCCGGAGGTTCTGTCCCACGCGCGCGTGCAGAACTGGTGGGCGGTCGCGCTGATGCTCGTCCTGTTCCTGGTGACCAGCTTGATCAGGGCGCGGCGGTGGCTGCTCCTTCTGCGCCCGCTCGCGCCCGTCGGCATGGTCAGGGCCTTTGCGATGAACATGGCGGGCGGGCTCCTCAACTACGTTCTGCCCATCCGCACCGGGGACGCGGCGCGGACATGGTGGCTGTGGCGAAGACACCGCATCCCGGCCGGATCAGCGCTGGCCACGATCGTCATCGACAAGGCGTGCGACCTCGCGGCGGTCGCCTTGGTGCTCGCCGGGCTCGAGGTCATCGCCCTGACCGGAGTCGTGAGTGCGCCCCGCGGCCTTCTGGGCGCCGCCGCATTCGCGATCGCGCTGCTCGCCGCGGTCCTGGGCACCGCGCTTGTCGGCCCGCGTGTCGCTCGCTCGGGCTTCGCGCGTCGCGTGCTCCCCGCTCGAATCGCCTCAGGCGTCGCGGGCCAGGCCTTCGCCTTTCGCGCCGGGGCACGCGGGCTGTGGACTCCTGCCCTGGCCGCGCGCCTCGCGGGCCTCACCGCGCTCGCGCTGGTGATCGATTCGTTCAACTTCACGCTGCTCTTCGCCGTGGTCGGAGTCGACGTCCCGCCGCTCAAGGTGATGGGCGCCTACCCCGCGCTCATGCTGAGCTTCGCCGTCCCGGCCGGCCCGGGCTACCTCGGCAACCTCGAGGTCGCCGGCGCGCTGATCCTGGGTGGAGGGCTCGGCCTGGGCTCGGCGGTCGCCGCCGGCGCGATCGTGCTCTATCACGCGCTCACCGCCGGCTACTCGTTGGCCCTGGGACTGCTGAGCTTTCTGTTGCTGGGAGGCCGGCGCCGCTCGCGTGCGACCGGCCCGCGCCGGATCGCGGTCTTCCACTGCGGCTTCACCTATTCGGGCGGCGGAGAGCGGCTCGTGATCGAAGAGGTGATGGGCCTGCGCCGGCGCGGCTACGAGGTGGAGTGCTACGCGCCGACCGTCGATGCCTCGCGCTGCTATCCCGACCTGCTCGGGGAGGTCCGGGTCAAGACATTCCTGCCCCAGTTGCCCCGATGGTTCCCGTTCCGCGAGGCCGTGCAGATGGCGGCGACCTCCATGATGATGCCGCTCTACGCGTGGCGGTTCCGCGGCGTCGACGCCATCGTCGGCTGCAACCAGCCCAGCGCGTGGATCGCTTGGTGGGCGGCGCGCCTGATGGACGTGCCATACGTGGTCTACCTGAACCAGCCCAACCGGCTCGTCTACCCGCGCAACGTCGACCGACAGACCGGCTGGGTCTCGAACGCGGACTACCGGCTGCTCGCGGCGGTCGTCCTGCGCGCGACGCGATTTGTCGCGTGGGCCGACCGGAGATCGATCCAGGAGGCCGACCAATTGCTGGTCAACGGCAACTACATCGGCGACATCATCCGCAAGACATATCGCCGCGACGCGGTTGATTGCCCGGCCGGCTGCCACGTGGCCGCCTCTGGATTTCCGCTGCCGATCGAGTCACGTTTCAGCGGCGGCCTCACGATCAACGGGTATCCGATCCGCCGCCCATACGTGCTGCTGACCAATCGCCACTACCCGCAGAAGCGCTTCGACCTGGCGATCCGCGCCATGGTCGAGGTCCGCAAAAAGCACCCGCGGGCGCAGCTCGTCGTGCCGGGACCGGCCACGTCGCACACTGCCTCCTTGAAGGCGCTGGTGACCGAGCTCGGGCTCGAGGACGCGGTGCTTTTCCTCGGCCCGATTACCGAGGACGAGCTGCAGTCGCTGTACGAAGGGGCCGCCGTCTACGTCTATCCGGCGCCGGAGGAGGACTTCGGAATGGGCGTGATCGAGTCGATGGCCAAAGGCGTGCCGGTGGTGGCTTGGAACCAGGCGGGGCCGACGGTCACCGTTGGGCTGGGCACCGGGCATCTCGCCGAGCCGCTCGACCTCGCGGACTACGCGGCGGGGATCATCGAGCTGCTCGACAGCAGGGCCAAGAACCAGACGACGGGGGAGCGCGCCTTCGAGTGGGCGCGGCGCTTCGACTGGGAGCGGCACATCGACGTCATGGAGCGCGCAGTCCTCGAAGTCGCCCGCGCGCACGAGCAGATTTCCCTGGAAGCCGCCACGGCGTGAGGCTCCTTCCGCGACTGGCGGATGAGGATGAGCTCGATCGCCCGCAGGAGCCCGACCAACCACAGGCGCAGCAAACGGAAGGGCTGCCGCTGCGATGGCTGGGCGCGGTCCTCGGCGCTTCGCTCATCGCCCGTCTTGGCTATCTCTTCTTCTTCACCGATCCGGAGAATGCGGGCGACGGCTTCACCGACGCGTACCACCACTGGCAGATCGCCTATCTGACCAAGGAGATCGGGCTGACCCGCGGACCGCGCCTGTGGGACATGCGTGGCTGGGAGTACTTCTGGGGCCCGCTGCACCCGGTGCTGATGAACGTCCTTTTCTTTGCGACCGGGTCGACGGACATCGTGCTGGCGCGATTGCTGAGCCTGGTTTTCGGCACGGCCGCCGTGGCGCTGATCTTCATGCTGTGCCATCGCTACTGGGGGACGGCCGTCGCGGTCGCGGCGGGCACGTTCGCCGCCGTCTCGCCGGTCGGGATCTTCAACGACACGTCCGGCCTGGCCGAGCCGATCGGCATCGCGCTGATCCTGTTCGGGATCTGGCTCGCACCGAGGCACGGTTTTTGGGCCGGCGTCGCGTGGGCCGTCGCGGCGATGGCGAGGGTCGAGGCCTGGCTCTTCGGATTCGGCCTAGTCGTCGCGTGGCTCATCGGCAGCCGGCGGTCGCGGACGCCCCTTCTCGTCGGCTGGCTGCTCGGCATGGGCGTCTACGCAAAATTCCTGATCGACCAGACGGGAAACCCCATCTATCCGCTCTACATCAACTTTCAGTTCGTCGGGCTGGCGGCGGGAGGGACTGGCGGCCAGGCGGCGGGTCAATCGTCGTTGTGGTTCCTCTTCGTCCTGGGTTCGGCGATGTGCGTCGCCGGTGCGGCGTGGGCTCTCTGGAGGCGTCCCCAGTCGTACCTGCTGCTCATCTTCGGGCTCGGCTATTCGGCGCTCAGCCTCGCCACGTACCTCCGCTATGTGACGGAGTGGAAGGAGCGGCGCTTCGAGTTTCCGCTGGACTTCGCCGCGATTTTGGTCGCGGTGGCCCTGTTGCGATGGCTCCCCGGCGCGCGGGCTCGGTGGCGCCCCATTTCGTGGGCGACCGCCGCGGCGGGCTTGCTCGCCGTGCAGCTCCTGTGGATACCCGTGCAGAGCGCGTACGTCTCGACCGAGCCGCTGTTCACCTACGAGACGAGCCTCGGGCGCCAGATCATGGCCGTCTACGACCGGCCCGAGTATCGCGGCGGCGTGCTCAACATGCCGGGCGACGAACCAACCCTGCTCTACGTGATGGTGCGTGACGGGGGCCTGAAGGGCGACCGTGTGACGAGCCAGTTCTACGATCCTTTCTATTACCTGCCGGCCGGCTATCACTACGCCGACCACCCGGAGGTCGCCGGTCCCTTGCTGCAGTGCTGGCTCGCCGGCACGAAGACCCGCCTCCTGCTGATCCCGCCGCCCGGTCCCGTTAGCTTCTCGGTACCCGACTACAAGGCCTACATCGGCGACCATCCGCAGTGGTTCGCCGCTACCGGCGCGAACCTGCCCAACGGGTGGAGCCTCGTCGCGGTCAACGTCCCGACGCCGACCGCCGCGGAGTGTGCGGTTCGGCCTAGTTGACCGAGTTCGCCGGGCGCACGGGTGAGCCACGACCCTTAAACGTTTGCACTGAGAATCGATGGCCACACACGGTCACTCGTTCGCTTACGCCACGGCCCGCGTTGATGACGCTCAGGCTCAGTTCGGAGCGCGATTCGGCTTGTGGGTAGTTGCGGCAGTGTTCTTCCTTGCGGACCTCTTCTGCATGTTTGATCACTACGCGCCGTGGTCCCTGGCTCTCTGGGCAGCAGCGATGGCGATCCCGATAGCATCAACCGTGCTTCACGGACTTTGGCGATTGAGGCTCAGGCTGAGACCAGTCCTAGCCGTCGCGTGTCTCTTGCTGGGGGCGCTGGTGTTCCTGATAAAACCGTATCTGGCGTACCTCGGCGCACCGTTCGCTCTCATGCTCCTGATTTACCTAGTGCCGACAGGAGTCGGCATTACGCTTTGGGACAGAATCCTCAACGCGCCTGCGCACCCGGAATCCCTTCGAGTAGTCGGTTCGGCCTAGTTGATCGACTGGGCCCACGAGATCAGCTCTCGTAGGCCGCGGTCGAAATCGATCTCGGGCTTCCAGCCGAGGTCGCGCGCCGCCTTGGTCACGTCGCTCACGTAGTACTTCTGGTCGCCCTCGCGCCAGTCGGAGTATGTGAACCGCGGCTTTTTGCCGGTCAGCTCGCCGATCTGGTCGATGACCTCCAGTAGGTTGCGCTGGTTCTCGGGTCCACCCCCGACGTTGTAGACCTCGCCGCGCGTGATGGCGATCATGTCGATCACCCTCGCGTAGAGCGCGCACAGGTCGCGCGCGTCGAGCAGGTCGCGCACCTGCGTGCCGTCGCCGTAGATGGTCAGCGGGCGCTCGTTGAGGATCGAGTGGACGAAGTGGGCGACCCAGCCCTGGTCCTCGGTCCCGTACTGGTGCGCTCCGTAGATGCAACTCTGTCGCAGCACGACCGTGTTCATGTCGAAGCATCGGCTGTAGTCGCGCACGTACTGGTCCGCCGCGCCCTTGCTGCACCCGTACGGGCTGTGGAAGTCGAGCGGCCGGGTTTCTTGACAGGGTCCGTTGTTTTCCTCGAGCTTTCCGTACACCTTATTCGTCGATGCAAAGAGCAAGGGCGCGTCGTGGTTGTGCCGGCGGACGGCCTCGAGCATGTTGAGCGTGCCGCGCGCGTTGACGTCGAAATCGGTGTTGGGGTCGACCAGCGATGTGGTCACCGCGACCTGCGCGGCGAGGTGGAGGATGGCGTCCTGGCCCTTGACGTGCGCGGCCATCGCGTCGGCGTTCCTCACGTCCTCTTTGATGAATGTGGTCCGGTTCGGATACCGGGTGAGGATCCACTTGAGGTTGCGCTCGGTGCCGGGCCGGCTCAGGTTGTCGAGCAGCGTGACCTCCCAGCCCTCCTTGATCAGGTGGGTCGCCGCGTTGACGCCGAGGAAACCCGCGCCGCCGGTGATGAGTGCGCGACGCTCGGGCCTTTTGAGCGGCGGCTCGGAGCGGTCTTCGGTGTCGCGCGCGATGGGGTCCATGGGAGGGATTACGTTAGCCGGTGGAAATGCCTCTGAAGTAGGCGATTGCCACGATCCACGCCGCGCCGGCCAGGACGAGGGCCTCTCGCCTGTCGGTGCCGCCCCGCGAGTAAAGGTAGGCGCCGGGCAGGAACAGGACCGCGAAGGCGCCGTAGACGTAGTGCAGGAGTCCAGCCCTGGGGCTGCCGCCTCCGATGAGCGCGGCCAGGCCGGCGAGTCCCTGCACGACCGTGACGCCAGCCATGAGCAGGTAGCTCGAGCGAAAGCCGCCGCTGACCTTGGTGTTGGTGAAGTAGTAGAAGGCCCCCCACAGCCCGAGCACCAAGGCAAAGATCAAAAGGACGCGTGCCCCGTAGCCGTGCGCGAACGCGAGCAACTGGGTCAATCAGACGTGAGCCTTGCCGATCTGGGTGCGGAAATAGTCGACGGTCAGGCGAAGGCCCTCCTCGAGCGTGATCCGCGGTTCCCACCCGAGGTGCTCCTTCGCCCGCGCGTTGTCGAGGGCTATCCGGTACACGTCGCCCTTGCGCGCCGGTCCGTAGAGCGCCGCCTGCTTGTACTCGGTGAGCAGCGCGAGCTTGCGGAAGAGGTCGTTCACCGTGACCGGGATCCCGGTGCTCACGTGGTACGTGCCTCCATCCCCGCGCTCCAGCGCGGCGAGGTTCGCCGTGGCGACGTCCCCGACGTGCAGCATGTCGCGTGACTGACTGCCGTCGCCGTCGATCGTCACGGGCTTGTCCTCGATCATCCGGCTCGCGAAGATCGCGATGACGCGACCCTCCTCCGCGTGGAAGTCCTGGCGCGCGCCGTAGATGTTGGCGTAGCGCAGGGTCGTGAACTTCAGGTGGAACGTGCGCTCGAAGGTTCCGAGGTACTGCTCGAACGCGAGCTTGCTCGTCCCGTACGGCGACAGCGGGCGGACCGGGTGATCCTCGTCGGCGGGGACGATGTCGGGCTCGCCGTACAGCGCGCCTCCTGTCGAGCTGAAGATGACCTTGCGCGCGGAGTTGTCGGCCGCGGCCTTCAGCACGTTCAGGCCGCCGACCACGTTGACGTGCGCGTCGTAGCCGGGTTCGGCGACGGATTTCGGAACCTCGGACTGCGCGGCGTGGTGGTTGACCACGTCAGGCTTGAACGACGCGATGGCCTGCTGCACCTGCGCTTGGTCCCTCACGTCGGCGCGAAAGACCTTCGCCGCCGGGTTGACGTTCTCCTCACGTCCGGTGCTGAAGTTGTCGAGCACCGCGACCTCGTGTCCGGCCAGGACGTAGGCGTCGACGACGTGCGAACCGATGAATCCCGCGCCGCCGGTGACGAGAATCTTCACCGAGGCGTGACTCTACTTCAAGCCGAGGTCGTCAAGGCGGTGCGCGTCCCGGTCCCGGTGTCGTTCGTCCGGGATGTGCTGGCGCGCGCGGCCGCCGTGCCGGAGGTCGCAGCGCGCCTGCCGTCCTCGACGGTCAGCGTGGCTTTGAGGTTGACGAGCGACGAGGAGCTCCGCCGCCTGAACCGCTCCTACGCTGGGGACGACCATGCGACCGACGTGCTGTCGTTTGCCGGTTCGGGCGATCACCTTGGAGACATCGCCATCTCATGGCCGGCGGCTGAGCGGCAGGCGCTGCAGTTTGGGCAGCCGGCCACGACCGAGCTCGCGCTGCTTTCGGTCCACGGCTTGCTCCACCTGTTGGGCTGGGACCATGTGACGGCGAGCGAGCGGAGGGAGATGACGCGGCTGACCCGGGCGGCTTTGCGCGGCTCGGGCCTGACCCTGGCCGGGGGACGGCTCTGAGAGGCCGAGCCTCTCGGTAGACTCAGTTCACGCGATGGTCTGCGGCGCTCGCCGCGGGCCTAGCTATGTCTGCATGCAGGATGACCACGGGCTAGAGAAGAAGGAACGCGAGGGGCTGTTGATCGTTGGGCTCGGCAACCCCGAGGCCGACTACGCCGACACGCGCCACAACCTCGGCTTTGCCTGCGTCCGGGAGCTCGCGCGTCGCCTCGGAGTGTCCGTCGACAAGAAGCGCTGGCAGTCGCGGGTCGGGCGGGCCGAGTCGCGAGGCGTTTGGCTCGTCATGCCGCAGACGTACATGAACCTGTCAGGCCAGGCGGTGGCGAAGGCATTGAAGGACATGCACCTGACGCCGCAGCAGACGTGGGTCGTCTACGACGAGCTCGACCTGCCGCTGTGCCGGATGCGGATTCGCCGCGGCGGCTCCGGCGCGGGACACAACGGAGTGCTGTCGCTGATCACGTCGCTGGGCACCGACGACTTCGTCCGCTTCCGCGTCGGCATCGGCAAGCCCTCACGCAAGGGCTCGCAGTCGGGGGTCCATTACGTCCTCGGGCGATTCACCAAGGCCGAGGCGGAGCGGCTGCCCAACGTCATCAACGGAGTCGCCGACGCGCTCGAGCTCGCGCTCGACGCGGGTGTCGAGCGGGCGATGGACCGTTTCAACCGCCCGAACGCGCTGGGCTGCGAGGAATTGCCGTGACCAGGCTGTGGGAGGCGACGATCGCCGCCGAGCCGCACCTGCAGCGGTGGGTCGAGCGCGCCAGTCCCGAGCTCCGCGTGGCCAGGCTGCCGCGTGCGGCGTGGCCAGTGGTCGCCGGGTCGGTCGCGCGCGCACTCGCCGCGCGCGGGAGATCCGTGCTCATCCTCGTGCCCGCGCCCGAGCGTTTCGCAGACGAGCTGAGGCTGTGGCTCGCGGGCCTGCCGGCGACTCACGTGTTCGCGGAGGTCGCCGTGTCGTTCCTCGACCGGCCACCCGCGTTCGACGAGTCGGTCAGCCGGCGGCTCGAGGCGCTCGTCGCGCTGTCGGGTGTCGGGGAGGAGCCGGCTGTGGTCGTCTCGTCGCGGCGAGCCATCACGCGTCAGACCATCTCCCGGCGCGACCTGGTCGAGACGACCGTGCGCCTGGTCCCGGGCAAGGGACCCGACCCGGTGACGGTCGCAAGCCGGCTGGTCGAGCTCGGCTACACGCGCGAGCCGCTGGTCGATGAGCACGGCCAGTTCTCGCTGCGCGGCGGGATCCTCGACGTGTTCCCCGCGGCGGCCGACGCACCGGTGCGCGCCGAGTGGTCGGGCGACGTCGTCGAGACGCTGCGCCTTTTCGATCCCGAAAACCAGCGCTCGGTGATGGCGGTGCCCGAGGCGACGATCAGGACGGGCCGGGAACTGCTGATCGGACCGGAACGCGGCGCGGCGGCCGTGGAGAGGCTGCGTGAAGCGGTGAGCTTCGAAGGTCTGCGCGGCGACGTGCGCTCGGAGTGGGAGGACGAGCTGACGAGGCTTGGCGAGGGCGCCGCGTTCGCCGGCGTCGAGTTCTACGCCGCCTACCTCGACCCCGCGCGGCCGTCGCTGCTCGACCACCTTCCACCGGACGCCGTGATCGTCGACTTCGAGCCCGAGCGCCAGCGGGCCGACGCCACCATGGTGCTCGACGAGACGCAGATGCTGGCCGCGGCCGAGGCCGGCGGCGGAGAGCTGCCGCGCCAGTTCACGCTGCCGGCGGTCGACCGGCTGGACGACTTCGGCGCTCGACCTCGCCTGACGCTGACGGTGGCCGAGGGTACGGGCTCCGACGTTATCGACCTCGGCTGGTTCGCGGGCGAGCCATTGGTCGGCCAGCCGCGCGCGCTCGCCGGACTCGCCGCGAAGAGCGATGCGGCCGCGGTCGTCTTCGCCACCGAGCAGGATGCGCGGCTTCGCGCGCTGCTCGACGAAGCGGGGATCAAAGCCGCGCAGCGCGAGGTCGACCTGGACCTCGACCTGGAGCTGAAGCCGGCGCTGGCCCACGCGGCGGTCGATCTCGCGGCGGGCTGCTCGCAGCCGGCGATCGGCCTGCACCTCACGACGGACGCCGAGCTGTTCGGCCGCGTGCGCCGGCCTTCACGCGGCGGGCGCGCGCGGACGCAGGTCGCGGACATGACGCGCGAGTTCACCCTCGACTTCGCACCCGACGAGCTGGTCGTGCACGTCGATCACGGCATCGCGCGCTTCAAGGGCATGCGCTTGATCGACACGGAGGGCGCGCACCGCGAGTACCTCGAGCTCGAGTACGCGGAGGGCGACCGGCTCTTCGTGCCGGTGGAGAACCTCGACCGCGTCCAGAAATATCTCGGCGGCGAGGGCGCGCCCACGCTGCATCGCCTCGGCACATCGGATTGGACGCGCGCGAGGGGCCGGGCGCGCAAGGTCGTGCAGGACGTGGCCGAGGACCTGCTGAAGATCTACTCGATGCGCGAGGCGCGGCCGGGCATCGCGTTCGCGCCGGACACGGCGTGGCAGCAGGAGTTGGAGTCGTCCTTTCCTTATGAAGAGACGCCCGACCAGGTGGCCGCGCTCGCGGAGATCAAGGCCGACATGGAGTCGGACCGCCCGATGGACCGCCTGCTGTGCGGCGACGTCGGCTTCGGCAAGACCGAGCTGGCTCTGCGCGCCGCGTTCAAGGCGGCGATGAGCGGCAAGCAGGTCGCGGTGCTGGCGCCCACCACTGTTCTGGCGCAGCAGCACTTCCACGTCTTCCGCGAGCGGCTGAAGAACTTCCCGGTCGTGGTCGAGATGCTGTCGCGATTCGTCGACGACGAGGCAGCGGAACGGACGGTCGAAGGCTTGAAGAGCGGACACGTCGACATCGTGGTCGGCACGCACCGCCTGCTCCAGCGCGACGTGCGGTTCAAGCGCCTCGGGCTGCTGGTGATCGATGAGGAGCACCGGTTCGGAGTGATGCAGAAGGAGCGCCTGAAGAAGCTGCGCACGCAGCTCGACGTGCTGTCGCTGTCGGCGACGCCGATCCCGCGCACGCTGCACATGGCTGTCGGCGGGATTCGCGACATGAGCGTGATCCAGACGCCGCCCGAGGAGCGCCAGCCGATCAAGACCTACGTCACGGCGGAGGACGACGAGCTGATCGCCGAGGCGATCGGACGCGAGCTGCAGCGCGGCGGGCAGGTCTATTTCGTGCACAACCGCGTGCGCACGATCCAAAAGGCGGCGGAGCGGGTGCAGGACCTGGTCCCCAGGGCGCGCGTCGCGGTCGGCCACGGCCAGATGTCCGAGGACGACCTGGCGAAGGTGATGGTCGATTTCGAGGCCGGCAAGTTCGACGTGCTGGTGTGCACGACGATCATCGAGTCGGGGCTCGACATCCCGAACGTGAACACGATCCTCGTCGAGCGGTCGGACCGCTTCGGGCTGGCGCAGCTCTACCAGCTGCGCGGCCGCGTCGGCCGCTCGGGCAGGCGCGCTTACGCGTACTTCCTCTACGACCCGCGCCGGTCGCTGACCGAGCAGGCCGACAAGCGGCTCGACGTCATCTCCGGCCTGCACGAGCTGGGGCAGGGCTTCAAGATCGCGCTTCGCGACCTGGAGATCCGGGGCGCCGGCAACCTGCTCGGCACCGAGCAGCACGGCGCGATCGCCGCCGTGGGATTCGAGATGTACTTGCAGATGCTGCAGAGCGCGGTCAACAAGCTGCGGTCAGGTTCCGAAGAGACGGTGATCGGAGACGTGCTGTCGACCCAGGAGATGAACCTCGACCTGCCGCTCGACCACTTCATCCCGCGGTCGTACGTCCGCGACGAGAAGCTGCGGCTTGGCGCCTATCGCCAGCTCGCGAACGCCGAGGACGAGGAGGAGCTGGACTCGGTACTGCGCTCGCTACGCGATCGGTATGGAACGGGCCCGGCGCAGCTCGACAACCTCGCGTACTCGCTGCGTGTGAAGCTGCGCGGCCAGCGCATGGGCTTGCGTGGTGTGGTGGCCGAGGGCCACGACATCGTCATCCGCGTCGACCCCGAGAGGTTTCTCGACGTGGATGAGCTGTCGCGGCGGCTGGCGGGCTACATCTCGGTGCACCCGAACCGGATCAAGATGCGGCGCAAGGGCGAGGGCTGGCAGGCGGACCTGCTCATGCTGCTGGACGAGATGGCACAGCTCTATTCGTCCGCGCGGGCCGCGGCGGTTCCGGCGCCTTCATAGAATCAGGCGCAGTGCAAGACGACAAGCAAGACGAGAAGCCTTACTCGGACGGGATCGAGGCGATCTTCGAGGTCGTCCACAGGTTGCGCGCGCCCGGCGGGTGCCCATGGGATCGCGAGCAGACGCATGAGTCGCTCCGGCCGTACCTGCTCGAGGAGACGTACGAGCTGCTCGAGGCGATCGACTCGGGTGACGACGCGAAGATGATGGAGGAGCTGGGCGACCTGCTGCTCCAGGTCGCGATGCACGCGGAGATCGCGTCGGAGGAGGGGCGGTTCGACGCCGCGAAGGTGTCGGAGGCCGTCGCGGCGAAGATGGTGAAGCGCCACCCGCACGTGTTCGGCGACGTCTCCGTGGCCAACGCCGACGAGGTATTGCGCAACTGGGAGCACCAGAAGATGCACGAGTCGCGCAAGGCCGGGAACGAGGAATCGGTCGTCGACCGCGTGCCCGCGACATTGCCCGCGCTGGCGTGGACGCTGGGGCTGCAGAAGCGCGCGGCGCGCGTGGGGTTTGACTTCGCGTCGCCCGCGGCCGCGGCCGAGTCGGTGGCGGAGGAGGCGCGCGAGCTGGCCGAGGCGCCCGATCGCGACCGCGCGTTCGACAAGATGGGCGACCTGCTCTTCGCCATGGTGTCGCTCGCCCGGTCGATGAAGATCAACCCGGAGGACGCGCTGCGGGTCGCGGGGCAGAGGTTCCGCCGGCGCTTTGCCGCGACCGAGGCCGCGGTGCGCAGCGAGGGGAAGAATCTCAGCGAATTGGGCGAGGAAGAGAAGCTGCGGCGTTGGGAAGAATCTCGCTGACCATTTGATATAGTCGGCTCCCCTTCGTCCGCCGGTTCCAGAAAACGACGCAGCATGAGATACAGCAAAGCCACAGTTGCAGCGGGCACCCTCCGGGCCAGGTCGTTCGGCCTGCGCGGGGTCTTGATCCTCATCGGCGTGACGGTGGTGCTGGTCTGGGCCGGCATCGCGTTCGCGCAGGAGGCTTACCTGAGCCACAAGCTGAGCCAGCAGGCGGCCGACATCCGCAGGCAGAACGCAGAGATCGCGGCGCAGAACGCGGGGTACACGAAGGATGTGCAGGCTCTGCAGTCGGGCACGGCGGACGAGGAGGTGGCGCGGCTGAGCGGCTACGCGAGGCCGAACGAGAAGCTGTACCTGGTCACGACGCCGCCCAGCCCGTCGCCATCACCGTCGGCCAAACCGTCGGGGTCGCCGTCTCCCAAAGCGCATTAGCCTTCGCTTGTTCCTCTAGCCCTCACCCTGGCCCTCTCCCCTGCGGGGAGAGGGAAGAGCCCAAGGCCTTGCGTATACTTTCTTTCGCGGAGTGGAGCAGCGGCAGCTCGTCGGGCTCATAACCCGAAGGTCGTCGGTTCGAATCCGACCTCCGCAACCAACCTGACCCCAAGCCCCCGGCCACACGTGTCTTCGGAAAGTGATGAACAAGAGAAAGCGGGTCGCCATCGACAAGCACCGGAAGAAGAAGCGCAAGCTGAAGGCACGCGTGCAGGCCGCTCGCTAGCATTTCTAATCCCCACGAAATCAGAGCCTTCGGCGTGATTTCGCGGGGACCCCTAGATTAAGGCCGGCGGTGCCGTAGCTCAGGTGGTAGAGCGCGCGACTCATAATCGCGTTGTCGGTGGTTCGAGTCCACCCGGCACCACCATGGCTTCGCTAACGCTGGAGCACATCTCTCCGACCGACCACGTGCTGGTCGCGATTTCCGGGGGTCCCGACTCGACCGCGCTCCTGCTCGCGCTGCACGGGGCCGGGCACCGCGTCACCGCGGCGCATTTCGACCACGACCTTCGCGACGGGTCCGGGCTCGTCGCGCAACAGGTCGCCGAGCTGTGCGCGCGGATCGGCGTGCGCCTGATCAGCGAACGGCGCGAGACGGCGATGCCGCGCGGTTCGCTGCAGGCGGCGGCGCGCAAGCTCCGCTACGCGTTTCTCGACCGGGCGCGCGTCGAGGTCGGGGCGGACCTCGTCGCGGTCGCGCACACGGCCGACGACCTCGTCGAGGGCGTCGTCCTGCATCTGATGCGCGGCTGCGGCCTGGCCGGATTCCGCGGCATGCCCGCGCGGCGAGGGCATTACGTCCGGCCCTGGCTCGGCGTTTGGAGGAGCGAGGTGCACTCGTACATCGATGGACTTGGTGTGGCCGTGCATCACGACCCCGCCAACGAGGACCCGAGGTTTGCGCGCGTGCGCGTGCGTCAGCAGATCCTTCCGGCGCTCGAGCGCGACCGGCCCGGGATCACCAGGCGCTTCCACGGGGCGGCGATGCAGGCGTCGCGGCTCCACGACACGGTGGCTCAGTCGGCGGCGGCGGCGCTGGCGCGTGAAACGTTCGGCCGTAAAGAGATCCGGAGCATGCAACCCGCGACCGCGATCGAGACGTTGAAGCTGATGTACGCGATGGCCGGCGGGGCCGAGCCGGGCCTCAGCCGCACCCACCTCGACTCGATGCTGAACCTCACGGGACCGGGTCGCGGCGGACGGGGCGTCGATCTTCCCGGCGGCTTGCGTTTCCGTATCGTGGGGGACCTCGTGCAGATCACCCCGGCGCGCCGCCCAGACGCAGCGAGCCCGCGGCTCGACGTGCGTCCGTGTGCGGGCTGCGACGACCGGCACGCCGCTCATCTGCGCGCGGGGGTCACGCTTCGCGTCGGCTACCGGCAGCCCGGGCTTCGCATGCGGCCGGTCGGAGGCCGCGGCACCCGCAAGCTCCAGGACATCTTCGTCGACGCGCGCGTCCCGCGCGAGGACCGCGACTCATGGCCGCTCGTCTTCGCGGATGAGAGGCTTGCGTGGGTACCGGGTCTCGCGGTCGACGCCGACCTCGCCGCCGGGCGAGGCGAGACTTCGCAGCACGTCGCCGTGATCCCAATGCCGGGTGCATCCGCTCGGAAAGTTGCTAGGCTAGAACCGCCGGAAAGTCCTCCAGGAGAGCTTATTTGAGCCGCTTCCCACGCTCCGCACTGTTTTATTTCGCATTGGTCGTCATCCTCGTCGCCGTTTTCTGGTTCACCTGGCAGTCGATCCAGAGCAACCAGAATGCGGGCGATTGGACCTACTCACAGCTGATCAGCAAAGCGGACGAGAGCCAGGTCACGGACCTCGAGATCAACGGCACGGACGGCGTCGCCACGGAAGCCGGTGGAAAGAAACACAACGTCGTGATTCCGGACTGCAGCGCCGGCTGCAACCAGCTGTTGACCCAGATGCAGACCGATCACGTCAACGTCAAGTTCGACAAGAACAACAGCGGCAGCTACCTGCTCAGCGTGCTGCTGCCCAACATCATCCTGGTCATCCTGATTGCCGCCTTCATGTGGTGGGTGCTGAGGCAGACCCAGAGCGGCAACAACCAGGCGATCTCGTTCGGACGCTCCCGTGCCCGCCTGATCGCGGGCGACAAGCCGGCCATCACGTTCGCCGACGTGGCAGGGGTGGACGAGGCTAAACAGGAGCTGACCGAGATCGTCGAGTTCCTCAAGTATCCGGAGAAGTTCGTCGCCCTGGGTGCGCGCATTCCCAAGGGCGTGCTGCTCGTCGGTCCTCCCGGAACCGGCAAGACGCTGCTCAGCAAGGCAGTCGCCGGCGAGGCGGGCGTGCCGTTCTTCTCGATCTCGGGCTCAGAGTTCGTCGAGATGTTCGTGGGTGTCGGCGCGAGCCGCGTCCGCGACCTGTTCGACCAGGCGAAGAAGAACTCGCCCTGCATCGTGTTCGTCGATGAGATCGACGCGGTCGGACGCCAGCGCGGAGCCGGCCTCGGCGGCGGCCACGACGAGCGCGAGCAGACGCTCAACCAGTTGCTGGTCGAGATGGACGGCTTCGACACAAACACGCACGTCATCGTCATCGCGGCCACGAACCGCCCCGACGTGCTCGACCCCGCGCTGCTGCGCCCGGGCCGGTTCGACCGCCACGTCACGCTCGACCGGCCGGACATCAAGGGCCGCCGCTCGATCCTCGACGTCCACGCGCGCAACAAGCCGCTCGACTCGACGGTCGACCTCGACGTGCTCGCCCGCCAGACGCCTGGCTTCAGCGGCGCGGACCTGGCGAACCTGATCAACGAGGCTGCGATCCTCGCCGCGCGAGCGAACAAGAAAGTGATCGGCATGGACGAGCTCGAGGAGGCCATCGCCCGTGTGATCGCCGGACCCGAGCGCAAGAGCCGGCGCATCTCCGACAAGGAGAAGGAGATCATCGCGTACCACGAGACGGGCCACGCGCTGGTCATGAAGGCGCTGCCACACGCCGACCCAGTGCACAAGATCTCGATCATTTCCCGCGGCATGGCGCTGGGCTGGACGCTGAGCCTTCCCGAGGAAGACAAGTACCTGGTCTCGCGCGATGAGCTGATGGACCAGATCGCGGGCATCATGGGCGGCCGTGTCGCCGAGGAGCTCGTCTTCCACGACATCACGTCGGGCGCGGAGAACGACATCCAGAAGGCCACGCAGATCGCGCGGCGCATGGTCACGCAATGGGGCATGTCCGACAAGCTCGGCACCGTCCAGATGGGCCACCGCGAGGAGCTCGTGTTCCTCGGCCGCGACCTGGGCGAGCAGCGGACTTACTCCGAAGAGGTGGCGGCGATCATCGACGAGGAGGTCCGCAACATCGTCGACCACGGCTATCAGACCGCAAAGGGCATCCTTTCCAATTCGCGCTCGAAGATGGATGCCGTGGTGGAGAGGCTGAAGCTCGTGGAGACGATCGACGGCAAGGAGCTGGACGAGATCCTCCGCGGCGAAGAGCCGCAGCAGCCCGCGGCCGCGAGCTCGTCCGCTTCGTAACTCAACGCCTGAGCATCTAGTCGTCGCCGGCCGGGGCAACCTCGGCCGCAGCCTGATCCGCGCCTTCAACGCCGCGGGCCATGACGCCCAGCTCGTGCCGTCGCGAGAGACGCTGCCCGCGATCGAGGGCATCGTGTTCATCGCGGTGCCGGACGGCGCCGTCACCGCGGTTGCGACGCAGATGGCTCGGTCGCCGATGCCATCGGGCACGGCCTTCGTGCATGTCAGCGGCGCACTCGGCCTCGAGGCGCTCGCTCCCCTCGCGGACCATGCGCTCGGCTCGTTCCATCCCCTGCAGTCGTTTCCGGCGCCGCGCCCGCCGGAGTCCTTTCGCGGCATCACGGTGGCGGTCGACGCGAGCACGACGGGTCTCGAGCGGCGGCTGGCCCAGCTCGCGCGCGACATCGGCGCTGAGCCGCGACATGTGGCTGACCAGGAGCGCGTGCTCTATCACGCCGCGGCCGTGTTCGCTTCCAACTACGTCGTCGCCGTGATCGCGGAGGCGGTGAAGGTCCTCGAGAAGGCGGGCTGGTCCCGCGACGAGGCCGAGCAGGCGCTCGTCCCGCTGGTCGAGGGCGTGGTGGCGAACGTGCGCGGCGCCGGTGTCACGAAGGCGCTGACGGGCCCGATCCGGCGGGGCGACGTCGAGACGGTGGTGCGGCATTTGGAGGCTTTGAGGGGATTGGAAGCCCCCACCCGGCGCTTACGCGCCGACCTCCCCCGCAAGCGGGGAGGTGAAGCCTCCACGGAGGATCTATATCGTATGCTCGGGTTGGTCGCGCTCGAGATCGCCAAGGAGGCGGGCCTGGAGCCCGCGGCGGCCGAGCGGACCAAGAGGGCGCTGACCCGGAAAGTGGCAGCGACCCGAAGGAGAGGTCGTTCATGACGACGGTTCTGGACGTCCAGCGGTTCAAAGACGAGCACCGGCGCTTCGCCGTGCTCACGGCCTACGACTTCCTCAGCGCGAAGATCCTCGACGAGGTCGGCATTCCGATCCTTCTCGTCGGAGACAGCCTCGGCATGGTCATGCTCGGCCATCCGACGACTCTGCCCGTGACGATGGAGGACATGCTGGTGCACGCCAAAGCGGTGTCGCGCGGCGCGCGGCAGGCGCTCCTGGTCGGCGACATGCCGTTCATGTCCTACCAGGTGTCGACCGAGCTGGCGATCGCGAACGCCGGGCGTTTCATGCAGGAGGCCGGCATGCACGCGGTCAAGCTGGAGGGCGGCGGGCCGGTCATCGAGATCACCCGGCGCCTGACCGAGATCGGCATTCCCGTGATGGGACATCTCGGGCTCACGCCGCAGTCCGTGCACACGATGGGCGGTTTCAAGGTGCAGGGCAAGACCGATGCCCAGGCGGCGCGCATCCTGGCCGACGCGAAGGCGCTCGAAGAGGCGGGCGCGTTCAGCGTCGTGCTCGAGGGGATGCCGAGCGAGCTCGCCGCGCGCGTCACGCGGGCGCTGCGCATCCCGACCATCGGAATCGGCGCGGGTCCCGCCACGGACGGGCAGGTGCTCGTGTTCCACGACATGCTTGGGCTGACCACGGGCAAGGCGCCGAAGTTCGTCAAGCGCTACGCCAACCTGGCGGAGGAGATCGCGCGCGCGGCCGCGGCTTACTCCGAGGACGTGCGCACCGGCAAGTTCCCTGGTCCCGAGCACGAGTACTCGGCCAACGGATCGGCTCCCGCGACGAAGGAAAAGGACGAGGTCAGGTACGGGTCACCCCACGCCGAGGGCGTAGGGACCCCATAAGGACGTTCGACGACCCCGGCGCGATGCGCGACGCCTCGCGCCGGTGGCGCGCTGAGGGCAGCTCGATCGGGCTCGTGCCGACGATGGGCGCGCTCCACGCGGGGCACCTGAGCCTGGTCGAGCTGGCGCGCGCCGAGAACGACGTCGTGGTCGTGAGCATCTTCGTGAACCCGATCCAATTCGGCCCGGGCGAGGATTTCACCCGCTACCCGCGCGACCCCGAGCGCGACGTCGCGATGCTTGCCGCGGCCGAGGTCGACGCCATCTACCAGCCGTCGACCGAGGCGATGTACCCGCCGGGAGCCACCACGCGGGTGCAGGTCGGGGCCGTGTCGGCGCAGCTCGAGGGCCGCGCGAGGCCCGGGCACTTCGAGGGCGTCGCCACGGTCGTGGCGAAGCTCTTCGCCGCGGTCGCGCCCGACCGCGCCTACTTCGGGCAGAAGGACGCCCAGCAGGTGGCGGTGGTCAAGCGCCTGGCGCGGGACCTCGACCTCGGCGTCGAGATCCGGGTCGCCCCGATCGTCCGTGAGGCGGACGGCCTCGCCCTGAGCTCGCGCAACGTGTACCTCGACCCCGCCGAGCGGGCGGCCGCGAGCAGCCTCAGCTCGGCGCTGCGCCTGGCCGCCGAGGCTTACTCCGCAGGCGAGCGCGATCCGAGGAGATTGAGCGAGGTCATGAAGGCGCGAATGGGCGAGGAGCCTCTTGTTCGGATCGATTACGCGGAGGTGATCGACCCGGCTACTTTTGAGAAGCCAGGCACGCTCGCGGTCGTGGCGGCCTGGCTCGGCACTACAAAACAGACGAGACTCATCGACAACCACGACCTCAGGACCCCGTTTCCGGGCAATTCCCCAGTTCTGCGTTAAAATTGGCGTTCAATTTGGCGGAGGCCGTTTTGACGACCAACACCACACCAATAACTTTTAGGGGGTTCGTATCGTGGCAGCTGAGTCTGGTGCCGTCCTGACCGAGCAGAAGGAGGGGACCGACCAGGAATCATCGGCGGCGATGACGATGGAGGACTACCTCCACTACGATCAGGAGGCCTTCAAGACCCCCAACCACGGGGACATCGTGGATGGGATCGTCGTTCGAGTCGACCCGGATGAAGTACTGGTCGACATCGGCGCCAAGGCCGAAGGGGTCATCTCGAGCAAGGAGCTCGGCCTGCGCGGAGACTACGACTCCGCCATTCTCGAGCCGGGTGACCAGATCAAGGTCTACGTCCTGCAGCCGGAGAACGAGGAGGGCAACGTCGTCCTCAGCCTTCGCCGCGCTCGCGCCGAGACGACCTGGATCGTCGCCGCCGAGAAGCAGACTGACGGGACCGTCATCGACGCCGATGTCCGGGAGCAGAACAAGGGCGGCCTGATCGTCAACATCCTCGGCCTCCGCGGCTTCTTGCCGTCGAGCCAGGTGGCGCGGGCCCACGCCGGCAACCTGGAGTCGCTGGTCGGGAAGCGCATCCCGGTCAAGATCCTCGAGGTCAACCGCAAGCGGAACCGGCTGATCGTGAGCCAGAAGGCCGCGGAGGACGAGGACCGCGCGCGCAAGCGCGAGGAGCTGTTCAGCCGCCTCCAGACGGGGACCACGGTCAAGGGGACCGTGTCGGGAATCACCAGCTACGGCGCGTTCGTCGACATCGGCGGAGCCGACGGGTTGATTCACATCTCCGAGCTTTCGTGGGACCGCGTGTCCAAGGTCACCGACGTGCTCCAACTGGGCGAAGAGGTCACGGTCAAGGTGATCAAGCTCGACCCCGAGCAGACGCGCATCTCGCTTTCCCTGCGGCAGCTGCAGCAGGACCCTTGGGAGCGCCTCGTCCAGTCGATGCCGGTGGGCTCGATCGTCGAGGGCCAGGTCACCAAGACCAAGAAGTACGGCGCCTTCCTGCAGATCATGCCGGGCATCGAGGGCCTGCTCCACATCTCGGAGCTTTCCTGGGACCACGTCGAGCGGACAGAGGACGTGCTGAAGGTTGGCGAGGACGTCCAGGTGAAGGTGATCGGCATCGACACGGCGCGGCGGAGGATCTCCCTCAGCCTGAAGCAGCTGTCGGCGCCGCCGGCGAACCTGGCGGCCAGAACGGACCACCGCCAGGACGAGTACCCCGAAGCCGAGGACGAGTAACTAGGGACCCAGCGCACTCAGGCGGTCGGCGGCTGGGCTGTAGTACGGGTCGATCTGGAGCGCTCTCTTGTAGTCGGCCCGTGCCTGGGCCCGGTCGCCCAGCCGCGCTTCGTGGTCGCCCAGCTCCACGTAGAGGCCCGGCTCGGTCTCGCCCAGGTCGGCTGCTCGCCTGAGCTCGGCCAGGCCCCTGGTGGGGTCCCCCGAGGCGAAGAGGCCTTCCCCGAGGGCCCAGTGGTACTGGGCCTGGAGGGGGTCGGCGGTGACCGCCAGGTCGGCACGGCCGTGGAGGTACCGGGAGTCGGCGAGGAGGGGGAGGACGGCCAGGGGGACGGCGGCTAGAACGAGGACCACAGCCAGCGCTGGTTGCCAGATGGAAGTCCCCATCCGGCCGGGCCGCTTCGCGGCCGGGCCACCTTCCCCGGCGAGCGGGGAAGGGAACGTCCCCATCCGGCCGGGTCGCTTCGCGGCCGGGCCACCTTCCCCGGCGAGCGGGGAAGGGAACGCGGCCCCTCCGGCGGCTTCGCCGCCACCTCCCCATGAATGGGGAGGAGATTGCTCTGCTCGGACCCCCGACCACAGGGTTCCGGCTAGGAGCCAGAACATGCCGGTGGCGGGGGACCAGTCGAAGTTGAACGCCACCCATACCGTGTAGCCGGCCAGCGCCGCTGCCAGGCCGGCTACGTTTCCTGTGAAGCGGCGCCGCCACGCGCCCGTGGCCAGCACCACGAGCACCCACCCAAGGGCCGCAAGCCCGACCACCCCCTGTGTCGCCGCGATGTCGAGGGGGCCGGAATGGATCCGGTCGAAGGTCACCAGGGTGGCGTAGTCCTGGCTCAGGAAGTGGCCGAACGCAAGCCCTGTCGTGTCCTCGCCCCAGCCGGTGACCGGTCGCGCGGCGACCATGTTCAGGCCGTCGCGCCACAAACCGAGCCGGAGCTCGCCGGGGTCGCTGTTCAGCGTGTTCAGGTAGACGCGCACGAACGCGAGCAGGCCCAGCATCACCACCGCGGAGGCCGCGGCGATCGGGGCGACGAACCGTCGCGGGACCGCAAGCAGGCCGAGCACGAGGCACCCGGCCAGGGCTCCTAGGAGCCCGCTTCGCGACGTCGTGGTCCACAGCCCGACGCCCATCACGACCACGGACATGGCCCACGCTCCGCTGAACCACCCCACCCGGAGAGCGCGGCTCACCGCCAGCGGGATGCCCATCGCGACCAGGGCGGCGAGCAGGTTGGCGTTGCCCAGGTCCCCGTCCGGCCGGAACGGCGCGTGGAAATACCACTGCGCCCACGCTTTCAGGCACGCGACCGACGTGGCGAAAACGAACGCGCCTGCGACCCAGTCGCGCTGGCGCTGCGTGCGCAGCAACCAGACCGCGGACGCCAGGAGGCCGAGGTACGCGAGCCTCATCGGGAGGGACTCGTATCGTGTGTAGGACCCCGCCAGGCTGAGCGGCCAGGAAATGGAGAAAGCGAAGGCCAGGACGGCGGCGACGGCGGCGGTTAGTAGAGGCAAGCGCAGCGTTCCAAGGCCAAGGGAACCTGAGCCCAAAAACGCGAGTCCGGCGCCGAGGCAGGCGCCGGCGATCACGATCGATGCACGCGGGAGGATGTAAGAGTCGCTGATGAGGGGAATAAAGGTGATGGGCAGCGCCAGGGCGATGGCCGCGCCAAGCCAGCCTCCGACCCGCTCGAGTAGGTGCCGCACCGCCCCCTTTCATAACCGAAATCGAGTGGCGGAGTTGGACGTTATATTAGGAGCGGAGGTACCGATGGGTACCATCGCAAAGTCGAGGAGGTGCTGGCCCCACCCGTACGTAGAGCTAGGAGTCCAGGAGGATAGGGACCTTGTATCCGTTTGAAAGATTTACTGAGCGGGCCAAGAAAGTTCTGACGCTTGCTCAAGAAGAAGCAGAACGATCGCACCACAGCTACATCGGAACGGAGCACCTGCTCCTGGGACTTCTACGTGAGGGAGAAGGCCTCGCCGCCAAGGTCCTGAACAACCTTGGCGTGGAGATCGGCAAGGTCCGCCAGACGATCGAGTCCGTGCTTGGTCGCAACGAGCGGATCATCATCCAGCAGATCATCCCGACGTCGCGGGTCAAGAAGGTCATCGAGATCTCCTTCGAGGAAGCGCGCCGGATGGGCCACAACTACGTCGGCACAGAGCACCTGCTGCTCGGCCTGCTCATCGAGGGCGAGGGCATCGCGGCGCACGTGCTCGAGGACCTTGGCGCAAACCTGGAGAAGGTGCGCGGCGAGATCGAGCGGCTGCTGCACGACTCGAGCGCGGAGACCGAGGCCGAGCCCGCGCCGAAGAAGCCGTCCAAGACACCTCTCCTCGACCAGTTCGGCCGAGACCTGACCGAGCTCGCGCGGCGCAACCAGCTCGACCCTGTCATCGGACGCGAGACGGAGATCGAGCGTGTCATCCAGATCCTGAGCCGGCGTACTAAGAACAACCCGGCGCTCATCGGCGAGCCCGGCGTCGGCAAGACCGCGATCGCCGAAGGCCTCGCGCAGCAGATCAACCTCGGCAACGTGCCCGAGTCGCTTCAGCACAAGCGCGTGCTGACACTCGACATGGGCGCGCTGGTCGCGGGCACCAAGTACCGCGGTGAGTTCGAGGAGCGCTTGAAGAAGATCCTCGACGAGATTCGCTCGAGCCGCGAGGTCGTGTTGTTCATCGACGAGCTGCACACGCTGGTCGGCGCAGGCGCGGCGGAAGGCGCAATCGACGCGGCCAACATCCTGAAGCCGGCCCTCGCGCGCGGCGAGATCCAGTGCATCGGGGCGACGACGCTCAACGAGTACCGCAAGTACATAGAGAAGGACGCGGCCCTGGAGCGCAGGTTCCAGCCGGTGTTCGTCGACCAGCCGACGCTGGCCGAAACGATCGACATCCTCAATGGCGTCAAGTCGCTGTACGAAAAGCACCATCGCGTCACCATCACCGACGCGGCCGTGCAAGCGGCCGCGGTGCTGAGCGACCGCTACGTCAGCGACCGCGCGCTTCCCGACAAGGCGATCGACCTGATCGACGAAGGGTCGGCCCGCGTGCGCATGAAGCTGACGACGACTCCCGAGGACCTGAAGGACCTCCAGAAGGAGATCCGCAAGCAGCGCGCGGAGCAGGACGAGTCGGTCAACAAGCAGGACTTCGAGGCCGCGGCCGGCGTGCGCGACAAGGTGAAGAAGCTTCAGGACAAGCTCGCTCTGAAAGAAGCGGCGTGGCGCGACAAGCTCGGGGAGACCGTGCCCGAGGTGGGCGAGGAAGACATCGCTCAGATCGTCGCCGCGTGGACGGGCGTGCCGGTCTCCCGGCTGGTCGAGGAAGAGAGCGCTCGGCTCCTGCGCATGGAGGATGAGCTGCACAGGCGGATGGTCGGGCAGGACGAGGCGATCGTCACCGTCTCGCAGGCGGTGCGGCGCGCCCGCGCGGGCCTCAAGAATCCGAAGCGCCCGATCGGCTCGTTCATCTTCCTCGGGCCGACAGGCATCGGCAAGACCGAGCTGGCGCGCGCCCTCGCCGAGTACCTCTTCGACTCGGAGGACGCGCTGATCAAGCTCGACATGTCGGAGTTCATGGAGCGCCACACGACCGCGCGGTTGGTCGGGTCGCCTCCCGGATACGTCGGTTACGACGAGGGCGGGCAGCTCACCGAAGCGGTGCGGCGCCGACCTTACTCGGTGATTCTCTTCGACGAGATCGAGAAGGCGCACCCCGAGGTCTTCAACATGCTGCTGCAGATCCTCGAGGACGGGCGGCTGAGCGACGCGAAAGGCAAGATCGTCAACTTCGCCAACACCGTGATCATCATGACCTCGAACCTCGGCATCCGAGACGTCAACCAGGCGGGAACTGCCCTGGGCTTCCAGCCCGCGGTCGTCGACGAGAAGGACGAGGTCGAGCGGCGCCACCAGAACACGAAGCAGAAGATCGACGACGAGCTCAAGCGGATGTTCCGCCCCGAGTTCCTCAACCGCGTCGACGCGGTCGTCGTGTTCAAGAGCCTGACCACGGGTCAGATCCGCGAGATCGTCGACCTGCAATTGGTCCGCTTGAGCAAGCACCTGGCCGAGCAGCAGATCACGATCGAGGTGACGGACGCGGCAAAGGACCTGCTTGCGAAAGAGGGTTACGACCGAACGTACGGCGCGCGGCCGCTGCGCCGCGTGATCACGAGCCGGATCGAGGACCAGTTGTCCGAGCACCTGCTGCGTGGCAAGATCGCGCGCGGCGACACGGTGCAGATCGACGTCGAGGGCGAGGACGGGCTGAAGTTCACTCCGACCAAGCACAGACACAAGGAACCTGCCGGAGCGGCGCCGGCGGGACCGGCCAAGCCTTAGGTCTTTAGCCAGTCCTGGAGGCGGCGGGATAGTTTGGTTGGCGTGGTCTGGCTTTTGATCAGGTGGTCCAGCGCTCCCAGCTGAACGCCGCGCTCGACCAGTTCCTTCTCGTTCCAGTTGGAGAGGATGATGACCGGGATTGCGGCGGTCAGGGGCTCGGCGCGCAGCTTCTCGAGCACGCTGAGGCCGTCTAGCTTCGGAAGCCTGATGTCGAGAAAGATGATGTCGGGCTGGGTCCTTGCTTTTTCCAACGCGGCAAGGCCGTCGATGGCGATGTCCACCGAGTACCCGTCGAGCTCCAGCTTCAGCCGGTACATCTGAGCGACAGAGACGTCGTCCTCTACGAAGAGGACCCTGACGTCATCCGGATCCGTGACGCCCCGGTTCCTCATTCCCCTTCCCCATGAGTGTCTCTATTTGCAACGCACAGCCCTGACTTTTCGGCAGAAACCCGAGAATTAACGCCGTGAGCGTACCGGTGCCTCTCCGCCTTCGTCCGCTGGAGATCGGCGACCTGCTGGACGAGACGTTCCGGATGTACCGCCGGCACTTCTGGTTGTTCGCGGGAATCTCAGCTCTGCTCGCGATCCCGTCCGCCGCGTCGCAGGGGATCAACTATTACGCGGTTTTCGGTTCGTTTTTCCCGTACACCTCGTCCGACCCGGCCGCGGTGCTTGGCGCAAACGTGGCGAGCCTGGTCGTCGCGCTCATCAACCTCGCCCTGCTGCCGTTTGGTTTCGGGGCGGTCACCTACGCCGCTTGCGAGTCGGCGCTCGGCCGGCCTGTCACGCCGGGTCGGGTCTTCGGCGGGGTGCTCAGGCGCTACTTTCCGCTGCTCGGGTACTGGCTCTTGATCATCATCATGGCCGTCGTCTTCTGCCTGCTCCCGCTCTGGATCTGGATCTGGGTGTGCTGGGTCGCGGTGGTGCCCGCGATGTTCGTCGAGCAAATCGGGCTCGGGGCCGCGATGGGCCGCAGCTGGAACCTGGTGCAAGGCCGCTGGTGGCGGACCTTCTTGATCCTCTTCCTGCTGGTCGTCGTCTACATCGTCGTGGGATGGACGCTGTCCGGTTTCGTGGTGGCGGCCCTCGCGCTGTCGGCGCTGGTGCTGTCGTCTTTCGTCGTGTTCGCGATCGTCGGGGCGGTCAGCATCATCGTGAACGCGCTGGTGAACCCGATCCTGCAGATCGCCCTTGTCCTGATCTACTTCGACCTCAGGGTGCGGCGCGAGGGCCTCGACCTGTTTCAGATGGCGCAGCAGCTGAACGCGCCGGCGGCAACGACCTGAGCATCGCGGTGGCGGCCGGCCGAGCCGGCGCGATCGCCGCGTTGGTTTCCGCGCTGTTCCTTTTGGGCGCGCCGCAGGCTGCCGCCAAGGCTCCAGCCCAATCGAACTATCTCGACGCGGTGCAGCTTGCGTACGCCCTGATCAAGGACGCCACACCCAACGACCTCGCTCCCGCGATGGCGGCCGCGAACGTCCTGTCGAACACAGACGAGAAGCCGCACGAGATCATCGCCGACCTCGTGGCGCGCCCGCCCCTATATGCGGACGCCAGGACCCGCCTTGTCGCGCTGATGACCGCGTTGAAGCAGCCTGCGACGACGGCTGACCCGGAGCTGGCGAGGCAGCGCCTGCACGAGATCCTGTCGATGAGCCGCTACGACGCCTTGCGCCGCCCGCCATCCCCGCTCGACCGCTTCGCGCAGTGGGTGAGGGACCGCATCAACGCACTCCTGCGATTCCTGCTCAACACCACGCCGGTGGGAGGCGTGCCGCTGTGGGTCTTCTACACCATCGGCGCTGTCGTGATGGCGGCCGCGGCGTTCCTCGTCTTCCGCGCCGCACGCGGGCGATTCAGCGAGGCGATGGTTGTTCTGCCGAGTGGCCCGCGGCCGGCCGCCGACTACTTCGCGGAGGCCGACCGCCTCGCGGCGAAAGGCGATCGCGTCGGGGCGATCCGGGCTCTGTGCGCTGCCGTGGCCGCGACGCTGGCTGGCGAGCGGTCGTGGGAAGGCAGCTCGCTGACCGTGCGCGAGATCTTTCAGCGCGCCCCCGACTTCGCGACCCTGCGTCCGCTGCTCCTGCCGTTCGAGGCCGCGATCTATGGCGGTCGCGACGTCGACCAGGCCACCTATGAGCGCGCGGCCCGGATCGCGGCGCAGTTCCGGCCCCGCGTGCAGGCGGCGGCATGAGGGTCTCGCGCGGCTGGGTGATCGCCGCGGCGGCCTCGCTCATCATCGCGGGCGTGATCTACGTGGTCCAGCCGCGCAGCGATTCCCCCGAGCACAGCACGAACAGCGACGCCGCGAACGGCGCGTCGGCCGCGCTCCTTTTCGCGCAGGCGATGGGCCATCCGACCGACCAGATCACCGGCACGTTCAGCACGCGCGACCGCCTCGGCGTGATGGTCGTCTTCACACCGACCAGCAGCTTCACGCCGGACGAGGCGGACCGCACGCTGAGCTGGGTGCGCGGAGGCGGGCTGCTCATCTACGCGGCGGAGGAGGGCGACGCCGAGCTGGACCGCGCGCTCGGCGTCGTGCGCCTCGGCGGCTACATCTCTTCCGCCAACGAGACCGCGAACGCGACGGTCGATGGCGTGACCAACCTTTCGGGGGCCGACAACGTGATGCCGCTCGACCCAGCCGCGGAGCAGGTGCCGTTCATGCGGTCCAACGGATTCGTGACCGGCTACACCCAGCGCATCGGCACCGGCATAGCCGTCGTGCTGTCCGACCCGGTGCTCCTCTGCAACGGGTACCTCGAGAAGGCGGACAACGGGCGCCTGCTGGCCGATTTGCTGGGCCTTGCCAACCCCGACGCGCACGTTTACTTCGACGAGTACCACCACGGTCTCACCGCGAGCGACCTCGCTCCTCAGTCGTGGGTCCAGACGCCATGGGGCGCAGCACTCCTGTGGCTGCTGGTGGCCGTGTTCGTCGGACTGCTCCTCCGCGGCCGCCGCTTCGGGCCGCTGATCGAGCGCCCGGCGGAGATGGCGCGGTCGGACGTCGAGTGGTCGGTCGCCGTCGGCCAATTGCTCCGCCGCTCGAGCGCGAGGGCCGTCACGCTCGGGCTGCTCGCGAACGCCACCGAACGCGCCGTCGCGTCTCGCAATGGCCTGTCCGTGCAGCCGCGGGAGCGGTTCTGGAATGCTCTGTGGGTGCGCGACCCCCAGGTGGCCGGAGATCTGGCCCAGGTGGAAAACTCTCTGCCTTCAGCGTCGGCGACAGAGGGCGGCTTGCTGGGCGCTGCTCAGCAGTTGCACCGCATCGCGCACCCGGTCACGCAAAAGAAAACTCTGGAGCACCGATGACAGGCACCGCTTCGACGACCGCGACCGACTTCTACGCGAAGCTTCGCGAGCAGCTCGTCAAGGCGATCGTCGGCCAGGAGGCTGCGATCCGCCTCTGCGCCATCGCGCTCGTCGCGCAGGGGCATGTCCTTTTGGAAGGCGTGCCGGGCACCGGCAAGACCCTGCTCGCCAAGGCCATCGCGCGCGCGCTGACGCTCGACTACGGACGCGTCCAGTTCACGCCGGACCTGATGCCGGCCGACATCCTGGGCACCTCCGTGTACGACCTCGCGACGCGTCAGTTCGCGCTGCGCAAGGGACCGATCTTCACGAACGTGCTCCTGGCCGACGAGATCAACCGCGCGCCGGCCAAGGTTCAGTCGGCGCTGCTCGAAGCGATGGAGGAGCGCGGCGTGACGCTCGAGGGCCAGCAGCTGCCGCTGCCGGCGCCGTTCATCGTCCTCGCCACTCAGAACCCGGTCGAATACGAGGGCACCTACCCTCTGCCCGAGGCGCAGCAAGATCGCTTCCTGTTCAAGGTCCGGCTGGACTATCCGACGCCCACCGAGGAGATGGAGGTGCTGCGGCGCTGGGAGTCGGGCATCGAGCTGCGCGACCCGGCCAAGGCCGGCGTCGAGCCGGTGCTGGGCGCCGCGGACATCGAGGCATGCCGCGAGCAGGTCGCGAAGGTTGTGCTGGACGAGAAGATCCGGCGCTACGTCGTCGACCTGGCGTCGGCGACTCGCTCGGCTCCCGAGATCGCGCTGGGTGCCAGCACCCGGGCGGAGGTCCTCTTGATGCTCGCCGCCCGCGCTTATGCCGCATTCGACGGCCACGAGTTCGTCACGCCGGACGACGTCAAGGCGCTGCTCGCGCCGGCGTTCCGCCACCGCCTGATCCTGCGGCCGGAGGCCGAGGTGGCCGGCATGACGCCGGACAGCGTCCTCGACGCGGTGGCGGGGCGGGTCGTACCCCCGCGGTAACACAAGGGGGAGCCCCCATCCGGCCGGGCCGCCCTGCGGCCGGGCCACCTTCCCCGGCGAGCGGGGAAGGGAATTTTTTCGGTTTCTTCAGGGGGCTCGCGCCGCAGCCGAAGCTCATCTGGGCGGTCGGGATCGGCGCCGGGTTGATCGCGCTGGCGGTGGCGTCGCCGCTGATCGGGTTCATCGCGGTCGTCTACCACGCCGGCCTGGTCATCATCGCGACGCGCGACCTGGCATTGCTTCCCGGCCGAGGCGGCTACTCCTTCCGCCGCGCGATGCCCGACCCGTTCTCGCTGGGCGAGCCGGAAGAGGTCGCCGTGTTCATCGAGAACCGGGCCGCGGCCGGTTTGATGGCGAAGGTCTCGGACCACGCGCCGGCTGGATTGCGGGCCCACCCGCGCGAGGTGTCGGGCCGTTTCGATCGCAATGGGCTTCTGGCGATCAGCTATCGAACGTTGTCGCCCAAGCGCGGCGCGTACGCGTTCGGTTCGGTCGACCTGCAGGTATTGCGCGATGAGGGATGGTGGCGGAGGCAGATGCGGCTGCCTGACCGTCGAGAGGTCGCGGTGTTCCCGAACGTCGTCGCCATCAAGCGCATTCAGCTCTCGCTGCGGCGGGGGCTCCGCGCCATGGCGGGCATGCGGCGCGCCCGGCCGCCCGGCGCGTCGACGGCGTTCGCCGGCCTGCGCGACTACGTCCGCGGCGACGACTTCAGGCGCGTGAGCTGGACCGCCACGGCCCGGCGCGACCGTCCGGTGGTCATCGAGGTCGAGGCTGAACGCGGGCAGCAGGTGATCATCGCGCTCGACTGCGGCCGGTTGATGACCGCGCCCGCGGGCGACCTCGACAAGTTGGACCACGCGGTCAACGCCGCGCTGATGCTCGCGTGGGTGGCGCAGGCGTACGGCGACCGGGTCGGGCTGATGACGTTCGACGATCGGGTCACCGGATTCATCAAGCCGGAGCGCGGCACGACTCAGCTGCGGCGGATCACCGAAGCGCTGTACGCGGTCAAGCCGGAATACGTGGAGCCCGACTTCGGGCACGCGATGACGCACCTGGCGCTGCGCGTCGGCCGCCGCTCGATGATCGTGATGCTCACGGACGTGCAGGACCCGGAGGCGTCGCGCGAGCTGGTGGCGCACACGCTGCGGTTGGCGGCGCGGCACCTCGTGCTGGTGGTCGCGATGTCGGATCCAGCGGTGCTGAGCGCTCTGGACCAGCCGATCTTCAGCACCAGCCGGGCTTACGAGTGGGCGGCGGCGGAGCAGTTTGCCGCGAGCCGGCGGGAGAGCTTCGAGCTGCTGCGGCGGGGAGGGGTGCTCGGGCTGGACGTGGTGGCGGGCCGGCTGTCGCCCGCGCTGGTCGAGAGATACCTCGAGCTGAAGGAGCGCGCGCTGCTTTAGGTCTGCTGCCGCTGCCGGGCCGGCGAGCGGCCGCTGAACACGAGGTACGAGTAGAGCAGCCCACCCGTGACCAGGCCGATCGCGAGCTTGATGACGAATGGCGCTTCCGACGGTGAGATGTTGCCTTCGATCGTGCCCGCGATGATCAGCATGGGCGCGAGACCGAGCATCAGCGTGAACGCCCTTCGCGTCGCGATGACGAGCGCGTCGGAGCGTTTGTGGTTGCCGGGCGAGATGAGCGCCCAGCCCATCATCAATCCGCCCGCACCCTGGGCGATCACGATCGACAGCTCGATGACGCCGTGCGCGATGACGAAATCGAAAAGTCCGCCGGCGAGCCCATACGCCTGGGTGAGCCCGAACAGACCACCGAGGCTGATGCCGTTCGAGACCATCACCCAGATCACAGGCAACCCGAACAGCACGCCGAAGGCGAAGGCGAGCATCGACACGTAAATGTTGTTGGTCATGATCAGCCCGGCCTCGGTGACGCGCTCGTCAGGCGGGATGTTCGTCCAGAGCTCGTGGTGGTGGACCTGGTCGATGAGCTGCGGGTCGGCGATCGCGTAGGCGGCGTCGGGGTGGGCCAGCACGACGAAGAAGGAGATCAAGGCGGGCACGAACATGAGCGCGCCCGCGGCGACGACGAAGCGCCAGGATTGCCGATATGTCTGGGGCAGCGTCTCGACGTAGAAGCGCTTGATCCGCTTCAAGACCTCGCCGCCGCGGCGGTAGACGATGCCGTGGCCGCGGGCCACGAGCCCGTTGAGATAGCGGTGCACGGGCTCGCGTGGCCAGTCGCGCTGGGCGCGGGCGAGGTCGGCGGTCGCGCGCCGGTACAGCTCGGCCATGGTGAGGACCTGGGCGGGCGAGAGGGAGTTGAGATGGCCGGTGCCGGCGTGACTGAGCAGATCCTCGAGGCGGTTCCAGTCGGCGCGGCGGAGGCTGACGAAGTCCTCGGCTCTCACAGGCTGATTTTGAAGCTGTGGCACGTGGCTTCGCCGAAGCGCTTGAGGGTAAGTTAGTTGGGTGGACCGGCCGCTCCCCGACACAGACCTGGTCGTCGCGACCCCCGAGCGTGTTTCGTTCGACTACCAGGTCGCGGGACTCGGCACGCGCGCGATCGCGCAGATCCTCGACCTGCTGATCCTGTCCGGCCTGCTGATCGCGCTCGGCTTCCTCGGCTTAGCGTTCGCCGCCTTCGGTGCAAGCACGGTGGGTTCGCTCGTGATGCTGTTCGGCGCGTTCGTCATCGTGTTCGGATATTTCTGGATCAGCGAGGCCTTCTGGTCGGGCCAGACCATCGGCAAGAAGGTGTTCCGGCTGCGCGCGGTGGGGGACCGCGGCGAACCGATGACCTTCGTCCAGGCCGGGATCCGCAACATCGTGCGGATCGTGGATTTCCTGCCGTACGGATACGGCGTGGGTCTGGTCACCCTGTTCATCAACGGCAAGGGGAGGCGGTTGGGAGATCTCGCGGCGGGCACCATCGTGGTCAAGGACTCGGATTACGTGTGGCTGTGGCAGCTGCCCGGGGCGCAGCCCGCTTCGTCTCCCGGTGCGCCTTTGCCGCCTCCGCCTTTGCCTGGTGCTGTCTCGACACTTTCCGCATTCGCGCCGGCGACGCCGGCCGAGCTGATGCTGCGGCGGCTCGACCCGGACGTGCGGCGGTTCGTCACCGCGTACGCGCGGCGGCGGCCGTCATTGCCGATTCCGCTGCGCGCCCAACTGGCGGACCAGGTGCAGGCGAGGCTGCAGAACGCAGCGCCGGACGTTTACGTTCAGCATGGTCCGCTGGCCGCGCTCGACTACCTTGCCGACCTGGAGCGCGGAGGAAGCGCGCCGGTCGCGCCTGCCGCTCCTGTTGGTCCTGCGGCTCCTCCCGCTCCGCCCGCTGCGTCGCCTCAGTAGAGCCACTTCCTCACTTGTTCGTCGGTGAGGTTGCGGCCGGTCAGCACCGTGGCGACGCGCGCCTCCTTTAATTGCTCGCGGCGGTTGGCAATGGCCGCCACGCCCGCGGCGCCGGAGGGTTCGCTGACGATTCCCGCGTCGGTAAAGAGCCAGCGCATCGCATCGAGCATCTCCTGATCGGTGACGAGCATCACCTCGTCCACCGTGGCGCGCATCAGGTGGACCGCTTCCGGGACGGGCACGCGCACCGCGATGCCAGCGGCGATGGTCGTGCTCGGCGCGGCGATGGGTCGCGCTGCTTTCCATGAGAGCTCCATCGACGGTGCTGTCTCGGCGCACACCGCGATCACGCGCGTGTGTGGCGAGGCGTGCTTGATCCACGCGCCGATCCCATTGACGAGCGAGCCGTTGCCGAGCGGCGCGAAGAGGGCGTCGAGGCTTGGTTCGCTCTCAAGCAGCTCGAGCGCGATGGTGCCCGCGCCTTCGGCGATCGGGCCCAGGTGGCCATCCTCGACGTAGAGCTTGCCGTTCTCGTCAGCGTGTCGCTTCGCGGCGTCCTTCGCTTCGTCGAAGTCGTCGCCCTCCAGACGCACGTGCGCGCCCAGGTCGCGCATGCGCTGGACCTTGAGCGGGTTCGCGGCGCGCGACGCGAAGACGGTCAGGTGGCGTCGTGCCTTGCGGCAGGCGTAGGCCATGCCCTGGCCGAAGTTGCCGGCTGAGGCGCAGACGATTCCTCGTTTGTTGTCGTCGGTGGGGTCGGCGCTCAGGCGGTGGAGGAGGTAGTCGGTGCCACGGCCTTTGAAGCAGCGGATGGGGTTGATCGACTCGACCTTGAGGACGGTCGCGACGCCGAGGCGTTTGGTCAGCGGCTCGCAGGCGAACTGGGGCGTGTGCAGGAAGACGGGGTCGATGATTTGGGAGGCTTCGCGGATGCGGTCGGGTGAGATCGAGGCGTCCATCTTCGGGAGGATAGGACTCTGGCTTAACAGGCTGGGTTGACTCGCTCTTTCGAAAAAATCAAGATCACCGCAGGTGTGCCGGTGGGGGCGGGACCGGACAAGGTGGAGGGGCGGGCCCGAGATATCTATGGGAAGGGAACGCCGCCCCGGGGGTA